>NZ_JBZCNK010000001.1:1088492-1315237 GCF_058269275.1 Arthrobacter sp. TJ-178 | reverse complement strand
GTTTTTCTTTTCTCTTCGCTGCAGTGTTTCTTTATTCTATTTCATCCGGACCGTGTTTGGCAATTCGGGATAATTCCCGGTTACCGTTTCATCCGGCCGGACGAACCCGCGCAAAAGCCCCGGCTTTCCGTGTCCGTGCACTCGGCACAGGCAGGATCACCAGAATGTTTTTGGTGGGGTTTGGCCGCCATGCTCAGGATGTTTTGCAACTCCCGGCCGCGGCGACTTAGAAGACTCTACACGGGGTTGGGGACCCGCGCAAATCGGCTTCCGGCGGGCGGTAAGCCCGCCTTCAGGCAGCAAATAAATCCGCGTTGCAACACCGGAAAGGGCGCCCTGCATTCGGCCCTGCCTCCCACCAGAGGGAACCCGCAACAACGGCCTTGGTGGCCGCTTCGGCACCCGAGGGGATAAGAAGGTAGAGACAATGCAGCAAACAGCAGGATCCCCGATCAGGACGACGTACTACAAGGAAGAGGAGCACCATGCCCCCGGCCGGCAGACAGGTTCGTCCCCTCCCCCTGAAGCTCCCTGTCCTTACAGGCCCCAGGCGAACAGGCCTCACTCGGACAGGCCCCGCACTTACAGAGCCCTCCCCTGTCTCTGCCGGGGCACCGACAACCACCGGGGCGCCGATTCCCCAGGTGACGCTCCGCGCCTTCACGGCTGACGACGTCGTCCTCATTCAGTCCGCGTCCATGGATCCGCTGATTCCCCTGATCACCTCGGTTCCCGCTGCGCCGGAATCGGACGGCGGCATGCAGGCTCCTGCCGGGGAGGCCGAGGCTCTGGCCTTCATCGAGCGCCAGCATCACCGTCTGAGCAGCGGAGCGGGCTGGTCTTTTGCCATTGCAGATGCCGTCACCGGTGAAGCCGTGGGGCAGATTGGGCTGTGGCCGGGCCAGTCGTCCCGCCGCACCGGCAACCCGAACACCATCGGGTATTGGATTGGTCCCGCCCACCGCAAGCAGGGGTACGCCCGTGCAGCACTGGAGCTGCTGACCGAGTGGGCACTGACAGGGGTGCAGCTGCCGCGGGTTGAACTGTATATAGAGCCGTGGAATGAGGGCTCCTGGCGCACCGCCGAGGCAGCCGGCTATACAAGGGAGGCTTTGCTGCCCTCCTGGCAGAAGGTGGGAGGGCATTGGCGTGACATGTACCGCTACGCCAGGACTGCTGCAGTGCATCCCCTATAAGGGCTGCATATAGAGGATGCGTATAGGCACGCCAAGAAGCATCGGACCGAGCGCCGACCCGCTGCGCAGCGCCCTGAAACCGGGTGCCGCAAAAGCACTCCAAAAATCGGGTAGACTGGTTCGCGGCCCCTCATGTGGTGTCATCCTGTGAACTCCCCCAGGACCGGAAGGTAGCAAGGGTAAGCGGGCTCTGGCAGGTGCATGAGGGGTCTTTAATTTTTTTCAGGACCAACAGGTTTTCCCCGCCCCAAATGCCGGGATGCAAACCGTCAGTGCCAACCGATAGGGTTCTATCTGTGAGTACAGCTCTTTACCGCCGCTACCGTCCCGAGAGCTTTGCGGATGTGATCGGGCAGGAGCACGTCACGGAGCCGCTGATGGCGGCGCTCTCCAAGAACCGCGTTAATCACGCCTATCTCTTCTCCGGCCCCCGCGGCTGCGGCAAAACAACTTCCGCCCGCATCCTCGCGCGCTGCCTGAACTGCGCCGAAGGCCCGACGCCGGTCCCCTGCGGCAAGTGCGACAGCTGCGTTGAACTGGCCCGCAACGGATCCGGCAGCCTGGACGTCATCGAGATTGACGCGGCCAGCCACGGCGGTGTCGACGACGCCCGCGACCTGCGCGAACGCGCCACCTTTGCCCCGGTCCGGGACCGCTACAAGATCTTCATCATTGACGAGGCCCATATGGTCACGTCTGCCGGCTTCAATGCGCTGCTGAAGATCGTCGAAGAGCCGCCGGAGCACATCAAGTTCATCTTCGCCACCACGGAACCGGACAAGGTCATTGGCACCATCCGGTCCCGCACCCACCACTATCCGTTCCGCCTGGTTCCGCCCGAACCGCTGCTGGCATACCTGGACAAGCTCTGCCAGCAGGAGAACGTGCCGGTGGCCCCGGGCGTCCTCTCCCTGGTGATCCGCGCCGGCGGCGGATCCGTCCGTGACTCGTTGTCCGTGCTGGACCAGCTGATGGCCGGCGCCGGAGAGTCCGGACTGGACTATGAACTGGCCGTCAACCTCCTGGGCTACACCCCCATCTCACTGCTCGACGACGTCGTCGACGCCTTTGCCGCCGGCGACGCCGCCACCGTCTTCCGTGCGGTGGACCGCGTCATCCAGACCGGACAGGACCCGCGACGGTTTGTCGAGGACCTGCTGGAGCGCTTCCGGGACCTGATCATCGTCCATGCCATGCCGGAGAGCGCCGCCGCAGTGCTGCGCGGCATGCCGGAAGACCAGATCAGCCGGATGAGCACGCAGGCCACCCAGCTTGGCGGTGCCGAACTGTCCCGCGCGGCAGACATCACCAACACCGCACTGACCGAGATGACGGGCGCCACTTCGCCGCGCCTGCATCTGGAACTGCTCTGCGCCCGCATCCTGCTGCCCGCCGCCGACCAGACCGAGCGCGGCACAGCTGCCCGGGTGGACCGGATTGAACGCCGGCTCAGCTACGCCGGTGACAGCACCGAGGCCGTTGGACGTGCCGCCGCAGCAGCATCCCCGGTGGAATCCATTCCGGCTGCACCGACGACGGCGGACGAGCCCGCGGTTGTAGCGGACGCACCGGCCGCGCCGACGGTTTCGCCGTCGAACGGTTCGGCCATCGGTACGCAGCCACATGTGTCCGGGCCGGAAGCAGCACCGGCAGCCGCCGCTGCGCCGTCGGAGAGTTCGCCCCTGGATTGGGGCGGAACCTGGGCAACAGCCCCCGAGCCGCAGGCAGCTGCACACGGAACCGCTGGAACGGGGCAGTCCGCACCTGCCGCGGACCGGGTTGGGGCACATGCTGGTTCCTCTGCAGCTGCTCCCGACCGTGGTCACCAGACGGCGGCTCCCTCACCCGCTGCTTCGCCGGCCCGGCAGTCCGTGCCGGGTAATTCTGCGCCGGGGAATTCTGCGGCACCGGCCTCCACATCCGCGCCGGCTCCTGCCGGCCAGCCTGCTGCTGCTGAATCAGGCGATGCCGGCGGGCAGATTGAGATGATCCGCCGGGCCTGGCCTGAGATCATGGATGCCCTCACGGGAATCCGCCGTGCCACCTGGCTCAACGTCAGCAAGAACGCCAGCCCCAAGTCCTTCAACGGACGAATCCTGGAACTGGCCTTCAGCAACCAGGGCGCCGCCACCAACTTCAACCGCCCCGACCACCTGGAGAACCTCCGCAAGGCAGTCAACCAGGTCCTTGGCGTGGATTGCCAGGTCAACGTGGTGCATGACAGTTCGGCGGGTGAGTCGGGCCCAAAAGCAGGTAGCCGGTTAACCCCGGCGCCGGCTTCCGCGAAGGTCCAGGCTCCGTCCCAGCAACAACACGCCGTCCGGCAGGAAACGGCTCCCGCATCACCTGTTTCTTCTTCGCCGGTTCCTTCTGCGCCGGTTTCTGCGGCACCTGAAGCAGCCGCTGAAGCTCCGGCGCCGCCAAAAGCAGCCGCTGGATCTGCGCCGTCACAGGCAGGACCCGCCCACGGTTCCTCAGCCGTTGTGTCCGGACCCGCGGCCGCTGCCGCGCTGAATCGGCGACGCACCCAACCCCAGCAGGGCGCCGATGCTCAGCAGCCGCAGCGATCCCGGCAACCCCAGCAGGGCGGTCCTTCCGCGGCGGATCAGCCGTCGTCATCGCCGCGTCAGTCGCCGCCGCAGTCCGCGGCTCAGTCGGCGGGTCAGTCGCCGTCTCAGTCCGCGGCAAGCAGTGCCAGAAACAAGCCTGTTGCCGCGCCCGGACCGCTGCCCGAAGACTGGCAGCAGGAACCGCCCGAGGACCCCTACGCCGGAGGACCCGAAAGCAACGCCTGGGAACAGGCCGAGCCGCCGGCGGACGTGTATTCGGCGGGCAACCTGTCGGACAGCGAATGGGCAGCGACCAACTGGGCCGGAACCGGTTCTTCGCCGGCCAGGGCTGCCGACAGCGCACGCGGCAACAGCACCGGCAACGCCGACAACGCTGGCAACACCGGAAACGCAGGGCGCCAGGCTGCTCCTGCGTCCGGGGGCAAGCCGTCCTCGACTGCTTCGGCGTCGATTGCTCAGGCGTCGGCCGGTCCGGGAGCCGCGGCGGCGTCGTCGTCATCGTCGTCGTCGTCCGTTGCAGCACCGGCCCGCCCGCAGGCGCAGCCGGCAGCGCCGCACGCGTCCGGCCCGGGCCCCGGCAACAATGACGGCCGGCCGCTGAGCCGCTATCAAAAACTGCTCAACGAAGCCGCCGCACGCGGCGGCTCGCCCAACCCCTCCGCCGGACGCAGCAACGTAAACTTGGTGGAGGACATCCCCAGCGCGGATGACATCCGGCTGGAAGATTCCGGGCTGGTGGGCAGGAAAGCCATCGAGCGGATTCTGGGTGGCCGATTGATCGAAGAACGCAGCGTGGACGGCCGCTAGCCCTCCCGTTTTTGCTGGCCCGCCGCCCGATTCCGCGGCTGGCCCGCAGAGACAACCCGCAGCACCGGTGCCGCCTGAGCGGCGGCGCACATCCATCCAGCAGAGAAGGTCACGTGTACGAAGGCGCAGTTCAGGAACTGATTGATGAGCTGGGCCGGCTTCCGGGGATTGGCCCCAAGTCAGCCCAGCGCATTGCCTTCCACATTCTGGAAGCTGATCCGGAGGACATGCGGAAGCTGGCGTCCTCCATCATCACGGTGAAGGACAAGGTGAAGTTCTGCACGATCTGCGGCAACGTCACCGAGCAGGAAACGTGCGCCATCTGCCGTGACACGCGCCGGGATCCCACCATGATCTGCGTGGTGGAAGAATCCAAGGACGTCATTGCGGTGGAACGCACACGGTCCTTCCGCGGCCGGTACCACGTCCTCGGCGGCGCCATTAATCCGATTGCGGGGATCGGACCGGATCAGCTGCGCATCCGGGAACTGCTCAGCCGGCTCTCAGATGAACAAATTTCGGAAATCATCATCGCCACGGACCCCAATCTTGAGGGCGAAGCCACGGCCACCTATCTCTCCCGGATGCTCAAGACCCTGGGCATCAACGTGACCCGGCTGGCATCGGGGCTGCCGGTGGGCGGAGATCTGGAATACGCCGACGAGATCACGCTGGGCCGGGCATTTGAAGGCCGACGGAGCATGTCCTAGCTCCTGGCCTCCGCCGCGGAACGTGACATTAAGTGCATGTGTCCCTTCTATTTCGGCGCGTTCGGGGCGCAACGATAGACTTTTGATGGTTGGCCGCAGCTTCTGCGGCCCCGGCTTCCCGGGACTGCCGGGGCTGACATCGACTGCACCGCGCCAAGGACGTCGCCGGGCACCAAACCGGAAGTGATTCAGAGAGCGTGTACGCATGAGCCTGATTGTTCAGAAATTCGGCGGTTCCTCCGTGTCCGACGCCGAAGGCATCAAGCGCGTCGCCAAACGCGTGATGGATACACACACCGCCGGCAACGAGGTGGTGGTGGTGGTCTCCGCCATGGGTGACAGCACGGATGAGCTGCTGGATCTGGCGGGCCAGATCACCACCGACGGAAACGCCCGCGAGATGGACATGCTCCTCAGCGCCGGCGAACGCATTTCCATGGCCCTGCTGGCCATGGCGATCAATGAACGAGGGGGCTCCGCCCAGTCCTTCACGGGCAGCCAGGCCGGAATGATCACTGATGCCATTCACGGCAAGGCACGCATCATTGACGTCTCGCCGCACCGGATCAAGACAGCCATTGAAAAGGGCGACGTCGCGATCGTCGCCGGGTTCCAGGGCATGAGCCGGGACAGCCATGACATCACCACTCTGGGCCGCGGCGGTTCGGACACCACCGCCGTCGCGCTGGCCGCAGCACTCGGCGCGGACGTCTGCGAGATCTACACCGACGTTGACGGCATCTACACCGCCGATCCCCGCGTTGTGTCCTCCGCTCAGAAGATCGACAAGATCTCCAGCGAGGAAATGCTGGAAATGGCCGCCTCCGGCGCCAAGATCCTGCACCTTCGCTGCGTGGAATATGCCCGGCGCTTCGGTGTGCCCCTGCACGTCCGCTCATCCTTCAGCTCGCACGAGGGAACCTGGGTCCTGCCCAGCCCCGATGACAAGATCAAGATTCAAGAGGGAGAACCCTTGGAACAGCCCATCATCTCCGGCGTCGCCCATGACCGCTCCGAAGCCAAGGTCACCGTGGTGGGCGTTCCCGACATCCCCGGCAAGGCCGCGGAAATCTTCGGGATTGTGGCCGGCGCGAACACCAACATCGACATGATTGTCCAGAACATCTCCACCAAGGGTTCGGGACGGACGGACATCTCCTTCACGCTGCCGATCATCGACGGCAAGGAAGCCATTGACGCGCTGAACGCGGCCAAGGACGAGGTCGGTTTCGACGCGATCCAGTACAACGAGCAGATCGGCAAGCTTTCACTGATCGGCGCCGGCATGCGCTCCAATCCCGGAGTCTCACACCGGTTCTTCGAGGCACTGCACCACGCCGGAGTGAACATCGACATGATTTCCACCTCGGAGATCCGCATCTCCGTGGTCACCAGCGCCAAGCTGCTGGACACGGCCGTGCGGGCGGTCCACGGAGCGTTCGGGCTCGACGGCGACGACGCAGCCACGGTCTACGGCGGAACCGGGCGCTAGGTCAAGGTCTTCGCCTCTGCCCGGACGCCCGAAGAGGTCCGGGCAACCGGGTTCAGGTGCCCGGGTCAGGGCTCCGGCAGCATTGGCGGGCGCTTGCCGTAGGACGGATACGAGAGCAGATATCCTTGCGGATACGGCTCCGCCGGAGGAACGATCCGGACGCCGTAATGCCGGCCGCCGCCGTCGGTCTCCACGCGGATGGACCGAATCTGGTCGTCGATCTCGTTTTCCAATTCGTCATGCAGATGCCGAACCGGCTCCGTGGCGCCGTCACGTGCGGCGTCTCCGTAGAACGCGGCTACCAGGCGGCCGAGCTTGCCCAGGGGTCCGGGGCCGTGAGATACGGGCGCGGGACGGGCGGGGATTTCATCGCTCATGGAAGATTCCTTGTGCGGTTGAGGCCGGAAGTCCGTCCAGGCTCAGGGCTCCTGGATTCCGGATTAATCAACCGTACGCGTTGCCCGCCGCGCTGCGGGCGGAATACGCAAACTTTTATGCCGGCTACGCGGAGGGGCTGCTACTCCGGCTTGCGCGTCACGATGTAGCTGCTGCCGTCCGCCCGCGTGACGGTTTCCCACTGCGCCTTCTCCTGCGCCTGCTGCTGCTTGAGCAGCTGCTGATTCTCATCAGTCATGGGATGGTCCAGGGCACTGGTTTGGGCAGGACCGAAAATCAGCCGCACCTTGCCGGTGGCCCGCATGAATTTCGAGGTGAAGCTTTCCTTGTCAGCCATCTCCAGAACCTTTCCGCAACGTCGTAGCCTGATGCCCATAGTACGCTAATCATTAGTGCACTAACGGTTTGGGAAGAGGGCTGGATCATGAAACAGGCAGACGACGACCTCCTGCTGGAGCATCAGCTCTGCTTTGCCCTGTCGGTGGCATCCCGCAGCGTGGTGGGCGCCTACAAGCCGGTCCTGGAAAAGCTGGGCCTCACCCACCCGCAGTACCTCGTCATGCTTGCCCTGTGGGAACAGAGCCCGCGCACCGTGCGCAGCCTGGGCGGGGCGCTGGCCATGGAACCGGCCACCCTCTCCCCCATGCTCAAGCGCCTCGAGTCTGCCGGATTCGTTTCCCGCAACCGCTCTCCGCAGGATGACCGTTCCCTGGCGGTGGATCTGACCGAGGCCGGACGGGCGCTGCGCCGGGATGCCACTGAAGTTCCGGGCATCATGATGGGCAAGCTGGATCTGAGCCGGGAACAGGTTCGGGAGCTCAATGAGGCAATGCGCCGCCTGATCAGCGCAGCCCAGGCAGTGCCGGAGCATGAGGCAGGATAATGGTGCAGTGACTTCTTCCGCCTTTACCGCCGTCCTGACCGAGGAACAGTGGCTGCCGCTGAGCCGGCAGCACGTTGAACGCGTCCAGCCGTTCGTTCAGGGTTTCCTCACCCGCAGGTCGGCCGGGCGGAAGCATCCGGTGGAGGATTTCCTCTTTACCTACTATTCCCAGAAGCCCGGGCAGCTGCTGCGCTGGCACCCGGGGGCCGGCGTCGTACTGACCGGTCCCGCGGCCGGCGAGCGCGCAGGCTGGAAGTTCTACCGCCCCCTCAGCGAGGCGGAACTGGCAGCGGAAGGCCTCAGCAGTACGACGACGGCTGTCACCGTTGATCTGCCGGCCTTTGCGGCCGCGCGCGGTGACGCAGCAGCGTTCACCCGCATGTTGCTTTCCCGCACCGCAGCCCGGAAGCCAACCCTGGGCTGCTTCGGCATGCATGAATGGGCCATGGCCTATAGGTCGGAGACGAACGGCATCCGGCATGAATACCTCCAGCTGCGCCTGGGGGCCGAAGGAACCGATGATTTGGTGGAGCGCAGCAAGATCCGCTGCACCCACTTTGACGCGTTCCGCTTTTACGCACCGCAGGCCGCACCCCTGAATGAGCTGGTTCCCACCCGGGAGAACCAGCCCGAGCTGGAACAGCCCGGGTGCCTGCACGCCAACATGGATCTGTACAAGTGGGCCTACAAGCTCGTCCCGCTGCTGCCCAGCGAACTGGTAATGGACTGCTTTGAACTCTCCTGGCGCATCCGGACCATGGACATGCGGGCCTCCCCCTACGATCTGCAGGATTGGGGCTATTCTCCGATCCCGGTGGAGACCCCGGCAGGCCGCAGTGAGTATGCTTCTGCCCAGCGGCAGTTCAGCGAAGAGTCGCAGCAGCTGCGGGCCCGCATCCTCGGCCTGCTGGAACCCCAACAGGAGCGGCCATGCAGCCACAACCCACCGGCAGGGTCCACCGCACCGGACCGGAGTCTTACCACCTGACCCTTACCCGCACGTTTACCGAATCTCCCTCCTCCGTGTGGTCCAGCTTCACGGACTCCTCCCTCGCAGCCCCGTGGTTTGGCCGCTGGGAAGGTTCCCCGCGCCGGGGCGACAGCGTGGATGTGCAGATGCTGTACGAGGAAGGGCTGCCGTGGAGCCGATTTCGGATTTCCGAATGTTCGGCCCCGGAGCTGCTTCGGGTGCTGGTTGAGGATGAGTACGGCAGCTGGGACCTGGAGATCCGGCTTCGGGACGCCCCGGGCGGCGCCGGGCTGGAGTTTATTCATCACCTGGACGACCCGCTGGCAGCGGAAAGCGTGGGACCCGGCTGGGAATACTATCTGGACCGGCTCACGGCGGTCCGCACCGGCGGAACCGTTCCGGAATTCGAGGAATATTACCCGGGCCAGGGCCCCTACTTCCTGGCCCAGGCACGGGCAGCAGCCGATGCTCACGAAACCGGCCGCTGAAGCTCGCTAAGCTGGGGCCACCCTACCCGGAGGTCTCACCATGTTCCGCCCGCTTCGAGGACTGCTGGTCCTGACACTTGCCGCCCTTGCCCTGTCCGCGTGCGGAGACTCCGCCGGCGCGCCAACAGGCGGTTCGACGGCGCCGTCCCCGTCACCCTCAGCGTCCGTGCCGTCGGTGACCCCCAGCGGATCCCCCGCTGCGGCCGGCACCTCACTGACCGTTGAATTCCTTGCCGACGGAGACACGCCGAGCGGGACCTGGACGCTGCAGTGCAACGGTGCAGACCCCGCGGGAACCTCCGATGCTCCGGATCCTGCTGCCGCCTGCGCCGTGCTGGCCGGCTCCGGCGCCTCACTCTTTGCAGCACCGGATCCTAACCTGATGTGCACCCAGAACATCATCGGGATGCAGCGGGCCAAGGTCACCGGAACCGTGAACGGGGAATCGGTGGACCGGACCTTCTCACTGCGAGACGGCTGCGAGATCGGCCGGTGGGAAAACCTCACCGCGCTTCTGGGCCCGGCAGAGGCAACCCTCTAGGGAATCAGCAGCCCGGGATCAGGAAATCGGCAGCGGAGACTTTTCCCGCTTGCGCCGGACATAAACCTGCTTTTTCACCCGCGCCACCACCTCGCCGTCGGCGTCCACCACGTCCACGGAGAACCACTCCAGCACTTTCCCGCCGCCGGCAGCCAGCTTCCTGAGGCGCTCCACATCGGCCGGCTCCAGGACAAAACGGGCCGTGACATCGCCGCGGCCGGGCTTGATGAAGTCGATTTCAGCTGCCCGGTCCCACACCACGTGGTCCCCGCCCAGCTGGCGCAGCAGGAGCATCATCCAAAACGGATCCGTCATGGCGAAGAGCGAACCGCCAAAATGCACGCCGGCCACATTGCGGTTCCACCAGTGCAGCCGCAGCCTCACCTCAGCGGACATAAAATCCCCGCCCAGATCAGTGATGTGGATACCGGAAAAGGCGAACGGGGGCCAACAGTTCATATAGCGGCGCACGATGGCCGGCTTGGCAGTAAGGGCTTTCACGGACCCACTCTAGCGGCAGTAAAACCGGTCACAGCTGAAGCCCTCGCGGCACCCAGGCGGACTTGTTGCACGCCTGCGCCCTGCGTAAACTACATAAGCATACTTAGTATGCGTTCGGGACGACGGGTGATGGAGCCCTTTCGTCCGGACCTCAATTGGAGGCACGAAATGTCAACGCAAGCGAGACCCGAAGGTGCAGCAGATCCTGCACCGGAACCCTACGTCCCGTGGTGCACCCACTGCGGGACGGATGAATACCTGATCATCGAATCCGTGGAACCGGCCGTTGGCAAAGACGCCGCGGAGTTCCTCGAAATCAGCTATACCTGCTCCGAATGCAACCGCTTTTACGGCCACCCGGTCCGGCATTCCGCTGTCCGGGCGCGCAGCCTCAACGCGGGCAGCCCGGAGGACGCCGAGTATCTGCACTGCGGCGAGCCCATGCAGCCCCGGGACACGGCAACGGTGTCCATCTTTGAACCCCTCTTTACTGACCCGGACGGCGCTGCTGTTCCTGAAGTCCAGCTGGACACCACGCTGCTGCGGTGCCGCTGCGGCTTCCAGATCAGCGTTCCCGCGTAAGCCTGTCACCCGCCGGTCTACACACGGCGTAACAAACACCGTGTACAGATCCGCGAAGGTGCGTATCGTGGCAGGCAAACTCTAGGAGAAACATGCGCATCCATAAGACCCTCGCGGCGCTTGCCCTGGCCACCGGCACCCTGACTCTGGCCGCCTGCGGCTCCGGCGGAGCGGACGACACCGCCCAGACGGGACTCGCGGCCATTCAGGACGAGGGCACCATCGTGGTCGGCACGGAAGGCACTTACCGCCCGTTCAGCTTCCACGCTGACGGCTCCGGTGACCTGACCGGCTACGACGTCGAAATCACCGAAGCGGTTGCCGACAAGCTCGGCGTCGACGTGAAGTTCGAAGAGACCCAGTGGGACGCCATTTTCGCCGGACTCGACGCCAACCGCTTTGCCATGATTGCCAACCAGGTATCCATCAACCCGGACCGCGAGGAGGCGTACGACTTCTCCGAGCCGTACACCGTGAGCCCCGGCGTCATTGTGGTGCCCGAAGGCGAAACATCAATCAGTTCCTTCGCCGATCTCGACGGCAAGACGACGGCCCAGTCACTGACGAGCAACTGGTACACGCTTGCCCAGGAGAGCGGCGCCAAGGTGGAGGCCGTGGAGGGATGGGCGCAGGCCGTATCCCTGCTTGAGCAGGGACGCGTGGACGCCACCGTCAATGACAAGCTGACCTACCTCGACTACATGCAGCAGACGCCGGATGCCCCGCTTCAGATCGCGGCCGAAACCGACGATCCCGCGCTCTCGGCCTTTGCTTTTACCAAGGGCAACACCGAGCTGCGCGACGCCGTCAATGACGCACTGGCCCAACTGCGCGCTGACGGAACGCTCGCCGAGATCTCCGAGAAGTACTTCGGCGAGAACGTCACGGAGTAGGCGGGTCCATGGATGAGTCGACGTGGGACCTCGTCCTGCGCTCCTTCCTGCCGCTTGTTGAAGGCGCGGTCAAAGGCACGATTCCGCTCGCGCTGGTTTCCTTCGCCCTGGGACTGGCCATCGCCCTCGGCATCGCACTGCTGCGGCTGTCGAAGGTGCGGATCCTCTCCGCGATCGCCCGTGTCTATGTGTCGGTCGTGCGGGGAACCCCGCTGCTGGTGCAGCTCTTTGTCATCTTCTACGGCCTGCCCTCCATCGGGGTGCTGGTTCCCCCGTGGCCCAGCGCCGTCATCGCGTTCTCCCTCAATGTGGGCGGCTACGCAGCCGAGGTCATCAGGGCTGCGATCCTTTCCGTCCCGCGCGGTCAGTGGGAAGCGGCCTACACCATCCGGATGTCCTCCGCGCAGACCCTCATCCGCGTCATCCTGCCGCAGGCAGCCCGGGTTTCGGTGCCGCCGCTGTCCAACACGTTCATCAGCCTGGTGAAGGACACCTCCCTCGCCTCCCTCATTCTCGTTACCGAGTTGTTCCGGCAGGCGCAGGAGATTGCAGCGTTCAGCCAGGAGTTCATGGCCGTCTACATCGAAGCCGCGTTCATTTACTGGATCATCTGCCTGGTCCTGTCCACGGGACAATCTGCCCTTGAAAGGAGGCTGGACCGCCATGTCGCTAAATGAGGCTCCGGAGAACTCCGGCTCCGATGTCCTGGCCGTCCGCGGCCTGCACAAGCGCTTCGGCGCCGTGGAGGTGCTCAAGGGAATCGACCTGGACATCCGCCGCGGCCAGGTCGTCGCGCTTATCGGGCCGAGCGGATCCGGTAAGACCACTGTCCTGCGCTGCCTCAACGGCCTCGAGGTGCCGGATTCCGGCACCGTGCACTTTACCGGCGGCACCCCGGTGGACTTTGGGGCCAAACCGCCGCGCTGGGCAGTCTCGGGGCTGCGCGAGCACAGCGCCATGGTGTTCCAGCACTACAACCTGTTTCCGCACCGCACAGTGCTGGAGAACGTGATCGAGGGGCCGGTCCGGGTTCAGCGGAGGCCCAAAAAGGACGCTACTGCTGACGCTCTTGCCCTGCTCGCGCGCGTTGGACTTGCCGATAAGAGCGATGCCTATCCGTATGAGCTCTCCGGCGGCCAGCAGCAGCGGGTGGGCATTGTCCGCGCCCTCGCGCTCAAGCCGCGGCTGCTGCTCTTCGATGAGCCCACCTCGGCCCTGGACCCGGAACTCGTGGGGGAAGTGCTGGAGGCCATCCGCGAACTGGCGGCAGAGGGCTGGACCATGCTGCTGGTTACGCACGAGCTTCGCTTCGCCCGGGATGTAGCGGACCGCGTCATCTTCATGGACGGTGGCGTCGTCGTCGAGGAGGGCACGCCCGCCGAGGTGCTCGCTGCGCCGCGGCAGGAACGCACGCGGCAGTTTGTGCAGCGGCTGCTCGACCATTGAGCGGAGCCGGGGGCTGCATTTTCGCGCCCCGGTGACATGTTCGGACGGCCGCGGAAAACGCCGCTAGACTGAACAGTGCAAGCTCGCGGAGCGCTGAATCAGCGTGAGACGGCAGGGTCCGCGGCCACCCATTTCTCTCACAGGAGTTGCCCGGATGCCCCGGATCGTTGTTGACGTTATGCCCAAACCTGAAATCCTCGATCCGCAGGGCAAGGCCATCGCCGGCGCCCTTCCGCGGCTGGGCCTCACCGGATTCACCGGTGTCCGCCAGGGCAAGCGCTTTGAGCTGACCGTGGACGGAGACGTCACGGAAGAGGTCCTCGAACAGGCCCGCACGGCAGCCGCCACACTGCTGTCCAACCCGGTCATCGAGGACGTCACCCGCGTTGAAGTAATCTCGGAGGCCTGATTTTGAGCACTCCCCTGATTGGCGATTTCTCCGTTGTGCCGGACAACGAACAGCTGCGGGCCGTCCGGATCGGCATCATCACCTTTCCCGGCACCCTGGATGACCGCGACGCCGCCCGTGCAGTCACACTCGCCGGCGGCACCGCCGTCGGCCTCTGGCACAACGAAGCCAACCTGCAGTCCGTGGACGCCGTCATCATTCCCGGCGGTTTCTCCTACGGCGACTACCTGCGCGCAGGTGCCATTGCCCGCTTTGCCCCGCTGATGGACAAGGTCGTGGATGCATCCAAGGGCGGCATGCCCGTGCTGGGCATCTGCAACGGCTTCCAGATCCTCACCGAGGCGCACCTGCTGCCCGGCTCCATGATCAAGAACAACCATCTGAAGTTCTCCTGCGCGGACCAGCTGCTGCGCGTGGAAAACAACACGACGGCCTGGACCGGTTCCTACGCCAAAGACTCCGGCATGGTGATTCCGCTGAAGAACCAGGACGGCCAGTACGTCGCTGACGAAAAGACACTGGACGAGCTGGAGGGCGAAGGCCGCGTGGTGTTCCGCTACGACGGCGTCAACCCCAACGGCTCGCGCCGCAACATTGCCGGCATCACCAACGCCGCGGGCAACGTCGTCGGGCTCATGCCGCACCCCGAACACGCGGTGGAAGCAGGCTTCGGCCCGGATTCCTCCGCCTACGGCGAGGTTGGGCTGGGCTACGGCACCGACGGCCTGGGCATCTTCACATCAGTACTCACTTCGCTCGTTGCCGGAGGCAAATAATGACAGTGTCCGCAGACTCCACCGCCGGGACGAAGAAATTCCGCATCGACACGGTTGAGCACGCCGCCGCCACTCCGGAGACCGACCTCCCCTGGGCCGAACTGGGCCTGAAGGAAGACGAGTTTAACCGCGTGGTGGAGATTCTGGGCCGCCGGCCCACCGCCGCTGAACTGGCCATGTACTCGGTCATGTGGTCCGAGCACTGCTCCTACAAGTCCTCCAAGGTGCACCTCTCCCAGTTCGGCGAGAAGGTCACCGAGAAGATGAAGGAACACCTGCTGGTGGGCATCGGCGAAAACGCCGGTGTGGTGGATATCGGCGACGGCTGGGCCGTGACCTTCAAGGTGGAATCCCATAACCACCCCTCCTTCGTGGAGCCCTACCAGGGCGCGGCGACCGGCGTCGGCGGCATTGTCCGCGACATTATCTCCATGGGTGCCCGCCCCGTCGCCGTGATGGATCCGCTGCGCTTCGGCGCCATTGACCACCCGGACACCGCCCGGCTGGTGCACGGCATCGTCTCCGGCATCGGCGGCTACGGCAACTCCCTGGGCCTGCCGAACATCGGCGGGGAACTGGTCTTCGACTCCGTCTACCAGGGCAACCCGCTGGTCAACGCCCTGGCCGTGGGCGTCATGCGCCACGAGGACATCCGGCTGGCCAACGCCTCCGGCACCGGCAACAAGGTGGTGCTCTTCGGTGCACGCACCGGCGGCGACGGTATTGGCGGCGCCTCGGTGCTGGCTTCCGAATCCTTCGATGCAGACAAGCCGTCCAAGCGCCCCGCCGTCCAGGTGGGCGATCCGTTCGCCGAAAAGGTCCTCATTGAGTGCTGCCTGGAACTGTTCAAGTCCTCCGTGGTGGAGGGTATCCAGGATCTGGGTGCGGCCGGCATTTCCTGCGCGACGTCGGAGCTCGCCTCCAACGGCGACGGCGGCATGCATGTGGAACTGACCAAGGTGCTGCTGCGCGATCCCACCCTGACCCCGGGCGAAATCCTGATGTCCGAGTCCCAGGAACGCATGATGGCCGTGGTGACGCCGGAGAACGTTGAGGCGTTCGAAGCCATCATGGACAAGTGGAACGTGGAGTACTCCTGGCTGGGCGAGGTCACCGGCAGCGGCCGGCTGATCATCGATTGGGACGGCGAGACCATTGTGGACGTGGACCCGAAGACCGTGGCGCATGAAGGGCCGGTCTACCACCGTCCGTTCCACCGCCCCGAATGGCAGGACCGGCTGCAGGCGGATGAGTTCTCCGGCACCCGCCCGTTCGGTACCGAGGCCATCAAGAAGTCCATCCTGGAGCTCATGGCGTCCCCGAACATGTGCGACAAGTCCTGGGTCACCAACCAGTTTGACCGCTATGTGCAGGGCAACACCGCGCTGGCCATGCCCGACGACGCCGGCGTCATCCGCGTGGATGAAACCACCGGCCTGGGTGTGGCGATCTCCACCGACGCGAACGGCCGCTACGCCTACCTCAACCCGTACGAGGGCGCGAAGCTGGCCCTGGCCGAGTCCTACCGCAATGTGTCCACCTCCGGAGCCATCCCCCTGGCCGTCACCGACTGCCTGAACTTCGGCTCCCCCGAGGACCCCGAGGTCATGTGGCAGTTTGCCGAGGCGGTCCGCGGCCTGGCCGACGGCTGCCGGGAACTGGGCATCCCGGTCACCGGCGGCAACGTTTCGCTCTACAACCAGACCGGCGGCGTTGCCATCCATCCCACCCCCGTGGTGGGTGTGCTGGGCGTGTTCGACGACGTCGCCCGCCGCACGCCGTCGGGCTGGCGCGAGGACGGGCAGGCGATCTACCTCATGGGTGTCACGAAGGACGAGCTGGACGGTTCCGAATTCGCCAACCTGCAGGGCCACCTGGGCGGACAGCCGCCCGTGGTGGACCTGATGCGCGAGAAGCTGCTGGGCGAGCTGCTGGTCAACGCCTCACGCGACGGCATGATCGACGCCGCCCATGACCTCTCCGAGGGCGGACTGGCTGCGGCGCTGTCCGAGATGGCGCTGCGTTTTGGCGTGGGTGCCCGCATTGGGCTGGACGAGGTCTGCGAGCGCGACGGAGTGGACCTGTTCACGATGCTGTTCTCCGAATCCCAGTCCCGTGCCCTGGTGTCCGTGGCCCGCAGCGAGGAGGTCCGGTTCAAGGACATGTGCTCCGCCCGCGGCTACGCGCACATGCGCATTGGCGTGGTGGACACCGAGATTGAGGCGCTGGACTTCCAGGGCCAGTTCTCACTGCCGCTCTCCGAGCTGAAGGAAGCCTACGAGGGGACCCTGCCGAAGCACTTCGGCTAAGCCTCCCTGCCTTCCTCCTCCCATCGATACACCAGTAGGTGCACGTCTCAGGCCCGAGACGTGCACCTACTGTCATCTCGCGGAGGGGGGAAGAGGAATCACCTCACCCGATATCAGCAAATGTCCACAGGGGGTGCACAATTATGCTGTGACTCTTACCCCCGAACGTCCGGCGCCGTCCACCAGCGTCGTTACCGAACGACTGCTCCTGGACACTATGTCCCCCGCGGAGCTGGATGCCCTCATCGGCCAGTCCAGGCTTCCCGGCTGGGCGGAGGACTTTCCCCAGCCCACCGACCACGACGCCGTCCGGCAGTTTTTTGAACAGGGTATCCACAGTGCTGCCGCAGCTCTGGGCACCCGCCTCATCCGCGAACGGGACACGAATGAGGTGGTGGGAACCATTGGCTTCCTGACGCTGCCCGAAGCAGGCGACGTAGAGGTCAGCTACAGCGTGGTGCCGTCCCGGCGCGGCCGCGGCTACGCCACGGAAGCGCTGCTGGCCCTCGTCCGCCTGGCGCTGGGCGAACCGACGGTCTCCCGGGTCATTGCCCACACCGAGGAGGAGAACACCGCCTCGCAGGAGCTCCTGCTGACGGCCGGTTTCATGCCGGTGGAAGTTCCGGGTTTGGGCTTGGCATTTGTCCTGCTCCGCGATCAGCTGACCGACGCCAGTTTGTAGGCTGCGGCCAGATACCGCCGCGTAATGAAGGCCTGTACGCCGCGGTTCGCGAAGTCCCCGGCAGCTATCAGCCGGTTCGCCGGCCGGCTGTACGCGGCTACCCGGAAGATCAGATTTCCGTCCGGGTCCAGCTCCGCGTAGAAACCCTCCTCGCCCTGTTCCGGGTGGCCCTTCAGCGTGCCGTAGCAAAAACCCGCCCGCTGACCCGGCACGGGAACGCCGTCGTCGTCCACTGCCGGTTCCTCCGCCCACAGAACACGGCACGGCGCGTAGTAGCGCAGCGGGCCCACACCGACACCCGAAGCCATTTCCACTCCAGGCGCCGCGCGCGGCGTGGCCGCCGCCACCCGCAGCCCGGCTCCGCGGTGCAGGTCCCAGCCCAGGATGCCGTTGGCCAGGCGCAGGAACCCTGCGGCGGGATCGGGAACCTCAAGCTGTTCCCGGCGCAGCACCAGCCGGTAACCTTCCGGCCAGTGGTCCGTGAGCGGCTGCGGATACGGCCGGCGGGTGTAACCGGCGTCCGGATAGGTCAGTTCCCGGATCATCCGGCCGCCAGGCCTTTCCACGCCAGCGATTCACGGTCCCTGGCCGGGAGCGAGGCCACCACCAGATCGTAGGAGTCCTCCACCAGGTCACGCACCAGGGAATCATCCATTCCTTCGTCGAGCACCACCGAGTTCCAGTGCTTCTTGTTCATGTGCCAGGCGCCGTTGATCTGCGGGTGCGCTGCCCGCAGCTGCTCCGCCAGCTCCGGTTCACACTTCAGGGAAATGACCACCGGCAAAACCGCCGGCGAGAACATGGCGAACATTTTGGCCCGGCCGCCGGAGGCCCGCACCTTGAAAACGGCCGTCCCCGGCCCGAACGGATAGTCCTCAAAGGCGCCCGGGAACCGCAGGCACACCTGTTTCACTTCTGCCGCGTCCATCGTCCGAGCGTAGTCCGCCGCCGCAGGGCTGCGCCACAAGTGACAGGATGGAATCCGGATCAGTATCTAACCGGTGTACTCCCCACGGTGTACGCCCGAATCTTGGAGGACAGTTTTGGGGCAGACAGGTCACGGGGACAGATTGGCGTCCGCCGCGGAGAAGGCAGCCGACTCGAAGGGTTTTGAACGCGCGGCGCGTATGGGCTACGTAGCCAGCGGTCTGCTGCACCTGCTCATCGGCGTGATTGCGCTGCGGATCGCAACCGGCGGCAGCGGTGACGCGGATTCCTCCGGCGCCCTGGCGGCTTTGGCCGGACAGCCCGGCGGTTTGGTCCTGCTCTGGATCTGTCTCCTGGGCTGCCTCACGCTGGCACTGTTTCAGCTCTCCCGGATCTGGCTCGACGGGCGCGGCCTGGAAGGCAGCGAGGCGTGGAAGGTCCGCGCTTCCGCCGCCGGCCAGGCCGTCACGTACGCGGCCATTGGCGTGTCCTTCGGCACCTTCGCCATGGGCGCGGGCAAGGACAGCGGGCAGAGCTCGGCCGGCTGGAGTGCACGGCTGATGGAGCAGCCCGCCGGCGCCGTGCTGCTGGGTTTGGTGGGACTCGGGATCGTCGTCGTCGGCGGCTACTTTGTCTACAAGGGCGCCACCCAGGGCTTCCGCAAGAAGCTGCAGGCAGTGCCGGCGGGTACCTGGGACCGCGCCGTCACCGTCACCGGCACGGCGGGTTATGTGGCCAAGGGGATTTCCCTGGGAATTCTGGGCATTCTGGTGGCGGTTGCCGCCTTCACTGCCGATCCTGAGAAGTCCACGGGGCTCGACGGCGCCCTCCACGCCCTGCGCGGGCAGCCTTTCGGCGGGCTGGCGCTGGGAGCGGTAGGCATAGGACTGATGTGTTACGGGCTGTACACCGGCATCCTGCGCGCCCGGTTCGCCAAGTTGTAGGACCCGCTTCCCCCGGGGCCCCGGCCAGCGCACACCGTCGGGGCCCCGGACGGAGCAGCTATGACGCGCCCGCCCCCGGTGCATCGCCGATGCTGCCCAGTCCCTGCGGCACCGTGCCGTTGATCTCCCAGTCCCCCACCCCGCGCGCCTTGAAAACCGCGGGGTTGTGGGTGGCCACCGTACGGGCATTTCGCCAGTGCCGGTCCAGGGCCTTGTCCCTGGACACCGCTGACGCCCCGGTGACGTCGAACAGGCCCTGCGCAACATCCAGAACCAGCTCCGGAACAATGATCTGCGCCCGGTCCACTGCCAGCTCGCCGCGCAGGTAGGCCTGCCCCGGGTCCAGGTTCAGGGCCGGGTCGGAGGCAGCGTCAAGTTCCGCGGCGGCGGCCAGCACGGTCGCCTCCGCCGCTGCGGCTTTGGCCGAGAGCCGTCCCACCAGCTGCTGGATCAGGGGATCGTGCCGGAAGAGGCTTCCGCTTCCGGTGTTGAAGGTGCGTTTGCGGCCGCGGACCAGGGCTGCAGCATCCCGGACGGCCGCCCGCCCGATGCCGGCAAGAACGGCAAGGAGCACCAGCTGGAAGAACGCCGCCTCCAGGGTGCTCTCCGCAGCACCGCGCGGAATCACGTTCCGGGCGGGTACCTGCACATCCGTGAAAAAGGTGGTGCCGGTGCCGGTGTGCTGCTGGCCGAAACCGTCCCAGTCGTCCACGATCCGCACTCCCTCACTGTTCACCGGAACCACGGCATACTGCCGGCCGGGAACGCCGTCGGTAGTGGCCATGACGGCAATCCAGTCAGCAAAGATGCTGCCCGTCGTGTAATATTTTTCGCCGTTCAGCACCCACCCCTGCGGGCCCGGCCGCAGTTTGGTATTCGTGGTGCCCAGGGCATTGCCGGAACGCTCGGTGGCGGCATTCCCGAAGATCTTCCCGGCCGCCACCCGCGGATACCAGCGCTCCCGGAATCCGGCGTCTTCGCGGCCGATGGTTTCCACGAACGCAAAATGGGAGCGCAGCAGATGCGCCACATTTGAGTCCGCTTCGGCCAGCTCCACCAGCAACCGGAAGAACTCCGTATGGCTGGCGCCGCTGCCGCCGGCTTCGGCAGGCAGGCGGACGGCACCAAAACCGGCTTCCTTGAGCCAGCGCACCTGCTCAAAAGGAAGCGTCCGGGTCAGTTCACGGTCCAGGGCTCCTTCGGCTATCCGCGCAAACACGGGCCGGAACCGGGCCGCGAGCAGCTGGTAGCCGGACTCCGTGCTGCCTTCCGTCCCGGCAGGAATCACGGCGCTCATGCCTGCCACCACTTCGGCAGCTCATCAAGGGGGTCAGTGTCCCAGGGAGTGGGCAGCACCCCGCCCATGTAGTCCGCAAACCATCCGCGGACCTCCTCCGACTGGTACGCCTCCTGCAGCACACGGGCTTTTTCGGTGGCCGCGAAAGCCGCGGTGCCGGCAACCACACAGCGGAACGGCAGCTGGTCCGCTTCCGCTTCAAAGGCCAGCGCCTCTTCAACCGTCAGGCCAATCTCGGCTGCCAGGCGGACAAACAGAAACCCGGCGTCAACGTCCGGCAGGGTTTTCGACAGTGATTGCTGATCCACCTCCACGAACTCCAGGTTCCGCGGGTTCGCAGTGATCGATTCCTGCGAGACTTTGATGACGCCTACGCCGTCCTGCAGTTCAAGCAGCCCTGCGTCCCGCAGCAACACCAGCGCGCGGCCGTTGTTTGCCGGGTCCACCGGCAGGGCGATCCGGGCGCCGTGGGGCAGTTCCTGCAGGGATTTCCAGCGTTCGGACCAAATGCCGCCCGGTGACCCATAGACGTAGAACAGCGGTTCCAGCTGCAGGTTCTTGTCCGCATTGAACTGCTGGAGATAGGCGCCGTGCTGGAAATAGTTGGCGTCAAACTCGCCGTTGGATACGGCCAGGTTGGGCTGGATGATGTCGGTGACGTAGGTGGCATCCAGCGTCCAGCCCTGTTCTTTCAGGAGCCGCTGGGCAATTTTGGTCGGCTCCTGGTACGGCGCGGACTCCGTGACGATAATCCGGATCCGCCGGTCATCGGCGGCAGAGGAGGTTGAAGAGCTGAAGCCGCAGCCGGTGGCAGTTGCCAGTGCGGCGGCCCCGCTGCCGGCCAGCGCCAGGCGGAGGAAATGTCTGCGATGCAAGGTCAGTCCTTTCGGGCCGCAGCGGCTGCGGCGGCCGGGATTCGTTGGGGTTCCCCGAGTAACCCGGGTGAGGCGGCGGGCTGAACGTCCCGGATGGAAGCGCCGAAGGCTCCGCGGCAGCGGGCCGCCGGATGGCGGTCATTCAGCAGAGGACCGGGATATTCCGCACTGCGGCCAAAGACCTTTTCCCGGAAGGTTCCCGGGGAGTAGTCGGTTTGCGCCAGTCCGCGGCTGCGCAGTTCGGGCAGCACTCCGTCAATGAAATCGGTGTAGGAGCCGGGCAGCACGGCGTTGATGATGTTGATGCCGTCCACGCCGGCGTCCTGCCAGCGCTCCAATTCATCGGCGATCTGTTCAGGGGTTCCCGCCACCTGCTGCGCCTCGGTGCGGTACCGGGCAACGTCCGCCAGGGTGGGGTTGCGCCCGGGGGTGGAGGCGATGATGGCCTCCAGTACGCCTCGTCCGCCCTCGGTTTCAATGCTGCCCACCGGGGTATCCAGCGGCAGGCCGCCAAAGTCCACGCCAAGCCCGCCGCCGATGTGGGCGATGACGGCGTCCAGATCCAGGTATTCGTCCAGCTCAGCTCTCTTCCGGCGGGCTTCCGCCTCGGTTCCGCCCACTACGAAGGACAACCCGGTGAAAACCTTGATGTCCCCGGGCAGGCGGCCGGCGGCCGCGGCATGCCGGCGCACTCCGGCCGCCACCTTTCCCGCGTACTCCGGACCCGGAGCGAAAATGAACGTTGCCTCGGCGTTGGCTGCAGCGAACTGCTGGCCGCGCCCGGAACTGCCGGCCTGGAACAGGAAGGGAGTGCGCTGCGGTGACGGAGCGCTCAGGTGCGGGCCCTCAATCGAATACCGCTCGCCCCGGTGATGAATTTTGTGCACCTTTTGCGGATCCGCATAAACGCCCGAGGCCTTGTCCTGAAGGAGGGCGCCCTCGTCCCAGGAACCCTCCCAGAGCTTGAATACGGCTTCCACGTATTCATCCGCCCAGTCGTAGCGGCGGTCGTGGGCGGTCAGCCCGTCCGAACCGAAGTTCCGGTGTGCGTTCTCCAGCACCGAGGTCACAATATTCCAGCCGGCACGGCCGTTGCTGAGGTGGTCCAGCGTGGACATCTGGCGTGCGAAGTGGAACGGATGGGACTGGATAACCGACGACGTCGCAGCCAGGCCAATTTCGCTCGTTGCCCCGGCGAGGGCCGCCAGCAGCAGCACCGGATCATTGGCCGGCACCTGCAGTCCCCGGCGCACGTGGTAGTCCCAGCCGCCGTCGTGGTCTCCGTACAGGCCCACGACGTCGGCGAAAAAGAGGGCGTCAAACTTGGCCTCTTCCAGTTGCCGCGCCAGCCCGGTCCAGAGGGAAAGCTCATTGAAGCGGTGCTGTTCGGCGTCGGGATGGCGCCATTGTCCGCCCCGGATATGGCTGGCGGTGTTCATGAGGAACGCGTTGAGCAGCAGCCGCGGACGGCCCTGCGGATAGCGGGAACTGGGGGTGCTCATGGTGTCCTCTCGCTCAGGCACGGCTGAGCTGTTCGAATGCGGGCAACGGATCTTCGTCCCAGGGAAGCTGGAAGAACCCGTCCTGGTATCCGGCAAAGAAGTCCCGGACCTCGGGGCTCTGGATTGCGGCGCGCAGTTCCCGGGCACCCTCGCCGGCGGCGAATTCCCGGGTGCCGGCGAAGACTGAGCGGTAAGGAACCTCGTCCGCTTCCTGTTCCTCGGCCACAACCGTGGCCTCCTTGTCGATGCCGGCGTCGATCGCGGTGGACTGGAACATGAAACCGGCATCCACGTCCGCCAGGGTCTGGCTCAGTGATAACTGGTCCACCTCCACAAAGGACAGGTTCCGCGGGTTTGCGGTGATGTCCTGCTGCGAGGCGTTGACCACCGTGACGCCGTCGGACAGTTCCAGCAGGCCGTGGGCGCGGAGCATGAACAGGGCGCGGCCGTTGTTGGCGGGATCCACCGGGATGCTGATGGTCGCACCGTCGGGCAGGTCGGCCAACGCAGCGTGCCGGCGGGAGTACAGCACCGCCGGCGAATTACGGATATAGAACAGGGGCACCAGATCCAGGCCCTTGTCCCGGTTGAACTGCGCCAGATAAGCCATGTGCTGGAAGCAGTTGGCGTCCGCCTCACCGTTGGCCACCGCAATGTTGGGCTGATTGATGTCATTGACGAAGGTTGGCTGCAGCTTCCAGCCCTTTTCCGCGAGGAGCCGGCCGGCGATGCCCACCGGTTCCTCATAAACCTTCACCTGCGAGGAAATGAGACGAATGGTCCGTTCGTCGGTGCCGGCATCGGCGGAACGGAATCCGCAGCCGGCCAGGACTGGCGCGGCAGCCCCGGCAGCCGCGAGGTAGGCAAGCAGGGTGCGGCGGCTTAGTGCGGGCGGAGCAGAACTGTTTTTGGGTGTGATGGAGTGCAACGTGTCCTCTTCAAAAGTTGGAGTGCGAGCGCTGAAAGGGATCAGCGGCGGGTCATACGCGCTTGTCGGCGCGGCGGGAGATCCAGGAACCACTCAGCTGCACGGCCTGCACCAGAAGGACCATGAGCACAATGGCGGTGACCATCAGCCCGGTTTCGTAGCGGTAGTAGCCGTAGCGGATGGCGAAGTCGCCAATCCCGCCGCCGCCCACCAGCCCGGCCATGGCGGAGTAGGAGATGAAGCTGACGGTCATGATGGTCACCGAGCTGATCAGGCCCGGGCGGGCCTCGACGAGCAGTACGTCGCGGACGATCTGCAGCCGGCCGGCTCCCATCGAACGCGCCGCTTCCACCACGCCGCCGCCCAGCGAGGTGATGTTCTGTTCCACGAAGCGGGCAAAGTAGGGCACCGCGTTGATGGTCAGCGGCACGATCACGGCTGCCGTGCCGATGGTGGTTCCCACCAGCAGCCGGGTGAGCGGGATGATGGCGATCAGCAGGATAAGGAACGGAAAGGAACGCACCAGGTTCACCAGCGTGTCCAGGATCCGGTGCAGCTTGGGCCGGGGTGACAGTCCGTGGGGTCCGACGGCGTACAGCAGCACCCCCAGCGGGGTCCCCAGCAGCACAGCCAGCGGAATGGCAATGATCAGCATGGTGCCGGTCTCTCCCAGCGCGGCCAGCAGTTCGGGCCAGACCTCAAGGATGCGGTCAAACATGGAGGGCCCCCTTGCGGTGGGCTGCGGGCCGCTCAAGCCGGATCTCATCCGACACCAGGTAGCGTCCAATCGACGTGGCAGGGCTGAACCCGGGGCGCTTCAGCTCACTCAGGTTGAACTGTTCCACCACCCGGCCCTCTTCCATGACGGCAACGTTCTCAGCGATGGCTTTGATGACGTTCATTTCATGGGTGACCACCACAATGGTGATGCCAAAGCGGGCGTTGACGTCCGCCAGGTACTGCAGTACCGAGGCCGTGGTCCGGGGGTCGACGGCGGAGGTCGGTTCGTCGCAGAGCAGCACTTTGGGTTTGGTGGCAAGGGCGCGGGCAATGGCGACACGCTGCTTTTGCCCGCCGGAAAGCTTGGCCGGATACGTTCCGGCCTTCTCCGGCAGGTCAACAATTTCCAGTGCTTCCAGCGCACGTTTGCGGCGCTCGGCCGAGTTCCCGATTCCCGCGAACTTCAGCGACAGTTCAACGTTCTGGGCCGCGGTGAGATTGCTGAGCAGGTTGAAGTGCTGGAAGATCATGCCGATGCCGTGGCGGCGTTTGCGCAGCTCCAGCGGTGTGAGGCCCACCAGGTCCACTCCGTCCACCAGCACGCGGCCGGATGTGGGCCGCTCCAGCAGGTTGATGTTGCGCAGCAGCGTGGATTTGCCGGCACCGGAAAACCCGATGATGCCCTGGATGGTTCCGCGGCCGATGTTCAGTGAGACGTTGTCGACGGCGGTCAGTTGCTGCCCGCCGGTGTCAAAGACGGTTGAGACGTTCTCAATCCGGATCATGTGTTCCTCCTGGGTCCAAGCCCGAGAAGAGGTGCCGCCGCAGGCCGGACCGGCGGCGGGTGCGCCGGAGCGCACTGCAGGGGACCGGGCGAAAGCGGGTGCTTCTCCATCGGTCCTGGCGGTAGCACCCTTGCTCCGCAGGATCGCGGAAGGGTTGCTGCGGCGTCACGGAGCCAGGTCTCTCAGCCGCTCTGGATGGTTACAGGTTCCATGGTTGCCGGGGCAGTGCAGATGCGCAATCAGATGTCATGATGCGGCGAAGCATTGCGAATCATGACCTGCCCGGCGTCATCTTGGAGTTCCACAGCGGATGAGGGCGTCCGCGGCAGGGCAAGTGAAAGGTCCGGGGAAAAGAAAGTGTGCCAGGGGCGGCAGCGGGCTACAGGCCGAAGCGCGGTGCCTCGATGACCGGGCAGGTGTTCATGACAACGTCCAGCCCGGCGTCGGCCGCCCGCTGCGCCGCGGCCTCGTCGATGACGCCCAGCTGCAGCCACACGGCTTTGGCCCCCACTTCGATGGCCTGGTCAACGATTGCGCCCACGCGGGAAGAATTCACAAAGCAGTCAACGACGTCGATGTGGCCGGGAACCTCTTTCAGGCTCCGGTAGCCCTTGTTGCCGTGTACGTCGTCGCCCTTGAGGCTCACCGGGATGATCTCCATGCCCAGGTGGTCCTGGATATAGCGGGACACGCCGACGGCGGTGCGCAGCGGATTGTTGGACAGGCCCACCACGGCCCAGCGGCCCTTGTTCTTCAGGAGGGATTCGATAACTGTGGGGTCGTTGACGTGCGGCATCTGCGGTCCTTCGGCGGAGTGCTGGAATGGGGCTCCAGCTTACGCCCGGCCGGCAGAATCAGCCGAGGAAGGATTCGATGGCGTCGGCCAGGGCGGCGTCCGGCACCCGGGAGACATCGCCTTCCACCAGCTGGAACTCTCCCTCGTCCAGGGCATCGGCTGCCCGGCGGGCGAGATCGCGGGTCTCATCCCCGCTGGTGCTTCCGGCAAGGACCAGAACGGGGACCTGGACGCCGCCGAGTCCTTCCAGTTCCGTCTGCATCACCAGCAGCTCGTCCTCGCCTTCATCCAGGGCCAGGGCCGGTTCCAGTGCCACAACGCGGGTGATGACGGCGGATTCCTCGGCTGCCCGCAGAGCCAGGAACGCCCCCGACGCAAAGCCGTAGAGGTCTGCGGTGCCGCCGGCCACCTGCACCACGGCCAGCAGGTCATCGACGTCGGACTCGGCGGTGTACTCCTCGCCGAGCCCGCTCTCACCCAGCCCGCGGCGGTCATACGTATACACCGTGTGGTTCTCGGACAGCAGATTCGCCAGCGCACGGGTGCCGGAGCTGTTCCGGTCCGAGGTCAGCGGATCCACGATCACCAGCGGCGGTCCGTCACCCTGGCGGGACCAGGCGATCTGGGTGCCGTCTGCGGAAAGGGCCATTCCGGAGGCACTGGGGGAAGGTTCCATGACGGACTCCTGCTCGCGGGAGGGGCACTGCGGACCCTTCAAACGTAAGGAGACGCTCCGTCCCCGGTCAATGCCCCCGCTTGGAACCCGGTCCCGGAAGCGGCCCCCGGCTGCCCGGCCCGCAACTGACTGTCCGGCAACTGACCAACCCGCAACTTACCGGCCCGCGGCTGCCGGCGGAAGGAGGCGCCGCGGTGTTCGGAAGGCAGCTTGTCTCCGGCTCCGAACAACTTGTTGCGCAGCGTGCCCGGCGTGTACCCGGTCCGGTAGGCGCCGCGCTTCTGCAGTTCGGGCACCACAAATTCCACGATGTCCTCAAAGGTACCCGGCGTGATGGCGTAGGCCAGGTTGAAGCCGTCGACGTCGGTCTCCTCCTGCCAGCGGATCAACTCCTCCGCGATTTCAGCACCGGAGCCAACCATCCGCGGACCAAGGCCGCCGATCCCCGCGGATTCGGCGATGTCGCGCACCGTCCAGGGTTCGCCGTCGTCCTTGGCTTTCTGGAAGTTCGCCGCCGCGGACTGGATGGCATTGGACTTCACATTGCCCAGCGGTTCGTCCAGGTTGTACGTGGACAGGTCCACCCCCATCCAGCCGGACATCAGGGCCAGGGCGCCCTCGTCGCTGGCATACCGCTGGTATTCCTCATGCTTCGCTGCGGCCTCCGCGGAAGTGGCCGCAGTGATGACGGTGAGGAGCGTATAGATGCGGATGGAGTGCCGGTCCCGGCCAGCTGCTTCAGCGGCGTCCCGGATACGGCCGACGGTTGCCTTCAGCTTGTCCACCGTCGGGGCCCCCACAAAAACGGCCTCGGCGTTCCCGGCGGCAAAGGCGATCCCGCGGGGCGAGGCACCGGCCTGGTAGATCACCGGGGTGCGCTGCGGGGACGGTTCGCTGATGTGGATGCCGGGCACCTTGAAGTATTTGCCCTCGTGGTTGATGTCGTGGACCTTGGCCGGATCAGTGAAGATGCCCCGTTCCCTGTCGCGGACGACGGCGTCGTCCTCCCAGGAGCCTTCCAGCAGTTTGTAGATCACCTCGAGGTATTCGTCCGCGTGGTTGTAGCGCTCGTCGTGCTCCAGCTGGTCTTCCGCGCCCAGGTTCCGTGCGGCGGAGGGCAGATAGCCGGTCACCACATTCCAGCCGACCCGCCCGTTGGTGATGTGGTCCAGGGTGGAGAGGCGGCGGGCGAAGGGGTAGGGATGCTCATAGGCGGTGCCCGCAGTGACGCCGAAGCCGAGGTGCTCGGTCACCAGCGCCATGGCGGAAACCAGCAGGAGCGGGTCATTCACCGGAACCTGGGTGCCCTGCCGGAGGGTGGCCTCGTTGGAGTTTCCGTACACGTCATAGGTGCCGAGCACATCGGCAATGAAGATGCCGTCAAACAGCCCGCGCTCGCAGGTTTGGGCAAGGTTCGCCCAGTACCGGATGTCCGTGTAGTTCGCGGACTGGTCCTGCGGATGGCGCCACAGCCCCGGGGACTGGTGGCCCACGCAGTTCATGTCAAAGGCGTTAAACCGGATCTGGCGGCGTTCGTTCGAGCCGGGTGCGGACTTTTCTGACGGGGAGGACTGATTAGGCACGGGAAACCCTTCACCGGGACGCACCGCTTGGGGGCGCCGTACTTGCCGTTCGCGGACGCGACACGGCCGGATCCTCATCTGGGGCACCCCGCTACGGAACGAGGGTTGCCGCCCAACCAGCCAGAGCTTCACGTTGGGACTCATGATCCTGCGTCACCAGTATCTGCACACCACGGATTGCCCCGCAAGCCGTTCCAGTCATGTTGCGTAACGGCCCGCGGCCGCAGCAGACCGCGCGGAGGAATGCGGCGTCGAAATATTACGGCGGGGACTTGCCCGTTTGGGCAATGGCGCGTTTAGTTGCTCTTGACCATCCCGAGCGGCTGAGAGACCTGGATCAGTGAAGCCGCAGCAACCCTGGTTGCCGTATTTCCTCCTTGAGAAACGGCAATAACGAGGACAGCACCGCAGGAGGCCCGTCAGGGCCCAAGGTGTTCTCCGTAGGGTGCTACTGCCAGGACCGATGGAGATTAACATGACCGCTCTGGCTTCACAGTCCCCTGCCGCCGCGCCGCCCTCCGGTGGGCCGGCCGGCTCCGCCCTTCCCGTCAGCTTTTCGGGACTGGGCAGAACGTTTGGTTCAGGCAGCCAAGCCCGCCAGGTGCTGCGCGACATCACCTTTGACGTTCACCCCGGCGAAGTGCTCGCCATCCTGGGATCCAGCGGCTGCGGAAAGTCCACGCTCCTGCGGGCCGCGGCTGGTTTGGACACCCCCAGCAGCGGTGAGGTCCGGATCAACGGCACGCCGGTCCGCGGCATTGATGACCGCTGCGCCGTCGCGTTCCAGGAACCAAGGCTGCTCCCCTGGCAGACTCTGCAGGCCAACATTGCCATGGGCCTGCCCAAGGGCATCAGCGCCGTGAACGGCAAAGCCAAGGTGACCGAACTGCTGGAACTGGTGGAACTGGCGGAGTTCGCCAAGCACCGCCCGCGGGCAGTGTCCGGCGGCATGGCGCAGCGGGCCTCCCTCGCCCGCGCCCTGGCCAGGACACCCGGGGTGCTGCTGCTCGACGAGCCCTTTGGTGCCCTGGATGCCCTGACCCGGCTGAAGATGCAGGATCTGCTGCTCTCGGTCCACAAGGCCGCCCCCGCCACGGTCCTGCTGGTCACCCACGATGTGGATGAAGCCCTCCAGCTGGCGGACCGCATCATCATCCTGGGCCGGCAGCCGGGGCTTCCCGGAGCCACCATCACGGATACCGTCACCGTGCCAGGGCGCCGTCCCCGTGACCGTGCCTCGGCCGAGCTGGCCCGAATGCGCGGCGAGCTCCTGGCCCGGCTCGGCGTCGACCGCCACTAACCGCTTCTCCCACCGCGCACCCGCTTCTTCCGGGACGCTTCCCCAGCCGATCCGCGCCATTTTCCGCGCGACAGGCGCCTTTTCCTCTTCCTTTCCAGCAGAAAGAACTCCCATGAACAGCCGTTCCCGCACTTCCCGCCCCGCCCGGCGCCCCGGATTCAAGACCCTGGCCGCCACTGCTGCGGCAGCCGCCCTGCTGCTGACCGGCTGCGTGGCCGGCGAGGATTCCGGCGCCGCAGCCAACGTGAACGGAGCCGACGGCGGCACCCTGACCCTGGATTTCGCCACCTATAACCCGTTGAGCCTGATCATCAAGGACCAGGGCTGGCTGGAATCCACCCTGGCCGAAGACGGCGTCACCGTGGAATGGGTGCAGTCCGCCGGTTCCAACAAGGCCAATGAGAACCTGCGCTCGGGGGCGGTCGACGTCGGTTCCACCGCCGGGTCAGCCGCCCTGCTCAACCGGGCCAACGGCTCCCCGATCAAGGCCATAGACGTGTTTTCCCAGCCCGAGTGGTCCGCCCTGGTGGTAGGTGCCGACTCGGACATCGCCTCGGTGGCGGATCTGAAGGGCAAATCGGTGGCCGCCACCAAGGGCACTGACCCGTATTTCTTCCTGGTCCAGGCCCTGGACGAGGCCGGGCTGAGCCTGGAAGACGTGACGGTGGAGCAGCTGCAGCACGCGGACGGCCGGACCGCCCTGGAAAACGGCTCCGTGGATGCCTGGGCCGGGCTGGACCCGATCATGGCCGGTGCCGAGCAGAACGGAGCCCGGCTGATCTACCGCAACCTGGACTTCAACACCTACGGTCTGCTCGCCGCCAATGAATCCTTCCTGGAAGAAGAGCCGGAACAGGCACAGGCCGTGGTCAATGCGTATGAGAAGGCCCGCGCCTGGGCCGCGGAGAATCCGAAGGAAACTGCCCGGATCCTCGCCGACGTCGCCGGGCTGGACCCGGCCGTGGCGCAGACCGTGGTGCTGGAGCGCAGCAACCTGGATGTGGACCCGGCACCCGGTGACGCGCAGCGCAGCGTCCTGGCGAAGATCGGTCCCACCCTGGTGGAAACCGGCGACGTTGCGAGCCAGGACGCCGTGGACACGGCACTGGACGGGCTGCTGGAGAACTCGTTTGTGCAGAAGGCCGATCCGTCTGCCGTGAAGGATGCCAAATGAGTGCCGTCGGGAACGCGGCGCCTCCGGCCGCTGCCGCCGGGAGCACTGCCGGACAAACCGGCGGCGGCATCCTGGCCCGCCGGTGGATCCGGCTGGCACTGGGACTGGTGGTTCCGGCCCTGCTCCTGGCCGCGTGGCAGATCAGCACCGCCACCGGGACGTTCAGCCCGGTACAACTGCCCTCCCCCGCCGCGGTGTACACGGCGGCGGCAGACCTGATCGGCCGCGGCCAGCTGGGCATTCACGTGGCCATCTCCACGCAGCGGGTGCTCATCGGCTTCGCGATCGGCGGTCTGCTGGGCCTGGCACTGGGCGCCCTGCTGGGTCTGTCCCGGCTGGCGGACACCCTCCTGGGCCCGGCGGTCGGAGCTCTGCGCGCCGTTCCGTCCCTGGCGTGGGTGCCGCTGCTGATCCTCTGGCTGAAGATCGGTGAAGATTCCAAGATCACACTGATCGCCATCGGCGCCTTCTTCCCCGTGTTCACCACCGTGTCCCTGGCCCTGCGCCACGTGGACCGGAACCTGGTGGAAGCGGCCCGGGCCTTCGGGTTCAACGGATTAAAGCTGCTGACCACCGTGCAGCTGCCCGCCGTCGTGCCCGCTGTTTTCTCCGGACTGCGTCTGGCACTGGCCCAGTCCTGGCTGTTTTTGGTGGCCGCGGAACTCATCGCCTCATCCATGGGGCTGGGCTTCCTGCTGACCGATTCGCAGAACAACGGGCGCACCGACCGGCTGCTGCTTTCCATCATCCTGCTGGCCCTCATCGGCAAAACCACCGACGCCCTCCTGGGCCTGGCCGAGAAAAAGGCGGTCGCCAAATGGGCCTGAGCCCGGTAAGAGAACATACTGCCGCCGCGGATCCTCAGAGCGAGGAGGACCGCATCGCCTTCTGGGAAACCGCCGCCCGCCGGCTCCAGTGGGAACAGCCCTGGCACACCGCGCACACCTTCACGCCGCCGCAGAGCCTGAGCGGACCGGAGATCCCGGAGGACGATGCCGACTACAGCGTCCCGGTCATCGAGTGGTTCGCCGGCGGAACCCTGAACGTGGCCGTGAACTGCGTGGACCGGCATGTGGCGGCCGGCCGCGGATCCAAGGTGGCCCTGCATTTCGAGGGCGAGCCCGGAGACCGGCGCACGGTCACCTACGCGGACCTGCAGGAGCAAGTTTCCCGGGCCGCCAACGCCCTGCTGACCCTGGGCATCGGCGCCGGCGACCGCGTGGTCATTTATCTGCCGGTTCTCGTGGAAACCATTGTCATCACGCTGGCCTGCGCGCGGATCGGCGCCGTCCATTCCCTGGTGTTCGGCGGATTCTCCGCGGAGGCGCTGAAGTTCCGGGTGGAGGACACCGGCGCCAAGCTGCTGGTCACCACCGACGGCCAGTTCCGGCGCGGCGCCGCCGTGCCGGTCAAGGACAACGCTGATCTTGCAGTGTCCGGCGAAAACGCCATTGAACACGTCCTGGTGGTTCGACGCACCGGATCCGACATTTCCTGGACACAGGGCCGTGATCTCTGGTGGCACGAAACCGTGGACACCGCCTCCAGCATCCACCGCCCCGAAGCATTCGACGCCGAAACACCGCTGTTCATCATGTACACCTCCGGAACCACCGGACAGCCCAAGGGCCTGGTGCACACCATGGGCGGCTACCTCACCCAGGCGTCCTGGAGCTACGAGTTCCTCTTCGCCAACCCCGATGAAACCGCGCGGGAGACGGATGTCCACTGGTGCACCGCGGACCTGGCCTGGGTCACCGCCCACACCTATGAGATCTACGGACCGCTTTCCAACGGCGTCACCCAGGTCCTTTTCGAGGGCACCCCGGACACTCCGCATCCGGGCCGGCATCTGGAAATCATCGACCGCTACCAGGTGACCAGCTACTACACCGCGCCCACCCTGGTCCGGTCCCTCATGGGCTGGTTCCCGGACGGCGTTCCGGCACAGTACAGCCTCTCCTCCATCCGCCTGCTCGGCACGGTGGGGGAGGCCGTGAATCCCGAAGCGTGGCGCTGGCTGCGCGCCCAGCTGGGCCGTGGCGAGGTGCCCGTGATCGACACCTGGTGGCAGTCCGAAACCGGCGCCACCATCCTCTCGCCGCGCCCCACTGACACCGGTTTCAAGCCCGGTTGCGCTTCCCGCGCCCTGCCCGGCGTCAGCACCCGGATTGTGGACGACGCCGGAAATCCGGTTCCCCCGAATACCCAGGGCTTCATTGTGGTGGATCGGACCGGTCCGGCCATGGCCCGCACGGTCTGGGGCAACCCGCAGCGCTACCTGTCTTCCTACTGGCGGAAGTATGCGCGGCAGGGCTGGTTCCTGGCCGGTGACGGCGCCAAATATGACGACGACGGCGACACCTGGATCCTCGGGCGCACCGACGACGTGCTGAACGTGTCGGGGCACCGGCTGTCCACGATCGAGATTGAATCAGCCCTGGTATCCCACCCCTGGGTCACAGAAGCCGGCGTCTGCCCCGTTGCCGATCCGAAGACCGGACAGGCAATCGCGGCATTCGTCGTGCTCACGGACGCAGCAGCGGGAAACAAGGATGCCGTCGCCGCGGAACTCCGGTCCCACGTCGCCCGGCAGATCGGGCCGATCGCCAAGCCGGCCGCCGTCGTCGTCGTTCCGGATGTCCCCAAAACCCGCTCCGGCAAAATCATGCGGCGGCTGCTGACCCAGCTGTTTGAGGGCACCCGGCTGGGTGACACCACCAGCCTCCAGAACGAACCGTGCATCGCCGACATTGCCCGTGCCTGCGAAGCGCGCCGCGGAGGAGTTCAGTGAACGCGGGTCAGGGTCACCCGGTCCATGACCACCACGCCGCCCATCAGGCGGTGGATGCGCATGAACTCAGTGGGCGAGACCTCCAGCGTGGTCGTATCCGCCTTCGCGGGCAGCAGATCCTCATGCATGCCGTCCAGGATTTCCAGGAACAGCCGGTTCGCCTCCACATGTGGCAGCGGTTCGGTGGCGGAGATCTTATGGGTGGAAGCAGCCAACTTGTAGCCGGTTTCAATAACAACCACGTACTCGTCCATAAGGATCATTGTTCGTCCGCGGTCCCCAACTTGCAACGATCCCCCCGCCGCTTTGCTGCGGCCCACCAGGAAGGAGCACTCATTTCATGAGTGATCGCCAGTTTGGCTTCCGGACCCGTGCCCTGCACGCCGGCGGCACCCCCGACGCTACGCACGGTGCGCGTGCGGTCCCGATTTACCAGAGCACGTCCTTTGTCTTCAAGGACACCGACGACGCCGCGAACCTTTTCTCGCTGCAGAAATACGGGAACATCTACTCGCGGATCGGCAACCCCACGGTGGCGGCCTTCGAGGAGCGCATCGCATCCCTGGAAGGCGGCATCGGAGCAGTGGCGACGGCGTCGGGCATGTCCGCCGAATTTGTCGCCTTTGCGGCCCTGTGCGCGGCGGGCGACCACATAGTTGCCGCGGCGCAGCTCTACGGCGGCACCGTGACGCAGCTGGACGTGACGCTGCGCCGGTTCGGGATCGACACCACCTTCGTTCCCGGCACGGATCCGGCGGACTATGCCGCGGCCATTCAGGAGAACACCAAGGCGGTCTACGCCGAAGTGGTGGCCAACCCCAGCGGCGAGGTGGCCGATATAGCCGGCCTGGCGAAGGTGGCGCACGACGCCGGTGTGCCGCTGATCCTGGACGCCACCCTGAGCACGCCGTACCTGGTGCGGCCCTTTGAGCACGGCGCGGACATTGTCATCCATTCCGCCACCAAGTTCCTCGGCGGGCACGGCACCACCCTGGGCGGCGTCGTCGTGGAGTCCGGAAAGTTCAACTGGGGCAACGGAAAGTTCCCCGCCATGACCGAGCCGGTGGCCAGCTACGGCAACATCTCCTGGTGGGGGAACTTCGGCGAGTACGGCTTCCTGACGAAGCTGCGCTCGGAGCAGCTGCGGGACATCGGCCCCTCGCTCAGCGCCCAGTCGGCATTCCAGCTGCTGCAGGGCGTGGAAACCCTGCCGCAGCGCCTGGACGAGCATCTGCGCAACGCCTCCGCGGTGGCGCAGTGGCTGGAAGCGGATCCGCGCGTGTCCTGGGTGAGCTATGCCGGGCTGCCCTCCCATCCGCACTATGACCGTGCCCGGAAGTATCTGCCCAAGGGGCCGGGGTCGGTGTTCAGCTTTGGGGTGCGCGGGGGCCGGGAGGCCGGCAAGGCGTTCATTGAGGCCCTGCAGCTGGCATCGCATCTGGCCAATGTGGGCGACTCGCGCACCCTGGTGATCCATCCGGGGTCCACCACGCACGGCCAGTTGTCCGCCGAGCAGCTCACCGCCGCCGGTGTGGCCGAGGATCTGGTGCGGATCTCGGTTGGCCTGGAGGATCTGGAGGACATCCTCTGGGACCTGGACCAGGCGCTGGCCGCCGCGGTACCCGATTCTGCCCACGAACTGAAGGAGTCCCTCCATGTCCGCTGAACCTGCCGCAACACCGCGCACCTGGGAAGGTCCCGGCGCCCCGGAACGTCTGGCGCTGCTGAGCCGGGCCAAGACCATCGCCATCGTGGGCGCTTCGGACAAACCGTCCCGGGCGTCCTACTTCGTGGCGACCTATCTGCTGTCGTCCTCGCCGTACACGGTCTATTTCGTCAACCCGGTGGCGAAGGAAATCCTGGGACGGCCCGTCTACGCATCGCTGGCTGACCTGCCCGAGGTTCCGGACATCGTGGACGTGTTCCGCCGCCACGACGACCTGCCTACGGTGCTGCAGGAGAGCATCGGCGTCGGTGCCAAAACGCTGTGGCTGCAGCTGGGTTCCTGGCACGAGGAGGTTGCCCGCAACGCTGAAGCTGCCGGCCTGGACGTGGTGATGGACCGGTGCGTGAAGATTGAGCATGCCCGGTTCCACGGCGGACTGAACCTGGCGGGGTTCAACACCGGGGTTATTTCCTCCAAGCGTCAGCGGACCGCGTAGGGCGGCCGGCTGCAGGCCGGGGCGCCTGTCCGGACAGTAAGAAACGACCGCAGCGGGGCTCGTTGGGGGGATAAGCCTCGGTGCGGTCGTTCCAAGCATGTAATCGTACCCGATTTGCGAAAACTTTCATCTCATGTCCCTTTTATGTCCATGAGGCGCGTCAAACCCGGCCGGGGTTTATTCGGCGGAGTTGATCCGCTCGTTGGCAGCAAAGCGCCGGTTCTTCAGCACCGGCAGGAACTCGCGGATGTCGTCGATCCGTTTGCGGGTGACCTCCGCCGTGACAACGGCTTCGGCCTCGTCGTCCAGGAACGCCTGCGGCACTCCCATGGGATCCAGAATGGCAGAGTGCCCCACCGTGTGGCGGCTGGAGGTACCGGCCGCTGCCACCCAGACAGTGTTTTCGATGGCCCGTGCCTTCAGCAGGGTTTCCCAGTGTTCAATCTTGTGTTCGCCCTTGAACCAGGCGGCCGGCACGGCGAGCAGGTCCGCGCCCTGGTCCGTCAGTGCCCGGGCCAGCTCGGGGAAGCGGATGTCATAGCAGGTCATCAAGCCCACTTTGATGCCGCCCACCTCAACCACGAGCACGCCGCCGTCACCCGGTTTGATGCGCGTGGATTCGGAATAGCTGAAGGCGTCGTACAGGTGAAGCTTGCGGTAGGTGCCGGCAATCCGGCCGGTGTCGTCGATCAGCACCAGCGTGTTGTAGGGCCGGTCCTCACCGCTGGATTCGTATCCGCCGGCGACGACGGCGATGCCCAGTTCGGCGGCCAGCATCGACAGCTGCTGCACAAAGGTGGACCAGGAGGCGTCCACGGCGGCAGCCAGCGGACCCTCGACCTTCCCCACGCTAAACATCGATTCCTCGGGAAACACGATCAGCTCGGAACCCTCCGCCCGGGCCTTGGCCGCCAGCGAGCGCATGGTTTCAAGATTTTCCGCCACGTCCCCCGCAGGACTGAACTGGCCTACGCTCACCAACATTGTCCAACCGCCTTCCGTGAACCCTGCGTTTCCCCCAGCCTAGACCAGGATGCCAACCTAGACTTGGGCCGCATGGATGAACTCACGCTGCCGACGGATCTGGCCACCGCCCGCGGAAACCTCAATCCGCAAGCGGTGGGCTATTCGCGCACGCCGCTGCACCGCACCGCGCTGCCCGGCAGCACCGTTTCCCGGATGCGGACCAAGCGGTGGGAGTACTGGGGCGTGCTCACGCCCGACCTGGCGCTGGGCATGACGATTGTGAACCTGGGCTACGCCGCCACCCTGCAGATTTACGTTTTGGACCGTGCCACCGGAGAAGAGATCAGCATTGAACCGCTGAAGATCCTGCCGGGGACTTCGGACATAGTGCTTCCGGATACCCTGCCGCCGCTCACGGCGCTGGGAACGGTGGGAGACGTGACGCTGCGTTTTCATGACGACGGCGGCGGCACCCACCTGCGGGCACGCTCCCCGCGGGTGTCGGTGGATCTGTACGCTCCGGCCGAGGGGGACGTGCTGGGCGTGGTGGTTCCGTGGTCGGACCGCCTCTTCCAGTACACGCTCAAGGACGTGGCCCGCAGCGTGTCCGGAACGGTCACGGTGGACAGCAGGACCCACGAGGTGGGGGCCGGCGCCTTCGCTGTGCTGGACCGTGGCCGCGGGCGCTGGCCGTACCGGACTAAGTGGACCTGGGGTGCCGGCTCTGGAACCGTCGACGGAACCCGGCTGGGCCTGCAGATCGGCGGGCAGTGGACGGCCGGAACGCCCGCCACGGAGAACGCCCTGATTGTGGACGGCCGGCTGCATCACTACGACGGCGAACTGGAGTTCAAGTACGACCTCACCAATCCGGACTCCACCTGGACGGTTCACGGGCCCTGGATCGACGCGGTGCTGACGCCGTTCCACCGCAGGACCTCAGCCACCAAACTCGGCGTGATCTCCTCGCAGATCTGGCAGGCCTTTGGTTCTTGGACAGGAACGGCGCGAACCCCGGACGGAACCTCATATTCGCTGGACGGATTGACCGGCTGGATCGAGGAAGCTCAGCACCGCTGGTGAACCCGCGGTCACAGCGGCGTTTTCAGCCCCGGCGCGGCCCTCTCATAGGCTGGTGCCATGAACTTCAAGCGCCTCATCCTGCCCGTTGCCGCACTCCTGCTGGCCACAGGCTGTGCCTCCGGAACGGACACCAGCGAGACGAAGGGCCGTGATCTGCTCCAAAAGCACGGGTTGGAGCATGCCAGCACCTCGGAAGTCGTTGAACAGCTGGACCGCACCAATGAGGACCGTTCCACCGGCCTGTCCGCCTCGGTGACCTACGATTCGGTCATCCTCCAGGACAACGGGCAGGAGACCGTCCTGGCTCTGCCGGAGAAACAGTTCTATCTGGCCGTAGCACCTTGGACCACCACCACCCACGAGTGTTTCCACCACAGTCTCTCGGGCTGCCAGGGTGAACTCACCAACACCCCCGTGCAGGTCCGGATCACCGCCGCCGACGGAACGGTGCTGGTGGATGAAAGCACCAGCACCTATGAGAACGGCTTTGCCGGCTTCTGGCTGCCGAAGGATATTACCGGCTCCCTGCAGATCACCTCCGCGTCAGGCACTGCAACCCAGGACTTCGGCACCTTCGAAGACAGCCCCACCTGCATTACCACATTGCGGCTCGTGTAAGCACACCGGCCAGTCGGTCCGGGAAATACTGCTGCGCAAGACTTAAATCTCAGGGTGAGGGAGGCGCCGCGGGTCCCGGGGCGGTTACTCTGGCGAGATGCTAAAGGGATTCAAGGAATTCATCATGAAGGGCAACGTGCTGGACCTGGCGGTTGCCGTCATCGTCGGCGCAGCGTTTACGACCGTCGTGAACGCCCTGGTCAACTCGGTGCTTATGCCGTTCATCTCCGGCCTCGTCGGTTCGCCGAACTTCGACAGTTTCGCGGCGGTTACCTTCAACGGGAACCAGATTCGGTTCGGGGTCCTGCTGACCGCCGTCGTGAACTTCCTGCTCGTCGCGGCTGCCGTGTACTTCGTAATCGTGCTGCCGATGAACAAGATGATCGAACGGCGCAACCGGAGGCTTGGTATCACCCCGGAGGAGAGCGCGGATCCGCAGGTGATGCTGCTGACCGAGATCCGGGATGCGCTCACTTCGCAGCCGCCGAACGGGACAGCAACGTCCCCGGGCGGGCCGAAACACTAATCAGAGCCGGTAAAACAGGAAAAGGCCCCGCAGCCTCAGGGCTGCGGGGCCTTCCTTGTCTCGAAGTCCTACTCGCTGATCAGGTCCCGCACCACGATGGTCTGGTCGCGGTCCGGGCCGACGCCGATGGCGGAGAACCGGGTGCCGGACATCTTTTCCAGAGCCAGCACATAGTCCCGGGCGTTCTTGGGCAGATCGTCCAGGGTCTTGGCGCCGGTGATGTCCTCGGTCCAGCCGTCAAAGTACTCGAAGATCGGCTTGGCGTGGTGGAAGTCGGTCTGCGTCATCGGCATTTCGTCGAACCGCACGCCGTCGACGTCGTAGGCCACGCACACGGGAATCTGCTCGATCCCGGTGAGCACATCCAGCTTCGTCACAAAGTAGTCCGTGAAGCCGTTCACGCGGGAAGCGTGGCGCGCCAGCACGGCGTCGTACCAGCCGCAGCGGCGGGGACGGCCGGTGTTGACACCGAATTCGCCGCCGGTCTTCTGCAGGTACAGCCCCATGTCGTCGAAGAGCTCGGTGGGGAACGGACCGGCACCCACACGGGTGGTGTAGGCCTTGATGATGCCCACAGCGCGGTTGATCCGGGTGGGCCCGATGCCCGAGCCCACTGACGCACCGCCGGCGGTCGGGTTGGAGGACGTCACAAACGGATAGGTGCCGTGGTCCACGTCCAGGAACGTCGCCTGGCCGCCTTCCATCAGGATGACCTTGCCCTCGTCCAGTGCGCGGTTCAGTTCGAATGTGGAGTCGATGACCATGGGGCGCAGCCGGTCCGCATAGGACAGGAAGTACTCAACCATTTCGTCGACATCAACGTCGCGGCGGTTGTACACCTTGACCAGCAGCTGGTTCTTCTGCCGCAGGGACCCTTCAACTTTCTGGCGCAGGATGGACTCGTCGAAGATGTCCTGGACACGGATGCCCAGACGGGCCACCTTGTCCATGTAGGCCGGGCCGATGCCGCGGCCGGTGGTGCCAATGGCACGCTTGCCCAGGAAACGTTCGGTGACCTTATCCATCACCTGGTGGAACGGGGCCACCAGGTGGGCGTTGGCGGAGATTCGCAGCTTGGACGTGTCCGCGCCGCGTGCTTCCAGGCCGTCAATCTCGGCGAAGAGCGCCTCAAGGTTCACCACACAGCCGTTGCCGATGACGGGAATGGCGTTGGGACTCAGGATGCCGGCCGGGAGGAGCTTAAGTTCGTATTTTTCACCGCCGACGACGACGGTGTGGCCGGCGTTGTTCCCGCCGTTGGGCTTGACGACGTAATCGACGCGTCCCCCGAGCAGGTCTGTGGCCTTACCTTTACCTTCGTCGCCCCACTGGGCGCCGACGATGACAATTGCGGGCATGGGATCCTCCCCCATTAGTTACGAAAGGGGAGAAAACGCCGACGGCGCGATCCGCTTCCGTGCATGAGAATGCCCCTAAACTCGCAGGCCGGGCCTGAATTGGGTGTGAACCGGGTCTAGCCGGAGTCGCGGGGCTCTTACCTACCAAGTTTAGCCGATTGTGGGTCCTCTGCCCTTTTGCCGGCGTCGTACCGGGTATTACTCGGAGCAATCCCGGCGTAGCGTGGCCCGATGGACCGTTTTCGCGGCTTTATCGCCGGCATTGGCACCACCTCCGGTACTCGCTTGGTGGTGGGCCACTGGCTGGAATCCCCGTTCGGGGCGTTTACGGATGTCATGGCGGAGAATGCGGCCGGGTCCCGGCTGCTGCTGGCACCCAGTCCGGAAATCGCCGAGTATGTGGGCGGCACCTATCGTTTTGATGCCGTAGACGTGCGTGAGGTGGAGGCCCGGCTCACCGCGGACCAGCTGCTGGTCAGCGCAGGGCCGCTGCGGCTGAACGTCGATCTGGGGACCCGGACCGTGCTGGGACGGCTGCTGGAGCGCATCCCTCCTGTTGTGGCCGTACATCCGCGCTGGCTGGGCGCCATCAACCCGCTGGCAGGACTGCTGGTTCCGGGCGTGCGGACAGCCGGATCTGCGGGCGGCGAGCGCCGCGAGTATTACGGCGTCCGGTCCATCCGCTCCCTTACCGGGGCCCGGGCCAGCTGGGACGGGCGGGATTTGGGCGGCCTGTCCGCCATAGACCCGCCCGTTCGCTTCGGATTCAGCTCTGTTCCGCCCAAACCGCAAATTGTCGCCGTGACTACCAGCATCCTTCCCTGAGGCTCCTTTGCCTCGGTTTTTTCTGCGTGCCTCCAGCCCAAAAGTGCCGGCTACCCGGGTGACAAAACAACCCAATGCATACTCTCGTTCCTGTCGCCATCACTTGGATGACTACTTCATATGGAAAGCAGAGGCACAATGAAAAAACGCACTGCAGGACTGGCCCTAGCAGCCGTAACCGGACTCTCAGCTCTTTCAGCCACTCCGGCTTTCGCAGTCACGGACGGCCCCTATGAGAACTGTGACGCGGCGGAAGCGGACGGAGTTTTCAACATTCAACGCGGTGACTACAGGTACGGAGAGCATTTGGACAAAGGCGGGGTGGAGGGCGTTGGCTGCGAAGATGACAGCAAACCCCTGACCCCGATTGTCAATACCCCGAATCAGCCCTCTAACCCGCCCGCCACTCCGCCCATGCCGACCGATCAAATGAGCGGCATGCCCAGGGGCGGCGTTGACGCCGGTGTCACTCCGGATAAGGGAACAGACCTCGGTTCGGTTGCCTTGGCCGGCGGGCTGGTTCTGGTAGCTGCCGGGGCCGGGATGTACGTGGTTCGCCGCCGGAGCGGGAACCATGCCTAATTCCAGGCGCACGGGCTGCGCTGCGGGGTCGCACCGCTCATGATCCCGCTGACAGCACCCAAGGCGGGCGGCCGCAGGAGCCTTCGGGCAACTGCGGCCGCCGGTCTGCTCATTGCCGCATCTGCGGGGCTTGCAGCCTGCGGTTCAGGACCCGGAGCCGACGCCTCACAGCCCACCGCATCATCCTGGCAATCTCCGGTGCCCTCCCCCCAAGGGACAACGAGCAGCCCCAGCGCAGCGGAAGCGACCACCAAACCGGTGCCTTCTCCGCCCCCGAACACCGAAACCGTCCCCCTGCCCCGCACATTGGAACTTCCGTCCATCGGTGCCGGCTCCGACCTGATGCAGGTTGGCCTGCGCCCTGACGGCGTCTTGGAAGTTCCTCCGGGGAATCCGGGGGCACCGGCTGCCTGGTACACCGGTTCGCCGCGGCCCGGAGACACCGGACCGGCCGTGCTCCTTGGCCATGTGAACGCGGAGGACGGCGGGCCGGGTGTCTTCGCCAACCTGCGCGAACTGAAGCCCGGCGACGAGGTCCGGATCCAGCGCGAGGACGGTTCCACCGCCGTGTTCATTGTGCTGTTCGGCGAGCCGTATCCCAAGGATGCCTTTCCCACCGGGAAGGTCTATGGCAACACTGAAGGACCTGAACTCCGCTTGATCACCTGCGACGGTTATGACCCGAAAACAGGCACCTTCGAAGACAACTACGTTGTTTACGCCAGCCTGGCCCGGTAGCCCGCCATCCGACCGTCAAGAAGGCCGCTGCGGTTAACCACCGGGGCAAGCCATCCGCGGGAGCTTTGGCCGCGAACCCCGGCTTAACCTGGATCAAGGAGAGAGCCAGGGGAAACGTCCGGCTGAAGCCGGCATGCGAAAGGCTGGCCATGGAACAGGAACGAACAAACCGCACCGTGGAATCCGTCTGGGACTATCCCCGTCCGCCGCGCGTGGAACCGACGTCGGAGCATGTGCAGGTTTTCCTCGGCGGGCAGCTGGTAGCGGACACCACTGCAGCCGTCCGGGTCCTCGAAACCAGCCATCCCCCGGTGTATTACATCCCCTTGGAGGACTTTGCTCCGGACTCGCTCATGCCGGCCAGCGGATCCACCTGGTGTGAATTCAAGGGGCAGGCCGCCTACTTTGACGTCATCGGCGGAGACGTTCGGGCGGAGCGCGCAGCCTGGACCTATCCGGACCCCGTTCCCGGCTACGGACTGCTGGCCAGCCGGGCCGCGGTGTATCCGGGAAGGATGGACCGCTGCACCGTGGACGGTGAGGAGGTCCAGGCGCAGGAGGGCGACTTCTACGGCGGCTGGATTACGGGACGCGTCACCGGGCCCTTCAAGGGCGCACCGGGGACCGGCGGCTGGTGACACAGCAAAGGCCGGGTGCCCCGCAGAAGCTGGGCACCCGCCTTTATACCGCCGTCAGGCCGAGGTCAGGACTCGCGCCCTTCAATGGCAACCTTCGCCTGCGGGTCCGACTCATTCAGGAACTTGGTAATGCGGTCCACTTCCTCGGACTCGCCGATAGCCGCTGCCGCCCGGCCGAGGGCGTACAGCGCACGCAGGAAGCCCTGGTTGGGAACGTGCTCCCAGGGGATGGGGCCCGCACCGCGCCAGCCGGAGCGGCGCAGCGCATCCAGACCGCGGTGGTAACCCACCCGGGCATAGGCGTAGGACTCGATGGTGCGCCCTTCGTCGAAGGCCTCATCGGCCAGAATGGCCCAGACCTGCGAAGAAGTGGGGTGTTTCGCTGCCAGGTCCAGGGCCTCGTCGCCGGCTTCAAGGCGTTCGACAACGTCGGACTCCTCGGGCAGGTAGGTGGGCTCTGGTCCGAGCAGGTTCTTGCGGAATTCATCTGACATTAGAGGGACTTGCCTGCCGATCCTAGGTTCTGTGCTGCTTCCACCACGCGGGCGGACATGCCGGCTTCCGCCGAGGCACCCCACACGCGCGGGTCGTACTGCTTCTTGTTGCCAACTTCGCCGTCGACCTTCAGGACGCCGTCGTAGTTGCGGAACATGTGGTCCACCACGGGGCGGGTGTACGCGTACTGGGTGTCGGTGTCGATGTTCATCTTCACCACGCCGTAGGACACGGCGTCGGCGATTTCCTGCGCCGAGGAGCCGGAACCGCCGTGGAAAACCAGGTCGAACGGGCGTTCGCGGCCAATGGATTCGCCCACGGCGTCCTGGATGTCCTTGAGGATTTCCGGACGCAGCTTCACTCCGCCGGGCTTGTACACGCCGTGGACGTTGCCGAAGGTCAGGGCGGTCAGGTAGCGGCCCTTGTCGCCGGCACCCAGGGCCTCGATGGTCTTCATGCCGTCGGCCACCGTGGTGTAGAGCTTTTCGTTGATGGCGTTCTCCACGCCGTCTTCCTCCCCGCCGACGGTGCCGATTTCCACCTCGAGGATCATCTTGGCAGCGTGGGTGCGGGCCAGCAGTTCCTGGGCGATGCGCAGGTTGTCCTCAAGGGTTTCAGCCGAGCCGTCCCACATGTGGGAGTTGAAGATGGGATCTTCGCCGCGCTTGACCGCTGCCTCGGAGGCCGCGAGGAGGGGAAGGACAAAGTCGTCCAGTTTGTCCTTGGGGCAGTGGTCCGTGTGCAGGGCAATGTTCACGTTGTAGCTCTTGGCAACTTCGCGGGCGTAGGCCGCGAACGCCAGCGAGCCGGTGACCATGTTCTTGATCTTGGCGCCGGACCAGTAGGCGGCACCGCCGGTGGAAACCTGGACGATGCCGTCCGAGCCTGCCTCCGCAAACCCTGCAAGCGCGGCGTTGAGCGTTTGGGACGAGGTGACGTTCACTGCCGGATAGGCAAATCCCCCGGCCTTCGCGCGGTCGATCATCTCGGCATAAATCTCAGGGGTTGCAATAGGCATGCTGACTCCAAAGTCGATAGCGGCAGGGCCGGGGCCCTCATTGGCTTCCTACATCCTAGCCACAAGTATCCGTCCGGCAGCAGGTCATGTCACCGGGGAACGGGCCGCGGCGCCACAAGGAACAGAAGGCCGTTCCTTTTGGGGTCAATTTACCTTTTGGCCGAAGACATGGCGCCGGATCCAGCCGTGCATTGCAATGGCCGCGGCGGAGCCGGCATTGATGGAACGGGTGGAGCCAAACTGGGCAATGGAGAGGGTGGCTTCCGCGGCTGCGTGGACTTCCGCGCTGAGGCCCGGCCCTTCCTGGCCGAACACCAGGACACAGTTCTCCGGAAGCTCGTAAGTCTCCAGAGGCACGGAGTCCGGAAAGTTGTCGATGCCGATGATGTGCAGGTCCTCGCTCCGGGCCCATTCCACGAAGTCCTCCACCGTGGGGTGGTGGCGGACGTGCTGGTAGCGGTCGGTGACCATGGCTCCGCGGCGGTTCCAGCGCCGTCGTCCGATGATGTGCACTTCCTTGGCCATGAACGCATTGGCGGTGCGCACCACGGTGCCAATGTTGAAGTCGTGCTGCCAGTTCTCGATGGCAACGTGGAACGGATGCCGCTTGGTGTCCAGGTCCGCCACGATCGCCTCGTGGTTCCAGTAGCGGTACTCGTCCACCACGTTGCGGGCGTCGCCGTTGGCCAGCAGCTCCGGGTCCCAGTGGTCACCCTCCGGCAGCGGACCTTCCCAGGGGCCCACGCCCACCTGCTGCGCAGGCGCAGTTTCTACTGTTTCCACGGGCGGCTCCGGCAATTGCTCAACGCTCTCTATCACCCTTCAAGCGTAAGGTGAAAGACTGGACCGCACGATCGCGGCAACCAGCGATGAGACCGGGAACACCCGTCGGTGTGAACTGAAAAGGAACAATGTGGGCGAAAACGAGAACATTGAATGCTGGCTGACGGACATGGACGGCGTCCTGGTCCATGAGAACAATCCCATTCCGGGTGCAGCCGAACTCATTGACCGTTGGGTGGCCACCTCCAAGCGGTTCCTGGTGCTGACCAACAACTCGATTTACACTCCGCGGGACCTTGCGGCCCGGCTGCACGCCTCCGGACTGGAAATCCCCGAGGAAAACCTGTGGACGTCGGCGCTGGCCACGGCCGAGTTCCTCAAGGACCAGGTCAAGAACGCCGGTGTGCCGGGACGCTGCTTCGTAGTGGGCGAAGCCGGACTGACCACGGCCCTGCATGAAGCCGGAATGATCCTCACGGACACCAACCCGGACTATGTGGTGCTGGGCGAAACCCGCACCTATTCCTTCGGCACCATCACCAAGGCCATCCGCCTGATCATGGGAGGCGCGCGCTTTATCGCCACCAATCCCGACGTCACCGGCCCGTCCCCGGAAGGCCCGCTGCCGGCCACCGGAGCCATCGCAGCCCTGATCACCGCCGCCACCAATATGAAGCCCTACATTGTGGGCAAGCCCAACCCCATGATGTTCCGCTCCGCGATGCGCAAGATCGATGCGCATTCGGAAACCACCGCCATGATCGGTGACCGGATGGATACGGACATCATTGCGGGCATCGAGGCCGGGCTGACCACGGTCCTGGTCCTCAGCGGCATCACGCAGCGCGAAGACATCAATTCCTATCCGTTCCGGCCCACCCAGATCGTCAACTCGGTCTCGGACCTGATCAGCACGGTGTAGTCCGGCCGGCGGCCGGAGTTCCGCAGCGTCCGGAACCGGATCCTAGTACACGGATTTCAGGCCGCCGCCCCGCTCCGCGGGAGAGTACAGCCGCAGCACCTCACCCACTACACGCTGGTAAACACCCGGATTCCACTGCGGGCTGGCATGCGCCGGTCCGGCGCCCTCGGTCACCAGGGAGTCGGAGACCAGGTTCTTCGGAAACGCTGCCGCCCATCCCGCCCTGGCGCTTCGGTAGTTCACCGTGCGGTCTTCCGGATTCCCGATGAAGGCCAGGGACGTGCCGGCCAGGGAATTCGCATAGCGCTGCGCGTCGTAGTGGTAAATGTAGGACGCCTGCGACTGGATCAGCGTGGTGGACGGCGCCAGCGGGGAGAGCTGCTCCAGTGTCTGGTCCGCCACGGTGCGCCAGGTCCGTTCATGTTTGTGCAGGACCCGCTCCCCCAGCTCGTATCCGCCGCGCACCACGCTGGGAATCCGGTAGCCGGCGTCGTACAGGGCCGCCACCCCTTCAAACATGTCATGGTCCAGGACATCCGTGCCCGCTGCGGGACTGGAGTCCAGGATGATCAGTTCGACGGCGATGCCCCGCTCCCGCAGCCGGGCCGCCACCTGCACGGCCAGCATGCCGCCGAAACTGTGCCCGTAGAAGTAGATGCGCCGCATCTGATGAATACGGATGTACCGGAACACGGCGGCAACAATGTCTTCCACGTCCAGACCCCGGTTGGAATATCCAATGCCGGCCAGCTGCCCCCGCAGGGTTAGTGCCGGGCGCAGGGAATTCAGGATCCAGACAGCCTCCTCCCAGCTGGTCTTATAGCCGGGAAAGAGGAACCAGGAGGCTGCGGGAAAGCGCCGTTCGGCTGTCTCGTCGCGGACACGCAGGATTTCCAGATCCTCCCGGTACCGCTGGATCAGCCGGGTCACGAACAGGTCCGAGGCCAGCGTCAGCCCCAGGGCACTCCCGGCCAGGAATCGGCGGCGGGAGAATCGTTTAAGGTTGACCGCGGTCCGCAGGAACTCCGCCGGATCCTCGTTTCCGTGCGAGCTCACAGGCGCACTCACGAGGGGACCGGTTCCCGCAGCCGACCCCTGCCGGGCCTAGTCCAGGCCCAGCTCATCCTTGCCGAAGGCATAGAGGTAGGGCACGCCGGCTTCGGCTTCAATGCGCTCCTTCGATCCGGTGTCCCGGTCCACGATCACGGCAACGGCCACCACGTTCCCGCCGGCCCGGCGGACACCTTCCACGGCTGCCAGCGCCGATCCGCCGGTGGTGGAGGTGTCTTCCAGGACCACCACGTTCCGGCCGGCAACATCGGGGCCCTCAACCTGGCGGCCCATGCCGTAGGACTTCTGGGCCTTGCGCACCACAAAAGCGTCAATCGGCCGGCCGGCGCGGGCACCGGCATTCATGACGGCCGTTGCCACCGGGTCAGCACCCATGGTCAGTCCGCCCGCACTTTCAAAGGCAATGCCTGCCCGGTCAATCAGGTCCAGCATCACGTCGCCCACCAGCTGGGAGGCCTCGTGGTGCAGGGTAATGCGGCGCAGGTCAATGTAATAGTCAGCCTCCGCACCGGAGGAAAGAATGACCTTGCCGCGGACCACGGCCAATTCACTGATCAAATCCAGGAGGCGGGCACGGGCAGCGGGAAGAACGGGCGCAGTCATGGCTTTCATCCTAGCCGAGTGCAGGTTCGGGACAGAGATGTGACGGGAGATATAGGGTGGACCACATGCGCCAACTACAAGCTGAAATCATCGCCGAAATGGGCGTGCGGCCCACCATCGATGCCGCTGCGGAAATCCGCCGCCGAGTGGATTTCCTGAAGTCCTATCTGGCGGCCTCCCGCACCGGTGGTTTTGTCCTGGGAATCAGCGGGGGAATCGACTCCACGCTGGCGGGCCGTCTGGCCCAGCTGGCCGCCGAAGAACTTCGCGCCGAGGGGACCGAGGCGCAGTTCATTGCCCTGCGCCTGCCGTACCAGGTCCAGCATGATGAGGCGGATGCCCAGGCAGCTCTGGAGTTCATCCGGCCCGACCTCTCCTGGGTCTACAACGTTGCTCCGGCCGTTGACGGCTATGAGGAGGAGTACGTGAAGATGAGCGGCGAGCGGATCAGTGATTTCAACAAGGGCAACATCAAGGCCCGGGCGCGGATGACCGCGCAGTACGCTGTCGCAGGGCAGCACAACCTGCTGGTGATCGGAACCGACCACGGCGCGGAATCCGTCACCGGCTTCTTCACGAAGTACGGCGACGGCGGAGCCGATGTCCTGCCGCTGTTCGGCTTGAACAAGCGCCAGAACCGGCAGCTGCTGACCGAGCTCGGAGCTCCGGAGGTCCTGGTGCACAAGGCTCCCACAGCAGACCTGCTCGATGACGCTCCGGGTCAGACCGATGAGACGGAGCTGGGAATCAGCTACGACACCATCGACGATTACCTTGAAGGCCGGGAGGTTCCCGAAGAGGCCGCGGAGAAGATTGAACGCCGGTTCCTGATGACCCGGCACAAGCGCACCGTGCCGGTCAGCATCCTGGACACGTGGTGGAAGCCGGAAGGCATGCCCTGATCGGGCTGCACATTCGGTAACGTAGCAAGGGTGAAGATTGCTACCTGGAATGTGAACTCCATCCGTGCCCGTGCCGACCGCGTCGAAGCGTGGCTGCAGCGCTCCGACGTTGACGTGCTGGCCATTCAGGAAACCAAGGCCAAGGACGAGAATTTTCCGTGGGAAATCTTTGAGAACAACGGCTATGAAGTGGCGCATTTCGGCCTGAGCCAGTGGAACGGCGTGGCCATCGCCTCCCGGGTGGGGCTCGACGACGTCGAGCGCACCTTCCCGGGCCAGCCTGCGTTCGGGAAGACCGAGGCGACCACCGCCACGGAGGCCCGCGCGATCGGCGCCACCTGCAACGGCGTGCGCGTCTGGAGCCTGTACGTGCCCAACGGCCGGGCCGTAGGGGATCCGCACATGCCGTACAAGCTGCAGTGGCTGGACGTCCTGAAGGACCAGGCCGCAGGCTGGATAAAGGACAACCCGGAGCTGCCGCTGGCACTGGTGGGCGACTGGAACATCGCTCCCCGGGATGAGGATGTGTGGGACATTGACTGGTTCCGCGCCCAGAACGCCACCCACATCACCGAACCGGAGCGGGCAGCGTTCCAGGCCTTCCTCGACGCCGGATTCACCGACGTCGTCCGCCCCTACACGCCCGGCCCCGGTGTCTATACTTACTGGGACTACACGCAGCTGCGTTTCCCGAAGAAGGAAGGCATGCGCATCGACTTCGTCCTCGGCTCTCCCGCTTTTGCCTCCCGCGTTACCGGCGCTTCCATCGATCGTGAGGAGCGCAAAGGCAAGGGCGCATCAGACCACGCTCCCGTGATGGTGGAGCTGGACTGACCATGAGCGCGCATCCCCAGCGCTCCCTGTACCGCACGTTCCCCTACGTGTCCCATCTGCGCGTCTACGAGCCGTTGGACGTGTTCGACGACGACCAGCAGCTGGTCATCCTGGAACAGCGCGCACGGGGACGCCATGAAACCGAAGTCCTGGAGCGCAGCGACGCCGTCCGGCGATTGGTGCGTGCGGTGTCGGATCCGTTCCCGCACGGTTCCACGGATCTGGTGCGGGTGCTGCATTACCCGGGCCATGAAGGCTCCACCCGCCGGCTGTACTGCCCCAACCAGCTCGCCGTCCGGACCTCGCTGGCAGCGGAGTCACTGGGCGAAAGCATCCGCGGACCGCTCGTGGACGTGCTGGTGCCCGAGGTGGCCCGGGAGGCACACGCCGCACGGATAGATCCCGATTCCTTTGCCGACTCGCTGGCCCGGCTGCACACCCGATCAGCGACCTGGGGCGTGCCGTTCGGCTGGTTTGTGCTCCTGCACGAGGACGACCACAGCGAGGTGGTGGAGGATGACGGAAAGGTCCAGACCGTCCGGCTCTCCGCCCCCGTTTCCCAGTGCCTGGACCGTGCCCGCCGTGCCACCGCCGCACTGGCGCTGGCCGCACCGGAACTCGACCTGCTGGACGAGCTCGACGAGCTGACCAACTGGCTGGAAGTCTTTTCCGAGGATGCAGTGCTGGAGCTGGATTACGGCCCCGTGGCGGACCTGGTTTTCCCGGACGACTCCCCCTCGGACGTCCGTCTGGGCATTGAATCCCTCGCCGAAGGGGACATGACCGGCGCCGCCGCTTCCTACCGCAGGCTGGCCAACCGCTGGATTCCGATCCGTCAGCTGGCCCGCGCGAGCTGACGGACCCGGACTGCGCTTTTACCGGACGCGGTCCTCCCGGCTGAACCGCAGTTTGCGTCCGGCATCGATACTGATCAGCACCACCGTTTGGCGTCCAAGTGCGGCATCGAGCGCCTCAACCAGGCGCGTGGCATCGGCCGCAATCAGGTGGGGTGCAGCGCCGTGCCGGGGGTTGATGCGGATCCGCAGCGCTGAGCTGCCGCGGATGTCGTAGGTGCTTACGGCTGCGGCAGCCACGTCCGGATCTTCCTGCAGCGCAGCCCGCAGCGCCTGTTCCGCCACAGCGCTGCTGAGGGCAACACGGCCGGGGGCGCCGTCGTCGTCGTATTCCGAAACCAGGGTTCCGCTCCGGCCCCGGCCCTGCGCCGCCGCCCACAGGACCAGCAGCACAATCGCCAGCAGCATAAGCACCGCCAGCAACACCCAGATCCAACTCTGGGACTGCCCGGGCAGCGCGGTTTCCGCACCGAAGTTCCGGATCCGGTCCAGTACCCCGGGGGCAAAGGACTGCCAGCGGCGGGCGGCATTGCCGTCAAAGCTGATCCAGAGCAGGCCGCCGCCGATACCCATCAGGATCAGGCCCAGCAGGCCCAGCAGGACGCGGTTCACTACCCGCGGAGTCCGGTTCACTGCCCGATCACCCCCGCTGTGGAAACCGAGACGCGCACGTCCGGCTGCGGATCCAGTCCGGTCAGCTGCAGCTCTTCGGCCACGGCGTCCCGTACTGCCTCTTCGCTCACCGGAACGCCGGAGGTGGGGCGGATCCGAACATCCACCCGGGACCGGCCCACGGTGACCAGCACCTGCTCGGGGCTGACACCCGCGGTAAGCCGGGCGCACCGTGCCAGTGAGGAGGCCAGCACTTCCGCGTCCACGACAACGGCGGCGCGCGGGTTCGGCAGGGCATAGCGCGGCCGGCGGCCGGGCAGGACAGCCTGGAGGAAGAAGACGAGTCCCGCCAGCAGGATCAGCAGGCCGCTGAGCCCTAGGATGGCGGAGTCGGTTTCTGCGGGCAGGCGCGCCAGCCAGCTGCCCAGGGCGCCGGGATCCGTTAGCCAGGGCTCCTGCCCCAGTGCCTGCAGCGTTGCTTCCAGCAGGACATACAGGAAAAAGAGAATGCCCAGAATCACCACAACCACGGACGCAGCGGCCCTGCTGGCATGGGTTTCACGGCGTACGATCCGCTGCGTGCGGATGTCCCTGCCGCTCACCGGACCCTGCTTGCTTCATCGACCTGCACACCGGTGATGCGCACGTTCACCCTCGAGACCAGTGAGCCGGTCAGCTCGGTCACCTTGTCCTTCAGGAGGGCTTTGGCTTCATGGGCGCGGTCCCAGACCGATCCTCCGACACGGTCCACGAGACCCGGATCGGCGGCAATGCGGGTCAGCGGCGGCAGGGACGCGGGCAGCGCCAGTGACAGGGCCAGCATGCCCTGGTCATCGGACCAGGACACCCGGATCTGGGCCGGGGGCACCCGAAAGAACTCCGCAGCTGCAGCCTTGGCCGTGGAGGTCAGCGCCTGTGTGCTGATGCGGTTGTGTCCGGCGAGGGCGGAGCTGTGCTCAAGCACCGGGAAAACCACCGGGACTGCAGAGCTCACGAGGACGAACGGCGTCCGGTCAGCGCATCGCGGACGGTGCGGAAATCCACTTTGCCCTCGGCCGCCCTGCCGAAGAGGGCCCCGGCTGCAATGAACAGTGCCATCAGCAGGAATCCCCAAAAATCAAAAATCAGGGCGGTGAAAGCCAGGACAGCCCCGATCGCCATGCCCGTTACGGTTGGTTTCATTATTCCTGCCTCATGACGGTGATCCCGAACTCTTCTTCGACCCTATACCGCTGCGGAGCCTTCGCTAAGCCGGCGTGGAGCCGGTCCTCGGCTTGTCGGAACGGCCTTCGGCGGCGCCGGGGATCTGTACGTCACTGACGTCAACGTTCACTTCCACCACCCGCAGGCCCACCAGGGATTCCACTGCGGAATAGACCGACGCCCGAACGTTGTCGGCAATGCGGGTCAGCGGCGTCCCGTAAACCGCCACCAAGGTCACATCCACCGCCACTTCAGTGTCACCCACTTCCACATGGACACCCTGCGTGGCGCTGGAGACGCCCACTGCATCCCGGACAGCACCCAGCGCCCTTCCGGATCCGCTGCCCGTTCCCAGGGCAAAGACGCCGTCCACGGACCGGGCCGCAATCGCGGCAATCTTGGCCACGGCCTGCTCGCTGATGGCGGTCTTGCCGCCGATCACGGTTCCCGCGGCACCGGCCGGGCTGGAAAGGGGGGCATGCGACGGCGCCGGGTGGGGTGCTGCAGCACCGATACCGCCCGCGGCCGGGCCGTCCTGAGCGGAGGAATAATTCTGGTTCACGGCGTCATCCATGCTGCCCAGCGTATCCTGCAGCCCTCGTTTTTGGGCAGGTAATGCCCCAGAGCCCTTCACCGCATCCCCACGCGGCGCCCGGTAAGGATGCCGGGCGCAATGCTGACGAAAACATCGCGCTGCCCGCCGCCCCACGGCTCATCCATGCGCCGGCCCCAGAGTTCCGTCAGCAGGTTCGGATCCCGAACTGCCGAAGCACGTCCGCTGAGCAGGACCGACCATCCGTCCATGCGCGCTGAGTCATGGTCATCAATCTGAAAGGACGCGTTCCACGATTCCGATCCGCTCCCCAGGGCGCCTCCGGGGGAAGTGCGGAAGTACACCGACTGGTCGTGGACCACGTAATGGACCGGAAATACGAGCACCCGACCGTTCTCCTGGTACGCCACCCGTCCGATTCCGCCGCCGGCCAGCAGCGCCCAGCATTCGGTTTCGCTCAGGTCCTCGCTCTGATGATGAGCCGCGGTATCCCCGATAAAATCCTGCGCATCCGTCGCCATCTTTGCCTCCGAAGGTTGATTTCGGACCAGTCAAACGCAAACGGGAGAATTTTGGGAAGAGAAGCACCGGCCACCGGCCGCCGGGCAAAGAAAAACCCCGGACTCGTAAGTCCGGGGTTTTAGCTGGTGGCTCCGACCGGCGTCGATCCGGTGACCTTTCGATTTTCAGTCGAACGCTCTACCAACTGAGCTACAGAGCCGGGCATCATCGCAACCGATGATCACCGAGATCTTCCAAATCGCTTCAGAAAATCTGAGCGACCCTGACGGGACTCGAACCCGCGACCTCCGCCGTGACAGGGCGGCGCGCTAACCAACTGCGCTACAGGGCCTTGCTTTTCACGAGTGTAAACTCTACCAGCATTTCGCCGGTCCAATTACCACTCCTGAGTACCCCCAACGGGATTCGAACCCGTGCCGCCGCCGTGAAAGGGCGGTGTCCTAGGCCGCTAGACGATGGGGGCCTTTAGAACACACGGGAACGCTTTGAAGCGGAAGATTCCGTTCGTTTGCGCCCCTGTGGACTCATAAAACTATAGGGCCTGTTGGGGCAAACAGCAAAACGAGCTGATCAGGGCCCCGGACCGGGCACCGCACTAGAGTGGCTTAGGTGCCAATAGACATGCTTCCGGACGACTTTGAAACTGCAGTTGATGACGCCATCGACTCCATCCCCGCGGACCTGGCTGCCGCCATGAACAACGTGGCCATCTTCATTGAGGATGAGTACGAACCCCGCCCCGGCGAGGACCCGGAAACCGAGCTGCTCGGACTTTACGAGGGCACTCCCCTGACGGAACGTGACTCCTGGTGGGATGCCGGTTCGCTCCCGGACCGCATTGTCATTTTCCGCGGGCCGCTGATGCGGATGTGTTCCACCCGGGAGGAGCTGGTGGATGAAATCCGCATCACAGTGATCCACGAGGTGGCCCATCATTTCGGCATCGATGATGAGCGGCTGCATGAACTCGGCTGGGGGTAGCTAGCCTTAAGGCATGGGAGATCATCACGGCCACAGCCACGGACTGCCCGCGGGCACCGCAACCGGCAGGCACCGGCGCAAACTGCTGATCGTTTTTGTCATTACCCTCAGCGTTGTTTTCCTTCAGGTTGCCGGCGCCGTGTTGTCCGGGTCGCTGGCACTGCTGGCTGACGCCGGCCACATGCTTTCCGACGCCGCCGGCGTCTCCATTGCGCTGCTCGCGGCGTGGATCGCCACCCGCCCGGCCACCAAGCGCCGCACCTACGGCTATCAGCGCGCGGAAGTCCTGGCCGCCCTGGCCAACGCCGTACTGCTGATCGTGATCGCCACCGTCATTTTCATTGAAGCCATCCGCCGGTTCGGAACGGAACCGGACGTGCACACCGGACTCATGCTCACTGCCGCCCTTGTGGGCGGGCTGGCAAACCTTGCCTCGCTGCTGGTGCTGCACAGCGGCCGCAAGGAAAGCCTGAATGTGCGCGGCGCGTATTTGGAGGTCCTGGGCGACCTGCTGGGATCCGCCGCGGTGGTGGTGTCCGCCGTCATCATCATGCTCACCGGATATCAGCAGGCGGACTCCTGGGCCTCCATCCTCATCGCCCTCATGATCCTGCCGCGGGCCTGGTCGCTGTTGAAGGAAGTCATCGACGTCCTGCTTGAAGCCACCCCGCAGGGCGTGGACACGGAAATGATCCGGAACCACATTGTCCGGGTGGACGGCATCTCAGACGCCCACGACATCCACATCTGGACCATCACCTCCGGCGTTCCGGTGTTCTCGGCGCACGTGGTGGTTGACGACGACCACCTTACGTCCGAACGGATGGACCAGCTTCTGGACCGGCTGACCACATGCCTCAGCGAACACTTCGACACCGAGCACTGCACGTTCCAGCTGGAACCGGCCAGCCATGCCGTCCACGAAGGGCAGCAGCACGCCTGACCGGAACAGCTCCGCTCACACTTCGGGCAGGGCCCCGAACGACGCCCGGTCATCAAGGCGCGGGTCCTCATGGTCCGGAACAACCATCACCGGCCCCTTGGCGTGGTGGAGCACGCTTTGACTGGTGGAGCCCATCAGCATCCCGGCGAAACCGCCGCGGCCGCGGGTTCCCATCACCAGGAGCTCCACATCAGCCGTCCGGTCGATCATGATTTCCGCCGGGGCGCCGTCCAGGAGCTGGACGGACATCGGCACATCGGGGAAATGGCTCTGCAGCCAGGCCTGGCCGGCCCGGAGCTGCTCGGCAAGTTCCTCGTGCAGGGCCTCAACGTCCATCGGGGCGGGCACCCAGGCAAGGGAACCGCTGAAGGGAGGCAGCGCGCACAGGATCTGCAGGGGAAGCCCGCGGTCCTTCGCCTCTTCGGCGGCAACGAGGGACGCTGCGCGCCCCTGCTCGGAACCGTCAACACCCACCACGACCACGTCCTCGACGGTCTGCACGGTGGGCGCTCCGGCGGGCGGCCGGACTCCGGCCTCGGGCAGGCGCCCCGCCGTCCGCAGCGGGACCACCACCGTGGGGCACTTGGCATGGGCGGGCAGCGCGCTGGAGACAGATCCCAGCAGGCGCCCCACAAAACCGCCGCGGCCGCGTGAGCCCACAACCATCAGGTCCGCTTCTTCGGAAAGTTCCAGCAGCACAGCCGACGCGTCTCCGGTTTCCACCCGCGGAAACACTTCAATGTTGTAGCCGCTGATGCGTTCAAGGGCCTTGTCCAGCACTGCCTGTGCACCCTCGCGGATAATCGCGTCGTCCATGGTCGTATATCCGGCATCCATGGACGAGGCCGCAAAGATGGGCACGGTGTAGGCAGTGATCACGTGCAGCGGACTTCGCCGCCGTTCAGCTTCCTTTGCCGCCCACACAAGGGCGCAGATGCTCTGATCGGATCCGTCCACTCCCACGACGACGCCGGGCGACGTCTCCAGTCCGCTGTCCTCGTTCCATACTGAACCGCTCACAGTGCCGTCCCCTCCCAGTCCATTCACGGCTGCCGATGCGCTTCCCTGAACGCCCGCACAGTGATTCCACCCGTAGCCTACAACGCTCTTTGCCCGCTGAACCCGGCCGTCCCGAACACGCCGAAAGCGGCACTACACAGAGGTTGCAAACACGGATAGGCTTCGGGCAGCACAACCGGAGAACGCCCGCTCAGGTCTTGGGGCGTCCAACTGCAGGAGCGGAAGAGGCGCCGTTCTGCGCAGCCTTGATCTATGTCAGGGGGTTGCCTCAGTGGGTAGAGCAAGGAAGGGCAGAGCAACCGGCACCGGTACGGGCACGGGTAAGAGGACGGGCACTTCGGTTGGCACGTCGGCCAGTGCAAATTCCGGCAGTTTCCCTGCAGGCGCGCCGCACACGGAGGTAACAGCCGCCGTCGTTATTGGCTGTGGACTGAGCGGACTGGCGGTGGCCAGTGAGCTGAGCCGGCACGGCGTCGAGGCAATTGTCCTGAACGGTCTGGCGCAGGACACCGAGTCCGCCCACTCTGCGGTTCGGGACGCCGGAAGCCTGCCGGAGCGTGCAGAGCTGCTGCGCCTGCTGCACGGTTATGCAGCTGGACATTCACTGGACATCCGGACCGGCACCGCCGCACAGGGCTTGGGCCTGCTGCGCGGCTCCGGAGTTCCGGTCCCCGTCCCCGGGACAACCAAGTGGGCCATCCATACTGATGAGGGCATCCTCCTGGCGGACGCCGTGGTGCTCACCGGCTGCGGAAAGCGGGCTCTCCTGGGCCTCGTCCGCTCCCTCGGGTTCGCAGCCGGCACGGATCTGCGGAACGCCCTGCGCAACGTGGGTTTGTACGTGGTGGGTGCCGGCGAAGCACTGGCCTGTCCCACCCGGGAACTCGCCCGTTCCGCCAAACGGGCAGCGGAGGACATAGCCGTTCGGAACAGCGCACTCGCCGGCCGTCACGGGCTGCAGACAGGTATCGCCTAACTCACCCCAGCCCTCTGCAGGGGACGAAGATCACGTTTCGGGGTCCGGACAGCGTTCCTGTTCCCCTCTGGGTGGCGGGGCGGCCGCGATAAGATCGGATGGCGGGATCTTCTTACCCTCAAAGCCACCACCCATTCAGAGGATGCGTCATGCTCAAACAAGGTTCAAAGCTGGACCGATATTTTGAAATCTCCAAACGGGGTTCGTCGGTCTCCCGCGAAGTCCGGGGTGGTTTGGCCACATTTTTCGCCATGAGTTACATCGTGGTCCTGAACCCGCTCATCCTCGGCGGCCCTGATTCCGCCGGAAATCCGCTGGCCGCTCCTGCCGTTGCAGCAGCCACGGCCCTCGTTGCCGGTGTACTGACGATCATCATGGGGGCTTGGGCCAAGCACCCGTTTGCGCTCGCCACCGGGCTGGGCGTCAACGCCTTCGTCGCCGCGACAGTGGCAACCAATCCGGGACTGACCTGGCCTGATGTCATGGGCCTGGTCCTGCTGTCCGGCGTGACCATGTTCGTTCTGGTCCTGACCGGTTTCCGGACCGCTGTTTTCAAGGCCGTTCCTGCCAGCCTCAAAACGGCAATCGTCGTCGGCATCGGCATGTTCATTGCCCTGCTGGGCTTTGTGAACGCGGGCTTTGTCCGCCGCATCCCCGACGCAGCCGGCACCACCGTTCCGCTTGAACTGGGCTCCGGCGGACAGCTGCTGGGCTGGCCGAGCCTGGTCTTCGTCGTTGGCCTGATCATCACAATCGTCTTGATGGCCCGCAACGTCAGGGGTGCCATCCTCATTGGCATCGTGACCTCCACCGTCCTCGCCGTGATCATCGAGACGGTGGCCTCCCCGGGCTCCCAGGGCGCCGGCGTGGAAACCGGCTGGTCGCTGGTGACCCCGAGCATGCCGCAATGGGCGGCACCCGATCTTTCCCTTCTCGGCGAGGTCAGCGTCTTCGGCTCATTCCAGACCCTTGGGGTTGTTGCGGCATCCCTGCTGACCTTCGTGATCCTGCTCAGCATCTTCTTTGACGCCATGGGCACCATGGTGGGCCTGGCCTCCGCGGCCGGTTCAATCGATAAAGACGGCAACATCCCGAACGTTGACCGCGTGCTCCTGGTGGATGCCGCCGGCGCCGTTGTTGGCGGTGCCGCGGGTGTTTCCTCCAACCAGATTTTCGTGGAATCCGGCTCCGGCATTGCCGAAGGTGCCCGCACCGGCCTGGCCTCCGTGGTCACAGGCGTGCTGTTCATCATCGCAATGTTCCTGACCCCGCTGATCTACCTGGTGCCCTTTGAGGCCGTCGCCCCTGCGCTGGTGGTGGTGGGATTCCTGATGGTTTCCCAGGTGGGCAAGATCGACTGGAGCGACATCGGGCTGGCCATTCCGGCATTCCTGACGATCGTCCTGATGCCGTTCACCTACTCCATCGCCACGGGCCTGGGCGCAGGCTTCGTCACCTTCGCAGTGATCCGTCTCTTCCAGGGGCGCGGCAAAGAAGTCCATCCGCTGATGTACGTGGTTGCCGCAGCGTTCGTGCTGTTCTTCTCCGTAGGCGCCGTTTCCGCCGCTCTCGGCGTCTAGCCCTCCCGCTAACTGACAGCCGCCAACTGACAAAGGCCGCCCGAAACGCATGACGCGGATCGGGCGGCCTTTGCCGTGCCAGGAGTATCTAACCTGTGGTTCCGGTTCGGTGCACCCGCCGGCCGCTTAGCCGGCGGCAGCCTGCGCGTCGGTGAGGGGGCGGGTTCCGGCGGCAAAGGACCTCACCTGCGCGTCATCCCACAGATGCGCCGGCACCCCGCCGCCAAGCAGCGTCCGGGGCAGGGACGGGTGGCCGGCGAAGGGCAGGTCGGAGCCGGCAATGATCATGTTGCCGTACCTCCGGCCCTTGAGCATGGCCGGGTCCGCCACAATCGCGGTATGGGCAAACACCTCGCACACAGCTGCAGCTTCGCGGCGAGCACCGCGCAGGTCCGGGGTGTCACCGCAGTTGATGATGTACAGCCCGCCCGGAGAGAGCACCCGGGCCGCCTGCGCCGTGAATTCGAGCGTGGTCAGCGGCAGCGGAGTCTTGGCTCCGGCGAAGACGTCGCGGATCACCAGGTCGCGGCTGTCATCGTGCAGCGTTTCGGTCACCTCGCGCGCCTCACCCACGCGCAGGCGCATCAGCGGCGCACGGGGAAGATCAAACCAGGCGCGCACCAGTTCGGCCAGGCGGCCGTCCAGTTCCACCACCACCTGCCGGGCGTTGGGGTAGCCGGCGGCAAAGTAGCGGGCCATGGAACATGCGGCGCCGCCCAGATGCAGGGCCCGCAGCTTGGCGTCGGCCTCCCAGTGGGTGTCCACCAGGGCGGCAATCCACCGCATGTATTCAAAATCGAGCTGGCGGGGATCCGCAACATCAATGTGTGAGCTGTGGACGCCGTTGACCTTCAGGATCCAGCCGTTGGGATTGAACTGGTCCGGGATCAGTTCGCAGGTACCGGTGTCCACCGGATAGGTTCCGGCCACCGGCCCGGAGGAGGGGGCGCCTCCGGTGTCCGCGGTGTCCGCGGTTGCTTTCCCCGGCCGCTGGCGGCCCATCAGGCGGCCGTCCCGTAGGTCGGGATGGCCCGGAAGGAACGGGCCGACGTCGTCGTGCTGGGGGTAAGGGTCATGCCTCCAGTTTAAGGCTCGGCCAGCTGAGGTCCCGGTCCGGGCCGGCTGCCGCGGGCGGGGATCAGCCGGCCGCCGGGCGGGAGCGGTCCAGGGCTGCCTCCAGGCGTTCCACCTTGCCCTCAAGTTCGCCGGTGTGGCCGGGCCGGATGTCCGCCTTGAGGACCAGGGACACGCGGCTGCCGTAACGGCCCACCGCTTCCGTGGCGCGGCGCACCACCTCCATCACCTCGTCCCATTCACCCTCCACCGTGGTGAACATGGAATCCGTGCGGTTCGGCAGGCCGGATTCGCGGACAATCCGGACGGCAGCGGCGACGGCGTCGTGCACCGACGCGTCCGCTGCTTCGGGGCCTGCGGGAGTGTCCGGACCAATGCCGGACGGAGCGACTGAAAAGGCAACCAACATGCCCTCCAGTCTGCCACCGGTTCCGCCGCGCACAAGCCCTGCGGCGGAACCGGTGAGCCGGGTCAGGCCTCCGGCGCGGGCGAAGCCTGTTCGCGCTCCAGCCGATCGGCACGGGCATCCCGCTCCGCCTGCCGGATGTCCGCAAACTTCTCATTCATCCGGGAGTGCCGCTGCCCGTAGGCGAAGTACAGCAGGAAACCGATCAGCAGCCAGCCGGCAAAGTAAATCCAGGTTTCCACGGCCAGGTTGGTCATCAGGTACAGGCACAGCAGGGCTGACAGCACCGGGATCACCGGACCGAAGGGGACGCGGAAAGCAGGCTTGAGGTCCGGGCGCTTGCGGCGCAGCACCAGCACGCCGAGGCTGACCACTACAAAGGCGGACAGGGTGCCGATGTTGATCATTTCCTCCAGCACGTCCACCTGCGTGAATCCGGCCACCAGCGCCACCAGCGTGCCGCAGAGGATCTGCAGGCGGGCGGGCGTTGCGTGCTTGTCGCTGGTGCGGGACAGCTGGCGCGGCAGCAGCCCGTCGCGGCTCATGGCCAGTACCACCCGGGCCAGGCCCATGAGCAGGACCATGATGACGGTGGTGAGGCCGATCAATGAACCGACCGCAATGACCTGCGCTGCCCAGGGGTTGCCCACCAGGGTGAACGCCGTTGCCAGGTTCGGCGCTTCTGCGGCCGCGAGCTCCGTGTAGGGAACCATGCCGGTCAGGGCCAGGGAAACACCGATGTAGAGCAGCGTGACCACTGCCAGGCCTGCGAAGATACCGCGCGGCAGGGTCTTGCCCGGGTCCTTCACCTCTTCAGCCGAGGTGGCAACGACGTCGAACCCAATGAACGCGAAGAAAACGATCGCGGCACCGGCAAAGACGCCGAGCGTGCCGTACTGCGCCGGCGCAGCGCCGGTGAGGAAGGAGAACAGGGACTGTTCCATGACGCCCTGGGCTCCCGGACCCTCGGTGGAAACGCTGTCCGGGATGAACGGGGTGTAGTTCTCTGCCTTGACGTAGAAGAAGCCGGCAACAATGACGAACAGCACCACGCCCACCTTGATCAGCGTGAAGACGTTGCCCACCTGTGCGGACAGCTTGGTGCCCATCACCAGCAGAACGGTGAAGACCGCCACGATCAGAAGGGGACCCCAGGTGAGGTCCACCGGGCCCAGATCCAGAGTGGCCGGAATATCCAGGCCCAGCAGCTTGAACACCTCGCTGAGGTAAATGCCCCAGTACTTGGCGATCACGGCCGCCGCGGTGAACAGTTCCAGGATCAGGTTCCAGCCGATGATCCAAGCAATGAATTCGCCCATTGTGGCGTACGTAAAGACGTAGGCCGATCCGGCAACCGGGATGGCCGTGGCAAACTCGGCGTAGCACATGATGGCCAGCGCGCACGTGAGCGCGGCGAGGACAAAGGACAGGGTTACGGCAGGGCCGGAAAAGTTTGCGGCTGCTTTGGCGCCCACGGAGAAGATGCCGGCGCCCACTGCCACTGCCACGCCCATGATCATGAGATCCCAGGTGGTCAGGGAGCGTTTTAGCCGGCGCCCCGGTTCATCGGCGTCGGCGAGGGAATCCTCGATGGGCTTGGTTCGGAAGAGGCTCACAGCGGTCCTTGTACTCGGGTAATCCGTCAAAACTACCGACCAATCGTAGGCTTCAGGCCGTTAGTCCCCAGTTTAATCCCACATCGTGAGACGCGGCAGTCGGCGAACGGGATCGAAGCGGCCTCCGAAGCACCGGTGAAGCATGTCAGCTAGCTACTGCGCGGTGCATTTGGGAGGATGTTAGGAGTGTTGGGGACCACACTGTCCGGCGGGTTGCCGGATGGGGCCGCGGCACCGCTCGTGCAATCCTGAAGCCCCACAGATCGGACAACATCATGGCCCGTGGAATTTACATCAGTGCCATGACCCCGGGGTCCGGAAAATCCCTGGTCACGCTGGGCCTTGCCGACATGCTGCTGCGCCATGCGGACCGGGTGGGGTTTTTCCGGCCGATTGTGGAAGGCGCCGAGCCGGCGGAGGACCCCATGGTGCGGCTGATGCAGCGCAAGTTCAACCTCACCGCGGAGACGAGCCGCGGCGGCCTGACCCGCAAGGAACTGCGCGCCCTGCTGGTTGCGGGCGAACGCGGCGAGGTGGATTCACGCTGCATGGCCATCTACAACGAGGTGGCAGCGCACTGCGACGTGGTGATTATTGAGGGCACTGATCTGTCGGGGCACGACGTCGCTCTCGAGTTCGACCTGAACGCCCGCCTCGCCAACAACCTGGGTGCCGTGGTGCTTGCCGTGGTGAACGCCCGGGAAATGAGCGTTGCTGAAACGGCCGACGCCGTGGACCTGGCCCGCCACGAGCTCAGCACCGCCCGCTGTGACCTGCTGGCCATGATGGTCAACCGCGCCGATCCGGAGGTTTTGGATCAGGTCCGCGCCGCCGTGCGGCCGGGTGCATCCGGCCGGCCCGTGTACGTGATGCCGGAGCTCAACGAAATTTCCCAGCCGTCCATGTCCGAGGTCGCCAAAGCCCTGAACGCCCGCCAGGTGGCCGGCAGTGCGTCGCTGGAGCGGGACGTTGTCGGCATCAAGGTGGCGGCCATGACCGTGGGGAACTTTATTTCGCAGCTGGAGCACGGCAACCTGGTCATCGCCCCGAGCGACCGCGCGGACGTCATGGTGGCCGCACTGGCCTCCGCCGTCGCACCGGAGTTTCCGGTTCCCAGCGGCATGGTCCTGACCGGCGGCCTGCCCATTGATGCAGGCATCCTCGCACTGCTGTCCCAGGCACCGTTCCCGGTCTTCGCCGTGAAGGAAGACACCTACACCTCGGCCCGCAAAGTCAGCCGGGTCCGCGGCGAGATAGCGTCCGGGCAGCGGCGGAAGGTTGCGGCCGCCCTGGGCGTGTGGACCCGGCACGTGGATGAGCATGAGCTTCTTGAGCGCCTGGAACTGCCCCGGCCGGAGAAAACCACGCCGCTTCGGTTCCTGAATGAGCTCATTGTCCGTGCCCGCTCGCAGCGCAAGCACATTGTCCTGCCCGAGGGCCTGGACACCAGGGTGCTCCGGGCAGCGGAAATCCTGCAGCGCCGCGATGTGTGCGCACTGACCCTGCTGGGACCCGAAGGGCAGGTCCGCGAGCTGGCGGCCAGCGAGGGCATCGACCTCAGCGGAACCACCATCATCAACCCCGCCACCAGCGGACTGCGGGACGATTTTGCCCGCGAATACGCAGTTCTTCGGGCCAAGAAGGGCGTCACGCTGGAGGATGCCCGTGATCGTATGCTCCACGGGGCATATTTCGGAACCATGATGGTTCATCTGGGCCGCGTGGACGGAATGGTCTCCGGTGCCGCCCACACCACTTCCAACACCATCCGCCCGGCACTGGAATTCATCCGCACCAAGGACGGCGTGGACATTGTGTCCTCGGTGTTCCTCATGCTGCTGCAGGACCGCGTGCTGGTGTACGGGGACTGCGCCGTGAACCCGGATCCGGACGCCAAGCAGCTGGCAGACATCGCCCTGGCTTCCGCGGACACCGCAGGGAAATTCGGTGTGACTCCGCGGGTGGCCATGCTCTCCTACTCCACGGGGGCCTCGGGCAAGGGGGAATCGGTGGAAATGGTGCGCGAGGCCACCGAACTGGTCCGCAGCCGCCGCCCCGATCTCCCGGTGGAAGGTCCCATCCAGTACGACGCCGCAGTGGACGCCACCACTGCGGCGTCAAAGCTGCCGGGCTCCCATGTGGCCGGGCATGCCACCGTTTTCATCTTTCCCGACCTTAATACCGGCAACAACACGTACAAGGCTGTTCAGCAGTCAGCCGGCGCAGTGGCTGTGGGCCCCATCCTGCAGGGACTGCGCAAACCGGTCAACGACCTCTCCCGGGGCTGCACCGTTGAGGACATCGTCAACACCGTGGCCATCACCGCGGTCCAAGCCCAGGAGGGCTGATGCTGGTACTGGTCATCAATTCCGGATCCTCGTCACTTAAATACCAGGTCCGGGACACCGGGAGCGGCGAACTCCTGACCAAGGGGATCATCGACCGGATCGGCGAGGAGCCGGTGCCGGATCACGGGGCGGCACTGGAAGAGCTCAGCTCCCGCCTGCCTGCTGCGCTCGGCGGCCGCGAGGTGGACGCCGTCGGGCACCGGGTGGTTCACGGCGGCGAGCGCTTTAGCGAACCCGTCCTGATCAACAATGAGATTGTCCGCTCCATTGAGCGGCTCAGCCCGCTGGCGCCCCTGCACAACCCGGCCAGCGCCCGGGGCATCCGTGCCGTGCACGACAAGTGGCCCAAGATCCCGCAGGTGGCCGTCTTTGACACCGCCTTCCACCGCACGCTGCCGGAGGAGGCATGGCGTTATGCCCTTCCAAACAGCCTCTACCGGAAATACGGCATCCGCCGATACGGATTCCACGGAACCAGCTACGGCTTCGTGGCTCCGGCCGCAGCACGTTTCCTGGGCATTGAACCGGACCACTTTGACGGCGTGATCGCCCACCTGGGCAACGGAGCCTCGGTTGCCGCAATCAAGGACGGCAAAAGCATCGATACCTCCATGGGCTTTACCCCGCTGGAGGGGCTGGTCATGGGCACCCGCAGCGGCGACGTTGATCCGTCCATTCTGGTTTTCCTGCTCCGGGAAGGCTATGACGCGGACACCCTTGATGATCTGCTGAACCGTGAATCCGGGTTGCTGGCACTGGGCGGAGCTTCGGACATGCGGACCCTGACGGAGGTCGCGGCCGGCGGAAATGAACAGGCTGCCATGGCCCTGGACATTGCCGCCTACCGGCTGGCCAAGTACATCGGCGCCTACCACGTGGCCGTAGGCGGCGCCCGGGCAGTGGTCTTTACGGCCGGAATCGGTGAGAACGCCTGGGAGTTCCGTGAACTGACGGTGAATCGTCTTGGCGCCCTGGGGATCTCCCTGGACCCTGAGGCGAACCGCGCCCGAGGATCCGCCGCACGGCTGATCAGCGCTCCGGATTCAGCCATTCCCGTCCTGGTCGTGCCCACCGATGAGGAAGAAGCGATCGCCGAAGCCACGGCAGCCGTAGTGGCTCGAAACAGCACCTCTCCTGCGGGCGCTGCGTCCTCTTAACGAGTGCCGTGCCGGTAACCGGCGTCGGGGTGCAGACAGACGGCAGCCAGTGGGCTAACGTCGGTTAACCGGTTAAGCAAAGGCCGTCTGTCACATTCACGTGCGGAGAATTCGATGCTCAGCCACTCGCGGGAGTACCCCTCAACCGACCACGCACTTCGGGTCCTGGTCCGCATTGACACGCAGCTGGGGCTGGCGTGCCTGGAAGTCCGGGGCTGCCTCACCGCCTCCACATATCCAACTCTGGTGAACATCCTGACCCACACGGGGGCCCTGGGAGCGGGAGTGCGCGTGAACCTCCTGAAGGCCGAGCACCTGGAAACCGGCGCACTGCACAACCTGCGCTGCGGTGCCGACGCCGCTGTTGCCGCCGGTTCCGCAGCTGTGTCCGGAACGGGTTGCCCCTCCGGACTCCCTGAAGCTGTGCCGGTGGAAATCCTGACGCCGAATACCCTTCCCGTATGCCGGCTAGGTTCCGAGCCCCCTGCGGCTTCCCCCGGCGGCTCCCTTGTTCCCGGCACCGCTGTTCCCGGCACCGCGCTGACCAACGAGGAGGCCATGGAAAGAGCGTTCCTGCGCAGGGATCCCCGGGTGCTGGCGGACCGGCCGAGAACCGGCCAGGACCCAATCCCCCGTTCCCCGTAGCCTGCAGCCAACGTAGCCTCCTGCAATCAACCCCCGCTGCGAATCACCGGTGCAACAACGGGTTTTGTCAGTACCCTTACTATTTGAGATAGTGGGACTACGCACTTTCAAAGCACCCAAAGCAATCAGCAGGAGGACCGCACGTGAAAGCAGTTACATGGCAGGGAAAAAACTCCGTAAGCGTGGAGCAAGTACCTGATCCCACCATTCAGGAACCCACCGACGCCATCATCCGGGTCACGTCCACTGCCGTCTGCGGCTCCGACCTCCACCTCTACGGCGTCCTGATGCCGTACATGAAGCCGGGTGACATCCTCGGCCACGAGACCATGGGCATCGTGGAAGAGGTCGGCTCGGCCGTCACCAGCCTCAAGAAGGGCGACCGCGTGGTCATTCCCTTCCAGATCGCCTGCGGCAGCTGCTACATGTGCCGCCAGGGGCTGCAGACCCAGTGCGAGGTCACCCAGGTCCGCGAAAAGGGCTCAGGCGCCGCCCTGTTCGGCTTCTCCGAGCTGTACGGCTCCGTCCCCGGCGGACAGGCTGAATACCTGCGGGTTCCGCTTGCGGACTACAACCCCATCAAGGTTGGCACGGAACTTCCGGACCACCGCTACCTCTTCCTCTCCGACATCCTCCCCACCGCCTGGCAGGGCGTGCAGTACGCCAACGTGCCCGACGGCGGCACGCTCGCCGTGTACGGCCTGGGGCCGGTGGGCCAGTTCGCTGCCCGCATCGGCACGCATCTGGGCTACCGCGTCATCGGCGTTGAGCCGGTGGAGGAACGCCGGAACCTCGCCGCCCAGTACGGCGTGGAGGTCCTGAACCTGCATAAGGACGTCGCCGACGAGCTGCGCGAAATGACCGACGGCCGCGGACCGGACTCCGTAGTGGACGCCGTCGGCATGGAGGCCCACGGCTCCCCCGTGGGCAAAGCAGCCCAGACCCTCGTGGGCCTGCTGCCGGACAAGCTGGCCCAGAAGGCCATGGAAACCGCCGGCACGGACCGCCTGTCCGCCCTGCACGGAGCCCTTGACGCCGTCCGCCGCGGCGGCACCGTCTCCCTGAGCGGTGTATACGGCGGCACGGCCGATCCGATGAACCTGATGGCCATGTTCGACAAGCAGCTGAACCTGCGGATGGGCCAGTGCAACGTCAAGCGCTGGACCGATGACCTCATGCCGCTGGTCGAGGATTCCGCCGATCCGCTGGGCGTGACCAACCTGGTGACCCACGAGGCCGGCCTGGAAGAAGCACCGGACCTGTACGAGAAGTTCCAGAAGAAGGAAGACGGCTGCATCAAGGTTGTGTTCACGCCGGGCGCCAACTAAGCCCGCAGCAACCTAAGCCTTCCGAGGGGGAAGCCGCACCAGTTCCGTGGTGACGGCTTTCCCCTCAACTTTTGCCCGCAGGTACGTACAGAACGGCTGGCGGCGCCGGTCGGTGGGCGATCCGGGATTCAGCAGCCGCAGCCCGGCGGGCGTCACCGTGTCCCAGGGAATGTGGCTGTGGCCGAAGACCAGCAGGTCGAGGTCCGGGAACTGTTCGTCCATGCGCTTCTCCCGGCCCGCGGCCGGACCGGTTTCGTGGATGACCGCCAGCCGCACCTGTTCCACCTCGGCCGTGGCAATCAGGGGCAGCCGGGTCCGCAGCGCCCCGCCGTCGTTGTTGCCGTAGCAGGCGATCAGCCTGCGGGAGCGCTGCAGCATTTCATCAAGCGATTCCTCGCTGACCCAGTCCCCTGCGTGGATCACGGCGTCAGCAGACTCAATGTCGCGCCAGAGCTGCGCCGGCAGCTCCCGCGCACGTTTGGGTAGATGGGTGTCGGACAGCACCAGCAGATCCGTGGCCATGCCGCCTCCCTACCCGCGCAGGCTCCACGCCCAGCGAATCAAAGGCAGCTGCAGCGGAAGCCGGGCCAAATGAATGGCCTTTTCCCGGTCGGATCCGCGGGGACCGAAGGCCCGCTGCAGGGCGCTGAGGTGGCCGGCGATGAAGGCTACGTACATCAGGGTGGTTCCGGTGGCGGCGGCACGGCGGGTTGCCGGCAGCAGGAGACCCGCAGCAGCGGCAAATTCCAGCACCCCGCTGACATGTGTCCACTGCCGGCGGGTCAGGACGCCGTACTTCCCGCCGGTATCCGTGCTGATGCTGCGGGGAACCACCGCGTTGTAGAACCGCGGGTTGCGGAAGTGGTTGACGGCGCTTACGGACAGCAGTGCTGCCATGGCGGAGGCTGAGAGACTCTGGCGGTTCATTTAGTTCTTTCTGCGGAGGAAACATCCGCGCCGATGGGCGCGGAGGATGCCTGCCCGGAGAGCGGAGCCATGGTGTTGAGAGCATCCGCAGCCCGGACCAGGGCTAGGTGTGAGAAAGCTTGGGGAAAGTTGCCGGCCATCGTGTTGTTGACCGGGTCATATTCTTCGCTGAGCAGGCCCAGCTCGTTGGAGTATGCCACCAATCGGTCCATCAGTGCGCGGGCTTCTTCAGCCCGGCCGGTGGCCGCGTACTGCTCCACGAGCCAAAAGCTGCAGGCGAGGAAGGGGTTCTCCCCCGGCTCCAGTCCGTCCACACCGCTGTGGGTGGCATAGCGCAGCAGCAGCCCGGACTCCGTGCGCAGGTCCTTTTCCAGGCGGGCCACCGTTCCCAGCATGCGTTCGTCGTCGTAGGGCAGGAAGCCCACCTGCGGCAGCTGCAGGAGGGCTGCATCCACCTCACTGCTGCCGTAGTACTGCGTGAAGGAGTTCAGGCTCTTGTTGAAGCCCCGGCGGAGGATTTCCTCGCGCAGTCCGTCCCGAAGCGCTTCCCAAAGCTCCAGCGGGCCGTCCAGGCCGTGGGTGCGGGCGGCGGTTGCGGCCCGGTCAAATGCAGCCCACATCATCACGCGGGAATGCGTGAAGTGCTGGGGTTCGCCGCGCATTTCCCAGATGCCGTGGTCCTTATCCTCCAGATGGCGTTCCAGAAAGGTCATGAGTGCGCGCTGCAGCGGCCAGGAGAAATTGTCCTCTGCCACACCCTTGTCCCGCAGTTTGGCGAGGGCCACCATAACTTCACCCACGACGTCGGCCTGGTATTGGCTGACGGCCCGGTTTCCCACGCGCACCGGAACGGATCCCGCATAACCGGAGAACTGGGGCAGGGTACGTTCGGGCAATTCGCGCGCGCCGTCCACGGCGTACATGATCTGCAGATCCTCGGGATCCCCCGCCACGGCCCGCAGCAGCCAGTTGCGCCAGTGCAGCGCCTCATCCGCATAGCCGTGGTCCAGCATGGCCTCCAGTGTCAGGGCGGCGTCCCGGAGCCAGCAGTAGCGGTAGTCCCAGTTGCGTTCTCCACCCGCTGTTTCCGGAAGCGAGGTGGTGGGAGCCGCAACAATGCCGCCGGTGGACTCATGCGTCAGTGCCCGCAGCACCAGCAGTGACCGCAGGACGGCTTCCTCATACTGGCCTGCGTGATCCCGCCGGAGCGCCCACGCCTCCCAATACGCGGCGGTGGATTCCAGGGCGGCGTCGATGTCCGTCAGCCGAGGCACTTCGAGGTGGGACAGATGCCAGGTCAGTTCCATGTCGACCCGCTCTCCGGCTCTCACGGTGAAGCGGCCAACATGCTTGTGGTCCTCTGCCCTGGGCAGGTTGTCCCCGCGCAGCACCAGCGCGTTCGGCCCCGCCACGGCCAGCAGCCGCTCACCGTGCGGATCCGGGTCACGGCGCATCCAGGGCAGGACGGTGCCGTAGTTGAAGCGCACTTCCAACTCCTGGCGCATGTGCACAGTTCCGCTGATCCCCTCCACCCGGCGCACGATGGAAGCCCGGCCGTCGCCCACCGGCATAAAGTCCGTCACCAGGACAGTGCCGGTGTCAGTGGCCCAGCTGGTCTGCAGGATGAAGGTGGATCCCAGGTAGCTGCGGCTAACGACGGCGGCGTCCCCGACAGGCGCGAGCAGCCATCGGCCGTGATCCTCGGTGCCGAGCAGCGCACCGAATACCGACGCCGAGTCGAACCGGGGAAGGCAGAGCCAGTCAATGCTTCCCCGGCGGGATATCAGGGCACCGGTATGGAGGTCTGAAACCAGCGCGTAGTCCTCGATGGGGGTAGCCATGACCCCACTCAACCACACACCGGCGACACCGGTCGCCGCACGCTCCGGCCGGTGCGGGTTTGCCCGCATGGCGCCTTGGCAAGCAGACTGATTAGATTGACTGGACGGTTCCTGCCGCGGCGCCGCACTGGCCCGCTGCAGATGAACCGGCACAAGCAGAGGAGCGGCTTTGAACTCAACTCCGGCACTGGCCTTATTCCAGGTACCGGCCGCACGGTGCGCCCGCGGGGACGAAAGCAGGAGCGCAGCATGAGCATGCCGGTATTGAATGATGTCGAGCGCGCGGCGGGTCTTCGCCGGATGAAGACGCTCGCCACGGGACTGCTGGTTGCCCTGACGGTGGTGTTCATCATTTCCTTCGCCCTGCAGGACCGATACTCCTGGCTGCAGTACGTGCGGGCGGCGGCAGAGGGCGGCATGGTGGGCGCCCTGGCGGACTGGTTTGCCGTCACGGCCCTGTTCAAACATCCGATGGGCGTGAAGATTCCCCACACTGCCATCATTCCGCGCAAGAAGGACCAGATCGGTGCGTCGCTGGGCCAGTTCGTAGAGAGCAATTTTCTCTCCGAAGAGGTTATTACGCAGAAGCTGGGCTCCATGGAACTGGCCCAAAAAGCAGGTGCCTGGCTTGAGCGTCCGGAAAGTGCGGCCAGAGTGGCCACCGAGGGTTCCGCCGCCATCCGCGGAATTCTCCGTGTGCTGGACGACGACGCCGTCAAGACGGTTCTGGAGTCCATGTTCCGCCGGCATGTGGTTGATCCGCCGTGGGGCCCGCCGATGGGCCGCGTAGCTGAACGGGTCTTCGAGGAGGGGCACCACCATCAGCTGGTGAACCTGGTGGTGGACAGCGTCAGTGACTGGGTGGTGGCCAATCCAAGCGTCATCTCGGACCTGGTGGCGCAGCGGTCCCCGTCCTGGGTGCCGTCCTTCGTGGATGATCTGGTGGGTGACCGCGTACAGGTGGAGGTGGGCCGCTTCCTGCGGGCCGTGCAGGACGACCCGAACCACGAGATGCGACGAGCCCTGGACAACTACCTCAAGGGCCTGGCCAGGGACCTCCAGGAAGACCCTGCGGTGATGGCCAAGGCTGACGCGATCAAGGAACAGGTGCTGGACGATCCGCGTGTCCAGCAGCTCATCACGCAGACCTGGGCCACCATCAAAAATGCCCTCACCACTGCGGTGGATGATCCGGACAGCGAGCTGACCCAAAACTTCAAGGCCGCCGTGCAGGACTTCGGTCACCGCCTGGCCACCGAGCCGGAGCTGGCGGCGAAGGTCAATAACTGGATTGCCGACGCCGCCGGCTACCTCGTGAAGACTTACAGCAGCGACATTGCCGGCGTCATCACCGAGACGGTGGAGCACTGGGACGCCCAGGAGACCTCAGAGAAGATTGAACTGCAGGTCGGCAAGGACCTGCAGTTCATTCGAATCAACGGCACCGTGGTGGGTTCGCTGGCGGGGCTGGTGATTTTCACGATCGCCCACGCCGTCTTTGGCTAGGGCTGATCCGGCAGCTGACGCAGTTCCTGGGCCAGCTCTCCGCTGATGGTCTCCGGGGCCGGGCCAAAAGCGCGCCGGGCGGTCTTAATAACTCCCTTGCCCATGGCGTGGTTGCCGGCTCCGCCTACCACCGCACCGATGCCGAGCGGGAGCGCGCGGCCGAGCATGGCTGTTCCCTGCCGGGCCACGATGCGTTTCATGAACTGCTTCCGGATGGAGGAGCCCACGGAGCCCATGAGGCCGGAGGGCATACCGCCCAGGGAGCTGGCCCATGGCTTTCCCCCGCGTCCGGCAACGGACTGCATCATGGCGGTTCCTTCTTCGCCGAGCATGATGGCCATCACCATGGTCCGCGACCGGTCCGGATCATCGAGGTGCACACCGTGCAGCTCAGCGACTGACTGGGCGTAGAAAGCCGTAGCCTCCAGGAAACCCACAGTTGCCGCCGCTGAGAGCCCCAGGGCCGCCACGGTGCCGATTGCGGGTACGACGGCGGTGGCGCCGACTGCCGCTCCTCCGCCGGTCACGGTATTCAGATAGTGCTTCTCCACGATCGACACCAGTTGTTCCGGAGTCGCCTCGGGATGCTTGCGCTGCAGTCTGCGAATGTTCGCGAGCACCAGCGGACGCTGGACCTCCACTGCACGTTCCATCGCCCGAAGCAGCGAAGCTTTCGGTGTCCCGTCCTTTTCGAAGACGGTTCCTCCGGCAGCTTTGACAGCACGGTTGGATATAAATCCCACGGCAACGCTCCTTTTCGACACTGGCGAACCGGTGCAGGGCACCGGCCCGGTTAAGCCTACGTGAGGCAGGTATGAAAAAAGCGGGACCGGCGGATGATCCGCCGGTCCCGCTTTATCTCTGCAGTCTGCTGCAGAACGCCGCGCCGGAGCGCGGACTCACAAACTAGGCGCGGCTGCTCTTGCGAGTAACGAAGCCGTAGATCACGAGGACGATGATGGAACCCAGGATTGCGAAGATCCAGGTGGCAGCCGAGGTCAGCGAGAAGATGTCGGTGTCCTTGTTGAAGATGGCACCGCCGATCCAGCTACCCAGCAGGGCGCCAACGACGCCGAGAACCAGAGTGGCAACCCAGCCGCCGCCCTGGCGACCCGGAAGGATTGCCTTAGCGATTGCACCTGCGATAAGACCCAGAATAAGGAAAGCAATGAAACCCATGATGAATACTCCTTGCTGTGTAACGAGTGATTATTCTGAACGGCCTGTGGGCCGCGCTTTCCTCCAGTGTACTTCATAAGCATGCTTAGGTAGTAGTCGCCCGTGATTTTTCTTCCGGACTTTCAGATGTTAGGGCGCTTTGTTTTCCCCGTCATCATGGGGTTGGGGCACTACATAACGTCGGAGGAAAAGCGCCAGGTCCCGCAGCTCGTCCGCACCGATTCTGTGTCCCATGCCCGGATAAGTACGGGCGGTCAGAGCTGTATTTTCGGCCAGCCAATTCTCGGTGTAAACAATCGCGTCTTCGTTTATCACCCAGTCATTCCGATCCCGCCCCCAGAAAAAGGGGACCGGCTCCGGCAGAGGTTCCGCCATGGCCAGGAGCTCGTTCTCGGCGACAAACCCGGAGAGCCCGACTACCGCTGTGAACGCCTTTGGCCGCAGCCGGACCAGGGTCGCTGCCATCGCCATTCCCTGGGAAAAGCCCAGCAATGACACACCCGTGAAGGAGCCCTCGGCCAGAGTCCGGTCCAGCCAGGTAAAGATTCCCGTTGCAGCTTCCAGCACCTCAGTGGTGCCGGACTGCAGATACGGGTCCAGCAGGAACCATCCGCGGGAGTCCCCCACCGGGAAGGTTCCCCGAAGCGCCGCACCGGTGATTCCTTCCGGCAGTGACGGAAACAGGCCGGCCATGCTCTGTTCATCCGACCCATAGCCATGAAACATCACCAGGAGGTGGGTGCCTGGACGGTCATCGGGCAATGCGGACCACAGGACGTTATGCATCCACCCACCCTAGTTCGCGTGATCCGTTTGGCCTTCCGGAGGGCGCTGGAAACGCCGCCCATTGCAATCACCCTGCAACCTAAATACCGTTGGTTCAGCGCACCGGACGTGGCATCTGCCACATTTTGAGGTGCCGCGGATTGCGGGTATTGATGCGGAGAATTCAGCGCCCCGTAAAGGGACCGCCGGCGTCGCTGTTGTTCGGAGCCGTGTCCGGCCCAGGCCTTCCCCGTTTTTCCCGCCCCGTCGCCGGCGGGCGCACCGGCAACCTTATGCAGACTGCATGCAGCCCCTTCAGGAGTCCGAACATGGTGGTTCAATGATTGTCACCCTCACCGTCAACCCCAGTCTGGACCGAACCATTGAGCTGCCCGGGGTGCTCGTCCGCGGAGCTGTGCAGCGTGCAGCAGCCATCAGCGAGGAGCCCGGGGGCAAGGGCGTCAACGTCTGCCGCGCATTGACCGCATCCGGCGTGGAGTCGGTTGCCGTCCTGCCAGGACGCGACGAGGATCCAGTGATGGCGGGGCTGCGCGCTGCCGGCATCCGCTACGTGAATCTGCCCCTTGAATCGGCAGTCCGGAGCAACATCACGCTTACCGAGCCGGACGGCACCACAACCAAGATCAATATGCCCGGCCCGCCCCTCAGTGCTGCTGAACAGGAAGATCTGATTGCCCTGCTGGTCAGCGCCTGCGCCTCGGGCAAGGACGGCATGCCGGCTTCGTGGCTGGTTCTGGCCGGTTCCCTCCCGCCCGGAGCTGCTCCGGATCTCTACGCCCTGGTGGCCCATGCCGTCCGCCAGCGCTTCGGCGGCTCCGCTCCGCGCATTGCGATCGATTCCTCAGGGGCTCCGCTGCTGGGAGCCCTTCTGCACAACGCCGCCCCCGATCTGCTCAAACCCAACGCGGAGGAGCTTGCCGAGGTAACCGGGGTGGGCAGCGAAGACGCACTTGAAGCGGATCCGCTGCTGGCAGTCGAGGCGGCACGGACCCTCATCGCCAAGGGCGTCGGGGCAATCCTGGCCACCCTCGGCCCCAAGGGCGCGCTGCTGGTCACAGCAGAAGGCGCCTGGCAGGCAACCCGTCCCCCGGTGGAAGCCCGCTCAACCGTTGGCGCCGGCGATTCGTCGCTGGCGGGATACCTGCTGGCGGACGTCGCCGGCGCTCCGCCCGGTGACTGCCTCCGCCAGGCAGTGGCGCACGGCGCAGCCGCTGCGTCCCTGCCGGGAAGCACCGTTCCAACGTTGGCACAAACGGACCCCGGAGCCGTAACGGTGACGGAGATCGCAGGATACGCAGCCGTCTCAGACGGGGCACCCGCTCAGACCGCATCCACAAAGGAGGACGACTGATGTCTGATCTCATTACCCCGGAACTGGTCACACTGGACCAAAACCTGGGCAGCGAACGGTCCGAGGTGATCCGTCACCTGGTCCAGAACGTGGTCTCACTTGGCCGCGCAACCAGCTTCGACTCGTTGTATGCGGACGCCATGGCCCGGGAGTCCAAGACAGCCACGGGCGTTCCCGGCGGCATTGCCATTCCCCACTGCCGGTCCTCAGCCGTAACCCAGGCCACCCTGGCCATGGCCCGCATTAATCCTCCGGTGGACTGGGGCGCCAAGGACGGACCGGCGGACATCGTCTTCTTCATAGCCGCACCGGAAGGCGCGGACCAGGAACACCTGCAGCTGCTGTCCAAACTCGCCCGCTCGCTGATTAAGAAGAACTTCACGGGCGCCCTGCGAACGGCGCAGTCCCCGCAGGAGATTGTTGACTTAGTGGACGGCGCGCTGGGACTGGGTCCGGTGCCGGAGTCCCAAACAGGCGGAACGGCGCCGGGTGCCGCTAATGCAGCTCCGGCGACGGGAGCCAGCGCCGCGGGTACCGGTACAACGGCAGGCGCGGCGGCGGGCGCCGGTGCAGCTGCGGCGGGAAGCAACCACGACGGAAGCACGGAGACCGGTTCCGGCAGTTCCGGCGGTGCCCACACCGCCGGTGCGCAGGCATCCGGGGTAACGGCCGACGTCGGGAGCGGGACAAACACCGGCGACGGCGGGAAGGTTCAGCACCTGGTTGCTGTCACCGCCTGCCCCACCGGCATTGCCCACACCTATATGGCGGCAGATTCGCTGGCTGCGGTGGCCGCGGAGCGGGGTATTGACCTTCAGGTGGAAACTCAGGGGTCTGCCGGGTCCACGCCTCTGGATCCCTCGGTCATCCGCAACGCGGACGCCGTCATCTTCGCCACTGATGTGGACGTTCGGGACAAGGGCCGGTTCGCCGGGCTCCCCGTCGTCGCCGGTCCGGTGAAGCGGGGCATTGATGAACCCGGAGTCATGATTGACGAGGCCCTTGCTGCGGCCAAGGATCCCAATGCCCGGCGTGTGGCCGGAGGCGGCGGCGGCGGCGAGGAGCGAGATCCGCAAAGCAGCGGCGGCGGTGAAGGATTCGGCGGGCAGCTCAAGCGGGCGCTGCTCACGGGCGTCAGCTACATGATTCCGTTTGTGGCGGGCGGCGGTTTGCTCATCGCCCTCGGATTCCTGCTGGGAGGTTATGAGCTCTCACTGTCCGACGATGACGGCAACCTTACCGGCGACATGATTTTGGACGGCGGAACACTTTTCAACCCGGGCGACCAGGGGCTGCTCACGTATCTGGGCGCCGTTTTCTGGAAGATCGGCAACCTGTCCCTGGGCTTCCTGGTTCCGGCGCTCGCCGGGTACATTGCCTATGCCCTGGCTGACCGCCCGGGCATAGCTCCCGGCTTTACCGCCGGCGCAGTGGCCCTGTTCATGGATGCGGGCTTCATCGGCGGACTGATCGGCGGCCTGCTGGCCGGTTACATCGCCCGGTGGGTGGGCAGCTGGACCGTTCCGTCCTGGCTGCGCGGACTGATGCCGGTGGTGATCATTCCGCTTATCACGTCGCTGATAGCCTCCGGACTGATGATCCTCGTACTTGGCGGGCCGATTGCCGCCCTGACCCTGGGACTGAACAACTGGCTGTCCGGCCTGTCCGGAGCGGCCGCCATCGTCCTGGGCATTGTGCTGGGGCTGATGATGGGATCGGACCTGGGCGGGCCCATCAACAAGGTCGCCTACGCGTTTGCCGTGGCCGGCCTCAGCGCAGGCAGCGTCCAAAACCAGGCACCCTGGGAGATCATGGCCGCGGTCATGGCCGCCGGTATGGTTCCGCCGCTGGGCATGGCCCTGGCAACCGTGGTGGACAAGCAGCAGTTCACCATGGCGCTGCGCGAGAACGGCAAGGCCGCCTGGCTGCTGGGTGCCGCCTTCATCTCCGAAGGGGCCATTCCCTTCGCCGCGGCGGATCCCCTGCGCGTCATTCCGTCGTGCATGATCGGAGGGGCGCTTACCGGCGCCATCTGCATGGGCACCGGTGTTACTTCGCAGGCTCCGCACGGCGGGATCTTCGTGTTCTTCGCAATCGGCAACCTGTTGATGTTCATTGTGGCTATCCTCGCTGGAATGGTGGCCTCAGGATTGATCTATGTTGCGCTCAAGCGGTGGACGGCTCCCAAACGCGCAGAGGAGCCGGTCATTGCCTAGCCAAACCCCTACCGACAGAGAGGCACACTGATGCGGACCATCAAGGGAATCGGAGTCAGCGCCGGGCGGGTCCTGGGCCCCTCACTGCGGATGCCGCCGCCGGTGCCCGAGCCCGCCGCTGACGCCGCCTTTGGCGCGGACAGCACGGTGGACGGCGAGAAGGCCCGACTGAAGGACGCAGCGGAGGAAGTCCGCGCAGATCTGCGCCACCGTGCCGAGACCGCGAGCGGGGATGCCAAAGCAGTACTGGATGCAACGGCCATGATGGCCACCGACCCCATGCTGCTCAAGGCGGCCGGCAAGCACATCAATGCCGGCATGGCTGCGGACCGGGCGGTCTGGGAGGCCGGTCTGGAGGTTGCCGCCATGCTGCAGAGCCTTGGCGGTTATATGGCTGAACGGACCCAGGATGTCCTCGATGTCCGGGCTCGCATCGTAGCCCAGCTCGACGGGTTGCCCGCGCCGGGAATCCCGGCTTCCGACGTGCCGTTCATCCTGGCTGCCGAGGAACTGGCGCCCGCGGACACAGCCACCCTGGACCCGGGCAAAGTGATCGGCCTGGTCACTTCCGGCGGCGGGCCGCAGTCCCACACGGCCATTTTGGCCCGATCCCTCGGCCTGCCCGCCGTCGTGGGCGCCGTGGGCTCTGAATCCATTAGCGACGGCGCTGAAGTTTATCTTGACGGTGCTGCCGGGACGGTCGTGGTGGACCCCGGATCCGCGGAACGGGAAGCGGCACAGAAGTACGCCTCCCGCGGTTCGCTGCCGGCGTTCGGAGGCACGGGTACGACGTCGGACGGTTACCGGGTTCCGCTGCTCGCCAATGTTGGCTCCGGCAAGGACGCCCGTGCGGCCGCGGAGGCCGGAGCCGAAGGCATCGGCCTGCTGCGCACCGAATTCTGTTTCCTCGGACGCGATTCCGAACCCACCATGGAGGAGCAGGTTGCCGCTTACGGGGCCGTGTTTGAGGCGTTCCCCGGGCGGAAAGTGGTGGTTCGCACCCTGGATGCCGGGGCGGACAAGCCGCTGCCCTTCCTGACGGATACGACCGAACCCAATCCCGCCCTCGGCGTTCGCGGATACCGCACCGACCGTTCCTCCCCGGGAGTGCTCGGCCGCCAGCTGGAGGCGATCGCGGCCGCCGCCGGCGCCCATGAAGCCGATGTGTGGGTCATGGCCCCCATGATTTCAACCGCTGAGGAAGCCGCCGATTTTGCTGTCAAGTGCACGGGCGCCGGACTGGCAATCCCCGGGGTGATGATCGAGGTCCCCGCAGCTGCGGTCCTGGCGCAGGCCATCCTGTCAAAGGTTCGCTTCGCTTCCCTGGGAACCAATGACCTCACGCAGTACACCATGGCCGCCGACCGTCAGCTGGGCTCTCTGGCTTCACTGAACGACCCCTGGCAGCCGGCAGTCCTGCAGTTGATCAAACGGACCGTCGACGGTGCCCGGGCGGCCGAAGCCGCAGCGGAGCCGGGTGCATCGGCATCCGCACCCAAGAACGTGGGCGTGTGCGGCGAGTCGGCCGCAGACCCTGCCCTCGCCGTCGTGCTGGCCGGGATGGGAGTGAACACCCTGTCCATGACACCCCGCGCGCTCGCAACGGTGGGTGCAGTTCTGGCCTCCGTGAGCCTTGCCGAAGCGCAGGACCTGGCAGCGCTCGCCCTGGAAGCCGCCACCGCAGCGGAGGCACGGACAGCGGTCCGCAGCCGTCTCACCATCCTCGAGGAGCTGGGCCTGTGACCCGGCTCCCCCACACCTCAGCATCCTGAGTACAACCGGAAGGAATCACCATGCCAGAACGCAAAGCGACAATTGCCAGCCGAGTAGGCCTGCACGCACGCCCCGCCTCGATCTTTGCGGAGGCTGCAGCTGAACAACCGGTGGACGTCACGATTGCCATGGAGGGGGAGCCCGCTGATGAGGCCATGGATGCCTCCAGCATGCTCTCTCTGATGAGCCTCGGCGCCTCCAACGGCGACGTGGTGGTGCTTCGCGCTGACGGCGACGGCGCCGACGAAGCCCTCGATGCCCTGGTCAAGATCCTTGAAACGGACCTCGACGCGCAATAGCCGCGGCGTCCTGCGGATGGAAGCGGATACAGCGAAGCCAGCGGAGGTAATCCGCTGGCTTCGGTCGTAACGTCACGCTGACCCCCCACAGGCAGCGGATGTTACATAATCATTATTCTGACACAGGATGATGAAATTGTGAACGAGCGATGCCAATTCTTTATCTGACGCCGTAGACCTGTGCCAGTGAACCGGATTGCGGCACTCTTTTAGCGACCCGTTTGGAGTTCCAGATAAGCGCCAGTCCGATTGAAAAGGCGATGACTGCGGAATAAGGAAGCATCCGGTCCCAAAGCACGAACCGCATATCCCAAAGAGAAGCCGTCAGCACTGTGTGGACCACGATCGCAATGCAGCCCAAAGACATCAGGCCGGCACTGCTGCGGATATCCGCCCTGCGCTGCCGGTCCGCGGAACACAGAACCAGGGCCGGGGCCAGGCAGGCGGCCACGTAGGCCTGGTAGACCCGCGAGGTGTCACCGTAGGCACCCACCGTGGCCTGATCCCAGTAGGCCCGCAGAGCCGGAGATGACTCCGGCAGGTCGCTCGCCGCAAAGAGCACCGCCACCGCTGCTGACACCAGGCCCAGGACGGCCAGGCCGCAAGGGCCGGCAATCAGCCGCTGGGCCCGCGGTGCATTGAAGGCACCGGCAAGTTTGGACCCCGTGATCAGAAGAACGGCAAAAACGCTGTATCTAATGACCAAATTCGCAACATTGGCGCCGCCAAGAACAGAATCCACTGCAAGGTAAATGGGGCCAATACTCAGCGCCATGGCTACGGCGAGGAGAACCAATGCGGAGAACATTCCCCGGTTCTCACCCCTGACGGCGGCTGGAAACCGCAACAGTGCAAAAAAGATGCTTAGCCCAAAGGCGACCCACTGCAATGTCATCCCAATAGCTCCAATAGCGCCGAATTGTCCTTTTCATCAGATTCAAGCTTCTTAAGCACTTTCCCCAGGGTGTCCAGCCGGTCCCGGGCCAGAAGCACCAGGTCCGCATCCGACAGGTCCGCAAGGGCCCGCTCGCGGCCCCCCAGCGGCCATCCGCATTCGTCAGGAGTCAGCAGCCCCGTGGCAACCAGTCCGCCGGTCAGCGAAACGCCCGCCAGCCGGGCCGCTTCAACAGCTAATTCAGGGGCGAGCCGTCCGGCCGTGAGCTGCGCGGACAGGTTTTGCGGCGCCACGCCGCTCTTGGCACTGAGCCGATGCCGCAGATCCCCTTGATCCACGGCGTCGAACCAGGCACGGACGGAGTTGCGGTGCGGGAAGGTGCACAAGCCCGGGGCGTCGGTCTTCCCGGAGTCGGCATCCAGGCTCCGCATCACCAGGAGCTGGAGGATGCAGACATAGGAGACCTGACTGATCAGTTCCCGGGCGGAGGGCGGGCGGGAGCCTGCCTGGAGATCGCGGTATTCATCGAAGTAGGAGAGCGCGGCCACCGGATCCTGGTCACATGCCCTCGCCACGCTGACAACGGTGCTCTCAGGCACCTTTCCACGCACCAGCTGCTGCGCCAGGGTTGACCGTTTGATGCCGGCCAAGCGGCATAGATCAGCAGTTGACTCGCGCGGGGCCGCCAGGGAACGCCATCTTTGAAAAGCTTTGGCGGACACAGCCAACGGCGACTCCCCCCAATTGGTTTTATCCGGACGGTTGCCACTATACTATTTCCACTGGCTCCCCCTTCTGCGTTCCCCCCATATGCAGAGCGGGGAGCCAGCTCCAATTTAAGGGTCAGCTCCAATTCAGCAACCGGCCGGAGTATTTCCGTGGCGTTTAGCGCGTCTCCTGCGGCCAGGATACGTGGTGGCTCAGTTCCCGGTGCTTGCCGAGGTAAGACGCCGCGTAGGAACAGTACGGCTTAATCCGCCGTCCGGACGCAATAATGTCTTCCGCCGCAAACTTCACCAGCATCGATGAATATCCCTGATGCCGGAACTGTTCCAAGACCACCGTATGGGTCAGGGCCACCGAGTCCGTTTCTTCCTCGTACTCCGCCGTGCCGGCCAACTCACCGCCCACGCGGAGCTCGTATCGGTTGTGGTCACGATTGTGGGAGACCTCAATGTCATCCCTGCTGTTCCCGGTCATGCCCTGAGCCTGACATTGAAGCCGCGTTTCGTCCAGACCGAAGCAATTACGCGGCCCGGCCTCCGCCCGCCGTGTTTTCCGCGTCCTCCCAGGCCTCTTCCAGCCTCGCGACGGCGGATTCGTAGTCCGCCATCTCCTTCTCGTTCATGTCTGCGGACTTCTCCTCGTGAGGGCGCAAGGCCGCAGCGGCTTTCATGGCACGCATCAGGGCTTTGCTTTCCACCCGGTCCACGTTCCCTATCCCCGGCTTCTCCAGGGCCTTCCAGGCGTCCAGCTCATAGGAACTCCAGCTCACCAGCACTGAGTCGTGCCTGCGCGTGGCGGCAGCAATCCGGCGCCGCCGATCCTCCCGCTTCCGGGCGGTCACACGCCGCCGCTGGCGGACCCGGATCCACCAAAGGGCTCCTGCTGCACCAACCATGGAGGCCAGCCCAACCCATGGCCCGCTTTGGGGACTTCCGGCAACTGCCCAGACGATGGCCAGCAGGGCCGTGAGGAGGCCGGTCAGTCCAACCCAGAAGAGTTTTTCGCCGTCTCCGCGCTCCAGTGCCGCGTCCACCCTGGCAGCAGTGACAATCACGGCTGCAGCCAGCAGTATCAGGGCAGGAACCAACGCGGTTGTTCCTGCCTCCACCAGCGGCATGGGTTTCCCTCTTTCCGCGTTGCCTTCTCGCCTTCCCTCCATCTCACGCCGGATAGACGAAAAGGTCAATGTCTTCGGGCCGACGCCGCCGGCATTCCCGGGCCCCGCAATTGAGGTCCGGGCAAAGGTACCAAGTATGCTGATGTCCTTGATTCATCGTCCCGCCGCCGGCTTCCGCCCGGCCCCCTCCACCGGAGTACAAAGGATAAGAATGAGAATCCCCGCACCGCGCGGACCTGTCAGTGCCGCCCTCTTTGAGCTGCTCACCGCTCCTGTTGCTCCGGACGCATCCGCGCTTGCCGCAGTCACCGAAGCCGCGCGCCTTGCCGCCGCCGAGACTGCGGATATCCTGCGCGACGAAGACCTCCAGCTGGCCCTCTTCTGCCTGTACGAACTGCACTACAGCGGATTGGAGTCGGTGCCCGACGCGCTGGAATGGCACCCGGGACTCGTGGGCCTTCGGCTGAACCTGGAGGAGGCTTTTGAGGCTGCCCTGCGGCAGGTTGTTCCCGTGCCTGCGCTTCCGCAGCCCACGTCCGAGGCAGTTGCCGCTGAGCTTTTCCGGATGGCAGCCGACGACGACGGACCCAGCGTTTCGCGCTACGTCGCCTCCAAGGCAACCCGCGAACAGCTGCAGGAGTTCCTGATCCTGCGCTCCGTTTACCAGCTGAAGGAGGCCGATCCCCACAGCTGGGCCATTCCCCGGCTGCCGGTGGGCCGGGCCAAGGCTGCCCTGATTGAGATCCAGGCCGACGAGTACGGCGGAGGCCGGCCCGAGCGCATGCACTCCCATCTTTTTGGGGTGACCATGAAGGGCCTGGACCTGGAAACCGAGTACGGCTGGTACCTGGACTTTGTGCCCGCGCTGACGCTGGCTTCCTCCAACGCCATGTCCCTGTTCGGTTTGAACCGGCGGCTGCGCGGCGCCATTGCCGGACATCTGGCTGCCTTTGAGATGACCTCCTCCATCCCCAATTCCTTCTACGCCCGGGGATTCCGGCGGCTGGGTTTCGACGACAACGTCACCTATTACTTTGACGAACATGTGGAGGCCGACGCCGTCCATGAGCAGATCGCCGCGCGGGACCTCGCCGGCGGACTCGTGGAGTCGGAGCCGGACCTTTTGGGCGATGTGATTTTCGGTGCGGCCACAGTACTGACGCTGGACGCGATGATGGGCGGTGACCAGTTGACGGCCTGGCAGGATGACCGCAGCGCCCTCCGGCAGGCGGTTTCTGCGGGAGCTGCAGCAACAGCCCTGGAGGGTGCGGCGCTGGCAGCGGGGGTTACTCCGTGACCGGCGGCACCGAGTCACACGAGTGCCGGGGATGCCCGGCAGCGGATGACGCAGAGCCGGCGTCAACGGCACCGGAAGAACGCCCCGCAGCGTCAGTTGTCGCCTACCCCAACGGCCCGCTGCTGGTGCGCGGGGACTTCGAAATAGTCACCCCGGACGGTGAGCTCATTCCCCGCGACCGGGAAACGGTGGCCCTGTGCCGGTGCGGCGGTTCCGCCATCAAGCCCTATTGCGACGGCACCCACAAACTGATGAAGTTCGACACCACCCGGCGCAGGCCGGTGCCTCCCGCCGTCGTCGACGGCAGCGGAACAGGTTCCTGAAACCCGCAGCCAGACAAAAACCAGACAAAAAGAGAAGCACCCCGGTCCGAAGACCGGGGTGCTTCTTTTGAAGGTGGGCCCTGTGGGGCTCGAACCCACGACCCACGGATTAAAAGTCCGATGCTCTACCAACTGAGCTAAAGGCCCCCCGCCGTTCCGGGACGGCCGTTTTTGCCGGAGATTTCCCCTGCAGAAGAGCCGTCGACGAATCGACTTCTTCACTTTATCGCACAGGGGACGCATCTCACGAAACAAGGGTGCCGGTCTTTGCTGTTTCTTTGCGGCAATACCCGTGACAGCCCGCCGGGCAGCAGCCGCAGCTGTCCTCGACGCCCGTTCCTGCAGCGGAGTATTCTCAGATTATGAGTGAGTCCAATGAAATGCCCCCGCGGCATCACAAGCCCAAGCTGTACGCTCCGCTGGACTTCGCCAACTTCCCCGGAGGCGCGGATCCGGCCCGAGTATCCGAAGCGGCCCACCTGGCCGCCCAAGCGCTGGTCCATCACGGCCGGGAAAGTTCGGATCCCGAGATCACCCGCCGGCTGGTGAAGCTCGCGGACCGGCAGGGCCTGGAATCCATCGCTGAAATGTGGGCGGAAAGCCCGGCCCGCTCCCTTCCGGGAGCCCTCTGGCGCCTTTATGCCCTCCGTTCCGCCGCTCAGCAGGATCCGGAGCGCGTGGCGGCCTACTACGCCGCCGGCAAGGACGTGGCCCAGGTGTCCAAGGTGGTCGCCGGAGTTGCCGAGCCGCTTGGCGCCGAGGAAGTCAAAGCCATGGCAGACACCATCCTCTCCGGAGCCTTCGAAGGAGAGTTTGATGTGGCGCTGGAGCGCTTCGCCGCATTCTGCCGGGTGGTGGCCCTGGGCCAGACCCACCACGCCGACGCTGTGGAGGCCAGCAGCGCCGAGTCAGCCACGCATCTGACCCGCAGCGCACGCCGGCTGGTCAGGACGGCCGAGGACCTGGAACATTCAGCGGCAGCGTGGCGCCGGGGGGAACTGGATTAGCAGCCCGCCGGAGCTCATGTTGACATCCTCGGCGAAGAGTAGAAAACTGAAATTGGTGTCGGACTGCGGAACCCCCGGGCTTCAACTTAGAGCCGCTTCGAGCGGCCTTCCGCCGAGAGGCGCTCCCGGTCCGGCACCGCTTTTGTGTCCTCCTGCACAGCCGATAATCTTAGGCTCGTGACCTATTCAGTGCAGGGCCCCAACAGTTCCGCCCCGCAATTCCCGTGGATGCGCCCGTGAGGCTGCGGCTCTTTCCCCAGGAAAATGCCGGGCTTGAACTCCTTTCCCGGATGGCAAGCGTAGTGGTGCGCGGCTCGGGCACCCTCTCCGAGGTGTTAGGCGCCGAACCGGGCGACTATGAGCGTCTTGCAGAGCGCATGCATCAGCTGGATGCCGAATCGACAGACCTGCATTTTGCACTCATGACGCAGATGCGGTCCAGTTTCATCAATCCCCTCCCGCGCGAGGACCTCTACGGACTCTCCCTCACGCTGATGTCCGCGATGGAGAACCTGGACGCAGCGGCTGAAGTCACCTTCCTGTACCGCCTGACCGGCATTTCCGGACGGGCCGCCGAGCAGCTGGAAGTCATTGGCAGGCAGGCAGAGCTGACGGTGGGCGCCATGCGCCGCCTCGCTTCGCTGGAGGACCTGGATGAGTACTGGATTGAAATGCTCAGGCTGGCCAAGCGTTCCGAGCGCACGCACCGGATTTGGATGTCCGAGCTGCTGCGCGACCACAAGCCCCTCACCTATGCACGGCACCGCGACCTTGCCGATCAGCTGGCCGGCACCACTGCCGCCCTGCGCAGCTGCGCGACCGCGGTGGGCGGCATCCTGGTCCGGGAATCCTAGGTGGAGCCGGTACTGCTGGCCGCCGTCGTCCTCTTCGCCGGGGCCTATGCCTTCATCAACGGCTTCCACGACGTCTCCAACTCAGTTGCCACGTCCGTGCGCACCCGGGCACTGACGCCGACCGTCGCCGTCGTTCTCGCATCCATTTTCAACCTGACCGGAGCCCTGCTGAGCACGGCCCTGGCCCTGGTGCTCGCTGACCGGTTCATCCAGCTGCCCGAAGGAACTCCGGGCCTCGGGATCCTGATTGCGGGCCTGCTCGCCGCGTGCGGCTGGGGACTGTGGACCTGGTGGCGGCGCATGCCCTCCTCCTCCACCCATGCCCTCGTGGGCGGCATCGTCGGCTCCGGTGCAGCATCCACGCTGGTGGGCGGGCCAAACATCGCCGAGTCCTACCAGTTGCTTCTGGGCCAGATCGTGCTGCCGCTGCTGCTCTCCCCCGCCATTGCGTTCGCGCTGGCCTACCTGCTGGTCTTTCCCACCACCTGGCTGATGCGCTACAGCGCGCCTCGGCGCGGAGACGCCGGAAACCGGATTGCCCAGTCAGTGTTCACCTCGGCGTTCTCCCTGGGCCACGGAATGCAGGACGGCCAGCGGACCATGGCAGTCATTGTCCTGGGCCTGGCGGCCGCCGGCTACTCCGCTCAGGACGGCGGCATACCCCTCTGGGTTCAGGTCTTCTCCGGCGCCGCGCTGGCCGTGGGCAGCCTGTACGGGGGCTGGCGCATCAGCCACACCCTGGGCAGCCGGTTGGTGCGCATTGATCCCCTGCGCGGCATGAGCGCGACGGCGGCCAGTTCCTCCCTGCTGTTCATGGGCGCCCTGTGGCTGCAGATCCCCCTGTCCAGCACGCAGACCATGACCTCGGCCATTGTGGGCGCCGGCGTCAACCAGCGCTTCTCCACCGTGCGGTTCATTCCGCTGCGGGAAATCCTGGTCACCTGGCTCACCACGGCTCCGGTCACCGCACTGCTGGGCGGCATCCTCTTCCTGGCGCTGAGCCCGCTGCTCTGACTGCCCGGCGCTCCGAGCGTTCGGGCGTTCGGGAGTTCCCAAGTTCCCGGAGCGGTTATCCGAAGCGCCCGGAAACGTAATCCTCAGTGGCCTTCTGGGACGGGTTGCTGAAGATGACCGGAGTATCCGCATACTCGATCAGCTTTCCGGGCTTTCCGGTACCGGCAATGTTGAAGAACGCTGTCTTGTCCGAAACCCGTGCCGCCTGCTGCATGTTGTGGGTCACGATCACCACTGTGTAGTCGCTCTTGAGTTCCTCGATCAGATCCTCGATCGCGAGGGTGGAGATGGGGTCAAGCGCGGAACAGGGTTCGTCCATGAGGATCACCTCGGGTGACACCGCAATGGCACGGGCAATGCACAGCCGCTGCTGCTGGCCGCCCGAAAGACCGGAGCCGGGCTTGTCCAGGCGGTCCCGGACTTCCTTCCACAGGTTGGCGCCGGTGAGGGACTTCTCCACCAGGGCGTCGGCGTCGGACTTGGAAATGCGCTTGTTGTTCAGCTTCACCCCGGCCAGCACGTTGTCCCGGATGGACATGGTGGGAAACGGGTTGGGGCGCTGGAACACCATGCCGATGTGGCTGCGCACGGTGACGGGATCCACGCCGGGTCCGTAGAGGTTCTCGCCGTCCAGCAGGACTTCGCCCTCCACCCGGGCTCCGGGCAGGACTTCGTGCATCCGGTTCAGCGTCCGCAGGAAGGTGGACTTTCCGCAGCCGGAGGGACCGATGAAGGCCGTAACGGAGCGGGCCTCAATGTTGATGTTGACGTTTTCTACGGCCAGGAAGTCGCCGTAGTAGACGTTGAGGTCCTTGACGTCGATTCGCTTGGACATGTGGTTCCTTTGGTTGGGGAGTTTCGGGGCTGCAGGCGGCGTTGTCCTGCGGCGGAGGGGTGGGCCGGTCAGCGTCCGGTCTTCGGCGCGAACAGGCGGGCAATCAGGCGGGCACCCAGGTTCAGCAGCATCACCATGATGATCAGCAGCAGCGCCGCGGCCCAGGCCCGCTGGGTGCTCGGGTCGGTGTTGGTGGGCGAGGTGGGGCTCATCAGCTGCCGGTAAATGTACGTGGGCAGCGTGGTCATCCAGCCGGCAAACACATTCGTGTTGATGGTGTTCACGAAGCCTGCGGTAACCAGCAGCGGCGCCGTCTCGCCGATCACGCGGGCAATGGCCAGGGTGACGCCGGAGGCAATGCCGGAGATCGCCGTCGGCACCACCACCTTGAGGATGGTGCGCCACTTGCGCACGCCCAGCGCGTAGGCGGCTTCACGGAGTTCGTTCGGCACAATTTTAAGCATTTCCTCGGTGGAGCGCACCACCACGGGGATCATCAGGACCGAGAGGGCGACGGCGGCCACAAAGCCGGTGCGCACCCCCGGTCCAAAGACGAGGCCGAAGAAGGCGGCGGCAAAGAGGCCGGCAACGATGGAGGGGATACCGGTCATGACGTCCACGAAGAACGTGATGGCCCGCGACAGCGGTCCTCCGTGGCTGTATTCGACCAGGTAGACGGCGGTGAGCAGGCCGATCGGCACCGAAATAAGGGTGGCCCACAGTGTGATCAGCAGGGTGCCCACAATGCCGTGGTACGCCCCGCCCAGCACCGGGCCGCCGGTCTGCGCGCTGTTGTTGTCCACGGCGCCCGTCATGCCGCCCATGGAAGTGAACAGGAAATCCGGGCTTAGGCCGGGAAGTCCCTTGGCCAGGACCGTGTAGATCACCGAGACCAGGGGAACCAGCGCGAGGAGGAAGGCACCGTAGACCAGGTACATGGCCAGGCGGTCCACTGCCCGCCGCCGGCCTTCCACGACGCCGGTGAGGACGGTGGCCGCAAGCACGAAAACCAGCGCGGTGAAAATGGTGAAGCTGGCGATGCCGAAGCCGGTCAGTGCGGAGAGGGCCGCACCCAGGATCAGTGCCGCACCCAGGACCACCCACACCGCGTAGCGCGGGAGGCGGTTCTTCGTCAGTGTGGCCGGTTGGCGGCTGAGGGTTTGTGTCTGCATCAGTTGGCTCCGGAGAATTCTTTATGGCGGCTGATGATCCAGCGCGCAATCACGTTCACGGCCAGGGTGATCAGGAACAGCACCAGACCCGCTGCAATCAGCTCCGACAGGCGCAAGCCGTAAGCTTCGGGGAAGTTCAGGGCGATTTCCGCGGCGATGGTCTGGTTCCCCGGCCGGATCAGGCTGGCAATCAGCCCGCCGGAGGAAAGAACCAGGGCCACGGCCATCGTCTCACCCAGGGCCCGGCCCAGCCCCAGCATGATGGCGCTGATGACACCCGGACGGGCGAAGGGGAAGACTGCCATCCGGATCATTTCCCAGCGGGTGGCACCCATCGCCAGGGCGGCTTCCTCATGCAGCTTTGGCGTCTGCAGGAAGATTTCCCGGGTCAGGGACGTGATGATCGGCAGCACCATGACGGACAGGACAATTCCCGCCGTCAGCATGGTCTTGCCGGTCTGGCTGGCGGGGCCGGAGAAGATCGGGATCCAGCCGGCGTACTCGGCGAGCCAGGTGTACGGACCCACCAGGGCCGGCGCGAGCACCATCATGCCCCAGGCGCCGTAGACCACCGACGGAATGGCGGCCAGCAGGTCAACAAGGTAGCCCAGGCCCTGGGCCATCCGCCGGGGCGCGTAATGCGAAATGAACAGTGCGACGCCGATTCCCACCGGGGTGGCGATCAGCAGGGCTATGGCTGCGGCGATGACGGTGCCGATGACCAGCGGCCAGATGTAGGTGAAGAAACCCTCGCCTCCGCTGATCTCCGCGGAGCCTGCGGTGAACGTGGGCAGCGCCTGCCAGAGCAGGAACACCGCCACGGAAAACAGGACAAGCAGGATGAGGCAGCCGGCCAGGAGCGTGATTCCGGAGAAAACTTTGTCCCCTGCACGGCCCGCGCCGCCGGTGCCTTCTATGGACTTGCTGGACACTGCACAACCCTTCGGTTCTTCACTGGCAACTACATAAACACTTTACTGACCTGTAATACCGGACCCTGCGGGGTGCGCGGGTCCGCGTGCGGTTCCCGTTTCACTGTCCCATGACCGCCGGGAACTGCGAACCCACGCACCCCCGCAACTACTTTGCGACGGTGATACCGGCCAGTGCGTCCGTTGCCTTTGTGCGCAGGGTCTCAGAGAGGGGTGCGTTTCCGGCCGCCTCCGCCGCGGCTGCCTGGCCTTCTTCGCTGACCACGTAGCTGCCGAAGGCCCGCACCAGATCAACGGTTTCCTGGTCTTCATAGGTGGTGCAGTAAATGTGGTAGCTCACCAGCACCACCGGGTAGACACCGGCTTCCTCGGTGTCACGGTTCAGCTTCATGGCCATATCCCCGGCCGGGCGGCCTGCACCGGTGACCGGCGAGGAGGTTTCCACGGCCTTGGAAGCGGCTTCTGCGCTGATAGGCACATACGTGTCCCCCACCAGGACGCTGGCCTCGCCGAGATCTCCCGCGGCGGAGGCGTCAGCGTACGTGATGGCTCCTTCCGTGGAGGAGACCAGCGAGATGACGCCGCCGGTGCCGGAGGCATTCTCGCCGTTGCCGATCGCCGCCGGCCAGTCACCCGACGCTTTGTCCGTCCAGACCTCCGGCGCTGCGGCAGCAAGGTACTCGGTGAAGTTCTTGGTGGTTCCGGACTCGTCGCCGCGGTGCACGGCAGTGATCGGGGTTGAGGGCAGGTCCACGCCGGTGTTTGCGGCAGCGATGGCCGGGTCATTCCAGGTGGTGATCTCGCCGCGGAAGATTTTCGCAATGGTGGCCGCGTCCAGGTTCAGCTCGGAAATCCCCGCCAGGTTGAACGCCACGGCAATCGGAGACACATACACGGGCAGGTGCAGGGCTCCGTCCGGGCCGCACTTTTCGACGGCTGCAGCCGCTTCGTCGTCGTCGAGATAGGCGTCCGAGCCCGCGAACTGGACACCCCCGGCCAGCAGGGCCTTGCGCCCGGCTCCGGATCCATCCGGGGAATACTGCACCGACGCCTTGGGGTTGGCGGCCGCGAAATCTGCAATCCAGGCCTGCATGGCCGAGTCCTGGGAGGAAGCCCCCGAACCGGAGAGCGTTCCCGTCAGCGTGCTCTCCGACGCCGAGGGCGCACTGCCTTCGGCCGGAGCGGTTGCGCTGTCGCTGCCGCAGGCCGATAAGGCGAGCGCGGCAACCGACAACAGAGCGGCTGAACGGATAATACGAGTTACCGACACGTCTTGCCCCTTTCAAGGGCTCGATTTGCATGGAGCAGGCGCACCGGCACACGCTTCCGGTTCACCGGGACGTCTTGGCGTCCTTCATTGATCGTGGACCGGGAAGGTTAACGAAAGGTGAACGGTGCCAAGCGGCGGAGAAAACTTATCCGCAGCCGCCCCGGGGCGGGGGCAAACGGGCTTGCGCAGCGTCACACTGGCCCTTCGGATGGAGGGGCGGGGCGGGCGGCCCTAGACTAATGGCATGCCCGCACGCGACCGCCTTGCCCAAAGCCGGGGTTTTGTGCGGAACCGTGTCCTTGTGGGGCTTCGGCGCAGCCGGGATTCCATCTTCCCCGCCGTGCAGATGACGGTCTGCGCCGTGGGCGCCTACGGCTTTGCCGAATACATCCTCGGGCACCAGGGCCCGCTTTTCGCCGCCACTGCCGCCCTGATCTCACTGGGGTTTTCGCGGGAACCGCGGACCCGCCGGGTCTTGGAGGTGGGCATCGGCTGCACCCTGGGCATCACCATTGGTGAACTGCTGCTGCATGTGCTGGGCACAGGCCTGTGGCAGGCCGCCGTCGTGCTCTTCATCTCCGTGATGCTGGCCCGGTTCCTGGACCGCGGCGTCATCTTCACCACCCAGCTCGGTCTGCAGTCGCTGCTGGTGGTCCTGCTTCCGGCGCCCGAGGGCGGGGCCTTCACCCGCAGCCTCGACGCGATTGTGGGCGGGACGTTTGCCCTTCTGATCACCATGCTGGCTCCGCGGGACCCCCGGAGGGAGCCCAAATCCAACGTCCGGGATCTGTTGCACGAGCTCTCCGCCGTCCTGCGCCAATGCGCCGATGCCTTGGCCAAAAGTGATTCCACCCTGGCCTGGCACGCGCTGGTCCGTGCCCGCAATACCCAGCCGCAGCTTGATTCGCTGACCCGCAGCGTGCGGGACGCACGCGAGGTTGCCCGCATCTCCCCGGCCTACCGCCGCCATCTGGCCGAGCTGGGTGACCTGCGCGGATCCATCGGTTATCTGGACCTCGCCGTGCGCAACAGCCGGGTTTTCGCCCGCCGCACAACATCGGTGATTAACCACGCGGCACTGGATGACACTGCCATTGAGCGAGTGTCTGAGGCAGTGAACGACACCGCCGACGCCGTGGATATCCTTGCCCGCGCCCTGGCCGGCGCGGAGTCCGCCGGTACCCGGGAAAAGCACCTGCGCCAGGCCCGCAATGAGCTGGCCCTGGTGGGGGCCCAGCTCAATCCCGAACAATTGGGCATCACGGACATTCAGGGGGACGCCCTGGTGATGCTGTTCCGGCCACTGGTGGTTGACCTGCTCGAGTCCACCGGCCTCAGCCACGAGGAAGCGGTGAGCTACCTCTCCCAGGTGTGACCCCCCGGTCCGCCGCGGGCCGGGAGTGTCAGTGCGGCGGGATAGCCTGTTTTTATGGCCACCAAGACTACCCGTGCAAAAACCGCCAACTACCGCTGCGCCGAGTGCGGCTGGACCACGGCCAAATGGGTGGGCCGCTGCGGCGAGTGCCAGGCCTGGGGGACAGTGGAGGAAGCGGGCGAGGTGCTGGCCCGCACCACGGCCGCTGCCACGGTGGCGCGTCCTGCCCAGCGCATCGCCGACGTCGATGCCACCACGGCGGCCTACCAGCCCACCGGCGTCAATGAGCTGGACCGGGTCCTGGGCGGCGGCCTGGTTCCGGGGGCCGTCATCCTGCTCGCCGGCGAACCCGGCGTCGGCAAGTCCACCCTGCTGCTGGACGTGGCCGCCAAGGTCGCAAACCTCGGCCGGAACGTCCTGTATGTCACCGGCGAGGAATCCACCGCACAGGTGAAACTGCGCGCAGAGCGCATCGGAGCGGTGTCCGACTTCCTGTACCTCGGCGCGGAAACCGACCTTGGCCAGGCCCTGGGCCAGGTGGAGCAGGTTGAACCCGGCCTGCTGATTGTCGACTCGGTGCAAACGCTGAGCAGCACGGCTGTGGACGGAAGCGCCGGCGGGGTCAGCCAGGTGCGGGAGGTAGCCGCGTCCCTCATCAACGCCGCCAAAACCCGGAACATGACCACGCTGCTGGTGGGACATGTCACCAAGGACGGGTCCATCGCCGGCCCGCGGCTGCTGGAACACCTCGTGGATGTGGTGTGCCAGTTTGACGGCGACCGCCATTCCCGGCTGCGGCTGCTGCGGGCGGTGAAGAACCGCTACGGACCCACGGACGAGGTGGGTTGCTTTGACCTGACCGAAGACGGGATCGAGGGCCTCGCGGACCCGTCCGGGCTGTTCGTCTCGCGGACCAAGGAGCCGGTCTCCGGCACCTGCATCACCGTGACGCTGGAAGGGAAAAGGCCGCTGGTCGCCGAGGTCCAGGCTCTGCTGGCCGAAACCAGCAACTCGCAGGCCCGCCGCGCCACCAGCGGGCTGGATTCATCCCGTGTTGCCATGCTCCTGGCGGTGCTGCAGCAGCGCGCGTCCATGAACCTGGCCAAGGATGACAGCTATGTGGCCACGGTGGGCGGGGTCAAGCTCAGCGAACCTGCAACGGATTTGGCCGTGGCGCTGGCCGTGGCCTCCGCCAAAATGAACAAGCCCCTGCCCGCCCAGCTCATCGCCTTCGGCGAGGTTGGCCTGGCCGGAGAGGTTCGACCGATTCCCGGCATTGCCCGGCGGATCCAAGAAGCTGAACGCCTCGGTTTCACCCATGCGGTGGTGCCGGCCTCCCCCAACGGTCCGGTGGCGGTTCCTGCCGGGTTCAAGGTCCGGGAAGTGTCAACCCTCACGGAGGCCCTGGAACTGTTGTTCTAGATCCTTGCGTGCGGCGCCACGCGGCCGGGCCCGGAGGGCACAAAAGTGGCCATTGTCCCCTGCAGGACCACTACTATAGGGAAGTGTCTGTGCATTGTCCGCCCAGAACGTTCGTGGGCCCGACGGCCGGAAGGAAGTGACCATGGCGCGCACACCCGAAGATGCACTGAAGGCCACTTTGGCGCGGGTAGCACCCGGAACAGATCTGCGCGATGGCTTGGAACGCATCCTGCGCGGCCGCACCGGCGCCCTGATCGTTTTGGGTTTTGACCGCACCGTTGATTCCATCTGCTCCGGCGGCTTCGATATCGGCATTGACTTTTCCCCAACGCGGCTTCGTGAACTGGCCAAGATGGACGGTGCGATTGTTTGCGACAAGGATGCCAAGTCCATTCTCCGGGCGGCGGTCCAGCTGGTTCCCGACCACAAAATCGAGACGCATGAATCCGGCACCCGGCACCGTACCGCGGAGCGCGTGGCCATTGAAACCGGTTTTCCGGTCATCTCGGTCAGCCAGTCCATGCAGATCATCCAGCTGTACGTAGGCGGACTGCGCCACGTCCTGGAAGGGTCCGAGCCCGTGCTGGCGCGCGCCAATCAGGCACTGGCCACCCTGGAGCGCTACCGCGCCCGGCTGGACCAGGTCACCAACTCCCTCTCCGCCCTGGAAATCGAAGCGATGGTCACTGTCCGTGATGTGGCTGTCACCCTGCAGCGCCAGGAAATGGTCCGCCGGATTTCCGAGGAAATCTCCCAGTACGTCCTGGAACTCGGCGTGGACGGCCGCCTGCTCTCACTGCAGCTCGAAGAACTCACCGCCGGACTGGGCCCGGGCAGCGAGATGATCGTGCGGGACTACGCAGATTTGCAGGACGGCAGCCAGCGGCCCGAGGAACAGGTGGCCACGCTGCAGAACCTCAGCTCCTCCGACATGGTTGACCTGAGCAAGATTGCCGCCGTCGTGGGCTTCCAGCCCGGACAGGACTCCCTCGAAGCTGTGGTCCAGCCGCGCGGCTACCGCTTGCTCAGCAATATCAAGTCCGTGCCGCCGGCCGTCTCCAACCGTCTCGTGGACCACTTTGGCGGGCTGCAGAACCTGATGGCCGCCAACATCGAAGACCTGATGACGGTGGACGGCATTGGTGAACAGCGGGCGCGTACGGTGCGCGAAGGCCTTTCCCGCATTGCGGAGACCAGCCTTCTTGACCGGTTTATGTAACTGACGGCTTTGTCTAACTGCCCGGGTTGTCTATCTGCCCGGGTTATCCAGCTGACGGGCGGGTAGCCCGAGGCTCTATCCGGCCGCCGGCAGCACACTGCCCCATGCTGCCGAGGCAGCCACCGGCAGCGCAGCGGCCCCCGGGAAGCGGCTATTCCAGCTCGAAGGTGGTTCGTTCGCTGCTGATCTCCCCCAGGCGTGCCGTGAACGCGTAGGTTCCCGGACCGGGCTTGCTGGACACATCCGTGCAGCCCTCGGTTGACCGCTGGCGGTCCCAGGTGAACTTGGCCGTTTCCACACTGTTGGGCTTTACCGTCTTCAGCAGGTCCTCACCGCGCTGCTGGCAATCTGCCGAGGAGAAAATCCGGTCAGGACCGCTGGTGACAATGAATTCCATCTGGCTGGTTCCCAGGTTGACCTGGCACGGCTCGGTTCCGGTGTTGGTAACAGTCAGGGTCAGCACGGGGCTGACCTGCGACGAGTAGCTCAGCGCGTCCGTGGTAGCGCTGACGCCCACGGATGCAGCCGGGCACAGTGCTGCCGCGGAGGCCGTTTCCGTCGGTTTCGCCGACTTTGAAGGCGTTGCTGCAGGAGCCGGGGTCGCCGCCGGCGTTTTTTCGGCACCGGGATCAGTGCTGGCAGGTACGGGGGCAGCAGACTCTGTGCCGGTGGTGTCCGAGGCAACGGCGTCGTCCCCCCGCAGCGCATTCACCACGGTGACGATGCCCGTGACAATGCCGATGACAACCAGCAGCGCAAGTACTCCGGCGACGATTCTGCGGCGCCGGTAAACAGCCGGACTAGGGCGTCCGGGTGCCTGATGTGATGATCCATTCCCAACCATGCCTTAAGGCTAGGTAACCGGCTCCGGATTACCTGCCGCACCACGCCGGTTAGTAGAGTATTGGTGGTCATAACCGAGGGAGATTGCATGGAACCGGGCCTGCAGACGGCACCGCAGCTGCATACGGAGATCATTAGCTGGTTCACCGCCAATGCACGCGATCTTCCCTGGCGGCGCCGGGAGTGCACTCCCTGGGGTGTTTTCGTCAGTGAAATCATGTTGCAGCAGACGCCGGTGGTCCGGGTTCTTCCGGTATGGGAACAGTGGATGCAGCGCTGGCCCACCCCTGCCGCGCTGGCTGCAGAGGCCAGCGGAGAGGCGGTCCGTGCCTGGGGTCGGCTGGGGTATCCCCGCCGGGCCCTGCGGCTTCATGCCGCAGCTTCGGCCATGACAGAACGCTTTGCCGGCGCGGTTCCGGATACCCATGCTGAACTCCTGACCCTGCCCGGCGTCGGCAATTACACCGCAGCCGCCGTCGCCGCCTTTGCTTTCGGCCGCCGGGAAGCGGTGGTGGACACCAATATTCGCCGGGTCCATGCCCGCGCGCTCACCGGCAAGGCCCTCCCATCGCCGGCGCTCACCGCTGCAGAGATGCGGCTGGCCGTTGAGCTGCTGCCCGCCGATGAGACCGCATCAGTTGCCTGGAACGCCTCCGTCATGGAACTCGGCGCCCTGGTCTGCACGGCAAGGTCTCCCAAGTGCGAAATCTGCCCCGTGCGCCGGCACTGCGCCTGGGTGGCCGCCGGACAGCCGGCTCCCGACTACGTGCCCAAGGGGCAGGCGTGGGCCGGCACGGACCGCCAGGTGCGCGGCGCCGTCATGGCCGTGCTGCGCTCTGCCCGCAGCCCGGTGCTTCGCAGCCTGCTGCTGGGTCCGGTGGATCTGGCGACGGCCGAAGCGGACGCAGACCCCGATCTGGCGGCACTGGCGAAGCTCCACGCACTGCAGGCTCCCGCAGCGCAGCTGGAACGCGCAGTTGCCGGCCTCCTGGCGGACAAGCTCGCCGAAGAGAACGACGGCGGCCTCCAGCTTCCCGCCTGACCCGGCCGGACCTGCTGACCCGGCCGGACCTGCGCGAACGGCTAAATCTCCCCGAAACCGTTGCGCACTTCCAGGGCCATGATGTCCACGGCGCGGGCGGCGTCGGGGCCGCGGGCGGTCAGGGTCAGGGTTTGACCCTGACCCAGGCCCAGCGTCATCAGCATCATCACGGACTTGGCGTCCACGCCGTTGATGCGGACTTCGGCGTCCAGATCGGACATTGCCTGCGCGACGGCGGCGGCCGGGCGCGCGTGCAGGCCCGCCGGGTTGATGAGCTCCCAGGAGCCGGTGTGGACACCCGCATCGGCGGGATCCAGGTCATCCTCCATCGCATCGGCTTCGTCGGATGCATCCGTCGTCTGCACGCCGGGCGCGTTTGCGGTGCTGTTCGCGGCTCCCGCGGACGGTGGAAGGTGTCCGGCAGCCTCAGCTTCCTGAAGGACGGCCATGAGGGCCCTGCCGCTCTGTGCAGCCACGGCGGCTGCCACTGTCCCCTCCACCAGAGGTGCATCCGCGAGCCGGACGCGGGCGCGCTGGTCGTCGTCGAGGAATTCCACTGCCGTTTCAGCGGTCATCACGGCGGACCCAAGGTCGGCCAGCAACAGGACGCCTTCGCCTGTGTCCGCGGCGGCAATTGCAGTCTGAATCTTCTCCAGGCTGGTGCCAATACCGCCGTCATCGGTGCCGCCGGCCGGTTCAAGCCTCACATCACGCGCCATCTGTGCCGCCAGCTCACGGACACCCTCCGCCAGCTTGGCGCTGTGGGAAACAATCACCAGTCCAACACTCATGCGTCCTCTTCCGCCGTTTCCGCCGCCGCCTGCAGGATCAGCACAGTGGATGCGGCGCCCGGATCCAGGTGCCCGGCACTGCGTTCTCCGAGGTAGCTGGCCCGTCCTTTGCGGGCAATGAGCGGTTCCGTCCCGGCCAGTCCTGCGTCAGCAGCATTGGCGGCGGCTGCCAGCACTTCCTTAGGTCCGGCGTGGGCATCCGCCGCTGTCCCGGCCGCCTCAACTGCGGGGGTCCAGGCGTCCACCATGGTCTTGTCTCCGGGCTCCGCTTTACCCCGGGCCACAATGCCGTCCCGTGCTGCCGTCAGGACGGCGACGACGGCGGCGGGGTCAAGTTCAGTGGCCGGTCCCGCGGCGGTGGAGGCCCGCAGGAAGGCTGTCCCGTACAGCGGGCCGGCCGCCCCGCCCACCTTCGACATCAGGGTCATTGCGGCCAGTTTCAGGACTTGGCCCGGAGTTTCCGGAATTCCGTCCGCCTCCAGCTTCTCCACCACCGCAGAGAAGCCCCGGTCCATGTTTTCTCCGTGGTCCGCATCGCCTATGTCCCGGTCAAGATTGATCAGGCGCTGCCGGTTTTCCGCCATCGCGGCGGCGCTGGCCCGCATCCAATCTGCTGCCCACTGCGCATCAAGTGCCATGGTCAAACCCCCCACCGCATGGCCGGAGTATTCACCGGCGAGTCCCAAAGTTCCATCATTTCCTCATCCAGCCGCAGCACCGTCACGGAAGCTCCCTGCATGTCCAGGGCCGTGATGTAGTTGCCCACCAGCGATCGTTCAACGCGGATTCCGCGCTCGGCCAGCACTTCCGCTGCCCGGCGGTACACGATGTAAAGCTCGCTGAGCGGAGTGCCGCCCATGCCGTTGACGAAGAGGAGCACCGGTTCGCCCTCCAGTGCGCCCAGATCCTGCAGGACGGGTTCCAGCAGCTGGTCCGTGATGGTGTCCGCGTCTGCCATGGGCATCCGCCGCCGTCCGGGTTCGCCGTGGATTCCGACCCCCAGCTCGATTTCATTGTCCTCGAGGGTAAAGCTGGGCTCACCGGCGTGGGGAACCGTGCACGGTGCCAGCGCCACTCCCATGGACCGGACGTTCGCATTGACGCGTTCGGCCACTGCGGTCACCTGCTCCAGGGAATCGCCCCGCTCAGCTGCGCCGCCGGCGATCCGTTCCACCAGCACGGTTCCCGCCACCCCGCGGCGGCCTGCCGTGTACAGCGAGTCTTCCACCGCGACGTCGTCGTTCACCACCACAGTGGCTACCGTGACGCCCTCCGCCTGCGCCAGTTCCGCCGCGGTTTCAAAGTTCAGGATGTCCCCGGTGTAATTCTTCACGATCAGCAGGACCCCGGCTCCGGTATCCGTTTCCGTGATGGCCGGGAGAATTTGGTCCGGCGTGGGTGAGGTGAACACCGCGCCGGGCACCGCGGCGTCCAGCATGCCCCGGCCCACGTAACCGCTGTGCAGGGGTTCATGGCCGCTGCCTCCGCCGGAGACCAGGGACACCTTGCCCTGCGAGGGTTCCCGGCGCAGAACGAGGTCCGGATCCTGATGCACCCGGACCAGATGGGGATGAGCCAGTCCGAATCCGGCGAGGGATTCGGAGACGACTCTGCGCGGATCATTGATCAGCTTCTTCATTCGTGAGCAGCTCCTTCGGCGCAGCGCCCGTGCGGTGCAGCGCACCGGCCCGGGTCAGACATGGATCAGGGCATGTTTTGCGAGTGCTTCCGACCCTACCCCCGACTGGAGTCGCTGGACAGGCTGCCCGCAAGCTCGGGTTAAACAGGTGTGGGAGAGGCATTACGCCTCTCCCACACCTTTTCAGGACGCTGTTGTCCTGCGGGTCCTACTTACCCTTGAAAGCATCCTTGATGTTTTCGCCGGCCTGCTTGGCACTGCCCTTGGCCTGGTCGCCGTGTCCTTCAGCTTCCATGCTCTCGTTGCCGGTGGCCTTTCCAAGACCTTCCTTGACCTTGCCGCCAAGCTTCTCGGCTGAATTCTGCACCTTGTCATCTGCGCCCATAATAGGATCCCGCTTTCTGATCGTGGTCCCTCCGCCGGAAATACTGCCGGAATCAGAACCTTGTGTGATGCTCAGTACCCTGAGCTTATCCACGCCAAAGCGCAAAAGACCAGCCGGAGTCCATCGGTTTCCCTTATTGCGAACACGCACTTTAGGCCTGCCGGCCGAAAAACGGCTATAGGCTGCGGATCATTCGGGTGTTCCCGAGCGTATTTGGCTTAACCCGGGCGAGGTCCAGGAATTCCGCAACTCCCTCGTCATGGGAGCGCAGCAGTTCCGAATAAACCTCCGGATCGACTGCAGACTGATTGGCCATCACCTCAAAGCCGTGGCGGCGGAAAAAATCCACTTCAAAAGTCAGGCAGAACACCCGGTCCACACCAATTTCAGACGCTTCGGCCAGCAGGGCTTCGAGCAGGACGTGGCCGACCCCGCGGCCTCGCCACCGGGCGTCCGTCGCCAGGGTCCGGACCTCTGCAAGGTCTTCCCACATCACATGCAGCGCACCGCAGCCAATCACTGCGCCGTCGGGCCCAACAGCCACCCGAAACTCCTGCAGCCCCTCGTAATAGGCCACTGCTTCCTTTGCGACCAGGATCCGGTCAGCGGCCAGCGGCGCCACGAGGGAGCGGATCAGGGGAACATCTGAGGTACGGGCACGCCGAACTGTGATGGTAGTCGCGGAAGTCACCGGCCCAGTCTAGGACTGTGCGGGACGCAGACGGAAAAATGCTTCGCCGGCGACGCAACAGAAGGGGCCGGCACATGCGGAAGGACCCGGCGGGCTGAGTGCCCGCCGGGTCCTTCCGCATTATTCAAGCGCTGCGCGGCTTAGTCGCCGACGCCGGCCTCAATCGCCGAGGGTGCTTCCTCGATGGCCTTGGGCGCACCGTGACCCACGAACGTGAAGGTGGCGTCGTCCCCTTCGCCCTCCACATCCACGGATACCAGTTCGCCGGGCTTGAGATCCCCGAACAGGATCTTCTCGGAGAGCTGGTCCTCGATCTCGCGCTGGATGGTCCGGCGCAGCGGCCGGGCACCCATGGCGGGATCGTAGCCGCGCGTGGCCAGCAGTTCCTTGGCCGCGGGGGTCAGCTCGATGGTCATTCCCTTGTCCGCCAGGCGCTTGCCGAGGCGTTCCAGGAACAGGTCCACGATCTGAACGATCTCGTCCTGCGTGAGCTGCGGGAACACCACCGTGTCATCGACACGGTTGAGGAATTCGGGGCGGAAGTGCTGACGCAGCTCTTCCGTGACCCGGGCCCGCATCCGGTCGTAACCGGTCTTGGTGTCCGTGCCGGACTGGAAACCGGTGGAGACGCTCTTGGAGATGTCCCGGGTTCCCAGGTTGGTGGTCATGATGATGATGGTGTTCTTGAAGTCCACCACCCGGCCCTGGCTGTCGGTCAGGCGGCCGTCTTCGAGGATCTGCAGCAGCGAGTTGAACAGGTCAGCGTGGGCCTTCTCAACTTCGTCGAACAGCACCACGGAGAACGGACGGCGGCGGACCTTTTCGGTCAGCTGCCCGCCTTCTTCGTAGCCGACGTAGCCCGGAGGGGCACCGAAGAGCCGGGAAACTGTGTGCTTCTCGGAGTATTCGGACATGTCCAGGGTGATCAGCGCGTCTTCGTCCCCGAAGAGGAATTCCGCCAGCGCCTTGGCAAGCTCCGTCTTACCCACACCGGTGGGACCGGCGAAGATGAAGGAACCGCCCGGACGCTTGGGGTCCTTAAGTCCGGCCCGCGTACGGCGCATGGCCTGCGAGATGGACTTGATGGCCTGGTCCTGACCGATGACGCGCTTGTGCAGCTCGTCTTCCATCTTGAGCAGGCGCGTGGATTCTTCTTCGTTGAGCTTGACCACGGGGATGCCGGTGGAATTGGCGAGCACCTCGGCGATGAGTTCTTCATCCACCTCGGCAATGTCATCCAGTCCCCCGGACTTCCACTGGCGCTCCTTTTCCGCCCGCTGGTCATGGAGCTTCTGCTCCTTGTCCCGCAGGGAGGCGGCGCCTTCGAAGTCCTGGGAATCGATGGCCGATTCCTTTTCCAGCTTCAGCGCGGAAATACGCTCGTCGATCTCCTTGAGCTCCGGCGGAGCGGTCATGCGGCGGATGCGCAGCCGGGCACCGGCTTCGTCAATCAGGTCGATGGCCTTGTCCGGAAGGAAGCGGTCGCTGATGTACCGCTCTGCCAGGGTGGCCGCCGATGTCAGCGCAGCATCCGTGATGGACACGCGGTGGTGCGCTTCGTAGCGGTCCCGCAGGCCCTTGAGGATCTCGATGGAGTGGGCAACGGAAGGCTCGTTGACCTGGATCGGCTGGAAACGCCGTTCGAGGGCTGCGTCCTTCTCAATGTGCTTGCGGTACTCATCAAGCGTGGTGGCACCAATGGTCTGCAGCTCGCCTCGGGCCAGCATCGGCTTCAGGATGGATGCTGCGTCGATGGCGCCTTCGGCGGCACCGGCACCCACAAGGGTGTGGATCTCATCGATGAAGAGGATGATGTCGCCGCGGGTGCGGATTTCCTTGAGGACCTTCTTCAGGCGTTCCTCAAAGTCACCGCGGTAGCGGGATCCGGCGACGAGCGAACCCAGGTCAAGGGTGTACAGCTGCTTGTCACGGATGGTCTCCGGAACATCGCCGCGCACGATCGCCTGGGCCAGGCCCTCGACAACCGCGGTCTTGCCGACGCCGGGCTCACCAATCAGAACAGGGTTGTTCTTGGTACGGCGGGACAGGACCTGCATGACACGTTCCATCTCATGCTCGCGCCCGATGACGGGATCAAGCTTGGATTCGCGTGCAGCCTGTGTCAGGTTGCGGCCGAACTGGTCCAGCACCACCGAACCGGCGGGCTGGCCTTCCTGCTGCTGGCCGCCCGAGCTGACAGGCTCCTTGCCCTGGTAACCGGAGAGCAGCTGGATAACCTGCTGGCGCACCCGGTTCAGGTCCGCTCCCAGCTTGACGAGGACCTGTGCGGCCACGCCTTCGCCTTCGCGGATCAGGCCGAGCAGGATGTGCTCGGTTCCAATGTAGTTGTGGCCAAGCTGCAGGGCTTCCCGGAGGGAAAGCTCAAGCACCTTCTTGGCACGGGGGGTGAAGGGGATATGGCCGGACGGGGCCTGCTGGCCCTGACCGATGATCTCCTGCACCTGCTCACGCACGGCACCCAGTGAAATACCCAGGGATTCAAGGGCCTTAGCTGCGACACCTTCGCCCTCATGAATGAGCCCGAGCAGGATGTGCTCGGTGCCGATGTAGTTGTGGTTGAGCATGCGAGCCTCTTCTTGGGCAAGCACGACAACGCGACGGGCACGGTCGGTAAATCTTTCAAACATGAGGCACACTCCTAGCTAACGCGTAATTCGATGCTACGTGTCCTGCGCGTGCTTAAGGAGCGTGTTCGCCCAAGGCGTGACCAAGGTGCTCCAACTGGGGGCCCCCAGACCCCCAGCCCCGGGTGTTAGCCCTGGGCTGCGCGGTAAGCCTCGATGATTTCGCTGTTCACGCGGCCGCGTTCGGACACGGTGTACCCGTTGTTGCGGGCCCACTCGCGGATCTGGGCTGCTTCATTGCTCCGCGCAGCACCTGCAGCACGGGGACGGCCCGTGCGGCCGCCCACCTTGCGGCCGGCATCAACGTAGGGCTTCAGGGCTGCACGAAGATTCTTTGCATTGTCTTTTGACAGGTCGATCTCGTACTGGGATCCGTCAAGACCAAACCGTACGGTCTCATCCGCACTTCCAGCATCGAGGTCATCGACCAGAATGATATTTACCTTTTGCGCCACGACAGGCTCCTAAGCAGTTTAAACCGGGAAAACGAGAATGAGACCACTTAGAGTATGGCGCAAATTCGAATCCCTCGTCAAAGCGTAGGAGCCAAATTTAATTACTTTTCTTTTTCCGGGGCGCCACTACTTGTATCGCGGTCAGCCGCAAGGTCGGCCTCCCGTTCCGCTTCAGCCAGCGCCTTTCGCTCTGACCGGTCCACATTCAGCAGCGCCTTCATCACAAAATAGAAAAGTGCTGCAACACACACTGAAGGCAGTAGGACTTCCACGTATTCCATAGTCTCTAACCCATTTCCGGCTTCAGGAGAGGGAACAGAATTGTTTCCCGGATTCCTGTATTCGTGAAAAGCATCACTAAACGGTCAATTCCCAGGCCGATGCCGCCCATGGGCGGTGCTCCGTATTCAAGGGCCCGCAGGAAGTCTTCGTCCAGCGCCATGGCTTCTTCATCGCCGCCGGCGGCCCGGAGGGACTGCTCGGTGAGGCGCTCACGCTGGATTACCGGGTCAATGAGCTCCGAGAATGCCGTGCCGCGCTCCATGCCGCCGATGATGAGGTCCCAGGCCTCGATCAGGCGGGGATCGTCGCGGTTGGGCCGTGCCAGGGGCTGGGCGGAGGGCGGGTAGTCATAGACGAATGTCGGCTGGATCAGCGTGGGCTCAACGATTTCGCCGAAGAGTTCAACCACGAGCTTCTCGGCATCCCACTTGGGATCCACCTTGACGGAGTGCTTTTCCGCAATGCCGCGCAGCGTCTCAAGATCGGTTTCAGGGGTGACTTCCACGCCCACGGCCTCGGAAAGGCCCGGATAGACGGACAGCCACTTCCATTCACCGTCCAGGTCAATGGTGCCGGCCTCGGTTTCAATTTGCCGGCTGCCCACCAGATCGGCGCAGTGCAGGATGATTTCCTTGATGCGGTCCGCCATCACATACTGGTCCGCATACGCTTCATAGCATTCCAGCGTGGTGAATTCGGGGCTGTGGGTGGAATCCACTCCCTCATTGCGGAAAATGCGGCCGAGCTCGAAAACCCGCTCAATGCCGCCGACCACCGCACGCTTGAGGTACAGCTCGGTGGCGATCCGCAGGGTCATCTTCTGATCAAAGGCGTTCAAGTGCGTTTCGAACGGACGCGCTGCGGCGCCGCCGTGAACCAGCTGCAGCATGGGGGTTTCCACTTCCACGTAACCGTGGCCGTGGAGAGTGTCCCGGACACCGCGGATAATGGCTGCCCGCTTGTAAACCATGTCCCGGGCTTCCTCGCGGACCATGAGATCCACATAGCGCTGACGGACGCGGGTTTCTTCGTTCAGACCGGCGTGCAGCACGGGCAGGGGACGCAGCGCCTTGGAGGCCATGGACCAGGAGTCGGCCATGATGGAGAGCTCGCCGCGGCGGGAGGAAATCACTTCACCCCGGACAAAGACATGGTCGCCGAGGTCAACCAGCGCCTTCCAGTCGGCAAGTGCCTCTTCGCCAATAACGGCCAGGCTCAGCATGGCCTGGACGCGGGTTCCGTTGCCCTCCTGAAGGGTCGCGAAGCATAGCTTGCCGGTGTTGCGGACAAAGACGACGCGGCCGGTAACGCCTACGGTTTCACCGCTCGTTTCATCGGCGGCCAGGTGTCCGAACTTCTCCCGTATTTCTTTAAGGGAATGCGTGCGTTCCACGCCCACCGGGTAGGCCTCATCGCCCCGGGCGATGAGACGAGCGCGTTTTTCGGCGCGGATGCGCATCTGCTCGGAGGTGTCGGCTGCTTCGGGAACGGGATTAGGTGTGGTCACACCCTTAAGTTTACAGAGCTGCGCGAAGGGGGTTTACGGCCGGCGCCCAGCTTGCTCCCGGCTGGCGCACAGACCGCTGGGTCAGCTGGTTTCCGTGCCGGGCTGCAGCGGCAGGTTGTCGATCAGGCGCACCGGCCCCACGCGTGCGGCCAGGAGTGCCAGCGCCGGTGTTTCCAGCGGGCCGTTTTCGTCCGCCAGCGGCTGCAGCGTTTGCGGGTCCACGATGTCGAAGTAGTCCAGTTCCACCAGCGGTTCTGCCGCCACCAGGGCGACGGCGGCGTCCAGGTCTGCGGGCCGGCCGGCGGCAACCCGTTCCTGCAGGGAGAACAGGGCGCGGGAGAGCACCGTTGCTGCCCTGCGCTGTGCCGGGTCCAGGAAGACATTGCGGCTGGATTCGGCCAAACCGTCAGCGGCGCGGACCACGGGAACACCAATAATTTCAGCGTCGAAGTTCAGGTCCGCGGCCATCCGGCGGATCAAGGCCAGCTGCTGGGCGTCCTTCTGCCCGAAGTAGGCCCGGAACCGGACGTTCGGGGCGGTGGGGGATGCAGTGGGGGATGCATAGTGGAGCAGCTTGGCCACCACGGTCAGTACGCCGTCAAAATGCCCCGGCCTCGAGGCTCCCTCGTAACGGGCACCCAGCTCTCCCGAGCTGATCCGCACCAGCGGTTCTCCGTCCGGATAGACCTCCGCCTCAGCGGGCGCAAACACCAGGTCCACGCCGGCCGTACCCAGCAGTTCAAGGTCGGCCTCTAGGTCACGGGGGTAGCGGCGCAGGTCTTCCGGATCGTTGAACTGCAGGGGGTTAACGAACACGGAAGCAACAACTACGTCGTTCTCCGCCCGGGCGGCATCCATCAGGGAGCGGTGCCCCGAGTGGAGGGCGCCCATGGTGGGGACCAGACCAAGGCTTTGCACCGCATTCCCGCCGGACTCTGTGCCGGCGGCAAGGGCTTCAGCGATGGCGCTTTTCAGTTCAGCTGCGGTGCGCAGCACGCGGGGAGCGTTCACCGCGGTCCTTCCGCGTCGAGGGTCAGGGCATCAATGACGGCCTGGCCGCGCGTCTCGCTGAGCAGTCCCCGGTCAATGGCGCGCCGCGCAGTGGCCAGTGACAGGGCGCGGTAGGTGTCCTGCAGATCGGCGCTGTCCTGGCGGCTCAGCTCCTGCAGGTGCGCGGCCACGGTGCCGGCGTCGCCGCGGGCCACCGGACCGGTCAGTGCGTGTTCGCCGGAGGCCAGGGCGTTTTCCAGCGAGGCCCGCATCAGGGGCCCCAGCAGCCGGTCGGGGTTTTCCACTCCGATGTCCTTGAGCAATTGGACTGACTGGGCGGTGATGGTGACGAGGTGGTTGGATGCGTGGGCCAGTGCCAGGTGGTAATTGACCCGGTCCGCCTCGTCGATGACCACCGGCTCGGCGCCCATTTCCACCACCAGCGCCTGGGCAATGGGCAGCACGGCGGTGGGGGCGGTTACCCCGAACGAGCAGTCGGCCAGCCGGGTCAGGTCAAGGCTCATCCCGGTGAAGGTCATGGCCGGATGAAGTGCCAGCGGGATGGCTCCGGCGCGGCGGGCGGGTTCGAGGATATCCGTGCCGAACCGTCCCGAGGTGTGGGCCACCAGCTGGCCTGCCTGCCAGGCATTGGTCTTCGCCAGCCCCGCCACCAGCGGCCCCAGGGCGTCGTCGGGCACGGCCAGCAGCACCAGCTCCGAGCGCTCCACAATTTCCGGAATGTCCAGGACCGGTACGCCGGGCAGCAGGTTCGCTGCGCGCTCGCGGCTTTCCTCGCTGACTGCAGAGACGCCGACGACGGCGTGTTCAGCGGCCCGCAGGGCCGCACCCAGTACGGCACCCACCCGGCCGGCACCAATGACGCCGATTCCCAGCCGGCCGCGCCTTCGCTTGTCGGCCGTGCTCGTCTCAGCGCTGTTCATGGGGAATCTCCTTGGAAAACGGATCGGTGGGGGTGGTTGGAGCGGGCGAGTTCCAGGAGCCGGTACGGTCCCGGCGCCGGGCCTCGCGCGCCCGGGTCGCCTGTTCCCGGAAGAGCCGGCGGGCGGCGTCGTCGTCCATTTTGCGGATCCGCGGCCGGACCGGGCCGGGCGTTGAGTGCAGGACCAGGTCGCTGGTGGCAAAACGCCGGCGCAGCGGGCCCTGCTCCAGTGCCATCGACTGGGTGCGTTCATGCGGCACCACGGACAGCACGCGCCAGAGCGCACCGCTGCGGATCAGCAGGGCTGTGTCGGTGAGGACGAATCCGTTCCGGCGCCAGGCCAGCGGTGCGATCCAGCGGGCCCGGCGGGGGGTGGTCGCGAAGCCGGCCTCGTTGTCCCGCCCGGTAATGCCGGCCGTGAACACGTCAATCGGACGGTCGGTACCCGGCTCCGGCAGGACCAGGGCGAGGATGTCAAAGACTTCGGAAAGGGTTCCGGCCGGCAGGAGCTTGGTGCGGGCCTGCCCTGCGTTGTTGCTGCCGGTTCCGTAACCGGCCACGTTCACGGAGATCCGATACCAGCCCGTGAGCCGCCACAGGGGCGGCTGCGTCACGGACACTGCCTGGATCCGGCCCGGGGGGACCGTCTGCGTGCGGGTGTCCAACAGTCCGTACCGGACCCGGATTCCGTCCCGGGACACCGAGGCCCGGAAGTTGAAGGAGGTGGAAAACTCCGTCCAGAAGCCGCCCGCCGCACCGAACAGGAGGGGCAGCAGGATGGCCAGGCTGAGGGGCGCGCCGGTGAGGGCGGTGAGGATAATAACGGCGGCAATTCCGGCAATCAGGAACAAGCTGGTTCCGGAAAGCAGCGTAGCGGCAATGACTCTTCCGGGGGTCAGCGCCAGGATGGGCTGCTCGGGGGCTTCGGCGACGCCCGGAGCTGTTCCGGCTTCAACGACGGCGCTGCCGTCACCGGTAACAGCGGTTCCGGCAGCCGCTGTCCCGGGATCCGCCGTCGCCGTCTCCGCTGCGGGATTCGCCGCGGGGGCGAGGGCGCCGGAAGCACGGCCCAGGATGAGGGCCCGCAGGCTCCTGGCGTCGTCGACTTTCAGGTACGCCAAATGGACGGCGGATTCGCCGGCGTCGGCAACCTCGAACCGCAACTCAGCCAGCCCGAAGAGCCGCGCCAGCAGCGGCTGGACAATGTCAATGGCCTGGACCCGGTCCAGGCGCGCCTGGCGCTGCTGGCGGAAGACCACTCCGGAGTGGACCCGGACGTGATCATTGGTGACCTGATAGCGGGTGAACCACCAGGACAGGAAGAACAGGCCGGCAAGGATCAGCAGGATTCCGGCGAGGACGGCCGCGGCGATCAGCAAGGTGGTGCCGTCCGGCGGGCGGGCGGGGGCGCCGCCGTCGTCGTGGCCGGCAAAATCCTCCACCCAGTTCCGGCCGAGGATGAAGGCGAACGCGGCGAGGGCAATCCAGCCGCGTACCAGGGGCGAAACGGGGTGGACGCGGGTCCATTCCCCGCTGTGCGGGGTGCTCACAACCCTGCCAGCTGCGCTTCGCCGCGTTCGGAGAGGTGCTCCCTCAGCCGGGCGCCCTCTGATGCGGGCAGGCCGGGCAGTGCTGCGTTGGTGCCGGGGGCGGCGGTGTGGAGTTTGAGGGAGCACAGGCCAAAGGCCCGCTCCAGGGGCCCAACGGTGACATCCACGTACTGCATCCGGCCGTAGGGCACCACCAGGGTGCGCTGGAAAAAGATGCCGCGGCGCAGCAGGAAGTCCTCGTTGCGTTCGGCATAGCAGACGGCGCGCACCTGGCGCGGCAGCAGCACTCCCCGCCACAGATAAGCCGCCGCTACGACGGCGGGCAGTCCCCAGGCCAGCCATGAGGGGATCCAGGCCCAGTCCGCGGCGGCAAGCATGATCAGGGGAAGGCAGCAGAGGGCCACCATCAGCACGGCTTCCACCGCCCAGCCGATAAGGCGGACCGTGAGGTATTTGGGCGAGACGTGCTCCCAGGACAGGCCGTCCGGGTCGATCGCTTGACTAGGCATATTCTCCGTCTCCCGGTTCTTCCCTGGCGTCCGGACGGGCTGCCGTTCCGCCGTGTCCGTTGGAGTCGTCCGGCGGCAGGCGGCAAAAACGTTCCACCAGGAGGCCGACGGAGATCATGAGGACTCCTCCGGCGATCATAGCCACTGATCCCCAGGTGGCGGCATGCCCGGGACGCAGCGACCACAGCGGCAGCAGGTCAATGAAAATCCCGGCGTGCCAGCCGAGCAGCAGGGAGCCGGCATATGCGGCGGCCTGGGCCAGGACCAGCGTGCGTGCCGCGGCGATCGGGTCCAGCTCGCGGGTTCGGTTGCCCTGCTGCCAGCGCCGCACGCGCAGGCCGAGGATCAGGGTGGCCCCGGATATCAGCAGCACAGTGAGCAGCCCAACGATGCTCAGGACGGGAGTGGGCAGGGAATTGCGGGCGGCCCAGTTGTTGACCAGCCAGCCGGCCACACCGGATCCGACGGCGATGAGGGCCAGCCAGCGGTAGCGGATGTTCCCCATGGCGGGTTAGTCCCCCTCGAAGATTTCCAGGCCGGGAAGGTCCTCTGCCCGGGCGGCGAGCTCGGCAACGGGAGTTCCCGAAAGCACGGCGTCCGGGTCCATCCATGCCCAGGGCTGCAGCACAAAGGCCCGGGTGTGCGCCCGCGGATGCGGCAGGGTGAGGGTTTCGTCCGCCATCTCGGTGTCCCCGTAGGTGATGATGTCGACGTCGAGCGTCCGCGGCCCCCAGCGCACCTCGCGCGTGCGGTGGTGGAGGGTTTCCACCGCCTGGCAGTGGGCCAGCAGCTCGTGCGGAGCAAGGTCCGTCTCCACCGAAATCACCAGGTTCAGGTAGTCGGGCTGCTCCGGACCGCCCACCGGCCGGGTCCGCACCACGGGGGAAACCGCCTGCAGCCGCACGCCGGGATGGTCCGCCAGCTCAGCCACGGCACGCGAAAGGGTGTCCCGGCTTTCCCCGAGGTTGCTGCCCAGGGCCAGGACGGCGGTCACCGCGCCCGGCGCGGTCATGAGCGGTCCCGGCGGATGGTGACTGATACGTCGCCGAACGGCACCGTGATGGGCGCCTGCGGCTTGTGCACGGTGACCTCCACGGCATCAACGCCGGCATAGCCGGCGAGGACGGCACCGGCAATGCGTTCTGCCAGGGCCTCGATCAGGTTCAGCGGTTCGCCCGCAATGATTGCAGCCACCTGCTCGGCAAGTTCGCCGTAGTGGGCGGTCTGCGTCAGGTCGTCACTGATTCCGGCCGGGCGCAGGTCAGCATGCAGGACAACGTCCACCACGAACGGCTGGCCGTTGCGCCGCTCGTCTTCAAATACGCCGTGAAATCCCTGCGCGGTGATGCCGGTAAGGGTAATGGTGTCGCGCAGGGGGCTGCGGGCGGGAGCCTCAGTGTTCAGGGTGTTCGCCCTTCCGGATGTGGTCATGGGTTAGCCCTTCCAGGCAGCAGTGGTTTTGACGGCAGCCGCGCTGGGGCTGACGTTGTGTACGCGAACGCACCAGGCATTGGAGAACGCGGCCAGGGCCGTGACCGCCGTGGTGGCGTCATCACGTTCCCGGGGCGGAACCGGGCGGCCTCCCGTGGCCAGCAGGGTGCCAAGGAAACGCTTCCGGGAGGCGCCGATCAATACCCGGTGGCCCAGGCCGTTGAGTTGATCCAGGGACCGCAGCAGCTCCCAGTTGGATTCCCCGTCCTTGGAAAACCCCAGCCCGGGATCAATGATGATCTGCTCGGGCGAGACTCCGGCGGCGTAGAACCGCTCCCGGATCTGGCTCAGTTCGGCGATGACCTCGTCCACCACCGAGGTGTAGGACGCGTTCGGGTCCTTGCTGCGGACCGCGCCGCGGCTGTGCATGAGCACGTAGTGGACCCCCGTGCGGGCTATCAGCTCCGGCATCTGGGGATCCACGTCCATGCCGGACACATCGTTGATCAGGACGGCTCCGGCGTCAATGGCTTTTTCCGCCGTGGAGGCATTCATGGTGTCCACGCTGACCAGGATGCCGGCCTTCACCAGCGCCCGGACCACGGGCAGGATTCGGTCCTGTTCCTCTGCGGGGCTCACCCGGGCGGAGTCGGGCCGGGTGGATTCGCCGCCCACATCAATGATGTCGGCGCCTTCGTAATGCATCTTCAGCCCGGCGTCGACGGCGGCTCCGGATTCCTCGAAGCTGCCGCCGTCGCTGAAGGAATCGGGTGTCACGTTGAGGATTCCCATCACGAGCGTGCGGCCGTCCGGGAGTTCCTCGAACCGGCGGGGCGCCCGGACGGACCGCACCAGCCGAAGCGGCGAGGTGGCGGGGCCGGTTCCGGGAGCGGCAGCGAGTGAATCCATGGTGGTCAGGCTTCCTAACGTCCGAGTATCAGGCTCATTGCTTCCGCGCGGGTGGCCGTCTCACGGAGCTGTCCGCGGACCGCCGAGGTGACTGTTTTGGCTCCGGGCTTGCGCACGCCGCGCATGGACATGCACAGGTGTTCGCACTCAAGAACAACTATGGCACCGCGCGGATCCAGGTTCTCCATGAGCGCTTCAACAATCTGGGTTGTCAGCCGCTCCTGGACCTGGGGGCGCCGGGCGTAGACCTCCACCAGCCGGGCCAGCTTGCTCAGGCCGGTGACCTTGCCGTCCTTGGAGGGAATGTAGCCAATGTGGGCGGTGCCGTGGAACGGCACCAGGTGGTGTTCACAGGTGGAGAAGAACGCAATGTCCTTCACCAGCACCATTTCTTCATGCTCAATGGCAAAGGTGGTGGCCAGCAGGTCCGCCGGGTTCTGGTGGAGGCCGGCAAAAATCTCGGCATAGGACTTCGCCACCCGTTTGGGCGTGTCCTGCAGCCCTTCCCTCTCCGGGTCCTCCCCGATGGCCAGGAGGATCTCGCGGACCGCCTTTTCGATTCGGGGCTGGTCCACGGGAGCCAGGGATGCGGAGAGATCCTCCGCGGTCAATTCATCGTCGAAATCCGTCACTGGTTGATCCTACCGTGGCTGGCCCCAACGACGGCGGCCCGGCACTTTCGTGCCGGGCCGCCGTTTGCGGTTACAGGTTGTTTTGTTCCGGGTTCTCCGTGCCGCCGGCCCGGTTGGCGGTTCCGCCGGAACCGGGGTGCGACGGCCCGCTGCCTTCTGCCTGCGGGAGCCCGTTGCTGGACACATCGAAGTCCTGCGGCAGGTCCGCGTCCGCAATCTGGTCCTGCGGGGACACAGTGTCCGGATCAGGCTGGCCGCTGGCCACTGCTTCCCGGCGTTCCTTGGCGGAAACCACGGGCGGCAGGCTGTGCACCGGGCGGGTGGGCTTGGAGAGCCACACTTCGCGGACATCGCGCTTGCGGACGTCAGCAAACACCTCGGCGATTTCGGCCTGGTTAAGCGTCTCGCGTTCGAGCAGTTCCAGGGCCAGCCGGTCCAGGACGTCCCGGTTTTCGGTCAGGATCTGGTAGGCCTCGTCATGGGCGTTGTCCAGCAGGCGCCTGACTTCCTCATCCACCACGTAGGCAACCTGGTCGGAGTAGTTCCGTTCCTGGCTCATGTCCCGGCCGAGGAACGGCTCGCCGCCGCCGGAGCCGAGCTTCACCGAACCAATCCGCTCGCTCATGCCGTACTGGGTGACCATCTTCCGGGCCGTGGAGGTGGCCTTTTCGATGTCATTGGAGGCGCCGGTTGAGGGATCGTGGAACACGATTTCCTCAGCCACGCGTCCGCCCATGGCGTAGGCCAGCTGGTCCAGCAGCTCATTGCGCGTGATGGAGTACTTGTCATCCTGCGGCAGCACCATGGTGTAACCCAGGGCACGGCCGCGCGGCAGGATGGTCACCTTGGTCACCGGATCGGTATTGCGCAGTGCAGCCGCCACCAGGGCGTGGCCGCCCTCGTGGTACGCGGTGATCTTGCGCTCGAGTTCCTTCATGACGCGGCTGCGCTTCTGCGGACCGGCGATGACGCGGTCGATGGCTTCGTCCAGGGCCCGGTCGTCAATGAGCTGGGCATTGGAGCGCGCGGTCAGCAGAGCTGCCTCGTTCAGGACGTTGGCCAGATCCGCACCGGTGAAGCCCGGGGTCTTGCGGGCCACGGTTTCGAGGTCGACGCCTTCGGCCATTGGCTTGCCCTTGGCATGAACCTTCAGGATCTGCAGGCGTCCCTGCATGTCCGGAGCCTCAACGCCGATCTGGCGGTCGAAGCGGCCCGGGCGCAGCAGTGCGGGGTCCAGTACGTCGGGGCGGTTGGTGGCGGCGATCAGGATGACATTGGTGTTGCCGTCAAAGCCGTCCATCTCCACCAGCAGCTGGTTCAGCGTCTGCTCGCGTTCGTCGTTTCCGCCGCCGACACCGGCACCGCGGTGGCGTCCGACGGCGTCGATCTCGTCCACGAAGATGATGGCCGGGGAGTTGGCCTTCGCCTGCTCGAACAGGTCACGGACGCGGGAGGCGCCCACGCCAACGAACATTTCCACGAAGTCGGAACCGGAGATGGAGTAGAACGGCACTCCGGCCTCGCCCGCAACAGCACGGGCCAGCAGGGTCTTACCGGTGCCGGGAGGGCCGTACAGCAGCACGCCCTTGGGGATTTTGGCCCCAACGGCCTGGAACTTGGCCGGGTCCTGCAGGAACTCCTTGATTTCGTGGAGTTCCTCCACCGCTTCGTCAGCTCCGGCTACGTCGGCGAAGGTTACCTGCGGCATGTCCTTGTTGGTCAGCTTGGCCTTGGACTTGCCGAACTTCATGACCTGGGATCCGCCGCCCTGCATGCGGGAGAGCAGGAACCAGAAGATCACGCCAAGAATGATGAAGGGCAGGAACAGTCCGAGGAAGCTGGTGAACCAGTTGGTCTGCACCGGCTGATCGGTGAATCCGTTTGCGCCTGAATCGTTAACGGCGTCAACAATGTCCTCGCCGCGGGCAGCGCCGAAGTAGAACTCGACATTCTTGGCCGGCTGCGGGTCATCGCCGCGCAGCGTCAGGTCAACACGCTGTTCACCGTCGTAAATCTTGGCCTGTTCGACCTGGCCGGATTTGAGCAGGTTCAGGCCTTCGCTCGTGTCCACCTTTGTTGCCCCACTGGGGGAAAGGGTGGGAAGAATGAGCACAAGAAGGGCCAGTGCCAGGATTATCCAAATGCCCGGGCCCTTGAAGAAGTTCTTAGATTTCATTCGTCGTCAGGGCTGACGCCCCGTCCCTCCTGATCAACAACGCTGATAATGCGCGGAAATATACTCGAACAAGCTATACACCGTCCTCCGAAGGAACACGTCCGGAATACCGGGAAAGTTCCCTCAGGGCGTAGCCGCCGGCGTGATGCTGATCGCAGATGCGGCACCGGACGGCAGCCCGCTGGCCGCCGTCCGGTGCCGCATGGTGCGGTGGTGCCTACTCGTAGACGTGCGGCGCCAGGGTTCCGATGAAGTCCAGGTTGCGGTACTTCTCGGCGAAGTCCAGGCCGTAGCCGACGACAAACTCGTTGGGGATCTCGTAGCCGACGTACTTGACGTCGATTTCAACCTTCGCCGCGGTGGGCTTGCGCAGCAGGGTGCAGATCTCGACGCTTGCCGGTCCGCGGGACTGCAGGTTGGTGCGCAGCCAGGACAGGGTCAGGCCCGAGTCGATGATGTCTTCGACGATCAGCACGTGCTTGCCCAGGAGATCGGTTTCGAGGTCCTTCAGGATGCGCACCACGCCGGAGGACTGCGTGCCGGAGCCGTAGGAGGAAACAGCCATCCAGTCCATGGTGACGTGGCTGTGCAGGGCGCGGGAAAGATCGGCCATCACCATCACAGCACCCTTGAGTACGCCTACCAGCAGGACATCACGCCCTGCGTAGTCGCGGTCAATCTCGGCTGCGAGTTCGGCAACCCGTGTTTGGATCTGCTCTTTGGTGTAGAGAACGTGCTTGAGGTCTGACTGGACGTCGTGTGAATCCACGAATGGCTCCCGGGTGCGAGATGTTGCAGCTGGATTTTAGGTGCTGCTCTTTTTCCTAAACACAAGATTGCCATAGCCGGAGGGACCTTGGGGAACGGGATAGCCGCGCACCTGCCGGTACACGCTGACTTTTCCGACCAGTTCCACCGGCCCGGCCGAGCCGGTGCGGCGCAGCAGGGCTTCCACTGAACGAAGCCGTTCATAGCTGGGCTGGGCTCCGCCGAGTTCTACGGCGGCGAGTGCCAGAACGCGCTGGCGCACGGCGGGAGCCAGCTCACGCAGCGGCGCTTCCGGCAGCAAAATTGTGTCCGCTTCCGCAGCGGATGCGTTCTCTGCGGATGCCGGAGCGGTGCGCAGCCGGGCAAAGGTCTCCGCGCTGACGGTGTCCAGATAATCGGCGTCGTTGGCGAGGATACGTGAGGAACGGAACAACGCCTCGGCAATGCCCGGGCCCAGTTTTTCCTCCAGGAAAGGCAGGACCTCGGCTCGGACCCGTGACCGGGCAAAGGCCGGATCCGTGTTGCTGGGGTCGTGCCACGGGTCCAGGCCGAGGCTCTCGCAGATTTCCTCGGTCTCGCTCCGGCGCAGTCCCAGCAGTGGACGCAGGTACGCTCCGCGAACCGGCCGCATGCCGGCCAGGGACCGGGTTCCGGATCCCCGGGCGAGCCCGAGGAGCACCTGTTCAGCCTGGTCGTCGAGGGTGTGGCCCAGCAGGACGGCGTCGGCTCCGGTCTCCGCCACGGCAGCGTCCAGCGCCGCATAACGCACGGTCCGTGCTGCTGCCTCGGGCCCCATTCCGGAGGCCGGCACCGACACGGTGCGGACCTGGACCGGTTCCAGTCCCATGCGGATGAGTTTGGCCGCCGCTTCGGCGGCAACTTCGGCAGAGCCGGCCTGCAGGCCATGGTCCACGACGACGGCGCCCACCCGGTAGTCTCCGCGGCGGGCGAAGAAGGACGCCGCTTCGGCCAGCGCCAGGGAATCGGGTCCGCCGCTGCAGGCCACCAGCAGCAGGGGCGGCGGTGAAGACGCAGTGCCGCGGGGTTCCAGGCCGGCATCCCGGAGGGCGTCGCGCAGCATGTTGCGGGCCTTGCCCAGAGTCGGGTTCAGGCGTTTACGCAGCCGGCCTGCCGGAGCGGGCCCGGAGTGTGGAACAGACATATTCGAATCAGTTTGCTGAGGCACGTGCGGTTAGAGTCCCATCCGGGTCATCCACAGGGATGGATTGTGAATTTCAGCTTCAGTGGGCAGGTTGTCCGGACCCTCCCAGACCCGGTTGAACCCTTCCATTCCGGCCCGGTCAACTACGGAGCGGACAAATTTCGAACCGTCCTTGTACTGGCGCATCTTTGCGTCCAGGCCCAGGATCTGCCGGAAGAAGCGGTCCAGCCAGCCGTGGCTCTTGCCCCGGGCATTGAACCGCTGGCGGATGGTCTTGACGCTGGGAACAATACTGGCGTCCACGGCATCCATCACCACGTTGGCGTGTCCTTCCAGCAGCGACATCACCGCTGTCAGGTGGGACATCCGGGCCTTGTCTTCGGGGTCCTGCAGCAGGGACATGAGGTCCAGCGGGCGCCGCGGCACGCCGTCGTCGTTATTCCGGCCGGTCAGGGCCTCGCGCCCCTGAGGGGAGGCAAGGGTTTTGGCGGCCGAGCTCAGACGCTCTGACAGCGTTTGGGCCTTGTCCATCAGACCGTTCGTCAGCTGGCCCATCTGCTCCACCATGTGTCCGCGCAGCCAGGGAGCGGCAGCGAACTGCACCCGGTGGGTCTGCTCGTGCAGGCATACCCAGAGCCGGAAATCAGCCGGATCCACATTCAGCTCACGTTCCAGGGTGATGATGTTCGGTGCCACCAGCAGCAGCCGGCCGCCGGAGGGCCCGCCGGGGGTTTGGGCCGCGAAGGGATCATACTGTCCCAGCACCTTGGAGGAGAGGAAGGCCAGGACCGCACCGAGCTGGGCACCGGTCAGGGTGCCGCTGATGGCGGCGTTGGCGCCTTTCAGCTCGTCCGGGTGCGTGCGGGCGAGGGTTTCCAGGGCCGGGTTCATCAGCGCGGCGAAGCTGCGCGAATTGGCTTTGGCCCACGACGCACGGTCCACCACAAGCACCTCGGAGTCACGCAGGTCCCGGGCTGCTTCCAGGCCGGTGATCCGATGCACGTGGGTGACGGCTTCGTCAGCGCGGGCCCGCAGGTCAGCCACTGCTGCGCGGATTTCGCGGGCCGGCATCTTGGGTCCCGGCGACACCAGGGTTGCAGCCGTCCCGGCGGCCAGATCCCAATTCACCAAGTCGGCGGCGGCCGGGGGACGGTGCTGCTCATAGCTCTCCATTGGTCCATCAGACCACACAGGTCCCCCATTTTCAGGAGGGTTCGCTGTACGCCGAACGCGTTTAGCTGCACCCGCATCCGGCCAGGGCCGCCGCAGCTGCATCCACTGCGGCACGTGCTTCACCGGTGTTGGCCTCCAGTCCGTTGGCCACAAAGGCGAAGGCCAGGAGCCTGCCGTCCACGTCGGTCACGAAGCCGCTCAGGGAAGTGGCGGCAAACAGGGTTCCGGTTTTCGCGCGGATCAGCCCCGCGGGCGGTGCCTGGCCTTCGGTTTCGGTTCCGGTTCCGGCCGCGGACCCGGCGCCGGTGAACCGGGACGCGAGGGTTCCGCTGAGCCCGGCGACAGGCAGCGAATATGGCAGGTCCCGGACGCTTTGGTCAGAAGAGGTCAGTGCAGCCTGCACGGTTCCGGCCAGCTGCCGGGCGCTGATGGCTGTTCCGGCGCCCAGCCCGGACACATCGGCCAGGTCCAGGCCCGCGCTGTCCACTCCCAGTTCGGAGACGGAAGAAACGACGGCGTCTGCCGCACCGTCAAAGGAGGCCTCGCCGCCGCGGGCGAGGGCGGTCATCCGGCCCAGTGCTTCGGCCAGATAGTTGTCCGAGGTCAGCAGCATCTGCCGCACCTGTTCCGACACTGTGGCTGAGGACGCGGACACCAGGAGGGCGGCGGCGTCGTCGGCCGTTGCGCGCCGCACTCCGGGATCCACGTCAAAGCCGTATTTCACCGAGGCGGCTGCCAGATGCCGGGCGAACGCTTCCCCGGCGGCAAGCGCCGCGTCACCAACCCGAGGACCGGACTGCTGCCCCTCAACGGCCCACGCCGAATTAAGGGCCAGCGGATACAGGGGTGCGGCTTCTCCTGCTGCCACATCCTCGGAATTCCAGGACGGGGAGAGGGAAGGGCCGGTGAACAGCGTGTCATCGACGCGGACACTGACCGTGGTGCCGCGGCTGTTTGGAGCCAGGGCTGCGGCGGTTTCTTCGGCCAGCGTCTGCAGCCCCGCACGCCCCACCGTGGAATCCGGATCCGACGCCCCCGAGCCCAGGAGGACATCTCCGCCGCCGGCCAGCACAACGGTGCCCGGTTCGGCGCCTGCATACACGGCGGTTTGGAACCGGGCCTCCGAGCCGAGGACCGAGAGCGCCGCCGCGGCAGTGAGAATTTTCAGGCTGGACGCGGGGGTCACGCGGGCACCGCCGTCGAGGTCATAGAGGACCTCGCCGGTCAGCCCGTCCAGAACGACGCCGGAGAAGGTTCCGCTGCCGGAAAGCACCAGTTCGGCGTCCAGCAGCTCTGCCAGCTTGGCCGGATCCGGCGGAACCGTGCCCGGGCCGGCCGGGACGGGAAACTCGGTGCCGTCCGAGGTGAGGCGGGCCGGGGCCTGCTGATGCGCGGGAACCACCACCTGCCGGCGGGGCTGCTCGTTCCCCAGAGCCGCCAGCACCGGAGGTCCCGCATAAAAGCACAGGGGGACCACCAGAACCGCCAGTACCAGGGTCAGCAGGAGGCCGAAGAATGTCCGACCCATGGCCTCACCAATGCTTTCCACTAACCGCTTTTCACTGCGGCAAAACAGTGATTACGGACCAAGACATATATGTTTAAGACTAGACCGGCGCCGCTGCCCGCACTGACGCGGACAAAGATGCGGCTGTTGGCGCTTTATCAGCCTAGGTTTGCGGCACCGTTTTTGAAGACACCGCCGCGGCCTGTTCCGTTTTGTGGTGCCCTGCACCACACCCCAGAGGAGTATCCATGAAGCTCGACGTCACCATCGAGATCCCCAAGGGATCCCGGGTCAAGTACGAAATTGACCACGAAACCCATCGCCTGCGCCTGGACCGCATTCTTTTCACGTCCATGGCCTACCCCACCCACTACGGTTACTTCGAGAACACCCTGGGTGAAGACGGCGATCCCCTGGACGCCCTGGTGATGCTGCAGGACTTCGACCTGATGCCGGGCGTGCTGGTTGAGTCCCGTCCCATCGGCGTCTTCAACATGGTGGACGACGGCGGCGGAGACGCCAAGGTCCTCTGCGTGCCGGTCGATCCGCGCTTTGACCACATTCAGGACATCTCGGACGTTTCCGACTTCCTGCTGGATGAAATCAAGCACTTCTTCACCAAGTACAAGGACCTGGAGCCGGGCAAGTGGGTTGAAGCTGCAGACTGGGCCGGCCGTGAAGCAGCCGAGACCGAGGTTGAAGCCTCCCTGGAGCGCTTCAAGGCACACGGCGAAGGCCACGAGGACGACGAGCCCCAGGGCCGCGACGTGGACGCCGACCCCAAGAACAACTAGCAGCATCCGCGGACTCCCTGCGGGTCCTGCTTGTGCAGCGCGCGGCGGCGGCTGTCCCCTGGGAGGGGACAGCCGCCGTCGTCGTTTGCTCAGCGCGCCGCAACCGGAATTGGTTGTTTTGGTGCGCCGGTCTGGCATGCTGATGCCATGCATTTTGTGCTGACCATCAACCAGCGGGATTCCCGCGAATCGGGGGACCTGGTTCCGGAGCTCATCCGTTCGCTCCGCCATCTGCCCGCCGCCGTTCCCTTTCAGCGCTCGGTGGGTGATGAAGCGCAGGGCGTGCTGGCCGACGCGTCCGCCGCAGTGGACGCCGCGCTGGCCGCCGTCCGGCAGCGGCGCTGGAATGTGGGGATCGGCGTCGGCGAACTGCGCCTGCCGCTGCGGCAGGGCGTCCTGGACAATGACGGTTACGGACTGGTGTATGCCCGCCGCGCCGTGGAGCGGGCACGGAAAGCCGGTGAACGCATTCCGCTGGCCGTGGACGGCCCGGACCCGGGCATTGCTGCGGAAGCGCAGGCCGTACTGCGGCTGCTGGGACAAATCGTGGCCAGCCGCACCGACGCCGAATGGAAGGTCCTGGACCTGATGACGCCGGGCGCCCGCGGGCAGCAGAAGTACGTTGCGGAGATTCTGGGCATCACGTCCCAGGCCGTCAGCAAGGCGGTGGTGCGATCCCACTGGCAGGAGGAATGGGCCACCCGGCCGGCCGCGGCACGCCTGCTGTCCCTGTGTGCCGGCCCCGCGGCACTTGCGCCCGCTGTCCCGGTAGGCGCATCTGTTCAGGCCGCCGAACCGGCCCTGCAGGATGCCTGAGGGCTATCCGGCGGCGAGGCTGCGCAGCACCGTGGCGGCACCGTCTTCGTAGACGGTTCCCGTCACTTCGGTGGCCGCTTCCAGCACTTCCTGCGGAGCCTGCCCCATGGCTACGCCGCGGGCGGCCCAGCCGAGCATTTCAATGTCATTGCGGCCGTCACCCATGGCAACCGTGTACTTGCGGTCAATGCCGAGGCTGCTGCGCACCTTTTCCAGGGCGCTGGCCTTGGTGACGCCCTCGGCGGCGATGTCCAGCCAGGCCGTCCATCCTACGGAGTAGGTCACGCCGTGCAGGCCGATGGCCCGGACGGCCTCGCCGAATTCTTCGGCCGTGGAGTCGACGCTGAAGACCACCACGCGCACAGCTTCGGCGCTGCGCAGCCGTTCAAAGTCCACTGCCTGAGCCTCCACACCGAAGCTGGCGTCCTGGAAGCGCTCGGTGGAAAGGAAGTTTCCGGAGGAATCTTCGAGCGCGAACTTGGCGGTGGGCAGCGTGATCCGCAGTGCGTCCAGTGCCGGTTTGGGATCAAAAACCACGCGGTCGATCACTTCGTAACCGTCCGGCAGGGAGGTGTCCACACGCAGGGTGACGCCGCCGTTGGAGGCGACGCAGTACCCCTTGGTGATACCCAGGCGCTCCAGGACGGGAAGTGCCGCGCCGTAGGACCGGCCGGTGGCAATCACCAGCTGGTGGCCGGCGGCAATTGCCGCCTCTGCGGATTCGCGGACACCCGGGGACATATGTCCGTCGTGGTCCACCAGGGTGCCGTCCACATCCAGTGCCACGAGGTGAACAAAACGGTCAGGATTCTGCCGGTCTTCGATGCCGGTGCTCGTCAAAATAGTCATCGCCTCATTTAAACAGATGACCGCAGATCCGGAAAGGACGCGGCTCACAAATGTGTGTGCAGGTGAGGTACAAAGCAGGCCCTGCTCCGGCTTTAGCGAAACGGGGCCTGCTCAGCACCGGCGGCCTACAGGACGGGAAGAACTTCCAGACCGCCCAGGTAGGGCCGCAGCGCAGCCGGAACATTGACGGAGCCGTCCGGGTTCTGGTGGTGCTCAAGGATGGCCACGATCCACCGGGTGGTGGCCAGGGTGCCGTTGAGGGTGGCGACGGCACGGGTGCCCTTGCCCTCACCCTCCTGGCGTTCACGGATGTTCAGGCGCCGGGCCTGGAACGTGGTGCAGTTGGAGGTGGAAGTGAGCTCGCGGTAGGCGTTCTGGGTGGGAACCCAGGCTTCGCAGTCAAACTTGCGGGCGGCGGACATTCCAAGATCTCCGGCAGCGGTGTCAATCACCCGGTAGGGCAGCTCCACCTTGGCCAGCATCTCCTCTTCCCAGGCCAGCAGGCGCTGGTGCTCGGCAGCGGCGTCTTCGGGCTTGGTGTAGATGAACATTTCCACTTTGTTGAACTGGTGGACGCGGATGATTCCGCGGGTGTCCTTACCGTGTGATCCGGCTTCACGGCGGTAGCAGGATGACCAGCCGGCGTAGCGGACCGGCCCGCCGTTCAGGTCCAGGATTTCATCGGCATGGTAGCCGGCCAGCGGCACCTCGGAGGTGCCCACCAGATACAGGTCGTCTTCGGCGAGACGGTAGATCTCGGCGTCGTGCGCCACGTCAAAGCCGGTGCCCTGCATGGTTTCGGGGCGGACCAGGGTGGGAGTAATCATGGGCACAAAACCGGCCTGGACGGCCTGATCCATCGCCATGTTCAGCAGGGCCAGCTCCAGGCGGGCACCCACGCCGCGCAGGAAGTAGAACCGTGAGCCGGAAACCTTGGCGCCGCGTTCCATGTCGATGGCACCGAGGAGCTCACCGATTTCCAGGTGGTCGCGGGGCGTGAAGCCTTCGGCCTCGAAGTTCCGCGGCGTGCCGACTGTCTTGACGACCTCGAAGTCATCCTCCCCGCCGGCGGGAACACCGTCGGAAATCAGGTTGGGGATCCGGCGCAGCAGCGCGTCGGATTCGGCCTGGGCGGCATCGGCCTCTGCACCGGCTGCCTTCACGGCACCGGCGAGTTCCTTGACCTCGGCCAGGAGTGCCTGCTTTTCCTCACCCTTGGCTTTGGCGACACGCTTGCCGAAGGCGTTCTGCTCGGCGCGCAGGTTTTCAAACCTGGTGCGCGCATCACGGCGCGCGGCGTCGGCAGCGATGATCGCATCCACCAGGGACTCGTCCGCCTGGCGGGCGCGCTGGGAGGCTCGGAATTTATTCGGGTTTTCGCGGAGCTCATTTACATCGATCACGATTCAAGAGTACCCAAAAGCCGGACAGGGGCAGGCACCGGCCGGGGTTAGGCTGGGAACCACTATGTCTACGCCCCTGATCGTCCTTCTGGCACTGCTGGCCGCTGCCCTGGTTGCCCTGTCAGTTTGGGCCGGGCTGCAGCGGCGCCGGCGTCTTGCCGCCGGGCGGGTCATCGTCAAGACACTTGCCCCCGGCCACCAGCGGGTGGCCATGGTGCTCAATCCCGTAAAGGTGCAGGCGCCGGCGGCGCGCGCACTGCTCGCCCAGGCGTGTGAACTGGCGGGGTGGGACCCGCCCCTGATCCTGGAGACCACCCGCCAGTCCCCCGGGTACGAACAGGCGCGGCTGGCAGTGGAGCAGGGAGCCGACGTCGTACTTGCCGGCGGCGGCGACGGAACCGTCCGCGAGGTGGCACGCGCCCTGGCCAACACTGAGGCGGCGCTGGGACTGCTGCCGCTGGGAACGGGAAACCTCCTGGCGCGCAACCTGGGGCTGCCGGTGGCTGATCTTCCGGCGTCAATCCGCACGGCGCTGCACGGAGATCAGCGGCGCATCGACATGGGCACCATCAGCTTTGAAAACTCGGACAACGGCGACCACAGCAGCAGCGCGTTCCTGGTGATGGGCGGAATCGGCCTTGATGCCGAGGTTATTGCGGCCACCCGGGATGACCTGAAGAAGCGGGTGGGCTGGCTGGCCTACAGTGAAGCGGGCGTGCGGCTGCTGCCCGGGCGCCGGACCCGCATGAGTATTTCGGTGGACGGCGAACCGCCGGTGGCCCGCAAGGTCCGCAGCGTCCTCTTCGCGAATCTTGGCCGGCTGCCCGCCGGGATCGATTTCATTCCGGAAGCCAGGATGGACGACGGACTGCTGGACGTCGTGGTCATGTCACCGCGCAGCCTGGCCGGATGGCTCTGGGTTGCGGGCAAGGTGGTCACAAAGAACCCCCGGAAGATCCCGGTGATCGATTACCGCCGGGCGAAGACGGTGGAGATCCGCGTGGCGCAGCCTACGCAGACACAGCTGGACGGAGACCTGACCGGAGCCGCCACCACTGTTCGGGTGCAGGTGGATCCCCTGGCGCTGCTGGTCCGGGCACCTTCACCGGACCAGCAGCCAGCCCGGCCGCAGTTTGCGCACAGCGGTGCGCGTTCCCCGGGCCGGGCAGGCGGACGAAGCTAGTCCTGGGTGCCCTCGGCGTCCGTGTAGCCGCCCTCGCTCTGGGAGGGCTTGGCGCCGCCGGTGTCGTCGCGGTCCGTGTACTCGCCTTCAGGCTGGGAGGACTTCGCGCGGTCGGCGTCATCACGGTCCGTGTATTCGCCCTCAGGCTGGGAAGCCTGAGCACTTTCGGCGTCATCACGGTCCGTGTACTCGCCGTCATTGTTGTGCTCCAGCGAGGCGGGGGAAGCCTGTTCGCGGATCAAAGCCTCTTCTTCGGCAAACCGGATGTCGTTGCCCTGGTCGCCGGCATCGCCGCGCAGGTTGTCATCGCCGGTGGACTGGCCGCTGGGCTTCGGGTCGGTCAGCTGTTCTTCCTCATTAGGGTATTCAGACATTCGCTTAGCCTTCCTGAACGTTGAGACAGGACCAGCTTTCAGTCCTGCACCTGGTGTACGGAGAATCGCCGCACCTCTTCCATCAGCATACTGATGAACGCGGGAACGGGAAAAGCGTCGCCGGGCGGAGAAAAAGCCAAGCCCGGGCGCAGCTCATTCCGTGAGCATGAGCCGGACAGCGGTCTCCGAGGCTGAAAATCCCGCCACATCAATGACTTCCCCGTCAAAAAACCGATCCACCACCCGGGGGTCAATATAGGATTTGCGGGCAATCGCCGGCGTGTTTCCCAAATGGTCGGCGACCTTGCGGGCGGTTGCCGACGCGGCTTTCACCTTCTCCCGCTTCGTGGACGCCAGGGGAAAGGCCCGGGCCAGATGCATGGCTGCCACCACTGTGGCCTGCCAGGTCCGGAAATCCTTGGCTGAAAACTCCCCGCCGGTCACTTCCCGCAGGAAGGCGTTCAGGGCGGACGCGGAAATACTGTGCCACTGTCCGTCCGTTCCCTCATATGCCAGCGCAGTGTCGGGGTTGGAGCGGGCAAGCATCGGCGCCAGCGCCGCCACCAGGTCGGGGTCCCTTATCAGGGTGTGCCATTCCTGCCCGCTCTTGCCGGGGAAGTCGAACCGCACTTCGTCGTCCTGCACCGTGACGTGCTCAACGCGCAGGGTGGTGGTGCCGTAGGAGCCGTTGGCTTCCGCATAGCGCTCTCCCCCGATCCTCAGCGCACCGGCGTCCACAATGCGCAGGGCGGCCGCGTAGGCGCGCTGCGGGCCGGAGCCGTCCGAGCGCAGGTGCTTTGTGATCAGCCGCCTGGCCGCCGGCAGCGACTGGGCGAAGGCGAGGGAACGGTCAAACTTCTCCCGGTCCTTCAACTCCCGCCAGTGCGGATGGTAGATGTACTGCCGCCTGCCGGCCCCGTCCGTTCCCGTGGCCTGGATATGGCCGTTGGCGTAGGGGCTGATCCACACATTGGTCCACGCCGGAGGAATGGCGAGCGAACGGATCCGCTCCAGTGCCTGCCGGTCCGTCAGGATGTCCCCGTGCAGCCCGCGGTAACTGAATCCGCGGCCCCATCTGCGCCGGGAGTACCCCGGGTGCTCACAGTTAGTCCGCCGCAGCCGCACCGTGAACCTCTCTTTCCGGGGATGCCCCTTTGCATGATTCTTCCTGCGGAGAGATTAGTCCTTGAGGAGCCCCGCCAGCCAGCGGTCCGCGGACCGGAACGCTTCATCGGTGTTGTGCTTGGGGATTTCCGGTTCGCGGCGGTCAGCCCGGGGGTAGGAGCCAAGGAACCGCAGCTTCGGACTGATCCGGTGCAGCCCCTTGAGCGCGTCCGCGATCCGGGCATCGGCGATATGCCCCTCGGCGTCGATGCTGAAGAAGTAATCCCCGAGGAACAATCCGGTAGGCCGGGATTCAATCCGGCTGAGGTTTACCCCGCGCGCGGAAAACTGGTCCAGGATCTCCATCAGGGCACCCGGGTGGTCCTCCGGCAGAGGAACCACCAGCGTGGTCTTGTCCGCACCGGTGGGTGCCGGCAGCGAAGTCGGCAGGCTCACGAGCACAAAGCGGGTTACGGCGTCGGCAATATCGCCGATATCCGTGGCCACGACGTTCAGGCCGAGCCGCTGCGCCACCAGGGGTGAGCAGATGGCAGCATCAAAGGCCTGATCCACGGCTTTCAGGCCCACGGCCGCGGCGGCAGTGGAGGGTGCGGGAATATATTCTGCCTGCGGAATATTCTTATTTGCCCACTCCCGGCACTGCGCCCAGGCGTGTGAATGGGTGGAGACGGTACCGATATCAGCCAGGCCGCTGCCCGGCCGGGCCGCCAGGACAAAGGTGATCGGAACCAGGATTTCCCGCAGGATCCGCAGCGGCTCACCGGCGGAGACAGCGTCCAGGGTGGCACTGACGCCACCCTCCACCGAGTTCTCAATGGGCACGACGGCGGCATCCGCGCGTCCGGTGCGCACCATCTCCAACGCGGCGGTCACACTCGTAGCCGGAACCCGTACGGACGCCTCAGCACCGGGGACCTGCAGAAGCGCGGCCTCCGTGAAGGTGCCTTCCGGCCCCAGATAGGTGTAGGTCATCTCTGAGGCTGTTGGATCCGCCGGTGAGCGCAGCGATGAACTCATACGACGGTGGGATCCTGGCCGTTGTCGGAGACCATGGGCTTCCCGGCTTCCAGCCAGACTCCCATGCCGCCGTTCACGTTGACAGCTGTGTAGCCGTGGGATTCCAGCCAGGCAGTTGCCTTCGCGCTGCGTCCACCGCTGCGGCAGATAACGGCCAGATCCTGATCGGGATCCAGGTCATCCAGGCGGTCGGGAAGGGTGCCCAGCGGAATGTGGAGGGCGCCGTCAATATGGCCGGCTTCCCATTCGTAGTCTTCACGCACATCCAGGATCTTGGCATCCTTGCTGATGGCGTCTACCGATACGCTTTCCATTTCCGGTTCCTGTCCTTTCGTTCGGGGCATCCGAGAGTACGCCCCGTGGTGAACTTTCTCCCAGCCTATAGTGGGAGCCCTGCCCGGAAAATAAACGCCCGTCCCGGAGGTCACATGTCCACCCAGCCCCAGCCTGCCGCACCTCTGGACCTGCAGGAAAACACGGCACTGCAGCTGCGGAACCGGCTCGCCTCCGGAGAGATCAGCGCACGGGAAGTCACCGGGCATTTCCTCCGGCGCATCGAGGAGCTGAATCCCGCCCTGGGTGCGTTCCTGCTTGTCACACCGGAAACCGCGCTGGCCGAAGCCGCAGCGGCCGATGAGCGCTTTGCCCGCGGCGAACCCCTGGGACTGCTCCACGGAATGCCGCTGGCGCACAAGGACCTGACCGACGTCGCCGGCATACCTACCACGTTGGGAACCGCCGCGCTGCCGCCGTATACGCCGGAGGCGGACAGCCCCCTTCCCTCCGTCCTGCGCCGGGCCGGTGCCATCAGCCTGGGCAAGACCCAGGTCCCGGAGTTCGGGCTCAGCAGCTACAGCGAAAATCTGGTGGGACCGCCCGCCCGGAATCCGCTGAACCCGGACCTCAGTCCGGGCGGCTCAAGCGGGGGCAGTGCCGCCGCGGTGGCGGCAGGAATGCTCCCCTTTGCGCCGGGCACCGACGGCGGCGGATCAGTACGCATCCCGGCGGCAGCCACCGGCCTTGTCGGTCTCAAGCCCAACCGGGGCCGGGTGCCTTCCGGATCCGGGCAAACCGATCTGGGCCAGTTTGTGGTGGCCGGCCCCCTGGCCCGCACAGCTGCGGACGCGGCCCTGCTGCTGGACGCCATGGTGGCCGAGCCCAACTGGCACGCAACCTCCGCAGCACCGGCGGACAAAACCTTCCTGTCCGCCGCAGAACGCGCCGACGGCCGCTTCCGGATTGGCGTCAGCACACTCTCGCCGTTTTCGTCCCGGCTCGAAATCACCCTGGCACCCGAGGCTGTCCAGGCGCTGGATGCCGGAGTGGAAGCCCTCCTCGGCGCCGGCCACGACGTCGTGCCGGCCCGCTTGAGTTACGACGAGCGTTATCCCGAAGCCTTCCAGGCCGTCTGGACTGCCGGCCTGTCCACACTGGAACTGCCGGACGGCGGCGAACAGCGCCTTCTGCCCCTTACGGCCGCTGTCCGCAGGCGTGCGCAGCAGCGCACGGCATCCGACCTGGTCACGGCGATGGAGATTCTCCGCCGATTCGAGGAAGACACCATCCTCGCCTACAGCGCCTATGACATGATCCTGACGCCGGCGCTGGGCATGACGCCCCGCCCCATCGGGTGGTACTGGGATGAGAGCCTGGATGAAGATGCCCGCGGGATCGAAGATTATGAACGGCAGTGCCGGTACTCGCCCTTCACTTCCATGGTGAATGTGTGCGGGCTTCCCGCCATCACCTTTCCCACTGCCCGCACCGAAGGCGGACTGTCCATGGGAATCCAGCTGATCGGGCGCCCCGGGGCGGAAGCAGAACTGCTCGCCGTAGCCGCCCAGCTGGGAAAGTAAACAGGACACTATAGCGCACCTTTTCCCGATGTTTCCCGCCCAGGTCCGTAACAGAGCGGCAAGGCGCGCAACGAGAGTGACATTTCACACGGTTCCTCCAGTGCGTTCCGCCAAATTGCGCGAAAACTAACCTGCTGCCACTTCAACCCACACATATTCCGGTGGGAACATGCAATTGTGAGTTCTAATCCCAGCACCTCAGCCGCCACGCCGGCCCGCAAGTCCTTCTTTGGCCATCCGCGCATGCTCGCGAACCTCTTCAGCGTCGAGCTGTGGGAACGGTTCTCCTTCTACGGCATGCAGGGCATCCTGCTGTACTACATGTACTACTCGGTCACCGACGGCGGCCTCGGCATCGATATTGCCGTTGCTACGTCGCTGGTTGGTGCGTACGGCGGTGGCGTGTACCTGTCCACAATCATTGGTGCATGGCTCGCGGACCGCGTCCTCGGATCCGAGCGGGTGCTCTTCTACTCGGCAGCCCTCGTTATGCTCGGCCACATTTCCCTGGCCGTCCTCCCGGGCGCCGCGGGACTGGCCGCCGGCCTCATCCTGATTGCCCTCGGCTCCGGCGGCGTCAAGGCCAATGCCACCTCCCTGGTGGGAACCCTGTATGACCAGAAGGACGAACGCCGCGACGCCGGCTTCTCCATCTTCTACATGGGCATCAACCTGGGCGCCCTGGTGGGCCCGCTGCTTACCGGCCTGGCCCAGGTGAAGCTCGGCTTCCACTACGGCTTCGGCCTGGCTGCCCTGGGCATGGCCATCGGCCTGGTCCAGTACGGCCTGACCCGCAAGTACCTGCCCGAGTCTGCACACCAGGTGACCAACCCGCTGCCGCGCAGCAAGTTCGGCACCATGGCCGGCATTGCCGTTGGCGCAATCGTCATCATTGCCCTGGCCGTGGTCTTTGGCCTGCTCAAGGCGGAGAACCTTGCAGTGGTTATGGCAGTTGTCGCCATCCTTGCTTCCATCGCCTACTTCGTGATCATCCTGCGCAGCCCGAAGGTGGACCGCGTCGAGCGCCGCCGCGTGTACTCCTTCATGCCGCTGTTCATCGCCAGTGCCGCTTTCTGGGCCCTCTTCCAGCAGCAGTTCACGGTGGTTGCCCTTTACGCTGACACGTCCCTGGACCGCCACATCTTCGGCTGGGAAATGCCGCCGAGCTGGGTACAGTCGATCAACCCGATCTTCATCATCATCTTCGCGGCTGTATTCGCCACCGTCTGGACCAAGCTGGGCGACCGCCAGCCTTCCTCTCCGCTGAAGTTCGCCATGGGACTGGCCGTAATGGGCCTGGCATTCCTGGCCTTCATTCCGTTCTCCGGCGGCGGACCCAGCAGCACCCCGCTGCTGGCCCTGGTTGTCATCCTGCTGCTGTTCACCTTTGCCGAACTGTTCATCTCCCCGATCGGCCTGTCCGTGGCGACCAAACTGGCTCCGGAGATCTTCCGGACCCAGATGGTGGCACTGTTCTTCCTGTCGGTCTCGCTGGGCACCACCCTGGCCGGCTGGCTGGCACAGTTCTACGACCCCGAAACCGAGGTCAGCTACTTCCTGTTCAGCGGCATCACCGCGATTGTCATCGGCGTTGCCCTGGCCGCGGGCACCCCGGCCATCAAGAAGCTCATGGGCGGCGTGCGCTAAGCACCCTCTCCCCCTTACGGGGATACGACGACGACGGCGGGTTTCCCGCCGTCGTCGTTGTCGTTTAAGGCCGCTGCGGCACCTGAATTCGGGGCCTTCCGCCGCCCCTTCTGCCGCCGAACGCATTTATTTGGCATGCTTAGGGGTATGTCTAACCGTGCCGGCACAGTTGCCGAACCCTCCGACCTTGTTGATCTGACCGCCCTCCTGGATGCCTATTACGACATCTCGCCGGACATGAACAACCCTGCCCAGCGCGTGGTTTTCGGGACATCGGGGCACCGCGGCTCCTCGCTCAACGGCGCCTTCAACGAGCCCCACATCGCCGCAATCACCCAGGCGATCGTGGAATACCGGAACGGCCAGGGCATCACCGGACCGCTGTTCATGGGCAAGGACACCCACGCACTGTCCGAGCCCGCACAGAACACCGCTCTTGAAGTGCTCGCCGGCAACGGGGTCAACGTGCTCATCGACGCACGCAACGGCTTTACCCCCACCCCGGCCCTGAGCCACGCCATCCTGAAGTACAACTCCGGCCGCACCGAGGAGGCCGACGGCATCATCATCACGCCCTCGCACAATCCCCCGGCCGACGGCGGCTTCAAGTACAACCCGCCCACCGGCGGACCCGCCGGTTCCGAGGCGACCAACTGGATTGCCAACCGTGCCAATGAACTGCTGGAAAACGGCCTGCGGGGCGTAAAGCGCATTCCGCTCGGCGAGGCCCGGCTGGCCGACTCCGTGGGAACCTACGACTTCCTGCAGAACTATGTGGAGGACCTTCCCTCGGTCCTTAACCTGGATGCCATCCGCGAATCCGGGCTGCACATCGGCGCCGACCCGCTGGGCGGAGCCTCGGTGGATTACTGGGGCGCCATCGCCGAGCGGCACCAGCTGAACCTGACCGTGGTCAACCCCAACGTTGATCCGCAGTGGGCCTTCATGACGCTGGACTGGGATGAGAAGATCCGCATGGACTGCTCCTCCCCGTACGCCATGGCCTCGCTGATCGCGCGCGCCAACGAGTACGACATTGCCACCGGCAACGATGCCGACGCCGACCGTCACGGGATTGTCACGCCCGACGCCGGCCTGATGAACCCGAACCACTACCTCGCCGTTGCCATCGATTACCTGTACCGGAACCGGTCGGGCTGGCCGAAGGATGCCATGGTGGGCAAGACCCTGGTCTCCTCTTCCATGATCGACCGGGTCACCGGGGAACTGGGCCGCACCCTGATGGAGGTCCCGGTGGGCTTCAAGTGGTTTGTTCCGGGACTGCTCTCCGGCGACGCGGCTTTTGGCGGAGAAGAATCCGCCGGTGCGTCCTTCCTGCGCCTGGACGGCAAGCCCTGGACCACGGACAAGGACGGCATCCTGCTGGCCCTGCTGGCAACGGAAATCACCGCCGTGACGGGCAAGACTCCGTCGCAGCGCTACCGCGAACTGACCTCCCAGTTCGGCGATCCGGAATACGCCCGCGTGGACGCCCCCGCCAGCCGGGAGCAGAAGGCGGCGCTGGCCAAGCTCTCGCCGTCGGACGTCACTGCCACCACCCTGGCCGGCGAGGACATCACGGCCCGGCTGACTGAAGCTCCGGGCAACGGTGCACCCATCGGCGGGTTGAAGGTGACCACGGAGAACGCCTGGTTTGCCGCCCGGCCTTCCGGCACCGAGGACGTGTACAAGATCTACGCGGAGTCCTTCAAGGGACTGGAGCACCTGAAGCAGGTACAGGCCGAGGCCAAGGCCATTGTGGACGGCGTCATTTCCTAGCCTCCACGCCCCCTCGAAACAGCAGAAGCGGCAGTTCCCAGGGCCGGGAAGTGCCGCTTCTGCTATTTCGTTCAGTCAGTCCGGGGGGGGTCAGAGCAGGCGGCGCAGCAGCCGGCGCTTGAGACCGTTGTACGGCGGGTAGGCCACCTTCAGGGTGTCCAGGGCGGTGCTCTTGGTGAACACCGGCCGCAGCTGGCTGAACGTGTCGAACGTGTACTTGCCGTGATAGGCGCCGGTCCCGCTGGCTCCGGCCCCGCCGAACGGAAGGCCCGGAACGGCCAGCTGCACGGTGCTCACATTGTGATTTACGCTGCCGGCCCGGACGCTGCGCTCAAAGGTCTTCCGGGCAGCAGCGGACTGAGTGTAGAGGTAGGACGCCAGCGGCACCGGGCGGGCGTTGATGAAGGAAATAGCCTCGTCCAGGTCCTTCACGGTCAGCACCGGCAGGATCGGCCCGAAGATTTCCTCCTGCATCACGGGTGAATCCGGCGATACATCGGTCAGGATGGTCGGCTCCAGATAGAGCGAGTTCCGGTCCCCGCGGCCGCCGGCCAGCACGGTTCCGCTGTCCAGCAGGCCGTGCAGGCGGTCCCAGTGCTGTGCATTGATGATCCGGCCCAGGTCCGCGCTTTTCGCGGGGTCCTTGCCGAACAACTCAGCCACGGCCCGCACCAGGTGCTTGCGCAGCTTCGGTGCCGCTTCCTCGGTGACCAGGACGTAGTCCGGCGCCACGCAGGTTTGGCCGGCATTGAGCAGCTTGCCGTACACCAGGCGGCGGGCAACGGCCCGGAAATTGCCGTCCAGGACAACGGCCGGCGATTTCCCGCCCAGTTCAAGCGTGACCGGCGTCAGGTGCTTTGCGGCCGCCTCCAGGACAATCCGGCCCACCCGCTCTCCGCCGGTAAAGAAAATGGAGTCGAAGCGCTGGGCCAGCAGCGCCGTGCTGGCCTCCTGCCCGCCTTCCACGACGACGACGGCGTCCGGGTCCAGATACTGCGGCAGCAGCTCGGCCATGGCCCGGGACGTGGCCGGAGCCAGCTCTGAAGGCTTGAGCACCGCTGCGTTGCCTGCGGCGAGCGCCCCGATGAGCGGAGCCAGCAGCAGCTGCACCGGATAGTTCCACGGCGCAATGATCAACACCACGCCCAGCGGCTGCGGCTCGGTCCTGGCGGACGCAGGCATCAGCCCCAGCGGCACCGGAACACGGGCGCTGCGGGTCCACTGTGCCAGGTGCTTGAGCGCATACTCCGCCTCTGCCCGGGTGATCGACAGCTCGGTCAGGTAACCCTCCAGCGGGTTCTTGCCCAAATCCTGCGCCAGGGCGGCGTTGAGCTCGGCCTCTCGTTCGGTCAGCAGGCGGATCAGGCCGCGCAGTTGGTTCCGGCGCCACTCCAGGGGGCGGGTCCGGGCGGAGTCGTACGTCCGCCGCACCGCTGCCACCACTGCGGCAACGGAGGAGCCGGGGAAGGGTCCCGGGGTCTGCTCCACGGCTGCGGCGCTCATCGGGTGCCTTCCCGGACCGGCGCACCAGTTTCGGGGGTGTCCGCGGCAGAAGCGGCGGGACGGCCGGTGAAGTGGTCCATGGACTGGTAGACCTTGAACACGCGTCCGGCCACCACGTCCCACAGCGGCTGCGGCAGGAGTCCGCGCAGTGCGCTGCCCAAAGGGACGGTCCAGGGCAGCTGGATCCGCGCTTTGCCGTCCATCAGGGCGGACCAGGCACGGTCCACCACATATTGCGGTTCCATCAGCGGCGTCATCAGGGGCCCGCGGGCCCCGGCAAACATGCCGGTCTTGATGTAGCTCGGAATCAGGGTGGTCACCTGCACGTGTCCGTTGCCGGCTTCATTCAGCTCCAGGCGCAGCGAGTCGCTCCACCCGATGACCGCCCATTTGGAGGCGGTGTACACGCTCATCTTGGGCACGGAAAGGGTGCCGGAGGCGGACGCGACGTTCAGGATCCGCGCCGGCGTCCGGCGGGCGATCATGTCCGGCAGGAAGGCACGGGTGATCTGCATCGGCGCCAGTGTGTTCACGTCCATGACGGCGTCGATGTCCGCAGGTGTGTGCTCCCAAAAGTACTTTCCGCGCACAATTCCGGCATTGTTGATCAGCACGTCGGGGATTCCTGCTTCCGCCCGGACACGCTCGGCTGCCGCTGTCACCTCCGCCAGGGAGCTGACGTCCAGGGCATGGGGATGGACTGCGCTGCTGCCCAGGGTCCGCAGGTCCGCAGCCGTTGCCTCCAGGGCTTCAGCGTTGCGGTCCCACAGGATTACGTGGGCGGCGCCTTCCCGCACGGCACGTTCGGCGTAGAGCCGGCCCATGCCCATGGCAGCGCCGGTGATAAGGACCGTGCGCCCTGCTGCTGATATGCCCATGCTGTTCCGTCCGTTCGCGGTGGAACCGGGGAACGGCTGTGTCCGCCCGATTTGTCTACGGTAAAATTTCTGCGGTGCATCATAACGTCCGGCACGCTTCTGCCCGGTACTATTCTGCACGAACCATCCCCGGGTCCTCGAAAGGCACACCCATGAGCAAATTTGGTACCGCCTGGACGATTCACGGCGACGGCAAGACCATCAAACCCGGAGAATATGTCGCCCCGGATGAGCGGCTGAGCTGGCCGCGAACCATTGGGATTGGCTCCCAGCACGTGGTGGCCATGTTCGGCGCAACCTTTCTGGTTCCCCTGCTGACCGGCTTCCCGCCGGCCACCACCCTGCTGTTCTCCGGCCTCGGAACGATTCTGTTCCTGATTATCACCGCAGGCCGCGTTCCGAGCTACCTCGGATCCAGCTTCGCGTTCATTGCCCCCATTATGGCCGCCACCAGCCAGCACGGCCCCGGCGGCGCGCTTGGCGGCATCATCATGGCGGGCGCCGCCCTGTTCCTGATCGGGCTGGCTGCCCAGCTCGCCGGCACCAAGTGGATTCAAATCCTGATGCCGCCCGTAGTCACCGGCACCATCGTGGCACTCATCGGACTGAACCTGGCCGGCTCCGCCCGGGACAACTTTGAGAAAGGCCCGCTCACCGCCACCGTCACGGTGGTGGTCATCCTGCTGGCCACAGTCCTCTTCAAGGGCTTCCTGGGCCGCCTGTCCATCCTGATCGGCGTGGTTGCGGGCTACATTGCCGCAGTTCTCCAGAACGAGGTGGACTTCCAGGCCATCCGGGACGCAGCCTGGTTCGGGCTGCCCGAATTCCACTCCCCGACCTTCCACTTCTCCGTCATCGGACTCTTTGTGCCCGTGGTCCTGGTGCTCGTGGCCGAGAACGTCGGCCATGTGAAGTCCGTGGCCGCCATGACCGGACGGGATCTGGACCCCTACGCGGGCCGCGCCCTGATGGCCGACGGCCTGGCAACGATCCTGGCCGGTTCCGGCGGCGGTTCCGCCACCACAACGTACGCCGAGAACATCGGGGTCATGGCGGCATCGCGCGTCTACTCCACCGCCGCATACTGGGTGGCCGGCATCGTGGCGGTCCTGCTGAGCCTGTTCCCCAAGTTCGGCGCCATGATCGCCACCGTTCCCGGCGGCGTCCTGGGCGGCGCCGGGGTCATCCTGTACGGCATGATCGGCATTCTGGGCGTCCGGATCTGGGTGGACAACCGGGTGAACTTCTCCAATCCGATCAACCTTTCCACTGCGGGCCTGGGACTGATCATCGCCATCGCCAACTTCACCTGGGTTGTTGCCGGGCTGGAGTTCGGCGGCATTGCCCTGGGCACCGGCGTCACGCTCATTGCCTTCCACGGCATGAGTGCAATCGCCCGGTGGCGCGGTACCGACCCCGATGGCACGGCGGCGGAAGCGAATCCGGTTTCCGCCCCCGGCTCCAACCCCTAGGCCGGGCTAGGCTCCTTCAAGCGCCTGAACGGTGGCCCGGGTCAGCCAACGCCTGGCCCGGGCCATCGCGTCCGCCGGATCCTGCACCAGGTCCAGGATGCTGACAGCCGATACGATTCCGTACTCGGCCAGGATGTGCGGCGGCAGGGTAATGCGGCCGGCAAGGGCCACCACCGGAATGCCGGCGCTGCGGGCACGTTCCGCCACTGCCAGCGGCGCCTTGCCGTAGCGGGACTGTTCATCGAGGGAACCTTCGCCGGTCAGGACCAGGTCCGCCGCGGCCAGGGCCTCGTCCAGTCCGGTGAGCCGGGAGATCACTTCAAAGCCACCCTCCAGTGAAGCGTCGGTGAAGGCCAGGAACGCGGACGGAAAGCCGCCGGCCGCACCGGCGCCTGCGATATCGACGTCGACGCCGGTGGTTTCGCGCAGCAGCGCCGCCCACCGCACCAGGGCCTCGTCCAGCAGCAGCCGCGCAGTTGAATCCGCGCCCTTCTGCTCGCCGAACACATGCGCTGCTCCCTCCCGTCCGGTGAGCGGGTTGGTGACGTCCGCGGCAATACGGACACGCACGCCGGCGAGCCGGGGGTCCAGGCTGGATACGTCAATGGCAGCGGCGAGCGACAAACCGGCTCCTCCGGGAGGCACCGGGTTCCCGGCGGCGTCGAGGATCCGCAGCCCCAGCGCCGCCAGGGCACCGGAACCGCCGTCGGTCATTGCGGAGCCGCCGATGCCGAGCACAATTTCCGTGGCTCCCGCGTCCAGAGCTTCCCGGATCAGCTCACCGCTGCCGTAGCTGGTTGCCGCCAGGGAGGACTGTACCGAGGGTTCCACCAGCATCAGCCCGGAGGCGCGGGCGGTTTCGATCACGGCCGTGCTGCCGTTCAGGGCCCACAGTGCGGTGACGTTTCCGCCCAGCGGTCCGCGCACACTGGCGGTCCGCTCCCGCGCACCGGCGGCCAGCGCCGCTTCCAGGGTGCCCTCGCCGCCGTCGGCCACGGGAACAAGCGTCACGTCAGCCTCCGGATAGACGGCGAGCACGCCTTCTGCCATGGCGGCGGCGGCTTCCCCTGCGGAAAGTGAGCCTTTGAACTTGTCCGGAGCTATGAGAACGCGCATGTCCCCATACTGCCATCCCTCCGGACGCATGGTTGGGGAGTCCCTGACAGGCGGGGATTGCCCTCCGGTCCGGTTCGGGACAACTCAGCCATCCGTTGCCTGCGGGTCCTGCTGCGGCCATACACCCCGCCGCTCCAGGATCCCGGCGAGCAGGTCGGCCCGGTCCGAGACCAGCCCGTCCACGCCCATGTCCAGCAGCCGCACCATGTCAGCGGGCTCATTCACGGTCCAGACATGCACCTGAAGTCCGGCACGGTGGCAGCGGCGCAGGAACGACGGCGTGACCACCGTCAGCGGCCCCTGCCGTTCGGGAACCTGCAGGCACTGGTAGCGTCCCAGCCGTGCCAGCACTCCGGCCAGGCCCAACGGCGCCAGCAGTACCGTCAGGGCGGTGAACACGGCGCCGGCTGAACTCGCGACGGGCCGGGAGAGCCGCCGCAGGGCGGCGAGCCTCCTCCGGTCGGAAAAGGAGGTCACCAGCACGCGGTCATGCGCCTGATGCTTCTCCAGCAGCCGGGCGAGTTCCGCGGATCCAGCCGCGTCCTTGACGTCCACGTTCAGTCGCGCCCCGGGAAGCTGTGTCAGCAGTTCCTCGAAGGTGGGAACCGGTTCGCTGCCGCCAACCCGGGCTTCTCGGATCTGCCGGCTGCTGCGGCTGCCCACCGGGCCTCCGGAACCGGCAACCCGGTCCAGCGACGCGTCATGAATGGCCAGGAGCACGCCGTCGCGGGTGGTGCGCACGTCCGTTTCCAGATATCCGAATCCCAGCGCTGCGGCGGCACGGAAAGCTTTCATGGTGTTCTCGAAACCGTCGAGGGAAAAGCCGCGGTGGGCAAATCCCAGCGGGCCCGGCGTCTCAAAGTAGGGATATCGCATCTGCGTACTTTATCCACACCAGTGTCATGCCCGGCCCGGTGCATCCTCTTCGTGCGTACCGCGCCCTAGACTGGCACCACCCAGGCTGCGCAAAATTGCCGCGGCGGGACAGCCGAAGTGGTGCGGAGGTAACCGGGTTTGGCGACTTTGTCCACGACATCGAAACGGTCCAGGTTGGGCAGAAGCCTGCGCTGGCCGGCCGAATGGCTGCGCGGCAGTGTGCAGCGGGCGCCGGTGACCGTGGCTTTTACTGCAGTCTTCTGGCTTGCAGGGGCGCTTACCGGCAGTCTGGGCACCGGCCCTGCAGGGCCGCTGGCCAACTGGGTGGTATTGTCAGCCAATTCCCTTCCCGCTCATTGGCCGGCGCTTGTCCTCTCCGGCGTCTGGGCCTCCGGTCTGCCCGGTTATCTTTCCGGAACCCTCCTGATCCTGCTGGTTGGCCTGCCCTGCGAACGGCTGATCGGCTCCGGCCGGTTCACTGCAGCGGCCCTGTTCTCCCAGGTTCTGGGCGCCCTGCTGGCCATTGGGTTTGCCCACGCCGCCAACGCCGTGACCGGTGACTGGTCGCGGGCGCTGGAATCGGAATCCTTTGTCGGGCCGGTGGCCCTGGTGTGCGGTGCTGCCGCTGCCACGAGTGCCCGATTGTCCACCCTCTGGCGGCGCCGGGTTCGGGTGGGAATGTTCACCCTGCTGGTCCTGCTGGCGCTGTACGGGGGTTCCTTCCACAGCGTGACTGCCCTGGCCGCGGCAACCGTGGGCGTTTTCACCGGTCCCTTCCTTTTTGGGCGGCGGCCGGCATGGCCCGGGCGGCTCGTCACCAGCCGCCGCGAAGCCCGCGTCCTGGTGGGCCTGGTGGTAGCAGCCTCCGCACTGGGCCCGGTTCTTTCCGCGTTGAGTTCGCAGGCGGTGGGCCCCCTGGCCGTGCTGCGCTTCCTGAGCACCTCGGTTCAGGCCACCGATCCCCAGTCCCTTGCGGAGATGTGTGCCGATCCGGCGCGTGCCGTCGAGTGCGGGGCCGCCCGGTTGGAGCTGCGGGCCGGACCTGCCGGATTCTTCCTGGCCACCCTGCCGCAGGTGCTGCTGGTGGTCTTTGCAGACGGATTACGGCGGGGCCGCCGCTTCGCCTGGGCCGGCGCCCTGTTGCTGCAGGCCGTGATGACGGTCCTGGCTGCCGTCCGGGCGCTGCGGTACCTCTCGGATACCAGCCGGGATGCCCGCTATGACCTCGGTGCGGCCCAGGATGCCCTGTCGGTGACCCTGCCCATCCTGGTCCCTCTGGCCGTGCTGGTGATGCTGGCCGCCACCCGCGGCCTGTTCACGGTCGCAGCTCCCCCGGGAACTTACCGGCAGGCGGCAGTCTGGGTGGCGGTAGCCGGCGTCCTGCTCAGCGCTCTGTATGTGGTCGGCGGGATGCTGGATCCGGGCGGATTCACTCCGCGGGCTTCCGCCGGCTCTCTTTTGGCCGACCTGCCCGAACGTTTCCTCCCGGTGCTGGAGATTGGCGCCTCGACGCCCCGGCTGCTCCCGGTGACAATGACTGCGGGCCTGCTGTACGAGGGCGTGGGGGTTCTCTTCTGGGTTTTCACCTGCCTGGTACTGCTGCGTTCTTTTGTGCAGCCGCCGCACGGCCGCTCCGTCACAGACGAGGACCGGGCACGGGAGCTGCTCAAGGCGCATGGCGGGGGGACCATGGCGTGGATGACGCTCTGGCCCGGAAACACCTACTGGTTTGCGCCCAGCGGCAACTCTTTCGTAGCCTTCCGCCCGGATTTCGGTGTGGCACTGACCGTGGGCCAGCCGGTGGGGCCGCAGGAAGAACTGGCGCAAACGGTTGAAGGATTTTACGCGTTCTGCACTGCCAGCGGCCTCACGCCCTGCTTCTACTCGGTGAACAGCGAGGTGGAAACCATAACGAATCAGATGGGCTTCGCCCGGCTCCAGGTCGCTGAGGAGACAGTTCTTCCGCTGGGGTCACTGGAGTTCAAGGGCAAAAAGTTCCAGGACGTCCGCACCGCACTGAACCACGCACGCAAAGCCGGCATCGAAGCGCACTGGATCGACTATGCGTCAGCTCCGCTGGCGTTGCTGGACCAGCTGCATGCCATCTCCGAAGAATGGGTTGCGGATAAGAACATGCCGGAGATGGGGTTTACCCTCGGAAGCCTGGAGGAGGTCAATGACCCGGAGGTGCGCTGCCTGGTGGCCGTTGACCACGACGGCACGGTCCATGCTGTGACGTCCTGGCTGCCAATCTACCGGGACGGCCGGGTGGTTGGCTGGACACTGGACTTCATGCGCCGGCGCGGTGCGGGATTCCGTCCCGGAATGGATTTCCTCATTGCCTCAGCCGCTGTCCTGCTGCAGGACGAGGGTTACGAAATCCTGAGTCTGTCCGGCGCTCCCCTGGCCCGCGCCTCCCGGCTCGGCAGCGCGCACGGCACCGGGAACGGCACGGGAAACGGAAACAGCGGAACGGGGACACCAGCGGAGTCTGCATCCGGAGATTCCAGCCTCCTCGATTCCGTTCTTGACGTGCTGGGAGCCACCTTGGAACCGGTGTACGGCTTTCGTTCGCTGCTGGCGTTCAAGGCGAAGTTCCAGCCCAGCTATGTTCCCCTGTACATGGCGTATCCGGATCCGGCAGCCCTTCCGGCCATCGGCAACGCAGTTGCCCGGGCCTACCTGCCGCACATGTCCCTCACCCAGGGGCTGGCGCTGGTGAGGCGTATTGTGGACGGCGCCCGTTGAACGAGGTTTCCCTGACGGACGGAGCCCTGCCGGTAATACTTCTGGCGCTGGGTGCGCTGTCCCTGATCTGGCTCGTCTGGGGCCGCAAGCGCCATCTGCGGGTCGTGGCCCCGGCGGCAGCCGCCGCAGCCGGTGTCCTGACACTGCTGCTCTTTGTCCTGGCCGAGGTTGTTCTGGACTGGTGGGACGCCTCTTTTCCGCGCTACCTGTATGTATATGCCTGGCTGGGCATATGGGCGCTAATCCTTGCTGTGCCGCGCATGCTGCGGGCATCCTCCACGTGGGGACGGCTCCTGACCGTGGCGGCGACGGCGCTGGCGGTCATTGCCGTGGCAGGTTCCGTGAATGCCGCTTACAGTCAATATCCGACCCTGCAGTCCCTGCTTGATCCTCCCGAACCGCAGTCCGGCGTCCTGCCGACGCGCAGCCCGGAGACAGCTGCCGGCAGGCCTGCCTCCACTTCTGCCAACTGGACCGCCCCGCCGGGCATGCCCTCCGGCGGCAGCGTCTATCCGGTGCAGATACCGGGCACCGTCTCGGGATACGCCTCCAATCCGGCGCTGGTGTACCTGCCGCCGGCCTATCTGGCGACTCCGGCAGCGGTGAATCTCCCGGTTTTGGTACTGATACACGGTCAGCCCGGCACCCCCGAGGACTGGCTGGTGGGCGGGGAGCTGGTCCAGATGATGGACGCCTTTGCCGCACAGCACGGGGGACTGGCGCCCGTGGTTGTCATGCCCGACGCATCCAACGCAAACAACGAGAACTGGCCGCTGTGCCTGGATTCGCAGGTGAGTGATTCGGCGACCTATCTGGCGGTGGATGTACCGGCGTGGGTGCGGCAGAATCTGGCCTCGGGCCTGAACGGCGGAACCCAGTGGGCCGTAGCAGGGTATTCCTACGGGGGAACCTGCTCGCTGCAGCTGGCCGTGAACTATCCGGAAACGTATCCCACGTTCATCGATATTTCGGGCGAAAGCGAGCCCAGCATCCCCGACGGGCGTGACGCCCTGATCCAGACCTATTTCAACGGGAACGCCTCCGCTTTCACGGACCAGAACGCCGTGGATGTACTGGCCGGGAAGTCCTTCCCGGATTCGGCCGGAATAATGGTGGTGGGGGCGGACGATTCCGTATACGCCCCGCAGGGACAAACAGTGTTCGAAGCGGCAAAGAAGGCGGGAATGGACGTCACCTTCCAGAGGTTGCCCGGAGGCCATTCCTGGGAAGTCTGGAAAGCCGGGCTGGAAAACAATTTGGACTGGCTCTGCCGGCGGTTGGGACTACTGGCTCAATGACCCGGAACAACTCAGCTCCCCCACCGCCCGGCAACACCTCCCCTGCCCACCTCCCCGGATGGCTGGCCGGGGCCTTCCGCCGGGTGGCCCGCTGGACGTCCCCTTACGCCGCAGTGCTGATGACTCTCGTGCTTGGCTTGGTCCCGGCCATCCTCCTCACTCTGGGATCAGCAGAGGTGTATGAGTCAGTCGCCGAATCCGACGGCGTGGCAAATCTGGACCAGCCGCTGCTGGACGTGGCACTCGCCCTGCGCTCCCCGGGCCTGGACGGCGCGGTCACGGCGTTCACCCATCTGGCGGGAACCGTGGGCATGCCCCTCCTGGCCGCAGCGGCCCTCATGATCATGGTGCTGCGCTGGCGTTCCTGGACGCCGGTGCTGCTGATGGTCCCGGCAGCCGCCGGATCACTGCTGATGACCGTGGCCGGCAAGGACCTGGTCGGAAGGCTCCGGCCTGACCTGGCAGATGCGGTGCCGCCGTACGAGCACTCACCCTCCTTTCCGAGCGGCCACTCGCTCAACGCCGTGGTGATTGCAGGGGTGGTCGCCTATCTGGTCGTTCTGCACCTGCACAGCAGGGGCAAAAAGATCCTCACCGTGGCCATCGCGGCGGCGTTCGCCTTCGCGGTGGGCCTGAGCCGGGTTTATCTGGGTCACCACTGGTTCACCGACGTCCTGGTGGCCTGGACGCTGGGGCTGGCTTGGCTGGCCGTGGTTATTACCGCCCACCGGCTGCTGCAGTCACGTCACCGGCAGCAGGAACCCTGAGCCGGTCACTGCCCGCGCAGGAGCGCTTCCAGGACCTGCGCGACGCCGTCGTCCGCAAATGCCGGAGCCACCCTGTCCGCTGCGGCCCGCGCCTCGGGGTGGCCGGAGGCCATCGCGTATCCGCAGCCGGCCCACTGCAGCATCTGCACGTCATTGGGCATGTCGCCGAAGGCCACCACATCTGCGGAATCAATGTCCCGGGACGCAGCGTAGTCGGCCAGCGTGACCGCCTTATTCAGGCCGTGCAGGGACATTTCCAGCAGTGCGACGGCGGGGGCGGAGTGTGTGGTGGACACCAGGTGCGCCACCGCGGGCCGGACCCGCTGCAGGAAATCATCCGGTGAAGTGCCGTCCACCCGGGCCAGGAATTTCACCACGGTGTCCGCTTCGGTGAGGCTGGATTCCAGCGGAGCGGGGGTGGCAGCTCCCGGCAGCTCTTCGGAACCGGCTTCCACGAATCCCGGGCCCAGATGGAAGCCGTCCACGGTCTCGGCCGCGAACCGGACCGCCGGATACAGTTCCCGGATGATCTCAGCCGCGGAAAAGAGGTCCGGCAGGGACATGGCCTGAGCTTTGATCAGCCGCTCGGCGCCCAGGTCATAGGTGATAGCCCCGTTGGAGCAGATGACGGTGCCCGCGTGGCCCAGGGCCTCCGAGAGCGGTTTCAACCAGCGCGGCGGCCGTCCGGTGACAAAAACGATGTCGATTCCCGCGTCCGCGCAGTCCCGGAAGGCACGCACGGTCCGGTCACTGATCCTGTTGTCCGGACCCACGATGGTCCCGTCCAGGTCACTTGCCACCAGACGCACCCGGCACCTCGTTCATTCGCTGTGGTTTCGCGCAGTTGCGCAGGCTTCCAGCCTATCCGCACCGGAAGACCGGCTGCGGCACCGGCTCAGGCCGCGGCCACCTCGGCCAGGCCCACAATGCGGGCCCGCGCCAGGGTGTGGGTGAACAGGTTGAAGCCCAGGTAGGCGGGGGCGGCGTCGGCGGGAACATCCAGGGTCTCCACGTCGACGGCGTGCACCACCACCATGTAACGGTGCGGGCCGTGGCCGGGGGGCGGTGCCGCGCCCACAAAACCGGCAAACCCGGCGTCGTTCCGCAGCTGCACAGTGCCCCGGGGCAGTTCATCCGCGTTGGCGGCATTGCCGGGCAGCGACGTGGTGGAAGCCGGAATGTTGAAGGCGGCCCAGTGCCAGAAACCGCTGGCCGTGGGCGCGTCCGGATCAAACATGGTCACGGCGAAGCTCTTGGTCCCCTCCGGAGCGCCGGACCAGCTCAGCTGCGGAGAGGCGTCTTGTCCACCGGGAATGCCCATTTTTCCGCTGTACTGCGCCGCGGCAAACGGTTCCATGTTCCCAAAGTCCTCACTGGTTACCGTGAAGGCCGGCACGGAAGGAAGTGCTTCGTACGGATCGTAATCCTGCATGATGATCTCCTTTGAAGTGGAAGGGCGCCCGGAATCAGGAAAGTTCGGCGCGTGACGGAGGGTTGGCCCCGGCCCGGGAAACCGTGACGGCGGAGGCCCGGACAGCGAAATTCAGCACGGCGTCCAGATCTGCGGCACCAATCCGGGCCAGCTCGGGACGGCGGGCACCGCCGTCGAGTTCCAGATCCATCAGCGAAACGAGCATGGCGGACATAAACGAATCCCCGGCTCCCACGGTATCCACGACGGTAACCGGCGGGACGGACGCGGAGGCTTCTCCGGCGGCGGTCACAGCCCAGGCCCCCTTGGAGCCGCTGGTGACGGCAACAATTGCCGGGCCCATGGCCAGCCAGCGCCGCGCGGCGTCCTGCGGGCTGTCCTGGGGATACAGCCAGGCGAGGTCCTCGTCGGAGGCTTTGACGACGTCCGCCAGGGCCACAAATTTCTCCGCCTGTTCCCTGGCATAGGCCACATCGGTGATGATCGAGGGCCGGCAGTTGGGGTCGTAGGTAATGGTGGCCGTGGGCCGCGCCCGTTCCACAGCGTGCAGCACGGCGTCCGCGCCGGGGCTGAGCATGGCGGCAATGGAGCCGGTGTGCAGCAGAGTGGTGCCGTCCAGCAGCTGCGGGAGCGCTTCGGCCAGGGAGGGCAGCTGCCACTGAAGGTCAAAGGTGTAGCGGGCACCCCCGGCAGGATCCAGGACGGCGGTGGCCACGCTGGTGGGCAGATCATCCTGCGGCAGCGGAGTCAGCACGGAGTTGGCGCGCAGGTGTTCCTGGATCAGCAGTCCGTACTCGTCGGTGCCGTAGCGGCCCACAAACTGGACCGGACGGCCCAGCCGGGCAACGCCTACTGCCACGTTAAGCGGGCTGCCGCCGGGATGGGATCGTTTGGGGGTGGTATCGCTGAGAACCTCGTCCACGAGGGCTTCGCCAATTACTGTGAGCACAGGCTCAACCTAACAGAGCAGCCGCCGGGTTTCCTTAAAACAGCGGCACTTCAGCCGCCTCAGTCACCGCTTCGACGACGGCGGCCCAGGCCGGGGTGCCCGGCGTGATCAGGGCGAAGTGGTCGCCGGAAACCATCCGCAGCTCGGCCGGCGAACCGCTGTCCTTCGCGGCCTGCACGAACCCGGCGGACTGGCTCAGCGGAACGTGGGCGTCGGCGTCGCCGTGCAGGGCGATAACGGGCACCGGCAGCGGAAGCCGGAACATCGGATCCGCGCTGCGGTACCGGTGCGGGTCTTCTTCCGGGGAGGACCCGAGGAAGTTCCGCACCGCGCCGTCGCTGAGGAACAGATCCCGTGCTTCGGCCAGGTTCAGCACGCCGGCCTGGCTGACGACGGCGGTGACGGGGACCGCGGCGCCGCTGCGGCCCGCGGCCCAGACGGCCAGATGCCCGCCGGCGGAATGCCCGAGCACGGTGACGCGGGAGAGGTCCAGCCCGTGCTCCCGGGCTGCGGGTCCCAGCGCATCGATACCGGCGCTGATGTCCTCGAAGGTCTCCGGCCATCCGCCGCCGTTGCCGGCCCGCCGGTATTCCAGGTTCCAGCAGGCGAAGCCGCGGGCTGCGAGGTCCTCTGCTTCGGGCCGGCCCAGCTCCGCGGTGTAGCGGGCGCGCCAGTAGCCGCCGTGGATGATGACCACCACGCCGTCGTGCCCGTGCTCCTGCGGCAGTGTGAGTTCGGCGTACTGTTCCGGGTCCGGGCCGTACGGAATGCGAAGCGTATTACACGGCATCGGTTGCTCTCCTTGATCTGGCCTAATGTGGTAGTGAGCCTAGCGTCCGGCGCACCGGACGCGGGCGCGGCACATCCAAACGTTGGGGAATGGGGTTTTTTGTATGGGCGCGTGGGACAGCCTTGATGACCGGCTGCGTCCGGTGGTCCAGGCGAGCACGGATGAATTTGCACGGGTCCGCCCTGCCTTGGAACAGCTCACCCGGGAGATGGAGGAGAGCCTGCGGCACATCTTCACGGACAGTCCCGTGCGTCCGCTGTTTGTGGCCTCGCGGACTAAAACCGTGGAGTCCTTCCGGGACAAGGCCTCCCGCACCCTGCCCTCCGAAAACCCCGAGGATCTGCCCACGCTGCTGTTCCCCGATCCGCTGCGCAACCTCATCGACCTGGTGGGCCTGCGCGTGATCGTGACGCTGCCGCACGAGGTGGATGAAGCTGCCAACCTGATCAAGCGCCAGCGGGCAGAGTTTGACTGCCGCGGAGACCGGGAGAAGGACATCGGCTCCATTGAATCCGGCACTTACGGTTATTCGAGCCGGCATCTGGTCCTGCGCACCATCCAGAATGAGACCGTTCGGGAGTACCACAAGCTGCTGGACCCGGATCAGCGTCCCAACGGAAGCTACCAGTTTGAAGTGCAGATCCGCACGGTCCTCGCTCATGCCTGGTCGGAAATTGAGCATGACATCCGCTTCAAGGCCGGAGATCCGCGGGCCTGGAGCCCGTACTTTGACCGCCAGTTCACTGCCACGGCGGCCATGCTGGAAACCGTGGAGACCGCGTTTGCCGAACTGCATGAGCGCTATGAAACCGTCACCGGATTCTGGGACGAGGACGGGGAGGGCAGCGCTCCGCTGACACCGAACCGGATCCGGGACGTGTGGATGACCCTGCTGCCCCATGTGAACCGGAAGACCGGGGATGACTGGGGCTGGGCCAGCGAGCTCTTGGCCGCGCACGGCATGAAGACCACCATGGACCTGGCCGGACTGCTGCAGGCCGACGTCGTCACCAAGGTCCGCAAGGCCCTGGACCACCGGTACTCCCCCGGACCTGACCGGCTGCTCGATGACCTGCTGCTGTGGCGCTTCGGCAAGAAACACATCGATCTGACGGCGGAGCCCGAGGATGCCCCGGTCAAACCCCGGCGGGAATCCCTGGGCCGGCGCTACCGGCAGATGCAGCTCTTCCGGGCACGGGAAGAGAACGCCTAAAGCTGGTTTGGGGGAATCCCGGTCGTTTCGGGAAATCCCGGACGGGGCGGACCGGCCGGAATTTCCCAAAACGCCCGGAAAATCCCAAAACGGAGGGTTTCCCGCGCTCCTTGCCGTGGCGCGCGGTCCCGCTTACGGTGACGGAATGGTTCTCCAACTCAGCGCCGAGGAAGCACGGCGGATGCGGTGGCACTCCCAGCTGCTGGGCGGCTCCGATCTGCCGCCGGCCGACGTCGTGGACCGCGCCGTCGCCCTGCAGGGGCAGGATCTGCCGGCGGTCCTGCGGGCCGTCGCGATTCGATCGGCTCCGGGAACCACGGTTCGGGACGTCCGCGCTGCGTTCGACGACGGCGCCCTGGTGCGGGGGTGGCCGATGCGGGGCACCCTGTTTGCCACGACGCCGGAGTATCTGGCCTCGCTTCTGTACTTCACCGCGGCGCGCATCCATCGGGCGACGGCCCGGCGCCGGGAAGGACTCGGACTGGATGACCGCACGATCGCCCGTGCCCGGGACGTGCTGCTGGCCGCCCTGGAGGAACGTCCGCTGCGCAGGTCCGAGGCTCTTGCCCTGTGGGACGCAGCCGGCATCCCCACCGCGGGCGGGCCGGGGTACCACCTGCTCATGCATTTCTCGGTGGCCGGAGACGCCCACTGGGGTTCGTTCGCACCGGAGGGCACCGAACAGCTCCTCACCCTCTCCCCGCTGCTGCCGCCCGCGGATCCCGAGGCTGCCCTGACGGAGATCGTGCGGAGCTTTGTCAGAACCCGGGGGCCCGTGACCGAGGCGGACCTGGCTTGGTGGACCAAGCTCCCCCTGGCAGTGCTGCGGCCTGCAGCCTCCGCAGTGGAGGACCTCATGGATGTGGAGGTGGAGGGCCGGCCCGCCTGGATTATCGGTGAACCGCCGGAGGCGCACGACGGGCAAGGAACCGGTGTGGTGCTCGTTCCGGGCTTCGATGAGTGGATCCTCGGCTATGCGGACCGGTCCCTGGTGGCCAGTGACACGATGCTCGAGGCGCTGGTGCCCGGCCGGAACGGCGTCTTCCGCCCCGCGGTGCTGGTGGACGGCGTGGTGGTGGGAAGCTGGCGGCTTTCCCGGACTTCCGGCACCCGCACGGAACCGGTGATCGAGCTGGTGGAACGTGTGCCCGCAGCAACCCGGCGTGCCATTGAGCAGGCGGTCGCCGATTGGCCTTTCCGCTGACGCAGCCCGGGCTTTAGGCCGAGGCACGCCGGATCAGGCTGACCGGCGGGAGTGTATCGGATTCCGCCGGCCCGTCAGCCGGGGCGGCACTGTTCGCGGCGCCATTGCGGGTCCCGCTGCCGTCGACCGTTTGCACCAGCACCATCCGGGCGAAGCGCTCCCCGAGTGTGGCCGAGTCCACCCGAACGGTGGTCAGCGGGGGTACAGCGAGTGAGGCCAGCGGAACGTCTTCGGCGCCAATAACGGCGAGGTCCCGCGGCGCATGGCGGCCGTGCGCCGCCAGCCCGGCCAGCAGCGCAAAGGCATGGTCATCATCAAAGGCGCAGGCCGCGGTAACCGGGGCGGGTCCGTCCAGCCAGCGGCCGACGACGGCGGCAGCCTCCTCAGCGTCCAGCCGCAGGTACTCAATCACCGGCGGCGGCAGCCGAAGCCGGGCACACGCATCCGTGATGGCCGCCAGCCGGATCTGCACACGCCACGCGTAGCCCGCCTCCGGCGGGACTGCCACACCTATGCGCTGATGCCCCGCCGCGGCCAAATGCTGCACCTGCAGCGCACCGATGCCGAGGTCCGGATCGAGCGGATTAGCCAGCGTTTCCTGCAGCGATGCGACAGGCAGGCCGCTGGAGCGCAGGGCAGCCAGTTCAGTCTCCTCCAGCGGGGTAGTGAGGATCAGGCCGGCGGGGGTGAGTGAATGCACCAGGGACACGGCTCCGCCCTGCGGGGGCAGCCGGTGTGCGATCAGCCGCAGCCCGTGGCGTTCCAGCTGCTCGGAGGCGGCGTCAATGATCATGGCCAGCGCCCGGCCCAGCGGCTCGGGCGGCAGCAGCATCAGCACCAGGTCGCTGCGGCCCCGGCGCAGGGTGCGGGCGGCGGTCGACGGCGTGTAGCCCAGAGCCCGGGCCGCAGCCAGGACCCGGCCCCGGGTGGCAGCGGAAATGCTCTGTCCCGTGTTGCCGTTCAGCACATAGCTGACAGTGGCGCGGGAAACTCCCGCTGCCTGCGCGACGTCGCTCGACGTAACCCTGCGATCCACCCGCTGCGCACCTTTCACCGTCTTCCCCGGCGCAATTCCCGGGTAATCCGCCCCGGAATGTGCGGGGCTTATGTCTTCCGGATTTCTCCGGTATTCTGACGATACAGGCAACTTACACGTGTAACCTCCACGGGATAGCTGCCGGTGAACCAGCGGCCGCAGATCCACGGCCGCTTTCCGACCGAAAGGACCGGCTCGTGGCCAACCAGCCCATCACCGCCCAGAACACCGTCCAGCAGTGGCTTGACCACCCGGCAGGCGGACCCGCCATCCGCGGCATGCTCGCGGCCGCCGGCAGCGACGAGTCCACCTTGGGCCCGGCGCTGACCCTGAAGCTGCAGCAGCTCGTGGACCTGAGCCAGGGACAGTTCCCGCAGGCCGCGGTGGACGAACTCGTGAAGGCCGCCAACGGCGGGGTAATGCCGGAAACCGAAGCCGCCGTGCTCCCCACCGTTCCGGGCCGCTTTGAAGGCCGCACCGTTATTGTCACGGGCGCGGGTTCGGGCATTGGGCGTGCCACCGCCGGCCGGATCGTCCGTGAAGGCGGACGGGTCATCGCCGTCGACATCGCCGAGGACCGGATCACCAACCTCGCCGAAGAACTTGGCGAGTCAGTGGTTCCCGTGGCAGCCGACCTCACCGATCTCTCCGCCGTGGACCGCATTGTGGCCGCCGCGGGCGAGAGTGTCCACGGCCTGGCCAACGTGGCCGGCATCAACGATGACTTCTCCCCGCTGCATGAGGTCACCGACGCCATGTGGCAGAAGATCTTCGCGGTCAACGTGGACGGCCTGGTGCGCCTGACCCGCGCCGTGCTGCCGGGCATGCTGGCCGCCGGCAAGGGCTCCATTGTGAACGTCACTTCCGAGGCGGGCCTGCGCGGCTCAGCGTCCGGCGTTGCCTACACCGCCTCCAAGCACGCCGTTGTGGGCATTACCCGCAGCACCGCGTTCATGTATGCCCGTGAAGGCATACGAGTAAACGCTGTGGCTCCGGGCGGTGTGGCCACCGGCATCCCGATGGGCGGCAAGACCAGCGAGTACGGCGAGGCGCGGCTTTCCCCTGCGCGCGTGAACATCCCGGGCCTGGCCTCGGCGGAGGACCTCGCAGCGTCCATCACGTTCCTGCTCAGCGACGACGGCGTGAACATCAACGGTGCCATCCTGCCCTCCGACGGCGGCTGGTCGGCGGTCTAAGCAGCTCGCAGCACAAAACGACGGCGGCCGGTTCCCTTCTCCGTGAAGGGAACCGGCCGCCGTCGTTCTGCGGTGAAACGAACTAGGCTCCGGAAACTCCGGCAGCCAGCATGTTCAGGGACTGCTCCAGCTCGTCCTTGGACACCATCGGGAAGGACACCTGCTTGAGGGTCTCCTTGTCGGTGACGTGGGACCAGTCGTAGGTCAGCGTGACCTCGGTGGAATCCGCGCCCTGCGGCTCGAGTTCCCAAACCCACTGCCACCCCTTGGGCTCGGTGCCGGCCGGAGCCGTCTGCCAGGCAAGGAGCTTGTTGTGGTCATACCCGGTGACGTGGTTTTCCGTCTGGTAGTCACCCATTTTTTCATTGTTCATGTTCATGGTGAAAACCTGGCCGGATGCGGTGATGCGGTCGGTCTTCTCGTCCGAAACCACCATGCCCGAGCCGTCCAGCTCGTGGTGGCGCTGGGGGTTGGACAGCAGGTTGAAGATGTCTGCGGCTGAAGCGTCGATGATTCGCGAGACAACAATGCTCGTCTGATCAGTGGTCAATGAACTCTCCTTCGATAGATGGATCGTACGTACCCGCAGGCTCAGTCCGCGGTGTGTTCGGAAGCTTCCTGCAGTTCCCAGCCCGTAATATACGGCGGATCCTGCCCTTCGTCCCGAGTGTATTGCCGGCAGCGGGCCCGTTCGTCCTGGAGCCACTGCCGGAAACCGGCCTGCGTTGATCCCAGTGACGCTACCCGGTCCAGCACGTCCATGGCCAACTGGAAACGGTCGATCTGGTTGAGCATCGCCATGTCAAACGGCGTGGTGGTGGTGCCCTCTTCCTTGTATCCGCGCACGTGCAGGTTGGCGTGGTTGTTCCGCCGGTAGGTGAGCCGGTGAATCAGCCACGGATAGCCGTGATAGGCGAAAATCACGGGGCGGTCTTTGGTGAACAGGGTGTCAAAATCCCTGTCAGAGAGCCCGTGCGGGTGCTCTCCGGGGTCCTGGAGCCGCATCAGGTCCACCACGTTCACCACCCGGATTTTCAGGTCCGGCAGCTGCTTCTTCAGCAGTCCGGCCGCGGCCACGGTTTCCAGGGTGGGCACGTCGCCGGCGCAGGCCAGTACGACGTCGGGATCGGACTTTTCGCCCGGTCCCCCGGTTTCGCTGCCGGCGAAGTCCCAGATGCCGACACCCCGCTCCACATGCAGCCGGGCGTCCTGCGGATTCAACCAGGCCGGGGTGGGCTGTTTGCCGGACACCACCACGTTCACCCGGTCCCGGGTGCCCAAAATGTGTTCGGTGACGGCCAGCATGGTGTTGACGTCCGGCGGCAGGTACACGCGGATGACTTCGGCCTTCTTGTTCACCACGTGGTCAATGAAACCGGGATCCTGGTGCGAGAAGCCGTTGTGGTCCTGCTGCCAGACGTGGCTGGAGAGCAGGTAATTCAGCGAGGCGACGGGCTGCCGCCAGGACAGGTTGCGGCTGACTTTAAGCCATTTGGCGTGCTGGTTGAACATGGAATCCACAATGTGGACAAAGGCTTCGTAGCAGTTAAAGACGCCGTGCCGGCCGGTGAGCAGGTAGCCCTCCAGCCAGCCTTCGCACAGGTGCTCGGAGAGGACTTCGGCCACCCGGCCGCTGCGGGCCAGATGCTCGTCAATCTCCTCGATGCGCTGCTGCCAGGCTTTGTCCGTGACCTCGTAGACGGCCTGCAGCCGGTTGGATGCTGTCTCATCCGGGCCGAAAATGCGGAAGTTGGACGGGTTCAGTGAAATGACGTCGCGCAGGTATTCACCGGCGGTGATCATGGGTGAGATCCGCTTGGTTCCGGGGTTTTCCACGTCCACGGCGTGCTCTGTGTAGGCCGGAAGTTTGAGGTCCTGCAGCAGCCGGCCGCCGTTGGCGTACGGAGTGGCACTCATCCGGGCGTTGCCTTCCGGGGCCAGTGCGGCAATTTCGGGCCGCAGCCGGCCGGCGTCGTCGAACAGTTCTTCCGGGCGGTAGGAGCGCATCCACTCTTCCAGCTGCGCCAGGTGCTCGGGGTTTTCATGGATGCCGGACAGCGGGACCTGATGGGCGCGCCAGGTGCCCTCCACCTGCAGTCCGTCCACCACGGCGGGTCCGGTCCAGCCCTTGGGCGAGCGCAAGATGATCATGGGCCAGCGCGGAGCGTGTTCGTTCCGCGTTTCACGGGAGGCGGCGGCATCCGGGGCGTCGGCAGGCACGGCCACCCGTTCACCGTTTCGGTACGGGGCCTGGATCTCGTCGATTTCGGCCAGGCAGGCGGCCAGCGCTTCGGCAAAATCGGCGTGTGCCTGCGCCGTCGACGCCGAATCCTCCACGCTCACCAGGTGGGGGTGGTAGCCGTAGCCTTCCATCAGCTTCACCAGCTGCTCCTCGGGCATGCGCGAGAGGATGGTGGGGTTGGCGATTTTGTAACCGTTCAGGTGCAGGATCGGCAGCACCGCACCGTCCACGGCCGGATCCAGGAAGCTGTTGGAGTGCCAGCTGGCGGCCAGCGGCCCGGTTTCGGCCTCGCCGTCGCCGATCACCGTGGCCGCAATCAGGTTCGGGTTGTCGAACACGGCACCGTAGGCGTGGGCCAGCGAATACCCCAGCTCGCCGCCCTCGTGGATGGAACCGGGAGTCTCGGGCGCCGCATGGCTGGGAATGCCGCCGGGGTAGGAGAACTGCTTGAACAGGGCCGCCAGGCCGTCGCCGTCCCGGCCAACGTGGCTGTAAATCTCCGAATAGGTTCCTTCCAGCCAGGCGTTGGCAACATTGGCGGGACCGCCGTGGCCGGGTCCGGTAATGAAGATGACCTCGCGCTGCTGTTCCTTGATGAACCGGTTCAGGTGCGCGTAGATGAAGTTCAATCCGGGGGTGGTGCCCCAATGGCCCAGCAGCCGCGCCTTGACGTCCTTATTCTCCAGCGGGCGGCGCAGCAGCGGATTGTCCCGCAGGTAGATCTGCCCGGCGGAAAGATAATTGGCGGCTCGCCACCAGGTGTCCACGTCCCGCAGGGTGTCGCTGAGCGGTTGGTCCGGTGCAACGGGTACAGCAGTCATGCAGTGCCTCCTGGGCTTGGGAACGACTGAGGGTGGTCAGGGTTGCGGGTCAGGGGGTTTCGACGACGACGTCGGAGGGCTTCTTGTCCGGGCGCAGTCCGCGCCAGGCCGGGTGGCGCAGCTTGCCGGTGGCTGTCCGCTCCGAGTAGGTCACTTCGCCCACCAGAACGGGCCGAACCCACTGCGCATCGGAGGCGTCGGCCGCCGGAACCCCCTCCAGCGGAGGGGTCTTGCGGGCCAGTTTCTTGAGTCTTCCGCCCACCAGGGCCAGGTCTTTTTCGCTCAGCCCGGAGCCCACCCGGCCAATGTAGGACAGGTCATGCCCGTCCGGAACAGCCACCAGCAGAGAGCCGATTTTGGAAGCCCGGTTTCCCTTGCCGGGGCGCCAGCCCACAATGACCACTTCCTGGGTGAAAGAGTTCTTCAGCTTGATCCAGCTCCGCGAGCGCCGTCCGGGCGAGTAGGTGCCGGTTCGGCGTTTGGCCATCACTCCTTCCAGGCCGAGTTCCTTGCTCGCTTCCACTGCCTGCTCCATGGACATCTCCAGCGCCGGCGGCACCTGGACGTGGCCGTCGTCCCCGCCGGGCTCGACTGCGGATTCCAGGATCTCCCGCCGCTGCGTGTAGGGCAGGTCCATCAGCGAGTTTCCATCCAGCCAGAGCAGGTCAAAAATCATCAGATGCACCGGCGTGCGGGCCGCGGCGGCTTCAATGTCCCGCCTCTTCGTCAGGTGCATGCGCGGCTGGAGCAGCCCAAAGTCCGGCCGGCCGGCCTTGTTGATCGCCACGATTTCCCCGTCCAGGACGGCACGTTCACCGTTGAGGTGCCGCCCCAGTTCCTGCAGTTCGGGATAGGCGGCTGTCATGTCGTTGCCGTTGCGGCTGATCAGCCGGGTTCCCTCCGGCGTCACGTCCGCTATCGCGCGGACGCCGTCCCATTTCATCTCGAAGGCCCATTCATCGTCATCGTTCACGTCAGCCCGGGTGCCGGGCGTGGCAAGCATCGGTTCCACCGCGGGCATGCCGTGTTCCCCGGCATCCGCAGCCACGGCTTGGGCAATGCCGGCGGTGTCCGGCAGTGCCTTGGCTGCGGGAGCAGGTGCTGCGGCCGCGGCTGCCACAGTGTCAGCAGGCGACTGTGCCTCCTCCGCCACGTCGGTCTTCTTCGCCGATTGGTCAGCCTTGGCCTCAGCGGTGCCCGATCCCTTGCCTGTCGTGTCCGTCTTGTCGACTTTGTCCGCGGGCGCGGGCTGGTGCTTCATCAAATGGATCAGCCAGTTGTTGTCTCCGCCTTTGCCTCCCTTGCCGCCGGTGTGGATCAGGGCAAAGCGGCGGTCCGCGCTGCCCTCGGAGGCAAGGCCGCCGTCGGGCTGGCCGTGCAGCACGGCAATGACCTCCTTGCCGTCGCGCCATTTTTCCCGCTCGTAGGTTCCGTGGTCCCAGATCCGCACCTCGCCGGCGCCGTATTCGCCTTTGGGGATGGTCCCCGCAAAGGTGCCGTAATCCAGCGGATGATCCTCGGTCTGCACCGCCAGATGGTTTTGGTTGGGGGAATCCGGAGGCCCTTTGGGCAGCGCCCAGGAGACCAGGACGCCGTCGTGCTCCAGCCGAAAGTCCCAGTGCAGCCGCCGGGCATGGTGTTCCTGGATCACAAAACTGTTGCCCTCGGACGGCACTGCCGGCTCCGCCGGAACGGGCTCCGGCGTTTTGGCGGCGTCGCGCATGCTGCGGTATTTGCTGAGCCGGTCCGCTGTCCCGCCAGCGGTTCCGGCGCTGTCCGCGGCTTCCTCGAGCGCCTCGGCGGCCAGCTCCCCGCCGCCCGCCTCCAGCCCGGCCAGCGGATCCCCGTCCTCGACCAGCCGCTGCATCACCTGTTCATAGTCCAGCTGCGCGAGATCCGGATCCTCCAGTTCCTCCCAGGTGCGCGGGGCCGCCACCGTGGGCGTGAACCTGCCGCGCAGCGAGTAGGGGCAGATGGTGGTTTTATTGCCGTTGTTCTGGCTCCAGTCCAACAGGACCTTGCCGGTGCGCAGGGATTTCTTCATGTCGGACACGATCAGGTCCCGGTGGTCGGCTTCCAGCGCCCGGGCCAGTTCGTGCGCGACGGCGCTGACCTCGTCCGAGGTCTGTTTCCCGTCCAGGGCTGCGTACAGGTGGATGCCTTTGGATCCGCTGGTGACCGGGCGCGCGTCCAGGCCCATGTCCGCCAGGATGTCCCGGGCCAGACGGGCCACCTCGGCGCACTGCGCCAGGTCCACGCCCTCCCCCGGATCCAGATCCAGGACCAGCCGGTCCGGGTTGTTGATCTTGCCGCGCGGGCCAAAGCGCCACTGCGGCACATGGATTTCCAGGGCCGCGCTCTGCGCCAGCCAGGTCAGGGTCGCCAGGTCGTTGACCAGCGGATAAATGTTGGTGCCGCTCTTGTGCTCAATGGGAAACCGCTTCACCCAGGTGGGAGCCGAAGTCTCGATGTTCTTCTGGAAAAACACCTGCCCGGGATCCCCGGGGACCCCGACGCCGTGGACCCAGCGTTTGCGGGTGGCCGGACGGTCGCGGGAGTGCGGCAGCAAAGCCTCGGCGACGGCGGCGTAGTAGGACAGGACGTCGGCCTTGGTGGTACCGGTTTCCGGATACAGGACCTTGTCCAGATTGGTCAGGCGCAGGCGGTGGCCGTCCACGTTCACGGTTTCCTGCTGTTTCAGACCCGCTCCGCTGCTCGCCATGGTCCCTAGTCTTACCGGGAGCGGCAGTCTAATTCCAGTATTTTTCGGCCCGGTGTGCAGATTACGCCAAGGGCGTTCCGGCGCCCCTGCTCAGCGGCCGAAGAACTGTGTAAGTTGGAAAAATGACTGAGTCACAGCGGGTTTTGGTAACGGGCGCCACGGGTTACATTGGCGGGCGGCTGGTTCCGCTGCTGCTGCAGGACGGCCACAAGGTCCGCGTCCTGGTGCGCTCCCCGGAGAAACTGCACGATGTGCCGTGGCACGACGACGTCGAGATCGTGCAGGGCGACCTGACGGACAAGGATTCTGTAGCCGGGGCCATGCAAGGCATGGACACCGTGTACTTCCTGGTGCATTCCATGGCCTCGGGCAAGGGATTTGCGGACCAGGAGCAGCAGATCGCCCATCTGGTGGCGGACGCCGCAGCGGAGTCCGGCGTGCAGCGGATCGTGTATCTGGGCGGCCTGCATCCGGAGGGTGAACTGTCCCCCCATATGCGTTCGCGCACGGAGGTGGGGCGGATCCTCCTTGAGGGCAAGGTTCCCGCCGTCGTTTATCAGGCTGGCGTGGTGATCGGATCCGGATCGGCGTCGTTCGAGATGATCCGCCACCTGACCGAAACCCTGCCGGTCATGCCGGCGCCAAGCTGGGTGCGCCGCCGGATCGAACCCATCGCCATCCGGGACGTCCTGCACTATCTGGTCCGCGCCGTCGACCTCCCCGCGGACGTGAACCGCACCTTCGACATTGGCTCGCGCGAGGTTTTGACCTACGCGGAGATCATGAACGGCTATGCCGAGGAGGCCGGGCTGCCGCGGCGGCGGATCTACGCGCTGCCGCTGCCCGCGCCCCGGCTGGCGGGCATGTGGGTAGCGCTGGTGACTCCGATTCCGCGGTCCATGTCGCTGCCGCTGGTGGAATCGCTGCAGCATGACGCCGTGTCCAAGGAACACGACATTGACCAGTATCTGCCGGAGCCCGACGGCGGCCTCACCGGTTACCACGCGGCCGTCAAGCGCGCGCTGGGCAAGGAAAAGCGCGGCGAAGTGGAAACCACCTGGGCAAGCGCGTCGCCGTCGGCGGACGAGGCCTCGTCGCCGCTGCCCAGTGACCCGGACTGGGCCGGTCAGACTGTATACGTGGATTCCCGCCAGCGCCGTTCCTCCGTTGCTCCCGAATATGTCTGGAAGGTGATCGAGGGGATCGGCGGAAAGAACGGCTGGTATTCGCTGCCGATGGCTTGGGCCATCCGCGGCGTGCTGGACAAGACCGTGGGCGGAGCCGGACTGACCCGCGGCCGCCGCAACCCCACCACCCTGTTCACCGGTGACGTGGTGGACTGGTGGCGGGTGGAAGTGCTGGAGCGCGGCAGCCTGCTGCGGCTGCGGGCGGAAATGCGGGTGCCGGGCAAGGCCTGGCTGGAGCTGCGGGTGGATCCCGACGGCGACGGCAGCCTGTACCGGCAGCGCGCCATCTACTTCCCCAAGGGCCTGGGCGGGAAGCTGTACTGGTGGCTGATTGCCCCGTTCCACGGCCTGATCTTCCCGTCCATGGCCAAGAACATCATCAAGAACGCCGCGAAACTGGCCGAGGAGAACTGACTCAGCCCTCCACGCGCAGGCCGAGGTTGGCCGCCAGCAGCGGCGCCAGCATCATCAGCTGCCCGTCATCCACGGTGGCTCCGCTCAGGCCCGGCAGGTGCGTGACGGACCGGAACTCGGTGCTGCGCAGGTCAACGTCCTGCAGCACTGCGCCGGAGAGGTTCAGGGCGCCGATGCGGCAGTCGCGGAATGCAACGCGGACGGCATGGACGCCGTCCAGATCCAGTTCCTCGATGGTGCAGCCGGTGAAGAGGACGTCCGTCAGCCGGGAGCTGCGCAGGTTCACGTAGTCCAGCTTCCCGCCGTCCACATGGACCGAGTTCCAGCCGTTGTCATACAGCTCTGCGGAGCCGAGCCGGCTGCCTTCCAGGACCACGTCACGGAACGTCGCCCGCGGCGCGCGGAACACCGGTGCGTAGAGGCCGGCGGACCTGCACTCCAGGAACCGGGCGCCGCGCAGTCCGGTGTCCGTCATGGAGACCGCGCTGAACTCACATTCCAGGAAAGTGCTGCCCTGCAGGTCGGTGCCGTCAAAGGAGACCCCGTCAAAGTGCAGCCCTTCAAAGGTGCCGGGGCTGTCCGGTGCCTGCGCCTCTTCCAGCCCGTCCAGGCGGACCGGGTCCAGTGCGGGGGCCCGGGTCTTTCCGGTGCTGGTCTTACCGGTTCCGGCCTTGCGGCGGGGTGCTGCTGCCACGCCTACTTGCGCCGACCGAAGATGAAGTAGGACAGCGGGCCAATGAAGTTCACGGCGCAGGCAGCGGACCAGAGTGCGCGGGAGCCGCGGACCTCAGACGCGGGACGGCGCCAGATATCGGCCAGGGCCAGGCCGGCGAGTGCAAACTGCACGGTCGCGGAAACACCCACCATCTTCTTCTGCTGCGCGGTGAGGTCAGTGATTTTCTTCGCCATGGTGCTCTCGTTTCTGTTGTGGTGCCGCTTTGGGGTGCCGGGCTAACGGTTTTTTGCGGGTACCCGGCGGAGACGTCCGCCTTCACCCGCTCCGATGCCGTGGTTACGATTCTGCCGTGCCGGCGGCGAAAAACTCATACTCCCGGCGGGTTGATTCCCTGAACGCCTCGCAGATGACCGTCCGGGCGTCGGCCGCGCTGCGTTCAAGCAGGGTTTCCAGGATCCGCACGGCGGAAACCGTGGACTCCCTAAAGGCTTGGGCGCTGTAGGCGGCCAGCCACCGGGCGTACGGGTGGCCGGAATGACCGGCGTACGGGTGGCCGGAATGACCGGCCTCCGCAAGCCGGGTGCCCACGTCCGCATAGATCCAAAAACACGGGAGGACGGCGCCGACCAGCCGTTCGTATTCAAGGTTCCCGCGGCTGCTGTCCGGACCGGCACCGCTCAGGCGCCCGAGCAGGTGCTCCACATATCCGCTCGTCACGGGACCCGGCGGGATGACCTGCCCCGCCGTTCCCGTTTCGGGAAGCCACCAGGTGTGCAGGTCCATTTCCGCTGCCAGCGCATCGTGGGCCGCCTTGGCCCAGAAAATCTGTTCCGCGAGGTTGGGGGCCAGTTCACTGGCCCGCGCGAGCGCCCGGGCGTAGCCGCGGAGGTACAGCGCGTCTTGGGTGAGGTAGGAATCGAAAAGACTGCGGTCCAGATCCCCGCTTCCCAGGTCCCGCACGAAATCCAGCCCGTCGATTTCCGCCCGTGCGGCAGCGGTCTGCTCCCACAGCGCGGCCGTGTGCGGCCCGGCCGGTTCCACCCCCGGCACCGGTGCCTGCACCGGTTCCTGTACGGATTCCTGCGGCCCGGCGGGCTCCAGTCCCCGCGCCCACATCCCGTGGAAGTGGTGCACCGGGCCGTGGCCGGCGCCGACGTCGAGCTCATCCGCATACGCCAGGGCTTCCTGCAGCCAGTCCTTGGTCGCCGTCAACGCCAGGTCCCACCGGCCCGTCCGGGCGTAATACGTGGCCATGGCCGCCGACATCGAACAGCCGGTGCCGTGCGTGTTGACTGTGTCCACCCGGGGTGCCCGCACCTCCAGCACCAGGGGATGTGCCGCCGCGGCATCCACCAGGGCATCGGGACAGTTGTCCCCCGCCAGGTGACCGCCCTTAACCAGGACTTTGACTGCGTAGGCGGCGGAAAGCTGCTCTCCCTGTGCCAGTGCCCGCTCCCATGACTCAGCAACGGGCTCCTGCACGAGCACCGCCAGTTCGGGAAGGTTCGGCGTCACCAGGTCCACCCGGTGCAACAGCTGCCGCAGTGCGGCCTCGGCTCCGGGATCCAGCAGCCGGTCACCGCTGGTGGCAATCATGACCGGATCCAGCACCACCGCAGGAACCTCCAGTGCTGCCAGCCAATCGTCCACCGTCTGAATCACGTCCGCGCTGCCGAGCATGCCGATCTTTACGGCGTCGATGCCGACGTCGTCGCTCACGGCCTCCAGCTGTTCGCGCAGGAAGGCAGCGGGCGGGGTGTGCACGGACCGCACGCCCCGGGTGTTCTGGGCAACCAGGGCGGTCACTGCCGCCATGCCGTATCCACCGGTGGCCGCAATGGATTTCAGATCCGCCTGGATACCTGCGCCGCCGGTGGGATCTGTTCCGGCGATGCTCAGGATCCGCGGAATCCGGGCCCTCATGCCGGGGCCCCCGCACGCCAGGCACGGACGAGTTCCGCTGCCGCCTGCCGCGGATCGGCTGCCCCGCAGATCGCCGAAACCACTGCTGCGCCCGTGGCACCGGCGGCCCGCAGCGGGCCGAGGTCTTCGCGGACGATCCCGCCGATGGCCACGACCGGCAGCGGGGTCCGGGCGGCAAAGTCGGCAAATCCGGCAACCCCCAGCGGCTCGGGGTGGTCCGGTTTGGTGCGGGTGGGGCGGATGACGCCGGCCCCAAGGTAGTCCACGGTTCCCGGCGGCAGCGCCCGGAGGGCGTCCAGATGGCCGGGAGTGTTGGCGGTCAGCCCGACGACGGCGTCCGGGCCCACGAGCGTGCGCACCACCTCGGCGGGGAGGTCCGTTTGGCCCACGTGGACTCCGTGCACGCGTGCGCCGGCGGCCCGGGCCGCCAGGTAGATGTCCACCCGGTCATCCACCAGCACGGTGGCGCGGTCTCCTGCGGCTTCGGCGACGGCGAGGACCAAAGCGTAGAAGTCCGCGGCCGGGGCGTCCTTTTCCCGTACCTGGACCGTCTCCACCCCGCCGGCCACCGCGGCCCGGACGGTGTCGATGACGCCGCGCGGCCCGCACAGGGCGGTGTCCGTCACCAGGTAAATGCCGCTGGTGCGGATGCGCTCCCGGGACCGGGACATGTCAGCCGCGCCGGCGTTCATGCGCTAACCAGCCGCTGCATCAGGTCCTGCTCGTTAAGGGCGGCCAGGGCATCAAGGAATCCGACGGCGAAGCTTCCGGGTCCGGCCGAGGCCTCGGCTGCGGGTTCCGCAGCCACTGTGTATGCGGCGGTGGCGGCGGCAACCGCCGCCAGCGCTCCGCCGTCGTCAGCCACGGCGAGGAAGGCGGCCGTGACCGCCCCCAGCGCGCAGCCTCCGCCGGTCACCCGGGTCAGCAGGGCATCTCCGTTGCTGATCCGCAGCGTGCCGGTGCCGTCCGTGACCAGGTCCGTGGGCCCCGATACGGCGACCACGGAACCGTGTTTTTCCGCCAGGAGAACGGCTGCGGGCAGGGCGCTCTCGGGATCGTCGGTGGCGTCGACGCCGCGGCCGCCGGAGCCCAGTCCCGCCAGCGCAATGATCTCGGAGGCGTTGCCGCGGATAGCCGTTGGCCGCAGGGCCAGCAGTTCCGCCGCCAAAGCGGTGCGCACCGGAAGGCTGCCCACCGCCACCGGGTCCAGCACCCAAGGCGTGCCGGCGTCATTCGCCGCCGCGGCGGCTTCCAGCATCGCCCGGCGCTGTTCCTCGTGCGGAGTGCCCAGGTTGATCAGCACGCCGGAGGCCACCCGGGCGAACGGTCCGGCCTCTCCCGGAATGTCAGTCATGGCCGGCGCGGCGCCCAGGGCCAGCAAAACGTTGGCGGTGAAGTTTGTTACCACGGCGTTGGTCAGGCACTGCACCAGCGGCGGTTCGGCGCGCAGGCGCGCCAGGAGCGTTGAAACGGTTAACGGTGTCAGGCGAATAGTCATCCGCGACATCCCTTCGCTAGTTCGAACTAGATCAGGTTCAACGGGTTTCATCTCAGCCTGTCGGCACCCCGTGTCACTGCAGAAGACTCTATGCCAGCCGGTCGGTGGAAGCACACCCCGCTGCGCTCCGCGTGCCGGAGGGCCGGCCGGGTCCGGCGTGCAGCGGCTCAGACGCCGGTCAGGAAGTCCTGAAGGATCTGCTGGCCTCCCTGCACGGCGGCAACCGGAACCCGTTCATCCACTCCGTGGACGCCCTGGATGCTGCGCCCTTCCGGATCCGTGGCCAGGGGCGCAAACCCGTAGCAGTCGATTCCCAGCGGAGCAAAGGCCTTGGCATCCGTTCCGCCGCCCATGCACATGGGCACCACAACGGCCTGCGGATCATGGCGGAGCAGTGCCCCGCGCATTGCCTCGAACCACGGGGAGTCGACCGGCGACTGCACCGGCGGCTGGTGCGAGAGGAAAGTGGTGGTAACTGCGTCCCCCAGCAGCTCCCGAACGGTGGCCAGGGTTTCCTCCTCGGTGCCGGGAAGGCAGCGGATGTCGACGTCGGCTTCCGCCACCCCGGGGATCACGTTCACCTTGTAGCCGGCCCGCAGCACCGTGGGGGTGGAGGAGCAGCGGACCGTCACGCCGGCCACCGTTCCGGCTTCGCCCATGGCGGCGATGGCAGCTTCCACGCCGGCATCCGAGCGCAGGTCGGCGGAGAATCCCAGTGCCGCCGTCGTCTCCTCGATGTACCGGCGGACCACCGGGGTGAGGACCAGCGGCCAGGAATAGCTGCCCACGCGGTGGAGGGCGTTGATGAGGTTCTGTACGGCGTTGACCGGAACGGGGCGGGATCCGTGGCCCGAAATGCCCTCCGCCCGGACCCTGATGTGGAGGGTACCCCGCTCGCCGGCGGCAATGGGATAGAGCCGGACCTCAGAACCGTCCGCTGCCTCCAGAAGGGTGGCATGGCCTCCGGATTCCCCGATTGCGGCTTCCACGCCCGCGAAGAGTTCCGGATGCTCCGCGGCCAGCCAGAGAGCGCCGTAGTCGCCCTTGTCTTCCTCATCCGCCACAAAAGCCACCACGATGTCCCGCCTCGGACGGACCCCCTCCTCTGCCCAGTTCAGCAGCGTGGCCAGGGTCATGGCCACCATGTCCTTCATGTCTGCGGCGCCTCGGCCGTATATGTAACCGTCCCGGATAGTGCCGGCAAAAGGGTCCATGCTCCACTGCTCGGGCTCGGCCGGCACCACGTCCAGATGAGCGTGGACCAGCAGCCCGGGGAGGGAAGAGTCCGTGCCCGGAACCCGCACCACCACCGAGCTGCGGTCCGGTTCTGGCCCCAGCAGCGCGGCGTCGTAACCCGCCGTGGTCAGCAGGTTCAGGACGTATTCCGCCGCGCCCCGCTCCCCGTTGCTCTTGCCCTCGCCGAAGTTTGAGGTGTCGAAACGAATCAGTTCTGCACAGAGCCGGGCGGGGTCAACGGGCACGGACGCTCCTTAAGTTTTGGAGAAACGATAACGGTGACGCAGCTCTTTCCGAAAGTGTTTTGCAACAGTTGGTATATCCCTGTTAGTTACTTACACTGTCCCCACAGGGTGCACCAATGTGGTGCTGCTCACAGGGCGCAGGCCGTTTCGTCCGCAGTTTTTGCCGCCGGATCCCGCTATCGGTACAGGGCAGCGGGAAGCGCTTTGGGTACCTGTCACTCCACAGCTGGATGAAGGGGACGCTATGCAGTTCAGACAGAAAAACCCTGCCGCCGGGGGGCGCCCCCGGGGATCCGGCCCTCTGCTGCGCCGCGCGGCAGCTGCCGGAATCCTCTGCGCCGCCGTGACCGGTTCATTTGCCCTCACCACGGGTCCGGCCGCCGCGCCGGCAGCCTATGCGGCGGATGAATCCAGCGGCTCCACGCTGAAACTGGCCCTGACCGGCGACATCGACACGCTCAACCCGTTCCTCGCCATCCTCGCGACCAGTTCCAACATCCTGGCCCTGCAGTACCAGAACCTGGTGGCTTACGGCCCGGACCAGAACGAAGAGATTCCGGGCATGGCCGAAAGCTGGGAGACCTCCGAAGACGGCACCGTCTGGACGTTCAAGATCCCCGCGGACCGCAAATGGTCCGACGGCGAACCCATCACCGCCAATGACGCCGCCTGGACCTTCAGCGCCATCCAGAACAACGATGAGCTCAAGCAGGCCAACGGCGCCCTCCTGACCAGCGTGTCCCAGGTGGTGGCCGAGGATGACGAAACCCTGGTCATCACCCTCAGCGCGCCGCAGGCCTCCAACCCCGGCACCCAGCTGCCGATCATGCCTGAGCACATCTGGTCCGAGGTGGGCGATCCGGCTGCCTTCGAGAATGACAAGGATGCCGTTGGCTCCGGCCCGTTCACAGTGGTCAGTTATGACAAAGCCGCAGGGGTCACCATGAAGGCCAACCCCAACTACTGGCAGGGCAAGGCCAAAGTGGACGGCATCACCTGGGTCCCTTACAAGAACAGCGACGCCGCCGTGCAGGCCCTGAAGACCGGGGAAATCGACGTTGTCAGCGGACTGACCCCGGTCCAGTACAAGGCGCTGGAGAACCAGCCGGGCATCACCACCAACGCCGGAACCGGCCGCCGCTACCAGGCCATCGCCATCAACCCCGGCACCACCACGGTGGACAACGAAGTGCTCGGGGACGGTAATCCGGCGCTGCAGGATCCGGAACTGCGCCGGGCCATTGCCATGGGCATTGACAGCAACACCCTGCTGGAAAAGGTCCTGCAGGGCCTGGGCCAGGAGGCCACGGGCGAGATTCCCATGACCTACCCGCTCTATCACTGGGACACGGACGAGCTGCCCCTGGCCTACAACCCCGAGGAAGCCAATAAGGTCCTGGACGAGGCCGGTTACGCCATGGGCCCCGACGGCATCCGCCTGGACAAGGAGGGCAAGCCCCTCAAGCTCCGCCTGATGGGGCGCAACTCTGATCCCACGCACCAGCAGATGGCTGATTACATCGGTCCGTGGATGAAGGCCATCGGCATTGAGATCAACACCGAAATGAAGGCTCCGGCCCAGGTCAATGATGATTCGACCTTCGGCAACTTCGACATGTACTTCACCGGCTGGGGCATTGGCCCGGATCCGGACTATCAGCTGTCCATCAACCAGTGCAGCTCCCGTCCCAACGCGGACGGCACCGGCGCCACCTCGGAGAACAGTCTCTGCGATCCGGAATTCGACAAGCTCTACCTCGCCCAGCACGCCGAACTGGACCAGGACAAGCGCAGCGAACTGGTCCAGCAGGCCCAGGAAATCATCTACAACTCCGCCGTCAACAAGGTGCTCTTCTACGCCAACAGCCTTGAGGCCTACCGCTCGGACAAGTGGGAACCGTTCACCACGCAGCCGTCGGAGGGCGGCGTGATCACCTCCCAGAACGGGCCGTGGGGCTACTACAGCGCCACTCCCATAGGTGCCGATGTTGCCGAAGCCGGCACCAGCGAGGAGAGCGGAACCAACACCGCCCTCATCGTCTCGATCGCCGTCGTCGTCATCCTGGGAATCGCCGTGATCGTCTTTATCCGCCGCCGCGGCAGCAGCGCGGAAGACCGCGCCTAGCCATGGCTGAAGCGCTCAGCGAGAGCGACGTCGTTCCCGCCCGCCTGGATATCGATGAACCGCGCCGGGGCTCCTCCTGGCTCTACTACATCGGTATGAAGGCGGGCGGGTCCGCCGTTTCCCTGATCATGGTCATTGTCCTGGGGTTCTTCGCCTTCCGGATCCTGCCCGGGGATCCGGTGCGTTCCCTGGCTGACGGACGCCAGGTGACCGCCGAACAGATGGACATCCTGCGCCGCCAGTACGGGCTGGACCAGCCGTTGCTGGGACAGTTTTGGCGGTACCTGACCGACCTGTTCCAGGGGAAGCTGGGTGATTCCTACACGTACAACCGGCCGGTCATGGAGCTCATCGGGGACCGCATCGGCCCCACCCTGCTCCTGACCGGCACCGCCGCCCTGCTGTCCGTTGTCCTGGGCCTGTGGCTGGGCCAGCGGGCGGCATGGCGGCGGGGCTCGGCCTTCGACAAGACCCAAACCGGGCTGGCCCTGTTTTTCTGGTCCGTGCCCACCTTCTGGCTGGGGCTGCTGATGCTGCTGGTGTTCGCCGGCGGACTGCGCTGGTTCCCCACCGGCGGCATGGTCACGGCCGGCAGCACGGATACCGGCCTGGCAATGATCGTGGATGTGGGCCGGCACATGGTGCTTCCCGTGCTGACCATGGTTGCCGTGGTCTACGCCCAGTACCTGATGGTGATGCGGGCGTCGCTGCTCGAGGAAATGTCCGCTGACTACCTCGTCACCGCCAGGGCCAAGGGCCTGCGGGAAGACGACGTGCGGCGCCGGCATGCGGTCCCCAACGCCATGCTGCCCACCGTGACCCTGATCTTCCTGACGCTGGGCGGGCTGGTGGGCGGAGCGGTCACGGTCGAAACCGTGTTTTCCTGGCCGGGGCTGGGCTACCTCACCTTCCAGGCACTGTCCGCCCCGGACTTCCCGCTGCTGCAGGGCACCTTCGTGGTCTTCTCCTCGATCGTGATCATCATGAACTTCTTTGCGGACATCGTGTACCGCATCATCGATCCCAGGTTGCGTGCCTCATGAGTGTCAAGGATCCACAAACCGTTCCCGCTCCGGATTCCCCGGTCCCCGCTGCCGGACCGCCGCGGGGCGGCCGGCGGAACGTGGCCGCCGCCAGGCGGGCGGCCCAGGCCAGGGAGACCTGGAAGGAATTCAGCCGCAACAAGGCCGGCGTCACGGGCCTTGTGATCCTGCTGGCCGTGATTGCCCTGGCCCTGCTGGCGCCCGTCCTGGCTCCGGCGTCCACGCTGGACGTCACGCAGCTGACCTCGCCGCAGAACGATCCGCCTTCCGCCGCCAATCCGCTGGGCACCGATCCCTCCGGACGAAGCGTCCTGGCCCTGCTGATCTGGGGGGCGCGGGTGTCCCTGCTCGTCGGTTTCTCCGCCACGGCGGTGTCCATGGTGATCGGTACCCTGATGGGCATGGCTGCCGGCCACTTCACCGGAGCTACGCAGGCTGTCCTGATGCGCGCCATCGACTTCTTCCTGGTGGTTCCCGGGCTCGTCCTGGCGATTGTCCTGTCCAGCATCATCGGCGCCGGCGTCGCCACCATTGTGGTGGCCATCGGGATTACTTCCTGGGCCAGCACGGCCCGCGTGGTGCGGGCGCAGACCCTGACCGTGGAATCCCGTCCCTACATTGAACGGTCGTGGGCCCTGGGCGCGTCGGACGCGCACATCATCAGCAAGCATGTCTTGCCGGCCGTGATGCCGCTGGTGCTGGCGAATACCACGCTGACCGTCGGATCCGCCATCATCGCCGAGTCCACCCTGTCCTTCCTGGGCCTGGGCGATCCCAGCAGCATCTCCTGGGGTTCCATGCTCAAGACTGCCCTGGACACCGGCGCCGCCACGGGCGGTTTCTGGTGGTACGTGCTGCCCCCGGGGCTGGCCATTGTGGTGGTGGTACTGTCCTTCACCCTGGTGGGACGCGCCGTCGAATCAGTCATCAATCCCACCCTGCGAGGACGCTAATGCCCAGGCTCGAATTCTCCGATGTACGGGTCACCTACACCACGCAGACGGACGAAGGACCCAAGCCCATGGTCGCCGTCGACGGCGTGAATCTCACGGTGGAACCCGGTTCAACGGTGGGCCTGGCCGGAGAATCAGGCTGCGGCAAGTCCACCCTGGCCATGTCCGTCCTGCGCCTGCTGCCCTCCAACGCGAAAGTGGAGGGCAAGGTCCTGCTCGGCGGCCAGAGCGTTGCCGACCTCAGCTGGGGACGCCTGCGCGCGGTCCGCTGGACGGAGGCCTCCATTGTTTTCCAGGGCGCCATGCATTCCCTGAACCCGGTCCGCCGGGTTCAGGACCAGATTGCGGAGGCACTGATGATCCATGCCAAGGAGCTGAAGGGTTCCTACGGCACGGAGAAACAGCGGCTGGCCCGGGTTGCCGAACTGCTTGAACTGGTGGACCTGCCTGCGGCAAAAGGTGCCTCCTACCCGCATGAACTTTCCGGCGGACAAAAGCAGCGGGTCATGATCGCGATGGCCCTGGCCTGCGAACCCGAACTGATTATTGCCGATGAGCCCACCACCGCGCTGGACGTGGTGGTGCAGGCGCAGGTCCTGAACGTGCTGACCGGACTGGTCCGCTCCCGCGGGCTCTCCCTGGTGATGATCAGCCACGATCTGTCCGTCCTGGCCGCCACCTGCGAGCGCATTGTGGTGATGCAGCGCGGAAAGATCGTGGAAGACGGTCCTTCCGCGGAGGTGATGCGCAATCCCCGGCACCCCCACACCCGGGCCCTGGCGGCAGCGTTTCCCCTGATTGGCGATCTGTCCTCGCGGCTGCGGCTGCCCAAGTACACCGCTCCGGATGCTCCCTCGGCCACGCAGGAGCAGCGGGCGGCCGGCGGAGCGGTGCGGGACCCGGAGGACGTGGTGCTGGAGGCCCGCAATCTGTCCGTCAGCTTTGCCGGCCGCGGCGCCGGCGCGGTCAGGGCCGTGGACAGCGTGAACCTGCGCTGCGGGCGGGGCGAGATCGTGGCCCTGGTGGGCCAGTCCGGTTCCGGCAAAACCACTCTGGCCCGGACCCTGCTGGGCCTGCAGAAACCCACGTCCGGCGAGGTACTGTTCGAAAGCAAACCGCTGGCCCACAACCGCAAGGCACTCAAGGCCTACCGGCGGTGCGTCCAATTCGTCCTGCAGGATCCCACCGCCGCACTGAACCCCAAGCACAGCGTCTACGAAGCGGTCGCCGAAGGACCCCGCCTGCACAAGATGCCCGGCGACGAGCGTGAACTCGTGGTGGAAGCCCTGCGGCGGGCCGAACTGTCCCCGCCTGATCGCTACCTCTCGGCCATCCCGCAGGAACTCTCCGGCGGCCAGCGCCAGCGCGTCGTCATCGCCGGAGCTTTGGCCCTGGATCCGGAGTTCCTGGTAGCCGATGAGCCCGTGGCCAGCCTGGACGCCTCTGTCCGGGCGGAAATCCTGGCCCTGCTCCTGCGCCTGCGCTGTGAACTCGGGCTCGGCGCCCTGGTCATCACCCACGATCTGGGCCTGGCCTGGAACATTGCCGACCGCGTGGTCGTCATGTACCAGGGCAAAATCGTGGAGGAGGGCCCCGTGGAACAGGTGCTGCTCCACCCGCGGCACGAATACACCCGCCGGCTGCTCAGCGTGGTCCCCACCAACAACGTGCCGGCTGATGCCGCAGAGCCGGAGGCACCGATCGGCAGCACCGCATGAACAGCGCAGCGGACTTCCCCGAACTCACCCCGCTGAAGCCCGGGGACCGCGTGGGCCTGGTGGCTGTCTCCGGGCCTCCCCTGCCGGACTCCCTGGCTGAGGCAATCACCGTCCTGCAGGGTTGGGGGCTGGTCCCGGTTCCCGGCAAGCATCTGCGGGACCGGCATCCCCGGGCTGAGTACCTGGCCGGAACGGATGCCAGCCGCGCCGCCGATCTGCAGGACGCGTGGTGTGATGACTCGCTGGCCGCCGTCTTCGTGGTCCGCGGCGGCTACGGCGCCGTGCGCGTCCTGGACCTGCTCGACCCGGCGGCGCTGGCGGCCGCCCGGCCCAAAGCCCTGATTGGTTCCTCCGATGTGACGGCGCTGCACGAATACTGGGCCGAGCAGCTGGGACTTGCCACCTGGTTTACTCCCATGATTGCCACCAATGCCTTCCTTCGGGATGAACCTGCCCGCACCGGAGTGCACGAGGCACTCTTCACGCCCTTCTCCGGCCGCGTTTACACGTCGCCGTCGGCGGCAGCGCTGGTGCAGGGCACCGCCACCGGACGCCTGGTGGGCGGAAACCTCTCCCTGCTGGCCATGACCATGGGCGCCCGGGGGCAGGCCAAGCCATCCAATGCCGGCTGCATCGGCCTGCTGGAGGACGTCACCGAAGAGGTCTTCAGGATTGACGGCATGCTGCAGACCCTCCTGCGGGCCGGCTGGTTTGAGGGTATGGCCGGGATTGCCCTGGGCTCCTGGAAGGACTGCGGCGACTATGCCCCCATCCGCGATCTCTGCCTTGAAGTCCTCGCTCCGCTGAATATCCCCCTGGTGGAGGAACTGGGTTTTGGGCACGGAGACGCCGCAGCCAGCCTGCCGCTGGGCGTCACCGCCACCCTGGAGGCGGGACCTGCCCCGCGGCTGGTCCTGAACTGACATGCCCCTTTCACCGGCGCAGGAGAGCGGCCTGCTTCACCGGCTCCGGCAGCTGCTGGAGTCTGCCGCGGCAAACGGTGACACCCCCTCCGCTGTCTGCGCCGTCGCCGTCGACGGCAAGGCCCTGGAACCGGTGGCGGCGGGAGACAGCGTGCGGTACGGGAACGACGGCGGCCTGCTGGCTCCGCCAGCGCGCGTCGCCGCGGCGGCGGAAACCGTGTACGACCTCGCGTCCATTACCAAGATTTTCACCGCTCTGACCTGCCTGGTGCTGGTTCAGGAGGGTCTGCTGGACCTTGATGCCCCGGTTTCCCGCACGCTGGAGGCATACCGGGGGGACCCGGACCGGGAGGCACTCACACTCAGGCACCTGCTCACCCACACGTCCGGCCTGCCGCCCACCTGGTCCGGATGGCGCGGACGGCCCTTCCCCCAGGCTCCGCCCGGCGTCCGCAGTCCCCAGCGCCGCGAGCTCCTCGATGATCTGCTGAACACCGGGCTTCTCCACCGCCCGGGCCGGTCCTTTGCGTATTCCTGCGTGGGATACAACACCGCCATGGCGGTGGCTGAAACCGCTGCCGGCACGCCCTGGCCGGACCTTCTCACTTCCAGGGTGCTGGATCCGCTGGGAATTCCGGACCTGACCTTCGCCCCCGATCCGGACCGCTGCGCCGCTACCGAATTCTGCCCGGAGCTGGGACGCGGCACCGTCCGCGGCCAGGTCCATGATGAAAGTGCCTTTGTTGTGGGCGGCGCCGCCGGAAACGCCGGCCTGTTCGGCACGGCGTCCGCACTGCTGGCCTTTGGAGAACGGCTGCGTGCGGGATTCCCGGAGCTGCTGCCTGAGGCGGCCGCGCAGGAGATGTGGACCAACCAGCTGCCGGCGCTTATGGGCCCGGCAGCTGCCGGTGCTGCTCAGGAGGCCAGCGGCTACGGACAGGGGCTGGGTCTGCGGATAGGGCAGACCGGATGGATGGGCCTGCCCGCCGCCCAGGCTCGGGGCCACAACGGGTTTACCGGCACGAGTCTGCTCACGGACCGGGGCCGGCGGGTCACAGTGGTTCTCCTGACGAACCGGGTGCACCCAAGCCGGACGTCCTCGGACATCAGCCGCCTGCGCCCGTTGGTCAACGAAACCGTTTACGCGGCCCTTCCCTGCGATGCCTGAAGCACCCGACTTTGAAACCTGAAGCCCGAAGCCTGGAAAGGAACACTGATGCCTGTTGTCTCGGATTACAGTGACGGGGTTCCCTCCGTCTCATATGCCCTCAGCAGCATGGAGGGGAACCAGCTTGCGGGATACCGCGAAGACGTGCGGTATTACTCGGCCAGCACCATCAAACTTCCGGTCCTGATTGCGGTTCTGCGCGCGGTGGACTCCGGGGACCTTTCCCTGGACATGACACTGACCAGCCGAACGACCTTTACCAGTTCCGTTCCCGGCGCCGGCGAATTCGGTTTCGAGCCCGACGAAGTGGATCCCGGCATGCCCGCCCCGGGGGAGGCAACAACGCTGCGCCGCGTCCTGGAACGGATGATCGTTGTCAGCTCGAACGAAGCCACCAATCTGGCGGTGGAGCTGGTGGGGTTCGACGCCGTCAACGCGGTGCTCGCCGATCTGGGCGCCGGCTCCTCCAAAATGGAACGTATGATCGGCGACCTGGCTGCCTTGGAGGCGGGCCTGACCCAGGAAATCACTGCCGCTGACCTGGTCCGGGTGCTCCACGCGGTGGTAACGGGGAAAGCTGCCGGCCCCGAATCAACCGCGCTCATGCTGGATTTTCTGCAGGCCCAGGAATTCGGCAGGATCGGCCCCGCACTCGAAGCCGCCGGCTTTCGCCCGGTGTGGGGCAGCAAGTCGGGGTGGGTCACCGGCATCACCCATGACGCCGCTTTTCTGGCGCCTTCCGGCACAGCGGTTTGTGCTCCGCTGCGCAGCGGGATCCTCCTGGCAGTGTGCACCCGCGGTTATGAACCGGACGCGGCGGCCGAGGTGATTGCCGCCGTCTCCACCCTCGCGTGGACGCTGACCGCCGGCGAGCGCGTTTAGGACCGCGGCCTCAGCTCTGGCTGGCGACCCGGGCGGCAAGTCCCCGGATTCCCAGTCCGGGGAGGTCGGGCAGGAGTATTTCCGCGCCGGCGTAGGCCGGACCCCCGGTAACCGCCGGCTCCCGCAGCCACAGGCCGCCGTCAAGATCCTGTCCGCTGCTGCCCGGAAAGGTGCCGTGCAAACCTGCGGCCGCTGCCAGAGCCGCCGCGGAACCGATGCCCACGGTGCTCTCCAGCATGCAGCCCACCAGCACTCCCAGTCCGGCTGCCCTGGCCCGCAGCACCAGCTCAACGGCCGGGTAGATCCCGCCGGCCTTGGCCAGTTTCACGTTGACCAGGTCTGCACTGCCGCAGGCCAGCAGGGCTTCCAGATCGGAGCGGTCCCATACGGCTTCATCGGCCATAATCGGCGTCTTTACGCGGGAGCGAACCTCGGCCAATGCGGCCAGATCACCGGCAGGTACGGGCTGCTCCACCAGTTCCAGCCCCACCCCGGCGGCCTCCATCCCCCGGATCGCCGCAATGGCTTCCGCCGCCGTGTAGGCCTGGTTGGCATCCACCCGAAGCGCAATGCCGGGGCCGACGGCGTTGCGCACGGCCAGCAGCCGGTCGACGGGATCACCGTCTGCGTTGAGTTTCACCTTGAGGCACCGGAAACCATCGTCCACGTAGCCGCGTGCTGCCGCAGCCAGCGCGGGTGCCTCGTCAACGGAAAGTGTCATGTCAGTGAGCAGGCGTCCGGAGATGACTTGCTGCTCGGTTCCGCCGGAGAGCCCCGGATAAAAGTCCAGCAGGAATTGTGCCAGGGGCAGTTCCGCCGCGGCCGCGGCCAGGTCGTGCAGCGCACAGTCCGCGGCCATGCGGACCGCGGCCGGGGCAGCACTTGCGGCTATGTCCCGGGCGGTCTCCCGAAAGTCGCGGGTTTTTGTTCCCAGCACCAGGGGCGCGAGAGTCTCTTCCGCCGCGGCCAGCACCTGCGCGGTGCTGACTCCGGTAACCCGGCTGATCGGCGCCTCGCCCCAGCCGGTGTGTCCGCCGTCGTCAACCAGCTCCAGCAGGACCGTTTCCAGCGTGTCCGCGCTGCGCACCGCCGTCGTAAACGGGCGCAGGAGCGGAACTTTAACGGGGTGGACGCGGAACTGGACAACTGAGGCCACGGCGATCCTTCGAGCGGGCGGGAGGATGGTGCCCCAAGCCTAGCCAGCAGGTCCTGCGCTGGCCGTGTTATGAAATGGCCGAGTCTCCGTTGAGGCGGTGATAGGTGCGGTTGTGATAAACCAGCGGCTCGGACGCGCTGCTGTCCCCTACGATCTCCAGCACGGAAGCGGCAATCAGCACTGAGCTGCCCACCGGGGTGCGGGAGAGGATGCGGCACCGCAGGGCCCGGGGAATGCCGGCAAGCAGCGGCTCGCCGGTGCGCAGACGGCTCCACTGCAGATCCTCCGTGAAGCGCTCCTGGCCCGGACGGGCAAACCGCGACGCCAGATCCGTGTGTTCGGCGTCCAGCAGATGGACCACCAGGGTCTCGGCGTTCGCCACCACGCCCGCGGATCCGTTCTCGGACGCCAGGGAAAAGGCCAGGATGGGCGGCTGCGCGGAGACTGAGGAGACCGACGACGCCGTGAGGCCCGCGGGCGCGCCGTCGCCGTCGCCGTCAGCGGCAGTGATGATGGCCACTCCGGCTGGGTGCGCGCGGAAGACGTTCTTGAACTGTTCCACAACGTCGTTTGTGGCAGGGAAAGTCATGGTCAAGGCACTGCTTCCTGTGCTGCGGCGTCTGCCGCCTCTGTCAGATCCGGGGTGAATCCATTCCACGGTAAAACCTCAACATTGGTTGAGGTCAAATCCGTCAGGGTTCGAGGACCTTGGCGCCGGTGCCGCCGGCTGCCGACGCGTCATCAGGGTTCACGAAGCGGCAGTCGGCCAGAGAGAGGCAGCCACAGCCGATGCAGCCTCCCAGCCGGTCCCGCAGAGCCGTGAGCTGGTGGATCCTGCGGTCCAGATCCTGGCGCCAGGCCCCCGAGAGCCGCTGCCAGTCAGCCTGGTCCGGCACCCCGTCCCTGGGCAGTTCCTCAAAGGCCTGGGCAATGGTGGCCAGCGGAATCCCCGCATGCTGGGCCGCCCGGATCACGGCCACGCGGCGGAGCACCGAGCGGTCAAACCGCCGCTGGTTTCCGGCAGTGCGCCCGCTTGAAATCAGCCCCTGCCGCTCGTAGAAGTGCAGGGCGGAAACACTCACGCCGCTGCGCTCGGCCACCTGGCCCACTGTCAGTTCGGGACCGCCCGGAAGGTCCCCGCGGGTTGAATCTGCCCTGTCCACAGTCCTGTCCTTCGTCACCGGTTCCATTATCCGCCTGCCGGGTCCGCCGCTCACCACCTGCCTCCGGACCCGGCCGGCGGCCCCTGGAAGTTGACCCGAAGCTCGGCATGAGTCGGCTGACTGTTCCGCCGTTCGGCTCTGGCGGTCCGGGGCCAAAGATGTGAGAGTAGCGCCCTGATCATGCTTCAACTCCGCCCGAGTGTCGGGATCATGACCGAGAGTCCCGCCGAGTGTCGAGCTCACGCCCGAATTCGGCGGGCAGAGTGGCCTTGTCTCGACGGTCAAGGCGGACAGCCCCAAAGCCCGGCACTCGACTGCACCAGGAAGGCCCTCATGTCCCCCGCAAATCCCGACGGCACCGGAACCCTGGTTTTCCTGCAGGGCACCGGCGATCCGGACCCCGTGCCGGCGGAAACCATCCGTTCCATGCTGGCTCAGGATCCGGTGCTCTCGCGCTACACGGTCCTGAATGTGGCCTGGGAAGCCGGCGGCGCCCCGGACGTCAGCGTGGTTCCGGCGCTGCCTCCCCGGTACCGGCAGGAAACAGCTGCAGCACCGCCGGCATCGGACACCGGGCGGGCGCTGGCGCTGGCGGGACTGGAGGTGCACTCCGCTCCGCCCCTGTATCTCCCCGCCGTGCCCGCCGCCGCGGCTGAAACCGGGCCCGCCCCCGCGCCGGAAAGCCCCGCCAACCCGCCGCCCGGAGACACTGCTCCCGCGGAGAACATTCCGTCCCCGGATGCCATGGAGACTCTGCTGGGCAGCACCCTGGAGCGCCTGACCTTGAACCTGGTCACCGACGTCGCGGTGCGCCGCCGGGTCCCGCTCATGGCGGCAGCCTCGGATTTCTCCCGCAGCATCGTTTTCTACCTGCGCCGCGGAGCCGCGGCCCGAGCCGCCGTCACTCAGGCAATGAGCACGGTGGACCAAAATGCCCCGGTGATTCTCTTCGGCCACAGCCTGGGTTCTGTAGCCGCCGTCGATCTTGTGAGCAGCCCCGAATGGCAGGCCGAGGGGCCCCGGGTGGACCTGCTGGTCACGGCCGGCTCCCAAAGTCCCTGGCTCTGTCTGCTCGGCGGGCTCACGTATTTGGGGCCGGGCGGGCAGGGAATCGTTCCGGTGCCCTGGCTGAATTTCTGGGATGAACGGGATCTTTTGTCCTTTTGCGCAGAGCAGGTGTTCGCCGGGCGCGGCGCCCGGATTGCAGACCGGGAAGTGGTGTCGGGGGAACCTTTTCCAGCCTCGCACAGCGCTTATTTTTCCAACCCGGAGGTTTACGGCGCAATTCGCGATGAACTGGCGGCACTGAGCGGTTAGCGGCACTCTGGCCGGGGCGCCCGGGTTTAGTGTTCACTGGACTACATGAGAGCGATCTGGAAGGGAGCCATAGCATTTGGGCTGGTCAATGTGCCGGTCAAGGTCTATGCCGCCACAGAGGACCACGACGTCAGCCTGCACCAGGTCCATGAGAAGGACGGCGGGCGCATCCGCTACCAGCGCCGCTGTGAAATCTGCGGCGAGGTGGTGGAGTACAAGGACATAGCCAAGGCGTACGACGACGGCGAGCAGACCGTTGTCCTCACGGACGAGGATCTGGCATCCCTGCCGGTGGAGAAAAGCCGCGAAATCGACGTCGTTGAATTCGTCCCCAGCGATCAGGTGGATCCCATCCTGTTTGACCGGACCTATTACCTGGAACCGGACTCAAAATCGACCAAATCCTATGTGCTGCTTCGCCGTACCCTGGAGGACACCGACCGCACGGCCATTGTGCAGTTTTCGCTGCGGCAGAAGAGCAGGCTGGGTGCCCTGCGGGTCCGCGGCGATGTTCTGACCCTTCAAACCCTGTTGTGGGAGGACGAAGTCCGGGAAGCGGCCTTCCCGTCGCTGGACGAAAAGGTGCGCATCAGCGCCAAGGAACTGGAAATGTCCTCGACTCTCGTGGAATCCTTCAGCTCCGACTTCAACCCGGCAGAGTTCACCGACGACTATCAGGAGCAGTTGAAAACGCTGATCGAGGCAAAGCTGGAAAAGGGCGAAGCCGTGGATACCGACGAGACTTTCGGTGCCGAAGATGAAGAGGAGGGCGGGAAGGTCCTGGACCTCATGGAAGCCCTCCGCCGCAGCGTGGAAAAGAACCGCGACAAGAAATCGGGCGGCTCAAAGTCCTCCGGTTCCGGAACACGGTCGTCGTCGGGCACCAAGAGCGAAGAGGACAAGCCTGCGGAAAAGAAGCCCGCGGCGCGCAAGACCGCAACCAAAACCAGGAAGGGTGCCTAGACCATGGCGTTGACCAATTTTTTCCGGGACCGCAACGGACGCATCCGCATCGCCGAAGTCCCCAACCTGCCCATCCTCGCCTGGGCCGGGTTCGGCGCTGCCTCCATGATGGCGCTGACGCCGAAATACCGGGAGGTCATGGGCACCCTGAGCAAGGGTTCCCTGCTGGTGTGGGCACTGCTGGAAGCGGTACGGGGAAACAGTCCCTTCCGGCGCGTCCTGGGCATGTCCACGCTTGCCCGCGAGGTCCTCCCCCGCAGCTAGGGCGGCTGTGCCTACTGGCGGTAGCCTTCGACTTCACCCACCGGCCGGACGCTCACGTCGTCGGGATTTTCACCGGCATCGATCCGGGCCCGGCGCTGCCGCAGCAGGTCCCAGCACTGGTCCAACTGTTCTTCCACCCGTTTCAGCTGCTCCAGCCGGTCTTCGGGGTGGTCCGTGGCTGAGGAGTCACGGAGAGCCTGTTCCTTCTCCACGAGTTCTGAGATGCGGTGCTGAATTTCGGTAGCGTCCATTCCCCTACGCTAACCATCCCTCTCACCGGTGACCAGAACCCGCAGCAGGAAGTTGCGTTGCGGGAAGCCCCGGATCATGTGCCGAGCAACTGGCGCAGGAAGAGGGAAAAACCATCAGGTGCCCGTCCGTCCCGGCGTCCGGACGTGGTCACCCGGATGCTGTCCGTGGCGATCCACGGCGTCCCGCACGCCTTCAGCCGGGCGACCAGGTCCACGTCCTCATGGGCAGACAGCGGCGCAAAGCCTCCGGCCCGGTTGTACGCTTCCGCGGTGAAACCCAGATTCGCACCGTGCACATGGGCGTGGCCCTCCTCCAGGGCATGGAGGCTCTGCCACCGCGAGAGTTCCTCCGCGGTCAGATCTTCCGGATCCGGAACTGCAGTGCCCAAAACCAGGCCGTAGCCTGCGGCGGCAAGACGGTACTGGCCCAGGAGCCAGTCCCGGGGGACCACTGTGTCCGCGTCCGTGGTGGAAATCCAAAGCCCGGGACGCAGCGGCAGGGAGGCGATTCCCGCGGCGCGCGCCGCGCCCACTGTGCCGAAGGCCCCGTCCACTGCCTGCAGCTGCAGCTCGGGCGCCCAGCGGGCCTGCAGGTCGGCCACCGCCTCTGCGGTTCCGTCGGTGCAGGAATCCAGCACCACGGTTATCCCAGCGCGGACACCGCAGGCTTCAGCGAGGAACCTGACGGCAGCGGCAACCGAGGACAGAGCAGCGGGCAGCAGCTGTTCTTCGTTGCGGGCCGGAATGACCACGGCCAGATATTCAGGCGCAGGCATGAGTCACGGTGCTGCCGTCCGGGCCAGGACATCAATCCGGAAATCTTCCTCGCAGTGTTCAGCAACCACGCGCAGTCCGCTTTGTGCCCGGAAGGCTTCATGGACCTGGTCCCCGGTCAGCTCCCAGCCCTCGTTGGGATGACGCCAGTGGCACAGCAGCACCACGCCGTCCTCCGTCAGCGACGCTTCGGTCCGCCGGACAAGTTCCTCCAGCTCACTGTGCTGGAGGAAATAGCCGATCTCCGACACCACCACCAGGTCGAAGCGGCCCGCGGGCCAGTCCCGGGGCACGGCACCCTGCACCAGGCGCACCTGGTCCAGCCCCGACAGCCGGGTCCGGGCCAGCTCCAGCGCCCGCTCGCTGATGTCCGTTGCGGTCAGGGCATCGGCCCGGCCGGCCAACTCCCGGGTGAACACGCCAATGGAACAGCCGGGCTCAAACACGGACGCGAACCGCGGGCGCGGAAGCATGGCCAGGCTCAGGGCACGCTTGCGGTGCTCGTAGAAGCTGTCCTCAAAGTCCCAGGGATCCGGCGAACTCCGGTAGAGGTCCTCGAACACCTGGCGGGGCGGACGCGGGCGGGTCAGCACAAAGGACTCAAAGTTTCGCTCAAAATGCGCCAGCACACCCGGGCTCAGCAGTGCTTCATCGCCCGGCGCCGACGACAGCGGCTTCACCTGGCTGACATGCGCCGCCATGGCGCGGGCCTTGGCGGGCGCGGCATCGCCGAGGGAAAGCAGCATCAGATCCGCCGGGACATCCGCGGGCTTTCCCCAGTGCCACAGCCAAATCGGATATTCCAGGAGCGGCAGCCCCAGGGTCCGGGCGAGTCCTGCGGCAGCCCGGCCGGCCGCATCATGGTCGGTATGCCCGTCGGTCCGCCAGGGGGCAACCAGCACAGTGTGTTCGGTGTCGGTGCCCACGACGGCGGCCAGGGCCGCGTCGAGTTCGCTCCGGTGCTCCGCAAGCGCGCCGTCGGGCAGATTCAGGAAATGAACGGCCGCTCCGGGCGCCAGTTCCGCCACGGCAGCGGTCAGCTCTCCCTGGCGTACACGGGCCAGTTCCTGAGGCGTGTTGGTGGGCGAATCAGGATGGGACGCCTCGCCCGCCGTCGCCACCACAACGTCGACGGCAGCGCCGCGGGACGCGAGGGTCGCGATGAGTCCGCCGGCACCAAGCGTCTCGTCATCGGGATGCGCGGCCAGGACCACCAGCCGGGAGGATGCCCCCGGAAACAACCGGTCCAGGTCCAGGGAACTGCAGCTGCCCAGAACCCGGATCCACTCTTCTTCCGGCACGGACTGGTCCAGGTGGCTGAAGGTCACCACGGGGCATCCCCGCCCTGCAGCACGGCCCGGCCCAGGGCCGCAGAGTCACGCTCAGCATGATGCTGGCGCAGATAAATCCGCAGGTCCGCCGTGCGTCGGGCGTGGTCCTCTTCAAGCGCCAGCGGGCCCGGACCGAGTCCGTGATCCGTGAGGGCAAGAATGTCTTCGGCCGCATCTGCCACAACACTGCGCACACGGTGGGCCAATACGGCTCCGTCAACGCCTTCCGCCCGCCCGGCGTCGACCTCCCCGGCAGCAAATTCCAGCACTGCGCGGGCACCCTGGAGCCTGGTGTCCGCCTTGCCCAGCAGCATCAGGGCAATCTGGTCCGGTTCCCGATCCGCTGCGGAAGCGTAGAGGCGGCGTGCCACCCCTGCTGCCCCGCCGTACCAGCAGGCGGCAACCCCCATTCCTCCCCAGGCAAAACCGGGGCGATCCAGATACCAGTTGTCCGCTCCGACCGGGCGGGCCGCAGCGCCGTGGAAATCCACCGGTCCGCTGTCCACGTTGGCCAGCCCGCGGCTGACCCAGTGTCCCGGCAGCGGTTCCACTGCAGGCTGGCGCAGGTTTACAGCAAAGGCACGACGGCGGCCGTCGCCGGTGTGCGCGGTCACCACTGCATGGTCGAGGCCGGCCGCCAGCGAACACCAGGGCTTCCGTCCGGTGAGCTCCCAGCCGCCGGCCGACTGGACGGCGTTCAGGGCCATGCCGGGACCCTCCGCGGCGAAGACCCCCCAGGTTCCGGGTGACGCGGCGATTCCGGCCTGGTTGAGGATGGCAAGGGCGTCCAGATGCGGTTCAACGGCCCGGGCGGCAGTCAGATCAGCGGCAGCAACAGTGGCCAGAATGGACCACAGCTGCCCGGTCCGCCCCTGTCCGGGGAACGGAGCTTCCTGCGAGAGTTCCTGCGCGAGTGCCAGCGAGTCCGCGGCGCTGCCCGCTGCCGCCGCCGCTTTCCGGTGCACGTCGGGCAGTCCCGGCACGCCCCGCGCGCCGAACCGCCGATCCGCGGAGGAAATAGTTGTGCTGTCCACCGTGTCCTGTCCTCACTCCAGGATCGGTGCTGCCCGCCCGTGGTGCCGTGTTGGGAATCTTTGCCCCCAGTTTGCCAGCACCGCGGCCCGGATTCCTATTCGCAGCGCGTGGACACCCCGCTCCGGCAGAGCGGCCCTGCCGCCGGGGACAAAGGTAAAGGACCGGAAGATCCCGGTCCTTTACCTTCCAGCTCGACACCCGGACAGCCCGGTGCCGGCGGCCGGCGCCGTGCTGCCGCCCGGTCAGGCGGGAGAGGTGCGCCCCGTCGTCGCTGAACGTGTGCCGAACAGCAGGCCGAGCCCCACCATGACGACGCCCAGGATCAGGTGCAGCCAGTTGTCCGCAGTATTGAGGGGGACGAAGTTCCCTGCTGAGTCATGGGGAACAACAAGGCCAAAGATGAACAGCAGCAGATAAACGATGCCGCCGCCGATGAGGTAGATCCTGGCCGCGCTGTGGGTCCGGGCCATGAGAAGCCCCAGGAAGCCGAACAGCAGATGAACGATGTTGTGCAGGATGGAAACCTGGAAGACGCCGAGCAGGACTGCCTCGGACGTATGACCGGAAAAATACAGGGCTTCGTAGTTCCCCGTGATTCCCGGGACAAAACCCAGGACCCCGATCAGGAGAAAGACGAAGCCGAAATACCAGGAAGCTTTCTGGGCGTTGGTGCGGCGAAGAGACCTGCCGCTGATGGGATAGGACATTGGAAACTCCTTTGCCTGACCGGCTGCGGCCGCTGATACTCACGACATATTCCCCGCGGCGAATGGTTCTTCAACTCTTGCACAACCCCCTGAACATGGGAAGCATGCTTAGCATCATCGTTTGACCGGACTCCGAAAGGGAATACAGCCATGGTTTTTACTCCCCGCACGGCAATAGTTACCGGCTCTGACTCCGGCATCGGCAAGGCCGCGGCAGTTGCCCTGGCTGCAGCCGGAATGGACGTGGGCATCACCTGGCACACCGATGAAGCAGGGGCTAGGGACACTGCGGCGGAGGTCCGGGCGCAGGGCCGCAAGAGTTTTACCGCTCACCTGGACACTACCGACCTTCCCGGCTGCGGAGAGGTCATCGACCGGCTGGCGGCAGAGCTGGGTGGATTGGATGTCTTCGTCAACAACTCTGGAACCGGAGACGGAAAACCTTTCCTGGACCTGGACTTCAGCACTTGGAAGCAGACTCTGGACACCAATCTCAACGGAGCATTCGTGTGCCTCCAGCACGCTGCCAAAATCATGGTCGACGCCGGCAGGGAAGGCCGGCTCATTGCCGTAACCAGCGTTCATGAAACCCAGCCTCGGGTTGGTTCAGCGGCCTACACCACCTCTAAGCACGGCCTGGGCGGCCTGATGAAAGTCATGGCCCTGGAATTGGGCCGCTACGGCATTACGGTGAACTCCGTGGCACCCGGGGAGATTGCGACCCCCATGACGGACCAGGCTGACGAGGATCCGCATCAGGCGCGCCGCCCGGGCATCCCCCTGGGCCGGCCGGGGGACGCCCGGGAAATTGCGGCGGTTGTTGCGTTCCTTGCTTCCCCGGCGGCCAGTTACGTGACCGGTGCCTCCTGGCCCGTGGACGGCGGGATGCTGCAGATGGGGCCGCAGGGCGGTTCCCACATTGTCTCCACCGACTGGTTGGAGGCGTGACAGATGAAGTCTCTCCGGCGCGGTGAGGGCTAGAACCCCGCCCGCGGTCCGCCCGATTCGGGGTCATCCATTGCCGGATCCGCTTCCGGCGCCGCTGCCAGCCCCGAGGTGGAAGTGGAGGTGGTGGGCGCAGGCGCCGCGTCCGCCGCCGTCGGCGGTGCATCGACATTGCCCCGCCAGGAGCCCGTGGCGCTCCCCTTGCCCTCAATGAATTCCTTGAACCGTTTGAGATCGGACTTGACCTGACGGTCATCCGCCCCCACCATCGAACCCACTTTTTCAATAAACGTTTCCGGGTCCCAGTCCAGCTGCACGCTCACGCGGGTTTCAGCGTCGCCAAGCCGGTGGAAGGTCACCACTCCGGCGTGCGAAGTTCCGTCGGTGCTCTTCCAGGCAACCCGCTCGTCCGGATGCTGTTCGGTGATTTCCGTGTCGAAAACGCGCTGGACTCCGCCAATATTGGTGACCCAGTGGTTCTGAGTTTCCGAAGCCTGTGTGATGGAGACAACTCCGCCCATAAACTGGGGAAATGATTCAAACTGCGTCCACTGGTTGTAAGCGGTGGACACGGGAACTGCAACATTTATGGATTCTTCTACGGTGGTCATGAAGGTCCCTCCGGTAGTCGCATCGTGCCTGGCGGAAGCCCTTGCTCTGCCTCCGGGCCCCTCACGCTACCCAACGGACCTGCGGACTTCAACCAGAAGGTAAGGTTGCTTAGGTTGGCGGCTGCGGCGGCTCCGGAAACGGAAATCCGCAAAATGCAGGCGTCTTGCGTCAACATATTTCGTCACTATTGGAGGAAACGTGAAGGCATCTAAAGAACTGACCACCAATCTTCAGGCCGTCCTGGTGGACCTCATTGAGCTGCATCTGCAGGGCAAGCAGGCACATTGGAACGTTGTGGGCAAGAACTTCCGCGACCTTCACCTGCAGCTGGATGAAATCATCGAGGACGCCCGCGCGTTCGCCGATGAGCTGGCCGAGCGCATGCGCGCCCTGCAGGCCGTCCCCGACGGCCGCAGCATTGCAGTGGCCGAGGGCACCTCTCTGGCGCCGTTCCCTGCCGGACTGGTGGACACCAAGGACACCGTGACCCTGACAGTGGCCATGCTGAACGCAGCGGTGGGCACCATGCGCAAGGTTCACGATCAGGTGGATGAAGAAGACCCCACCACCGCGGATATCCTGCACGGCTTCATCAGCAAGCTGGAGCAGTACGCCTGGATGGTGGATGCCGAGAACGTCAAGGCCACGGCAGTTGTGGTCACCCCGGAGGACGCCAACACCGGGGCAACGGTCTAGCATCGCGGCTCCGCGGCCGGCCCCTCCTTGAGGAGGAGCCGGCCGCAGCTGTGTCCGGACGAATTAAACGTGTCCGGTCGCTAAACCATGGCCGCCCGGACCTCTTCCATCAGGACGGCCATCTCTTCCATGGCCGCTTCGCCGTTGCCCTCGGCCACGGCCTGCGCAACGCGCTCGTGGCCCTGCAGCGCCACTTCGCGCGGATGCTCGGGCATCCTGCCCTGCCTGGTGCGTCCCGTGAGCACTGCCGCCACCACCTCGTCGAGGGAAGCAAACATTTCATTGCCGCTGGAACGCAGCAGAAGCTTGTGGAAGGCAATGTCTGCGGCGAGGAAGTCATCGAGGCTGCCCTGTTCACCCAGTATCCGCATCCGTCCGGCCAGTTCCACCAGTGCTTTGCGGTCCTGGGCCCCGGCGTAGCGGGCAGCTCCGGCCGCCGCCATGGGCTCCACCGCCACCCGCAGCTCGGTCAGCGTCCTGAACTGGCTGTCACGGCCCGGACCGTCCAGCCGCCAGCGAATAATGCGGGAATCGAAAACACTCCACAGCGAAGGGTCCTGCACCACTATTCCAACGCGCCGTTTGGAGTAGACCAGGTTCATGGATTCCAGGATGCGCATGCAGTCCCGGACCACGGTCCGGGACACACCGAATTCCTCCTGCAGGCCCTCCAGCGTCAGCCGGTCCCCGGGAAGCAGCTCACCGGCCACGATTTCGGCCCCGATGGCATCAATGATGGCCCCGTTCATGACGGTTGCTGCCGGTCTGACCCCGTTGCTGTCCACGCTGTTCCTCTGACTTTCCCAAACGTGCAGTCCGCACCCGGCTGATTAAGACGTCTTCCGCATCGGTGATGCCCGAAATCTACAATCGACAAGCCTAACGCGGCAATGGTGTTATCAATCACCTGTATGGTGATACCTTTGTGCAGCAAGATCACTTCGGAGGAGGCTCGACCGCTTCCGGCGACAACGGCGTCCCAAGGAGAAACATGAGCCCCGTCCCCCAGCACCTCGTCATCATGGGTGTGTCCGGTTCCGGCAAAACCACCATCTCCACACTGCTCTCCAAGCACTTGGGCTGGATAGCCGCCGAAGCCGATGAGTTCCATCCGGCAGCCAACATTGCCAAAATGTCCTCCGGCACACCGCTGACGGATGATGACCGGTGGCCGTGGCTGGACTCGATCCGGAACTGGATGGACACGCAGGCCGAAAACGGGCGGTCAACCATCGTCACGTGTTCCGCGCTGAAGCGGACGTACCGGGATGTTCTGGCCACGGCTGCCGGCCAGGTGCACTTTGTCCATCTCAACGGCAGCGCAGATGTGCTTCGTGAACGCATGAAGACCCGAAGCGGCCATTTCATGCCGCCGTCGCTGCTGCCCTCCCAGATCAACACCCTGGAACCGCTGGCAGACGACGAACCGGGCATCGTCGTCGACATCCTCCACTCCCCCGCGGAACTCGCCGATGAAATCCTGAACCGGCTTCATCTGCCCGCCAACTAGCCCCTCTTCCGGCACCCCGTGCCGCAGCCAGACATCTCAGTCACTCATTTAGTAACGGAGCTAAACCCATGACAATTGAAGGCTGGTCCCAAACCCTTGGTGCGGGTCCCCTCCTCCTGATCGCGGCAGGAGCCATTGCGCTGCTGCTGTTCCTGATCCTGAAACTGCGCCTGCACGCGTTTGTCTCGCTGATCCTGGTCAGCCTGCTGACCGCTTTCGCCACAGGCATTCCCACCGCCAGCGTGGTGACCGTGCTGACCACCAGCTTCGGCAACACGCTGGCAACGGTCGCCCTGCTCGTGGGTCTGGGCGCCATGCTCGGCCGCCTGGTGGAAACCAGCGGCGGCGCCAAGGTGCTGGCTGAAACCCTCATCCGGGTCTTCGGTGAAAAACGTGCTCCCTTCGCCCTCGGCGTGGCCTCCCTGATCTTCGGCTTCCCCATCTTCTTTGACGCCGGCCTCGTGGTCATGCTTCCGGTGGTCTTCTCCGTGGCCCGGAGGCTCGGCGGGGGCGTGCTTCGTTACGGCCTTCCCGCCGCGGGTGCCTTCTCGGTCATGCACGTCTTTGTTCCGCCGCATCCGGGCCCGGTCACCGCTTCCGGGTTCTTTGAAGCCAACATCGGCGTGGTCCTGATCCTGGGCCTCATCATTGCCCTGCCCACCTGGTACGTCACGTCCTACCTGTTTGGCCTCTGGACCGGAAAACGCTTTGTGCTGCCGGTTCCGGCCATCCTGGGCGAAATGAATGAAGACGACGTAAAGAACCCGCCGAAGTTCGGCACCGTCGTTTGCGTCCTGCTGCTGCCCCTGGTCCTCATCTTCCTGAACACCGGACTGAACACGCTCTCTTCGGCCGGCGTCGTTTCCGAGCAGGCCGCCGCACAACCCTGGTATGCCCTGCTGCGCACCCTGGGTGAAACACCGGTGGCGCTGCTGATCTCCCTGCTCGTGGCTGCGGTGGTTCTGGGCACCCGGCGCGGAGAGTCCAAGACTGCCATCGAGAAAGTCCTGGAGTCCGCCCTGGGCCCGGTATGTTCGGTCATCCTGATCACCGGCGCCGGCGGCATGTTCGGCGGCGTCCTGCGCACCTCGGGAATCGGCGACGCCCTCGGCGACGTGCTCAGCGATCTGGGCGTTCCCCTAATCCTGGCCGGCTTCCTGATCGCCGCCATCCTGCGCATCGCCCAGGGGTCGGCAACCGTTGCACTGACCACGGCGGCGGCCCTGATCGCTCCCGGGGTACTGGAGTCGGGGTACAACACGGTGCAGATTGCCGCCATGGTGGTGGCTGTCGCCGCCGGTTCAGTGGTGGTCAGCCACGTGAATGACTCCGGTTTCTGGCTGGTGGGCCGTTTCATGGGCATGGACGTCAAAACCACCCTGAAAACGTGGACCGTGCTGGAAACGCTGATCGGTGTCATGGGCTTCGCCCTGGCGGCAGCGGCCTTCGGTTTGGCTTCGCTGGCCTAGCTGGCCTAACCAGCACACGACGACGGCGGGGCACCTTCGCGGGTGCCCCGCCGTCGTCGTGTCCGCAGTGTCAGAGGCACATGAAAACATGAGAAGTTACGAAATTTTTCGGTGTGCTCCACCGCCCTAGGGAAGGACCCCACGCACCATGATGGGTGGTCATCACGCAGCATCAGGCGCCGCAGCCTGGATAGCTGTTGCTTCAACCGCACCGCACGCCCTTGGCTGGTATCCGGTAACCCCGCTGGGCGTGGTCACCGGCGCGCTGCTGACCGCCGGAGCTGCGCTGCTGCCGGATCTGGACCACCACAGCGGAACCATCGCCCATTCACTGCCTCCCATCACCAAGATCCTGGCCCGGATAACGGAGCAAATCAGCGGAGGGCACCGCCGCGGAACCCACTCGCTGCTGGGCCTGGCGGTCTTTGTGGCACTGTCCACCGCCCTGGGAAAGGTCACCACGGTGGTCCCCGTCTTCGGGTCCGTCGCCGTCGGGGCCGGTGTGCTGTCAGTGCTGCTCATGGGATTCGCCTTGAAGGCGCTGAAGATCGCGGGCGGACCCGGCCGCAGCTGGCTGCTGGCCCTGGCCCTGTCCGCTTTCATTGCCGTCTACGCGCCGGAAAACAACGACTGGCTGCCCGTCGCCGTCGGTCTTGGCGTGGCCGTACACATCCTGGGGGACCTGCTGACCCATCAGGGGGTCATGATCCTGTGGCCGCTGCGGATCAAGCGTCCCCGGTCTCTGGCGGGCATGCCCGTGGTGAACAAGCTCTGGCGCAGCAGCGGCAGCATGTCCCTTCCGCTGATCGGCGCTGCCGGTTCCTGGCGGGAATGGGCGCTGATGGTGCCGGTCACGGTATACGCCATCTACGGAGTGGTCTACGACGCCTTTATGACACTGAGCCAGTGGGCGTCCGCTTAGAGCTGACCCGCCGCGGCGAGTTTCGAACCGTTCACCGCTGTGAACGATAATGGTGTCTGTGGAACTAGCCCTGTTTGCTGTCATCGGCGTGGCTGTTATCGTCACCGTCGCCGCCTTTTCCAAGAGGCTCGGCATTGCCGCGCCCCTGATTCTGGTGGTGGTGGGGCTCGGCCTGTCCTACGTCCCCGGCTTGCCGACGTTCACCGTTCCGCATGAAGTGATCCTCATGGGTGTGCTGCCACCGCTCCTCTACGCAGCTGCGGTGAACGTGCCCGTTGTGGACTTCCGCCGCAACCTCGGAGCCATTTCCAGTCTTTCCGTGTTCCTGGTTCTGGCCTCAGCATTCGCCACCGGCCTGCTGCTTTACATCCTGCTGCCGGACCTGAACCTCGCCGCCGCCATCGCCCTGGGCGCCGTGGTGAGCCCGCCCGACGCCGTTGCCGCCACCTCCATCGGTAAAAAACTGGGCTTGCCGCCGCGCCTGGTGACGGTGCTGGAAGGCGAGGGCCTGGTCAACGACGCCACGGCCCTGGTGCTGCTGCGCTCCGCCATCGCCGCCAGTGCCGGCGGACTGGCAAGCATCTGGGACGGCGTGGCGGACTTCGGCTTCGCCGTGGTGTGCGCCGTCGCCGTCGGCCTGCTGGTCGGGTTCGCCACGGTCTACCTTCGCTCCAAACTCCATGACCCCGTTTTGGACACTGCTATTTCTCTTGTGGTGCCGTTCGTGGCCTTCATCCCGGCAGAAGAGCTGGGCGCCTCCGGCGTCCTGGCCGTGGTGGTTGCCGGCCTCTACACAGGTCACCGCGCAGGCTCCGCCTTCAGCGCGCAGGCGCGGATTAATGACAGCGTCAACTGGCGCACTATCCAGTTCCTGCTGGAAAACGGCGTGTTCCTGCTCATGGGGCTGGAAATCCGCTACTTGGTGGAGAACATTGACCCCGAACTGCTGACGGTGCGCGAATCCGTGATGATCGGACTGGGCGTCACTGCCCTGCTGATTGCGATCCGCTTCGTATGGATGGGCCCGCTGATCATGCTCCTGCGGGCGAAGGTGGAACATCAGGAACGGCGGACCACCCGGTTCCGGGCGGCGCTGGACAGCCTGAAGGCGCAGGGACTGTCCGACGAGCGCACCCGGCGCCGGCACCACCGCGGGGAGGAAATCTACCGGCGGAGGCGGGCGGACATCGCCCAGCTCCGCAGCGAGGGCCTGGACTGGCGCGGGGGCGTTGTCATTGGCTGGTCGGGCATGCGCGGTGTGGTGACGCTGGCTGCGGCGCAGTCCCTGCCGGAATCAACCCCCTACCGGGAACAGCTCGTCCTGATCGCTTTCACGGTGGCAGTGGTGACTCTTCTCCTGCAGGGCGGAACCCTGCCCTGGCTCATCAAGATGCTGGGTGTCCGCGGACGCAACGCCGCTGAGGACCAGCGGGATTTGGCCACCCTGCTGGACCAGATCAGCGATGCGGGCCTGATGGTTCTGGAAAATCCCGCCGTCTGCCTGAACTCGGATGTGGATGTGGACCCGGACGTAGTGGAACGCGTGCGCCAAAGCACCTTCCTGCGCAGCGAACTGGCCTGGGAGCGGGTCAAGGCGCTCGGTATCGGCACCTCGGCCACTCCCCAGCTGCAGTACCGCGAGCTGCGGCGCGCCGTCGTCGACGCCGAGCGGGAAGCGCTGCTGCTGGCCCGCCGGGAGGGACGTTTCCCCTCCCGCACCCTCGCCGATGCCCAGCGCCTGCTGGACGTGGAGGAAACCCGGCTGCGGCCGCGCCTGGGCGAACGGTAACGGCGGTTCAATCGGTCCGGCGCTTGGCCCCGGACCGGATCTCAGTCCTGGTGCAGCTGGATGTAGTTGCCGCAGCCGTCGTCGAACACCGCACGGGTGCCCATCGCGTCGGTTTCCGGCGGACCGGTAAAACGGACGCCGAGGGCGCTGAGCCGCTCCATTTCAGCTTCAACGTCGTCCACTCCCAGTACGACGGCGGGCAGGCCGAGGTCATAGACTCCGCTGCGGTAGGCCTCGGCCACGGGATTGTCGCTGGGCTCCAGCAGCAATCCGGGTCCGTCCGGAATCCCGGGCGCCTGGACAACAAACAGGTTGTACTCGCGCATCACCATCAGTGGTTCAAAGCCCAGCGTGCCGGTGTAAAAGTCAAAGGCCGCCGCCGGATTCGTCACATGGATGCTGCTCATTTTTACGCGCATGCGCGAAAGGCTACCGCGTTGTCCGCCCGATGCGTCCGCCGATCCGAACTTTAACGGCTCCGGCGGGGCTTACCGCTCTTGCCGGTTCCCTTGCTGCCCGGGCCTGCCTTTCCTGAGGCGCCTTTAGTGCCCGAGGTCCCCTTGGCGCCGGAACCGCCCTTGGCGCCGCCGCGTCCGCCGGACCTGCCCGCAGCACCGGGCTTTTCTCCGCTCCTGCTCTGGCGTTCCTTGGTCCGCTGCCGGGCCGTGGTTTTTTGCTCGGCCTGCACCGAGGGCTGCCGGGAACTGTTGGCAGTGCGTCCACGCACAATGCCCACAAACTCCTCAATGCCCTCGTCTTCGGACCCTTCCAGCCAAGCCACCGCAATGCGGGTAGCCGGGACCCCGGTCAGCGGGCGGGAAACGACGTCGCGCCGTGAATACAGCTTGGCCACGGACATCGGGAGGATCAGCAGGCCCGCACCCGAGGCCACCACTTCCATTCCGACGTCGGTGCCCCCCATGTCCTTTAACTCCAGCAGGTTCTCGCCGGCGAGATCCGACACATCCAGCTCATCAAAGGCCGCAACGGCGGAATCCTTGGCCGCGGCCACCACGGGGCGTTCCTCATAGAGGGGAATAACGCTCAGGTCCCCGGGCCGGATGAACCCTTCCTCCGGAAGGCGCACAAACACCAGGTCCGCCCGGCCGGCGCGCAGGTCATCCCAGACGGCGTCTTCACCGCACTGATAGGCGTGGACCTCGCGGTCCTTCCGCTCCGTCCACCGGCCGATCCACTTTCCGGGCGTCACTCCGGGAACATAACCCAGGGTCAGCGGACGAGCTGCACGGGTCTGGCGGGGGGAGAAGTCTGTTGGCACCTTTTCAGATTAGCCCAGCGCACTCCTCACCAATTCGCATTCGGACCCTCCCCCACATCACACGACGCCCGCTCGGTTGCCCGTGCCGGATATCCTTGGAAGATGACTTCCGAGAAATCCCAATCCATGAAACCTGCCACGGCAGCCAAGAAACTGGGCATTTATCTGCCCGCAGCGCCGCAGGAGTTCCAGGACGGGCCCATTTCCCGCGCCCAGTTCGACGAACTTCAGGCCAACCCTCCCGAATGGCTTGTTGAACTGCGCCGCAACGGTCCCCACCCGCGCCCCGTGGTGGCCCAGAAGCTCAACATCTCCATCAGCGGCCTGACCCGTTCAGGAATTACGGACGCCCTGACCACCGCGCAGATCACCGAACTGCTGGCCGCACCGCCGGCCTGGCTCGTTGAAGAGCGGGCCAGCTTTGCCGCTGTCCGCGAGGAAGCCAAGCGCGTGAAGGAAGCCGACGCCAAGAAGGCGCGGAAGGCGGCACAGGCGGAGCAGCAGGCCAACAAGCAGGCTTAACCGCACTTCTCCCAACTGCAGCAGGCCCGCCGGTCACCGGCGGGCCTGCTGCAGTTAAGGCGGAGTCCCCCGTCGTTCCGGTTTCCGGCCGCTGAGGGCTTTTCCGGTTGCTTTGGGAAAACCCGGTCCGTCCGCAGCGTCCGGGTTTTCCCGGAACGCCCGGATTCCCCAACGCCGCCCGGATAGTAGTCAGGACATAAAAAAATCACCCCGGTTTATTCAACCGGGGTGATTCTTTTTGTGCGCGAGGGGGGATTTGAACCCCCACGCCCTTTCGGACACTGGCACCTGAAGCCAGCGCGTCTGCCGTTCCGCCACTCGCGCTAAATGGTTTCCCGCGGAAAAGTGTGCGTTCAGTCTCACGACCGTTTGCGTCTCGATTCCTCGGGAACAGCAGAATCAAGCATACCCACATTTTGCCCAAACACCTAAACGGGGCAACAGGAGCCCCAAAATCCGCGTCCTGACAAGGATTTTCTCCCCATCCGGGGGATCCCTGCCCGATGTTGGGACCCCCGGGAGAGGCCGGCGCGGGAGAGATCCGCCAGTGGGCAACGCCGTGCGGCCGTTAGGCACTTTATCGGGAGGGGACAGTACTATCGAAGTGGACCTGTATATCTTTGGCCTGCCCTGGTGCGCGGCACACAGGGCCACACGCTGCCGCCGGAGAATCCGGACAGAATCCTAGGGAGGGAGGCGATCATGGGCTTACTCGATAACGTTGAACGCGGAATCGAAAAAGTTGTGCGGGGTGCCTTCTCTACGGGCTCCTCCGGGCGGGTTGAACCCCTTGAACTTGCCATCGCACTGCGGCGGGAACTGGACGAGCGCTGTTTCACTGTGGGACAGGGCCGCACTCTTGCCCCCAACGTCTTCACGGCCCGACTGTCCGACTCTGACTTTAAACGTGCCCAGGAATGGGGTGCCCCGCTGGCGGAAGAACTGTGCGACGTCGTTATCAAGCATGCGCGAAGCCAGTCCTACACCCTGCAGGGGCCCGTGCGGGTCTCCTTTACCCGCGACTCCGCGCTGAAAGCCGGGGTGCTTGAAGTGGACTCGGCCACGGAAAAGGCCGGAGCTCCGGCACCTTCGGCGCGTCAGGCAGCACCTCCCACGCCCCGACAGGGACCGGCACGCATGCAGCCTGTCCTGGACATTGACGGGCAGCGGTATTCACTGAATGCTCCTGCCGTTGTGCTGGGACGGTCCTCCGAGGCCGATATCCTCGTAGATGACACCGGCGTGTCCCGCCGGCATCTTGAAATCCGCACCGAAAACGGTGTCAGCCGCGCCATCGACCTCGGTTCCACGAACGGAAGCTTCGTCAACGGCCAGAGAGTACAAGGGGAAGCAGATCTTACGGATGGCTCAACTATTGCCATGGGTCGCACCCGCATCACCTTCCGGCTCCTTCCCGCACGTTCCGGGGGGCGCTAATGGAAGGTGAATTGATTGTGACCCTGCTCCGGTACGGGTTCCTGCTTCTGCTCTGGCTGATGGTTATCAGCGTTGTCGGCGCTATCCGCCGTGACCTGGTGGTTGGCAGCCGCAACCGCACCGGAACTCCCACCGCCCGGCAGATCCGAAAGAACCCCGAACTGGAAAAGCAGGCTCCGGCGCCCGCCCGAGTTGCTGCCCGCCAGGTTGTCGTCACCGAAGGCCCCCTGCGCGGCACCACCTTGGAGCTGGCTTCCAGCCCCATCCTGCTCGGCCGCGCCCAGGAAGCAACCCTCGTGCTGGAAGACGATTATGCCTCCGGACGCCACGCCCGCCTGTTCCCCCAAGGCAGCCGCTGGTTCATCGAGGACCTTGGTTCCACCAACGGCACCTTCCTCGGCGGCAGCCAGCTGACGCGCGCCCTGCCGGTGGAGCCCGGTGTTCCCATCCGCATCGGCAAGACGGTCCTTGAGTTGAGGCCTTAGCCGTGGCTCTGGTTCTCAACTACGCTGCACGGTCCGACGTAGGCATGGTTCGTCTGAAGAATGACGACTCGGCCTATGTCGGCCGCTACCTGGCCGTGGTTGCCGACGGCATGGGAGGTCATGCCGGCGGCAACGTCGCCTCCGCCTCCACTGTGCTGGATCTGGTTCACCTGGACCGTGAAGATCACGACGGCGAAGCGCTCACCGTTCTCGCGGATGAGATCCAGGCAGCGAATTCGCTGCTTTCCGAGTTGGTCACTACCAGCCCCCAGCTGTCCGGCATGGGAACCACCGTCACGGCCCTGCTGCTGCATGATTCCACTTTTGCTTTGGCCCATATCGGCGATTCCCGCGCCTACCGGCTGAAGAACGGGGTCTTTGAGCAAATCAGCATTGACCACACGTTCGTGCAGCGCCTGATCGATGAGGGCCGGCTGCGCCCCGAAGAAGCCGAAGTCCATCCGCACAAGAACGTCCTCATGCGGGTCCTCGGAGATGTCGACGCGAGCCCCGAACTGGATCTGGCAACTTTTCAGGTAGAACCGGGCGAGAGGTGGCTGCTCTGTTCGGACGGTCTTACCGCAGTGCTCCGGGACTCGGACATCGAAAGCGTGCTCAGGAGCACCAGGGACATTCAGCGCTGCGTGGACATCCTGGTTGAACTGACTCTTTCCGGCGGATCGCCTGACAACGTGACGGTAGTCGTCCTGGAGATCGCCGAGGCGCAGGATGACTCAGTGCTCCCCGCGGAGGCTGACACCGCACGCGTTCCCATCATCGGCAGTGCCGCTGCCCCCTCCCGCGTCAGTGAAACTGCTGCTCCGCTCAGCTCTTCCCAGCCTGCGGACCCTGATACCGGCGGCGACGACGAACCGGCCCGGGCCGAACTGATCCGCCAGGACCTTTCCCAGCGTCCGCATGTGCTGGTCGGTGCAGCCTCCCTGGCCACCGAAACCGGGCAGATTCCCATCGTTACCAAGCGCTCTGCGGAACGCCGTTCAGCGCGCCTGCTCACGCATAAGGCCACACCCGAGATCGAGGCGCCTGCGCAGACGGAGCCTGCGCAGCGTCGCCGCTGGCTGGTTCCCGCCTTCCTGGCGCTGATGACGGTTCTGCTGGCCGCAGTCCTATGGGTGGGCTACACCTGGACCCAGACCCGCTACTACGTCGGCTCAAGTGACAATAACGTCGCCATCTACAACGGGGTGTCCCAGTCACTTGGGCCCATTCGGCTTTCTTCTGTCACCGAAACCACCGATATTCCCGTCGACAGCCTCCCGGAGTACCAGCGCAACCGGGTAGAAGGCACCATTCCGGCCAAGGACCTGCTGCACGCCGAGCAAATCGTCGAAGACCTCAGGGGAACAGCGCGCACGAGCAGCAGCAGCTGCGTTCCTGCCGCACCGGCGACGCCGGTTCAGGCCACGCCCAGTCCGGTCCCCGCGCCTTCCGGCAGTGCCGCACCCCAGCCCTCGGCCTCTGCCACTCCGTCAGCCGCCGCCCTACCCGCCGCTGATCCGGAAAACTGTGGAGGACAGAAGTAATGTCCGATGTACTGACCCCGCCCAAATCCCGCCGCAACGTTGAGGCTGCGCTGCTCCTGCTTGCCCTGCTTGTGGGCATCGGCGCCAATATGGTGGTTGGCCTGGACCAGGACCGGGCGTTCGACTCGGACTTCTGGACCCAGGGTGCAACACTGGTGGGGCTGGTCCTGGTCTTCCACATCATTCTCCGTTTCCGCGCGAAATATGCCGATCCGGTAATACTTCCTATCGTGACCGCTCTCAACGGCATTGGCCTGGCCATGATCCACCGTCTGGACATCGCCGAGGGCACAGACGCGGCCGACCGGCAGCTGCTGTGGAGCGCCGTTGCGGTAGCAGCAGCCATCGCCGTCCTCTTCCTCATCAAGGATCACCGGATCCTGCGCCGTTACACCTATATTTCACTCATCGTCAGTGGCATCCTGCTGCTGCTGCCCCTGACACCGCTCGGCTTGGAACTCAACGGTGCACGGATCTGGATCGAGGTGCCGGGCATCGGAACGTTCCAGCCCGGCGAAATCGCCAAGATCACCCTGGCTATATTCTTTGCGGGGTATCTCTCCACCAACCGCGACCTCATCCTGTTGGCCGGGCGCAAAGTGGGCCCCCTGCAGCTTCCCCGGCTCAAGGACCTTGGGCCCATGATGGCCGCCTGGATCGTCAGCATCGGCGTGCTGGTCTTCCAACGGGACCTCGGCTCCTCAATCCTGTTCTTCGGCCTGTTCATGGCCATGATCTACGTGGCCACGAGCCGGGTCAGCTGGGTCCTGATCGGGGTTGCTCTGCTGGCCGCCGGCGGCTTGGCGGCCATGCAGCTGTTCAGCCATGTTGCGCTGCGGATCGACGGCTGGCTCAATGCGTTCGACCCGGAGGTCATCGATCGTCAGGGCGGCAGCTGGCAGGTGGTCCAGGGGCTGTTCGGGCTCGCCAGCGGCGGCCTGGCAGGCACTGGCCTCGGGCAGGGCAGGCCGGACCTCGTCACCTATGCCAACTCCGACATGATCATTGCTGCCCTGGGTGAAGAACTCGGACTCATCGGAATCTTCGCGATCGTGCTGATGTACGTCCTGCTGGTTTCCCGCGGTTTCCGCGCGGCTCTGGGCACCCGTGACGGGTTCGGAAAGCTGCTGGCCTGCGGATTGTCCTTCACCATTGCGCTGCAGTGTTTCGTGGTGATCGGCGGGGTGACCCGCCTGATCCCGCTGACGGGGCTGACCACGCCGTTTATGTCCGCCGGCGGGTCATCGCTGCTGGCCAACTGGATCATTGTTGCGCTGCTGCTGCTGATCTCCGAAGCCGCCCGGCGTCCGGCAGCCATGGGCCCGATGACGGGTCCCATGGTTCCGGCGCTGCCGGAATCCACAGCGGGGACGGCCCCCAAACGCACACTTAGGGAAGAGGAGGTACGAGGCTCATGAATCAAGCCATTCGAAACAGCTGGATTGTGGCCTTGTCCATGTTCATCCTCATTCTCGGTTCGCTGACCTACGTCCAGTTCTTTGCGGCGGAGGACCTGAGCACCAACCCGAACAATAACCGCACCATTTACCAGGACTTCGGCCGGAACCGGGGCTCCATCCTTGTGGACGGAGTGCCCATCGCCGAATCCGTGCCCTCGGGAGACCAGTTCAACTTCCAGCGGGTCTACCACCAGCCGGAGCTCTACTCCCAGCTCACCGGGTATTTCTCGCTCGTCAGCGGAGTGACCCAGCTGGAAAGCGTCATGAATGATGAGCTCACCGGTACCAGCGACCAGCAGTTCCTCGACCGCCTGGTCCAGCTTGTGTCCGGCAACCAGCCCCAGGGGGCATCGGTTGAGCTGACCATCGACCCTGACCTGCAGCAAATGGCATATGACTTCATCCCGGACGGCCAGAAGGGTTCCATTGTCATGATGGAACCCAAGACCGGCAACATCCTGGCTATGGTTTCCAAGCCCAGTTATGACACCAACCTCCTGGCCGGGCATGACACGGCCGTGGTGGAGCAGAACATGCAGGAACTGCTGACGGTGGACGGGCTCTCCCCGTATACGAATGCCGCCACGCAGTCGCTGCTGGCCCCGGGCTCCGTATTCAAGCTGGTCGATGCCGCGGCCGCCCTGGAATCCGGGGAATACGACGCGGATTCCCAGATTGACAATCCCAATGAGCTTCCCCTGCCGGGAACCAACATCTCCCTGCCGAACTACACCAACGGAAACTGCGGCGTCCGCTCCCAGGCCACCATCGGCTTCGCCCTGGAGCAGTCCTGCAACACCGTGTTTGCCCAGATTGCCTGGAAGCTCGGGGAGAAGGCGATTGTCACCCAGGCGGAAAAGTTCGGCTGGAACACTCCCCTTCATCTTCCGGAACGCGGCATCGACCGGGTGGTGGCCAGCGGCTTCCCCACCGAGATGGACCAGGCCCAGCTGGCGCAGGCCGCTATCGGCCAGTACAGCGTCACGGCCACTCCGCTGGAAATCGCCATGATGACGTCGGCCATTGCCAACAACGGCGTCCAGATGACCCCCAACCTGATTCGGAACGTCCGGGCAGCCGACCTGTCGATTATCGACGAACCGGAACCCGACGTCCTGAATACCTCCATCAGCCCGGACACGGCACGCCAGCTCACCGATTGGATGGTGGGTGTCGTGGACAACGGCACCGCCTCCGCGGCGCAGATTCCCGGCGTGAAGGTGGCCGGGAAAACCGGAACCGCCGAGGTTCAGGACCGGGGCGACAATGCCTGGTTCACGGGCTTCGCTCCGGCTGATGACCCCGAAGTGGTGATCTCCGTCGTCATGGAAGACGTGGACCTGACTACCGGTGCCCAATTGACCACTCCAAGCGCGCAGAAACTCCTAGAGGCGGTGTTGAATAAGTGAGGCCTTCATCGGGTATCACCTTAGGCGGCAGATTCCAGCTCACCGACCGTATTGCCATCGGCGGTATGGGCGAAGTCTGGAAGGCACGGGACCTTGTCCTGGGCCGAATTGTTGCCATTAAGATCCTCAAGGAGGAGTACACCGGCGACCCCGGATTCCTCAACAGGTTCCGGGCCGAGGCTCGCCATACGGCACTGCTGAACCACGAAGGCATCGCCAATGTCTTCGATTACGGCGAAGAGGAGGGGTCTGCCTACCTGGTCATGGAACTGGTCCCCGGACTTCCGCTGTCCTCCATCATCGAACGGGACAAGAGCCTTACGCCGGACCGCACGCTCTCCATCATCGGGCAGACTGCCACTGCGCTGGCCGCTGCCCATAAGCAGGGACTGGTCCACCGGGACGTCAAGCCCGGAAACCTGCTCATCCTGCCGGACGGCAGGGTCAAAATCACTGACTTCGGCATTGCCCGGCTCGCCGACCAGGTGCCGCTGACGGCCACCGGCCAGGTCATGGGTACGGCCCAGTATCTGGCTCCCGAGCAGGCCACCGGCCAGCAGGCCACCGGTTCCAGTGACATCTACGCGCTTGGTGTCATCGGTTACGAGCTGTTGGCGGGAACCCGACCCTTCTCCGGCGAATCCCAGATCGCCATTGCCCTGGCCCAGGTCAATGACACCCCTCCGCCGCTGCCTGAGACCATTCCGCTGCCGGTCCGCGCCCTGGTCATGTCCATGCTGGCCAAGGATCCGGCGGACCGCCCGGCGGACGCCGAGGCACTGGCCCGGGCGGTTGCCGCCATCCGCCGCGGAGACATTACCGCTGCAGAGGCTGCGGTTCCCGGAATGCTGCTGTTCGGAGGCGGCGGCGCCACAGCCGTCACCGACGCCGTGACCCAGCCTGTCCCCACGGCAGGCACCTCTGCGACCCGCGTGGTGAACACGTCCCCCTCCACCTCGGCGCTTCCCACCGTTGCCGGAGCAGCTGTGGGTGCGGACAGCGCTGCCACCGGCGAACTGGCAGCGTCCCGGGAATGGACGGACGAAGAAGTCGACGACGTGGACGGTGCCGGCAGCGACGGCACCGTCGACGACGGCGATGCCACGGCAACGGCCAAGCGCCGCAGCCCGTGGACCCTTCCCCTCATTGCCCTGCTTGTACTGTTGATCGGTGCCGGACTTGCGGCCTTCCTGCTGAGCGGTGATGACAAGAAGGACCCCGCTCCTGCCCCGACCGCCTCCACCACTCAGGCAAGCCCCAGTGCAACGCCTTCACGGAGCGCGAGCCCCAGTCCGACTCCTTCTGAGGATGCCGACGAAATCACCGTCGACCCTGCCGATTTCATCGGTCTTCCTTTCGCCCAGGCCCAGTCCCTGCTGAGCACTCTGGGGTTGTCCGTCACCGGAAACCCGGTGGAATCCGCGGACGATCCCGAGGGACAGGTTTTTGACGTTGATCCCGTAGGCGTGCTCTCCCGCGGGGACCGCGTCACGGTCAGCTACTACACCGCGCCCGCGTCTCCCTCGCCGGAGCCGTCCACCTCCTCCGCCCCGTCCACGACCAACGTCCCCGGCGGTCTCACCGGGCAGGCCAGCAGCGCAGCGGACCAGCAGATCAGCGCCGCCGGGCTGGTGCCGGTCAACGGCGGAACCCGACCTTCCGACCTGCCTGCGGGAACCGTGGTGGCTGTCAATCCGTCCGAGGGCGCGCCTGTGCCCCAGGGCTCCACCGTCACCTACTTCACCTCTGCAGGACCACAGCAGACCGCCCCGGCTGAGCCCGCCCCCACACCAACACAGGTACCCACAGCACAGTCAGAACCCACCGCTGCCACCGTCCCGGAGCAGCCCAACAACATTGTGCCTTCGGCCGGTTAAGCGGTTATGAGCGCAGAATTCCTCAAAGGACACCCTCCACTGAATACTGAACGGGTGCTCAACGACCGGTATGAGATCGGCGAGCTGATTGGACGCGGCGGGATGGCTGACGTCTATCTCGGCCGCGACCTCAGGCTCGGCCGTACCGTCGCCATCAAGGTTCTGCGCCCCGATCTCGCCCGCGACCCTCTTTTCCAGTCGCGGTTTCGGCGTGAGGCCCAGGCTGTTGCGGGGTTGAACCATCCCTCGGTGGTCAGCGTTTACGACACGGGCAACCAGGAGTCGCCCGGGTCTTCCACCGAGGACGTTCGCCTGCCTTTCATCGTGATGGAGTATGTCCACGGCCGCACCCTGCGGGACTTGGTCAAAGCCAAGGAAATTACCGTCGAAAAGGCGGTTGATTACTCCCTGGGCGTCCTTTCGGCGCTCGAATACAGCCACCGCTCAGGCATTGTCCACCGGGACATCAAGCCCGCCAACGTCATGGTCACTGACGAGGGCGGCGTGAAGGTCATGGACTTTGGGATTGCCCGTGCCATGGCTGATTCCGCGGCCACCATGACCCAGACCCAGGCCGTGATCGGCACTGCGCAGTATCTCTCTCCGGAACAGGCACGCGGCGAAACCGTGGATGCCCGCAGCGACCTCTATTCAGCAGCGTGCCTGTTGTTCGAAATGCTCGCGGGACGGCCTCCGTTCATCGGTGACAGCCCGGTGTCGGTGGCGTACCAGCATGTCCGTGAAACTCCGCCGAAGGCCAGCAGCTTCAATCCGGAGATCCCGGCCTCTCTTGACGCCGTTCTGGAACGCGGACTGGCCAAGGACCGCGGCGACCGTTATCAGGATGCCCATGCCTTCCGGGAGGCGCTGCTGCGTGCCCGAAGCGGAGCCGCCGCCGATCCGTTCCCTCCCACGGAAGCCACGGAGGCGCTGACGGTGTCGCCCCCCAAACGCGCCGCCGTCGAGGTCAGCCGGATTGAGGACGATCCCAGGACCCGTGCCATGGCGCGGATCCTGCCCGAACATGCTCAGCCCCATCCGTCCCCGGAGGGCCGGGACCACGACGAGGACGACGACGACGTTCCGGTGGCTCTTGCCATCGGCAACACCGGAGAGCGGGACCCGGATCAGAAGGCGCGCCGCCGCGCCTGGATCACCACCCTGGTCATTGTGCTGGTTCTCCTGTTCGGTGCCGGTGCTGTCTTTGCCTACAACTTGATGAACCCCAAGGAAACTGCCCCCGTCACGGCCATCATGCCCAGTGTCCAGTCAAAAACGCAGACCGAGGCACTGAACATCATCCTGAACGCCGGGTTCGGTCCGCCAACCGTTGAGCCGCAATACAGTGAAACGGTGAAACCGGGCCTGGCGATTGGTACGGAGCCCGAAGGCGGCACGGACACCCCGCTGGACCGGAAGGTTATCCTCTACGTTTCGCAGGGACCGGCCACCGTGACCGTTCCGGATAATCTCGCCGGCATGACGGAACCTGAAGCACGCGATGCCCTGCGCCGCCTGAAGCTCGAGGGCGGAAGCACTGACGTAGCCAACAGCCCCACGGTTGCCCTCGGACGGGTTCTGTACAGCATCCCCGCCGCCGGAGAGTCCGTCCCGGTAGGCACCACAGTCGATTTGGTGCTGTCCACCGGCAACGTCACCGTCCCGGATGTTGTGGGCCTGCCCGTGGACACGGCGAAAGCCGTGCTGGGAGCTCCTGAGTACCTGCTGACCGCCACGGTGAATGAGGTGGAAAGCGCCCTGGTGGAGCCCGGCATCGTGATGGACCAAAGCATTGGCGGCGGAATGAATGCCGAGCAGGGCAGCACCATCTCCCTGACGGTTGCCAAGGCTCCTGCCCCTCCTGCCGTTCCTACGGAAACACCTTCGCCGAGCACCAGTGCTTCCCCCGAGCCGACGCCCGCCCCGTCGCCCTCAACGTCACCGGCAAAGAAGAAAAAGGACGACGACTAGCCCGCTCCTAGCGCGGAAGGGACTGCGTCTCCGTGGACATCAAGGGGCTCAGGGTTGCTGCATGCGCTGCGGCTCCGGCCAGGCCCAGCCCCTCCAGCCAGTTCCCCAGCATCTGATATCCGCCTTCGGTCAGCACTGACTCAGGGTGAAACTGGACACCGGACAGGGGAGCTGCGGAATGCCGGAGGCCCATGATAATTCCGCTCTCGGTCCGCGCAGTGACCTCGAGTTCCGCGGGAATGGTGTCGGCCACCGCTGCGAGTGAGTGGTAGCGGGTTGCCGTGACCGGGCTTTTCAATCCCTGGAACACGTCCGTTCCGCCGTGGTGCACGCAGGAGGTCTTGCCGTGCATCAGTTCCGGTGCGTGGGTCACGGTTCCGCCGTAAGCTTCGGCGAGGGCTTGGTGCCCCAGGCAGATTCCCAGCATCGGCTTGTTATTCTCTCCGCACCAGCGGATCAGATCGATGCAGACACCTGCCTCAGCCGGTGCCCCGGGGCCGGGAGACACCAGTACGCCGTCACGGGCGGCGGCCAGGTCGATCGCCTCGGCCAAGGTGACGTCGTCGTTGCGCACCACGGTGGTTTCAGCGCCAAGCTGCTGAAGGTAGCCCACCAGTGTGTAGACAAAGCTGTCGTAGTTGTCGACCACCAGGATTCGGATACTGCTCATGGGTTCTAGGTACCGCCAATCGTGGAATCTGTGAGGGGACTGAGGAAGCTGAATTCGGAAAACCAGGGGAAGACGTAATTCATCAGCAGGAGCACCACGCCGATGATCAGCGCCAGGGCAATGAGGATGCGGACCCAGAGCGGTCCCGGCAGAGTTCTAAAAATCCATCCGTACATTTTTAGCCTGCACCTTCCGCGTTGTGGGCAACCTGAGCTGCGATTTCAGCCGGCGGCCCGGCAGACAGCGGCTGCCATGACTCCATCACCGAGTAGGCGATAATCCGTTCCTGGGCACCGAACCTTGGATTGCAGCTGGTGAGGGTGAGGAAGCGTTCCGTCGGCACAGCTGCCGGTTCGGTTGGCACCGGTGCAATAACATCCACACGGTCCGGCAGGACTATCTGGTTGTTTCGGTAGACGTAGGTGTAATAGCCGTCCTTGGTCTGCACATAAATCTTATCCCCGGGGACGAGGGTATGAATGGCGTCCAGGACCTGCCCGTGGGTTTGCCGGTGTCCGGCCAGCGCGAAGTTGCCCACCTCTCCGGGCATGGCCGTGGAGGGATAGTGTCCCAGCCCCAGGGTATCCAGCACGGACGTTCCCACGCCGCTCGTGACGGGGCGTGAATAGGTCTCTCCGAAGCGGGGGACGTAGACCACGGCGAAGGTCTGGCCTTCAGTTTCGATGGCCGGCAGGACAACGGGGTCTCCGTAATCGGGAGGGCCTGCCGGGGCCTCGGGGGCAGGAGCCACGGGCGCATCGAACTGCTCGAAGAGCTGTCCCACGGCTTGGTCCTGCTTGCGGTTGGCGTCGATATTGGTCCACCAGAGTTCCCATGCCACGTACAGCACCAGAAGCAGTCCGAGCGTAATGAGCAGCTCACCGAGGATCTGGACGACCAGCTGGCCGCGGCTGCGCGCGGGCCGGCGCCGTCGGCCCTTGGGGTCTGCGGGCGCAGGGGGTGCCGTTCGGGAGGTAGCCAAGAGGCCCCTTTCTTTATGCAGCCTATGTCTGCGGCTGTTGCTCAGGCGACACGCAGGACTCCCGCCATTCGCTACGATGAGTACAAGGGAAACAGCCAGGTGCGGTGGCAGCCCCCAGTCAGGATACAGCCGGGCCAGGGTCCGGAAAGGCACCACTGCACCGTGGCCCCGCCATGACCGTACATGCCGGCGTCTCGAGAGCCGGTTCCTAGGAGGATCCGTGCCTGAATCGAAATCCCGCAAGAAGCCCGCCGCCGCCTCTCCCGCGCCCAAGGCTTCCTCGGCACCAAAGCCCAATCCGGTTTGGTACAAGCCGGTCATGTTCAGCCTGATGATCATCGGTCTGCTGTGGATCATCGTCTTCTACATTTCCCAGGGTGAGTACCCGGTTCCGGCGCTCGGCGCCGGCAACATCCTCGTCGGCTTCGGCGTGGCTATCGTTGGCTTCCTCATGACCACCCGCTGGCGCTGACGGAACAGTTCTCCGTTAGTACCCCCGCCCAGGCTCATCTCTGTGATGTGAGGGGCCTCCTCTCAACGCCAAGGTTGTGCACACACTGTGCACAGAGTTATCCACAGGTGTGTGTAACTTTGCAGGCTCGCTTTGCAAAAACACCGGAAACACGGGAGCAACAGTTATCCACAGCTGTGGAATTACATGTGTGTAACTTGGTTTAGCCTCTGGATAACCTGTTCACAGCGCGCGTACCATCCTGTGGATAACTTCCGGCGGAGGACAGAGAGACAGCTCGCCTGGACATTGGGCGAACTCCCCTGACGGGCGTCCGCATGTTTCACCGGCGGGCCGGAACCCCTTAAGCGGCGCCGGTTTCGTCCCGGACAAGCGAAGCGGGCCGGGAGCATCAGCATCCCGGCCCGCTAAGTTATTAACACTGTGGGTATCCCTGTGGATAACACCTCAGGGTTTCAGGGCACCGCTTACGGCCCCCGGCGAGGGGCAGAAGAGCCTCACACCAGGCCCTTAGCCGCAGCCAGCACTGCGGAAAAGACACACAGGAACACCACGATTGCCGCCAAACCGGCGAACTGCACCAGCGAACGGTTCCTGCCTCTGGGCGCGAAGACCAGCACGGCCGCACAGGCAACACCGGTGAGCAGTCCGCCCAGATGGGCCTGCCAGGCGATGTTGGGGACAAAAAAGCCCAGCGCAAAGTTGATGGCCAGCAGGATCAGCACCGACCGGACGCTGGCCCGCCGCTGGAGCAGCACCACCAGCAGGGCGCCGAAGAGTCCGAAGATCGCCCCTGAGGCCCCAACCACGGGCTGGACGATGGGATTAAGCAGCAGGACACCCACCGATCCGCCCAGTGCGGAAATCAGATACAGCAGAGCAAAGCGGAGCCGGCCCAGCTGTGGTTCCAGCCCTTGGCCCAGGAACCACAGGGCATACAGATTGAAGGCAATGTGAAGTATTCCGCCGGGGGAATGGAGGAAAGCTGAGGTCAGCATGCGCCATGGCTCAATGCCGGTGTACACCGGGGCGTACCAGAGCGCGTAGGTGAACGGCGGATAGAGGAACTGGACCACGAAGAACACAGCGCAGATCACCATCAGGGTGATGGTGACTACGGGCTTTCCCGTGGCCACCTTTCCGCCGTAGGGCGTCCGGTAGGCCGGAGACTTCCGCTGGGTCTCCCGGAAACAGTCCACGCACTGGATTCCCACGGCCGCTGCATGCTGGCATTCCGGGCAGGCGGGCCGTCCGCAGCGCTGGCAGCGGATATAGCTGACCCGGTCGGGGTGGCGCGGACAGACGGGGACCTGTGAGGCCGGAGTTTCAGCAGGCACTCCATATGACATTGCGGTACTCCCAAGAAAATGAGGCCAGATGGACGAAAGGCCCCGGCCGGGTCATCCGGCCGGGGCATCGTCAAGGGGTTTAGAGCTGTTCGACGGTGATGCTGTTGATGACGACGTCCTCGGCCGGCTTGTCACGCATGTCGGTGGCGACGGCGTTCAGCTGGTCCACCAGGGCACGGGACTCTTCATCGGCAACCTCGCCGAAGATGGTGTGCTTGCCCTGCAGCCAGGTGGTGGGGACGGAGGTGATGAAGAACTGGGATCCGTTGGTTCCGCGGCCCATCTGCACACCGGCGTTGGCCATGGCCAGCTTGTACGGGGTGGAGAAGTCCAGGTCCGGGTTGATCTCGTCGTCGAACTGGTAGCCCGGTCCGCCGGTGCCGCGGCCCAGGGGATCGCCGCCCTGGATCATGAAGTCCTTGATGATGCGGTGGAAGATGGTGCCGTCGTACAGCGGCCGGCTGGTCTTCTCTCCCGTTGCCGGGTCGGTCCACTCGATTTCGCCGGTGGCCAGGCCAACAAAGTTCTTTACCGTCTTGGGCGCGTGGTTGCCGAAGAGGTTGACCTTGATGTCGCCCATGGACGTGTGGATGGTCGCAATTGCGGTAGGAATAGCAGTCATACGCTTCATTCTTCCATGGCGGCGCGGCTGGCGGGCGGAATTCGGCAGGTTCAGCGCACAGTGAAAAGTCCGCCCCGCCCAGCCCGTCAATAGCCCGCAGCAGCCAAGTCAACGTAGTGTAAGGATGAACCGTCACTATCCCGGGAGGTAGTTTTGAAGAAGAAGGACCGCATGTCGCGTGACTTTGAAGCCAATGTCACTGCAGGCGTAGAAACGGCACGTGACTGGGCAGCACCGAAGGTGGAGGCCGCGCGTGACTGGGCAGTGCCCCGCATCGAAAAGGGCATTGAAACCGCTTCGCCCAAGATCCAGGAAGGCATCAAGCGAGCCGGCGACGGCGTCGCTGCCGGAGTAGCCACGGTTACTCCCCGCATCCAGGAGGGTCTGCAGAAGGTTGGCCCGAAGATCAGCCAGGCGGTGGATGAAGCCACTCCCCGTATCCAGCACACGCTGGACCGCGCCACTCCGGTGATCACCGGCGCCCGGGACAAGGTTGTGGACGACTACATTCCCACCCTCTCCACCCGTATTGGCGATGCCTCCACCACGGTGACGCGTACGCTCGGCACCGCTTCCGTTCCGGTGCAGACGGCTGTTGCCAAGGTTACCGGGAACAAGAAGGCTCTGAAGAAGGCACAGAAGGCAGCCGCTCAGGCCGCCAAGGAAGCCCGCAAGAACCAGAAGGGCGGCGGCAAGGGCTGGCTGATCTTCGGCATCCTTGCAGCAGCCGTGGCTGCAGGTGTTGCCGCGTGGCGCGCTTCGCGTCCGGTTGAGGACCCCTGGAAGACCCCGGCGCCGGCGAAGCCCGAAACCATCAAGGTTCCGGAGCCGAAGCCCGCTTCGGCCCAGCCGGCTGCATCTGCGCCTGCTGCCCCTGCTGCACCCAAGGCAGCCGCAGCAACCGCTCCCACAGCGCCCAAGCCTGAGACTCCGGCCGCCAAGGCTGCCTCCAACGGCAAGGAATCCGTTCAGGAATCCAAGGACACCGTGGCGAGCATCAAGGAAGCCGCTGAGCGCGCAGCAGCACGTTCCGGCGAGAAGGCTGCCGAAGCCGCCAAGCACAGCAAGGAAGCCGCTTCCAAGGCCTCCGATGCTGCCAAGACGTCAGGCACCGCCAAGAAGTCCGGCGCACACGCTGAAAAGCCGACGGAAAAGACCGCCGAGTAACCAGCCAGCACCAAAGCAACACCAAAGGAGGGCCCCCGCTTTTGCGGGGGCCCTCCTTTGTGCATGGAACGGAAGGCTACGCTTCGATGTCCCCGCCCAGGGCGGGAGGTGCCGGCGGCAATGCCTCGGTCTTGGCGGCACGGCGTCCCTGCCCGGTGACGACGACGGCGAGGCCCGCCAGGATCAGGGCCAGTCCCCCGTACGTGCCGGCGGGCAGCTGCTCCTGCAGAAAAACGGCCGCCAGGATCGCCGCACCGGGGATTTCCAGCAGAATGATCATGGAAACCACCAGCGGTGAAATGACGGCCAGCAAATGGTTGAAGACGCTGTGGCCCAGCAGCTGCGCCACCACGGTGACGCCCAGAATTCCCAGCCAGGCGGCAGGCTCGAAGGACACCACCGGCTGGCGGAAAACTGCGCAGAGAAGTAGCAGGAGCACTGAACAGAGTCCGTAGCAGAGGGAGGTGTAGGTTCCGGTGCTCAGGGTGGCCCGGGCCTTGCCTCCGGCGATCGTGTAGAGCCCGGCCAGTGCGCCGCCGGCCACTGCAAGCAGATCCCCGAGCAGGGCTTCGCGGGAGAGGGCAAGGTCGAATCCCGTAATGACAACGACGCCGACCAGCGCGGCTCCCAGCCCGGCCAGGACGCGCGGAGCCACCGGGATGCCGCGGAACAGGTTGAAGAGGGCTATCCAGCCCGCCTGCAGGCACACCAGGGCCGTTGCGGCGGCCACCGAGGTGAGCTTCAGGGCCGTGATGAAGCAGGCGAAGTGCAGGGCAAGGGCAATCGAGGCGATCAGGATCCATTTTCTCTCGGCCCGGTTCAGCCGGGAGAATCCACGGGGATTGCGCAGCACAGCGGGAGCGCCCATCACCACCGCTCCCAGTGCGTTGCGCCAGAACGCAATGGCCAGGGCCGGGGCGGCGGTTGCTGCCATGATGGGGCCGGATGCTGAAACACCAAGAACGCCGATCACGGCGAGGAAAACGGTCACCAGAGCAACAATAGAGGACCTGCGGGGCACCGGCGGCCACTGCTCCGGGGGTCGGTGCGGAGGGCGGTTCCGGGCATTGACGCGGTCCGGTTAACGCAGAAAGTCCCAGCCAATCGGCTGGGACTTTCTTTCGGTGGAGGCACGGGGACTCGAACCCCGAACCCCCTGCTTGCAAAGCAGGTGCGCTACCAATTGCGCCATGCCCCCGAAATGTGAACTCATCCAGTATAACCCACCCTGACCTGCGGTGGAACCAGACTAATTCAAAAGGAAATCAGTCAACCTTGTCGGTTGAAGACTTCCAAACGGATTTCTCCGCGGCAGTTTCCTGCCATTTTTTTACCGCAAAGATTCCTGCAACTGCCGCTACAGCTACTGCCAGCAACTTTTTCACAGTGCCTCCTTGCTTGGTGGCGCATCACCTTTCAGTGATGTTCCGTGGGCGCACCAGGACTTGAACCTGGGACCTCTTCGTTATCAGCGAAGCGCTCTAACCGCCTGAGCTATGCGCCCCGATACCTTCTCGGGCCGAGATAAAACTTTACCCCACCTCTGCCGGGATCCCAAATCGGAATCCAAATTTCTGTCCGGCCGGCTCTTTTTGAGGGCAGCGGCCGGACAGAAATCGGTAAATAATCCGCTTTTTAGTCGTCCGTCAGCGTCACGCCGATGCCGCCAACCAGAGTGGAGGCAATGTTGTACAGCACGGAGGCGAGCATGGACAGGGCCGTCAGGAGCAGGACGTTGACCACGGCGATGATGGTCGCGAAGGAAACCACCTGTCCCAGGGACGCGAACTCCCGCAGGTCAAAGCCGCCGGATTCGCTGCCGGCAATCTCACCGAGGATGGTGTTCACGCGGTCAAAGATGCCGGTCAGGTCCAGCACAGTCCAGAGCACGATCGCGGCAACCACGGTTACCACGCCCAGTGCCACGGACAGGAGGAAGGACATTTTGAGCACCGACCACGGGTCTATCTTGCTGACCAGGAGGCGGGCCTTGCGGGCCTTGGCCTTGGGAGCGGGCTTCACGAGCGGCGGCCGGTTCGCAGGAGCGCTCTGACCACTTCCGGGGCGCTGGGCAGGGCGTGCGGGTGTCTTCACCCGGGGTCCTGTGCTCGACGCCGACCTGGGATTTGAGTTGGTCGAGCTCACTCGTTACCTCCATCGTCTGTCGGCTGTGCATCATGCTCAGCCGTTGTGTCTGTAGCCAACGGTACTTCATCGGCACCGGTGCCTACAGACGCTCCGTCCGCGGGCTGGCCGCCGTCGCCGGCATCGGGAACAGGCGTCCCGGCAGCGTCGTCGTCGTCGGTCTCATCGATGCCCAGGTCACGCTCGGAGTTGCGGGCAACCGCGATGATCCGGTCGTTCTTATCAGGCTTGGCGAAGATAACACCCATGGTGTCGCGTCCCTTGGCCGGAACCCCGGCCACGGAGGAGCGGACAACCTTGCCGCCCTGCATGACCACCAGGACTTCGTCTTCTTCCTGGACAATCATGGCCCCCACCAGGTGGCCCCGGTCCTCTGCGTACTTGGCCACCTTGATGCCCAGTCCGCCGCGGCCCTGGACACGGTATTCGTCCACCGCGGTGCGCTTGGCGTAGCCGCCCTCGGTGACAATGAACACGTAGGAGTCCTCAGTGACCACGTCGGCGGCCAGCAGTTCATCGTCTTCGCGGAACTTCATGCCGGTCACACCGGAGGTGGCGCGGCCCATGGGGCGCAGCGCATCATCGGTGGCGGTGAAGCGCAGCGACTGGCCCTTGCGGGAGACCAGCATCAGGTCATCGGTTTCGGAGACCAGCTGGGCTGAAACCAGCTCGTCGCCGTCGCGCAGGTTGATGGCGATGACGCCGGCGGACCGGTTGGTGTCGTAATCCTCCAGGCGGGTCTTTTTCACCAGTCCGCGCTTGGTGGCGAGCACCAGGTAGGGAGCGGCGTCGTAGCCGGGCAGGTCCAGGACCTGGGCAATGTGCTCATCCGGCTGGAAGGCCAGCAGGTTGGCCACGTGCTGGCCCTTGGCGTCCCGGCCTGCTTCGGCCAGTTCGTAGGCCTTGGCGCGGTAAACCCGGCCCAGGTTGGTGAAGAACAGCAGCCAGTGGTGGGTGGTGGTGACAAAGAAGTGCTCGACGACGTCGTCGCCGCGCAGCTGCGCCCCCTTGATTCCCTTGCCGCCGCGGGCCTGCTGGCGGTAGTTGTCGCTGCGGGTGCGCTTGACGTAGCCGCCGCGGGTGATGGTGACGACCATTTCCTCTTCGGGAATCAGGTCTTCCATGCTCATGTCGCCGTCGTAGCCCATCACGATGTGGGTGCGGCGGTCGTCGCCGTACTTCTCCGCGATTTCGCGCAGCTCTTCGCTGACGATCTGCCGCTGGCGGGCTTCCGAAGCCAGGATGGAGTTGTATTCGGCGATTTCGAGCTGCAGCTTGGCGTGCTGGTCCTGGATTTTCTGGCGTTCCAGGGCGGCCAGGCGGCGCAGCTGCATGTCCAGGATGGCCTGGGCCTGCAGTTCATCGATGTCCAGCAGGCCCATGAGGCCGTTGCGGGCCTCCTCGACCGTGGTGGAGCGGCGGATCAGCGCAATGACGTCATCCAGGGCATCCAGGGCCTTGAGCAGGCCGATGAGGATGTGCGCCACTTCTTCGGCCTTGCGCAGCCGGTACCGGGTGCGGCGGACGATAACTTCCAACTGGTGGGTGACCCAGTGGCGGATGAACGCGTCCAGGCTCAGGGTGCGGGGCACGCCGTCAACGATCGCCAGCATGTTGGCGCCGAAGTTTTCCTGCAGCTGGGTGTGCTTGTAAAGGTTGTTCAGCACCACCTTGGCCACGGCGTCGCGCTTGAGCACGATCACCAGGCGCTGGCCGGTGCGGCCGGAGGTCTCGTCGCGCATGTCGGCGATGCCGGAGACCTTGCCGTCCTTGACCAGCTCGGCGATCTTGATCGCGAGGTTGTCCGGGTTGGCCTGGTAGGGCAGCTCGGTGACCACCAGGCAGGTGCGGCCCTGAAGTTCCTCCACGTTGACAACGGCGCGCATGGTGATGGAACCGCGGCCGGTGCGGTAGGCGTCTTCGATGCCCTTGTGCCCCAGGATGGTGGCGCCCGTGGGGAAGTCCGGGCCCTTGATGCGGCGGATCAGTTCCTCAAGCAGGACGTCGTTGGGTGCCTCGGGGTTCTCCAGGTACCACTGGACACCGTCGGCCACCTCGCGCAGGTTGTGCGGGGGAATGTTGGTGGCCATACCCACGGCGATGCCGGAGGAACCGTTGACCAGGAGGTTCGGGAAGCGCGCGGGCAGGATGGTGGGTTCCTGGTTGCGGCCGTCGTAGTTGTCCATGAAATCGACGGTTTCCTCGTCGATGTCGCGGACCATTTCCATGGCCAGCGGGGCCATCTTGGTTTCGGTGTACCGCGGTGCGGCTGCGCCGTCGTTGCCGGGGGAGCCGAAGTTGCCCTGGCCCAGGGCCAGCGGGTAGCGCATGGTCCAGTCCTGGATCAGGCGGACGAGGGCGTCGTAGATGGCCGAGTCACCGTGCGGGTGGTACTGGCCCATGACTTCGCCGACCACGCGGGCGCACTTGTTGAAGGAGCGCTCCGGGCGGTAGCCGCCGTCGAACATGGCGTACAGGACGCGGCGGTGGACGGGTTTCAGGCCGTCGCGCACGTCCGGGAGGGCACGCCCGACGATGACCGCCATGGCGTAGTCCAAGTAGGACCGCTGCATTTCTGTCTGCAGATCGATCTGTTCAACCCGGTCTGAGAGGGTTTCTTCACTCATTGGTTGTTCCGTTCTTCAAAAGCTTTGTGAATCCGCGGGCGCAGGGGTGGCGTGGTCCTAGATGTCCAGGAAGCGCACATCCTTGGCGTTCTGCTGGATGAAGTTGCGGCGGGATTCAACGTCCTCGCCCATCAAGACGGAGAAAATCTGGTCCACGGAGGCGGCGTCATCCATGGTGACCTGCTGCAGTGTGCGGTGGGCGGGGTCCATGGTGGTGTCCCAGAGCTCGGTGTAGTCCATCTCGCCCAGACCCTTGTAGCGCTGGATTCCGTTGTCCTTGGGCAGGCGCTGGTTGTTGGCCAGGCCGCGGGCCACAACCTCGTCGCGTTCGCGGTCGCTGTAGACGTAGTCGTGGGCGTGGTTGGACCACTTGATCCGGTACAGCGGCGGCATGGCCAAGTAGACATAGCCGCTTTCGATGAGCGGGCGCATGTAGCGGAAGAGCAGCGTCAGCAGCAGCGTGGTGATGTGCTGGCCGTCCACGTCTGCATCGGCCATCAGCACGATCTTGTGATAGCGGGCCTTCTCCACATCGAAGTCTTCGCCGATGCCGGCTCCGAAGGCGGTGATCATGGACTGGACTTCGGCGTTGCCGAGCGCACGGTCAAGGCGGGCACGTTCCACGTTCAGGATCTTGCCGCGCAGCGGCAGAATGGCCTGGGTCTCCGGGTTGCGGCCGCGGACGGCGGAGCCGCCTGCGGAGTCACCCTCCACAATGTAGATTTCGGACTTGGACGGGTCCTTGGAGGAGCAGTCCTTGAGCTTGCCGGGCATTCCGCCGGATTCCAGCAGGCCCTTGCGGCGGGTGGATTCGCGGGCCTTGCGGGCCGCGAGGCGGGCCTGGGAAGCCTGAATGGACTTGCGGATTACGTCGCGTGCGGGGCCGGGGTTGCGCTCCAGCCAATCGCCCAGCTGGTCGGTGACCACGCGCTGGACAAAACCCTTGACCTCGGAGTTGCCGAGCTTGGTCTTGGTCTGGCCCTCAAACTGGGGTTCGGCCAGCTTCACGGAAATGACGGCGGTCAGGCCTTCGCGGATGTCATCGCCGGTGAGGTTGTCATCCTTTTCCTTGATGATGTTCTTCTCGCGGGCATACCGGTTGATCAGCGACGTCATGGCGGCACGGAAACCCTCTTCGTGGGTACCGCCCTCATGGGTGTTGATGGTGTTCGCGTAGGTGTGCACGCTTTCCGAGTACGCAGTGGTCCACTGCAGTGCCATTTCCACGGCCATTTTCTTGTCATTGTCTTCGGTTTCAAAGGCAATGACGTCGTCGTGGATGGCTTCGTACTTCTTGGAGGAGTTCAGGTACTTGACGTAGTCCAGCAGCCCGTCCTTGTACATGTAGTCCACGACGCGGTGCTTGGGGCCGGTTTCGGTTCCCTCTTCGGACGGGGACTCCGCGATTTCCTCGGCTTCTTCTTCAACGGTCCGCTCATCGGTCAGGATGATGCGCAGGCCCTTGTTCAGGAAGGCCATCTGCTGGAAGCGCGCCCGCAGCGTTTCAAAATCGAATTCCGTGGTCTCGAAGATCGAGGGGTCGGGATAGAACGTCTGCGTGGTGCCGGTCTCGTCTGTGGGCTCGCCCTTGCGCAGTCCTCCCACCGGATGTCCGCCGTCGGCGAAGCTCTGGTTCCAGACGAAACCCTGCCGCCGAATCTCGGTTTCCACCCGGGCGGAAAGGGCGTTCACGACGGAGATACCCACACCGTGCAAACCGCCGGACACCGCGTACCCGCCGCCGCCGAACTTTCCGCCGGCGTGCAGGATGGTCATGACCACCTGGACCGTTGGCATGTTTTCGGTGGGGTGCATGTCAACCGGAATGCCCCGGCCGTTGTCGCTGACCCTGACGCCGCCGTCGGCCTGAAGCGTAATGTCGATGCGGTCGCAGTAGCCCGCCAGCGCTTCATCCACGGAGTTGTCCACAACTTCGTACACCAGGTGGTGCAGCCCGCGGGGCCCGGTGGACCCGATGTACATGCCCGGACGCTTCCGAACCGCTTCCAAACCTTCCAGCACGGTAATTTCGTTGGCGCCGTACTCGTGCGGAGTGGGCTTTTCAGTGTCGCCCTGGTTCATCGGCGTTACCTCAGCGTTGTCCATCTCATTGTCGTTAGCCACAGGTGCTGTCGACTCCTCAGTGTGTTGGTCAGTTTTGGCGCCGCTCCCCAGAACAGGCGTCTCAACTTCCAATTCTACCGTGTTGCGGGGTCAATCCGGCCCAAAACACCCCCTAAGCGGCCACTAAAGCAGGTTTTGAGCCTGCGCCAGCCCCGTGTCTAAGTCCGGATATGACCGGAGGGGTCCCAGAGCCGCTGAACGGCGCTGGGCCAGTGCGGCCCCATGCACCGGATTCCGCCGCGGATCAGTGGTTTCCTACCCGTAGGTGTCGCGCGGGCCGCGCCCCTTGACACTGCGCAGACCTTTGCGCCAGTTGGGCGCAGCCGGCCCGATAACCTCGATCTTCGTGACGACGCCGGAGCCAAGTTCAGCGTCAAACCGGCTGATGAGGGAACTGCGCAGCAGCCGCAGCTGCGTGGCCCACGCCGTGGAATCGCAGCGCACCTGGACAGTGGTGTCCGAGAAGGACTCGGGTTTGCAGTGCGCGCTGACTTCGGGACCCACCAGTTCTTCCCAGCGGGAAATGACAGAGCCGACCGCCACGGGCGAATTCCAGCCGCGTTCACTGACGAACCTGTTGAAGACCTTGCCCACGCCCTGCGGGTCACGGCCGGTGTATTCCCCGGGGACGAACGGCAAAGCCGCTTTTCGCTGCCCGGCCTTGCGCCGGCTCGGGGAAATCCGTGAGTTTCCCCGCGCCTGAGCGGCCTGGCGCATCCGGTTCAACTGCGCCTGGGCGGCATCCTGGCGGATTTCTTCGGGTTCGCCGGTTTCCCGGGCACTGGCCGGGACATCATCGGCCGGCAGTCCGTCGAATTCGCGTTTGTCAGAGGGCGGGAACACTGATGCCTCCGGGAACCACGGTGATCAGTTCCCCGGCCAGGGCTTCCGGAATATCTCCGGCCACCGCCGCGGTGACCAGCACCTGCTCTGCCCCGGAAACAATTCCGGCGAGGCGCTTGCGGCGCTGGACGTCGAGCTCGGCAAACACGTCGTCCAGGATCAGGATGGGCCCGGCGCCCGGGCTGTCGTCATCGCTGAGGAGCAAATAGTACGTACCCAGGCGCAGCGCCAGGGCAAAGGACCAGGTTTCGCCGTGGGAGGCGTATCCCTTGGCCGGAGCCTGGCCCAAAACCAGCTCCAGATCATCCCTGTGCGGCCCCACCAAGGAGACGCCGCGTTCAATTTCACGGCGGCGGTTGGCGGCAAAGGCAGCCATAAACCGCTCCGCCAGTTCCGGTTCGGAGAGCCCGTACAGCTCCTCGGGGTCCGCATCGCCGACGACGGCGCCGTCGTCGTTCACTGCGCCTTGGAGCGTTGAGCGGTAGACGGCCCGGGCTGCCTTGCTGCCGTCCGTCAGGTCCTGATAGGCGCTTTGCATGTGGGGCTGCAGCCGCTGCAGGGCCTCAAGCCGGGCTGCAAGGAGGCGGGCGCCGGCCGCAGCCATGTGCTGGTCCCAGACTTCAAGCGTGGCTTCATGGGAGGAGGTGAACCGTCCGGCAGCCCGGGCTGATTTCAGGAGCGCATTGCGCTGTTTCAGGACACGCTCGTAGTCGCTGCGGGTAGCGGCATGCCGGGGAACCAGAGAAACAATCAGGTCGTCAATGAACCGGCGCCGGCTTGAGGGATCCCCTTTGACCAGGGCAAGGTCCTCCGGAGCAAACAGAACGGTGCGGCACATGCCCAGAATGTCGCGGGCGCGCACGGGGTTTGCCCGGTTGATCCGGGCGCGGTTGGACCGGCCGGGGTTAAGCTCCAGTTCGATGCTGGTGCGCTGGGTTCCGCGGACCAGCCGGGCCCGGACCAGGGCCTGTTCTGCGTCAAAGGAGACCAGGGGTGCGTCGGTGCTGACCCGGTGGGAGGACAGGGACGCCAGATAGCCGATCGCCTCGACAATGTTGGTTTTGCCGGTTCCGTTGGGGCCTACAAACACGGTCACCCCCGGCTTCAGCTCCAGGTCCAGCTGGGGATAGCTGCGAAATCCGGTCAGGGAAAGGTAATCAATGTACAAGCCTGTCCACCTTTGTCCTGCCCTTCGAGTGCCTCGTGCGCTGTGCGCTTTCCTGTGCTTCCACCCTACTGCTGCGAACTACTCCGGGCTGCCGGTTCCGTCCACGGCCGCCGGCGGAGCGGGGGTGTCCTGCACCGGCGGAACCCCGCTGCCCGCGGGCCGAACATCATGCCCGCCAAACTGGTTCCGCAGCGCGGCCACCATCTTCATGGCCGGGGAATCGTCCTGCCGGGAAACGAACCTGGCGTAGAGCGCCGCGGTAATGACCGGGGCGGGGATTCCGCTCGCCACAGCTTCCTGCACCGTCCACCGGCCCTCGCCTGAATCCTCCGCGTATCCGGCAATGCGGCTCAGTTCCGGATCCTCGTTGAGGGCATTGACCATCAGGTCCAACAGCCAGGACCGAATGACGGTGCCGTCCTGCCAGGCCCGCATGATTCCGGGCACATTGGTGATGATGTCCTTGCCGCTGAGCAGCTCGTACCCCTCGGCGTAGGCCTGCATGAGGCCGTATTCAATTCCATTGTGGATCATCTTGGCGTAGTGGCCGGCGCCCACCCCGCCGGCGTGGACAAAGCTGCGCTCCCGGTCCCCTTCCGGACGCAGCGCGTCCAGGACCGGCATCGCCAGGGCAATGTCCTCGTCGGCGCCGCCTGCCATCAGTCCGTAGCCGTTCTCCTGGCCCCAGACTCCGCCGGAAACCCCGCAGTCCATGAAGCGGATCCCTTTCAGGGCGAGTTTTTCCGCGTTGCGGATATCGGCGTCGTACCGGGAGTTGCCGCCGTCGATCACCAGATCGCCCCGCGACAGCACTTCGGTCAGTTCGCTGATCACCGCGTCGGTGACGTCGCCGGCAGGAACCATGACCCACACCACCCGAGGCGAGGGCAGGTCCGCCACCAGCTCCGTCAGCGACCCGACGTCGCTGGTGACCGGATTCCGGTCGAAGCCGGTGACGTCAATGCCGTTGCGGCGCAGGCGTTCGCGCATGTGAAAACCCATTTTGCCGAGTCCAATGAGGCCTATGTGCATGGCAGGTTCCTCTTTCTGTTCTCCGCGGCCGGGCTTCCGCGCCGCGCCCTACTGGTTGGGCAACCGGACCGGCATCAGCAGGTAGCGGTAGTCTTCACGGTCATCGCCGGTGAGCTCTTCCTGGGCGGAAAGTACAGCGGGCTTGGGCGGCGTCGTGAACGAAAAACGCACGTATTTGCTCGGGAAAGCACTCAGGCCTTCGCTGAGGTAGTGCGGGTTGAAGGCCACGGTGATGTCATCACCGATCAGGGATGCTTCCAGCGCCTCGGACGCCTGTGCGTCCTCACCGGTACCGGCGTCCAGGGTGACCTGCCCGTCAGTGAAGGCAAGGCGGACCGGAGTGTTTCGCTCCGCCACCAGGGAAACGCGGCGCACGGCTTCCACCAGCGCACTGGTTTCCACCGTTGCGTGAATGGGAGTGCTGTCCGGGAAGAGGGAGCGGATCTTGGGGTAGTCCCCGTCCACCAGCAGCGAGGTGGTGCGGCGGCCGCCGCTCTCAAAGCCAATCAGCTCGCTGTCATCCGAGAAGGCAATGTTCAGGTCCCCGGCACCGCCGAGGGTCTTGGCCACTTCGTTGAGGGTTTTGGCCTTCACCAGCGCGCTGGTGGAGATTCCCGGCGTAGACGGCTTCCAGGAGAGCTCGCGCAGGGCCAGGCGGTAGCGGTCGGTGGCCAGGAAAGTGATGAGATCGTCTTCGATCTCCATCCGGACCCCGGTAAGGATGGGCAGGGTGTCATCCCGGCTGGCGGCAATGATGACCTGGGAGACCGCCTGGGCAAAGGCATCACCGTCGACGACGCCGCTCACCTCGGGCAGTGCCGGAAGTTCCGGATATTCGGCCACGGGCATGGTGGCCAGGTTGAAGCGGCTGTTGCGGCAGGTCAGGGTGACCTTGGAACCGTCGGTTTCAACTTCAACCGGTGCGGAAGGCAGGCTGCGGCAGATTTCGGCCAGCAGACGGCCCGAAACCAAAATAGTGCCTTCTTCGGCAATGTCGGCTGCGATCTGGAGCCGCGCCGAGATCTCGTAATCGAAGCTGGCGATGCTCAGTGATCCGCTCTCCGCCTTGATTAGCAGGCCCGACAGAACCGGAACCGGAGGACGGGGCGAGAGGGAACGCGCTGTCCATGTAACCGCTTCGGCCAGGACATCCCGCTCAACTCTGAACTTCACAGCAGGGTGCCGCCTTTCACAACGTACTTTTCAGTACAACTGAATCTTCATGACAAGTGAGGGAGCATCGCCGGCGCTGCGGCGCCGCAGCTGCGCCGCATTCGGACACCGTCCAGGGACAGGTCGCGAAGGACAACAATACTCTGTGCCAGCTTAGCGCCCGACCCGCCGTGGATGCACGGCGCAGCAGGTATCCCCCGGAAGGTCCCTGCCCACCCCCCAAAAGACGTCGGATGTTCTTCCCAAGGTCTTGGCGTGGTTGGTCCGGAAAGGTCAGATGTTATTTGGTGGAACCGAATTTCTTAAGGTTCGTAGTGTTAATAACTCCTGTGGATACTGTGGATAACCTAGCCGATCGCGGCGTCATGGCTTGTTTTGCCTGTGGATAACCTGTGGGTTCGCGCTGCAGCGTCCGGTATGGGTTGTGGGGAACTTTTTTGGAGTTCCGCGTATCCACAGGGAAGCACCGCTAATTGGAAGTTATCCACCGGGTTATCCACACCCTTGTCCACAAATGTTAATTTCGAGCCCCTGCGGGGCTCTGAATCCCCGCAACGGCGGGGATTATGCTTCCCGCTGCTGCTGCTTGATTCGGTTGGTCAGCTCGGTCACCTGGTTGTAGATGGCCCGCCGTTCAGCCATCAGTTCCCGGATCTTGCGGTCCGCGTGGATCACCGTGGTGTGATCGCGTCCGCCCAGCTCCTGACCGATCTTGGGCAGGGACATGTCCGTGAGCTCACGGCACAGGTACATGGCGATCTGCCGTGCGGTTACCAGGGTCCTGGTGCGGGACTTGGAACACAGCTCCTCGAGGCTGATCTGGAAGTAGGCAGCCGTCTGTCCCAGGATGGATGCCGCGGTGATTTCCTGGGCGCCGTCGTCGGTGATGAGGTCCTTAAGGACAATTTCGGCCAGTCCCACATCCACCTGCTGGCGGTTCAGGCTCGCGAAAGCGGTAACCCTGATCAGGGCGCCTTCGAGTTCGCGGATGTTCGTGGAGATTTTGGAGGCAATGTACTCCAGCACGTCATCGGGAGCGCTCAGGCTGTCACCGATGGCTTTCTTGCGCAGAATCGCGATGCGTGTTTCCAGTTCCGGCGGCTGGACGTCCGTCAGCAGGCCCCACTCGAACCGCGAACGCATGCGCTCCTCAAATCCGGACAGCTGCTTGGGCGGCAGGTCGGAGGTGATCACCACCTGTTTGTTGTGGTTATGGAGTGCGTTGAAGGTATGGAAGAACTCTTCCTGGGTGGCGTCCTTGTTGGCCAGGAACTGGATGTCATCAATGAGCAGGATGTCCACGTTGCGGTAGAGCTGCTTGAAGCTGGCGCCTTCGTCGTACCGGATGGAGTTGATGAAGTCGTTGGTGAATTCTTCGGAATTTACGTACCGGACCCGGATACCGGTGTACAGGTGGCGCGCATAGTGCCCGATGGCGTGCAGGAGGTGGGTCTTGCCCAGTCCGGAGTCGCCGTAGATGAAGAGGGGGTTGTAGGCCTTGGCCGGCGCTTCGGCAACGGCCACGGCAGCCGCGTGGGCAAAGCGGTTGGAGGAGCCGATAACGAAGGTCTCGAAGACATACTTGGGGTTCAGCCGGCCGAACTCCTGCGAGGTGCTTGGCGGAGTCGGAGAAGGCGCGCCGCTCTCGCCACTGGGGACGGGGCTGGGGGCGGGCTGCTCGGGCTCGGGCTCAGGATCGGCCTTCACCGCCGGCAACATGTCGGCGTCAATAACGAAGGCGCACTGGATGTCGGCCTGGAAAACTCCGCGCAGGACCTCGTCCAAGATGTGCTTGAGCTGGGTCTGCAGGACTTCACGGGTGAGCTCGTTGGGAACAGCCACCAGCAGCGTGGTTCCGATCAGGCCCTGAGCCTGGGCCAAAACCACGAATCCGCGCTGCCTGGGAGAGACGCGGTCGTCCGTCTCGAGGGTCCGAATGACCTTGCGCCAGGAACTTCCAACGTCGTTGATTTCGTCCGTGCCCACAAAAACCTCTCGTGATCGCCCTCAGCGGTCTCAGATAACTTGGAAGCCCGAGCGGGTTTCCGGCGGTTCATCCACAGACTTATACACAGTTGGTGGATAAAACACCCGAGGCCTAGCCTAAGGGATGATTTACGCCCGTGGTAGCTGGATTCCGGCTGTGGACAGCCTCTGGGACAGGGCTCACACCACCTTTTGGGAGGGTATGCTGGGACGAGTTGTCCACAGGTGTGGATAGAACTGTATGAACAGGGCTGGGCCCACAAGCCGGTGTTCCGGTTTGACTGAGGCCGATCCTGCCCCTAACGTGGAGTAGTCCTTTGTGTCTGCTATCTGCACTCATTCATGCCCATCAGGGTTCTGGGAATCAGGGTCCAGGTCCGGGTTGAGAGCAGTCAGTCACATGAAAAAAGCGCCGCTTGTTCTTCCCCCTTGTCGTAGCAAGCCAGCGCAACTCAGATTGTCTTGGAGTAACTACCGTGAGCAAGCGGACTTTTCAGCCGAATAACCGCCGTCGTGCCAAGAAGCACGGCTTCCGCCTTCGCATGCGTACCCGTGCAGGCCGTGGAATCCTTTCCGCACGCCGCGCCAAGGGCCGTACCGAACTGTCGGCATAAATAGCCTCAAGTTTGTCGATGCTGCCTACCCGCAGCTCCGCTTCCGATTCCAGGTGGTCTGAATGTTGGCCGTAGGGAACCGGGTGCGGACGTCGACGGATTTTTCTCATACTGTACGTTCCGGTGCCCGAAGTGGGCGCCGGAACGTAGTTCTATATGCGGTGAAATCGGGACAGCAACCTACCCGCGTAGGCTTCATCGTCGCGAAAAGCGTCGGGAACGCAGTGACACGCAACCTCGTTAAGAGAAGACTGAGGGAAGCAGCTGCTCAAAGCCTGCGTGAGTATCCCACCGGCTTCGATATTGTTGTCCGCGCACTGCCGCCGGCGGCAACGGCGTCGTGGGAGGATCTCCGTACCGACTACATGAGCGCTCTCCGTACTTGTGCGGGCAAGCTCGACCGTAATTGAACGCTTAGCCAGAAGGGGTGATCTGCTGATGAGCCGCTCCGGGAACAAACCGGCACGCGCTGTTCAGACGATTGCCAAATGGGTGTGGAATCTTCCCCGCTACGTGCTGATCGGGCTGCTGATCGCCTATCGAAAAACCATTTCGCCTTTGTACGGGCCGGTGTGCAGGTTCTTCCCTTCCTGTTCCGCCTATGCGCTTGAAGCCGTCACCGTGCACGGTGCCGTGCGCGGCACCTGGCTCGCTGCCCGTCGGCTGATTCGCTGCCACCCGTGGAACGACGGCGGGGTGGACCACGTCCCCCATGGAGACAGGATTTGGGACCACAATCAGGTTCCGAGGATTATTGTGCTGAATCACCCCGTGATTCCAGCCGACGAAGACAGCCGCGAAGCGGCTTAGGAGAGTAAATGGGTTTCTTCGGAACGATACTGTTCCCGTTCAAGTGGGTAGTGTCCTGGATCATGTGGATCTTCCACGAGGGCTTTGTGTTCCTCGGGATGGATGCCGCATCGGGCTGGACTTGGACGCTGTCCATCATCGGCCTCGTGATTGTTATCCGTGCCGCACTGATTCCTGTTTTCGTCAAGCAGATCAAGGCCCAGCGCGGCATGCAGTCACTGCAGCCGGACCTGAAGAAGCTCCAGCAGAAGTACAAGGGCAAGACTGACCAGCTCTCCCGTCAGGCAATGACGCAGGAGCAGATGGCCCTGTACAAGAAGCACGGCACCAACCCGTTTGCGGCCTGCCTGCCGATGCTGATTCAGATGCCGTTCTTCTTCGCCCTGTTCCAGGTCCTCAGCGGCGTTTCCAAGGCCAGCGACGACGGCAAGGAAATTGGTGCCCTTTCTGCCGATGCCATCCAGCAGTTCGACGCCGCCACCATCCTTGGCGCCCCGCTGTCCTCCTCGCTGCTGCACGGCGGCAGCGGCGGCGGCCAGACCGCCGTCGTTATCCTGTCGATCATCATGATCGTTGCCATGACTGCTTCTCAGTTCATTACACAGAAGCAGATCATGTCCAAGAACATGTCTGAAGAGGCCCTCGCGAGCCCCTTCATGAAGCAGCAGAAGATGATGCTTTACGTTCTGCCGCTTGTCTTCGGCATCGGTGGCATCAACTTCCCGATCGGTGTGCTTATCTACTGGACCACCACTAACCTGTGGACCATGGGCCAGCAGTTCTTCGTGATCCGCCGGATGCCCACCCCGGGCTCCCCCGCCGCCAAGGCCATGGCCGAACGCCGCGCCAAGAAGGGTCTGCCGATGGTGCCCCTGCTCGGTGAAAAGAAGTCAGACGCCGTTGAGCCCGCTCCGGTGGCAACCAAGGTCCAGCGTCAGCAGCCCCAAAGGAAGAACAGGAAGAAGCGATGACCACAGAGCCCGTGGCGGAGTTCCCGGAGACCGTTCCCGATTCCGCGGAAGGGGATTCTTCGGCTGTTGAAAACGCTGGATCCCCACGCCCCGGGCGCCTGGAAGAAGAGGGCGACGTCGCTGCGGACTACCTCGAGGAGCTGCTGGACATTGCCGATATCGACGGCGATATCGACATAGAGGTCCGCAGCGGCCGCACCTATATTTCGGTGGTGGCCGAAGAGGGTGACGCCACGGGCCTGCAGAATCTCGTGGGCAGGGACGGCGAGGTCCTTGAGGCCCTGCAGGAACTGACCCGGCTCTCCGTACTGACGGCCACTGACAGCCGCTCCCGCCTGGTGCTGGACATTACCGGATACCGCCGGGGGCGCAACGCTGAACTCCAGGCAATTGCAGAGAAGGCCGTTGCCGAGGCGCGGGAAAGCGGCCAGGAGATCGCCCTGGACCCGATGAGCGCCTACGAACGAAAAATAGTGCACGACGCCGTGGCTGACCTCGGACTTGCCAGTGAGTCCGAGGGCGAGGGGGCCGCACGCCACATCGTGGTGTCCCTGCCCGCCTCCTAGGCCCATCTAACGCTGGAACACTGCACCGCAGACAAGGAATTACCACGTGGTTGAAACAACGCCCGCAGAACGCACAGCGGCGGATAAAATCTTCGGCTCCCGGCTGGACCTGGCTGAACGCTACGTCGAACACCTGGCCACCTCGGGCATGGAACGGGGCCTGCTGGGGCCGCGTGAAGTGCCCCGGTTGTGGAGCCGGCACGTTTTGAACTGCGCCGTCGTCGCCGACCTGATTGCTGCCAATACCCGGGTGGCCGACGTGGGAAGCGGAGCCGGCCTCCCCGGCCTCTGCCTGGCGATTGCCCGCCCGGACCTTTCGCTGACTCTGATTGAACCGCTGGAACGCCGGGTCATCTGGCTCAACGAGGTGGTTGAGGACCTCGGTCTGGAGAATGTGACAGTGCTCCGCGGCAGGGCGGAGCAGGTTGTCAAGGAAGTGGACGCAGACGTCGTGACGGCCCGCGCCGTATCCGCTCTGTCCACGCTGGCAGGCCTCACCATTCCCCTCCTGAAGGGAAAGGGAGAGGTGTTGGCCATCAAGGGCCGCAGCGCCGAGGAGGAAATCCAAAAGGCTGCAAAGGTGATCCGGAAGCTTGGCGGCCGGGAAACCTCCATTGTGACCGCCGGTGATGGTCTTCTCGAGGAACACACCACCGTGGTCCGCATTCTCGTAGGCTAAAGGACACTGCACTTTCTTGTGCACACACCGGGTCCGATCCGGGATATTGGCCGGGCACCGGATAGGCTGGATGGACTAATGCCTATGTTTGGAAAGTGAGCATGTCCAGGTGAGTGCGCGCCGCGATTCCGGAGCAAAACGGATTCCACCCTTTGCAGCATTGGGTTCTGCCCTCTCCGCCCAGTTCTCTCGAACGCAACCACAGTTGTTTGCAGAAGAGGGAGAGCCGGTGTCAGTTCCTGCCAGGGATGCCGTTTCATCCGAAACTGCAGCATCTGCCCCCGTAGAACGTGCCGTCGAGGTTCCTGATCAAGAGTCGGTTTTCAAAAACACTGCGGTTGCCGTGCCCGCCGACGTGGCGGAGACGGTTTCACGTGAAACGACGGCCGATGTCGTACCCCTGCAAACCCCGGCCGAATCAGCCGTGGCCCCTGAGGCTATCGAAGGTGGTGTAACCGATGCGGCCGTTCGGCCGTCGTCGGTGGACGTTATGGATCTAATGGACGAAAGTACGCCCCTCGCCCGGGAACTGGCACAGGAAACCCGTCGCCGGGACAAGCTCCGCGGCCGCGTCCTGCCTCGACCGTCACAGACGCGAATCATGACGGTAAGCAATCAGAAAGGTGGCGTGGGTAAGACCACCACCACCGTAAATCTGGCTGCTGCGCTGGCCACCGCCGGCCTCAACGTCCTGGTTATCGACATTGATCCGCAGGGCAACGCATCCACAGCTCTTGGCATTGACCATCATGCCGAAGTGGAGAGCATCTACGACGTCCTGATCGACGACGTCCCGCTTGCAAACGTTGTGGCTCAGTGTCCCGACATCAGCAATTTGATCTGTGCTCCGGCAACCATTCACCTGGCCGGCGCCGAGATCGAACTCGTTTCCCTGGTCGCGCGTGAGCAGCGGCTGAACAAGGCCATAGTTGCCTACGCGGCCGAGCGTGAACGCAGCGGCCAGGAACGTCTCGACTACATCTTCATCGACTGCCCGCCGAGTTTGGGCCTCCTGACCGTGAACGCATTTGTGGCTGCCCGCGAAGTACTCATTCCCATCCAGTGTGAGTACTACGCCCTTGAGGGCCTCAGCCAATTGCTCAAGAACATTGAGATGATCCAAAAGCATTTGAACGCGGACTTGGTTGTTTCAACGATCCTGCTGACGATGTACGACGGGCGAACCAACCTTGCAGCTCAGGTGGCAGCCGAAGTTCGGGAGCACTTCCCTGAGCAGGTACTGGGGGCAGTGGTTCCCCGTTCCGTTCGTATCTCCGAGGCACCGAGCTACCAGCAAACCGTTATGACGTACGATCCGTCCTCCAGCGGCGCGCTCTCCTACCTCGAAGCTGCATCGGAAATTGCCCAGCGAGGCTAGACACCCTCAAGGCACTGCCTCGTTCTTGAAGCAACAAATCGTAGACTACAGTCACAAACAATCCATGCCGCTTGCTGTGTGCATAAGGGAAGGACATACCCATGACCGAAAAGCGTCGTGGTTTGGGAAGAGGCCTTGGGGCACTCATCCCCAGCAGTGCAGAGAGTGAGTCAGCTCCGCAGGCATCTCCTGCACCCGGCCGGGGTGGCCGGCCTGTAGACCTCTTCTTTCCCTCCGCCGGCGAGAGCGATGCTGCGTCCCGCCCGTCATCGGGCACTCGACGGGGGGCGGGAATTAATAAGGACGCTCTAAGGCGTCCTGCTGAGTCCGTGGCGGGATCCCGCAAGCGCCAGGGCCGCGAACAACTGTCACCGGCTTTGGACGAGTCCACTGCGGCAAGCGATGCGCAGGGCCCGAAGGGGTCGGGGGCAGTGGCAGGTTTGACGCCTACTGAAGCATCGGCCGAGAGTTCCGTCGCCAGTACCTCTGCTAAGCCTGTAGATGGGCCTGTGGGGCCTTTGGAGACAGGAAAGACCCCTGAGGGAGCCGATGCTTCTTCGAGCGCTTCTGCGGCACCGCGGGAGTCCTCTGTTTCACGTGAAACGTTAGTCGAGGTGCCCGGTGCTACCTTTGCTGAGATTCCCGTTGACTCGATCCATCCGAACAGGAAGCAGCCCCGTTCAGTCTTCGATGAAGACGACATGGCGGAATTGGTTCATTCTATTCGGGAGATCGGCGTGCTTCAGCCGATTGTTGTGCGTCCGTCGCTCGAGAACGATCCTGACCATCCGTATGAACTTGTCATGGGTGAACGGCGTTGGCGCGCAAGCCGCGAAGCAGGTCTTGCTGCCGTTCCTGCCATCATCCGCTCCACCCAGGATGTCGACCTCCTGCGTGACGCGCTGCTGGAGAACCTCCACCGCAGCCAGTTGAACCCGTTGGAAGAAGCTGCGGCATATCAGCAGCTTCTGGATGATTTCGAGTGCTCCCATGATGAGCTCGCCGCACGCATTGGCCGGTCACGTCCGCAGATATCCAATACCCTGCGATTGATGAAGCTTCCTCCCCTGGTCCAGCGGCGGCTTGCTGCAGGCATCCTTTCGGCTGGCCACTCACGTGCACTGCTCGGCCTCGCTGACGCGGCCGAAATGGAAAAGCTTGCTCAGCGGATCGTTGCTGAAGGTCTTTCTGTCCGAGCAACGGAGGAAATTGTTTCACTGAGCGACGGGCTGAGGCGTCCGGCTAAGGAGGCAAAGCCCAAGGTTGGGGCCAGGCATGAGCGCCTGGATTACTTGGCTACGTCTTTGTCCGATCGTCTGGATACGAACGTCAAGATCACCTTGGGTGCCCGTAAGGGAAAAGTCAGCATCGAGTTTGCAAGCGTGGATGACTTGAATCGGATCATGGGAGTGCTTGCGCCTCCTGCGTCCTGATGTAGTAAGACCCGGCCCGGGTACTCATATCAGGGGCTAATAGGGGCTGGTGTTCCATCTGGAACGCCGGCCCCTATTTTATGATTCAGCACTGCCGGCCGCGGGCGGGTGATGGTGTCTTGGGCTCTTACGCGTACTTGAAGTGGGATTAAGGTATTTTCCCTCCTTTGCTCCGCGAGTAGCGTGTGTCTTCACATAGGTTTCACGTGAAACACATGCTCGGCCACCTTCACTCTTATGTCTGGCCGGCTGGGGTTTCCGGCATCTCCAGCGGCCACATAAGAGAGATGTTGAGCTGATGGTCGATGGTTTGCGGTGAGAGAAATTGCTTTGGGATTGTTGGCGGACCCAGACGGCTGTACCGAGAGTCATGTAGAAGTAGACAGATCCGAGTGTCTTAGGCCGGCGATTGCCGTCACGTTGAGTCCATGTCGTTCAGTCGATCTTTTGTTTCACGTGAAACATGGCGGCAAGATAATTCCAGGTGCCTCTTGTAGTACTTGTGTCCGTATTAGGGTCTGTAGCTCAAGAAGGTGAGCAACATCTACCCCTCAGACCAGAGGATGGTGCGTTGTATCGTCCTTTCGGGACTCGGGACTCGGGACTCGGGACTCGGGACTCGGGACTCGGGACTCGGGACTCGGGACTCGGGACTCGGGACTCGGGACTCGGGACTCGGGACTCGGGACTCG
>NZ_JBZCNK010000001.1:0-1088400 GCF_058269275.1 Arthrobacter sp. TJ-178 | reverse complement strand
TTCGGGACTCGGGACTCGGGACTCGGGACTCGGGACTCGGGACTCGGGACTCGGGACTCGGGACTCGGGACTCGGGACTCGGGACTCGGGACTCGGGACTCGAGACTCGGGACTCGAGACTCGGGACTCGGGACTCGAGACTCGGGACCGCGCAGACGGTACAGACCAGACTGCAGTCTCCTCAGCGATGGATATAAACTCCCATAGGGTGGGGCACATAGATAAACGTTGGACGTAACTGCCGTCAGCCAACGGAATTGCGTCCGGACGGTAACTCCGAAGTGTGCATCGCTGGTCTCGGCTAAGAGGGAATCGCCCGGCCAAGCCTGCCGATGCGGTTCCGAGACAGGGAGCACAAGCAATTGGGGTTTATCTACGAGAGGAAGTGGTCTTCTAAGCGCCTGATATCAGTGCCGTGAAGAAGACCATGCTGCAGGCCGTTGCACCACAGCAGGTGAGAATGCGAAGTAATGAACCAGGGTGGCGGAGCCGAGCATGTATCGGCCGGTTCCTCCTGCAGCTCCTGAAGGCGATGGATGAGCTCCCAGGGGAGGGTGCCGTGGGACCGCTGGGACGCCAAGGCTGTTTCACGTGAAACATCACAGACCCATGGTTTAAAATCTCAGACTACGGCGATTTCATGATCGGGTCATCTGTGGGCCGCCATAGTCTATGTCGCCCCTCCCGGTGGGCCGAAGTGTGCATGCCAAGCTGTTGTCGCCCGAACAGCCGCAATGAGGTCGAGCGCAGTGCCTGCGCAAGTGCCCCTATGCTCTTCCAGGACTTCCAGGACTTCCAGGACTGCAAAGCGTTGTGAGTTCAGTGCACTCGCGCCTACACAACTCGCATCAAACAACCCGGGACATGCATATCAACAGCAGCTCGTGTGGCGCCGAGGCTGGCCTTGGGTGTGCCGGATCGACTGGACCACCATGCCGACCGTCACTGTTTCACGTGAAACACCCAAGTATCACAGGGAGTCAGGAGCGTGTGGTCGGCGAGAGCAGCCCTCCCCTGACAGTGGTGTTGGAGGATCCTGCAGTAGTTCGTGAGGGGACATGCAACCTCTGATTAGGGCTCATTTCCCCTGGGGATACCCGTATCTCGCCGAATCTCGCTGAATGTCGCCGATTGACGCCGAATGTCGCTGAGTGTGGCTCGCTATGAAAACTCTTTCCAGACCGTGGCTTGGTTGAACTTCAAGGGAGACTAACAGCAACTGGTTTCTGCCGTGTCGCCTCCATCGTGTCCCGTCGAACCGTTAGTGGTCCCGCGGCTCGGCACGTGGTTCCCCAATTCCCCAATGCAGATGGAAGTGTTCCTCGTTGCCACGTCGATTCGACTCTTCCGGATGTAGGTTCTCGGATGTACTGAGCAGTGCTTCTGTTGCTTATAGGTCTAAATCCGGTGTGCGTGATCAGCCGGTGTGGGTTCCGTCCCGCTGAAACTCTTCCGCCTCAATCCCCGGTTGGTGACTTTCCGTCTCGAGATTACCCACCCGACTCACGCTGGCATTTTTCCCACATGTTCCCGGGCGATACCAATGCCCACCGAACCCATTCTGTCTTGGACTGGCCGGCCTGTGGGCAGTGTCACGTCTGGGGGTGCATGCGAAGAAATGCTGGGTTGACGTCGAGTAACTGGTGCCCGAGGTTTTTAACAACCTTTTTATATAGGCTGTTTCTTGTTATTCCTTACTGTTTGCCGACTAACTTGAACAGCAAACGAATATGTGCCGAGAACGGCGACCGTGGGACCTGGTTACACGGGGGCCCCGCAAACCTATATTGTCCTGCATTTGCTCGTCGACTGCGGTCACATCTGTAAGCAGACTCCTGGGCTGGAACACAGCCGCCGGCAACCCGCCAGACGTTTACCTGTTTCACGTGAAACATCCACACACCGGCGTCTCCCAGAGGTCACGGAGGCCGCGGAGTCGCATGAACAGAACAAACAGAAGAAACATAAGAAACAATCGTCGGCTACCAATCCGTCCTGAGGCTTTCGGGGACATTGGCGGTCAACTCGTTCTGCGCCATGAGGCTGCGTCAAAGGACGCTTCTGACCGAAACCAGCACGGATTCGGATGCCGGATAAGACGTGGCGACCCTGCCGGACCCTCAGTGAAGGGCATCAGATACGGACCGGAAATTCTGCGGGTAACCCAGGGGATCAACAGTAATGCTCGAGGCCACAGCGCTTATCACTGGTGCAATACCAATGGGGTGAACCCGGACCAATCGAGGTACTCCGATGAAATCGATCATGAGTTTCACATATTGGGTGAATCGTCCCGGAACAGTGTTGCCACGGCTGTAGACCCGTTCACCCCCCCGAATACGACTTATGGATCTGTTCGAATGCCGAATAGCCGCGGACACCCAGCAGTTGCAGCACTGCCGCTCGTAGTGGAGCAGTCCAGGGGCGAATACCAACGAATGCGGCGATGAGTCACATCCGGAGCGGTCTCCTTGGAGAAGATTCGCCGGCGACAGTTTTTGGGGTGAGGAACAACTTACAAGCGTGAGCGGAGCGCAGACGTACTAAATGTGCGCGATGCTCCGCCCTTCCCCATTGGAAGCCTGGCTTCGGCACCGCGGACGAACACTCTGACACAGAGGGTGGCAGCACACAAAAAGGACCGTCGCTTGGGCACAGACATAATGGGTGAGGACCATTGATGTACCTGTTATTTGGCGTACCGTGCCGGAGGAACTGGGCACTATGCCGTCCCCGCTCCAAGACTGTTGGCGTATCCGCCGCTATTTCTTTAACGCTCATACGGCATGCTGCCCACTGCACATCAGGTCACCGAATTGGAAATAAAACAGAAAGACCGGCCTCAGAGCGTCGAAAATCAACCTTGAGGCCGGTCTTAACCGGTTATGCGCCTCGGAGAAGAGGCCTGGCAGTACTTACACGCCGGAAACCCGCTCCGCTGCAGGCTCTTCCATCGGATTGAATTTCAGCACATCATCCAAGGCGAGAGTACCCGTGGGCTGGTCCTCTTCTTCCAGCAGGTAAAGCCGCTGGATACCGATGACGATTGAGTCCGCCACGGTCTGCCGGAATACCGGATCCGCCAGGCGCTCCGCATCCGAGCGATTGCTGAGGTAGCCCAGGTCCAGGCCTACCGAGGGAATTCCTGACAGCTTCAGGGTGTCCCAGGTACGTCCGTGAACACCCAGATTTTCCATGCCTGTCCGCGCAGCAAGTTCCTTCATGAGCAGGATGGCTGTCCTGTGCCCGATGGGGGAGCGTGCTTCGCCTGTACCCGGCAGACCCCAGTAGTACGCCGCGATACCCGACGCTGCCTGCTGGTCCAGCCAGTCGCAGTGAAGGTCCAGGCTGAGGCTTGGAACGGTTTCACGGGCGCCGTCCACGGGGATGCTGGTGGAAGAGCGGTTGACCACACCTGCGCCGAATTCACGCAGGATGCGCTCCACGCGCTGGCCAATGTCCGCGGCAACGAGGGCCTCGGTCAGGGGCTGGGAGGTGAGGCGTTCGACGGCATGGGGAGAGGCAAGCTCCGAGCCTCCGGTGCTCAGGGCGATCAGCCGCCCGCGCAACGCAGCCGTGGAACGGTCCAGCCGTTCATAGTCCCGCAAGGCAAAAGCCTGGCTGGGAGTGATGGCGCGATTAACGCGTGCCATGGCCCGCATGGTGTCCGCATCACAGACGCCGGTGCCCGGAATGCCAAGATTGTGCTGCAGCTCAGCGACGGCGTAGCGCGTACGAACATTGAATTCGCCGTCAATGTGGCCGTAGTAGAAGCCCAGGTGTGAGAGATGACGCTGCAGTTCGGCAACGTCGTCCCCGCGTGCCGGCGGTTCACCTTCGACGAGGGCGAGGGTGCGGTCCCCGAAACGGAATTGCGCCTCGGCCACGGCCCGCAGGGTATCCGGACCAGCAACGCCGTCGACAATGAGGCCGCGGCTCTGCTGGAAGGACCGGACAGCAGCGTCCACATGGTCGTCAAAAAGGGTGGGGTTGTTAACGGAGTCCGGAGCCAGGTAGGACATGGAGATGCCGGCGCGCAGCAGCGCTTCGCGAAGCGCTACCACACGCCGGCTGGCGTCCATTCTCCGCAAGGATTCTCCTGCCGAGTGCATGGTGTTTGTGTCTTACTTCAGGAAGGCCGCAAATTCCTGTTCCAGGACCTGCTTGGGCTTGGCGCCGATAGACGTAGCGGCAACCTCACCGTCCTGGAAGACATATACGGCCGGAATGGAGGTGATGCCGTACTTGGCCGCGATGGCGGGGTTGTCATCCACGTTCACCTTGACGACATTGACCTTGTCCGCGTACTGAGCCGCGATATCGTCGAGGATCGGGGAGAGCATGCGGCAGGGGCCGCACCATTCAGCCCAGAAATCCACAATGACCGGCTTGTCAGCGGTGAGGACATCAGCCCCGAATGAGGCGTCGGTTACATCTTTTGCGTTGCTCATGTGTTGCTCCTAACAGTGTTTAAAACTTTAGAGTGAAGCGTTTTCGGACACGGCTTCCGCCGGCGGGGTGGGAACCTCCGCAGCGGTGGATACCGAGTCGCCCAGATCCGCCAGGTAGTGTTCGACGTCGACCGCTGCCACACAACCGGAGCCGGACGCAGTGATCGCCTGCCGGTAGGTGGGGTCAATAACGTCACCGGCGGCGAACACGCCGGGCAGGGACGTCTTGGACGTACGGCCCGCGACGGCAATGGTGCCTTCGCTGGTCAGTTCCAGCTGTCCCTTGACCAGCTCAGTGCGGGGATCGTTGCCGATGGCCACGAAGACGCCGGTGACGGCGAGGTCGGACTCGGTACCGTCCACGGTGTTGCGCAGCCGCAGGCCGGTGACCTTGTCCTCGCCGTGGATCCCGGCAACTTCCGAGTCCCAGACAAAACGGATCTTCTCGTGGGAGAGGGCGCGGTCCTGCATGATCTTGGAGGCACGCAACGTGGAACGGCGGTGGACCACGGTCACGCTGGAGGCGAACTTGGTCAGGAACAGCGCTTCTTCCAGCGCGGAGTCCCCGCCGCCGATTACGGCGATGTCCTGGCCCTTGAAGAAGAAGCCGTCGCAGGTGGCACACCAGCTGACGCCGCGGCCGGACAGGCGCTTCTCGTCCTCCAGGCCCAGCTCCCGGTATGCGGATCCGGTGGAGATGATGACGGCGCGCGCCAGGAAGGTCTCTCCGGTGCCGATGGTCACCTTCTTGATATCGCCGTCGAGCTCCAGGGAGGTGACGTCCTCAAACAGGATTTCGGTGCCGAAGCGGGCCGCCTGCTTTTCGAACTGGGCCATCAGATCCGGGCCCATGACTCCTTCAGGGAAGCCGGGGAAGTTCTCCACGTCGGTGGTGTTCATCAGCTCACCGCCGGCAGTGACCGAGCTTGCTATCAGCAGCGGGTTGAGGTTGGCGCGGGCCGTGTAAACGGCTGCGGTGTAACCGGACGGACCGGAACCGACAATGATGACGTCGCGCACGCCGTCGGCGGCTGCGGGGGTTTCGATGCTCACGGTTAGGTGTTCCTCTTCCTGTTGAAACTCAAGTAATTCGGCGCGATCCGAACGAACCGCAGTGCCGTGTGCTTACTTCGGGATCAGTGGTCACAACCGTTTCAGGCTCCAGCTTATTCCGGCTGCACGTTCGGCACACGTCCGGGGACCGGGTCGGGGGTGTTCCCGGCCCGATCCCCAAAGGCTTGGGGGTTAGGAAACGGCGATTTCAGCGATCCGCAGGCCGTACGGGTAAGCAGCCTGCATCCCGCTCAGACGCGGCAGCTGAGTGAAGTTGACGATCACGTACTGTGCCGTGGCCGTTTCACCGTCGGTTTTAGGCACCTGAATGCTGGTGGTGGGGCCGGCGAAGCCGGTCTCAGCCACGGTGGTGGCACCTTCCAGGGTGGGGGCATCGTTGAGCAGCACGGAGAAGCTGCCGCCGGTGCCGTTGAGCTGAGTGATGTCGATCTTGTTGATCGCCGCGTTCTCCTCCAGCTCGACGACGAGCGCCAGGTTGGGGGCGTACCCGCCGAAGGTGTCATTGGCGTATTCGTAACTGGACCAGTAGGTGGCGTCATTGCCGTCCAGGATTTTGGGAAGCGCCCCGTCGTTTTCCGCATCAAGGGCGGGGTTGGCGGGCACCAGGCGGCTGACCCCGGCAGTAACGGGTGCCGGGGCGGCCACCTCGGCTTCCGGTGCCGGTGTCTCGGCCGGAGCAGCTTCCACGGGCGCCGTGGCGGAGGGGGTCGTACTCGTATCTGCCTGGGGATCGTTCTTGATACCGCCCAGCGTGCCCACCGCGAGAACTACGGCAGCTATCAAAACCAGCGTCAGGACGGCCCCTACGAGCACCCGGCTGAAGGTTCGGGTTCCGCGGCCTGAAGCCTCGTCGCCGTTCTCGTCATAATCCTCGTCAAAGTCCCCGGTGTTGTCCCCGCCGGATCCGGCGCTTGCAGTGACAGCAGACGCTGGGAAGGACGCCGCTCGGCGGGAACCGTCCCGTCCTGCCGCCTTGGTGGAGGCCTGCGGGACGTCGGCTTTCCCGGCGGCCGGGTAGTCCTCTGAATAGTCGTTTTCAGTCCACCGTGAAACCTTCGGGTTCTGCCCGGTGGCCGGAGCGCTGTCCTCATCCGAAGCGGGAGCACCCGGGAGGGAACGCTTGGACGGCGGCGGCGGTATGGTTGCCGCTCCGGTGGCGGCTTCGGCCGGAGCATCAGCGGCGTCACCGAACTCCAGATCACGCTCAGCAGAGACCTCTTCGGCTCCCGCAAGGGCTGCCCCGGCGGGTGCGCCGGCGGCGGCACCGCCCCGGCCGAACTTGGACAGTTTGGGCAGCGGGCGGCCGGTAAGCCGGGGCTTGCGGGGAGCGCGCTCCTGGGGCTCCTCCGCATACATATCGTCATCCTCGTTCTCCGGCTCCCGGGAACGGGGCATCCCAAAGATCTCGGATCCGAGAGTGTCGGTAAAGAAAGGCTCGACGTACGGGGCGTCCCGTTCAATGACCAGATCCAGCAAATCCACGGCGTTGGCGTTGCTGGTGACCAGATAGGTGCGGCCGTCGCTTATGCCCAGGTCAAGGATCTGGACGTTGCTGTCCCGTTCGCCGGTGGCGACTTCACGGGCGCTGGCGCTGACCTGGGCGGTGTTTTCCGGCGCGGCAAGGAGGATGCTGACGGCACGGTTGAGCACCAGGTCCACGCCGTCGAGGACCATGTCATTCTCCGCTGAGGCCAGCACCTGGGCGGTCACCTTGTAGCGGCCTCCGAGCGTTGAGCCTACGTCTACCGGCTGTGGCACGTGTTCCTCCCATGGAAACGGCAAAATTACTGCGTTCTGGTTACTGCGGACTGCCTTGCGCATGCTTGGTGACAGGACTGCATCACATTCTTAACCCATGCTACCCGCGGAAATTGGCAATACGTTTAGTAGGCACGCGGTGCCCGGCAGAGGTTTCCGGGGAGGTGAAAGGCGCGCCTAGCGGCGGACCTTCGCCAGGATGGGTTTGAGGAAGGCATCCAGTTCATTTACCTTGAGGGCGCGCAGCATGAGGAAGTAGGACACCGCCATCAGGGCCCCGCAGACCAGGAGTGCCACTAGGGAACCGGTGAGGGAGGACCAGGCGAATCCATCCGCCGAGTAGCCGCCAAGCGCTGCCAGCGCCACGGATCCGACGACGGCGCAGCCCAGGGCGGCAAGCGTCATCCGGACATGGACGTCGAAGATTTCCCCTGCGCCGTAATGGCCCAGCTTCCGGGTCAGGAAAATGTGGCTGACGATCACTCCCGCCACGTTGCCCAGGGAATAGGCGATGGCCAGGCCGAAGACGATCCGGTTGGCGGGCAGTGCCGCGGCTCCCAGGGCCAGGGCGATGCCGAAAACGGACAGGATGATCTGCATGATCATCGGGGTTTTGCCGTCCTCATCCGCGTAAAAGGCACGGTTCATGAGGAACGTGGCGCTCAGGAAGGGTGCGCTGACCGCCAGGAGTACCAGGACCTGCCCCTGGACGGCGGCAGAGGCGTTGGAACCGCCGCTGAACCACATGCTGATGGGTCCGGCGAGCACCACCAGGACGGCGGAGCAGAATATGGTTGCCACGCCGATGGCGCGCAGGCCGGAGGAAATGGTTTCCCGGACCACGCTCAGGTTTCCCTCGGTGAAGGCGTGGGACATCTGGTTGAACAGCACCGTGGCCAGAGACAGCGTAATCACGGAGTGCGGAATCATGTAGAACATGGAGGCGGTTTCCAGGTTCAAATGGCCCGCGATGATTTCCGGCGGGTTCATTGCCTCGTACACCGGACGGGCACCGGAGGCGATGGTGGCCACCTTTGTGTAGACCAGGTAGGCGCCGTTGCCCACCAGCATCGTGATGATGGTCCACTTGGCGACTTTGCCGGTCTGCCGCAGGCCGATGCCCCGCAGCCGGAAGCTCAGCCGCAGGCCCAGTCCGAGTTTCCGCAGCGGAATGAGCAGCACCGCGGCCTGCAGCACAATGCCCAGGGTGGTGCTGCCGGCCAGCAGAACGGTTGCCGAGGTGGTCCAGTTGTCCGGCGTGAAGTTGTTGGTTTCCTGGCGTCCTATCAGGGCGATGAACAGCACCAGCCCGCCAATGGCCACCACGTTGTTGACCACGGGAGCCCACATATAGGCACCAAAACGGCCGTTGGCGTTGAGTGTCTGACCGATGACGGCGTAGGCGCCGTAGAAGAAGATCTGCGGAAACAGCCAGTAGGCAAAGGCGGTGGCCAGGGGGAGCTGGGACTCATTGAGCCCCGTCACCAGCCGAAGGATCCACGGTGCGGCGAGGGTTGCCCCCAAAGCCACGATGCCCAGTCCGACAAGGCTCAGGGTCATGATGGCGGAAACATATTCGCGGCCGCGGTCGGGCCGTTTGCTGGCCTTGATGATCTGCGGGACCAGGACGGCATTGAACACGCCGCCGGCCAGCAGCAGGTAGATGAAGTTGGGCAGCACATTGGCAGAGCTGAAGATGTCCGTCACCAGGCCGGTGTTGCCGATGGCAACGGCCAGCAGCGCTGTCCGGACAAGGCCCAGTACGCGGGACAACAGGGTTCCAGCTGCCATGACGGCGCTGGAACGCGCGGTGCTGGGAGCGATTATCTTTTCGGCCATGGTGTCCCTATGTTCTCACTCCAACCGTGCGGCGCTTAAACCGGGGGTTCCGCAGGCGGGATCAGAGGTAGCGGGGAAGAATTTCCCGCGCGAGGTCGGCGATGCGCCGCTCGTTCGGGAAAGAGAGCCGCTTGCCGAGCTCCGCCAGCGGCACCCAGGCCACGTCCACGGCCTCATGGTCCGGGTCGTTTTCAATCGTGAGGCGGCCGCCGGTGGCGGTGAGCAGGAAGTGGTGCACGGTTTTGTGCACGCGGTGACCGCTCACCGTGAACCAATAGTCGATACTGCCCAGGGCGGTCAGAATTTGGCCTTCGATGCCGGTCTCCTCGGCGATCTCCCGGACGGCAGCTTCGCGGCTGTCTTCGTCATTCTCCGGATGACCCTTGGGCAGGCACCATTCGAGCCGTCCGCCGCGGTTGAGGCGGGCAATAATGGCCACGGGAAGTTGGGGGGAAGTGGAATCCACCACAATGCCTCCGGCGGAAACCTCTTCCACCGTGGGAAGGGAAGGCTGCACCGGATGCGCGCCGGCGCTGCCCATTGACGCCGTCAACGGGGTTCGCTTGGGTGCGCTCGGTACGGGATGGGCCATAGGACCACTCTAACGATCTTTGTCCGGGGATGATGACTGTGCAGGAGCACCCCGGAGCAGAAGCGGCAATGCCCGGCGTGTCCGGTTCCCGCGGGGCGTCCGCTGTGCGTCTTCCGGCCTTTTATCTGGCACGCTTAAAGCACTATGGCGCACCTTTTTGACAGCTCGGTCCTGAAAACTCCCCTTCCCTCCGTTGTCGGCGACCTGGGGGAGTTGTTCCAAGCGGCGGGGTATGAACTCTCCCTGGTGGGCGGGCCGGTGCGGGACCTGTTCCTGGGACGCGTCTCCCCGGACCTTGATTTCACCACCAACGCCCGCCCGGATGACATCATCGGCATCATCCGCCGCTGGTGCGATACCTACTGGGAGATCGGCCGCGCCTTTGGAACCATCGGAATGCGCAAGGACGGTTTCCAGATAGAAATCACCACCTACCGGGCCGACGCCTATGATCCGGAGTCGCGGAAACCCGAGGTGGCGTTCGGCGACAAGCTCGAAGACGACCTGTTCCGCCGGGACTTCACCATGAATGCGATGGCCCTGCGCCTGCCGTCCATGGAGCTGGTGGATCCGTTCGGCGGAGCAAGGGATCTGCAGGCAGGGCTGGTGCGCACCCCCGGCGCCCCCTCGACGTCGTTCTCCGACGACCCGCTGCGCATGATGCGCGCGGCCCGTTTTGCCTCCCAGCTGGAAGTGAACGTGGCGCCGGAGGTTTTCGCGGCCATGAAGGACATGGCCGGGCGGATCACCATCATTTCCGCCGAACGCGTCCGCGATGAGCTGGTGAAACTGATCAAGGGCAAGGCTCCGTGGACCGGAATTGACCTGTTGGTGGAAAGCGGGCTGGCCGAACACGTCCTGCCGGAGGTGTCCGCCCTGAAACTGGAGATCGATGAGCACCACCGCCACAAGGATGTCTATCAGCACTCGCTGACGGTGCTGCGCCAGGCCTGCAGCCATGAGACGGACGCCGACGGCGCGGTCCCGGGACCCGATTTTGTGCTGCGGTTCGCGGCACTGATGCACGACGTCGGCAAGCCGGCCACGCGCCGCTTTGAGCCCAACGGCTCGGTGAGCTTCCTGCATCACGACGCCGTTGGCTCCAAGCTGACCGCCAAGCGGATGAAGGCGCTGCGCTTTGACAATGACACCATCAAGGCCGTGTCCCGGCTGGTGGAGCTGCACATGCGGTTCTACGGCTACGGCGACGCCGACTGGACCGACTCCGCCGTCCGCCGTTACGTCAACGACGCCGGGCCCCTGCTGCAGCGCCTGCACCGGCTGACCCGTTCCGATGTCACCACCCGCAACCGGCGCAAGGCCGACCGCCTGGCTTTTGCGTATGACGATCTGGAAGCACGCATCACGGCGCTCGCGGAACAGGAGGAACTGGCTGCGATCCGCCCTGACCTGGACGGTGAACAGATCATGGCCCTGCTCGGCATCCGGCCGGGTCCCGTGGTGGGCCGCGCCTACCGGTTCCTGCTGGAAGAGCGGATGGAAAAGGGCCCTTCCACGGAGGCTGAGGCAGCCGAGACGCTCCGGACCTGGTGGGCCTCCCAGCCCGAGAACCCGGGTAGCTCCGGACCCGCAGCAGCGGATGAAAGCAACGCTGCCGACACCTCCGCGCAGGCCGCAGCAGATCGCTCCGGCAATGACTCCGAGGAGGGCACCGGCCGCGGCGGTGCCAAAATGGAGTAGGACGGATACCCGTCCGCTGTAGCGGAAGGAAGTAAATGAGCGACGCTGAGGACTTCGGTCCGGCGGTTCCGGATACGACCCCGGCAGGCACCCGCCTGCCGCGACTGTGGCTGCTGCGCCACGGTGAAACGGAGTGGTCCCGCGAGGGGAACTACACGGGTCTGACGGACATACCACTGACAGAAGCGGGCGAGGCACAGGCCGTCGCTGCGAAGGACAAGATCGGTCAGATTGATTTTGACCTGGTGCTCTCTTCCCCGCTGGCCCGGGCGCGGCGCACCGCGGAACTCGTGGGCTATCCGAACCCGCAGATTCTGCCCCACGCCCACGAGTGGGACTACGGAGACAACGAGGGACGCAAGAGCACGCAGGTCCGTGCGGAGAATCCCGGATATCTCATCTGGAAGGACGGCGTCCCCAACGGGGAGACTTTGGAACAGGTGGCAGAGCGTGCGGATCGCATCATCTCCCAGGTGCAGGCCGGCTGCGGCACACCGATGGACCGCACTCCGGACGCCCACCCCATGGAGAAGGTCCTGCTTGTGGCACACGGGCACTTCCTGCGGATTCTCGCAGCCCGCTGGCTTGGCCTTCCGGCCGACCACGGGCGGCATTTGGTGCTCGGCACAGCGGCGGTCTGCACCCTTGGCTGGGACAAGCACACCCCCGCAATAGTGCGCTGGAACTATTAATCTCCAAAAGAATGTAAAAAAGTTTCCGTAAATGCCTTGGCAGGAGACGGAAACGTGTTGTATGTTTTTTCTGCGGCCACCTTTCTTGCAGGTGGGGCCGCATCCCGATTAACCAAGTTCCATCCGGTTTAGAGCATCCAGCATCTGGCCGGCCATCCGTAATTCCATGCACTCATGAAAGGGAGGTGGGGGTAATGATCATCCACAAATTCCTCACTGCAACGGTGGTTGCCTGCCCGCAGGCACGCACGTCCATCCCTTCTGCTGAGGGGCCGTTTGTCCGGCCTTTTGGAATGCGGGTGGCCGGCGCTGCTGACGGACTCACCGGCGCCTCGGGTTACGGATCGTCCTCGCGGCGAACCGGAACCCCCGGCTTTCTCGGGTAACCACTGTAGCCACGGCGCTGACCGCCTTGAATCAACCCTGGTCCTCCCGCTGAACCCTCCTGAAAACCCCTCCTGAAGTCTCGCGGAACCGCCCTTCGGTTTCCTGACTTGGTTTTATGCCTGGCGGGGCATACCTTCCCGGCACGGACTCCCTGCCGCCCGAGGGTGTTGGCGGGTTTGGGGTGACCGCAGTTGCAGGCAGCGGGTTCAGCTGCCGGAAGTGCTGTGTGGGTTGGCTATCGGGGATCCGCTGAGGCGCACCCCGCCGCGAGGCAACCCGGCTGCGTACCGGGGCCGTCCCTGACGTACATCAATTCATTCGAAGAATTATTGTCGAATAATTGTTTGCGTGCAGGCGCCGCTTACCCTCAAAGATCCCACGGTCTTTTTCCTATTCCTTATTGATTCTTTTGTGCACCCTAAAAACGGGTGCGCCCTTTTCCGGAGATTACTCATGCCTAATTCCAGCCTGCCCTTTTCCGTTTCTGCCGAAACTCCCGCCCAGTCTGAAATCCCCACCCTGCCTGAAACTGCCGTCCTGCCGCCGGCAGTGCGGGCTGATCACCCGCCGTCGGCTCCTGACCCGCAAACAGGCCCGCGGCACATCCGGAAGGAGGTGTTGACCATGTTCTTCCGCCTGCTGGCTTCGTTCGCCCGCTCCGAAGCCGTCCATCAGGCCCGCCTGGACGCGTACTGGAACGGACCGCAATGGCACGTGATGACGCACAGCACCTGGTCGGTGAAGTAGCAACCCGAACCGACGGGAACAAAACCGGTGGAGTCCGCGCTGTACACGGTGGACTCCACCGGTTTGTGCGGCCTGCCCGGTGGAATCACTGACAATCGGCTTCGGCTCGGGTGTGAGCGGTGTGACCTGAACCGGTCGGAAACCATGCTCCCGGCCGCGGCGTTATAAAGTCAGTAGGGGACATCGGACAGCGGCCGGCCAGGAAGGGAGTGCTGTTGCTTCAGGTAAAGCGTGTCGCCATGCTCTCCTTGCATACGTCACCCTTGGAGCAGCCGGGCTCCGGCGATGCCGGCGGAATGAACGTTTACGTCCGCTCGGTTGCCGTTGAGCTGGCCAAATGCGGCGTCGGAGTGGAGATTTTCACCCGCGCCTCCGATCCGCATCACCCCCCGTCAGTGGAACTGGCTCCCGGTGTGACGGTCCATCACGTTGCTGCCGGACCGCGCCGAAAGATTGCCAAGGAAGCGCTCCCCGGCCTCGAAGCTGCGTTGGCCGCCGGCGTGGCTGACCTGCAGCCCTACCGTGCCCCGCGGCGCTTTGACGTCATCCATTCGCATTACTGGGTCTCCGGTACCGCCGGACTGGCTGTTGCCCGTACCTGGGACCTTCCGCTGGTGCACACCATGCACACCATGGCCCGCGTGAAGAACCTCCGGCTGCAGGCCGGGGAAAAGCCGGAACCGCAGGTGCGGATTGACGGTGAGCAGGACATCGTGGACGGCGCCACCCGCCTGATCGCGAACACCAGCACCGAAGCTGCCGAGCTGGAATCACTCTACGGAGCCAACCCCCGCGAAGTGGACGTGGTGGCACCGGGCGTAGACCTGAACATTTTCTCTCGCCGAAACTCCGATGCTTCGCGCGCCGCCCTGAACATCCCGCACAACGCGTTCCACGTAGTCTTTGCGGGGCGCATCCAGCGGATGAAGGGTCCCCAGGTGCTGGTGCGGGCCGCTGCGGAGCTCCACGCCCGCCGTCCGGACATTCCGCTGCACGTCACCATCCTGGGAGCCGGCAGCGGGTCCGAGGTACTGGATCTGCAGCCGCTGATCGATTCGCTAGGACTCCACGCGCAGGTCTCGCTGCGTCCGCCCGTAGGCGCGGCCGCGCTCGCCGGTTGGTTCCGGGCCGCCGACGTCGTTGCGGTGCCTTCCTTCAGCGAATCCTTTGGGCTGGTTGCCCTCGAGGCGCAGGCCTGCGGCACACCTGTATTAGCTGCCAACGTGGGCGGTCTCCCCAAGGCAGTGGGGCACGGCCGCACCGGGCTGCTGGTGGACGGGCATGACAGCCTCCGCTGGTCCGCTGAGCTGGAACGGCTGTACGACGACGCCGGGTTCCGGCGGGCGCTGGGCCTCGGCGCCGCCGTGCATGCGTCGGCTTTTGGATGGAACCGCACGGCCATGCTCACCGCGCAGAGTTACCTGCAGGCCGCCGAGCAGTTCTCGGCGCATTCGGTCCGCTGATAGTTTGGGCATACGTCACGACTGCCGGTGAAAACCACCGGCAGGAACCGGAAGGACCGCAACGATGCGCGCTGCCGCTGACATGTCCAGTGATTTGGAAATCTCCCGCCGGGCGGTGATGAAGCCCATCACCGAAATTGCCCGCGCTGCCGGGATCCCCGAAGACTCCCTGGAACTCTACGGGCGATATAAGGCAAAGGTGGATCCGCTGCTGGTTCCGCCGCGGAAAACCCGGGGCAAAGTGGTGCTGGTTACCGCCATGAGCCCCACTCCCGCGGGCGAAGGAAAATCCACCGTGACCGTGGGCCTGGGCGATGCGTTGGCCAAAGCCGGGGCGAACACCGTCATAGCGCTGCGGGAACCCTCACTGGGCCCGGTTCTGGGCATGAAGGGCGGAGCCACGGGCGGAGGCTATTCCCAGGTGGTGCCGATGGAGGACATCAACCTGCACTTCACCGGCGATTTCCACGCCATCACCACAGCCAACAATGCCCTGACGGCCCTGGTGGACAACCATATTTATCAGGGCAACGAGTTGGGGATTGATCCCCGCCGGATCACGTTCCGCCGGGTCATGGATATGAACGACCGCTCGCTGCGCGACATCGTGATTGGACTGGGCGGCCCGACCCAGGGCACGCCCCGCCAGGACGGCTTCGATATCACCGTGGCCTCGGAAATCATGGCGGTGTTCTGCCTCGCCCGCGACCTCACGGATCTTAAGGAGCGGCTGGCCCGGATCACCGTTGGCTACACGTACGACCGCCGGCCGGTGACGGTGCGGGACCTCGGGGTGGAGGGCGCCCTGACCCTGCTGCTCAAGGACGCCGTCAAGCCCAACCTCGTCCAAACCCTGGCCGGAACACCGGCACTGGTCCACGGCGGCCCGTTCGCCAATATTGCCCACGGCTGCAACTCGGTGATTGCCACCGAACTGGCCCGCACGGTGGGGGACATCGTGGTCACCGAGGCCGGTTTCGGCGCGGATCTGGGTGCTGAAAAGTACATGGACATCACCTCGCGGGCCGCGGACGTGGCCCCGGACGCCGTCGTCGTGGTGGCCACAATCCGTGCCCTGAAGATGCACGGCGGCGTGCCGAAGGACCGGCTGGGCGAGCCGGACCCGGCTGCCCTGGAGGCCGGAACCGCGAACCTGCGCCGGCACCTGGGAAATATCGCAAAGTTCGGACTGAGCCCGGTCGTGGCCGTGAACACCTTCACCACGGATACGCCGGAGGAAGTGGACTGGCTGCTGCAGTGGTGCGCCAATGAGGGCGTGGCGGCCGCCGCCGCGGATGTCTGGGCCCAGGGCGGGGGCGGAAACGGCGGCGATGAGCTGGCTGCCAAAGTGCTGGCCGCGCTGGAGAAACCGACGGATTTCCGTTTCCTCTACCCGGATGAGATGCCCGTCGAAGAGAAAATCCGCACCGTGGTCCGGGAAATTTACGGAGCCGACGACGTCGAATTCGCCCTGCCGGCGCTGCGCCGCCTGGAGGAGATCAGGGCCGGAGGCTGGGATTCCCTGCCGGTGTGCATGGCCAAGACCCAGTACTCGTTCTCCGACAACGCCGCGCTGCTCGGGGCGCCGACCGGTTTCACGGTGCACGTCCGGGATCTGATCCTGAAGACCGGCGCCGGATTTGTGGTGGCGCTGACCGGGGCCGTGATGACCATGCCGGGGCTGCCCAAGGTGCCGGCCGCAATGCGCATGGACGTCGCCGCCGACGGGACGCCAACGGGTCTGTCCTAGCCCCTCATGCCGTCCTTCATACCGCGAGATGGCAGAAGGCGTCCCTCCCGGCCTCGGGAAGGTCACCTTCTGCCATCTCGCGGGGGGGGGGGGGGCAGGGGAGAGGTTAGCGCTCAACCTCGCCGCGGATGAACTGCTCCACTTTTTCCTTGGCAATGTCATCGTTGTACTGCTCCGGCGGGGACTTCATGAAGTAGCTCGACGCCGAGAGGATGGGTCCGCCCACGCCGCGGTCCAGGGCAATCTTGGCGGCCCGGATCGCGTCGATGATCACACCGGCGGAGTTGGGGGAGTCCCACACCTCCAGCTTGTACTCCAGGGACACCGGGGCATCGCCGAAGTTGCGGCCCTCAAGCCGGACGAAGGCCCACTTGCGGTCATCGAGCCAGGCCACGTAGTCGGAGGGACCGATGTGGACGTCGTCGGCCTTCAGATCCGCCGACGTGTTGGAGGTGACCGCCTGCGTCTTGGAGATCTTCTTTGATTCCAGGCGCTCGCGCTCAAGCATGTTCTTGAAGTCCATGTTGCCGCCGACATTGAGCTGGTATGTGCGGTCCAGGATGACGCCGCGGTCCTCGAACAGTTTGGCCATCACGCGGTGCGTGATGGTGGCGCCGATCTGGCTCTTGATGTCGTCGCCGACAATGGGAACGCCGGCCGCGGTGAACTTGTCCGCCCACTCCTTGGTGCCGGCAATGAACACCGGAAGGGCGTTCACAAAGGCGACGCCGGCGTCGATGGCGCACTGGGCATAGAACTTGGCGGCCTGCTCCGAGCCGACCGGCAGGTAGCAGACCATGACGTCAACGGCGTTGTCCCGAAGAGCGGCAACAATGTCCACTGCCTCGGCATCGGACTCCACGATGGTTTCGCGGTAATACTTGCCCAGGCCGTCCAGGGTGTGGCCGCGCTGCACGGTGATGCCGGTCTGCGGCACGTCGGCAATCTTGATGGTGTTGTTCTCGCTGGCACCGATGGCGTCCGCCAGGTCCAGGCCCACCTTTTTGCTGTCGACGTCGAAGGCGGCCACAAACTGCACATCGTTGACGTGGTACGGCCCGAACTCCACGTGCATCAGCCCGGGAACGGTCAGGTCAGGATCTGCGTCGCGGTAGTACTGCACGCCTTGGACTAGGGACGCCGCACAGTTGCCGACACCAACGATTGCGACCCGAATGGGGTTCATTGCCACAGTTCTCCTTTGAAGAAAAGTAATTCAGTGCCGCACCGGATGCGGCAAAGACGGGCCCAGTCTACGGCCTCAACCCGAGTGCTGAGTGTGCGCCGTCACAGCAGCAGCTGAGCGGGAATGACCTGTGTCCGGTCTTCGAAGCCCGCCGTGCCGGCGGTCATACTGGTAACCATGGAGCCCAAGCCCCGACGTCAGCCGCTGCGGATAGTGGTGCCCAGCCGCAACGATCCACTCCTGAGGAACCTCACCGAGGCCGTCGGGGGACCGCTGGGACGGTACACCGCGCCCGGAATCGTGACGCCCGGGTTCTTCACCGTGGAACGGGTCCTGATCCTGCTGACCACCGCCGCCGCACTGCTGGCCATGCTGATCAAGACTCCCTGCCGCGTTGGCGGCTGGACCTCCCCGGACCACTTCTACCAGGCCTGCTATTCGGACTGGCCCGTCCTGTTTGATTCCCGCGGCCTGGCCGCGGGAATCTTTCCCTTCCTGACCCCGGGATCCAGTTTTGAGTACCCGGTGCTGCTGGGCCTGCTGGCCGGGGCCACAGCCCTGCTGGTGCCGGGCGGCGCATCTGCGGAACGGGCCCTGGCCTATTTCGACATCAATGCGGTGCTGGCGGTCCTGGCCTGGATTGCCACGGTCACGGCCACCATGCGGATGGCCAACCGCCGGCCCTGGGACGCATCCATGGTTGCCGTGGCACCGGCCATGGTCCTTTCGGTCTTCATCAACTGGGACATATGGGCGGTGCTCCTGGCCGCCCTGGGCATGCTGGCTTTTGCCCGCAACCGTCCGGTGCTCGCGGGCGTGCTTCTGGGACTGGGCACCGCGCTCAAGCTGTACCCGGTCCTGATTCTGGGTGCCATCCTGGTCCTTGGCCTGCGGACCCTGCGGCTGCGCCCGGTGGTCCAGACAGCGGGAGCGGCCGCGGCCGCGTGGCTCGCGGTGAACGTGCCGTTCATGGTTTCCGACTTCACCGGCTGGAAGTACTTCCTGACCTACACCGGCGAACGTCCGGCCGGATACTCCTCGGTGTGGTTTGCCTGGAACCTGCTCGCCGGGAGCTGGGGACAGGCGGAAGCGGATCCGCGGTTCATCAATTTCTGGGCGTACGTCCTGTTCGCTGCTGCCTGCGCCGGCATTGCCCTGCTGGGGCTTGCCGCACCGCGCCGCCCCCGGCTGGCGCAGCTGGCCTTCCTGATCGTGGCGGCCTTTATCCTGACCAACAAGGTGTACTCCCCGCAATTTGTGCTGTGGCTGATCCCGCTGGCGGCGCTCGCACGGCCGCGGTGGCGGGATTTCCTGATCTGGCAGTTCTTTGAAGTGCTGCACTGGTGGGCAATCTGGATGTATCTGGGTGCCGTCACCTCCGGCGGACCCGAGCGCAGCAACATTGATGCGGCCTACTATGTGTGGGCAGTGGCCGGGCACTGGCTTGCCACTGCCTGGCTGATGGTGCGGGTGGTCCGCGATATCCTCGATCCGGCAGATGATCCGGTGCGCCGGCTCGACGTCGATGATCCCCAGGGCGGTCCCTTCGACCACGCGCCGGACCGGTTCCGGCTGGGCCGCAAAGCCCGACAACCGGCGGCTATCCGGACCCCGGCAGAGGAAGCAGGAACCCCGTGACGGATGTATCAGTAGTAGGCGCCGGCCCCAACGGACTGGCGGCCGCCGTGATCATGGCCCGCGCCGGATTGTCGGTGCGGGTGTTTGAAGCGGGAGCCACCGCGGGCGGCGGCAGCCGGACGAAGGAACTTCTGGAACCCGGCCACCGGTACGACGTCTGCTCCGCCGTGCATCCCATGGCCCTGGCCTCGCCGTTCTTCCGCCGCTTTGACCTGGCCGGCCGGATTCGGCTCACCGTGCCGGAGATCTCCTACGCGCATCCGCTGGACGGCGGCGATGCCGGCCTGGCGTACCGGGACCTGGAGCGCACCGTGGCCGGTCTTGGCGCGGACGGCCCGGCGTTCCGTTCCCTGATGCGGCCGCTGGTGCAGCGCAGTGAGGACATCACGGAATTCCTTATGTCCCCGCTGTTCCGCGGCTACCGCAAACCCGCAGCCGCGCTGGCCTTCGGGCGTGCCGCCCTGGACCAGGGCACCGTGCTGTGGAACCGGCGGTTCTCCACGGACAAGGCACCCGCGCTGCTCACCGGTGTGGCGGCCCACCCGGTGGGCCGCATGCCGTCGCTCCCCTCCGCCGGCGGCGGCCTGCTTCTGTCGCTGCTGGCCCACACCGTGGGCTGGCCCGTGCCCGACGGCGGTTCGCAGGCCATCGCCGACGCCATGGTCCAGGACCTGCAGGCGCACGGGGGAGAGGTGGTCACCGGCCACCGGGTGTCCTCCCTGGACGAGGTCAGCAGCTCCAGGACGGTGCTGCTCGATGTTTCTCCGAAGACCCTGCTGGAACTTGCCGGACCGCGGCTGCCTGGCCGCTACGCCCGCTCACTGGAACGGTTCCGCTACGGAAACGCAGCCTGCAAGGTGGATTTCATCCTCTCGGGGCCCGTTCCCTGGGCAAACGATGAGGTGCACCGCTCAGGAACCGTCCACCTGGGGGGACGGCGTGCCGAACTGGCCGAAGCCGAAGCGCAGGTGGCGGCCGGACGGCATCCCGCGAAGCCCTATGTGCTCCTGTCCCAGCCCAGCAGCTTCGATTCCTCCCGTGCCCCGGCCGGCCGGCACATCCTGTGGACCTACTGCCACGTTCCCGCCGGTTCCACCGTGGACATGACCGAAGCCGTCACCGCACAGATCGAACGCTTCGCGCCCGGCTTCCGCGACGTCGTCGTCCGCTCGCAGGCCACAACGGCGGCGGATCTGGAGCGGTACAACGAAAACTATGTGGGCGGTGACTTTGGCGGCGGCGCCGTCAACCTGTGGCAGATGGCGGCCCGGCCCGTTCTGGCCCTGAACCCGTGGCAAACCCCGCTGCCGGGGGTCTACCTGTGCTCGGCATCCACGCCGCCCGGACCCGGTGTCCACGGGATGGGCGGATTCCATGCCGCCGAGCTGGCTCTGCGGCGGGAGCACGGACTTCCGCTGCCGGCCCTGGGGACCGGAAACTAGCCCCCGGGGGAGCAGTCCGGCAGGAGGGCGGCGCCGTAAGCTTGTATGTTTGAATCCGGCGCAACGCCGCTCACGCTTTGCAGGGGGAATGGAATGCATAACCAGGACGGCGGGATGCCGGGAAACCCCGACACCCTTGTTCCGCCCGTCGGGTCCGGACGCCGGGACCCGCAGTGGTGGCTGGCGGTGCGGGCCGCACTCATTGCGTATTCCCTGACCCTGGGCGCCGCGCTCGTCACCATGGCGCTGCTGGTCCTTGGATTCTTCCTGGGCGGCACCGGTGCCCTGGACGCCATGACCGATTCCGCCTCCAACGTGGGTGCCCGGCTTGACGGTCCCTCGGCGCTGCTGATCTATCCGTTTTTCCTGGCGTCAATGGCGCTGGGCGGCACAACGGTCCTGACGGTCTCCTCAGCCGTGTACTCGGCTGCCGGCCCGCTGGTGAGTGTCTGGACCGGTGCGCTGCCGCTGCTGCTGACAGGGGTTGCGGTGCTCACACTGTGGCGCCAGGGCCGGCGTGCCGAGCGCAGGCAGCCACTTGAATCCGATGGGACGCGGTGGCTGTACGCGGGGGTGACCGGCCTGGTGCTGGCCGCCTTCTCCGTGACATTGAGCCTGCTGTTTTCCCAGCGTTCGGAAACCGACATTGGTGCCGTGTTCCTGACCGCAGCCTCGCCGAGCCTCGTGGCCGGGGCGGTGCTGCTGGGAACCGGTGTCAGCTGGGCGGGACGCAAAAAAGAGTCCGGCACACCGCTGCAGTGGTTCATCCGGGCGGAGCGCGCCCTGCCGGAACTCCGCGCGGCCCTTCGCCTGGCCGGCGGCCATTACCTGTTCTACACAGCAGTGGCCGGAGCGATCCTGCTGACCACCGCCCTGATTCGCGGCGGAGTGGCAGTGACCTTCGCCGCTCCGCTGTGGCTGCCGACGGCGTCGGCCTGGGCGTACGCGGCCGGCCACCTGTCCACCGTGGCTAACCGGGATCTGCCCGGAGACGGGCAGATCCCGGCCTCCGTAGCTGATCTGCCGGTCTGGGCCAGTGCAGCAGCCGGAGTTCTGGGAGTGCTGCTGGCAGCGGCGGCAGCACTGGCCTGGTACCTGGCCCGGCAAGGCTCCCCGGCCCGCCGCACCTCGTGGCTGAGCCTGCCGGTGGCCTTCGGCCTCGTCGGCGCCGCCGTCGCCCTGCTGAGCCTCGTGGCCGCGGGCCGGGCCGGAACCGGCGGCAGCGACGGCCTTGGTCCGGGAATCGGAACCCTGGGACCGGCATGGTGGACGTTCCTGGTGCTGGCCGCCTGGGGAGCGGTGATCGAGCTGGGCGCCCGGATCCTGGCGCCGCAGGTGGCACATCTGGTGCCGCAGCGGATCAGTAACTTCCTCACCGGCAACACTCCGAAGTAGGGGTACTGCGGGGGGCGGGAGCCCGGCTTCCCCTTGCGCCCGGAGCTCCGGCATGGCGAACTGGAAGCAGGAGGTGTGCTGATGACCGAGCACCTGAACAACCACCACAGGGACACGCTGGAGCAGATCCTGCGTCATCCCACCAGCTCCAACATTGAATGGAAGAGGGTGGTGTCCCTGCTGGAAGCAGTGGCCGACACCACGCGCGAGCACAACGGCAAGTACGAGGTGACCATTGCGGGGCAGACGGATTATTTGGAGCCGCCCCGGGGCAAGGACATCGACGAGCGGACCGTCGTGGACCTGCGGAAGATCCTGACCCGGGCCGGCTACACGCTGGATACCAAATAGCCCAGCCGCCGTTCCGGGCAGCTGGGCGGCGGGCTCTATTCGACCGTGAGTTCACCCATGCGGGACCAGTCTTCGCCGTCGATGACCGTGTTGATGATCTTCGGAGTCTCCACCAGTGCCTGAACCATGTCCTTCATGGCCTGCTGGAAGTGGTCGCTGCCCACATGGGCCTCTGCGGCGTCGTCCTGGAAGGCCTCAACCAGGACAAATTCGTTGGGGTTTTCCAAGCTGCGGGACCAGTCGAACCACAGGTTGCCGGGCTCTGCGCGTGTGGCTGCGGTGAAATCGGCGGTCAGTTCCGGCCAGCGCTCCACCCATTCGGGCTTGACATTGAACTTGACGGTAATGAAGATCATTTTCGCTCCTTAGCGGCGTGTTTCCGGCTGACGTCCCGGGCGGGGACGCGCGGTCTTCATCGTAGGCACGTCAATGCGGCGGCTGTCCATCCCGGCGGATGGGAGGATGGATGCGTGGCACACCTCGACGTATCCAACATTGACTATTTCCTGTCCGACGGCCGGCAGCTGCTCAACGGCGTCAGCTTCAAGGTGGGGGACGGGCACAAGACCGCCCTGATCGGCCCCAACGGCACCGGAAAGACCACGCTGCTGCGCATCATTGCCGAGGACATCAAGGCCGATGAGGGCACGGTGTCCAAATCCGGGTCCATGGGGATCATGCGCCAGTTTGTGGGCCAGGTCCGCGATGACAGCACGGTCCGGGACCTGCTGGTTTCCGCCGCCCCGCCCGCGCTCGCCGCCGCCGCGAAGGCCGTGGATGACGCCGAGCTGGCCATGATGGAGCACGACGACGAACCCACCCAGATGCGTTATGCCACGGCGATTGCGGACTGGGGAGATGCCGGCGGCTACGAGCAGGAGACCGTCTGGGACGAGGTCACCATGGCGGCCCTGGGCATGCCCTTTGACCGTGCCCAGTACCGCAAGGCCTCCACCCTCTCCGGCGGCGAGCAGAAACGCCTGGTCCTGGAAGCCCTGTTCTCCGGCCCCGATGAACTGCTGCTGCTGGACGAGCCGGACAACTACCTGGATGTGCCCGGCAAGCGCTGGCTGGAAGCCAAACTGGCCGAGTCCAGGAAGTCCGTCCTGTTCGTCAGCCACGACCGTGAGCTGCTCGACAACGCCGCCACCCGCATCGTCACCCTGGAACCGGGCATCAACGGCGCTTCCGCCTGGATCCACGGCGGCGGCTTCAGCAGCTACGTCACGGCACGCGAGGACCGCAATGCCCGGTTCGAGGAACTGCGCCGGCGCTGGGACGAGGAGCACCTGAAGCTCAAGGAACTCGTCAACATGTACAAGAACAAGGCGGCGTTCCGTTCCGACATGGCCAACCGCTACCAGGCCGCGCAGACGCGGCTGGCCAAGTTCCTCGAAGCCGGGCCGCCCGAGGCGCTGCCCATAGAGCAGAACGTCAAGATGCGGCTGCGCGGCGGCCGCACCGCCAAGCGTGCCGTGGTTGCCCAGAAGCTGGAGCTGACCGGGCTGATGAAGCCGTTCAGCACGGAAATCTGGTTTGGCGACCGGGTGGGCGTGCTGGGCTCCAACGGCTCCGGAAAATCCCACTTCCTGCGCCTGCTGGCCCTGGGCGGCACCGATCCTGACCGGGAACATGAGCCGGTCTCCGAGGTGGAGATTGCTCCGGTCCCGCATGAGGGTTCCGTCAAACTTGGTGCCCGCATCCGGCCGGGATTCTTCGCCCAGACCATGATGCGCCCGGATCTGCTCGGCAAAACCCTGCTGGACATCCTGCACCGCGGTGACGAGCACCGCTCCGGGCTGGGCCGTGAAGCCGCCGCCGGAGCACTGGACCGCTACGGCCTGGCCGCATCCTCCGAGCAAAAGTACGACTCACTCTCCGGCGGGCAGCAGGCCCGGCTGCAGATCCTCCTGCTGGAACTCTCCGGCGCCACGCTGCTGCTGCTGGATGAACCCACCGACAACCTGGACCTGCATTCAGCCGAAGCCCTGGAAAAGGCGATCGACGCCTTTGAAGGCACCGTCCTGGCCGTGACCCATGACCGCTGGTTTGCGCGCAGCTTTGACCGGTTCCTGGTGTTCGGCTCCGACGGCAAGGTCTACGAATCCGAGACCCCGGTCTGGGACGAAAAACGAGTGGTCCGCGCGCGGTAGGGGACAATATTGCCGTGACCGAAAAGAACCCGACTGACACTGCCCGAAAAGACATCGTCCTCAACAAGGCACTCATTGCCGTTTTCGTGGTGTTCGGCCTCAACGGCCTGGTCTTCGCCAGCTGGGCGGCCCGCATCCCGGCCGCCGCCCAGGACCTCGGCATCGGTGCCGCGGGCGTTGGCCTGCTGCTGCTGTTTTCCGCCGTCGGCTCGGTGCTCGCGCTGCCGCTGGCCGGCTCGGTGGCCCAGCGGATCGGCACCGCCGGCACCGTGCGCGCCGGCGGAATTACGACGTCGGCCGCATCCCTGATCATTGCCGCCGGCCTGTACACCGGCTCCATTCCGCTGACCGCCGCCGGCCTGCTGATCTTCGGCGTGGGGATCGCCGGCTGGGACGTTGCCATGAACCTCGAGGGTGCGGACGTGGAACGGCAGCTGGGCCGGACCATCATGCCCAAATTCCACGGCGCCTTCTCCGGGGGTTCCTTTGTGGGCGCCCTGATCGGCGCCGGCCTGTCCGCCCTGGGGGTCTCCCTCTCCCTGCATCTGCTGGCCATCCTGACCGTCGTCTGCGTTGCGGTGCTGATTGTGCCGCGCAACTTCCTGCAGGTTTCCCACGCTGACCACGGCACGGATTCCACCGGCGCGCAGGTGGCGCCGTCCCGCTTCGGCGCCTGGAAAGAGGGACGCACGCTGCTGATCGGCGTCGTCGTCCTGGGCGCCGCCCTGACCGAGGGGGCCGCCAACGACTGGGTTGCCAAGGCGACGGTTGACGGACTGGGAACCAGCGAGTCCACCGGCGCCGTGATGTTCGCTGTTTTTGTTGCCGCGATGACCCTCACCCGCTGGTTCGGCGCCCGGCTGATCGACCGGATGGGCCGCGTGCCGGCGCTGCGTATGTGCATGGGCGCGTCCCTGGTGGGCCTGCTGCTCTTTGTCCTGGCGCCCAACCTCGCGCTGGCTGCCCTTGGCGCAGTGCTGTGGGGCGTCGGTGCGGCGCTGGGCTTCCCGATGGGCATGTCCGCCGCCGGAGAGAACCCGGCACACGCCGCAGCCCGGGTCTCCGTCGTGTCCACCATCGGCTACTCGGCCTTCTTCATCGGGCCGCCCGTGCTCGGCTTTCTCGGCGAACACTGGGGGATCCGCAACTCGCTGCTGGTAGTGGGCGCAGCCATGCTGCTCTCCATCATCTTTGCCCCCGCCGCCGCAGAACAAAAGGAATCTTCGGACGCACGGTCCTGATTCGGGGCCGTCCTGACTCGGTGCGGTCCTGATTCGGGGGAGGCGAACCTCAGCCACGAAACCAGCGGACCAAATCTGTCCGCAATGGGGCTTCCGGAGGCGGGCTGCAGGGTCTAACTTCGGACGATGTCCACTTCCCCCAACCCTTCATCGGGGCTGCCCGGCCCCGCCCCCGGCCTGATTCAGGCAGAGGGAGTCACCAAGGTCTACAACTCCAAATCCGGTCCGGTCCGGGCCCTGGACGGCCTGGACATCTCCGTTCCGGAAGGCACGGTCATGGCGCTGCTGGGACCCAACGGCGCCGGGAAAACCACTGCCGTCAAGGTCCTCACCACACTCATCAGGCCCGATGCCGGCACCCTCACAATCGACGGCATCAACGTGCTGGCTGCTCCCAAGGATGTCCGCCGGATTATCGGCGTTTCCGGCCAGTACGCCGCGGTGGATGAAAACCTCACCGGCCAGGAAAACCTGCGGATGGTGGGCCGCCTCTACCACCTGCCGGGCCGGCAGGCGCGCGTGCGGGCCGCGGAACTGATCGACATGTTCGAGCTCACCGATGCGGGAAACCGCCCCGTCAAAGGCTATTCCGGCGGCATGCGCCGGCGGCTGGATCTGGCCGGCGCCCTCGTCAACAGTCCCCGTGTCCTGTTTCTGGACGAGCCCACCACGGGCCTGGATCCGCGCAGCCGCCTGGCCCTTTGGGGGGTCATCAAGGATCTGGTGGCTGCCGGCACCACGCTGCTGCTGACCACCCAGTATCTGGAGGAAGCAGACCAGCTTGCGGACACCGTAGCCGTCATTGACCATGGTGCGGTTATTGCCGAGGGCACCTCAGACCAGCTGAAGTCCCGGATCGGCGGCCACAGTGTTGCGGTGGCGCTGATCGACGGGAACGACGCCGAGACCGCACGCGGCATCCTGACCCGGCACGGCTCGGGGCCGCCCCATACCGCCGATGACGGCCGCAGCCTGGAAGTAGCGGTGCAGAACGGCCCGGCGTCCCTGCAGCTGATCCTCGCGGACCTGCAGACAGAGCATATTGACCTGCATGACGCGGGCATCCGCCGGCCCACCCTTGATGATGTGTTCCTGCAGCTGACCGGCCGTCCCACCGATGAGGAAGCTGAGCCCCAGGACGCCCGGAGCACGGAAGGAGCCCGCCGATGAGCGCCGCTGCAGTAAGTATTCCGGCCGGCCGCGGCACCTCAACCACGGCCAACTGGGCAGCCGACGGCTGGACCGTCACCAAACGCAACCTGATCAAGATCAAACGCTCGCCGGACATGATCGTCTTCGCGGTGCTGCAGCCCATCATGTTCGTGCTGCTGTTCAGCCAGGTCTACGGCGGGTCGATCAGCGTGGCCGGCACCGACTACACCCAATACCTGATGGCCGGCATTTTCGCCCAGACGGTGGTCTTCGGATCCACGTTTTCCGGGGCCGCCATGGCGCAGGACCTGAAGGAAGGAATCATCGACAGATTCCGCACCCTGCCCATGAGCCCCTCCGCGGTGCTGATCGGGAGGACCAATTCGGACCTCGCCCTCAACGGCATCTCCATGCTGATCATGATGGGAACCGGGCTGCTGGTGGGCTGGCGGGTCACCACCAACTTTGCCTCCTTTGCGGCAGCCGTTGGACTGCTGCTGCTCTTCTCCTACGCCTTCAGCTGGGTGATGGCCCTGCTGGGCATGAGCGTGCGGACGCCGGAAACGATCAACAACGCATCCTTCATCATCCTGTTCCCCATCACCTTCATCTCCAACGCGTTTGTGCAGAGTTCCACGCTTCCGGGGCCGCTGCGCGTCTTCGCGGAATGGAACCCGGTGTCCGCCCTGGTGCAGGCAGTGCGGGAACTATTCGGGAACCTGGGCACCACGCCCGTGCCCGACACCTGGCCCATGCAGCACGCCATTGCTACGGTGCTGATCGGATCTGCGGTGATGCTGCTGGTCTTTGTTCCCCTTGCCGTGCGGAAGTTCGCGTCGGTGAGCTCCAGGTAGGTCCGTCCGTTCCCTGTGAGGACACGCAATGATTGAGGCACATGAACTCGCCAAGCGCTTTGGTGACAAGACCGCCGTCGACGGCATTACCTTTTCCGTCCAGCCGGGAAGGGTGACCGGCTTTCTTGGCCCCAACGGCGCCGGCAAATCCACCACCATGCGGCTGATCGTGGGCCTGGACCGCCCCAGCGCCGGAACAGTGACGGTCAACGGAAAACCGTATGCCCGGCACCGGACGCCCCTGCATGAAGTGGGCGCCCTGCTGGAGGCCAAGGCCGTCCACCCCAAGCGCACGGCCTACAACCACCTGCGGGCCCTTGGCGCCACCGAAGGGATCTCTGCTGCCCGGGTCCGTGAAGTCATTGAGCTCACCGGCCTGGGACCGGCGGCCCGGAAGAAGGTGGGCGGGTTTTCGCTGGGCATGGGCCAGCGGCTCGGCATTGCAGCGGCCCTGCTGGGGGATCCGCAGACCCTGATCCTGGACGAACCGGTCAACGGCCTGGACCCTGAGGGGGTGAAGTGGGTGCGTTACCTCGTCCGGGGCCTGGCCTCGGAGGGCCGCACCGTTTTCATTTCCTCACATCTGATGAGCGAGATGGCGGTCACCGCGGACCACCTGATTGTGATCGGCCGGGGCAGGATCCTTGCCGACGCGCCGATTGACCAGGTCCTCGCGGGCAGCCAGCAGGAACGCGTCCTGGTCCGTACCGACGACGTCGCGGCGCTGGCGGCCGCCGTCGCCGCTCCCGGGGTGGACATGGACAGGACAGGCGGGGATGTCCTGCAGATTGTCGGCCTGTCTACCCGCACGATTGCCGAAGCGGCGCACTCCCGGGACATCCTCATCACCGAGCTCACTCCGCAGAAGGTCTCCCTGGAGGACGCATACATGGAGCTCACCAGGGGTGAAGTGGAATACCAGTCCCAATCGATGAACCAGCCGCCGGAATCCCTGCCGGCGCAGGAAGGACGGACGGCGTGAGTACCTCCGCGGCTTCCCCTGCGTCCCCTGTCCCACCGGCGCCCCGGCAGGAGGCCGGACGGGTCACGTTCCCCCGGGTCCTGAACTCGGAATGGATCAAAACCGTCACCGTGTCCTCCACCGTGATCCTCCTGACCGTGACATTTGTGGTGATGGTTGGCCTGGCCGCGCTGGTGGCCTGGGGCACCGTCCAGCTGGTGAGCGAACCGGCAGCCGGTCCGCCCGGGGGTTTCGATGCCTCGGCGCAGAGCCTCGCCTACGATATTCCGGCCTCCGGGCTGCCCTTCGGCCAGCTGCTGATCGCTGCCCTGGCCGTGGTGCTGATGGGCAGCGAGTACACCACGGGGATGATCCGCACCACCATGGTGGCCGTGCCCACCCGGACCCCCGCGCTTCTGGCCAAAACCCTGGTGATTGCCGTTGTGTCCTTTGTCGTGGGTGTCTTATCTGCTCTGGCCGCCTACCTGGTGGCGCAGCCGATACTGGACAGCCAGGATCTGGGCTTCGGATTGGACGCCGAGTGGGTGCTGCCGTCAATTATCAACACCGGAACCGTCCTGGCGCTGATCGCCGTCATGGGTGTGGCCATCGGCGCCCTGCTGCGCAGCACGGCCGGGGGAGTGGTGACGTTCGTGGGCGCACTGTTTGTCCTTCCGATCATTGCCAGCCTGCTGTCCGGGCTCGCGGACTGGGTGGATGACGCGGCCCGTTTCCTGCCCAGCAGTGCTGCCACCCAACTCGTCGCTACAAGGATCCAGCCGGACCAGTTCAACCAGGTGGAAGGGGGCCTCATCCTGGCCGGCTGGGCGCTGGTGCTGCTGGTGGCCGCCGTCGTTCTCCTGAAAAAACGGGACGTCTGAGCCGTGCCTCCGAGTCCACGGCTGACTGCGGGTTATCCCTGATTCATCCCTGGAAAGTTGCCGAAATCATCCTTTCGAACGGTCCGGACAGCGTTTCACTCCCATAGGGTGAGAGGAGCCCCCCAGCTTCCATCCGCCCCAACGTGAGGATCACCATGATCGAGGCATCCGGCCTCTCGAAACGCTACGGCCCCAAAACCGCCGTCAACGACGTTTCCTTTACCGTCCAACCCGGCAGGGTCACCGGCTTCCTGGGCCCCAACGGCGCCGGCAAATCGACCACCATGCGCATGATCGTGGGGCTGGACCGCCCCTCGGCCGGTGCCGTGACGGTCAACGGCAAGCCGTACCAGCAGCACCGCGCGCCGCTGCACGAAGTCGGCGCACTGCTGGATGCCAAGGCCGTGCACACCAAGCGCACGGCCTACAACCACCTGCGCGCCCTGGCAGCCACCCACGGGATCTCGAACAAACGGGTCAACGAGGTCATTGAACTCACCGGCCTGGGACCGGTGGCGAAACGGCGGGTGGGCGGCTTCTCCCTGGGCATGGGGCAGCGCCTGGGCATCGCCGTCGCACTTCTGGGTGACCCCCAGACACTGATTTTCGACGAGCCGGTCAACGGCCTGGACCCGGAAGGCGTTCTCTGGGTCCGCAACCTGGCGAAGGGCCTCGCCGCTGAGGGGCGGACCGTCTTCCTGTCCTCGCACCTCATGAGCGAAATGGCTGTCACCGCGGACCACCTGATCATCATCGGCCGCGGCAGCATCATTGCCGACGCACCGATCAGCGAGGTCATTGCCGGGCAGGACAAAATCCGCACGCTGGTGCGGACGGACCAGCCGGAGGAACTGCGGCGGGAACTCGAAAACCGCGCAACCACCTTCACCCAGCTTGAACCGGGCCTCCTGGAAATCACCGGCCCCGAGCCGCGCAGCATCGCCGAGGCCGCCCTGGCCCGGCAGATCCTGATCTACGAGCTGACTCCCCGCAAGACCTCCCTGGAAGAGGCGTACATGGAGCTGACCCGGGACCAGGTCGAATACCAGTCACACGGCATTGAGCAGCGGGAGGAACCGGCGCCCGCAGCCGAGCCAACTTTGATCAGCGGCGGAGGAAAGTCAGCATGAGCACCCAGACAGCACCAACACCGGCTCCGGCCCGAAGCCGGGACGGCTCGGGCCTGAGCTTCTCGCGCATCCTGCGTTCGGAGTGGATCAAGGTCACCACCGTGCCCTCCACCGTGATCCTTTTGGCCATCACGCTCGTCGTCATGGTGGGGCTCAGCGCCCTGTACGCCTGGCAGCTGGCGGTATCGGTCCAATTCATGGCGGACGCAACCCCGGAGATGCAGGCCCAAATGGGCGGCGGATTGGACATGCTCCGCGAACAGGCGCTCATCGCACCTGCCAGCGGTTACATCTTCGGCCAGCTGCTCATCGCCTCACTGGCGGTTGTCCTGATCGCCTCGGAGTGGGGGACCGGCATGATCCGGTCCACCATGGTGGCCGTTCCCACCCGGATCCCGGCCCTGCTGGCGAAGAATCTGGTCATTGCCCTCATCGCTTTTGTCCTCGGTGCCGGCGCGGCGTTCATCTCCTACTTCATTGCCCAGCCAATCCTCTCCGGGGAAAGCCTGGACTTTGCCCTGACCGAAGACGGCGTGCTGCGCTCCATCCTGAACACCGGAACCTATCTGGCGTTCATTGCCGTGATCTCGATGGCAATTGGCACGCTCCTGCGCAATACGGCAGGCGGCGTGGTGACGGCCATCGGACTGTTCTTCGTCTTTCCGGTGATCATCGTGAACCTCATTCAGGGGCTGGCCGACTGGATTCCCGACGCCGCCCGCTTCCTGCCCACCAACGCCGGGGACCGGATGCTGTTGATTCCAGCGGATGAAGCCGGGCAGCTCACCGCCCTGGAGGGCGGCCTGGTGATGGCAGCCTGGGCCGTGGGGCTGCTCATCATTTCCCTGCTTGTGGCCAAACGCCGCGACGTCTAGGGACAACAACCGTTGGGGGACGGAGGCGGCGGATGAACAGCCGCCGCCTCCGGCCGGATCCTTCGCAGGGCACCAACTCCTCCACAGGGGGAGTTTTCGTGTTTAAGCACCCGGTTTACCCACGGTTCGCGTCACTGTTACGCGCTCCCTCCCGGCTCTGGTTGAATCGAAGCATGTCTGATGCATCGGATCACATCCATGACCTTGGCGCTTTTGTCAGCGCCTCCCCCTCCAGCTTCCATGCCGCACGTGAGGGCGCCCGCCGCCTCATTGCCGCCGGGTTCACCGAACTGGACGAAAGCCTTCAGTGGCCGGCGGATCCAGGAAAATACCTGGTGGTGCGCGACGGCGCCCTGATCGCCTGGATCGTTCCCGAAGGCGCCGGTTCCGGAACCGGGTTCTCCATTCTGGGCTCCCACACCGATTCGCCCTCCTTCAAGCTCAAGCCCCGTTCCACCACCGGACGGCTCGGCTGGCTGCAGGCCGGCGTGGAGGTGTACGGCGGCCCCCTGCTGAACTCGTGGCTGGACCGCGAACTGCAGCTGGCCGGGCGGCTGGTGACCTTTGACGGTGAAGAACACCTGGTGGAAACCGGACCGCTGATGCGGTTCCCCCAGCTGGCCATCCATTTGGACCGGGCCGTGAATGAGGGCCTCAAACTGGACAAGCAGCAGCACATGAATCCGGTGTGGGGACTTGGGGATCCCTCAACCGCTGATCTGCTGGAGCTGCTGGCCGCCCGCGCCGGACTGACGGCAGACCAGGTGGGCGGTTATGACATTGTTGCCGCGGACACGCAGGAGCCGCGGACTTTCGGGGCGGAGAATGAATTCTTTGCCTCGGGCCGCCTGGACAACCTGTCATCGGTCCATGCCGGACTGGCGGCCCTGATTGCCGCAGCAGCAAGCAAAACCGGCGGATCCATTGCCGTTTTGGCTGCCTTCGATCATGAGGAAGTGGGCAGCGGGAGCCGCTCCGGTGCCGCAGGCCCGTTCCTGGAAGATGTGCTCACCCGGATTTCCGGCGGTCTGGGTGCGTCCGAGCTGGACAAGCAGCGGGCCTTCGCGGCTTCCTTCTGCATCTCCGCCGACGCCGGCCACGCGGTCCACCCCAATTACTCTGAACGTCATGATCCGGCCAACCACCCCGTGCTCAATGGCGGCCCGCTGCTGAAAATCAATGCGAACCAGCGCTACACCACCGACGCTCCCGGCGCAGCACGCTGGGCCGGGCTCTGCCGGGAAGCCGGGATTCCGTACCAGGAGTTCGTGTCCCACAACTCCATGCCGTGCGGCTCCACCATCGGCCCGCTGACGGCCACCCGGCTGGGCATCCGCACGGTCGACGTCGGCATTCCGCTGCTGTCCATGCACTCGGCCCGCGAGATGGGCGGCGTTCAGGATCCCTTCCACCTGTCCCGGGTGAGTGAAGTTTTCTTCACCAAGTAACCGCCGGCCGCAGGATGCCGGACCCGGGCGGGAGCGTAAGAACCACCTGTCCGGGTCCGGTAGACTAGCTAAGTCTGTGCTGTCGGCTTGCCCGACGCTTTTCCTGCCCCCTGGTCCTCCAGGGCCGGCGGGACGACAACGCAAAAGAACCTCCTGTTACGGAAATGCCGTGACCGTATAGCCCAAAGGAGGTGGGTTCACAAATGCGTGCTTATGAACTGATGGTTATCATCGACCCCGAGGTAGAAGAGCGTACAGTCGAGCCTTCGCTCGACAAGTTCCTCAATGTTGTCCGCAACGATGGTGGAACCATCGAGAAGGTCGACATCTGGGGCCGTCGCCGCCTCGCCTACGAAATCCAGAAGAAGGCTGAAGGCATCTACGCAGTGGTTAACTTCACCGCGACGCCTGCTGCTGCTGCTGAGCTTGACCGCCAGCTGAGCCTGAACGAGACCATCATGCGCACCAAGATCATCCGCCCGGAAGAGCAGAAGATCTCGAAGAAGGATGCCAAGAAGGCCGCAAAGGCTGAAGCTGCAAAGGTTTCCGCAGAGTAATTTCTGCAAACCAAACCGAAATCAGGAGGCAACATGGCAGGCGAGACAACTATTACCGTCGTCGGCAACCTAACGAATGATCCGGAACTCCGGTTCACCCCGTCAGGTTCGGCAGTGGCTAACTTCACCATTGCCTCGACTCCGCGGACCTTCGACCGCACGTCAAATGACTGGAAGGACGGCGAAACGCTGTTCCTCCGTGCATCTGTCTGGCGCGAAGCCGCTGAGAACGTGGCCGAATCCCTGACCAAGGGGACGCGTGTTGTTTGCCAGGGCCGCCTGAAGTCGCGTTCGTATGAAACCAAAGAAGGCGAAAAGCGCACCGTTATGGAGCTTGAGGTCGACGAGATCGGTCCCTCGCTTCGGTACGCCTCCGCAAAGGTCACCCGCACCCAGCGCTCCGGCGGCGGTGGCGGCGGCTTTGGCGGCAACAACGGAAACTCCGGAAACAGCGGCTTCGGCGGCAATTCCAACCCCGCATGGGGCGGCGGCCAGCAGCAGCCACAGGCTGCACCGGCTGACGATCCCTGGGGTGCTCCTGCAGGCGGCGGAAACGCCGGCGGCTGGGGCAACGGTCCGGACTCCAACGATCCGCCCTTCTAAGCTCGACCGGAGAGCGGTGCGTTGCCCAACGGGAAACGCACAGCTTTTCACCCCCTGCGCCTTCGGGCGCAACCTCAGACGGCACCCGCCGTCGAGCCCATCCCGTGGAATGATCCACGGGCTCCACTAGACATAAGGAGCTCCACGATGGCTAAGGCTGAACTTCGCAAGCCCAAACCAAAGTCCAATCCCTTGAAGGCCGCTGACATCACTGTCATCGACTACAAGGACGTAGCATTGCTGCGCAAGTTCATTTCCGACCGCGGAAAGATCCGCGCTCGTCGCGTAACTGGCGTAACTGTGCAGGAACAGCGCAAAATTGCACAGGCAATCAAGAATGCCCGTGAAGTTGCTCTCCTGCCGTACTCCGGCGCTGGCCGCGGCTAAAGGAAAGGAACCTAACTCATGGCAAAGCTCATTCTGACCCACGAAGTAACCGGTCTCGGCGCTGCCGGCGACGTCATCGAGGTAAAGGACGGTTACGCACGTAACTTCCTTCTGCCCCGCGGCTTCGCTCTGACCTGGACCAAGGGTGGCGAGAAGCAGGTTGAGTCCATCAAGGCTGCCCGCGCTGCCCGCGAGCACGCTTCCTTGGAAGATGCTCAGAAGCAGGCTGCTGCACTCTCCGCCAAGCCGGTCACTCTGGCCGTCAAGGCCGGCGAGTCCGGACGCCTCTTCGGTACCGTCAAGCCCGCCGATGTTGCCGCTGCTGTCGAAGCTGCCGGTCTCGGCGCCATCGACAAGCGCAAGGTTGAACTGCCGACTCACATCAAGTCGGTTGGTTCCTTCCAGGCCAACGTCCGTCTGCACGACGACGTTGCTGCTGTCATCGACCTGAACGTCGTAGCCAGCTAGTACGCCGCAGGCACGCCTTAGCGCGTGTTTGGCTTCTGCGCCTCCCGCCTTCGGGCGGGGGGCGCTTTTGCGTGCAGCGTGCATCCTCGCGGCTGTGGCGGCATGCTGATAAATCCTGTGGATACCGGCTGTGGAAAATTCTCACCAAACCGGGGATAACCTCGGCCATATGCCTGATTCGGCCATCTGTCAACCTGAAATTCCGGCGTGCATGTCCACAAAAAATACTTGTTGTGCACAGGTGTGGATGAACGTTTTCCCACGTCAGAGCCATATTTAGGGTGAAAATAAATGTTTATCCACACCCTTATACCCAACCTGTGCACAAGACACGCCGCCTTATCAACACCTTGTCCACAAGGGCTGTGGATAACTCATTTGGGAGCAGGGGGATTCGGGACTACGGTTGCGGATGAATCCCATCTATTCGACTCCCTGCCTTTCACCGGGACGGTGCCGTTCTCCGGCCGCCGCAGAAGTGTCACCGCGGCGGGATAGACCTGAATCAGCTGCCCACCGGGCAGGGATCGCACCACAGCAGGACCTTGGGAAAGGGTTACACAGTGTCGCTCACGCATACTGATTCACCGGCATCCAGCGCAGGCTCCGACTTCGCACGGACGCCCCCGCAGGATTTGGTTGCTGAGCAGTCCGTCCTGGGCGGCATGATGCTCTCCAAGGACGCCATTGCCGACGTCGTGGAGGTCCTCCGGGGGATCGACTTCTACCGTCCGGCCCACGAATCCATTTTCGAAGCCATCATTGACCTGTACGGCCGCGGCGAGCCTGCCGACGCCGTCACCGTCTCGGATGAACTGACCAAGCGCGGCGAGATCGGGCGAATCGGCGGCCCGGCCTATCTCCACACACTGATCCAATCCGTTCCCACCGCTGCCAATGCGGGGTTCTACGCCGAAATCGTCCGCGAACGCGCGGTCCTGCGCCGGCTGGTGGATGCCGGCACCAAAATTGTCCAGCTCGGATATTCCAGCGACGGCATGGAAGTGGATGACATCGTCAACGCAGCGCAGGCCGAGGTATACGCCGTGGCGGAACGCCGCACCGCAGAGGACTATGTTCCGCTGAAGGACATCATCGAGGGCACGGTGGACGAGATCGAGTCCGCCGGCCACCGCGGTGAAGGCATGACCGGCGTGCCCACCGGATTCTACGAACTGGATGAGCTGACCCAGGGGCTGCATCCGGGCCAGATGATCGTGATCGCTGCCCGTCCCGCCGTGGGTAAATCCACCTTTGCCCTCGACTTTGCCCGCTCCGCGGCAATCAAGAACAACATGACCACCGTCTTCTTCTCCCTGGAAATGGGCCGCAACGAGATTGCCATGCGCCTGCTCTCCGCGGAAGCCACCATCGGGCTGCAGGACCTGCGCAAGGGAACCATCAAGGACGAGCAGTGGGGCAAGATCGCCACCACCATGGGGCGGATGAATGACGCCCCGCTGTTCATTGACGACAGCCCGAACATGTCACTGATGGAAATCCGGGCCAAATGCCGGCGGCTGAAGCAGCGCCATGACCTCAAGCTCGTGGTGCTGGATTACCTGCAGCTGATGTCCTCGGGCAAAAAGGTGGAGTCCCGCCAGCAGGAAGTTTCAGAGTTCTCCCGTGCCCTGAAGCTGCTGGCCAAGGAGCTTGAAGTGCCGGTGATCGCCCTATCGCAGCTGAACCGTGGTTCCGAGCAGCGTACGGACAAGAAGCCCATGGTTTCGGACCTGCGTGAATCCGGTTCCATTGAGCAGGATGCGGACATGGTGATCCTGCTGCACCGTGAGGACATTTACGACAAGGAGTCCCCGCGTGCCGGCGAGGCCGACGTCATTGTGGCCAAGCACCGTAACGGCCCCACCAAAACCATCGTGGTGGGCTTCCAGGGCCACTACTCCCGGTTCTCCAACATGGCAGTGGAGGGCGGCTCCGGCTTCTAGGCGCCCGGCGTCTAGAATTGATGCTGCCGGTCTGCGCCCTGACGGTCCGTCACGGCCGCATTCCCGACCAGCCGCATCCTAGGAGTACCGTGCCCAAGTCAAAGCCCCGCAAGAAGGCAGCAGCCAAGAAGAAGCAGGCCCGCCGTGCCGAGCATGAGACCAACCGGATCTTCGGCAACACCGAATCCTTCACCAGCGACGAAGGTGAGTCGCTGCTGACCGAACGCGGCTGGATCAGCGAACGGAGCCAGCCCGGCGGTGCGCTCGACGGCGATGCCTGGTACTGGATGCCCTCGCAGCTGCCCGCCTATCTGGAAGAGGGCGAACCCGTGCCGACGTCCGTCTTCCCGCTCGAAACCGGCTTCGTGAGCCAGCTGGCAACACCGGACGGCTCTGTTCCGCCCGAGGCGCAGACCGAATACGGTTCCCTGGAGGAACTCGAAGCCGACCTGGAACGGCTGGAGGCCTACCGGGTTCCGGAGGGATCCTGGACGGTCCTCAGCGGCGGGCCCGGACCGGAGGAAACCCCGGCGGACCTCATTGAGACCATTGCCGAGGACTGGGAGCTCATTGCCGAGCTGATCCATTTCCCCTACAGCACCGAGCAGGGACCGCGGTCCTTCGAGACCGTGGTGCAGGCCCACGCTGACGGGCTCCTCACGGACTACGCCTACCGGTCGGTCCTTGCCGGGCGGGGCATGCCCGTTCCGGAACCGACCGCCAAGCCGGAGGCCTGAGCCGGAGCTGTTGCTCCTGCCGCCGGATCCATCTGCGACCGGTTCAGGCTCCGGGCAGACCTCTTGCTACAGCCCGGAACCCGCTGTAGGTGTGGCGTCCCGGTCCCGGCTGGAAGCCAGCTGCCAGGGGACGCTGGCCACCATGATGCCCGGCTCAAAGTGCAGGCGGGCTTTCATCCGCAGGGCGGTCTGGTTGTGCACCAGCTGTTCCCACCAGCGGCCCACCACATACTCGGGGATGTAGACCACAAAGAGTTCGCGGGGAGCATTTCGCCGTGCCTCGCGCAGATAGGTCAGCACGGGGGACACCGTCTCGCGGTACGGGGAGGAAAGCACCGTCAGCGGAACGGGGATCTGCATCCTCTCCCACTGCTCCATCACCCGTTTGGTGTCCTCGGAGTCGATGTCCACGATGATGGCGTTCAGGGTTGAGGGGCGCGACGCGCGGGCGTAGGCCAGGGCCCGCAGGGCGGGCTTGTGAACCTTGGACACCAGGATCACTGCATTGACGCGGGACGGGAGCGCCAGCCCATGCGCGTCTTCCTCCACTGCCAGTTCCCTGGCCACGGAATCGTAATGCGTTCGGATGGTGAACATGAGCAGATACAGCCCGGCCATGGCCAACAGCGCAATCCACGCACCGTGGGTGAATTTTGTCACCAGGACAATCACGAGGACCAGCGCCGTCATGCCGAATCCGCCGGCATTAATGACCCGGGAGCGCTTCATCTGGCGGCGCGCTTCCCGGCTGCGTTCCGTGCGCAGTCGTGCGGTCCAGTGACGGATCATGCCGAGCTGGCTGGCCGTGAAGGAAACGAACACACCCACGATGTAAAGCTGGATCAGGCGGGTGACATCGGCGTCGAAAAGAAGGATCAGGACCAGCGCGCCCACGCCAAGGGCAATAATGCCGTTGCTGAACGCGAGCCGGTCACCGCGGGTGCGCATCTGCCGCGGCAGAAACCCGTCCTTCGCGAGGATCGAGGCCAGGACCGGGAACCCGTTGAAGGCCGTGTTCGAGGCGAAAACCAGGATCAGTCCCGTGGCTGCAATCACAATGTAGAACGGAAGGCTTCCGTTGCCGAAGACCGTTTCCGCGAGCTGGCTGATCACCGGATGTTGAACGTATTCCGGGCCGACCGGGTTCCCGTTGATGGTCAGCTGGAGGGCGGGGTCCTGCACCATGCGCACATGCGTGGCGCTGGCAAGGGCGAGGATTCCGGCGAGCATCGAGGCCGCCACCACCCCCAGGAGCAGCAGAGTGGTGGCGGCATTGGTGCTCTTGGGCTTGCGGAAGGTGGGAACACCGTTGCTGATTGCCTCCACGCCGGTCAGCGCAGCTGCACCCGAGGAGAAGGCACGCAGGAGCAGGAACGCTCCGGCCAGGCCCACCAGACCGGAATCCATCGCGGATTCAGGCACCAGGTCAAAGTCTGCGGACGGCGCCTTGCCCAGCGTGCCGGTGACAGCCTGGAAGGCACCGACGGCACACATGCCCAGCACTGAAGCGATAAAAACGTAGGTGGGAACGGCGAATACGGCCCCGGCTTCCCGGATCCCGCGCAGATTGACAAGGACCAGGGCGGCCACGCCGACGGCGGCAATCACCGCCTGGTGTCCGTCCAGCACCGGCATGGCAGTGATCAGGTAGTGCGACGCGGAAGACATGGATACGGCGACCGTGAGCACATAGTCCACCAGCAGGGCGGATGCAACCGTCAATCCGGCGGGTTTACCCAGGTTGGTGCTGGCAATTTCGTAGTCCCCGCCGCCGGAGGGATAGGCATGGACGTTCTGCCGGTAGGAGGCAACCACTGTGAGCAAAACGACGATGACGGCCAGTCCCACCCAGGGAGAGACGGTTACCGCAGTGACGCCGGCCAGGGCCAGTGTGAGCAAAATTTCGTCGGGAGCGTACGCTGCCGACGAAAGAGCATCCGAGGCATATACCGGCAGCGCGATGCGCTTGGGAAGCAGGGTGTGCGAGAGCCGTTCGTTGCCGTAGGGACGCCCGACCAGAATGCGCTTGAGCGCATTGAAGAATGTGAGCACGAGGTCAAACCCTAGACCTGCGGTTGGTTCGTGTCCACAAGACCCCAATAGCTGTGACCTTCACCACAGCTATGCGGGACGGGTTGTTGCACCCTTCCGGCCATCGGCCCGCGCGCTGACGGGGAGGAGCGCAAAAGAGTGCGGAGGCGGTCACGTTTTGCTCGACCGATACCAATTTGTTATCAAGCAGGACATCCCTTACGGTGTTTAGCGGGTTCGGAAATAGAACCCCCCGGGCAGATGAAGTCCCGGAAGATGGCTGGCACCGTTCCGGGTGCAGCCGCAAAACGCTCGGTGCCTCGAGCCACCACACGTCGCCACATCGTCAGGCACCGCTTTCATGACCTCTATCGTCAAGGGGTTGGCGACGGCGTCGAGAAGCCTTGGGAAGGGTGGAACGCAGGTGGGCCCCGGGAGCAGCCAAATCCAAATGACTAAGTCTAAGATCAGCCGTAACGTTCGCCGGGGACTAGCTGTAGCAGCAATCTCGGGTGCTGGCGTGGCCCTGACCGCAGTACCGTCCCAGGCTGCAGACGCGAGTACATGGGATGCACTCGCACAGTGTGAAAGCGGCGGCAACTGGAGCATCAGCACCGGTAACGGGTTCTCCGGCGGCCTTCAGTTCACCCCGAGCACCTGGGCCGCCTTCGGCGGTACCGGTGATCCCACCTCTGCCAGCCGTGAGCAGCAGATTGCCGTGGCTGAGAACGTTCTCGCCGGACAGGGCTGGGGCGCTTGGCCTGCCTGCTCCGCAAAGCTCGGCCTCTCCGGCGGAGCCACCGGTGCGGTGACTCCCCAGAGCACTGTTCCGGAGCAGACCCAGCAGTACACTGCCCCCGAGGCTACGTACACCGCTCCCGCCCCGGTTCAGGAATACGTGGCTCCGGCCCCGGTTCAGGAATACGTGGCTCCCGCCCCGGTTCAGGAATACGTGGCACCGGTGGAAACCTACTCGGTTCCCGAAGCCCCGGCAGCCCCTGAGGTTGCAGTGCCCGAGACCCCGGTTATCCCGGAGGCACAGGTTCAGCAGTACGCACCGGTGGAGACCCCCGCCCCCGCTGTGACCGGTGAGACCTACACCATCCAGTCCGGTGACACGCTCTCCGGAATCGCCGAGAAGCTCGGCATCGAAGGAGGCTGGCAGACGCTGTACAACGCCAACGCCGACTCCGTCATCGACCCGAACCTGATCTTCACCGGCGCTGTTCTGCAGCTGCCGGCCTAGTGAAGGCCTAGCCCGGAATCTGCAGCATCTTTGCAGGACCGGATATTAACAGTAAGCAGGCGCCCCGCTTCACGGCGGGGCGCCTGCTGCGTTAACCGACAGGCCGGGACGCCCTCCGCCGTCAGCCGCCCGCCACGGACTGCAGGACGAGGACTTCACATCCCGGAGGCACCGAGCTGGCCAGGCCGTCCAGGGAGCGGAGCTCTTCTCCGTTAATATAGACATTCACATACCGGCGCAGTCGGCCGGCCTCGTCCCGTATGCGGCGCTCCAGCCTGGGATAGTCGGCGGCCAGGCCGTCCAGCAGGGCGGCGGCGGTAAGTCCCGGACCGGATGTGCGCGAGAGTTCACGTTGCCCGCCGGCTGCGGCGGACAGCGCCGCCGGCAGGACCAGGCGAACCGGATCGGTTGCGGTCACACTTTCACCTCCCCGCAGCCCTGTCACCCGTCAAAGTGCAGCCTCCTTTACAGTCCCGCAGCCTGCACAACCGCGGCCCGGACGCACAGTACGTCAGGAAGGTTTCCCGCAACCAGGGAAAAGGTGTTGCCCTCATCTGCGCTCCCGAATACCTGCCCGCCCCGGGTGCCGAAGTACACGCCGGCCGGCTCTGCGGTGTCCACCGCGGCCGCATCGCGGAGCACCGCGTTGTAGTCCGTCTCCGGGAGGCCGTGATCCAGCCGCGTCCACGAATCCCCGGCATCCTCGCTGCGGTACACCGCCAGATGCCCCTCCGGGGCAATACGCTCACCGTCGGCTTTCAACGGGATCGTCCAAATGGTTCCGGGCCGGGTTGGATGCGCCAGCATGACAAAGCCAAAATCGGCGGGCAGTCCGTCCGCGATGGACTGCCAGGAGTCCCCGGCGTCGTCGGTGCGATAGACCCCGTGATGGTTCTGGGCATACAGGCGACGGACATCACCGGCGTCCCGTGCCACCTTATGGACGCATTGCCCGTACTCCGGATTCGGATCGGGCATAAAGTACGCGCTGATTCCGGTGTTGCGCGGCACCCAAGATGCCCCGCCGTCGTCCGTGCGGTAAACACCTGCCGCACTGATCGCCACATGGACGGTGTCATCAACCGGGCTCGGCAGCACGGTGTGGGCCGCGGCACCGCCGAACCCGGCGCCCCACCCGCTGCGGTGGGGATGGTCCCAAAACGGCTGGTTCATCTCGAAATGCTCGCCGCCGTCCGTGGATTTCCACACGGAAATGGGTTCCGCCCCCGCCCAGACCACTCCCGGGCGGTCCGCGCTGTCCGGCTGCAGCTGCCAGACGCGGGTCAGCGCTTCGCCGGTGTCCGCCGGAAAACGGACGGCGCCGTCCTCCGGCTCGCTCCAGGTCTGCCCGAGGTCATCCGAGTGGACCACACACGGGCCCCAGTGCCAGTTCATGATGCCGGCGAGGATCCGGGGAGCCGGACCCCGGGTATCAAGGGCCACGGACGCGACCTCATCCATGAGGAAGTGCGGCCCGGCCAGGTGCCAGTGGTGCCTGTCAGTACTGGTCGCCAGCCACAGGCCCTTGCGCGTACCAATGGCCAGGACGGCTGTGTCCCCTTCATTCATGCTGGTATTGGACCATGCAGGCGCGGCACGGACAAGGGTCCGCCGAAAGGTCCCGCGTGGAAATGCGCGGCCGCATCCGGTAGGTATGGAGCATGCCTTTCCGCTTCCCGTTCCGGCGCACTGCCGGATGATCTACATCGATCCGCCGTTGTGGCCGGCCCATAATACGGTGTTCTCCCACTTGGTCTCGGACACCTCCCTGGCTGAACTGCACGGCTTCGCGGCCGCCGCCGGAATCGATGCCCGCGCCTTCGATCTGGACCACTACGATGTGCCGGTGCGCCGCTACCGGGATCTGGTGGCCCGGGGTGCGGCGGAGGTCGACGGCGGCACCCTGGTGCGCCTGCTCATCCGCAGCGGGCTGCGCATCAAGGCGCGTGAACGCAGTTCCTCGCTGGTGCACCCTTTGCTGGCACGCTGGGAAGCGCTGGTGCCCGGAGCCAACGGGCTGGGCGCCGAGCTGCTGAACCGCTGGGGCGAGCCGCACCGCCGCTACCACGACCGCAGGCACTTGCTGGCCGTCCTGGAGGCAGCGGAGCAGCTTTCGGAGGGGCCGCCGCCGCGGACGGTACTTCTGGCGGCCTGGTTCCACGACGCCGTGTACCGCGGGGCCCCCGAGGATGAGGAGTGCTCCGCGGAGCTCGCCGGGACACTGCTTCCGGAGGCGGGCTCACCCGAGGAGGAGATTCGCGAAGTGCAGCGGCTGGTCCGGCTGACGGCCGGACACCGGCCTGAGCCGGGGGACACGGCCGGAATGCTGCTCTGTGACGCCGACCTGTCGGTTTTGGGTCGCAGCCCGGAAGCCTACCGCCGCTACGTTGCCGATGTCCGACGTGAATACGCGCACGTGGGCGACGCCGATTTCACCGCCGGCCGCCGCCGGGTGGTGGAGCAGCTGCTGGAGGCCGACCCGCTGTTTTCCACTCCCGCAGCCCGGAACCGCTGGGAGGAGCAGGCGCGCCGCAACCTGCGCTCCGAACTGAAACTTCCACAGCCGGCCCGGGGGCAGCAGGATTGAGCGGCAACACATCAATCCCGTGGACCGGTCACCCCAAAGGCAGCCGGGGCTACCGCCGCGTCATGGTGGCACTGGCCGCGGCAGGAATGGCAACTTTCGCCCAGCTGTATTCCGTCCAGGGTGTCCTGCCCGGCCTGGCCCGGGACCTGGACATCACCGCCCCGGCCGCCGCACTGGCTGTATCAGCGGCAACACTGGGCCTGGCAGCTTCCGTCATTTCCTGGTCCGCGGCAGCTGACCGCTTCGGCCGGCTGCCCGTCATGCGGCTGGCAATCATTGCCGCCGTGGTCCTGGGACTGCTGGTTCCGTTCAGCCCCAATCTTCCGGTCCTGCTGATGCTCCGGTTCACGGAGGGCGCGGCGATGGGCGGGATTCCCGCCGTCGCCCTGGCCTACCTCAGCGAAGAGGTGTCCCGGGTCCATGCCGCCGTGGCCGCCGGCAGCTACGTTTCGGGCACCACCATCGGCGGGCTCGCCGGCCGGATCGTTGCCGCCCCGATGGCCGACGCCGCAAACTGGCGGGTGGGTGTCGGCACCGTCAGCCTGCTGGCCGCCGGAGCCGCCGTCGTCTTTATGCTCACCGCACCGAAGCAGCGCGGTTTTTCGCCGCTGCGCCGCACCGATCCCGGACCCGGACTCGGCGGGCGGCTGCTGCTGAACCTGCGCAATCCCCTGCAGATCAGCCTGTATCTGCAGGGTTTCCTGCTGATGGGCGGATTCGTGGCGGTCTATAACTATCTGGGGTTCCGGCTCGGCGCTGCACCGTTCTCGCTGCCGCAAAGCGTGGCCAGCTTCCTGTTCCTGGCCTACCTCGCCGGCACCTGGTCCTCCCGTGCCGCCGGATCCCTGGCCGGCCGGCTGGCGGCGCACGGAGGCCGCAAGACGGTGCTGCTCGGGTCAATAGCGGTAATGGCCTCCGGGCTGGCCCTCACTCTTGGGTCCTGGCTGCCGGCCGTGATCGCCGGGCTCGTGGTGTTCACCGGCGGATTCTTCGCCGCCCACTCCATTGCCTCCGGCTGGGCGCCCTTCCTCGCGACCGAGGGCCGGGCACAGTCCTCCTCGCTGTACAACCTCTTCTACTACGCCGGTTCCAGCCTGCTGGGCTGGGCGGGCGGCATCTTTTTCCAGCACTGGGGCTGGACCGGACTGAGTGTTTTTGTGGGCGTGCTGATGGCCCTGGCCGCCGCCGCGGCCGCCGCGGTCCTCGCTCCGGAACGGGGCACCCCGCCGGTGCAGGCTCCCCTGCGGCAGAACCGTAAGCTGTGAAGATGGGCACTTCAGCACAGACCTCAGGCTCCGCTCTGGGCCGGCGCATCCTCGCCCTGGCCGTACCGGCACTGGGTGCACTGATCGCCGAACCGCTGTTCCTGATTGCCGATTCGGCGATCGTGGGCCACCTTGGCGTCAATGAACTGGCCGGGGTGGGGCTGGCGTCCACGGTGCTGCAAACCGCCGTCGGGCTCATGGTGTTCCTGGCCTATTCCACCACCGGAACCGTGGCCAGATATCTGGGCGGGGACCGGCACCGTGAGGCCGTGGCGGCCGGCCGGGACGGGATCGGGCTGGCCCTGATCCTGGGCGTGCTGCTCTCCGTTGCCGGAATCCTGGCTGCCCCGGCTCTGGCCACCGCACTGGGCGCCACCGGTGAAGTGCATGCCTTCGCCGTGGATTACCTGCAGTATTCAATGCCCGGGCTTACCGCCATGCTGGTGGTCCTGGCGGCCACGGGCGTGCTGCGCGGGCTGCAGGACACCCGGACGCCTCTGATGGTGGCCGGCGTCGGCTGCGCAGTGAACATCGGCTTGAACTATCTGCTGGTGTACGGTTTCAACCTCTCCGTTGCCGGTTCCGCGCTGGGCACCAGCATCACCCAGTGGGGCATGGCCGCCGTCTATTTGGTGCTGGTGGGACGGATGGCTCGGCGTGCCGGAGTTCCGCTGCGTCCTGCCGCCGCCGGGATCCGCGCCACCGCGCACGTGGGCTCCTGGCTGATGCTGCGGACGCTGAGCCTGCGCCTGGCCGTGCTGGCGGCGGTGCTGGTGGCCACCGCGCAGGGACCGCAGTCGCTGGCTGCCCACCAGCTGGTCATGACCGTCTTCACCTTCCTGGCCTTCGCCCTCGACGCCCTGGCCATTGCCGCGCAGGCACTGATCGGCAAGGAGCTCGGTGCCGGCAACGCGTCCCTGGCCCGGGAGCTGACCCGCCGGATGATCCGGTGGGGCGTGGGATTCGGGGTGATCACCGGAGTGCTGCTGGCCGCGGCGGCTCCCTTTGCCGGCTGGATTTTCACGCCCGACGCTGGCGTGCAGTCCGCGCTGACCGCCGGACTGTGGGTGCTGGCCGTGTCCCAGCCGATCTGCGGCCTGGTTTTCGTGCTCGACGGCGTGCTCATCGGTGCCGGCGACGCACGGTACCTGGCGATCACCGGCGTGCTGAACCTGGTCGCCTACCTGCCGCTGCTGTGGTGGGTCCAAGCCTCCGGCCTCGAAGGTCCCGGCGGCATCGCCTGGCTGTGGGCCGCCTTCGCACTGGGATACATGAGTGCCCGCGCACTCACGTTGACCTGGCGGATCCGGCAGGACGCCTGGATGGTCACCGGGGCGGCACCGGGCAGCGCGAGCGACTAAGCTGGTGGGGGGCCAACCGGCTCCACGAAGGTGCAGACACGAAAGCGGAGGCTCGGCAGTGGGCGAATCCAGCCACGGAATGACCCCGTGGAAACCCATCCTCCTCCGTTCGGCCACGGCGGCTGCCTTTGGGATCCTGACCGTCTTTTGGCAGGGACCCGGAATCAATGTGCTGTCCGTTGCCGGCGGGCTCTACCTGCTGCTCACAGCGGTCAGCGTATGGCGGATGTCCGTTCTCGCCGGTCTCAGCGGGGAACCCCGGATCCGCACCCTGCAGCTGCTTGAGGCCGCCGTTTACGCCCTTGCCGGTGTGGCCGTCCTCGCACTGCGCTCGGTGGAAGCCTTCTGCGCCGCCGCCGGCATTGCGCTGGCACTGGGCGGCGCCGTCGAGCTTTATCTCTGGCTCAAGTCCCGCACCACATTCCTGCCGGCCCGTGACTGGCTGATCACAGGAGTGGTGAGCCTGGGAGCCGCCATCATCCTGGTAGCCGTGCAGGCCATGGACCTCGGTGCGCAGGCGATGCTGGGAGTTACCGGCGGTTCTGCCCTCATCATTGCGGTCATGCTGGCCACCTCGGGTCTGGGTGCCCGGTTTGATGCCCGTTCCGCGGGCAACACGGATCCGGCAGCAGCGGGCCGGCAAAAGCCGTAAACTGGAAAATCGGTTCTACCGTTTGTAGAACCGCGATCATCAACGCAGCAGGAGGAAATCAGTGGCGAACAGCTCATCCGGTGGGCCGCAGAAGCGGAACTCCGTGAAGGCCCCGCTCATTTTTTCTGCCGTATTGGCTGTGATTGCGGGCATTGCCACCATGATCTTCGCCACCGGCGGCGGAGAAAAGGAACTGCGGGTTGATCTGGGATTCACCGCCGCAGGCATTGCGTTCATTGCCTCCGTCCTGATCTGCTCTCTGCTGCTCATGACGGAAAAGCCGAACCCGGACCACCTCAGCGAGGGCTCCGGCGTCCACCGAAGCTCGGCCAAGATTCCCGGCGGCGCCGGCTCGATTGGTGCCCCCCGCAGCAGCGCAGCGCCTTCCGGCAACGCAGCACCTTCGGGCAACGCAGCGCCTTCAGGCAACGCAGTTCCGGAAGCTCCGGAGACCCCTTCGAATACGGCCAACGGCGCCTCCCGCCCCGCCAATCCGGGCAGCACGGACCCTACAGCCTAGGCTCCGTCCGCAGGTAGCCGGGCTCCGGCTTCTTCCTCCGGACCAGTTCCCGGACCGGCGGGCGAGGCTCCTGAGGCCCTGGATCCCCGGACGCTTGATTCGCCCGGGCCTGATCTCCCCGCCCCTGCTTCCGCTCCTGTCCCTGCCTCCGTAGTGCGCCGGTGGACTCCGGGGGAGGAGGACTGGATTCGTTCGACCAGCGCCGTCGTCGAATGGTCCGCGACATAGTCCAGGATCCGCACCTGCCCGCCGCATTCGCGCACCACCCGCGTCTCCTGCAGCATCTCCGGGGAGTAGTCCCCGCCCTTGGCGTAGACGTCCGGACGAAGGGCTTCGATCAGCGGAATGGGGGTGTCCGTGTCAAAAACCGTGACATAGTCCACGCAGCTCAGCGCCGCAATGACGCCGGCGCGGTCATGCACCGGATTGATCGGCCGGCCCGGTCCCTTGAGCCGCGTCACCGAGTCATCTCCGTTCAACGCCACCACCAAAACGTCCCCGAGAGCCTTGGCCTGCTGCAGATAACGGGTGTGTCCGCGGTGCAACACGTCAAAACAGCCGTTGGTCAGCACGATCCGCTTGCCGGCGGCCCGGTCCGCGTCCACCCTCGCCTGAAGTTCATCGGGTGACAGGGCGGTGTCCGCCAGGGCCGTCAGATGCAGTTCCAGATCCGCCCACGTGCACACCGATGTTCCCGCCCTCCGGACCACCACGTCCGCAGCGTTCTGGGCCAGGTCCGCGGCCGTGCTCAGAGGGAGCCCGGCGGCCCGGGCCACGGTCAGGCACGCCACAAAGGTGTCGCCGGCCCCGGACGCCTGCTTCTCGGTGGCAGGCCGCGCCCAGGTGCGGTGGATTTGGCCGCCGCCCGTCAACAGCAGCGTTCCCTCACGGTCCAAGGTGACGACGGCGGAGCGGGCACCCGTTGCCTGCAGCAGGTCAGCGCCGCGGCCGCCGATCTGCTCGGCCCGCTCCCGGCCGGGCTCCGGCCGCAGGTCCAGCAGCCGGGCCGCCTCCTGGAAATTGGGGGTAACGACGTCGGGTTCCAGTGCAGCCCACAGTCCCGGCGCGTGGGCGTCCACGACGGTGAGGCGGTTTCCGCGCTGCCGGATCAGGGCCTCGCGCACACGCCCGTGCAGCAGTCCGCTGCCGTAATCGCACACCACCACGGCGTCCGCTTCTCCGAGCCATGCGGGCAGGGCATCGGCCAGGTCCTCCTCCGCCTGCCCCGGAACCGGGCTGCCGCCGTCGTCCATGCGCAGCAGCACCTGATCTCCTGCCAGGACCCGGTATTTGGTGGCAGTCCGCGCGTCCGGCCTGGCATGGAGCAATTGGAGGTCGATGCCGGCGGCGGCGAGCACGGCCCGCAGCCGGCGCCCGGGTTCATCCTCGCCCACCAGCCCGGCCAGACGGACCCGCGCGCCCAGGCCCCGGAGATTCATGGCGGTGTTTGCGGCGCCGCCGGGTGCGTAGTCCCGGCTGACCATGTCCACCACGGGAGCCGGGGCTTCACGGCAGAACCGGTCCGTGGTGCCGGACCACCAGCCGTCCAGCATGACGTCCCCGACGACGGCGACAAGCGGCGCCCGGGCCGCCAGGCGGCCCGGCAGCCACGGGGCCAGACTGCGCAGCCCGGACAGTTCCGGCGGGACGATCATGCCTGTCCCGGCACCTTCGCCAGGCCCACATGGACCACTTTGACCAGGCTGAACTCGTCGAGGAGCTCGGGTCCGTAGCCAAAGCCGCGCCCGCTCTCCCCGCGGGGTTCGGCGGAGCCGCCGGGAGCGCCGCCGAAGACGGCGTTGATTTTCACCGTTCCCACCGGCAGGGCTGCCACGGCGCGGTGGGCGGAGTCGATGCTCGGCGTCAGCACGGTGGCAGCGAGCCCGAACCTGTCCCGCGCAGCCAGTTCCAGTCCTTCGGCGAAGCTGTCCACCACCTGCACCGGAGCCACCGGTCCGAACGTTTCCTCGGTAAAAACAGCCATGGGACGGGAGCAGTTCAGGAGCACCGTGGCGGGATAGTGGGCGCCGGGACCGTCGGGCAGTACGCCGCCCTCGGCCAGCTCCGCTCCGTTCCGGACCGCATCGGTGACCTGGGCATGGACCGAGGAGCGGAGCCGGACATCCACCAGCGGGGCCGGCGGCTGGTCCCGGTTGCGGCGCCGGGCTTCCTGGGTCAGGGCCCGGCAAAACGGTTCGGCCAGGTCCCGGTGCACGTAAATGCGCTCCACGGCGGTGCAGATCTGTCCGCTGTTGCTGAAAGCGCCGATTGCCGCCTGCTCAGCCGCCCAGACCGGATCCACCCCGGCATCGATCAGCAGGGGATCGTTGCCGCCGTTTTCACGAATGACGTGTGCCCCGGTCAGGCCGGCCGCCCGCGCGATCCGCCCGCCGGCAGGGCTGGAACCAACATGGGCGAAGACGTCCACCCCGTCCTCGCGGGTGAGCAGCGACCCGGTCTCCGCATCTCCGGTCAGAGTGCTGAAGGCGCCGGCCGGGAAGAACGGTGCCAGGATGTCGCCAAGCAGGATGCCGGTGTGGGGAGAGCGTTCACTCGGCTTGTGGATGACGGTGTTGCCGGTGACCAGCGCCGCGCCAATGAGGCCGGCTGCCACAGCCACCGGATCATTCCACGGCGTGAGCAGCACTGCCACGCCGCGGGGTTCGGAGACGGTGTAGTCCGCTGCCAGCACGGATCCGCGCAGGCTGAGGCCGCGGTGCACCGGGCCGAGTTCGGCGTACTGCTCCAGCGTGGACACCGCTGCGGCTATCCCGCCCAGGGCCTCATCCACCGGTTTCCCGGTTTCCCGGTGGTTCAGTTCCGCGAGTTCCCGGGCCCGTTCGGCGACGGCGGCGGCAGCTGAGCGCAGGATCCGGCCCCGGTCAGCGGGATCGGTCCCGGCCCATCCGGGCAGTGCCCTGCGTGCCGCGGCCACCGCCCGCGTCACCTGCTCCCGGTCCGCGGCGGCAAGTTCACCCACCGGCGTGCCGTCATTCGGGTTGAAGACCAGGATTCTGCCGCTTCCCGGCACCGCGCCGGCAGTACCGGCCAAAGCGGCGGCAGGGGCAGGAGGGGCTGCAGCCGTGGCGGGAGAGACAGCCGGAGAGGCGGGAGCGGCACTGTGAGGCATGGGGTTCCTTGCGGTCGGCAGGCGAACTGGCTGGATCCTGTGTAGGGTTCCTACCCGTTTGGGCGGCGCTTTACACAGGTTTGCAGCGGGAGTTTTGAGGTGCGTCCCGAGGGTTGGGTTCAGTGGGTGCAGGCCCTAGGGTGAAGCCCAGAAAAGGACCGGGAGCAAGAGACTGCGGAGGGCACATGGTGCACGGATTGGCGGAGCAGGACGGATCAGCGTTCGGGAAGCCGCAGGCTGAGCCGCTGCGCCGCGGGGTGGGCCCGGTCCTGGAACCGTTTGCCGGAGTGGAGCGGATTGCGGTGCTGCGCGGCGGCGGTCTCGGGGACCTCATGTTTGCCGTGCCTGCCCTGGACGCCCTCGCCGCGGCCTACCCGGAAGCAGAAATCACCCTGCTGGGAACTCCGCTGCACGCGGCGCTGCTGGACGGCCGTCCCGGACCGGTGCAGCGCGTCGAAGTGCTGCCTTCGGCGCCGGGGATCCACCCGGGTCCCGAGGATGCGGCTGCCCTGGAACAGTTCCGCGCAGAGATGGAGGCGCGGAACTTCAATTTGGCCGTGCAGCTGCACGGCGGGGGCCGCAACTCCAACCCGTTCCTGCTGGGGCTGGGCGCCGAGCACACGGTGGGAACCCGGACACCGGACGCGGTGCATCTGGAACGCACCATTCCCTATGTCTATTACCAGCACGAGGTGCTCCGCTTCCTGGAGGTGGCGGGTCTGGCGGGCGCCGTTCCGGTGTCGCTGGAACCCCAGCTGCAGGTCCTGCCCGAGGAAGAAGAAAAGGCCGCCGCCTATCTGGCGCCCGGCCGGGACCTGATAACCCTGCACCCCGGTGCCACGGATCCGCGGCGCCGCTGGCCGGCGTCGGCCTTTGCGGACGTCGCGGCGCGGGCCGCGGCAGACGGGTGCCGGGTGCTGGTGGTGGGAGACGACGGCGACCGGATTCTGGGCGACCGGATCCTTGCCCTGGCCCTCGATGCGGCCGGACACAATGCCGATATTGGCTCCGTGGCGGGCGAACTGGAAATCGGCACCCTGGCGGCGCTGCTGAAGGCCAGCAGCGTGATGGTGGGCAATGACAGCGGCCCGCGGCACCTGGCGCAGGCGGTGGGAACACCCACGGTGGGGATTTACTGGTTTGGCAACGTGATCAATGCCGGGGCCATGGGCCGCACCCGCCACCGGGTCCACATGGCCTGGGTGTCCCGCTGCCCCGTGTGCTCAGTGGATGTCACTCAGGTTGGCTGGACTGCCGAGCGCTGCGAGCACGACGATTCCTTTGTCGCCTCGGTGGATCCCGCGGCGGTGTATGCGGACGTGGCCGAGCTGCGGGCCGCCCCGCCCGCCTAGGGCGGCCCGCCGGCTACTGTCAGGGCCAGGAGTCCTCCTCCTCGTGGCAGATGACCATTTCCCGTACCTCGCACCCCTTGGGCTGGTGCAGGGCAAAGAGAATGGCCTCGGCCACGCGCAGCGGATCGTTAAGCCGGGAATCGTCCCGGGGTTTGTACTGTTCCGTGCGGTCATCGAAGAAGTTGGTCTTCATGCCGGAGGGAATCATGGTGGTCACCCCCATCCGGCCGCGGGTTTCGGCCGCCAGCGCCCGGCTGAAGCCCACCACCCCAAACTTTGAGGCGCAGTAGGCGGTGGCGTCGGAAACCGCCTTGATCCCCAGGCTCGACGCCACGGTGACGGCACGGCCATGGCTCTCAAGGAGGTAGGGCAGCGCGGCGCGGACCACGGACACGGTGCCCAGCAGGTTCACGCCAATGACTTTTTCCCATTCCTCTGCGGCCACGTCTTCGAGCCGCCCGCAGCGGTCGATCCCGGCAGCCGTCACCACTGCGTCCAGCCCGCCCAGGGACTCCGCCGCTTCCCGCACTGCGGCTTCCACGGCTGCGCGGTCCGCCACGTCCACTTCAAAGGCTTTTGCTTCGGTAACGCCGCTGATGTCGCGGTCCAGCACGACGGCGGTTCCGCCGGCTTCAGTAACTGCGCGCACCACGGCAGCGCCCAGGCCGGAGCCTCCGCCGGTGATCAGCACCCGTCCGGGATTGGAGAGATTCAACAACATGCTTGTTTCCTTTCAGAAGGGTTTCCGGATTCTTAGCGGATGGATTTTCGCTCAGCCCACCTGGGCCAAGGCAGCGGCAAGGGCCGTGGTGGAACGGGCCGGATGATAGGGAACGGTTACGGTTTCTCCGCCCCAGGTCCTGACCAGGCCGGCTTCGGGAAGCTGATCCTCGCGGTAATCCCCGCCCTTGACCCAGATGTCCGGACGCAGCCGCTCCAGCACCGCTTCGGGAGTGTCTTCTTCAAAGACCAGCACGCCGTCCACGCAGCCCAAAGACAGCAGCAGTTCGGCGCGGTCCTCCTGACCGATGATCGGCCGCTGCTTGCCTTTGAGCCGCCGGACGGAGCTGTCCGAGTTCAACACCACGATGAGGCAGTCGCCGAGCCGGCGTGCCGCCGCGAGGGTCCTGGCATGGCCGGCGTGGAGCAGGTCGAAACAACCTCCGGTGGCCACCACCGTTCCGCCGCGCTCGCGGACCTGCTGCGCGGCGTGCAGCGCGTCGAGGCTTTCGCTGTGCAGCCGGGCTGGCTCTTTGTCCCGGTGCAGGGAGGCAACACCGCCCCCGGCCAGGAAACCCGCTGCGGCCAGAACGGCTTTCTCGGCAGCGGATTCCAGCGGGTGGCCCCGGCGCAGGCCAAGAGCCAGCGTGGCGGCGAACCGGTCGCCGGCGCCGCAGGTGTCCGAGGCGGACACCTGCGGCGCCGGGATCACCTGGGGCAGCCCGGACCGCGGCAGGACCAGTGCGCCCAGGGCGCCGAGGGTCACCACGACGGAGCGGCTTTGCCACCGCTCAAGCAGCCGCTCGGCAGCCCGCAGGGCCGCGGAAACGCCGCCGCCGGTTACGCCTGCGCCGCGCAGCGCCTCGGGAAGGTTGGGAGTCACCGCAGCGACGCCGGGCACCGGTTCCGCCCCGGCGGGATGCGGATCCCAGACCACGGGAATCCGTCCGGCCAGTCCTTCCAGCACGGTCCGCAGCCGAGGGTTTCCGGTCAGTCCGCGGCCGTAGTCCGCCACAATGACTGTTTCCGCCGCGGCGACTGCAGAGAGCATCTCCTCGGTCACCTCCGGCACCGCGGGCGGCGCGCAGCCCTCGTCAAAGCGCACCACCGCCTGCGCCCCGGCACGGATCCGGGTTTTTACCGGGGTGGGAACGCCTGAGGGCCCGGCGGTCAGCGCAATGCCTGCGAGCGCAGCACGCAGTTCCCCGGCGGCGCCGTCGTTGGACAGGACCGTAACCAGCTGTACCTCGTGGCCCTCGCGCTGCAGCATCCGGGCCACCAGCCCGGCGCCGCCGGCACGCCGTCGAACCGTCTCCACCTCCACCACCGGCACGGGGGCGTCAGGGGACAGCCGCTGCGCGCTGCCCGTGATGTCGGTGTCCAGCAGGACGTCGCCCACCACCACAATTTTCATGACTGTTCCTCTCCGCTGCGGCGCAGCACTTCCGCGTCGAAGGCGCGGCAGAGCGCGTGGACGGCAATCAGATGGGCTTCCTGGGCGTTGGCCGAGCGCGCATCGATGCACACCGCCTCATCACAGGCGATGCTCAGCGGATTGGGCCCGCGCCCGGTCAGGGCCCAGGTCCTGAGGCCGAGGCTGCGGGCGGCAGCGGCGGCGGCCAGCAGATTGGGGCTTTGTCCGCTGGTGGACAGCAGAACCAGGACATCGCCGCGGCGGCCGTGACCCAGCACCTGCCGGGCAAAGAGCTGATCGAACCCGTAATCATTGGCAATGGCCGTGACGGCCGAGGTGTCCGCGTGCAGGGCGATGGCCGAGAACGGGCGCCGGTCGCCGTCGAACCGGCCCACCAGCTCCGCGGTCAGGTGCTGCGCCTCCGCCGCGGATCCGCCGTTGCCGGCGGCAAGCAGCCGGTGTCCGGCCAGGAGCCGGCCGGCCAGCTCCACTCCCCACGCGGTGAGCTGCCGGGCCTGTGCCTGGACGGACGCCACCGCCGGTCCCAGATCAGTGAAGTGCTGCAGCACCGCCCGGTGGGCAGCGGCGTGGGGTGCGGTCGGGGCCGGCCGGGTATCCGTACCCAGGGTCCCGGCCAGCCCGGCACCGGCGGCTGTGGTGGTTTCAGCGTTCACAATGCTCCTCCCAGCGGCTGCAGACTGACCTGATCGGTGGCGGCCGTCTGGCTCACGGCGCTCTGGTAGGCCTTTTCGGTGTCAGCGGCCACCCGGTCCCAGGAATACCGTGCCCTCGCCCGCTGCCGGCCCGCGGTGCCCAGGCGGGTGGCATATCCGGGGTTTTGAAGCAGTTCCGCCAGCGCTTGAGCCAGCGCCTCCGGATCTTTCGGCGGCACGTGAAGCCCGGTTTTGCCGTGCACCACCGTGTCGATGAGTCCGCCCACGGCCGAGGCCACCACCGGAACCCCGCAGGCCATGGCCTCCAGCGGAACAATGCCGAACGGTTCGTACCAGGGCGTGCACACCACGGCGTCGGCGCTGCGCAGCACGGCGGGCATTTCCTCGCGCGGGACCTGCCCCCGCAGCAGGACCCGGCCCCCGACGCCCAGGTCGCGGGCCAGCGCCAGCAGGCGCCGGGCTTCCGGATCGGAGGCCAGCCCGGCGGAGTCGGAGGCCCCGCCGACGATCAGGAGTTCGACGTCGTCGATTCCGCGTTCTGCCAGCAGTGCCAGCGCCTGGACCGCCAGGTCAATGCCCTTGCGCGGCACCAGCCGGCCGACGGCGGCTATCCGCCACCGTCTGTTGCGCGGCTCAGCCGCCCCGGCGGAGCCGAACAGGTCCAGGTCCACCCCGCAGGGGGCAACGGAAATTCGATGCCCCGGGATGCCCAGGGCCTTGAGTTCAAAGACCTCGTCTGAGCAGGTGGCGATGATCCGGTCCGCATTGCGCCCCACCGATGGTTCCAGCCAGGTGCGCTCCGGCGGGCTGGTGTCCTCGGTGCCCTGGTGCCGTTTCTTCACCGTGCCGAGGGCATGGAAGGTTTGCAGCACCGGAACCGGATAACCCTGGGTATCGAAGCGGCGTGCGGCATCCAGTGCCGCCACCCCGGACATCCAGAAGTGCCCGTGCACCACGTCCGGGGGAGCGGAGCCCCAGTCAGCGGAGATCCCGTCCGCGAGTTCGCTCATGTAGGGCAGCAGATGGTCCTTGGGCAGCACGCGTGCAGGTCCGGCATCCACATGCACCACGTCCAGGCCCGGCCCTACCGGCACCACGGCCGGCAGCGCCGGATCATCCCGGCGGGTGTAGATGCGTACGGAGTGCCCGCGGCGGGCGAGCGCCACGGACAGCGCCGCTACGTGCACGTTCTGCCCGCCGGCATCCACACCGCCCAGCGCCGCCAGCGGACTGGCATGTTCGGACACCATTGAAATTCTCACTGCTTGCCCCCTCCAACAGCACCTGACAGTTCAGTAGGCCGTGCCACCGGCAGTTCCGCGGCGACGGCCGGGTCCTCGAAAACGGGGAGCCGGCCGCCGGTCCGCGTGGTGATATCCGACAGCGTGTTGTCCCAGGCCGCCAGGAAGGCATCCAGCCCGTAGCGGTGCAGGGCAAAGCTGCGGGCAGCCAGGCCCCGCTGCCGTGCTTCGTCGGGATCACGGATGAGGCGCGCTGCTGCTCGCACCAGTTCCTGAACATTTCCGGAGACGGTTCCGGCCTCCGGCGGCACGGCCCGGGCAGCTTCGGTGGTGGCCAGCGCCAGCACCGGAAGCCCCAGCTGCATCGCTTCCAGCAGGGAAAGCCCCAGGGAGGTCCAGCGCATGGGATGGACGTACGCCCTGCACCCGGCCAGCTGCGTATGCAGTTCCCCGGTGGGCAGGTCCCCTCGGACGGTCAGTTCATCCGGGCCCAGGCCGGTGGCGGCGGGAAGCCCTTCCGTGCCCATGCCAAACACCTCAAGACGGGCCGCGCGGGCAAACTGCGGCAGCAGGTCCGTTCCGGTCACCCGCCACCGGCGCACCGGCTCGTTGATGACCACGCCCAGGTGCTCCCGGACGCCGGTGTACCGGTAACCGGGGTCCGGAATGCCGTGCTCGATCACCCGCGCGGGGGCCCTGCCGCTGTCCCAGAAGAGATTGTTGAAGTGCGTCACGTGGATGACGGGGATGCTGCTCTGGCTGGCCAGCGGGTGGACGGCGGAGGGAACGCTGTCCTTGGGCGTGTTGTGCTCCAGATACACGGCCGGCAGGTCCACTCCAGGCCGGCGGCCCAGCAGGCGTTCGCAGGCGGCGATCTCCTCGGGGCGCTGCAGCACCACCGCATCGATCTCTTGGTCCCGCAGGTCCTCCGGCGCGCATTCAACGGCTGTGTCCGGCCAGTCCCGTCCGCCCCGGCCCAGCCCCCAGGCTCCGCCCTCCGCCGTTGCCGGGAGGATGTACTCATGTCCGCCCCGGATGAAGGCTTCCATCCAGCCGCCGTGCACATGCCACAGCAGGATCCTCATACAGTCCTCGTTTCTCTGCGTGTTCCCAGGGATCTCACTCCGGTGGTCAGACGGTGCACTGCCTCCACCACCTGCTCCGGCGTTACGCCGGAAAGACAGGGGTGGCCCGGTACCGGACAGATGCGGGCACGGCTGAGCCGGCAGGGTGCGTTCTGGTCGCCCAGCAGCTCCAGCGGCACCCGGTACGGTGCCCAGCGCACTGCCGGCACCACGGGAGCGAACAGGCTGACGACGGGCGTTCCCACGGCAGCGGCCAGGTGGGCCGGGCCGGTATTGCCGACGACGGCGGCCGACGCGCCGGCCAGCACACCGGCCAGGGTGCGAAGATCGGTGCGCCCGCCCAAGTCCAGGCCGGCGACCCCCGCCACGGTGGCGGTCAGGCGGGTTTCCCCGGGTCCGCCGGTGACGATTACCCGGTGTCCGGCGGCGGTCAGCAGCTCCACGGCAGCTGCGTGGTGCAGGGCCGGCCAGGCCCGCGCCGGAACCGCGGCGCCGGGATGGACCACAATGTACGGTTCGGAGCCCACCAGATCCCGGACGTCGGCGGTGCCGGACAGGCGCAGGCGCCCGTCGTCGTCCGGCGGGAGCCGATAGCCCGCTGCTGCGGCGATCTGCAGGGCCCGCTCGGCTTCCGGCTGGTCTTCCGGGAAGTCTTCGCCGGGTTTGAGCCGGACGTCCAGCAGGGACCCGGCGTAGTCCACGGAGGCACCGGTGATCCGGGCAACGCCGGCGAGCCGCAGCACCAGCGCCAGCGGCAGCGGTGACTGGTGGAAGGAGGTCAGGATGACCGCTTCGTCGATCTGCTCATGACGGATGTCCGCTTCCAGGGCAGCGACGGCGGCTGCAGTTGCGGCAGGCGCGGGATCGACAATCCAGGGACTGGCCCAGGTCAGCACTGAGTTCACCCCGGGCAGCAGGGCGCCGGCATCGGCACCCTGCGGTCCGCACAGCAAGGTGACGCGGGTATTGTCGGCGGCGGCCACGGCACGGACGGCGGGGCCGGTCAGCAGGACATCTCCCGCACTGTCCAGGCGGGCCACCAGGACGCGGCGCGTCACGGGGTCCCCAGCAGGATGCCGACGGCGGCGGCAAGATCAGGGGCAACGCACCTGGCGGCGGCGGTTTCCTCAACCCGGGTGACGGCGGTTGGAACCAGGACGGCGCGTGCACCGGCGGCTTCGGCTGCTTCTACGTCCGCGCCGATGTCTCCGATCATGGCCACGTCGCGCGGCTGCAACCCCAGGCGCTCACAGGCGCTGCGGATCATTCCCGGCTCGGGTTTGCGGCAGCTGCAGCCGTCCTGGGGACCGTGCGGACAGATTTCCCAGACATCGAACGGGCCCAGCAGTTCCTCCACGCGGGCGTTGACGGCGGCCACCTGGGCGGGTGTGAGCAGTCCGCGGGCTATTCCGGACTGGTTGCTGACCACGCCCGTGCGGATTCCCTGCCGGCGAAGTGTCCGCAGCACTGCCGCCGCGCGGGGAAAGGGGACCACCAAGTCAGGGTTGCCGTTGTAGGGGACGTCGCGCACCAGTGTTCCGTCCCGGTCGAAGAGCACCGCCCGTGGCCTGTCTGACTCCTGATGTTCCATAAGGAGCTTGTTCCCCATCCGCACCGCTCCTAAACAGGTTTGCTGCCACATCTTCTCCGGCTCGTCCCGGTGCTTAGCCGGCGGCGGGAATTCTGGCAGGATGTGCTTCACTGCTCCGCGGCCGCGGACGCGGAGCGGATGAAGGGGCGGGCATGGGCGGCAGCAGTGCGAGGACGGGCCAGCCGGAGTTGCTGGTGCTGAGAGCCTTGAAACTGGGGGATCTTTTGGTGGCCGTGCCGGCTTTGCGGGCGTTGCGCCGGGCATTTGCGGAGCACCGCATCAGCTACGCGGCACAGGAATGGCTGCGTCCGGTAGTGGAACTGGTGGGCAGCGTTGACGATCTCCTGCCGCTGCACGGGCTCGATGTCCCCATACCGCTGGAGCCCGGCCGGATTGACGTGGCAGTGAACCTGCACGGCAGCGGCCCGGAAAGCACGGGCCGGCTGCAGGCGCTGGCGCCGCGCGTCCTGCTCGGACACTCGGGGCCCGGGCTGCCCGGACCGGCCTGGCGTCACGGCATCCACGAACGTGAGCGGTGGTCCGAGCTCATGGACTGGCACGGCATCCCGGCGGATCCGCTGGATTACCTCCTGCTGCCGCCGCGCACCGCCAGCCCCGCCCCGGGCGCCGTCGTCGTCCATGTGGGGGCGGCCTACGGAAGCCGGCTCTGGCCTGTGGAGCGCTTTGCCGCCGTGGCGGCGGAACTGCACCGCGCCGGGCATGAGGTGGTGTTCACCGGCAGCGCCGGCGAACGGCCCCGGGCACTTGCCGTGGCTGAAAGCGCAGGGCTGCCGGAGGCCGCCGTAGCGGCGGGGAAGCTGGGGCTGGACGCGTTTGCGGCCGCCGTGGCCGGCGCTGCGCTGGTCATCTCCGCCGATACCGGCGCCGCGCATCTGGCCTCGGCGTACTCACGGCCCTCCGTGGTGATTTTTGGCCCGGCGCCGGTGGCCGAGTGGGGCCCGCCCAAGGGGCCGCACATTGCCCTGACTGACGAGTCGCAGCGGGTGGGGGACACCTTTGCCGTGGAGCCGGACCCTGCCCTGCTGGCGGTCTCGGTCCAGGACGTGCTGGCCGCCGCCGCGAAGCTGGAGCTGCTCTAGGCGCTGGCGGCCTCGGCGGAGAGCGGGGCCGCGGCCTCCGTTGGGCCAAGGATTTCCTGCTGGAGGGTCACCAGTATCCGGGCAAGCCGGCGTGAGACCTGCATCTGCGTCATGCCCAGCCGGTCGGCAATCACCTGCTGAGGCTCCTCATGGAAGTAGCGGCGAAACAGCAGGTCTTTGTCCCGATCCGTCAGTTTCCGGATGGCCAGGGCCAGCATTGCCAGGTTTTCCGCACGCTCCAGCCGGGTGTCGATGTGTCCGTAGACATCCGCTACATATCCGCCTTCAAAGGGGGCATCCAGGGAATCCGGCTGCAGGCTGCTCTGGCAGTTCAGGGCTTCTGACACGGTTTTCTCCTCGCAGCCCAGTTCCAGCGCCAGTTCCGCCAGGGAGGGTTCACGAACCAGCTGCTGGGTGAGCAGAGGATAAACCTTGGCAATGGTGGTGCGCAGGTCCTGCACCTCCCGCGGGGGCCGCACCATCCAGGACTGGTCCCGCAGGTAACGCTTGATCTCCCCGTGGATGGTCGGAATGGCAAAGGCCGGGAAATGCCGGCCGACGGCGGGGTCAAAACGTTTGACGGCCTTGATGAGCCCAATGTAAGCCACCTGCCGCAGATCTCCGCGGTCCCGGCCGTGGCCGGCGTAGGAACCGGCCACACTGTCCGCAAGCTCGCGGTGTTTAAGGACCAGTTCATTGTGCAGCGCCTGCTGCAGGTCCCCGCGGGCATGCCGGGCGCGGGTGAAATGGGTGAGGGAAGCGGACTCGGGAGGCGTCATGGGGCAGCTCTTCGCAGTGGCGACGAGGCCCTCTGCTGGACCGCTACCTCAGGAAACCAGAAGCCCCCTTAGTTATCAAGGGAATTGTCCCGGTCTCGGTACAGAGGGCTTTACCTCTCGGCGGAGAAGAAGGTATAGGTGCATTTTGGTCTGGCTGACCCGTGATCTCCCTAGCCGTTAGCGCCGCTTGCGCGGAGGCCGCTTTGGAGCTTTCGGAATCTTCTGAGGCGGAACCGGCCGCTCGGTGCTGTCCGCTGCCAGAAGGCCGTCCGGACCATCCAGCATCCGGCCGAGGCCGGCCAATTGGTCCTGCTCCGCGTCTTGGTCCTGCCCGGCGTCGTCGGACTCTGCGGGAGCCTGCTGCGCGCCCGCCGGCGCCGGAATCTGCTGCTGCCGTACCAAGAGAACGGCGGCGGCACCTATCGCCGCCATCGCGGAAGCCAGGGCCAGCATGAGCATGGCGTAGAACCAGAACAGCGCCACGTTCGGCGGGGCGGACACCGGCGGAGTCAGGACTCCGGTAAAGCAGACGAGCCAGAATGCGGCGCAGCTGCCAATGATGATCCAGGCGGTCCGGGAGGGGAGGGAATGCAGCAGGTGGTGCAGCTTCTGATCCATGAACGGGTCCTAGGGAAAGCCGTGGTGCCGTTGCTTGACGCCCTCCAGTCTAGGGAGACGGTCCCGGGTGGTGACCGGCCTTTACTGGATTAAGACCCGTTTGTGCCCAGAGGGGTTGCCGGGCCGCTGGACTCCTCCACAATGACCTTCACTGCCCCGGCGGGCTGCTGTTCGGCCACGGCATCGGTCAGGGGCTGGACCTGCTCTGCCGGAACACGGACCGTGATACTGGCGGTGCGTCCGCTGGTGCCGAGCCAGTGGACCCGGACCGGTGGAGCCGCGTCCGAACCGAGCCAGGCCCGGAAGGTATCCGCAGCCTCCTGCAGCTGCTGTGCGGTGAAATCCGTCCGGTAGGGGACAGCCCCGGCTTCACGCACTGCCGCCTCTGCCTCCGGCGTGGTCACGGCCACGTGAAGCTGACTTTCCTCGATCCAGGCATCGGAATAGGCCGGGCCGAGATCCGTTTTGAGTTGGGCGTGAAGCTGCAGCAGCTGAGTCATGTTTTCATCCATAGCCGTCTCGGGATCACTGGGCAGCGCCGGAACTGCGCCGACCGTGCCGCCGGGGCTGTCCGGGACGCTGGAGGCCGGCGGGGCGCTGGGGACATTGGACATCTCGGGGTTCGCCGAGGAGTCTGCGGTGGACTGTGATGAGTCGGCGGCACCGGGTCCCTGCGCCTCCTGTCCGCACCCGCCAAGAGCCATCAGGGCAACGGCGGCAACTGCGGCAACCGGTGCGGCAGCGGCACCGCGGGTCTTCTTCGAGATAAGCATCAGGGCCTCCTGGGTTTGATAGGCACGTAATACCAAAGCGGGCCCCGGCACAAGGCCGGGACCCGCTTTGGTGTTCTCACGTCAGCGACGGATTAGGCATCCTGTGCCTGACGGCGGCGGTTGATCAGCAGGGCGCTGATGCCGCCGGCCATGAGCAGCGCGCCTGCTCCGGTGAAGAAACCCATGCCGGACGCACCGGTGTGGGGCAGACCGCCGCTGTTGTTGCCCGGCGCCGGAGCAGGCGCCGGTGTGGGCTGCGGGCCCTGCGGCGCAACCTCGACGACGGCGTTCACAGTGAAGGACACGGCAGCTGCTGCCGACTCGGCGCCGTTCAGCGTCTGGACTGCGTTCACCGTGAAGTCACCCGCCTTGAGGGCTGGGAAACCGTTGACGGACCAGCTGCCGTTGTCGGCAACCTGGGCGGTGAGGGTGGTATCTCCGATGGAGACGGAGACCTTGGCGCCGGCGGTGCCGGTGCCCGAGATGTCCCGCGGGTTGGAGCCTTCATCGAACTTCTGGCCCTCAGCCACGGAGGTGATGGCCGGTGCGGCCAGGATGACGGCGAACCCGGAAGCCGCCGCAGCCGATTCCAGCTTGCCTTCAATACCGTCCTGCGTAGCGGTCACGGTGTAATCACCGTAGGACAGTGCTTTGTCCAGCTTCACTGCCCAGTTGCCGTCCGCATCAACGGTGGCGGTGGCCGTTTCTTCGCGGGCGGCGGTTGCCGCTGCGGACTGGGGCTTGTCAGCGGTGGCCACACCGGTGATGTCCACGGTGACCTTGGCTTTGGCAACGCCGGTGCCCGTGATGGTCGTGAGTGAATCCACGATCTGGGCACCGGCAGCCGGATTCGTGATGACCGGGGCGGCCAGCGGTGCTTCCTTGACGGTCAGCTCGTAGGAGGACGTCTTGGACTTGTTGAAGCCGTTGACTGCCTGGACCTTGAATTCCAGCTTTTCGGCGGGAACGGTGGACGGAGCAGTGAAGCTCCAGACGCCGTTTTCAACTACCAGGTCAGTGGTCTTGTTGCCCTGGGTGAGCTTGACCGTGCTGCCCTCGGGGGCCGTACCGCTGATGGGCTGGTCCGTGAGGACGGTGCCCTTGTTCTCGTGGGAGGTCAGTGCCGGTGCGTCAACGAACACCGCCACGGTGTAGCCGCCGAGGTGGGTGAGACCGTCGGAAAGCGAGGTGGACAACATTCGTTCCACGCCCTCGCGATCACCTACGGCACTGTTGATGCCCATCGCATTGGATCCCGAGATGGTGGATCCGCCGGAGTCGCCGGGCTTTGCATTGGTGGTCAGAGTGGACTCAAAACCAAAGACGCCGCGGATATCTTCCTCGGTGCCCTTATGGCCGCCAACGAAGAAGTCACCGACTCCGGTGACCTCACCGCAGCTCCAGCCGGTGGTGCGGCCGGACTTGCAGACCGGCGCGCCGACAACAGCGTCCACGGTTCCGGTGATCTTGGTGGTTGCCGCAGTGAGATCCTTGGCGTCTTCCCACTGAGTCACCTCGGGCAACAGGTTCAGCTTGCTGTCGATGCTGTTGATAACGGCAACATCCGTACCAACGTTGGTGCCCGTCTGGAGATCAACCGGCGAGTTGTTGGCGCCGCCGAACTGGGAGAAACCCCAGGTCCCGAGTTCAGCCAGAAGAGACGGATTGTCGGTTCCGCTGGCCGGATCGCCGGTGGGATCGGTCAGGAGCGCTTCGGTGACTTCACCGTCATGGGCACAGTGACCGGCGGTGATGACAGCAGCTTCACCTGTGCTGTTGAAACCGTTGAAGCCGATGGAGCACAGGGCGGCGCCGTCGGCAACGGGGCTGGCATAGCCTTGGCCGTTGACGACGTCCTCGACCGGCGTGGCTGTTCCCGAGGACTGGGCGACAGTGACGTTGGCGTATTTTTGGGCGATCGCATCAACCGAAGATTCGGCTGCTGCACCGGGGCTTTTCGAGAGAACGGAGCCGCCGGGTGCGGCCTGGTTGTCCACGCTGATGACGTAGCCTGCGCCGTTCCACATGATGGACTGCAGGCCCGCAACACCGACATTGGCTATGTAGTCGGCGCGGATCTTCTCGATGTTGGCGCGGTAATCTCCCGTGAGGCTGAGCGGAGAGGCGGTCTCTTCCCCTGCAGCAGGTTCCTCGGTGGCTTTGGGTTCTTCGGAGGCTGCGGGTGCCTCGGCACTCGGCGCGTCGGTTGCCGTCTCGGCGGGAGCCGGGGTTTCAACTGCAGGTTCGACGTCGGCTTCTGCTGTGGCGGGAGCTACGAGGAGGGCATCCAGCTTGCGGGCCAGAGCAACAAGTGCCTCTCCGGAACCGGTGATGACCATCTTGCCGTCTTCGAGGGCGATGCCGGCGAAGCCTTCGGTTGCCTGGAGCTCGGGAAGCGCCTCTGCGGCCTTCTTGCCCAGCTCACCCGCCGCTTCGAATTCTTCAACGGTCATGCCGAGGTCCCGGAGAAGCGCTTCAGCCAGGCCGGGGGGCAGGGTTCCTGCCTCCTCGGCGGGAGCAGCTTCAGTGGGCGCAACGGCGCCGGGAATTGTTCCGTCAGCGGCGGTTGCGTCGACCGGCGCCTCAGTGGTCGCCGTGACCGGTGCGGATGTTGTGTCCGGCTCTGCTGCCGGTGCGGCGATGGCCGGCGAAGCGAAGAATGCTCCGCTCACTGCCAATGCTGTTGCGGCGCCGAGAGCGCCGACGCGTTTGTAAAACGCGGTTGAGTTGTCCTGCAATTGAAACCCCCATTTTGTGCTGGCACAGACTGCACCCCGCGATGGGCACAGGGGTATCCCTGTGGCGGCACTTCGCGGAGTCGAGACTGAGTGGAATAGCTGTCCTCCGTGACGACGGGCGCAGCTCAGGGTCAGTGTAACTACACGTGTTCCAAGTAACAAGACCCCTTACTACTTGGTGTGCGGGGCCCCACTCGACGCCCGGCGGCTGCGGTAGGACCGGACATGTTCCCGGTTGCCGCAGTTCCCGGTGTCGCAGTAACGCTTGGAACGGTTCCGGGTCAGGTCCAGGATCACGGCCGAGCAGTCCGGAGCGGAACATGTGCCGAGCCTGTTCATTTCGCCGCCGCGCAGGATGTCCGCCAGGGCCATGGCAGCCTCCGTGGCCATCCTTTCTTCCAGCGGTGCGGCCGGGGAGGTGCAGTGCAGGTGCCATCCCCACTCGTCATGGCGGACCACCTGCGGGAGGGCGCGGGAGTTGCGCAGCAGCTGGTTGACGCCCGCCGCCAGCTCTTCTGCGTCGGCCGTCCAGAGTCGGCGCAGCACGGTGCGCAGGTGCCGGACGGCCCGCAGTTCTGCTGCCGTGCGGGTGCGGGAACCGCTGAAGCGCTCCTGAGCCAGGAAGTCATCCAGGTCTTCCAGGGTGAGGAGTTTGTCCGGTCCGGCCACGCCGGTGTTGATGAGCGCCGCCACAGTTCCCAGGGAGTCTGCGGTGTCATGTCCTAAAACCATTATGAATCCTGACATCTTCGAAGTGGTCTTCCCAGTGTAATGGTCTAAGAGGCAGAATGGTCCTGACCTGTCCCGCGGGACATCCAATCTTTGTTCCTGGAGGGACCATGAAACGCGTAGAGCATAAGCGGGCAGCCGGGGCCGGCACCGCGGGCATCCGCGGCAACCCGGCCGGCAGTGCCGGCATAGCGGTGGCCCTGCTTTCATCGGCAGTGTTCGGACTCTCCGGGTCCTTCGCCAAGTCACTGCTGGAAACGGGCTGGACGTCTACCAGCGCCGTGGCCGTACGGATGGGCGGAGCGGCACTGGTGCTGCTCATTCCCGCCCTGGTGGTGCTGCACGGGCGCTGGTACCAGGTCCGGGAGAACTGGAAGACCATCCTGGCCTTTGGATTCATCGGGGTTGCCGGGTGCCAGTTTTTCTACTTCAACGCAGTGGAACGGTTGTCCGTAGGAGTGGCGCTGCTGCTGGAATTCCTTGCACCGGTACTGATGGTGCTGTGGATTTGGGCGGCCACCCGCCGTCGGCCGGGCCTGAAGACCATAGGAGGCGCCCTGGCCGCGATCGCAGGCCTGGTGCTCGTCCTGGATATTGGCGGCGCCGTGCGCATTGATCCGGTGGGCGTCCTGTGGGGTCTGGCGGCGGCCGTTTGCCTGGCAATCTACTTCTTCATCACGGCCAAGCAGAACGACTCGCTGCCGCCCCTGGTGCTCGCCACCGGCGGAATGATCGTAGGAGCCGCCACCATGGTGCTGCTCGGGGCCGCCGGAATTCTCCCCACGGGATTCAGCACCGCCAACGTGGTGCTGGCCGGCCAGATGGCGCCGTGGTGGGTGCCGCTCGCCGGGCTGGTCCTGCTCTCCACCGTGCTGGCCTACGTCACCGGTATTGTGGCGGCGCGCAGTCTGGGTTCGCGGGTCGCGTCTTTTGTCTCCCTCACCGAGGTGCTCTTCGCCGTCCTGTGGGCCTGGCTGTTCCTGGCGGAACTTCCCGCCACGGTACAGCTCATCGGCGGGGCACTCATTGTCCTGGGAGTGGTGCTGGTGCGCTCGGACCGGGCGGCCGGCCTGCCCGGCGAGGCCCTTGAAGAGCCCGATCCCTACGCGTGAGACGGGCCCGCCGCAGCCTCTGCTGCGGCGGGCCCGGCCGCTACGCCTGGGGTTCGACCTGAGGCTCGCCCTGGCTGGCCGGGGTATCCACCCGGATCTCCCGCTTGAGGATCTTTCCGGTGGGACCCTTGGGCAGGGCATCGGTCAGCACCACCCGCCGCGGATACTTGTAGGCTGCCAGCCGGTCCTTCGCGAAACTGCGGATATCCGCCAGCAGCGCCTCGCGGGCGACGTCGTCGGCCACCCGGACATCCTCCTTCAAGCCCACCACGGCCACGATTTCCTCGCCGTGCAGTTCATCGGGGATGCCGATCACTGCCGCCTCGGCCACGGCGGGATGCTCGTACAGGATTTCCTCCACCTCGCGGGGATACACGTTGTAGCCGCCGCGCAGAATGACATCCTTCTTGCGGTCCACAATGTAGATGTTTCCGGCGTCGTCGAGCCGGCCCAGATCCCCGGTGCGGAACCAGCCGTCGGGAATGGCCGCCTGCGTAGCTTCCGGATTGTTCCAGTACTCCTTCATCACACCGGTGCCCTGCACGGCGAGTTCGCCCACCTCACCCACGGGAAGGTCTCCGCCGTCGGGATCCACCACGCGCACGTGCATGCCCTCCACCGCCTTGCCGATGGAGCCGGCCATGCGGTCCGGTCCCGGCAGGTTGAAGGAAACCACGGGTGAGGTTTCGGACAGGCCGTACCCCTCCAGCAGCTGGGTGCCGAAAACACGCTCAAATTCATGCAGCACCTCCAGCGGCATGGCCGATCCGCCGGTGATGGCTCCGCGCAGTGACGAGACATCGGTGTCCGCCAGGCGGGGATGGCGCAGCATGCCCACGTACATGGTGGGAACGCCCTCAAAGATGGTCACGCCGTCGCGTTCAATGATTTCCAGGGCCTTGCCGGCGTCAAACCGCGGGAGCAGGCTGATCGAGGCACCGGCCATGACCGCTGAGTTCAGTGCGGACGTCTGTCCGAACACATGGAAAAACGGCAGACCGCCAAAAATCACATCCGATTCCACCGTGTGCAGCAGATTGCGGGAAATTTCGGCGTTGGTGACCAGGTTGTTGTGGGTCAGCGCGGCCCCCTTGGGCCGCCCGGTGGTGCCGGAGGTGTAAAGGATGACGGCGGTGTCCTCCCCGTCCACCTCACGCACTTCGGAAACCGGATCCGTCTCGGCCAGCAGCTGAAGGAACGACCCCGCATTCACCGGGATAACTTCAACGCCGCCGGCCTGCTCCGCCCCCTCCAGGGCCTCAGCCAGGATCCCTTCCCAGGCGAAGACCAGCCGGGCCCCGGAATCCTGCAGGTGATAGGCCACTTCGCGGGCCTTGAGCAGCGGATTCAGGGGAACCACCACGGCTCCGTACCGCAGCACGCCGTAGTAGACAAAGGCCATCTGCGGAATGTTGGGCATGATCAGGGCGACGCGGTCACCGGGCTCGATGCCGCGCGCGGCGAGGACGCCCGCCACCTTGGCGCTCATGGCGTCCAGGGCTGCGTAAGAGACAGTGGCCTCATCGAGCAGCAGGACCGGCCGGTCCGGAATCCGGGCCGCGGTGTCGGTGAGAATGCCGGCGAGGTTTTGCATGAAGATCTCCTTTGATCTGGCGTTCAGCGTCCAAGCGGTTATGGACCCCCAGAGGGCCCGCCGAGCCGGTACTCCCCATTCCATACCGCTCGGTATGGAGCAGTCTAGGGCCACCGGGGCGCAGATGGACGGGCAAACGGTGTTTTTCTTGGCGAACGCTGCCGGCCCCGCGTAGGACCGCAGCAATCCGGCGGTAATCTGGTCCTAGGCGCGGTGTGCATTCCCGCCGCCGCAACCCCAATTCCAACCGATGTCCTCAGCCTTCAAAGGAACCCCCATGCCCTCTTCAGAGGCGCCCGCCCGCACTCCTGTCACCCGGCAGTCGGTGCTGACCACCCTGAAATCTCCGCGGCTGCTCAAAACGGAGGTGCTGGCCGGGCTTGTCGTGGCGCTTGCCCTGATCCCCGAGGCCATCGCCTTCTCGGTCATCGCCGGCGTGGATCCGCGGATGGGACTTTTCGCTTCCTTCACCATGGCGGTCACCATCGCTTTTGTGGGCGGCCGCCCCGCCATGATTTCCGCCGCCACCGGCGCCGTCGCGCTGGTGATTGCACCGGTGGTGGCCAACCACGGCGTCCGATACCTGGTGCCCACCGTGATCCTGGCCGGCGTGATCCAGATCCTGCTCGCGCTGGCCGGTGTGGCCAAGCTGATGCGCTTCATTCCCCGGTCGGTGATGGTGGGCTTCGTGAATGCGCTGGCCATCCTGGTGTTTTCCTCCCAGCTGCCCGAACTCATTGGCGTGCCCTGGCTGGTCTACCCGATTGTCGCCGTCGGGCTGGTTATCGTGTTCGGCCTGCCCCGGCTGACGACGGCGGTTCCCGCGCCGCTGGCGGCGATCGCCGTCCTGACGGTGGCCGCCGTCGTCGCCGGCTGGGACCTGCCGACCGTGGGGGACAAGGGGGAGCTGCCCGACAGTCTGCCGGCCCTGCTCTTCCCGGACATTCCGCTGACCCTGGAGACACTGCGGATCATCGCCCCGTACGCGCTCGCCATGGCCTTTGTGGGCCTGCTGGAATCACTGCTCACCGCCAAACTCGTGGATGACATCACCGATACCCGCTCTTCCAAGCCCCGCGAGGCGGCAGGGCAGGGCATCGCGAATATTGTGACCGGATTCTTCGGCGGCATGGGCGGCTGCGCCGTGGTGGGGCAGACCATGATGAACGTGAAGGCCTCCGGTGCCCGCACCCGGATTTCCACTTTCCTGGCCGGGGTTTTCCTCCTCATCCTGGTGGTGGTCCTGGGAGATGTGGTGGCGCTGATTCCCATGGCGGCGCTTGTGTCCGTGATGATCTTCGTGGCCTGGGCCGCGTTCGACTGGCACAGCATCCGTCCCTCCACCCTGAAGCGCATGCCGAAGTCCGAGACCGCCGTCATGGTCATCACCGTCCTCGCCACGGTGTTCACGCACAACCTGGCGATCGGCGTCGGAGCAGGAGTGCTCACGGCCATGGTGCTTTTTGCCCGCCGGGTGGCGCACTTTGTCACCGTGCACCGCACCCTGGACGGCGACGGCGGTGCGGTCACCTACACGGTGCAGGGCGAGCTGTTCTTCGCCTCCTCCAATGACCTTTACACCCAGTTCGACTACGCCCTGGATCCGGACCAGGTGCTGATCGATCTGAGCGCCTCGCACGTCTGGGACGCCTCCACGGTGGCCGCACTGGATGCCATTACCGAGAAGTACCGCAGCCGCGGCAAAACGGTCCGGATCACCGGCCTGGATGATTCCTCCGATGCGATTCGTTCCCGGCTCAGCGGCCGGCTGGGCTGAAAAAGCCGCTACGCTCGGCTCATGACTGCCGTCCATTGTGTGATCGCTTCGCCCATCGGGCCCCTGACCCTGGTGGCCGACGGCGGTGCCCTCACCGCGGTCTATATGGAAAACCACAAGCGCGGTCCGGCCGCCGGAAGTCTCGGAACGGCGATTCTGCTGGACGCCTCCGCACCGGAACAGGCCGCGGCCGGCACCACGGAGGAAGACGCCGCCGTCCTCCTCCGGGCGCAAGTCCAGCTGGGCGAGTACTTTGCCGGGGAACGGCGGGAATTCGACCTGCCGCTGGCTCCGGTTGGCAATCCGTTCCGACAGCGGGTCTGGTCACTGCTGCGCGAAATCCCGTATGGCCAGACGCGCTCTTACGGGGATCTGGCCCGGCAGCTGGGGGACCGGAACCTCGCGCAGGCGGTGGGTGCCGCCAATGCCCGCAACCCGATCTCGGTCATCGTTCCGTGTCACCGCGTGGTGGGAGCTGCCGGCGCCCTCACCGGCTATGCGGGCGGGCTGCAGCGCAAGCAGCACCTGCTGGGGCTGGAGGATCCGCGGCGGGTCCAGGACGCACTCTTCTGAGACCATGGGACCGCCAGCGGGAGCAGGCTCACAAAAGCTGCTCCGGGATCGTTTACCGGGTGTGGATGTGAAACCGTTCGAAGCCGTTGTCGCCGAACACGGTCCGGCCGTGCTGCGGGTCTGCCGCGCCGTGCTGGGGCCGCAGGATGCGGACGACGCCTGGTCCGAGACGTTCCTGGCGGCGCTGCGCGCCTACCCGGACTTGGCGCCGGGCGCCAACATCCAGGCCTGGCTGGTGACCATTGCCAAGCACAAGGCCATTGACCTGCACCGTGCCGCCGCCCGGCGTCCGGTTCCGGTTTCCGATCTGCCGCCGCCCGCGGGCAGCAATGGCCGCGAAGGGCGCAGCGCCGGCTATCCGGCCCCCGGCGAGGCCAACGATTATGATCCGCTCTGGGCTGCACTGAAGACCCTGCCGCGCAGGCAGCGGGAGGCCCTTGCCTATCACCACTTGGCCGGGCTGTCCTATGCGGAAGTTGCCGTGGTGCTGGGCGGCACCGAGGCGGCGTGCCGCCGGTCCGCAGCGGACGGCATGAAGAAACTGCGCAGCCTGAACTTGGAGGAATCATGATGACACCGCCGGAGAAACTGCCGCTGAAGGAAACACCGAACGGTTTGCCGCCGGAGCTGCGCCCGCAGACCGGCGGGAACGCCGCCGAAGCCGCCGTCCTGGAGCGGCTGCACGGAAGACTGGTCACCGCCGCTGAGGAGACCGGCGTGCTGGACGTGGCCTACACGGTCATTGATACCCCCGTGGGGGAACTGCTCCTGGCGGCAACCGACGCCGGATTGGTGCGGGTGTCCTTCGCCTGCGAGGACCACGACACGGTGCTGGCCGCGCTGGCGCAGCGGATCAGCCCCCGGATCCTGCGGGCGCCGGAGCGGCTGCAGGCTGCGGCCGAGCAGATCGGAGAGTACTTCGCCGGCGCCCGCCGCAGCTTCGACCTGCCCCTGGACCTGCGGCTGGCAGCGGGTTTCCGCCGCTCCGTCGTCGAACATCTTTCCGGCATCGGATACGGATCCACGGCTACCTACGCCGCCCTCGCCGCGCTGGCCGGCAGTCCCGGTGCAGTGCGCGCCGTCGGCACCGCCTGCGCCCTGAACCCGCTGCCGGTGGTGGTGCCCTGCCACCGGGTCGTTCGTTCGGACGGGAGCACGGGCGGCTACCGCGGCGGCCCGGCCGCCAAACGTCTGCTGCTGAATCTGGAGGCTGCGGCATGAGCGGCGCACTGTTTCCGCCCGACCGGGCAGAGCTGGCCGCCGGCGCCGTCCATGTTCCCGGCTGGCTGGATCCGGCGGCGCAGCGCGAGATAGTTCAGGCCTGCCGGCAGTGGGCCATCGGGCCGGTGCCCATGCGCGCCGCGGTGCTGCCCGGCGGCCATCCCATGTCCGTGCAGACCGTGTGCCTTGGCTGGCACTGGCAGCCGTACAAATACACCCGCACGGCCGACGACGCCGGCGGCGGCCGGGTGGCCGAGGTGCCCCAGTGGCTGATCGCCCTGGGACGGCGCGCCCTGGCCGAGGCCTACGGACGCCCGGGCGAACCCGGATACGCGCCGGACCTCTGGAAGCCCGAGGACTACACCCCGGACACCGCACTGATCAATTACTACGCCCACGGCGCCCACATGGGCATGCACCAGGACAAAGAGGAGAAGTCCAGTGCCCCCGTGGTGTCCCTCAGCATTGGCGACACCTGCATATTCCGCTTCGGGAATACTTCCACGCGGACCAAGCCCTACACCGATATTGAGCTCAGCTCCGGAGACCTGTTTGTCTTTGGCGGGCCCTCGCGCTTCGCCTACCACGGCGTGCCCAAGACCCTGCCGGGCACGGCCGATCCCGACTCGGGGCTGGCGCAGGGACGGATCAACATCACTCTGCGCATGACCGGAATGACTCCGTGATCCTCCCGCCGGCCCGGACCCTTCGGCACAAACTGGCCTGCGCTGAACCGTTCGCCTGGCAACCGTTGTTCCGGGCGCTTGCCGCCCACGCAGTGCCCGGCCTGGAGCGGGCGGAATACGACGACGACGGCGGCGCGGAGGTTGAGCGCCTGGTGCCGGCACCGTCCGGACCGGCCCGGGTCCGCGTCCGCTTCGGCCGGCCGGGCGCCGTGGAGGTGGAGCTTTCCCTGGCCCCGGAAACTCCGGCCGAGTTGCTGGCACAGGAGGAGGCTGCCGTGTTGGTCCTGGTGCGGCGCTGGCTGGACCTGGACGCCGGACCCCGCCGTCATCGACGGATTCCTCTCCGGCTTTGACCTGCTGGCACCGCTGGTGGCGGCCGCACCGGGACTGCGCGTGCCGGGATCCGTCAACGGCTTTGAAACCGCCGTTCACACGGTGCTGGGCCAACAGGTTTCCCTCGCCGCCGCGCGTACCTTCGGCGCCCGGCTCGCGGCAGCCTTCGGCGGCCCGGAACGGGACGGGCTTCGAGCCTTTCCCTTCCCCGAACAGCTGGCCGCCGTGCCGGCGGAAGATCTGCAGGCGGCAATTGGTCTCACGCATTCGCGGGCGCGGACCGTAGCCGCACTGGCGGAAGCATCCGCCTCAGGGCTGGTGCTCGGTGCCGGGTCCGACCCGGTTGCCACCCGTGCGGCCCTGCTGGCGCTTCCCGGAATCGGCCAGTGGACGGCTGATTACCTGGCGGTCCGGGTTTTTGGCGACCGGGACGCCTATCCGGCGGATGACCTCGTGCTTAAGCGGGCGCTGGGGGTTGGAACCGGACGTGCTGCAGCCGCCCTGTCCGAGCCGTGGCGGCCCTGGCGGGCCTACGCACTGTTCCACCTGTGGACGGCCGCAGCCTACGGATCCGGACGGTAGCCGCGGCCGTCAGGCTGCGAGCAGGGTAAAGAGCAGGCAGAGGACGGCCGGGCCGCCCTGAACAAGGGCGGGACGGATCATTTTCCGGTTGCTCAGGATCAGCACCAGGGCGGCCAGGACCATCGACGCTGACGTGAAACTCATCAGGGTCAGCCCCGCCACCCTGCTGCCGGCACCAAGCAGGACAATCCCCAGCAGCGCCCCGACTGCCAAAAACAGATTGTAGAACCCCTGGTTGTAGGCCAGGGCTTGGGTGTAGGCCGCCTCCTGCGGGCTGGAAATCCGAAAAACCCTCATGGTCGCCGGAACCGTCCAGCGCAGGGATTCCAAAACAAAAATGTACAGATGTACAGCCGCGGCAATCACGGCAAAAACTGCAGCGGTAATGAGCACGGTGACGCCTCCTTGGCCATCAATCCTTCCACCCCTGTTGAGCGCGGCCAAGGCCCGGGAGGCCTTTCGGTTGGCGGGGGAGCAGGAATGGCCGCTAGCCTTGAAGGGGTGCCCGGTGTTCTTTCCGTGAGCATCCCGGCCGCGCCGTCAGCCTCTGCCACAGTCCCCGGAAGGACAGCCTCAGTGCCCATACCCCGTTCCGTCCGTCCCCTTGCCGCGGCAGCCGCCGCCGTCCTGGCGCTGTCCGCCTGCGGTTCGGACTACCCCCTGGGAGATGAACAGCGCGAGGCAGCGGAAAACAGCACGTCCACCCTGTCGGGTATTCTCTCCGGCTCCGGATCCAGTGCCCAGGGCCCCGCCATGGACGCCTGGATGGCCGGTTTCGGCACCATCAATCCGAAGGTCCAGGTGCAGTACTCCCCGGATGGTTCAGGCGCCGGACGCAACGCGCTGCTGGCCGGCGCGGTGGACTTCGCCGGTTCGGATGCCTATCTCCAGGAAGAGGAACTGGGCCAAGCCCGGGAAGTCTGCGGGCCCAACGGTGCCATGGACATTCCGGCCTACATTTCCCCGATAGCGGTGGCATTCAACCTGCCGGGCATCGACTCCCTCAACCTGGATGCCCCCACCATCGCCGCGATCTTCCGCGGGGACATCGAGAAGTGGAGCGATCCGGCAATCGCCGAACAGAACCCCGGGGTTACCCTTCCGGATATCCGCGTCACGCCGGTCAGCCGGGCCGATGACTCCGGCACCACCGAGAACTTCACCGAATACCTGCACGAGGCCGCTCCCCAGGCGTGGCCGGACAGCCCGTCAGGGACCTGGCCGGGGAACCTGAGCGGTGAAAATGCCCAGGGCAATGCGGGTGTGGTCAGCACGGTGACCCGCACCGAAGGTGCTGTGACCTACGCCGATGATTCAGTCATAGATGACTCGATGGGCACCGTGAACCTGCGGGTTGGCGGCGAGTACGTGCCGATCAGTGCGGACGGCGCTGCGATCGCCGTCGAGCAGGCGAAGCGGGTTCCGAACCGCGGATTGCATGACATTGCCCTCCAGCTGGACCGCACCACCACCGCCCCCGGTGCCTATCCACTGGTCCTCGTGTCCTATCAGATCTATTGCAGCGGCTATGAAGATCCAGAGACCGTGGAGCTGGTAAAGGCCTTCGGCGAGTATGTTGTCAGCGACGAGGGGCAGGCAGCGTCGGAGGACGCGGCCAAGAGCGCGCCGCTGCCGGCATCTCTGGCAGATGAGGCCCGCGACGCCATTGAAAGCATCACCACGCTGCCCTGACGGCGGGACGACGGCGGCACGGGCCGGCGCTAACGGAGCCCTCTTGCGCGGCCCGGGCAGCGGTGGCACCGTTGATTCACCGCAATCTAAAGGGGGCCGCAATGCAACCGATTCAGATAGAGCGCTGGTGGCCGTATCTAGACGGCTCGGCCAAGTCATGGCTGCGCGAGAACCTTCGCGACGAGGGTATCCCGGGAAAGATCCAGGACCGCATCGCCGAAGCCGGAGGTCCGGTGATCGAACCGCTCCTTGAGGAGCGGGACTGGGTGTTCATTGAAGCCCAGCCGGAGTTCGCGGAATAGTTCTGCCGCCGGCTGAGGCAAAATGAAAGGGTGACCAGGACCGATTCCCCAGCTTCTCCAGTTTTCCCGCAGCGGCATACGCCATCAGAAGAATCCTCGGCCCCGGGGTCCCGTGCGGACGGCCGCCTGAAGCCGCGGGGCACGTTCGCCAGGGGCATGGCGGCGTCATCCGTGTGGGTTGCCCGGGGGTTGATCATCCTCGCAGGTCTCGTGGTGATCTGGTTCGGCATCCGCTCCCTGTGGTCAATAGCCCTCCCCGGATTGCTGGCGCTGCTTCTCTCCTCCATCCTGTGGCCGCTGAACCGGGTGCTGCGGGCGGTGCTGCCCAAGGCCCTGGCCGCTTTGCTCTCCCTGCTGGGGCTGCTGGCGGCCATCGCCGCAGTAGCCATGGCGGTGGTGCCTTCGATCTCCTCCGGTTCCAAGGAACTTGTCCGGATGGCCGGCGAGAACATGCAGGAGCTCAGCAACTTTGTGGCTGACCTGCCGTTTGCCGTCCAGGAGATCGATTTCACCGAACTGCTGGATGCCGGCCTGGCCCAGCTCCGGGAACACAGCAGCGACATTGTCTCAGGCGTCACGGCCGGTTTGGGTACGGTTTCATCCGTCACCGTGGTGTTCCTGCTGACCCTGGTTTTCACGTTCTTCTGCCTCAAGGACGGAGACAAGTTCCTCCCCTGGGCCAGCCGGTGGACCAATAACCGTGCCTTTGTCCACGCCGTGCGGGTGTCCGAAGAAGCGTGGCAAACCCTCTCCGCCTACATCCTCGCGCAGGCCACAGTAGCCCTGGCGGACGCTGTTTTCATTGGGCTGGGGCTATGGGTGCTGGATATTCCGCTGGCACCGGCCCTGATGGTGCTGATCTTCTTTGCCAGCTTCATTCCCATTGTGGGTGCTGTTGCCACCGGAGTCCTGGCCACCCTGGTTGCCCTCGTGGCCCACGGCTGGGTGACGGCGCTGCTGGTGCTGGGCGTTGTCCTGGTGGTCCAGCAGCTTGAGTCGAACATCCTGCAGCCCCTGCTGGTGGGTAAAACGCTGAAGCTGCATCCCGCCGTCGTACTGGGATCCGTGACCGTGGGCAGCACGCTCTTCGGCATTGTGGGGGCGTTCCTGGCGGTGCCTGCCACCGCCGTCGCCATTGTGGTGCTGCGGTATCTGCGGGACCAGTCGCTGTCCACGGCCAATGCCGCGGTTTCCGGGAAGGTTCCTGAAGCCGCGGGAACGGATGAGCTGGAGGGCCCCGAACCGCAGCCTCAGCACGGACCTGTGCCGGCGGATTCCTAGCGGCGGAAAGTGTAGTTCGGCTCGTACTTGGTTGAGCCGGAGATGCGGTGGACGCGCCGGGGACAGAACGGGTCAAAGACTTCGACTTCCATGCGTCCAGTTTCCGGATGGGAACGGTAAATGCAGGTGCAGGGGTAATGCACGCTTCAGATGCCTTTCAGATACCGATCTGCTGCTGCGCGGCCTCAGGGCACGCGCGGGCTCACCACCAAATATTGTGCCAAACCGCTTCCGGAAGGGAAAACCGCGGCCCGGGCGGGCGGCGAAGGGTAAGCAGGGATTAAAAGGGCGGGGCGCCCCCGGTGGTCTCACTTCCGGAAGCGCCCCTCGCGTTGCTGCCCTATTAGTATTACCAATCGACCTGTGAGGACTCTGAATGCCGCCTCGGCAGGGTGCCGCTGGCAAGGTGCCCGACAGCACGGATCCGAGAAGCTACGGAGCCATCCTCAGGAAATCCGCTTCCCGCTCCTTGCTCCAGGACCGGGCATACAGTCCCAGGCCTGCCTCATCGCGGACCGAGATGCCGAGCCGGTTCAGCATGAGCCGGCTTTGGTACACGGTAAGCTGCTGCGCACTGCGGCTGGCCCTGACTTTGTCCGCCCGGTACAGGTAGGTGTCGATGGCCCGGGACCAGCGCTTGCGCCAGTTGTCCACGGCCGGCTCCGACGCGGTGGCGGCCATGAGCCGGTGGGCCGGCAGGATCCGGGGTGCAAGCTGTGAGGTCAGGGCGTTGCGCATGTGGGCGGCCTGCGGGCCCGAGGCTGCTGTGCAGCTGCGGAGATGGCTGTCCCAGTAGTAATCCCACGAGATGGCCCGGCGGTCCGCCCAGACCGGGGAACGCGGTCCGCGCATCATTGCGTAGCTGGCATCGAACAGGAGCAGCGCCGCCAGGGACGAGCGGCTGTTTGCCTTCGGGAAGCGGGACGTGGCCCAGGCTGCCAGATCCGATGACAGCTCAAAAACCTCTTCCGCCAGCGCCAGTCCATCCGCACCGCCGTACTTTGCGAGGTCCGACTCTGCTCGGGGGGAGACCGGCCCCGACTCCCAGCGGGTAGGAATCGGTTCCTCCCGATATTCCGAGGTCTGCAATTCACCCAAATGGGGCACAGCCTGGTCGACCAGGGCCCGCATCAGGGACTGCAAGCGGTCCAGAACCCGCGGGGCACCAAGGATGCGCACCTGGATGAAGGGATGGACCGGGTCCATGCAGCGCGTATGGAACCAGCGCTGTGCTCCCCAGGAACGCGCCTGGGCGGCCAAAGGTGTGACCACGTCGCCTATGATCGCGTCACAAACATCCTTGGCCGTGGGCTGGATGGTCAAGGACCACCACTCGGCACCGTTGGTCAGCGGCTTGGTTTGCTGGAGTTGCGCTAACTGGCTCATTGGAGATGCCTCCCGTTGGTGTCGTACCGGAGATGTCGCTCCGGCCCTAGCGAAGTTATTGCCGTTCTGCACGCCTCTGTCCCGCGGCCCGGCGGGACATGTCCTTCCGGGAGGAACTCTTCGAGAAGAGAGCTGGCGGAGTGGAGGGCGGCATGGTGATATGGCCTCTTGGCGGTGTTGGGGTTCTCCGACCCGGGGGCAGTCCAGCGAGCTCGCCCCCAAATGGCTGGGGTCCGTTGCCTGGCTGTCCTGCGGGGTCGGAGACTGAAGGTGCGGAATCCATCTGCGTTCACTAACCGTCTTGCGTGTACTGACCTGTCCTGCCGGCTGACTGGTGAAGTGATGCCGTCAGGCTCATATCCTTCCAGTCGCCACGCCGCGTCCACCAGAGATTTTAGGAAAACCCTTCGTTAACGGAGGAACCAGTTGCACCTGATGAAATATCGGGTAATGGGGCTGCTGACACACCTTCGGGCGGGATCCGAGCTCAGGGCAGAGGCGTCCCTTTCTGCCGGCCGCGAAGGTTCGCGCTTACCTCCACAATGTCCCCGCGTCCAGCCCCGCCAACCCGCGACAGCGCAAGGGGAGTAAGAATTTTTGGACAAAATCGTTCAACACTCTGGCGCGTGGGTGCCGATTAGCCCTAGTCTCCAATAGGTTTCCGGCAGCGACAAATACCAAACCCGGGCGGATCAGACCGCCCCGGGCAATGCAACACCTGTTCCCCGCGGTCGGCACGGGGCAGGGAAGGAAAGATGAAAGATCATTTCTGGCCAACGGAAGTATCCGAGAGGCTGAGTGAGCATCTGGCGGGCGCTTTCACCGGAGTCGACTTCCGGACAGCTCCGCTGGAGGTCTATGACGTCGCCACAATCGACGTGGCGTGGACAAACGGGCCCGCCCTGCACGAAGTGGACCTGGTTGCGCTGGAGTTCATTCTCCGCGCGAATCTGGATACATGGGGGACACCCCAGGCCAGCGGCGTCAGGATCGACAGGATTTCCAAGCGCCGAACCATGAGCCCGGCGGCGGAGGAAATGCTGATGAAGGTCCTGGCTGCTGATCTGGGAGTTGGTGCGGATGATCCGGACATCGAGCGGCTGCATGCCCTGCCGCCCGTCCTCACCGGGTGCCGTTTTGGTGCCGACAAAGGAACGATCCTGGAGTTCCTGGACCTTCTGTTTGAATCAACAAGCTTCACGGGGGAGGAAGCAGCGGGCGGGTACATCGGCGGGCAGGAGTCACTGCTGTGCCGGTGCACCCTGTGTGTCAAACCGGCATTCTCCCTTTAAGCCGCCGGATGTCCCCTGGAGATTCCTGCTGTCCCCCGTTGCCGAAAGCGGCTCGGCTTCCGGCGACGGGGGAGTGTTAAACCGGGTTGTAGCCGCCTAGGCGACGGGCTGTTGGGTGTCCTCGGTCCGCAGTTCGGACCCGGCGGCGGGTGCCGTGGCGGTCTTTCGCGTCAGTGTTGCGTAAGAGACGGCGGCGAGAACGGCAAAAACAACCATGGCAACACCCATCGGCACCGCTGTGTCCTCGCCGCCCAGGCCCACAACCGGTGCTACGGCCGCTGCGAGCACATACTGCAGACAGCCCAGGAATGCGGACCCGGTTCCGGCGTGGTGCCCGGCTTCCTCAAGGGCCAGTGCGGTGGCGTTGCCGAAAATGAACCCCAGAGATCCCTGGAACACTGCGAACAGGATCAGCATCGGCACCATCGGTGTTCCGGAAAGTGCGAAGGTCAGCAGGCCGGCTGCGGCCAGCACGGCCACCGCCAGGCCAATGGCGATCATCCGGCGGTAGGAAACCTTGCCAGCCAGTGCGGCGGCAACAACGCTGACAATCGTGATGCACAGGGCGTTCGTGGCGAAAATCAGGGAGAACCGCGTCTCCGAGAGGCCCATGATGTTCTGGATGACGAACGGAGAAGCTGAGATGTAGGCAAACAGTCCCGCGAAGGCGAAGCAGAAGGTCAGCAGGTAGCCGGTGTAGTTCCGGTTGCTGAGGACCACTGCGGCCACGTGCAGCGTGGTCTTGATCCCGCCGCGGTTGCGGTCTTCATCCGCGAGGGTTTCCTTGACTCCGAAGACTCCCCAGACGAAGAGGATCAAGACCAGTACAGCCAAAATCCAGAACACGGCGCGCCACCCGGCGGCGGCGATGATGGCCCCGCCTGCCAAGGGGGCGATCACGGGTGCGATGACGCAGATGATGGTCAGTACACCCAGCAGCTTGGCTGCGGCAGCACCGCGCGACGTGTCCGCGACAATGGCGCGGGCCAGGACGACGCCCGCCGCTCCGCCAAGGCCCTGCAGGAAGCGGGCCGAGGCGAGAATTTCCGCAGTGGGGGCGAGGGCGCAGGCAGCGCTGGCTGCGGCGCAGACGAAGGTGCCCACCAGCAGGGGCTTGCGCCGGCCAATTCCGTCCGACAGCGGGCCGATGAACAGCTGGCCAAGGCCGAGGCCCACCAGGAACGTGGTCATGGTCAGCTGGACACCGGCGGCAGTGGTGTTCAAATCCCCGGCCATGCCCGGGAAAGCGGGCAGGTAAAGGTCAATGGAAAGGGGGCCCAGGGCGGTCAGCAGGGCCAGGAGAAGAATGAGTTGTCCGCTGGTGCGGCGCACCGGCGAGGGCGGGTTAACGGTGGAATCGGGCATGACGACTTTCTGAGGTGCGGCCAGGATTCCATCGATTATAGTTATGGCAACATATATATGTCAATATATGGGATATGCTGAAGGTATGGCGGACAACACTGAGGCTGCAGCGCGCAGGCGCGAATTGGCCATGCTTCTGCGGGACCTCTCCTGGACCATTCACAGGCGTGTCCCGGAAGTGACCGGGATCGACCCCCTGACGTCCACGGATCTGGCTGTGCTGAAGCATGTGCTGGACGCACCGGGAATGACGGTGACTGAACTCTCAAGAGACATGGCGCTGAAGCAGAGCAACGCGAGCGCGGCCGTCCGCACCCTCACGGAGCGCGGCCTGGTCACCAGGGAAAGCAGTTCGAGTGACCGCCGCGTGAGCAGGCTCTTCCCGACGGACAAAGCCCTGGATCAGGATGAAGCCATCGCCGATGCTTGGGCGGGGCCCATTCGGAAGGCGCTTGCCGGCCTTGACGAACCGGAGACGGCAGCATTGGATGCTGCGGTCCAAGCGCTCCGTACCCTCAACCAGTCGCTTAGGTCCGCTCAGGGTTCCTGACGCTCTGCCGGCTCACTGCTTCTGGGGTCCGTATTTTGGAGTTTTTGCGGAGAGCTCCGGCGAAACCTGCGGAAGCTGTAGCCAATGAGGCCCAGGGCAATCAGGCTCGAGATGATCAGCCCGGTCCCCGTGCCCCAGCCGCCGGGAAGCCACAGCTTGTCGGCATAGGGCCACCAGTGCGGCGCCCTGGCCCAGACCCCCCAGACAATTCCTGCAGCCATGACGGCAAGGGCGGCGACAACGCTGACGCAGATGCGAGGCCAGGTTTGGACCCCCGTTGCCGCCGCCTGGAAGGCCTTCGCCTTCACCGGGCGCAGAAACCGCTGGGCCCACTCGTATCTCAGGGACAGGACGGCCAGCCCCGCCACTAGGCCGAGGAGGCCCGGCCCGGGGAGGACCAATGCCGCCAGTCCCAGCACGATCAGCGTCCATCCCGCCACTTCTATGCCGGTTCGCCTAACCCATGGCGGCAGTTTGCCGGTGTTCATTGCTTCCGTTCCGTGAGTGGAGCCTGGTCCTGGTGAATCATCTTCAAGCGCCGAGGCCTGCCTTGTCCACGCGGCGGTGGAAGCGCATGCCGGCCAGGCCGCCCAGAATTGCCCCGGCGAGGGCAACCAAGGCAGCTATGACGGCAGAAATAACAGCCGCCGCCGTATCGTCCCCGGAGAACTGGGGATAGGTGTTCAGCTGGGCGTTAATGTCCAGCTCGTTCCCTGCAATCATTCCGATCAGGGCCAGCACGAGGGCAATGATGATCCCCCACACCCAAACCGCCACTCCTTGCTTAACGCCGTTGAACCGAGCCATCCGGCCGGCAACGTAACCACCGCAGAAGTAAGCCACGAAAAGAATGACCGTGAGCAGAACGGCTCCGGCAATCCCTGCTCCCTCCGGATTTGAGGCGGCCTCGCCGGCTGCATCAACATTGTTGGCAAGCAGCGCTGCCCCGAAGGCTGTGGCGATGGCGCTCAGCAGCACTGTGGTTCCCGCCGTGGTCAGCCATCCGAAGAAGGCGGACCCAATTTTGACGCCGCCAAACTGGTCCTTCTCCCGGTCGACAACCTGTTCGCGGCTGGTGGCATCAGTGTCCCGGTTGGAACCCGGGACTGCGTGTGCTGCGTGGGTGCCTGTGCCCTCGCCTGCTGGATGAACGTTGGACGGGGTTGCTTTGCGCTCCGGCTGGCCCGCCGGCCCTGGATTGGTACTCATGACAGAACTCCCTTTCCTGTGCGGTGTCCCCCATTCCTATAACCAGACTAGGAACAATCACCCCAAAAAGACAGCTTGCTTACTACTTCCCTGTTTGGCTCCCAGACAGCGGGTCAACCCGCCCCGGGGGCCGCGGGACATTACGAGGAAGCTTCGGCCTCCGAGGCAGGGGTTTCCTCGTCCACTTCCAGGGCGGGCTGTTCCTCGCGTTCCTCGTCTCGGCCCCCGTCCTGCTCCTGGGACTTGGCTGCTTCCACGAGCCGTGCCGTTACCTCGTTGTTGAACTCGTCAGGCGTGCCGGCCAGATTGTTTTCCATGGCGTCGGCTCCGGGGTTGACGTTGCGGTCCTGGGTACTCATATTGTTCTCCTGCCGGTGATGTGGGCTGCGCGTACCTGCCCAGCCTTGCACAGTGTGCCGGAATCAGTGTCCGGCTACGGCGGCCAGATCCCTGCGCACGGCTGCGGGCTCCCGGTCCAGCGGCATGTTTCCGGGATCTCCGACGCCGTCCAAAGCACCCTGCGGATCACGTTCCAGCGGAGCGAAGAACCCGTCGAAGTCGATGGTGGCGGAGCCGGTTTCCGAGATCAGCACCAGGGTCTTGCCCACCGCTTCCCCGGAACCGGCTGCATGCACCAGAACCTGGGCAATCTGGCGGCGGGACACTGCGCCGTCGGCCGGTGTTCCGGTGTGCCTCGGATCCCCCTGCAGGGCCACGAGGCGCTGCTGGCCGGCATCGTTGTAATCGAACCAGCCCGGCCGAACAATGGTGTAGGGCAGGCCGCTGGCCCGCACCAGGCGCTCCGAACGGCGCTTCCAGTCGAGCATTTCCGCGAAACTGCCGGAACGGCTGGTCAGCCCGATGGCGGTCATGAGGACAATCCGGACCTGCCGGTTGGCCAGCGCCTCCAGCACATTGCGTACTCCGCCGTAGTCGACGCTTTCGGCACTTTCCCCGCTTTCCGACCCCAGAGTGAGGATGACGGCATCAACTCTCTCCACCGCCGCCTGCAGGGTCTGGGGCCGGGTCACGTCCCCCACGACGACGTCGGCATCCTCGGGCAGCAGCCGGGACGCCTTGGCCCGGTTCCGCACCAGGGCCCGGGTGGCGTACCCCTGGCGCAGTGCTTCCGCGACCACCAGATGGCCGATGCTGCCGGTGGCACCGACAACCAGGATGGTGGTCATGGGATCTCCTTCGCTATGGGCCTTGAGCCCGGACAGCTGCGGTAATTCGAGCGTCGCACACAGGGTGTTGCGCCGGTACCCTGAGGTGAACTCCACCCAATCAGCCGCCAAAAAACCGGAGCGTAACCATGTCCCTGCGCATGAAGCTTGTACGGCTGGCCCTGAGTGCGGCACCAAGGCCCTTTCGGACGGAGGAAGCGGTCCGGCGCACCGCCGGCCGGCGGCGCTCCCCGAACGTCCCCTTGGCCCTCCGCCGCAGATGCCGCGTCGGGAGGAACACGGTTGAGGGGTTTCCGGTCATCACCCTGACACCCCGGCATCCGTCCGGCACTGGTCTTCCGTCCGGTGCAGAGCTGATGTACCTGCACGGAGGTGCCTACGTCTTTCCGCTGCGGCGGCCGCACTGGTGGATTATTTCGGCCATCATCCGGCGTACCGGGGCAACGGTTACGGTGCCGCTGTACGGCCTGGCGCCGCAGCACTCCGTGGCGGAGGCGCTGCCGTTTGTCGATGCGGTATGTGAAGGCATCCGCCGCCGCTCGCCCGGAGCCCCCCTTTTCCTGGCCGGCGATTCGGCTGGCGGCGGCCTGGCCCTGGCCCACCTGATAGACCGCCGGAACCGGGGGAAAGCCCGGCCCGACGCCGTATTCCTGGTTGCTCCCTGGGTGGACTGCAGTATGACCAACCCAGCCATTGAGCGGCTGCAGCGGCATGATCCTCTGCTGGACGTCCCCGGGCTCCTCTATGCCGCCCGGCTTTGGGCGGACGGCCTGCCCCTGGACTCGTGGCGGGTCAGCCCCGTCAATGACACCCTCGAAGACCTCCCTCCCATCCTTCTTTTCCAAGGCGGCAGCGACCTGCTGCTGCCGGACGCTGAGCGGTTCGCAGCCAAGGCAGCGGCCGCGGGGACGCCCGTGGAACTGCAGGTTGCCCCGGACGGTTTCCACGTTTATGTGGCGGCTGCCTTCACCCCGGAAGCCGCCGGCGCCCTGGACCGTATTGCCGGCGTTGTGAAGGGTGCGGCAGTGAAGCCGGCGTGACCCTCCGCCGCCGCGGCCGGGCCGGCCCGTATGCTCTCCGAAGAAGCCCCATAAAGAAATTGCACCTAGTGCATCGGTGCACTTAGTGTAGAAGCGTGCTGCCAGACTCTTCCCCCGACCGCCGTGCCGCCCTTAAAAGCCGCCACCGGCAGGCCATTGTCGATGCCGCCGCAGCGCTGATGGAGGAACGGACGGGAATCGACTTCACCGTGGATGAGCTGGCCGTGCGCGCGGATGTCTCCCGGCGCACCGTCTTCAACCATTTCTCCTCAGTGGATGACGTGGTGATTGAAGTGTGCGGCGACGTGCTCAACGCCGTCGTCGAAACCCTGGCGGAGGTGCCGCCGGAGGGCGGCGGCACCGAGGCATCGATGATGGAAGAAGTGGCGGAAGCATTCCGCTCTACCGATTTGGTGGCTCCCATGGCCTACCTGACCCGCATGCTGGGCGGACCCAACGAAGAGTCGTCCCCGCGCCAGGCGCTGATGACCCTCCGCGTTTTTACGGAGGTGAGCAACCGGCTGCTGGCCGCTATGCTCCGCCGCCGACCGGACGCGGACAAACTTGCCGTCCACCTCCTGGTGGGATCCGTCGCCGGCGGCGTGGGGGTCCTGTACCACCACTGGGCCGCGGAAACAGCCGCCGTGGATACGCCTCAGTCACGCGAGGTCTGGACCCGGCACCTGGAACGGCTCATCCGAGCAGTCCGGAACGGCCACGGCACCGAATCGCCGCCCAGGCAAATGGCCTAAAACTTCCCTATCCCGTCCACCCCCTGTTAGGACTCTCATGGCTGAATTCCTCTACCGACTAGGCCGGGCGGCTGCACGCCGTGCCCGTACCGTGTTGGCGGTCTGGATCGCAGTACTGGTGGTTGCCGGAGCGGCATTTGCGCTCTTCGGCGGCACACTGGCCACCTCATTTTCCATCCCCAACACCCCCACCACGCAGGTGACCGAACGCCTCCAGGAAAAACTTCCGCAGGCCTCCGGCGGAGCGGGTTCGGTAATTGTCCAGACTGAAGACGGCTCCGCCTTCAGCCCGGAACAGCAGCAGGAGATCTCCGCCCTGGTCACCAAGGTGGGAGAACTTGACGGCGTGGAAACGGTCGTCGACCCCTTTGCCACCGAGGCTGACCGGGCCGCCCAGGCCCAGCAGCTGGCCCAGGGGCAGGCACAGATCGACGCCGGCCGCACCCAGCTGGAGCAGGCACGGGCTCAGCTCGACGCCGGCCAGGCCCAGCTTGATGCCGCGCGTGCGCAGGCTGAGGCTTCCGGAGCCCCGGCAGAAATGATGGCCGGGCTGGATGCGCAGCAGGCTGCCCTGGACGCCATCCGTGCCAAACTCGACGCCTCCAGCGCCGATCTTGAAGCACAGGCCCTTCCTGCCGAGCAGGGCGCCGAACTGCTGGAAATGGCCAAGGAAATCCGCACCGTTTCCGAAGACGGCAGCGCCGCCGTGGTGAACGTGGTCTTCAGCGAGACCCAGATGGAAGTGACGCAGGAAACGAAGGACGCTCTCGTGGCCGCCTTCGAGGATGAGCCGATCGACGGCGTCAAGGTGGACTACTCCGCTGAAGTTGCCGCAGCCGTCCCCAGCCTCTTCGGTGTTGGCGAAGTGGTGGGCCTCGCCGTCGCCGCAGTGGTGCTGGTGGTCATGCTGGGCAGCTTCATCGCCGCCGGGCTGCCGCTGCTGACCGCGCTGATCGGCGTCGGCATCGGTGCCCTGGGCGCGCTGGCCTTCTCCGGCGTCGTCGAAATGGCCTCCATCACCCCCATCCTGGGTCTGATGCTCGGTCTGGCCGTCGGCATCGACTACGCCCTGTTCATCGTCAACCGGCACCGGCGCCAGCTGAAGTCCGGCTACGCCATCCAGGAATCCATTGCCCTGGCCAACGGCACCTCCGGCAATGCCGTGGTGTTCGCCGGCGCCACCGTGTTCATCGCGCTGCTGGCCCTGAATGTCACCGGGATTCCCTTCCTGGGCCTGATGGGCACCGTTGGTGCAGCCTGCGTTGCGGTTGCCGTGCTGATCGCCGTCACCCTGACGCCGGCCCTGCTGAAGATCGCCGGCATGCGCGTGCTCAGCCGCAAGGAACGTGCCGCCCTCGAGGGACACGGCGATGCCGCCCGCCGCGGCCCCAAGCACTCAGCCGCGACAGCGGACGGCCCGGCAGCCGGAAACGGCCGTCCCGAGAGTGTGCCTGCCAAGCCCATGGGCACCGGACGCGCCATCCTTACCGTGGTCGCCGCCGTCGCGGGACTGCTGCTGATCGCGATCCCTGCGCTGGACCTGCGGCAGAACCTGCCGGACGGTTCCTCCGAGGCGCATGACTCCAGCCAGTACCAGGCCTACGCTGCGGTTTCCGAGAAATTCGGTGAAGGCCAGAACGGCACCCTGCTGGTAGTGGCAGAGCTGCCCGGGGAGCCCACAGAAGAAGAAGCCACAGCAGCCCAGGCAGAAATTGCCCGGTCCCTGTTCGATCAGCAGGACGTCTCTGCAGTTGCTCCGATCGGCACCTCCGAGGACCGGACGGTGGCTGCCTTCCAGGTGGTTCCGACCGAAGGACCCACCAGTGAGTCCACGGAAAACCTCGTGCACGCCCTCCGGGACCTTTCCCCGCTGGACGGCAAGTATGAGATTGGCGTGGCCGGATCCGCGAGCGGCAACATCGACATTTCGGACAAGCTGTCCGACGCGCTGCCGATCTACCTCGGCGTCGTGGTGGGCCTGTCACTGCTGATCCTGATCCTGGTCTTCCGTTCCATCTTCGTGCCGGTGATTGCGACCCTGGGCTTCATCCTGTCCTACTTCGCAGCCCTGGGCGGCGTCGTGGCCATCTACCAGTGGGGCTGGCTCTCCGGCGTCTTCGGCGTGGAGACCCCCGGCCCGATCCTGAGCTTCCTGCCGACCATCCTCGTGGGCATTCTCTTTGGCCTGGCCATGGACTACATGCTCTTCCTGGGATCGGGCATGCGCGAGGCCTACGCCCACGGAGCCCCGGCGCGTGTCGCCGTGGTCCAGGGTGTGCGGGCCGGCCGTTCAGTGGTGACCGCCGCAGCCATCATCATGGCGTCCGTGTTCGGCGGCTTCATCTTCTCGCACAGCACCATGATCCGGCCCATTGGCTTTGCGCTGGCCTTCGGTGTCCTTCTGGATGCCTTCGTGGTGCGGATGCTGCTGATTCCGGCGCTTATGCACCTGGCCGGAGACAAGGCCTGGTGGCTGCCCAAGTGGCTGGACCGGATTGTGCCGGATGTCGACGTCGAGGGTGCATCCCTGGAACGCCGCCACCCGCATGAGGATGGACAGCCGGCGTCACCCGGGGAAACAGCGGGCACGGGGCCGGCTGTTTCCGAAGCGGACGACGCCGTCTCCGCCCGCCGCTGATCCCTTCAGTTCCGCAGTACCCGGTGCCGCCCTTCTCCGTTTGGAGGAGGGCGGCACCGTCGCTTTACCGGACCGCTTTATCCGGACCGCTTTCAGCGGCTGACCGGTTCCGAGCCGGTTGCCGGAGGAACCCTTCCCGGGAACCGGTCAGGCCTCCTAGCCTTGAAGTGGCCCGCGTTTTAGGCCCCGTCAACGGATGCCGAACCACCGGAGGAGCCTGTTATGCGCACCACCACGCTGGGAGTTCAGGGGCCGGAGGTCGGCGTCATCGGCCTGGGCTGCATGGGCATGAGTTACGCGTATGACATGGAGGCAAAACGTGACGACGAAACCTCCATATCGGTGATCCGCAGCGCCGTTGACCTGGGGTCCACCCTGATTGACACGGCCGATGTCTACGGGCCGTACACCAACGAGGAACTGGTGGGACGGGCGCTCCAGGACGGTTACCGGGAACGGGCAGTGCTGTCCACCAAGGTCGGACTGGAAGTCAGCAACGCGGCTCCGGCCCCCGGGACTGTGCCCGGGATGGTGAGGAATGGCAGCCCCGAACACATCCGCAGGTCCATCGACGCCAGCCTGCGCCGGCTGCGCACCGGCCATGTGGACCTGTACCTCCTGCACCGGGTTGATCCGCAGGTCCCGCTGGAGGACTCCTGGGGTGCCATGGCTCAGGCCGTTACCGACGGGAAAGCCCGCGCAATCGGCTTGTCCGAGGTGAGTGTGGAGCAAATCGAGCTCGCCCGGAAGATCCATCCGGTGACGGCGGTGCAGTCCGAGCTCTCGCTCTGGACCCGCGACCGGCTGGCAGACGTCGTGCCCTACTGCGAGGAGCATGGGATGGCGTTCATGGCCTTCTCGCCGCTGGGCCGCGGCTTCCTCACCGGACGGTTCACCTCCTTTGACTCACTGCCGGCTGATGACATGCGCCGCAGGCTTCCGCGCTTCCAGCAGGAGAACCTCAAGGCAAACCTGGCGATTGTGCAGCGGGTGCACCAGGTGGCCGAACGGATCGGAGCGACGCCTTCGCAGGTGGCCCTGGCCTGGGTGGCCGCGCAGGGCCGCCGGGTGGTTTCCATCCCGGGCACCAAGACACCCAAATACCTGAGCGAGAACGCGGCCGCCGCGCTCCTGTTGCTCAGCAACGAGAACCTCGCCATGCTCAACAATGCTCCCCAGCCGGAGGGCAGCCGGTACTAGGTCCGGTTCCGGCCGGCAGACAGCAGCGGTGCGACGGCGGCGAGCAGCCGGTCCGGCTCGCTGCAGGACACCAGCACGTCGGTGTACCTGCAGCCGATGCGAACCGACGGTCCGCCCACAAGGTAGCCGGTGCCTTCCGGAAGGATGCGCAGGCCCATGCCCTCGCGCAGGCCGGTGACCGGGCCTGCGGAGATGGCCGTAATCTCGCGGTAGGGAACCTCGGTGGAGATGATGCCGGCCACGCGGATGTGAAGGCTCTGCGGTCCCACGCGGATCCGCGCGCGCATCATCACGATGGGGGCGATGATCGCGGCGACGAGCAGTCCGGGCAGCAGGACACCCGCGCCGGCTTCGGCGGCGCCAGCTGCGGTCCCGGCCAGGACGGCAAGTCCCAGGAAACCGAGAAGGAGCCGGTACCGCGTTGGCATCCGCGTCCGGAACGTCAGCGTTGATGCGCCAGTGTCATCCCCCGAAGTCATGGCGCCATTGTGCCGGACGGGTGCCCGGTTTGTCCCCTTTCAGCCGTTTCAGGCCATTCCCCTGCAGGGGTCCGCAGCCACCGGACGTGGAAGGCTCCCGTCACCACATGCTGTCCGTAGAGCTTCCGCCTTTATGGCCGCCGGCATCAAATACGGTGGTGCCCGGCGACGGCGGTGGTTACTCTGTTGAACATTCCACCAGCGCCGTCTGAGGAGAACAACATGCCGCGTCTGCCTTTGGTTCATTACGTCGACAAGCTTGAAGGGGCGGCCTGGTTGGATCCCGCCGCAGGAGCGGTGGCCGGGCTGGTCAAGAAGGCGGTGCCCTCGGGGAAGGTCGCCGATGCGCTGCACGGCGTTCCGCTGGGGCATCCGGTGCATCCGCTGATGGTGGTTGTTCCGCTGGGTGCCTGGGTTTCCGCGGCTGTCCTGGATCTGTTGCCGGGCAACCGGAGGGCCGCCAAAACGCTGGTCGGTCTGGGTGTTTTGTCGGCGGTTCCCTCGGCGCTGACCGGCGTCACCGACTTTTCCCAGCTGGACACGCCGCAGCAGCGAACCGGGATAGTGCATCAGGCCAGCAACGCCGTTGCCACCGTCCTGTACGCCGCCTCGTGGCTGGCCCGAAACCGCGGCGACCATGGAAAGGGAAAGATGCTGGCTTTCGGCGGCCTGGCCGTTTCCGGCGTCGGCGGCTTCCTCGGCGGCCACCTCTCCTATCGCCAGGGCGCGGGAGTGAACCGCAACGAAGATCTTTCGGAAGAAGTCCCCGCCGGATGGCACTCGCTCGGCCCCGTGGAGGCGTTCGCGGCCGGGCAGCCGCGGGCGGCCTCACTGGGCAGCATTCCGCTGATGGTGCTGCGCCGCGCGGGAACGGGCGCGGCCGCCGTCTCGGTGCTGGCGGACACCTGCTCCCATCTGGGGGGACCGCTGCATGAAGGGCACCTTCAGGAAACCGGCGGCCAGCTGTGCGTCGTCTGCCCCTGGCACGGCAGTACCTTCTCGGTTGAGAGCGGCGAAGTAATGCGGGGTCCGGCCACGGCGCCGCAGCCGGTATTCCAGACCCGGGTCCGCGGCGGCCAGCTCGAAGTCAGCCTCACGGGCGCCGAGGACTAATCGTTGCGGGGAACCCGCCAATCAAAACCCACAGTCAAAAAGGGTGCCAGCTCATTCCGTGCCAGTCCATGGAACACCAGGCGTTCGTGCGGAACCACCAATGGCGGGAGCGCGTCCAGCGGAAACCACTGCAGGTACGTGGCCTTCTCCGGTTCCTGAACTGCCGGAAGGCCTAACGGACCCGGAAACTTCCCCGCAGGTTCCGGCGCTCAGGGCAGGTTCAATTCGATCAGGGGCAAGGCCGGCGGCGGATCCGTGGCGAGCCGGGCGTGTGTTTCGACGTCGAACCGTTCCATTCCGTAGCGCAGCTTCGCACGCTGGATTCCCTCCGGCTTAAACCCGGCGGCTCCTGCCACCGCGCAGGAGGCGGGATTGTTGGTGCGGTGCCCCAGTTCCAAGCGGTGGAGCATCAGATCCGTCAGCGCCCAGTTACCCAGCGAGGCTGCCGCCCGGGCCGCCAAACCTCTTCCCCGCGACGGCGCCGCAAGCCAGTAGTATGTCCACGCCGTGCCGTGGCGTTCATTGATGTTGCTGATGCCCACGTTTCCCGCCACTGCACCGTCCACCTCAAGGGCCAGGTTGCAGGCGGCCTGCGGGTCCCAGCCCAGGTCTTTCCGGATGACCTGTTGCGCGCCTGCCCGCGTTCCGGCGCCGGCGTCGAGCTGGTGCTCCAGATCCGGGCTGCCGAGGTACGCGGCTACCAGGGCTGCGGCGTCGGACTGCAGCCAGGGCCGCAGGGAAAGCGAGGTCATGGGCCGAGGCTACCAGCCGCCGTCGTCCGGGGCTTCAGAGCGGGATCCGCCGCGGCAGCCTAACCGGCGGCTTGCGTTCAGGCTTCGGGCCGGCGGCGTTCCCCCTGGCTGCCCGCGCGCGTAGTCTCCAGTGATGAACCCGGTTCTGATTTGCCTGTGGATCCTTGCCGCCGCCTGTGCCGGAACCTGGGTGCTGTCCCTGATAACGCGGGAGTACTCGTGGACGGACCGCATCTGGTCCCTGGTTCCCCTTGCGTATGTGTGGGTTTTCGCTGCGGCATCCGACTTTGCGCCGCGGCTGGTGCTGATGGCGGTGTTGGTAACTTTGTGGGGCGCCCGGCTGACATTCAACTTCGCCCGCAAGGGCGGCTATGCGCCCGGCGGTGAAGATTACCGCTGGGCGATCCTCCGCCGGCGTCTAAAGCCGTGGCAGTTCGCCGCCTTCAATCTGGTGTTCATCAGTGTCTACCAAAACATCATCATTTTCCTGATGACACTGCCGGCCCTCACCGTTTATGACCACAGCGCTCCGCTCAACGCCGGGGACTGGGTCCTGGCGGTGCTGTTTATGGCTGCCCTGGCCGGAGAGACCGCGGCTGATCAGCAGCAGTGGGACTTTCACCAGTGGAAAGCCGCTGAACGGGAAGCGGGACGAACCCCCCGGCCGGGTTTCCGCCAAACAGGGCTGTTCCGTTTTTCCCGCCACCCCAATTTCTTTTTCGAACAGGCCCAGTGGTGGCTGTTTTACGGGTTTGCGGTGACGGCCACGGGCGGCTGGCTGCACTGGACCGTATTGGGCGCCGTGCTGCTGACCCTCCTCTTTGTCGGATCCACGGTGTTTACGGAGAGCATCTCGCGCTCGCGGTATCCGGACTACGTCCAGTACCAGCGCCGGACTTCGGCGATTATTCCGCTGCCGCCCCGGCACCGGCTGCGTCCGGCGGCGGGGCGGCAACCGGCCGGGTAGGAGCTGCAACACGCCCGCGTGTCTTGCGTGCCACACTCTTGGCATTTTCGGACTACAATCTTTTCGACAGGTGTTGAATAACTGAGAACATCGTGTTCACACCTAAGGAGATTTGAAATGGCACGCGTAAGCGGCAAAGTAGCACTGATCAGCGGCGGCGCACGGGGCATGGGATCCGCGCATGCCCGTCGCCTCGTGGAAGAGGGCGCACGCGTCGTCATTGGCGACATCTTGGATGCCGAGGGGCAGAAGACGGCCGAACAGCTCGGCGAGAACGCCCGTTATGTCCACCTGGACGTCACCAAGCCCGAGGACTGGGAAGCGGCCGTCCAGACGGCGGTTACCGAGTTCGGCGGACTGGACGTGCTGGTCAACAACGCCGGCATCGCCAACTTCGGCCATATTGAGGACTTCACCCTCGATCAGTGGAACGCCATTGTGGGCATCAACCTGACCGGCGTTTTCCTGGGCATCAAGGCCGCCATTCCGGCCCTGAAGGAATCCAAGGCGGGCTCCATCATCAACATCTCCTCCACCGCAGGCCTGCAGGGTTTCGTGGAGCTGCCGGGCTACACCGCCACGAAGTACGCCGTGCGCGGCCTGACCAAGTCGGTGGCCCTGGACCTGGGCAAGTACGGGATCCGCGTGAATTCGGTGCACCCGGGCGTTATCAAGACCCCGATGACCGAGGGCATGGAGAACCCCATGAACCATGTGGCCCTGCACCGCATGGGCGAGGCTGAGGAAGTCTCCAACATGGTCCTGTTCCTGGCCAGCGACGATTCGTCGTTCTCATCCGGAGCGGAGTTTGTGGTGGACGGCGGCGAAACCGCCGGACTCGCAAACCACTGACGGATAACACATAAGCTTGCGGCGTCCCCCAGCGCCGCGGCACGGAAGGGCTTCGCTTCGGCGGGGCCCTTCCGTGTATCTGAGAAGATAAGTCCTATGTCTGAACCGGAACTTTTCCCTGCGCTGCGGCGCCCCGCCCCGGAAGAGCCGCGGACCGCGCGTACCCGGGAGTCACTGGAGGCCGGTCTGCTGGCACTGCTGCGCGATCATGATCTGGCAGATATCAGCGTTTCCGCCCTCTGCAAGCAGGCCGGGGTGCACCGCACCACCTTTTACGGCCACCACCGCAACATCTACGAGCTTGCTGCCTGCGTCTATGCAGGCGTGGTGGACCGGCTGGGCACGGTGGACGTGCTGGACCAGCGGGGCACCGGCAAAACCGTTGCGGAAATCAGCACCCTGTATGTCGACGCCGTCCGGCTGATCCTGCAGCACACCCGTGAAGAGGAACGGGTGTACCGCGCGCTCTTCCACACCGGAACGTTCACGGGCGTTCTGGCGGACAATCTGGCGCGGCGGTTCCTGCTCTCGCTGTATGTGTGGCAGGGCTACTCTTTGGTGCCGCCCGTGGACCCGGAGGTCATTGCTGCATTCTTCGGTGGGGCCTACGCCTCGTGGATTGAGCAATGGGTGGTCCGGGAGGACGACGACGTCGAAGCCTGGCTGGCTTCGCTGGTTCACCTGCTGCCCGCCTGGTGGCCGCGGGATGGTTTCCCGACAGCCGATTAAGCGGCGAAGACAAGGACAGGCACGCTGAGGCGGGCTGCTCAGAGCCGGTGCAGGGATCCGCGCAGGGAAGCCAGGTCCGGATAGCCGTTGACCGCCATGGTCAGGTCCGCTTCGGCGAGCAGGCTGCGCATCACGTGCGTGATTCCCGCCTGGCCGCCCACTGCCAGCCCGTAGACGTAAGGCCGGCCGATTCCCACCGCGGTTGCCCCGAGGGCGAGCGCACGAAGCGCGTCCACCCCGGAACGGACCCCCGAATCGAAGAGGACCGGGGCGCCGTCGGCCGCTTCCACCACGCCGGGCAGGCAATCAATCGCAGGGATGCCGCCGTTGGCCTGCCGGCCGCCGTGGTTGGAGCAGTAAATGCCGTCCATCCCCCCGTCGAGGGCGCGCCGGGTGTCCTCCGGAGAACAGATGCCCTTGAGCAAAATGGGCAGCGAGGTCAGGGAGCGGAACCAGGCCAGATCCTCCCAGGTCATGGAGGGGTTGCCGAACAATGAGGCCCAGAGCATCACCGCGGCGGCGGGGTCGGTGGAGCCCTGTTCCGCCAGCAGCTTCTTGAACCGGTCATCGGTGAGGTAATTGGCCAGGCACTGGCCCGAGAGCATGGGCAGGTGGGCGGCGCTGAGGTCCCGCGGACGCCAGCCGTTCACCCAGGTGTCCAGCGTGATGACGATTCCCGCGTAGCCCGCTGCCTCGGCCCGGTGCACCAGGTTTTCCGCGAGTTCGCGGTCCGCCGGCGGGTAGAGCTGGAAGAACCCGGGGGTGTCGCCTCCCGCGGCACGAACCTGTTCCAGGGGCGCGGAGGCCAGCGTGGAGGCCACCATGGGGATGCCCAGCTCAGCCGACGACGCCGCTGCGGCCAGGTCGCCGTCGTCCGCCACCGCACCCAGGACTCCCACGGGCGCGAAGAACAGCGGCGTCGGCAGCTGATGTCCCAGCAGATCGATCCCCAGGTTCCGCTGCCGGGCGCCAACGAGCATTCGCGGCATGATGCCCAGCCGCTCGAAGGCGGCCACGTTGGTCCGCTGGGTGTGTTCATCGCCGGCGCCGCCGGCTACGTAGCCGAGTGTCCGGGGGTCCATGCTGACCTGCGCGAGCTCCTCCGTGGCGGCAAAACCCATCGGCAGATCCGGCAGCGTGCCCCGTGCACCGTTCAGGTAGATGCCCAGCTGGTAGTCCCCGAAGTTGCTGCTCACGATTGTCCTCACGTTTGCTTCCGGCGCCGTCGCCGAAATGCTGTTGTGGCGGAAATGCTACTCCTGAATGGGGGAGACGGATTCCGCGGCATTGGTTTCCGCAGTTGTGGTTTTCACGGCGCCGGTGAAGCGGCTCAGCCTGCCCTGAAGCCCGGCCCGCACTCCGGGCCACTCCGCGGCGAGTATTGAATACACCGCGGTGTCGCGCCAGGTGCCGTCCGCGCGAAGCTTCTCCCGCCGGAGGATGCCTTCGAAGACCCCGCCGATCTTCTCGGTTGCGGCCCGGGACCGTGCGTTGCGGGAATCGGCCTGGATGCTGACGCGGCCGAATCCGGCACCGAAGGCGTGCCCGAGCAGCAGGAGCTTGGTCTCGATGTTGACCGCAGTGCCCCAGACAGCCGGGCTGTAGGCGGTCCAGCCCAGCTGAACTGTCTCCTGCCGCAGGTTCAAATCCGCGAGGGTGCTGGTGCCCACCACGGGGCCGGGGATCCCGTCCCGGATCAGCCGTACCGCAAAGGGAAGTTCATCCCATCGGTAATACGTCAGAGCCCAGGCGGAGAAGGCATCCGGATCGGCGCGAAGCCCAGCCGGTCCGCCTCCGTAGCCGCCGGCAAAGACGTCCGGGGCCGCAATGGCGCGGTGCAGGTCCGGCAGCAGATCGGCGGTCAGCGGCTCAAGCCGGACAAACCGGCCGGTGAGGAGGGCGGAGGCGGGGCGCACAGCAGTCATGACGCCAGTGTTGCATAGCTGCTTCTCCCCGGGCCGTCCGGAACCGGGCGGTTACTCCAGAAATTTGTCCGGAGTCAGCGGAAGGTCCCGGATCCGGATTCCGGAAGCGTTGTAGGCGGCATTGGCAATCGCCGCGGCACTGCCTACAATTCCGATTTCCCCGATGCCCCGGGCTCCCAGCGGTCCGGCATGCTCATCCACGTCCTCGATCCACAGCGCTTCCATGTCCAGCACATCGGCGTTGGTGGGGATGTGGTACTCGGCCAGGTCGTGGTTCACGAAGATCCCGAACCGCGGATCCAGCACGCTCTGCTCATGCAGTGCCATGCCCATCCCCATGGTCATCGCCCCCAGGAACTGGGACCGCGCGGTCCGCGGGTTGATAATCCGTCCCGCGGAAAAAACGCCCAGCATGCGGGATACCCGGATTTCGCCGGTGTCCGCGGAGATCCGGACCTCGGCGAAATGCGCGCCAAAGGAATACAGGGCCAGGTTCGCGGCATCCGGATCCTCCGGAGCGTTAGCCTCGGTCTGCGCCCCGGGGGAGGGATGTTCTCCGTGGTCGGCCCGGAACGCACGCGCGGCGGCAATAATTGTTCCGCCCCAGCTGGCCGTTCCGGAAGATCCCCCGGCCACCGAGGCGGCAGGGAAGGCCGTGTCGCCGATGCCCAGCCGGATCCGGTCGATCGGCACGTCCAGCGCATCGGCGGCAATCTGCGTCAGCGCCGTCCAGGCGCCGGTGCCAATGTCCGCCGCTCCGATCTGCACCGAATAAATGCCGTCCTGTTCGTAGCGGATCCGCCCGGTGTTGGAGGGCTGGCGCATAAACGGGTAGACGGCGCTGGCCGTTCCCAGCCCCACCAGCCAGCCGTCCTCCTGCACGGAGCGGGGACGGGTGACCCGCCGGTCCCAGCCGAACCGTTCGGCACCGAGTTCAAAGCATTCCAGCAGGTGCCGGCTGGAGAAGGGGTTCCCGGTTTCCGGATCCACCTCCGGCTCATTCCGGCGGCGCAGCTCAATGGGGTCCAGCCCGGCAGCGGCGGCGAGTTCATCCATGGCCACCTCGGGGCCGAACATTCCCGGACACTCACCCGGTGCGCGCATCCAAGAGGGAACCGGGATGTCCAGCGGCGCCACGCGGGTGGTGGTGCTCCGGTTGGGGGAGGCGTACATCATCCGGAACGGTGCGGGGGTCTGTTCCGCGAATTCCTTGATCCGTGAGGTGTGCTCCACGATGTCCAGGGACATGGCGGTGAGCCGTCCGTCGTCGGCGGCCCCCAGCCGGATGTGCTGGATAGTGGGGGTGCGGTGGCTGGTCAGGGTGAACATCTGCTGGCGGCTGACCGGGAACTTCACCGGCCGCCCCTCGGTGACCTGCGCCGCCAGGGCAGCCATCACCACCTGCACGTGCGGCATGCCCTTGGAGCCGAAGCCGCCGCCCACGTGCGGGGCGATGACATGAACCTGTTCTTCCTCGAGCCCCAGCACCTGCGCCAGCGTGCTTTTGACCGCGTGCACGCCCTGGGTGGAGTCCCACAGCGTCAGCGTCTGCCCGTTCCACTGTGCCACCGTGGCATGGGGCTCCAGCGGGTTGTTGTGTTCGGCCGGGGTGGAATAGGTTTGCTCGATCTTCAGCGCGGCGGTTTCAAAGGCGGCATCCGCGTCCCCCTGACTGCTGTCCGTGGGAGTGCCGGCGTTCAATTCCTCCGGGGCGTACAGGTCCGGAGCGTCTTTGCGCAGCTGGGCGGAGAAGGGCTCTTCCGTGTAGGTCACGCTGACGGCGGCGGCCGCCTCGCGGGCAATTTCCGGAGTCTCCGCCAGCACTGCCGCAACAATCTGCCCGCGGTAACCAACCCGGTTGTCCTGCAGGACTGCCAGTTCCCGGTCGGAGGTATCCGCCAGCTGGGGCACGGTGTCGGCGGTGAGGATGGTGAAGACCCCGCTGACGGCTTCCGCGGCCGCCGTTTCCACCCGCTGCACGGTTCCGCGGGCAATGGTGGAGAGCACGGGATACAGATACAGGGGGTTCTCCACCGGCTGCTCGTAGGCGTATGGCGCGGTGCCCTTGACCTTCAGTTCGCCGTCGAGCCGTTCATAGGGGGTGCCGATGGCCCGGGCGGGCAGCAAATTGCTCATGAGTCCAGTTCCTCCCAGCCTGCGTCCCGGGGGCCGTCCGGCCCCTCGGGATGATCGGTTCCCTCGGCGCTGGCATCCGGGGTTCCCAGCCCGGCCAGTTCCCGCAGCACTGCCGCCAGGGTGTTGCGGACCATGGGAATTTTGAAGCCGTTGTCCTGCAGCGGCTCGGCGGCCGCCAGCTCGGCGTCCGCGGCGGCCCGGAAGTTTTCCTCCGTTGCCGCCGCGCCGCGCAGCACGGCCTCCGCCTGCAGGGCCCGCCAGGGCTTGTGCGCCACCCCGCCCAGTGCGATCCGGACGTCCCGGATCACCGGGGGCGAGGCGCCGTCGTCCTCCAGTTCCATGGCCGCGGCCACGGACACCAGGGCAAAGGCGTACGACGCGCGGTCCCGCACCTTGCGGTAGGCGGACCGGGCGGGTGCCGGCGGGAGTTCGACGGCGGTGATGAGGTCACCGTGTTCCAGCACGGTGTCCCTTTCCGGCTGATTCCCCGGCAGCCGGTGGAAATCACTCACCGGAATGATCCGTTCCCCCGCCGGGCCGAGCACCACGACGGCGGCGTCCAGCGCCGCCAGGGCCACGGCCATGTCCGAGGGGTGCGTCGCCACGCAGGTTTCCGAGGCGCCGAGGATCGCATGGTAGCGGGTGTAGCCGTCGACGGCGGAACAGCCGGTCCCGGGTTCGCGCTTGTTGCAGGGGGTGGTGGGGTCCTGGAAGTACACGCAGCGGGTGCGCTGGAGCAGGTTGCCGCCGGTGGTGGCCAAATTGCGCAGCTGCCCGGAGGCCCCGGCCAGCAGTGCGGAGGACAGGGCCGGATAGCGGCGCCGGATGAAGGTGTTCGCGGCAAGGTCGGAGTTGCTCACGTTGGTGCCGATCCGCACCCGGCCGTCGTCGAGCACGTCCACGGTGTCCAGCGGCAGCCGACTGACGTCCACCAGCAGAGTGGGGGAGGCGATCCCGAGCTTCATCCGGTCCACGAGGTTGGTGCCGCCGGCCAGGAAAACCGCGTCGGGGTTGGCGGAGACCAGGGCGACGGCGGCGGCCGGGTCCTCGGCGCGGAGGTAGTCGAAGGGGATCATGCCCGCTCCTCGGGATGCGCGGGCATCGAGGCCGCGGTGGGAGAGTCGTGAACTGCCTCTTCCTGTGGATCGGGCAGGCCCTTGCGGAGAGTGGCTGCGGCCTCGGCGGCCTGCCGCACGGCCGCCACGATATTGACGTACGCACCGCAGCGGCAAAGGTTTCCACTCATCCGCTCGCGGATTTCAGCGTCAGTCAGGTCGATGCCGCTTTCAGTGTCCAGATGCGCGGTGGCAGCGGATGGATGCCCCGCTGCGGCTTCCTCAATGATGCCCACGGCTGAGCAGATCTGGCCCGGGGTGCAGTAGCCGCACTGGAATCCGTCCTGTTCCAGAAACGCCTGCTGCACCGGATGCAGGTGGCCGTCCGGAATGACGTCGGCCAGGCCCTCCGCGGTGAGAACCTCCGCTCCGTTGTGGGCCACGGCCAGGGTCAAACAAGAGTTGGCGCGGCGCCCGTCCAGCAGGACCGTGCAGGCACCGCACTGCCCGTGGTCGCAGCCCTTCTTCGGTGACGTTACGCCCAGCCTGTCCCGGAGCGCATCCAGCACCGTGGTGCGGGTATCAACGGTCAGCGTCCGTTCGCTGCCGTCCACCTTCAGGGTTATTTCAGCATCCATGTACCGGCCGCCCTTCAGCAGTGTCCAATGGTGCGCAAACCTACCGGAGGGGGAGGGCGGGGACAACACTTTCTTGGCTGTCCGGTCCGTACTGCGGGGGAATCGTCCGGCGGGCACAGGCGCCGGCGGGGAGACAGGGTACTTAAACAAAACGGTCCCCATCGGTTTTCACCGATAAGGACCGTCTTCTTGGTTGCGGGGGCAAGATTTGAACTTGCGACCTCTGGGTTATGAGCCCAGCGAGCTACCGAACTGCTCCACCCCGCGTCGTACTTAGAACTGTACCCCCCTGTGGTCCGATACGAAGAATCCAGTGACGGCCGTCACGCCGGGGACGGAAAAGTTGTCGGTAGGGTGGGGTTGTGAGCCTGCCTACCGAAGACACAACTGTCACTTATCCCTCCGGCGCCGTGGAGTCCACGGGAACGGTCCTTCACGCCGAGCACCTGGCTGACGGCAGCCGGGTGGTCCTGCTGGACGTCACGGCCGTTCACCCCGTCGATGCCGGCTGGCCGGACCAGGGCGCGGATCGTGCGGTGCTGGTCACGGACGCGGGGAACTCCTACGAGGTGCGCGACGCCGTGGTCGCGGCCACCGACGGAGCCGCGCTGTTCCTGGGCGCTGATATTCCGGTCAAGAAGGGCACCGAGGGCTGGACTTTCACCGTTGCACACGTGCTCCCGCCCAATGCCGCCGTGCAGGAAGGGGACTCCGTGCGGATCGAGGTGGACGCGGCCTACCGGAGCGCCCTCTCCGTGGGGCACACCGCCTGCCACCTGGCGTCGCTGGCATTGAACCGGCAGCTTGCCGGGGCCTGGAAAAAGGACGTTCCGGCCGACGCCGCGGGCAATCCGAACTTTGACGCCCTGGCCATCGAAACCTCCACCATTACCGAGCACGGTTCCACCGATGTGTACCGGCTGGGAAAGTCGCTGCGCCGCAAGGGCTTCCGGCCGGAGGCACTGCTGGAAGATCTGCCCGCCGCCGAGGCAGGCATCAACGCTATTTTGGCGGACTGGACCGCCACCGGTGCTGAGGTGCGGATTGAGTGCGACGGCGACGGGCTTACCGACATGCGCCGCTGGACCGTGGACCTGCCCCAGGGCCCGGTTCGCATTCCCTGCGGCGGCACGCACGCTGCCTCCCTCAAGGAGACCGGGGGCATCCAGGTCACCCTGACCGCGGAAGAGGGCGACGGCGCCGTGACCGTCACCATGGACACCATCTGCGTGCAGCCCGCGGGCTAGCCCTCAAGCGCCGACATAGGCGGCCAGATGCCGGCCGGTCAGTGTGGACCTGCCGGCCGCGAGGTCCGCGGGGGTGCCCTCGAAAACGATCCGGCCGCCGTCGTGCCCGGCCCCCGGACCCAGGTCGATGATCCAGTCCGCGTGCGCCATCACGGCTTGGTGGTGCTCAATGACAACCACCGATTTGCCGGAATCGACCAGCCGGTCCAGCAGGCCCAGCAGCTGGTTCACGTCCGCCAGGTGCAGGCCGGTGGTGGGCTCGTCGAGGACGTAGACCGTTCCTTTTTCAGCCATCTGGGCCGCCAGCTTCAGGCGCTGGCGCTCGCCGCCCGAAAGCGTGGTGAGCGGCTGGCCCAGGCGCAGGTAGCCCAGGCCGACGTCCGCAAGCCGGACCAGGACCTTATGCGCCGCCGGCAGCGGAGATTCCCCGTTGCCGGCGAAGAACTCCCCGGCCTCGGCCACCGTCATCTCCAGCACCCGGGCAATGCTCCTGCCGCCCAGGGTGTACTCCAGCACGGCCGCCTGGAACCGCTTGCCGCCGCATTCTTCGCAGACGGATTCCACGGTGGCCATCACTCCCAAATCAGTGAAAATAACGCCGGCACCGTTGCAGGCCGGGCAGGCGCCTTCGGAATTGGAGCTGAACAGGGCCGGTTTAACACCGTTGGCTTTCGCGAAGGCCTTGCGGATCGGTTCCAGCAGGCCGGTATAAGTGGCCGGGTTGCTCCGCCGGGACCCTTTGATCGCACCCTGGTCAATGACGACGACGCCGTCCCGTCTGGCCACCGATCCCTGCACCAGGGAACTTTTTCCGGAGCCCGCCACCCCTGTCAGGACGCAGAAGACGCCGAGAGGAATGTCGACGTCGACGTTTTGGAGGTTGTTATCCGCAGCACCCCGGACCGCCAGGACGCCGGCAGGGGAGCGCACCGTGTCCTTCAGCCGGGCGCGGTCATCGAGGTGGTTCCCGGTGACGGTTCCGCTGCCGCGCAGGTCCTCGACGGTGCCCTCAAAGCAGACCGTACCGCCGTCGCTCCCGGCCCCCGGGCCCAGATCGATTACGTGGTCGGCAATGGCAATGGTTTCGGGTTTGTGCTCGACGACGAGCACCGTGTTGCCCTTGTCCCGCAGCTGCAGGAGCAGCCGGTTCATCCGCTCAATGTCGTGCGGGTGCAGGCCCACGGTCGGTTCGTCGAAGACATAGGTGACGTCCGTGAGTGAAGATCCGAGGTGGCGGATCATCTTGGTGCGCTGGGACTCCCCGCCGGACAGGGTGCCCGAGGGCCGGTCGAGGCTGAGGTAGCCCAGGCCGATCTCGGCAAAGGAGTCCAGCAGGTGCTGCAGCCCGGCCAGCAGCGGCGCCACCGACGGTTCGTGAAGGGTGCGGAGCCATTCCGCGAGGTCGGTGATTTGCAGGGCGCATGCCTGGGCAATGTTCTTGCCGTTGATTTTGGAGGAGCGGGCCTCGGCGCTGAGCCGGGTTCCGTCACATTCGGGACAGACGCTGAACGTGATGGCACGGTCCACAAAGGCGCGGATGTGCGGCTGCATGGCCTCCGGATCCTTGGACAGCATGGACTTGGAGATCTTGGGGATCAGCCCCTCATAGGTCAGGTTGATGCCCTCCACCTTGATCTTGGTGGGCTCCTTGTAAAGCAGGTCATGCAGTTCCCGCTTGCTGAACCTGGCGATCGGCTTGTCCGGGTCGAAGTATCCGGTGCCCCTGTAGATGCGGCCGTACCAGCCGTCCATGCTGTACCCCGGGATGGTGAGCGCGCCCTCGTTCAGGGACTTGCTGCTGTCATAGAGAGCGGTCAGATCGAAGTCGCTCACTGAACCCATGCCCTCGCAGCGCGGACACATGCCGCCAAGCCGGTTGTAGGTGGCCTTCTCCGCCTTGGTCCTGCCGCCGCGTTCCACGGTGATGGCTCCGCTGGCTTTTACCGAGGGGACGTTAAACGAGTAGGCGTTGGGCGAGCCGATCTGCGGCTGGCCCAACCGGCTGAAGACAATGCGCAGCATGGCATTGGCGTCGGTGGCCGTGCCTACGGTGGAGCGCGGATTGGCGCCCATCCGTTCCTGGTCCACGATGATTGCGGTGGTGAGCCCTTCCAGCAGATCCACGTCCGGCCGGGCCAGGTTCGGCATGAACCCCTGCACAAAAGCGCTGTAGGTTTCATTGATCAGCCGCTGGGACTCGGCCGCGATGGTGCTGAAAACCAGCGAGCTCTTGCCGGAGCCGGAGACACCGGTAAATGCAGTCAGACGGCGCTTGGGGATCTCAACGCTGATTTCCCGGAGGTTGTTCTCCCGCGCTCCCCGGACCCGGATTACATCTTGGGTGTCCGCCGCGTGCGGGGACCCGGGTCCCGTTTCTTCTGCGGTTCCTGAACTTATGGCCATGGCCGTGCCGTTTCTTCTGATGAATGTCAGTGTTTCGCCTGAGGCTACAGGTTTCCCGCCCACGGTTCGTCGTCCCAGCACAAAAAATCCCACAGGTGTCCGTCCGGATCCGAGGCGGTCCCCAAATAGACGCCCGAGGCATGGTGCCGGGCGCGGGAAGTCACCCTGCCGCCGTTTTCCGGGCAGGCGGCGAGGATCTCATCAACGTCACTGCGGGTGGGAAGAGCCAGGGCGGTTCGGGTCACCTGCTCAACAGGCTTGGGCACGAGGACCAGGACAATTGCGGCCGAGATGTTCATGGCTGACAGGTCAGCAGTGGTGAGTCTTTCGTTAAGGGAAAATCCCAGGCCCATGTAAAAGCCGGTGGACCGGTCCAGATCGGCCACCCGGAGATGCGGATAAATGACGGGATACAAGCGCTGCCTTCCGTGCTCTGCCGGTTCTATTCGGGGATGGACGGATCCATCCACATGAATTCCCAGACGTGTCCGTCCGGGTCTGTGCCCGCCCCGGAATACATGCCCGGCATCTGTTCCCGGGCCGGCTGGAAGACGGCCCCGCCGCTCTTGGCGCAGTTTTCAAGGAAGGCATCCACTTCTTCGCGTGAATCGCAGCTCAGGCAGTTGAGGACTTCCTTGCCGGCAGCCCGCAGATGCGGCCTGTCTCCTTCGGGAAGGAACCCCTGAAAGAAGTCCTGCCTCAGCAGCATGACCACAATGGTGTCGGAAATGACCATAGCGGTAGCGTCTTCATTGCTGAACTGCGGGTTCTCAACAAATCCCAGCCCCCGGTAAAACTGCGTTGATTTGGCCAGATCCATGACGGCGAGGTTCGGAAAAATCATGCGTTCCATCGGGGGTTCCTCCCGGAATCGATCGCACCGCTTTGGGGTATTGGCCGGGCGGACACAGCAACCGGAGCGCCCAGGCCTGTCCCTGTACGCTCCCACACGGGCGCCCCCCCAGTCCAGAGTTCTCAACCCGGAGCAGCGGCGGGCGGCATCGGATGCAGCAGTGCGTCCGGGTGCTAGCCTTGTTCTGCCGAAGGCGGGCACCTCCGGGTGCTATCTACCTGGCCGAGCCGGCGGCAGCCGCCGGTTATCCGCACCCAAGGAGATACGCATGACCACCACCGACGCCGAATACCTTGACCGTGCCGTTAACCTGGCCACCGCCAATGTGGCCAAAAGCGGCGGACCGTTTGGCGCCGTCGTCGTCACCCCGGACGGACGGGTGTTTGAGGGCGTGAACCGGGTAACGGCCAATCATGACCCCACGGCGCATGCCGAAGTTACCGCCATCCGTGCTGCCGGAGCGGGCCTGGGAACCCATGACCTCAGCGGTGCAGTCCTGTACAGCAGCTGCGAACCCTGCCCCATGTGCCTCGCCTCGTCCCTGTGGGCACGGCTGGACCGGGTGGTCTTTGCGGCGGACCGGCACGACGCCGCCCGCGCCGGGTTCGACGACGCCGTGTTCTATGAGTACTTCGAGACTCCGGTGGCGGACCGGTCCCTGCAGGTGACGCAGCTGGAGCCGCACGAGGTTGCGGCCACTTCGCCGTTTGACGCCTGGACCGCGGCGGAGAACCGCATCACCTACTGAGCTCCTTTCAGTCCCGGGTCATCCGGTTACGGGCCGCGGCGGCGGGAGAGTCCGGCGGATAGCGGCCCGGGTCAATGGTCTTCGCAAAGCACACCGAGTCCTCCAAGTCGGTGTAGGGGCCGAAGTTAGGCACCACCGTGTAGCCGCCGTGCTGGTAGAACCGCCGTCCGTCCGGCTGGGCCGACCCTGCTTCGGCCGTGATGACTGCGTAGCCTGCGGCCCGGGCCCGGTACTCGAGGGCAGTCAGCACGGCGGTGGCCACTCCGGACCCCCGGGCATACGGCAGGACGTAGATCCGCTTGATTTCGGCGGTGGACTCTTCCAGCCGCCGCAGGCCGCCGCAGCCCAGCGGCTGGCCGGAACTCTTGTCATAGGCGACGAGAAACACGGCGGTGTCCTCGGCGGACGGCGGGTCCGGTTCATGGTCAAAGGACCCGAACCGTGCATCCAGTTCCGCCTGCTGGGCAGCGCGCAGATCGGCGCCTACGGGATTGCTCCAGGGCACCTCGCGGATGGTGAGGTGCGGTGGCTGGTCGGCAAGCATGGAGACCTCCTGCTGGGGGCGTGCCGGAGCGGGCATTTCCTTCAATCTAGGAGCAGGCGGTTTCAGCGGTGTTTCAGCATCGTGCCAAGTGGGCTAACAGAAAAGCGGAGAATGCGGATGCGTGCAAAAATAGAAGGGATGACTTCCCTTGAAACTTCCCCCGCAACCCCGTCCAAGCCGGTTGGCACCTCCAAGGCCCAGCTGCAGGCACGGAAAACGCAGGTTCGGCCCGCCACTGAGGGCTGGGAACAGGCCAAGGAGCCCGACGGCCGTCCTCTGCTTCAGTTCAAGTCGCCGCGTGTTTCCCAGCCTCCGGCCCACTTGGCCGATATGACGCTGCCCGAGCGCCAGGCCAAGCTCAAGGAACTGGGCCTGCCGGCCTTCCGCGCCAAGCAGCTCTCGGTGCACTACTTCCAGCACTACACCACGGACCCCGAAGCCATGAGCGACCTCCCCAAGGAGCGCCGCGATGATTTGGTGAAGGAAATGTTCCCCACGCTGCTGACCGAAGTGAAGCGGCTCACCACGGACAACGGCGACACCATCAAGTTCCTCTGGCGCCTCTTTGACGGTTCGCTGGTTGAGTCCGTGCTGATGCGCTACCCCGGCCGGATCACCCTGTGTGTCTCAAGCCAGTGCGGCTGCGGCATGAACTGCCCGTTCTGCGCCACCGGCCAGGCCGGCCTGACCCGGAACATGTCCACCGCGGAAATCCTGGACCAGATTGTCCAGGCCAACCGGGTGATCAAGGAAGGCGGCCTGGGCGGCAAGCGCCGCGACGGCGGGCACGACGCCGAGCGCGTCACCAACATTGTCTTCATGGGCATGGGCGAGCCGCTGGCCAACTACAAGCGCGTGATGAATGCCGTGCACCGGATGGCCGCCGAGGTTCCCGAGGGCCTGGGCATGAGCGCCCGCAACATCACCGTTTCCACCGTGGGCCTGGTGCCGGCAATCAACAAGCTGGCCGAGGAGAACATCCCGGTCACGTTCGCGCTGAGCCTGCATGCTCCGGATGACGAGCTGCGTGACGAGCTGATCCCGGTCAACAGCCGCTGGAAGGTGGACGAGGCTCTGGACGCCGCGTACAACTACTACCGCGTCACCGGCCGCCGCGTCTCGATCGAGTACGCCCTGATCAAGGACATGAACGATCATCCGTGGCGCGCGGACCTGCTGGCCAAGAAGCTCAACGCCCGCGGCCGCGGCTGGGTGCACGTGAATCCGATTCCGCTGAACCCCACGCCGGGTTCCATCTGGACCTCGCCGGAACCGCACGTGACCCGCGAGTTCATCAACCGCCTGATCGACGCCGGCATACCCACCACCCTGCGCGACACCCGCGGCAAGGAGATCGACGGCGCCTGCGGCCAGCTGGCTGCTGCGGACTAGTCTTGGGTCTGCTTCAGGCGACGAAGATGCAGAACGGGTGCCCGGCCGGGTCGGCGTAGACATATAACGGCTCATCGGGATCATCCGTACGGTCGAAAAGAAGTTCAGCCCCCAGCGCGATTGCCCTGGAATGCTGGTCTTCGAGTGCCTGACGGTCGGGAACGGTGAGGTCGAGGTGCATCTGCATCGGCACATCAGGCCTGGGCCACGTGGTTCGCCGAAGATGGGTTGCCTGCTGAAAAGCGAGTTTTCGGTTGCCGTGCGCGTCGGTCAGTACCAGCCAGTCGACGTCGCCGGGTGCGCCTCCCGGCGCGGGTTCATCTCCGTGGCGATACTGCAGCCCGAGCAGCTGGCGGTAGAACTCCGCCAGCCCCCTCACATCCGGCGTGTCCAAAACGGTGTGGAGCAGCTGCGGGAAACCGGTCATGGGCCCACAATAACGGCGCCGGACCGTCAAATGACGACGGCGGGAGGCCGGGTTGGAAAACCCGGCCTCCCGCCGTCGTCGTACGTTTTGGACTATTTGGTGACGTGGTCCACCAGGGAATCGGCAATGCCGATGTACTTGCCCGGAGTGAGGTCCAGCAGGCGGGCCTCGGCCTCGGCGGGCAGCCCCAGGCCGGTAACGAATTCACGCATGCGATCCGCGTCAACCCGGTGTCCGCGGGTCAGTTCCTTCAGGCGCTCATAGGGGTTGTCCATACCGGGAGCACCGGCGATGGCCTCGGCCCGCATGACCATCTGGATGGCTTCGCCGAGCACCTCCCAGTTGGTGTCCAGATCGGCGGCCAGCACGTCGTCGGCGACGTCCAGGCGCTCGAGGCCCTTCACCACGTTGGAAATGGCCAACACGGAGTGGCCAAAGGCTACCCCGATGTTCCGCTGCGAGGAGGAATCGGTGAGGTCGCGCTGCCAGCGGGAGGTCACCAGAGTGGAGGCCAGGGTGTCCAGCAGGCCGTTGGAGATTTCCAGGTTCGCCTCGGCGTTCTCGAAGCGGATCGGGTTGACCTTATGCGGCATCGTGGAGGACCCGGTGGCGCCGGCCACGGGGATCTGCTTGAAATAGCCGATGGAAATGTAGCTCCACACATCGGTGCAGAAGTTGTGCAGGATCCGGTTGAAGCGGGCAATGTCCGCGTACAGCTCGGCCTGCCAGTCATGGGATTCGATCTGGGTGGTCAGCGGGTTCCAGGTCAGGCCGAGGCCTTCCACGAAGCTGCGGGCCACCTGCTCCCAGTCCGCACCGGGCACCGAGGCGTAGTGCGCGGCGTAGGTGCCGGTGGCACCGTTGATCTTGCCCAGGTATTCGGTCTTTTCAATGCGGTGCAGCTGGCGGGTCAGCCGGTGGGCCGTGACCGCCAGTTCCTTGCCCAGCGTGGTGGGGGTGGCAGGCTGCCCGTGCGTGCGCGAAAGCATGGGAATGGAACGCGTTTCCTCCGCCATGGCGGTGATCCGGTCCACCAGGTCGAGGGCTGCGGGGTGCCATACATTCTCGACGGCACCCTTGACTCCCAGTGCATAGGAGAGGTTATTGATGTCTTCCGAGGTGCAGCCGAAGTGCACCAGGGAAGTCAGGTTCTCGATGCCGATCGCCGGCAGGCGGCGGTCGATGTAGTACTCCACGGCCTTGACGTCATGGACGGTCACCTGCTCAATTTCGGCAAGCTCGGCAATTGAGTTGCCGTCGAAACCGGAGACAATTTCGCGCAGCTGGGCCTGCTGCTCGGTGCTCAGCGGCGAGGTGCCCGGCAGGACGGAATGTGAGGTGAGGTGGATCAGCCACTCCACTTCCACGTGCGTGCGGTCGCGGTTCAGGGCCGCTTCGGACAGGTAGTCCACCAGCGGAGCCGTGACGCCGCGGTACCGGCCATCCAACGGGCCCAGGGCAATGGCGGGGGTAACGGAGGCAAGGGGGACGCGGGGAGCAGCGGATTCAGCCATGCCGCAATTCTTTCATGCTCCGGCGGGAGGGCCCGCTCTGTGACTTGGCGGTTCCGGGCCCCGTTCCGCTGTGTCCGTTCCCGGCAGGCACATGCTTGTCCTCCACAGAGCCTGCGCGGAACGAAGATGCGGTTCTTTTTCCCCAGCGAAAGCGCGGGTGGCCCGTGGCGCGCTGCGGCATGAAAGAACTGAAGCGGCATTCAGCGGACGAGTGTTCCGGCGTCAGGGATGGAGAGAATCGATGGACATGTTTGGGGAGCCGGTGGCCAGTCCGCGTGATATTCAAGCGGCGGAACAGGCTGCCGCCTATGTGGCGGAGGCAGCGGAGAAACTGGCGGGCATGAAACAGGACCTGCCGGCGCTCAGCAGGATGGAGTGGCGTTCTCCGGCGGCCCGGGAATTTGATGAGGTCCTTAGCCGGCACATCAAGAGTCTTGCGGGAACGCTGGAGGATCTGAAGATTTGCGCTGCCGCCGTTTCGGGGCATCTGGAAAAAATCCGTGCCGCAGGAACTGAGACGCACTAGATGCCGTCCCAGTGGTCTGCCGAGGACAATTCAGTGCCGGGGATTCATGTCCGGGGCGGCGCACGCGGGTTGACCGTGGAGTACCGGGAACTGGATTCGGTGGCGGGAACCTTGGATCAGTCCGCCGCTCAGCTGTCATCGCTGCGGACAGGATGCAGGGATATGTACATGCTCCTCTGCACCACCAGTCCCGTGCATCCGTCTGCCCGGGAGGCCGCCGATGCGGTTGATCTTGTTCTGAGAGACCTTTCGCGGAACAAGCGGGATGTGGAGGAAGCGGCTGACGATCTCCGCCAGGCTGCCCGGAACTATCTGGAGGCTGAGGGAGGACTGGCAGAGGGGCTGGCCTGGCTGGCGGGCGCGCCGGCGGGTTTGGAAATGTGGCGGCGCGGCGGCAGCGGATTGCCCGACCGGGTGGAGAGCGAACTGATGGTTCCGCCGTTCAATGGCTTTCTCATAGAGAAAGTAATGGAGCAGCTCGCGGGCCGCGGGTTTGGAGAGCTTCGCCCCATCAACGTCACCAGGGGTCAGGGCGGGCAGGTGGATATTGAGCTGCGTGGTACGGCACGCGCCCTCCTGGAGCGCTCCAAGGTGCTGTTGGACGGACCGGATCGCGGCGTCGTGGAGATCCTGACCGTGCAAACAGGCACACGGCGCGTTCGGGTTGTCACTCTGCCCGGTACCCAGGACGCCGGGGACGTTCTTGTGGGACCCAACCCCTTTGATAATTACGGCAACGCTGAGGGCCGTGCCGAGGACAGTCGTTTCATTGCCGACGCCGTGGCGGAATCGCTCCGTCTGGCGGGAGCCTCGGCGGATGACGCGGTGATCCTGGTGGGTTACAGCCAGGGCGGGATTCACGCAGTGAATGTGGGGGCCCGGCTGGGAGAGTCCGGTGAGTTCTCCGTTGAAATGATTGTGACGGCCGGCGCTCCGGCGGGGGACAGGAGCACGCCGGACGGGGTGTCGGTCCTGCATTTCGAGAATTACCAGGATTGGGTTCCGGGGACGGACGGAACCATGAATCCTGACACACCGGACCGGATCACGGTGACGGGTCGGAAGCCTGCGCCGGCTGAAGGCAGCCCGGGCGGCCTCGGACCGGCGCACGACTTGGACTTGTACCTGGAACTGGCCGCTGAAGCTGATGCCAGCCAAGACCCTTCCCTGCGGGAGTCCCTGGGCTCGTTGGCGGAGATCATTCCGCCCGCGTCGATCGCCACGCGTGGCCTCTTCAAGTTCTCGAGGAAACCCAGCCACCCTCCCGGAGCTTCTGCGACATCAAGGCCGGCGCCGGCGCCTCGGCCTACACCCTCGCGGTCACCCCAGGCGCCTCCGTTACCGCCGGGTTCCGGTCAATGAACCGGCCACCAGAGAGACCAGGCTGATGATGATCGAGGCCAGGACGGCGGTCCAGAAGAAGGAGTCCACACTGAAGTCAACCGGCGTGTAACTGCTCAGCCAGGAGGTCAGCATCAGCATTCCCGCATTGATGATGATGGTGAAAAGGCCAAGGGTCAGGATGGTCAGCGGCAGGGTAAGGAGTTTGACGATCGGCCGGATCAGGGCGTTGACAATGCCGAACAACAAACCAATGAAGAGGAAGGCCAGGACAAGATCCACGGTCGGGTTGCCCGTGACGGCGCCTCCCGTTTCGATGACCGTGATGCCGGGAACCAGCCACGCGGCCACATAGAGGGCAAGGGCATTAATGATGATCTGAATCAGGAAGCGCATGGCTCCATGCTGGCACACCGGCAATTCCCGAGTTCGGGTGGCCCAGATCACGAAAGCCCCCGGAGGCTATTAGGGTTAAGCCTATGACCACCACCGAAAAGGACGACCACGCCGCTGACGTCCGGGTACCCGAGATCCTCCCCCGCAATGTGATGTCGAAGCTGCCCCGCTACGCCGCGGGTAAGCCGCCGGCCAGCATTGACGGACTGCAGAGTTACAAGCTGTCTTCCAATGAGAACCCGTTTCCGCCGCTTTCTGCCGTGCTCGAAGCAATCAGCAACCGGCAGGACATCAACCGGTACCCGGATCCGCTCTCCACAGCCCTCCGCACTGAACTCGCGTCCTTCCTGGACATTCCTGCAGAGGACATCGTTACCGGAGGCGGCAGCCTGGGCGCGCTGAACCAGCTGCTGTCCACCTTTGCCGGACAGGATGCGCTCGGCCTTCCCGACGAAGTAATTTACCCGTGGCGTTCCTTCGAGGCCTATCCCATCAGTGTTGGCCTGTCCGGCGCCGACAGTGTCCAGGTGCCGCTGCGCGCGGATGGAACCCATGACCTGGAGGCCATGGCCGCGGCCATAACCCCCCGGACCCGCGTGATCCTGCTGTGCACGCCCAACAACCCCACCGGTCCGGCCCTGACCGCCGTCCAGGTTGAAGATTTCCTGGCAAAGGTGCCCTCGGACGTGATCGTGGTAATCGATGAGGCGTACGAGGATTTTGTCCGGGACCCGGAGGCCGTCAACGGCATCGACATGTACCGCAAGTACTCCAACGTGGTGGTGCTGCGCACGTTTTCCAAGGGCGCGGGACTGGCCGGCCTGCGCGTGGGCTACTCCGTGTCACATCCGCACGTGACCCAGTACCTGCGCGTTGCCGCTGTCCCGTTTGCCGTCTCGCAGTTGGCCGAAACGGCCGCCGTGGTGTCCCTGCGCCACCACGGCGAACTTGTGGAAAGAATACAAGGACTCGTGGCTGAACGGACCCGGGTGGTTGAGGGCCTGAAGGCCCTCGGATGGCGGATTCCCGAGGCTCAGGGGAACTTTGTGTGGCTGGAACTGGGGGACAACACCCCCGAGTTTGCGGCTCTGGCGGAGCAGCAGGCCATCGCCGTGCGGGCCTTTGGCTCCGAAGGCGTTCGGGTCACCATCGGGGAGGACGAGGCAAACACCCGATTCCTCGCTCTATGTGCGACTTATACAAAGGGGCCCCTGGTTTCCTAGCGTGTCCTAAGTGCGGACCGGGAGCCGCTGCTCGTTAGGCTGAGTGAAGAACGTTCCACATATATGCCCTGCCGGTGTTCTATTCCCATCGGGGCATATATCTAGCGCGGTGCAGGTCATCTGGGCCCGGCGAGGAGTAAGTATGGACCTGAAGCATCTGGCTGCCCGGACGGAGGCCGCTGATTCCTTCGGCCTGCCCGGAGCTGACCTCGGCAGTGCCGCGGGCGGAGCGGCCGCCGGCCCTGCCGGGGATGGAGCACGTCCGGAGATGGTGCAGTTGCTCAGCCCCGAGGGAGAACTCCTGAAGGACGATGTGTACAGCCCTTACGCTGCAGACCTCGGCGCCGAGGAGCTCCGCGGACTGTACCGGGATATGTCCACCATCCGCCGCTTTGATCAGGAAGCCACGGCTTTGCAGCGCCAGGGCGAACTGGTGATGTGGGTCCCCATGACAGGCCAGGAAGGTGCACAGATCGGTTCCGGCCGCGCCCTGCAGGCCCAGGACTACGTCTTCCCCACGTACCGGGAACACGGCGTGGCGATGACCCGCGGGCTGGAGCTGTCCTCGCTTCTGCGCCGGTTCCGCGGCGTTTCCCACGGCGGCTGGGATCCCAAGGAGGCTAATTTCCACCTGTACACGCTGGTCCTGGCCGCCCAGGTTCCCCACGCCGTCGGTTATGCGATGGGCATGGCGCGTGACCGGAAGGTGGAGCCGCAGCTCCCGGAAGCAGCCACGGTTGCCTATTTCGGCGACGGCGCCAGTTCCGAGGGTGATGTCCACGAGGCAATGGTCTTTGCAGCTTCCTATGACGCGCCCGTGGTTTTCTTCTGCCAGAACAACCACTGGGCCATCTCGGTGCCCACCGAGGTGCAGTCCCGGATCCCGCTGGCCAACCGTGCCAAGGGCTACGGCTTCCCCGGCGTCCGGGTGGACGGCAATGATGTTGTTGCCGTCCGGGCAGTAACCAAATGGGCGCTCGAACACGCCCGCTCGGGCAAGGGGCCGGTGCTGATCGAGGCCTTCACCTACCGCATGAGTGCCCACACCACTGCTGATGACCCCACAAAGTATCGGCTGAGCGCCGACGAAGAGGCCTGGGTTTCCCGTGACCCGCTGACCCGCCTGGAGAAGCACCTGCGAAGCGCGGGGCTTGCCGATGACTCCTTCTTTGAGTCGGTCGCCAAGGACGGCCAGGTCATGGCCGACAAGCTTCGGGAGGACGTGCTGGCCATGTCATCGCCCGGATTCGCTGATGCGTTCACTGACGTTTACGCCGAGGCACATCCGCTGATCCAGGAAGAACTGGACTTCCACCGCCGCTATGAAGCCGGCTTCGCCGATTCCCAGGAGCCCACCGCATGAGCACCATGACCATGGCCAAGGCCATCAACGCCGGCCTGCGGGCTGGGCTGGCCGAAAACCCCAAGTCCCTGCTGATGGGCGAAGATATCGGAGACCTCGGCGGCGTCTACCGCGTGACCGAGGGGCTCAAGGCAGAGTTCGGGGCGGACCGGGTGATGGATACCCCGCTGGCGGAGTCCGGCATTATTGGTACGGCCATCGGCCTGGCGCTGCGCGGCTACCGGCCGGTGTGCGAGATCCAGTTTGACGGTTTTGTGTTCCCCGGGTTTAACCAGATCACCACCCAGCTGGCCAAGATGCACTCCCGCAGCGAAGGTGCCCTGACCGCCCCGGTGGTCATCCGGATTCCCTACGGCGGCGGAATTGGTTCCATTGAGCACCATTCGGAATCGCCGGAAGCGTTGTTCGCGCACACCGCCGGGCTGCGGATCCTCACGCCGTCCAATCCCCAGGACGCATATTGGATGATCCAGCAGGCGATGACCGGCATGGATCCCGTCATCGTCTTTGAGCCCAAGCGCCGCTACTGGCTCAAGGGTGATGTTGACACCCGGAAGCCGTCCGGGGATCCGTACGCGGCACATGTGCTCCGTGAGGGCGCTGATGCCACCATCGTCACCTACGGGCCGCTGGTGCCGGTCGCACTGGCCGCTGCCAAAGCGGCGGAGGAGGACGGGCGCAGCATTGAAGTGGTGGACCTGCGTTCCATCTCGCCCATCGATTTTGACACTGTCACCGATTCGGTCCGGAAGACCGGCCGCCTGATCGTGACCCATGAAGCACCCACGTTCGGCGGCATCGGCGGTGAAATCGCGGCCCGGGTCACTGAGCGCGCCTTCCTGTCTTTGGAGGCGCCGGTGATCCGCGTCGGCGGGTTCCACATGCCGTATCCGGTGGCAAAGGTCGAAGAGCACTACCTGCCGGACATCGACAAACTGATGGACGCCCTGGACCGGTCCTTCGCCTACTGAACGGCACCGAAGGTCCCGTCCCGCGTCCGCAGCACACCATGCGTCCACAAAGATTGAGAAGCCATGACTGAGAGAACTTTCCACCTTCCCGACGTGGGAGAAGGCCTGACAGAGGCTGACATTGTCCAGTGGAAGGTCAAAGCCGGAGACACGGTGGAGATCAATGATGTCATCGTCGAAATTGAGACGGCGAAATCGCTGGTGGAACTGCCGTCGCCCTACGCAGGCACCGTCTCCGCGCTCCTCGTGGAGGAGGGCCAGACCGTGGACGTCGGGTCGCCGATCATTACGGTTGCGGCTGGTTCCCCGGCGCAGGAAACCGGCCAGCAGCCCGGAGCTCCCATGACGCCCGCGCCCGTTCCGGCGGCAGCGGGCGACGACGAACAGCCCAGCGCTTCCCTTACCGGTACCGGGCCCAAGGCCGACGCCGTGAAGCGGCGTCCCCGGACCAACCGCCCGCCCGCCGGACCGGACGCGGCTCCGACGGAACCAGCAGCAACACCCGCGCCTGCCGCTCCGCAAGCTGTGACACGCCCTGCCGTGACACCGCAGGCTGCGGGGGTGGTCGTGCAGGACGCGCTCACCCGGCTCGTCCAGCGCGTCCTGGCCAAGCCGCCGGTGCGCAAGGCTGCCAAGGACCTCGGCATCAATCTGGCGGACGTTCCGGCCACCGGAGCGAGCGGCGAGGTGACCAAGCAGGATCTGCTCACCTACTCCGCGCAGCGTACCTCCGCGCAGGACGCCGGTGACACCAACCGATCAGCGCCCCAAACGCACACCGATCAGCGGATCGAGCGGATCCCGGTCAAGGGCGTACGCCGGGCCACTGCCAAGGCAATGGTCGAGAGCGCATTTACCGCCCCCCACGCCAGTATCTTCGTGGATGTGGACGCCTCCCGGACCATGGAATTCGTCAAGCGGCTGAAGGCATCCCGGGATTTCGAGGGCATTAAGGTCTCACCGCTGCTGATCGTGGCCAAGGCCGTAATCTGGGCCGCCGCACGCAATCCGTCAGTGAACGCGTCCTGGGCCGGCGACGAGATCCTGGTCAAGCACTTCATGAACCTCGGCATTGCCGCTGCTACGCCCCGCGGCCTGATGGTTCCGAACATTAAGGACGCCCAGGATCTCTCCCTGAAGGAGCTGGCGGTTGCCCTGAACTCCCTGGCAACCACCGCACGGGAAGGGAAAACCCCGCCGGAGAACATGCGGGGCGGAACCCTTACGATCACGAACATCGGAGCGCTGGGAATTGATGCCGGAACGCCGATTATCAACCCCGGAGAGGTTGCGATCGTGGCCTTTGGAACCATCAAGCAGAAGCCCTGGGTCGTGGACGGCGAAGTAGTCCCGCGCTGGGTGACCACCCTGGGCGGATCCTTTGACCACCGGGTGGTGGACGGGGACCTTTCCGCGAGGTTCATCGCAGACGTCGCTTCAATCCTTGAGGAACCGGCGCTGCTGCTCGATTAGCCTGCTGCCGGACCGTTTCCGGACTGCCGGTGCTGCTTAGGCCCCGGCGGTCCGGATACGATCGGGAATTATGACTAATCCTCGCGGGCCCCAGGGCCGGGGCGGCCCTCCGTCCATTGACCTTAAGCGCACACTCATCCTGCTCGTGGCGGCATTTGTTGTGTCCAGCCTGCTGATCGTACTTTTCCCGGGGCTGGGGACTTTCTGGCGGCTGCTGATTATCCTGGGCCTGTTCCTCGTGGTTTTTCCGTTCCTTGAACGGCGCAGAAGAAACCGGTAACCCGCGGAACCGCTACCCCGCAGCCTGCTCCACTGCACGGCGCAGGACGGGAGCAAGGCGTCGCACGCCTTCGGCAATGTCCGCTTCAGACACTGCGCTGAAGGCCAGGCGGAGCTTGTTGGAGGGTTCGTCCGACGGTGAAAAGGCGGCTCCCGGAATGAAGACGACGCCCGCCTCGATGGCCTCATGGAGCAGGGGATAGGTGTCGACGCCGCCGGGCAGGCTCAGCCAGACGAAGAAGCCGCCGTCGGGCACCGTCCACGTGACGCCGTCGGGCAGCTCCGTGGCCAGAGCTGCGAGCATGGCAGTGCAGCGCGAGGCGTACAGCACCCGCGAATCTTTGATGTGCTGCATCCAGTCGTAGTCCCGCAGGTAGGCGGAAACCAGCATCTGGGTCAGCGGGGACGGACAGAGCACCACAGCCTCGCAGGCCAGGTAAAAGCGGCGGTGCAGGTGCCGGGGGACCAGTGCCCATCCGACGCGGACCCCGGGGGCGAAGATCTTGGAGAAGGATCCCAGGTACAGCACATCGTGCGGATTCCCGGCCCGCAGCGGAGTGAGCGGCTGCCCGTCAAAGCGCAGCATCCCGTACGGGTTGTCTTCCAGGATGAGGATGTTCGCCGCGGCACAGATTTCCACAATGCGCGGGCGCCGGTGTGCGGCCAGGGTCACTCCGCTGGGATTGTTGAAGCTCGGGATCGTGTAGAGCATTTTGATGGTTTTTCCCTGCTCCCGCAGGGAGGTGATTCGTTCCTCCAGGGCCTCGGGAATGAGTCCTTCGCTGTCCACCGGCAGGGCCTGCATGTCCACTTCATAGGCCTCGAACGCGTTAAGAGCCCCCACGTAGGTGGGATCTTCGCACAGCACCACATCGCCGGGGTTGCAGAAAACCTTGGCCGCTACGTCCTGTGCGGACTGGGAGCCGGTGGTGATGACGATGTCCGCGGGATCGGCGTCGTGGATGCCCTCCGCCGCCATGACCTCGCAGGCCTGGAGCCGAAGCTCTTCCATGCCCTGACCTGCGCCGTACTGCAGGGATTCCAGCCCATGATCCGCAACGATGCGTCGGACCGATTCACCCAGGTCCTCCAGGGGAAGGGACCGGAGATAGGGGCTTCCGCCGGCGAGGGAAACCAGTCCGGGGCGGATGGAAATGTCGAAGACGTCTCGGACGGCCGACTGCTTGATGTGGAAGGCCCGGTCGGAGAACAGGGCATCATGGCGGTGGGCAGAGGCAACTGCCCGGTCCAATGCCGTCTGGGTCTCGGCGGTCAGGACTGTGACGGCCGTCTCCTCGAAAGTCATCCCCACATCCTAGTCCCTCAGGTTCACCTGGGGACAACATTCGTTGCCTAAATCCACCCTGCGCGGTGAGCTTTCACGCCCGCCTGGAAACGGCTTCCGGCTCCGAGATCCTCCAGCATCTTCGCGATATGACGGCGGCACGTCCGTACGCTGATGCCCATCCGGCGGGCAATCACCTCATCCGGGTGTCCCGAGGCGAGAGCACGAAGAATTGATCGCTGGGTGCTGGTGAGCTGGCCCGGAACCGGATCCTTAGTCAGGAACGGTTCGCCCAGTTCCCAGGCGAATTCAAACATGTAGACAAACATCTGCACGATGTCAGGATCGCGGACAACCAGACCAGCGCGGTCCCGGCTGTCCTTCGCGCGCGGAACAACGGCAACCTTGTGGTCGAAAATGACTGCCCGCAAAGGGATGTGCGGCAGGGTGCGGAACTCCCCGCCGGCCGCCGTGACAATTTCGATGGCCTTCCGGGTGGGCATGTGGTCGCGGAGGCTCGAGTGATAGAGGGTGCGGCGTTCAATTCCCTGTTGGAGCAGGTCTACATCCTTCTGGATGCTCTCCTCCTGAGTATCAGCTGTGGCGCCCTGCCCGGGGCGGGCCATGAGCACGCTCTCGGACGCCGAGCGGGCATACTCGATCAGGATGCGCAGCACCTGATCCGGATTTTCCAGAACTTCCACCGAGGCGTCGGTGGACACTTGGCGGCTTGCTTCGGCAAAAATCGGCACCAGGCCCGCGAGTTCGCGGCGCTTGGCTGCGATGCGCGAACGAAGGTCCAAGAGGGCCCGTTCGTCAGGGTCCACCAATTCGGCCAGCGCGACGTCGGGGGAGACTGCGGTGTAACTGTGCTGGTTTTCGTTGGCCTGCACCAAGAGGCACCGGTCGACCAGCTCCCGGATGGCACCCTGAATGGAGCGCGTGGTAAGGCCCAGCGCCTCAGAGGCCTCCTCGATCGTCCAGCCCGGGGAGCTGACCGCGTACCGGTAGACGGACTGGGACACATCATCCAAGATATCCGCTCCTATTCATCAATTGGGGACCAGCCTACCCACGGGGCGGGTCTATTTCCGGGCGGCGGACCGCCGGCAGCCAAGAGGTTTCCCAGCGGGCGGAAATAACGGACATGGCCGCTTAATGCCACTATGCCGGACGGACGCTCCGGAGGCCACCAATTGCCGATACTCGGCATCGCCCTGCGGTTTTCCCGGCGGCGTTTCTGATTGACCCGTGAAGTGCAAGAGTCGATTGGGTCATGACAGCAACCGGGCATTTCAAAGGGTAGACGGGGTATCGCTGCGCGGGGGAAGCTTTCGGAGTCAATCAACCGCACAGGCTGGGACTCAGCCGCAGGTACAGGAGGGGAATGAAAATGACCAAAGTTTGGGACTGGCTCTAGCAAACTCCCCTCGGGGGGAAATCAACCAACAGTTGTATCCGTAGGAAAAAGTTAGTCCCGCCAGCGGCGGTAGCCAAGCACAACCCCGGAAGGGATGCACGCCATGACTCAGCTGACTGCAGTTCGAAACGCCTCGCGAACTCGCTCAACCGCGCAGTGGTGGACGCTCTCCTTCTACACCGGGGGCTTCGATGTAGCGGACGGCATCATTGGAGAACTGGTTACCCCGCTGGCGGCCCAAGCTCAGGCCCAAGGCGTCCAGCGGTGGTATTACACCAGGTGCATGGAGCCGGCCAACGCACACGTTCGGCTCCGGATCCTCGGAGAGCCCGGAACTATTGAGCGGCTGCAGTGCCTTTTGGCGGCGCTGCGCGAACAGGCATCAGGTGTGATCGGCCACTTGGAGATGACCCAGCAGTTCAGTGAACCTGCGGCGGACCGGATGGGTCCCGGGGGTGCCGAGGTGCAGAATCCGCGGCTCGAGGCCGATCTGGCCAAGTACGGCGGCTTCGAAGGCCTCACACTGGCTGAAGAAATTTTTGAACTTTCATCGGAGCTGGGTGCGTGGGCTACGGCTCGCTTCCCCAAGGTCCAGAACAGATGGGCCTTTGGATCCCTGCTTCTTTTTGATTCGGCGCGCAGCATGATGAAGGGACCGCGCTCGGCCAGCTGGCCGGACCGCCGGCGCGTTTCCTGGGACTATTACTGGGACAGCCATCTGCGCAGCTGCACCGCGGGTTTCGGGCCGCGTGCCGCCAGCGTCCGGCAGGCAATGACCGTTCAGGTAGCCGCCAGGGTTGCCCCCACCCATCGGTTGATGGCCGCCACAGCTGCAGAAAACGCCGTCGAGAACTGGCGCCGCCGCTGGTTCAGGACTATCGACAGCTACCTCTACCGCGCAGATAAAGCCCGTCTCAGCCGCAGTGCCCAGCACCTGACGGTGTATCAGGCACACATGCTGCTCAACAGGATTGGACTCTCCCTCCGGGAAGAAGCCGCGCTCGGTCTCTATGCACGGAGCTGGAGTACGGAACGTGAAGCTACTTTGCTGGCCAGGTAGCAAAGCCCACCGCAAAACGTACGCCCATCTGGAAGGAAATCCGTGGAAAATCGCAACGAGCTGGTCGTAGCTGCCAGCTCCCAGGACCTGTCCGAGGTCCTGGGATGCTCTGAAGACGTTGTTGAAGACCTGCGGGACATGGGAATCGTCTCATCGAGTGGTGAACTGTGGGATGTGGGACCGGCCCGCGACTATCTCAGGGACGCAGCTTGGGCCGGAGGCTTCTGGGAGTAGCTCTTCTGGAAACAGCTGGGGTCACACGCAAAAGGACGGGTCCGGCGTTGCCGGACCCGTCCTTTTGCGTATGAGTTGAAGCTGTTAGGCCGCGGTTGCGGCTGAAGCATCGGCAAGAGCTGTGAGCACAGCGCGGAGCTGCTCCACAACTTCTGCATCGTCCTTCGGATGGATCTCGGCAAAGCGCGTTACCGAGCCGCCGATCGAGAGGCGGACATCCTCCACCAGGAGGGCGCCGGCAATGCCCAGGGACTTGCGTGCGTCGTCGTGGGCCCACACGCCGCCAAACTGGCCAAAGGCGGACCCGATAACGGCTGAGGGCGTACCGGAAACAGCTCCGGTGCCGAACGGGCGCGACAGCCAGTCAATGGCGTTCTTCAGGACGGCGGGCATGGTCCCGTTGTATTCCGGGCAGACCAGCAGCAGGGCGTCCGAAGACGCTGCGGCAGCGCGGAGGGCGGCTGCGGCTTCAGGAACGGATCCCTCAACGTCAATGTCTTCGTTGTAGAACGGGATGGTGCCGAGGCCCTCGTGGATGATGACGTCAACATCCTCCGGGGCGTTCAGGACGGCCGTTTCTGCGAGCTGGCGGTTAACTGAACCGGCCCGAAGGCTGCCGACCAGGGTAAGTACTTTAGTGCTCAAGTGAACTCCTATCGGGGACCGTGCCGCTGACGGCACAGATGGTGCATCTCAAACTATAAACGGACCCCGGTCCGTTTATATTCCGCGCGGGTTAGACTGGCGCGCATGCAGGACATTGGACCAGAAGCCGGAGAGATCGGATGCGAGCGTCTCGACGCCGCCCGAAACCGGAGGCTGCTGCTTGCCACGGCACTGGACATCATTTCCGAGCGCGGGGCCGAAGCGCTGACGATGGATGACCTTGCCCGGCGTGCGGGTGTGGGAAAAGGAACAGTGTTTCGACGCTTCGGCAGCAGGGCAGGCCTGATGCAGGCTGTCCTTGACCACGCCCAGCGGGGGTTCCAGGAAAGCTACATGAGCGGGCCGCCGCCGCTGGGCCCAGGGGCTGCACCGCTGGATCGCCTGCGGGCCTTCGGAGTTGCGCGGATCCGGGCCCTGGACCTTACCGGTGAACTGCGGAAGGCTGCGGACGTGGACCGGTTTTCCTCTCACGGGCACCCCGTCCGCCGGCTTGAGCTTGCCCACCTCACGATGCTCCTTGCGGCGCTCCCGAATGTTCGGGATCCCGAACTGACGGCCTATCAGCTGGAAGCGTTTCTGGAGGCAGGCCTGCTGCTGCATCTTCACCGGACAGCAGGGATGCCGCTGGAGCGGATTACTAACGGCTGGCTAAAACTCGTGGAGACTCTGACGCAAAAGTAATTGTCAGCATGCTTAGCAAGTAAGTAGGGTGTAGTGAGGGCCGCCGCACTCGGGCGGCTGTCAGGTTCGAACCATCATGGAGGCTACATGTCTGACAAGAGCACACCCATCCCGGGCGTTCCGGCACCGGAAGCGCCGAAGCTGGCTGAACCGACGGAGCCGCGCGAACCGTTGCCGCCCAAACCGGACCAGGACGGCCCGGAAACCGTTTCTCCCACTGGCGTTCCCTCCGGAGCGCCCAAGTCCTCCAACGCCCAGAGCGGCAGGTTCCTCACCACGGCGCAGGGCGCCCGCCTGCAGGATACGGACCATTCCCTCAAGGCAGGTCCCCGCGGACCGGTGCTTCTCCAGGACCATCACCTTCGTGAAAAGATTACGCATTTTGACCACGAGCGTATTCCGGAGCGCGTGGTTCACGCCCGCGGCGCGGCAGCCCACGGTGTTTTCGTGGCCAACGGTGCAGCAGAGGGTGTTACCCGGGCAGGCTTCCTCTCGAAGGGAACCGAGACACCGGTCTTTGTACGTTTTTCCACAGTGCTCGGCTCCCGCGGTTCCGCGGACACCGTCCGTGACACCCGCGGTTTCAGCACCAAGTTCTACACGGACGAAGGCGTCTATGACCTGGTGGGCAACAACATCCCCGTGTTCTTCATCCAGGACGCCATCAAGTTCCCCGATGTAATCCATGCGGGCAAGCCGCATCCGGACCGGGAAATTCCGCAGGCGCAGAGCGCACACGACACCTTCTGGGACTTTGTCTCGCTGCACACCGAAGCCCAGCACCACGCCATGTGGAACATGTCGGACCGGGGAATCCCCCGCTCCTACCGCACCATGGAAGGCTTCGGTGTCCACACCTTCCGCTTGGTCAATGCCCAGGGTGAAACGACTCTGGTGAAGTTCCACTGGAAGCCCCGGCAGGGTGTGCACTCCCTGGTCTGGGAGGAAGCGCAGATCATCAACGGCATGGATCCGGACTTCCACCGCCGTGACCTCGCCGACTCCATCGAAGCCGGAGCCTTCCCGCAGTGGGACCTCGGCATCCAGGTGTTTCCGGACACCGAAGATGAAATGTTTGAGGGCATTGACCTGCTGGATCCGACCAAGCTTGTTCCCGAAGAGCTTGCCCCGGTCCAGATCATCGGAACCATGACGCTCAACAAGAACACCACCAACTACTTTGCCGAAACCGAGCAGGTGGCGTTCCACCCCGGACACCTGGTGCCCGGAATCGACGTCACCAATGATCCGCTGCTGCAGGGCCGCCTCTTCTCCTACATTGACACGCAGCTGACCAGGCTCGGCGGACCCAACTTCAGCCAGATCCCGATCAACCGCCCGCATGCACCGGTCAATGACATGCTCCGCGACGGGTTCCACCAGGATGCAGACCACGCCGGAGTTGCGCCGTATCAGCCCAACTCCCTCGACGGCGGCTGCCCCTTCATGGCCGGTGCGGACATGGGCGCCTTCATTGACGTCCCCGTTGAGGTTCCCGCTGCCCGCAAGGTGCGCGAGAATCCGGCCACGTTCGATGACCATTACAGCCAGACGCGGATGTTCTTCCGCTCCCTGACTCCGGTGGAGCAGGACCACGTGGTGCAGGCCTACACGTTTGAACTGGGCAAGTGCTACGAGGAGAACATCCGCCTGCGCCAGCTGCAGGCGCTGGCGAACATCGATGAGCGGCTGGCCGCCGAAGTGGCAACCGGCCTCGGACTTGAGGCCCCGGCGCCCGAGATCGAGGTGGCGGACACCGCCCCGAGCCCGGCGCTGAGCCAGCTTGGCGGATCATGGCCTGTTGCGGGCCGGATTGTTGGCATTATTGCCGACGACTTCACCGATCCCGCGGCGCTGTCCGAGGTTCTGACCGCGGTTAACGCAGAGGGCATGGTTCCGCTGGTGGTAGCTCCGCACGGCGGAACGCTGGCCGGAGGCGCTACGGTCCAGCGGACCTACCTCACCGCCCGCTCCACGGAGTTCGACGCCGTAGTGGTGGCGGTTTCAGGTGCTCCGGCTCCCGACGCCGTGGACAGCCTGGACGCCAAGGCAGGCAACCCCGAGGGGCATCCTTCCCTGGACCCGCGGATCACGCTGCTCCTGGCTGAAGCATTCCGCCACGCGAAGGCCATCGGTGCCTTCGGTGACGGTGCCTCCGTTCTCATGGCCGCCGGTGTCCCTGTCGAGGCACCCGGTGTTGTCACGGGCACTGCCGCCGACGTCGTTACGGGCGTCAGCGGACTGTTGGCCAACCACCGCGTCTGGGAACGGTTTCCCACTGCGGTTGCATAACTGAAATGAGCCCCCCTGCCCGGGGGCTGCTTCACCAGAAGGGAGCTCCGGCAACGCGCCGGAGCTCCCTTCTGCTGTCTGTTTGCCTAATTGAGCTGTTTGCTTATTGCGGCGCCGGATCCGACGCCGGCGGCTTCAGCGCGCGGATCAGGGCATGCAGCTCCTGGCGCAGCCCCTCAACGTCGTCGCTGCTGCGGGTGAGCAGCCGCGCTTCAGCGGCAGCGGCCGTGGCATGAATCTCCTTACCGGCTTCGGTGACGCTCCACCGGCCGTCTGCACCGGCGTCGGCATACCCGCAGCGCTGCAGGGACGACAGGCAATCCCGCACGCAATGTTCCCCCAAACCTGAGGCCTCCGCGAGAGCCGGCTGGTCCGAGGGGGAGCCGACCAACAGGCCCAGGACGGCAGCCCGCTCCTGGGTGAGGCGAAGCTCCGTCAGCGACTCTTCAGTTGCCCGTTCGGTGATGAAGGCCGCTGCGGAGAGCAGCCGCGCTACGTAGCCCGCTGTGTGAGATTCAGGACTCAACTGCGCCATCCCGGCGGGGTCCAGCTGGCGGGAACCGGGTGACCGGCAAAGGTTTCGCACGCGGAACAGGTGTAATTGGCCACACCGGGGAGGTTGCCGGTGGCCGGGGTGAAGGACTCGAAAATGAGGAAGTCGTCCACGCCGCACTGGTGGCAGACGGGAAATTGCACTGCGGGATCCATGAGTATCCTCTGCTGGGGGTTGCAGAATGTCATGGCCGCGTCTTGACCGTAGGTAAATTATCGTAATATCGAACGGCACGGCAGACAATTCCGGACCGGCGCTGCCGAGGCTACGAAGCGGTGTCTATCTCCGTGGAATCCCGAGCAAGAGGAAACATGGACGACCCCAAGCGTGAAACAGCCCCGTGGGCCCAGCTGCAGGACCTGCTGGTTCACCACGAGGACGTACAGGAATTCCTGAAGGAGCTGGCCCGGCTTACGGCGTCTTCGCTGTCGGTCAGGGGGAGAACCTACTGCGGCATCACTCTTCAGCGCTCCCGCGATCACCAGTTCACCGTGGCCAGCAGCGACGACGAAGCACTGCAGATGGATGAAATCCAATACGCCTTCGGCGACGGCCCCTGCCTGCATGCCATCCGGATCCAGGATGAGGTTCACGTCGGCAACGCGGCAGCGGACCCGCGCTGGCCTGAATACATGGCACACATCAGGGATTACGGCATCCGGTCCATGTATTCAGTGCCGCTGAAACTGGAGGGCCACGCGAAAGCCGCAATGAACCTCTATGCCAAAGACCCGGACGTCTTTGATGAGGATTTCCGGCGCGTAGCCCGGACGTACGGCGCCGAGGCCTCCCAGGCGCTGCTCCTCGCGGTCCGCGTTGCCCGGCACGCAGCCACGGTGGACGACCTTCAGTCGGTCCTGGCCTCCCGCACCGACATTGACCTGGCCGTGGGAATCATCATGGGACAAAACCGCTGCACGCAGCAGGAGGCCTTTGACACTCTGCGGCGGGCGTCCAACAGCCGGAACCTGAAGGTACGGGTCCTCGCAGCGGAGATGGTGGCAAGGCTGAACGGCGAACCGGCCACTACGCACTTCACGGCGGGGTAGGAACGCCCTGCTGAACGGCGGCCGCCGCGGTTCAGCAGGGCGAGAGAGCAGAACGTGTCAGCACAGGCCGTGCTTTTTCAGCTCAGGCAGGCAGGAGCTCGGTCCAGTCCTCTGCAAGCTCCAGCCCCAGGGCCGTGGACACCGAGGCGTGAGCAACCTTTCCGCCGGCAATATTCAGTCCGCGGGCCAGCGCGGGAGAGGCGCCAAAGGCTCCGCGCACACCGCGGTCGGCCAGCGCAACGGCGTAGGGAAGCGTCACGTTGGTCAGCGCGTAGGTGGAGGTGTTCGGGACGGCTCCGGGCATGTTGGCTACGCAGTAGAACAGGGACCCGTGGACACGGAACGTCGGATCCTGATGGGTGGTGGGACGGCTGTCCTCGAAGCACCCGCCCTGATCCACTGCGATGTCCACCAGGACGCTGCCGCTCTTCATCCGCGAGACCATCTCATTGCTGACCAGCTTCGGCGCCCGGGCACCGGGGACGAGTACCGAACCAATCACCAGGTCGGCGTCCGACAGGGCACGTTCAATTTCAAACGCGTTGGACGCGACGGTGCGGATCCGGCCGGCGTACTGGGCGTCGAGCTGGCGCAGCCGGTCGATGTTGATGTCCAGGACGGAGACGTCGGCGTGGGCTCCCACCGCGCCGGCCACAGCATTGGTGCCGGCCACTCCGGCGCCGAGAACCACTACCTTTGCCGGCCGGACGCCCGGAACGCCGCCCAGCAACAGTCCCGGACCGCCGGCCGGTGAGGTCAGGCACTGCGCACCCACCTGGACTGAGAGCCGCCCGGCCACCTCGGACATGGGTGCCAGCAGCGGCAGCACACGCCCTTCCTGCACGGTTTCATATGCGATGGCGGTCATGCCGGATGCCAGCAGTGCCTTGGTCAGCTCAGGCGCTGCGGCCAGGTGCAGGTAGGTGAACAGCACCAGGTCGGGACGGAAGAAGCGGTACTCCGACTCCACGGGTTCCTTGACCTTCAGGATGAGGCCGGCCCGGCCCCACACGTCGTCGGCGGAATCAAGGATCTGGGCACCTGCGCCGGCGTACTCCTCATCACTGATGCTGGAGCCGGTTCCGGCGCCGCTCTCCACGAGGACGGTGTGTCCGCGGGTGATGAATTCATGCACGCCGGAGGCCGTGATGGCCACCCGGAACTCGTTGTTCTTGATTTCCTTGGGGATACCGATAATCACAGCTTGCTCCATTGCATTGCAGGTGAGGCGGCGGACCGCCGGGTTTCCCCACCAGCATAGGGGAGGGAGTCGGTCACTGCCCGCCGGGTGTTTCGCTGCCGGCTGCCCGGGCCGTCCTTGCCGCCTGCTGGTCACGGAGCCAGGCTTCGACGTCGGACAGGCGGATGCGGCGGTGCGTGCCGCGGTATTCCACCGGGATGACGCCAGCGTCCGTGAGGTTGCGCAGGTACGTGTGGGATATTCCTGCTGCGGCGGCCGCCTGCGACGTCGTTAGCAGGGGAACATTGGACCCGGCGGCGGGCGCCGGGTTCCGGGCGGCAGATGCATCTGCCGGAGCGCGCTCGGCGGCCGCCGCTTCGCCACCGGGCGCAGTGCCGGAAGTGATCACAACGTCTTCGCCGCGTCCAAGCCGGACGAGGAGGTCCAGGACCGCATCCCGGGCGGCAGCGGGCAGGCGAAGCGCCGTGCCGTCAACAAATACGGTCACGTCCCCGGCGGAAAGTGCCCGGGACAGTGCCCGCACTTCCGAAGCGGGGAGCGCGGGGGTGTGGTGGGGGCTCTGGGTCATGCTGCCATCTTGCCAAAGATCGCAAGCATCCGGTGTATGCGCCCGCTGCGGATGCCACCTGGCGCCGGCCGCGTTGACCGGCGGCGAGGCGGCACGGACGATGGACAGTAGCCGTCCGGACACCAACGGATCTGTGAGTGACGGCGTGAAGGGAACTCCTTGCAAGAATTGGCACCCAGCTCCGGCGGCTCCCCGTCCTGGCGTCCCGACATCCTGGGGGATGGCTATGAGCGGCTGACCCTCGAGCTTCCCGGCGGGGCTCCGGCCACGCTGGTCCGGTATTCCCCTGACGAAGAGTGCGCCGGGGATGCCGATGTCCTCTACGTCCACGGGTGGTCGGATTACTTCTTCCAAACCGAACTTGCGCAGTACTGGGCCGCAGCAGGAGCCCGGTTCTACGCCCTGGACCTGCACAATTACGGGCGCAGCCTCCGCCCGGGGCAAAGCCCGGGGTTCGTCACCGATCTCGGGGATTACGACGCCGATATTGCGGCCGCGCTCGCGGCCATGGGGCGCCCTGATCCCGCGTCCGGGTTCCCCGCCTCCGGGCGGCCCCTGATCCTGGTGGGGCATTCCACGGGCGGGCTCACGCTGAGCCTTTGGGCAGCCAGGCATCCGCTTGCTGTGTCCGCCCTGGTGCTCAACAGTCCGTGGCTTGAATTCCAGGCCTCGGAACTGGCCCGGCGGCTGATCTCTCCGCTGGTGGGGCTGGAAGCGCAGCGCCGGCCGCTGGCACTGCTTCCTCCGGTGGACTCGGGCAACTACTCGCGGGCCACCTTCTCCGCCTTTGGCGGTGAGTGGACCTATAACCTGGCGTGGCGGCCGCTGAGGGGCTTTCCGGTCACCTTGGCCTTCCTCAATGCCGTGTTCCGGGCGCAGGCGGTCGTCGCGGCGGGACTTCACCTGGAGATCCCCGTCCTGGTGCTGCTCTCAGACAAAAGCTACCTGCAGCCCCGCTGGTCAGTCGACGCCGGGACCTCCGACGTCGCCCTGGACGTGAACGTGGTGGCCCACCGGGCACTGTCGCTGGGTTCCAGCGTGAGCGTCAACCGGATTCCCGACGCCCTCCACGACGTTTTTCTGTCACCGGGCCCGGTGCGGCGCCGCGCGTATGCCGCAGTGACCCGCTGGGGCAGCGGTTACCTGCCCGCAGCTTCGAAACCGGTGCCGGAGCTGCGGGCGGGTACTCAGTCGATCAGCTCGTAAGCCGGCAGGGTCAGGAAGTCCACGTAGTCTTCAGCCAGGCTGATATCCGCGATCAGCTGGCTGGCCGGAGCGTAGTAGCGGGTGAACATATCCTCCGGCACCTCGCTGCGCAGCCGTTCCGTCTCCTCCGCCAGCAGCCGCTCCACCAGATCCTTCGTAACGGTGGCGCCGGTGTCCTCCAGGACCACGGCGTTGCGGACCTGCTGCCACACCTGCGAGCGGGAGATCTCCGCCGTGGCCGCGTCCTCCATCAGGTTATGGATGGCCACCGCGCCGTTGCCGGACAGCCAGACGGCGGTATAGGCCACCGCCACATAGAGATTGGAGCGCAGACCGGCCTCGGTGATGGAACCGCCGGCGGTACTGACGTCGAGCAGATCTGCGGCAGAAACTGAAACATCGTCCCGCAGCCGGTCCACCTGGTTCGGTTTCTCGCCCAGCACGGAATCGAAAACCTCGCGGCACGTCTGAACCATGTCCGGATGGGCCACCCAGGAACCGTCAAAGCCGTCAGTGGCTTCGCGGGTCTTGTCTGCGGTGACTTTTTCGAACGCCTTGGCCGTGATCTCCGGTTCCCGCCGGTTCGGAATGAAGGCGGCCATGCCGCCCATGGCAAAGGCCCCGCGGCGGTGGCAGGTCTTCACCAGCAGCTCGGTGTAGGCCCGCATGAACGGCGCCGTCATGGCTACGTCCGCACGGTCCGGCAGCAGGAAGGTCTTGCCCGCGTCGCGGAAGACCTTAATCATGCTGAACAGGTAATCCCAGCGCCCGGCGTTCAGCCCGGAGGCATGGTCCCGCAGCTCGTAGAGGATCTCGTCCATTTCAAACGCGGCCGGAATGGTTTCGATGAGCACCGTTGCGCGGATGCTGCCCTGCGGAACGCCCGTGTACTCCTCGGCGAAGTTGAAAACGTCGTTCCAGAGCCGGGCCTCGCGGTGGCTCTCCATCTTCGGCAGGTAGTAATACGGGCCGGAGCCGTTTTCCAGCAGGGTGCGGGCATTGGCGTAGAAGTGCAGTCCAAAGTCCACCAGTGCGCCCACGCCGGGTTCGCCGTCCATGGTCACATGCTTCTCCGGCAGGTGCCAGCCCCGGGGGCGGACCACCATGACGGCCAGCGGGGCGTCCTTGCGAAGGGCATATTCCTTGCCCTCCCCGCTGGTGAAGGAAAGGTCCCCGCGAGCGGCGCCGTACAGGTTCACCTGGGCGTCCACCACGTTGTGCCAGGTGGGGGTGTGGGCGTCCTCCAGGTCCGCCAGCCAGACCTTCGCGCCGGAGTTCAGGGCGTTGATGGCCATTTTGGCCGGAGAAGCGGGACCGGTCATTTCCACCCGCCGGTCCGTCAGGGCAGCCGGGGCCGGCGCGACCTTCCAGTTCCCCTCGCGGATATGCGCTGTCTCCGGAAGGAAGTCAAGGCTCTTGCCTGCGGCAATGGCAGTGCGCCGGTCCGCGCGTGCGGCCAGCAGTTCGTCCCTGGTGGACCGGAACCGCCGGTGCAGTTCTTCAATGAACTCCAGCGCGTCGGGCGTCAGGATTTTGTCTGCCCCCTCCACCGGGGACAGGTCGCTCACATCAATGGCCATGGTGTTCTCCCTGAGTCTTATGCCTCTTAGCGGATGGCGGGCGGCGCCGTGTGGGAGTTTACACCTGCGCCGGTTCCGGCACCCCAGAAACCTCAGGCGTCACGCGCGCGCATAAAGGTGAGGACATCCGCCGTCGGCCCCCACCCCTGCCGGGCGTACCAAAGGGCAGACTTGGGCAGCGCGGGCATGAGGATCAACGGGCTGTCCCGGTATGCCGCCTCCTCGGCCAGCGCAGCCAGCACTGCCGTCTCCATGGTGTGGTCCGGGTCCGGGCGACGGATATCAATCCCGCCAAACACCGCGAAGCCGTCTCCGCGGGCAATCCGCCCGCTCGCCACCACTTCCGTGTAGGCGCTGATCTCCGCCGCCGCGTAATCCTGAAAGCCGGTCAGGGCCAGTTCCGCACCCTCAGGCAGCTGGGGCACCTGCGGCAGGTCAGCCGGATCTGCCGTGAGGAGGGCAAGCCGGGACAGGGAGGTCAGCCCCTGTCCCGCCGCGAATTCACCCGCGGTCTCCGCATCGTCCGTAACCAGAGTCAGGCGTGCTCCGCGGAGGCCTGCCACCTCTGCCGCTGCACGCGGAGTGTCCCGCCCCGGCCAGGTGACCACGTACTGCGGCGTGGCTCCGCCGCCCGCAGGAGCCATCAGCACCGCATCGCCGTCGAGCGTGCTGTGGAGGCCGCGGACGGCGGCCCAGGCAGGAGCCCACTGGGTGAAGTTGCTTTGCCAGGGTCCCAATCCGCGTCACCGTCCTGGACGCGGGGGAGCGGAGGGGGGTACTTCAATCGCGAAAATGGTGACATTGACAGGGCCTGCGGCAACACCGGTACCGCGCAGGGCCCGGCGGACCCGCTGTTGCAGGTCGGCGGCCACTTCCAGGGCGTTGAACCGGGCATCAGTGGCCACCTCCACATCGATGGTCGCCCGGCCGTCGGCAACGGAGGCAACAACGCCGTCGCGGGTTGTCCGGGTTCCGGAATCAGGAACCCGGCGCAGGTTGTTCCTGGCGGCGGCGCCCCACCGTACGAGGAGTTGGCCGAGACCTGTTCCGAGCCGCAGGATTCCGGGAGTCTCCCTCGCGGCGCGTGCGGCAACCCCCGCAACTACTGAACTTCCGATCACTTTGCCCCGCAGCGGACGGTCACTCATCGTACAAATCCTCCACGGTCAGGTTCACGGTGTGCGGCACAATTCCCACCGAAGCTTCCACGGCATCCCGGATGCGCAGCCGCAGGTATGTCATCGCACGCTGGATATCGACGCCGGGTGCCACGGCAGTGCGCAAATGGATCAGCAAGCCCAATCCGGCACCGGGAGCCTGGTCGATGCGGCAGCGGCGTGCCCGGACGCCGCCAAGGTCCCGGGCTGCATCCCGCACGACGCCGGCCAGGACGGTTTCGCTGATCACGATGCTTCCCTCGCGGCTGCCGGCCAAGGGAAGCCGGATGCCCCGCCGGACCTGGGAGCAGGCCACGTCCAGGACGGCTTCTTTCAAACCGCGCGGCGGACGCAGTTCCGGGTGCAGCAGGTCCTGGTCGCGCAGGAGCGATGTGGCGCTGGACAGTGCTTCCAGGGTGTTTCGGGTTGTCCGGCAGTCCGCGCAGGAAAGGGTGTGGGGGTCCGGGGAGCGGCTGATGTCCTGCCAGACGCGGTTGACGCTGCGCCCGCAGGCCAGCGTGGACGGCCGGTTCTCTAGTGCCATTGGATCATTGCCTCCGCAAGGTTTTCGCGCGCCCGGGCCAGGCGGCCGCGTACGGTGCCGGGGCCGATCCCCAGGGTCGCAGCAATTTCCGCATAGCTCTGGTCATGGAATTCACGCAGCAGCCAGCAGGCACGCTGATCAGGCGGCAGGTCCGCTAAAGCCTTGGACAAGCACTCGTAGAGCGCAGCGAGTTCGGCGTTGCGGTGCGGATCACCGGCTTGGAGGTCCATCGCGGGCCACAACGCCGCCCCGTCCACGCTGTCCTCCGGATGCGTGCTGCGGCGGCGGAGCACGTCAAAGCAACGGTTGGTTGCCGTCCGGTAGACCCAGCCGCCGAAGGCACTTGACCTGTCGAGGCCGGGGAGCGCCCGCCATCCCGCGGTCAGGGTGTCCTGGACGACGTCTTCGGCTTCCCCGCGGTCATTGAGCATTCGCATGGCCAGACGGAACAGGCGCCCCTGATAGGTCTCCACTAAATACTCAAAAGCGGTCAGGTCACCGTCCTGGGCGCGGGCCACTACTGTTGCCTCGTCCAAGCGGGCCAATTCTGAAAGGCCGCCGGATCCTGCCGGGAGGCTGGAGTGCACAAAGGTGCCGGACTCTTCCGGCAGTTGAGCCGCTGCCATTCAGGCCCCTGTCCGGTCCGGCGGATGCCGGTCCTTTTCCCAATATGGCAGACCGTTTCACGGCGCGGAATACTGTCCGGCTCCGGCGGGATAAAGAAAAAGAACTTTGCGGAACAGCGTGACGATTGTCCTGCCACCGCGTCTTTAATTCCGTACGAGATCCCCGGGGATCCAGTCCAAAGCAGGAGATGAATGACATGGCAGATGCCCAAAAACCGTCAGCACCGTCCGTAGGGCCGGTATCCACCTCACAGGGCAGCGGAGGATCTTCCGGTTCCAATGCCGGCACCGGTGGCGCAAGCACGGCGACCAGCCCCAGTGACCTTGAACAGGCCGGCAAGTCGGGTCCGCTGCACACCCCTCATGGCGACACCACCATTGAAGAGACGGTGGTGCAGAAACTCGCGGGCATGGCTACGCGTGAAGTTCCGGGTGTTTTCGCGATGGGCAACGCTGCGCGGCGAGCCTTCAGCTCAATGACCGAGCGGATTCCCGGATCCCAGACCAATGTCAGCAACGGCGTCAGCGTGGAGAAAGGGGAAAGGCAGGCGGCGATCGACGTCAGCATCGTGGTGGAGTACGGCTTCTCCATTGTTGAGGTCAGCCAGGGCATCCGCCGCAACGTGATCCGGTCGGTGGAAAACGCCACGGGTCTGGAAGTCCTGGAAGTGAATGTCAACGTCACTGACGTGCATTTGCCGGACGACGATTCCGACGACGATCAGGATTCCGCGAAAAAGCCGTCCGGCCGGCTGGAATAGCCGCCGGGTGCCAAGCAACCACCCGGCCGGAGCCAGCGGGTCCCGGCCGGCGTACTACTGAAGGAGATCAGCATGTCTGCAACAAAATGGTGCATGTCCGTAGGCCTGGTCCTGGGAATCGTACTTGCTTTCGGAGGCTGGTACGCCCTCTTGCTGGCGGTGCTGTTCGGGCTGGTCGGACTGCTGGTGGGTATGGCAGCCGAAGGCAGGCTCGACTTCCAGACAATGTTCGGCAGGGCGTCCAGCAGATGAGCACAGTTGAAATCCAGAGCGGGTTGTCTCCGGGTCTCGTCCGACAGCCGCCGCCCGCTGGATCAGACCACGGCTCCACCGTGATCGCTCGGAAGGTGCTGGAGAAAATTGCCGGCCAAATCGCAAAGGACGAGACCTTCGCGGGAGGCAGCTCGGGCGGTTTCCTGGGCATCGGAGCGCGGGCTGATCTCTCTGCCAGGCCCCGGGCCCATGTGGAGCTGGCAGGCAATATTGCCTCACTGAAAGTGGATGTGGGGCTCCCGTATCCGGTTCCGCTTCGTCAGGCCACTGACCAGCTGAGGGACCGGATATCCTCCCGGGTCACCGAACTCACCGGGGTGGAGGTGCGCCAAGTGGACGTCACCGTGTCTTGGCTGCGGCCCAAAGAATCCGCAAACGGCCGCCGGAGGCTGCTGTGAGCGACGCTCCTGAGGTGTCCCTGCGACCGCGGCCCAGCAGGGCGGTCCCGGCAATAATCTGCGGATTGGTCCTGCTGGCTTTGTCAGTGGCGCTGGTCTGGGCGGGAATTGAGCGGCTGGCCCGGGGCGAGTGGCCGCCTTTCTTCACAGCGGTGTCTGATTGGCTTGCTTCGCTGAGCTGGAACAGCACCGGAAGCTGGATCGCCGGAATCATCCTCGCGGTTATAGGCGTGGTCCTGTTGCTGTCGGTCCTCATTCCCGGGCGTTTCCATTCTCTGCCCCTGCATTTGGGTGCAGTTCCGGAGGTAACAGGCCAAAGCCGCGCCGTGATGTCCCGCCGTGCCGCCGCGCGGTTGGCGGCAGCCACGTGCGAACACATCGACGGTGTGTCTTCGGCATCCGCCACGGCCTCGGACCGGGAAGTGCGCGTTTCCGTCAACACGGCACTGCGCGACACGGCCGACCTGCAGCACTGGGTCACGGACGGGGTCCGCTCACGGCTGCAGGCAGCGGGCCTGGAACCTGTTCCGAAGATCAGCGTCACCATCAGGTCCAACAGCTGATCGGTTACGCCGCTGCAGGCGGCGGAACCGCATTGTTGGACCACCACTGACAGAAGGGCAACATCATGCGCCAGCATGCCGGCACCGCCAATCGTGTGTGGCTGATCATTCTTGGACTGCTGTGCCTTGCAGCGGGACTTTATGTCATCCTGCTTGCTTCCTCAGTGGTGGGCAGCGCGGAGGACCCGGTCCTGTACGGTCCGCCGGAAAATGTTACTGATCCGGACTATGCGCCCGTTGTGGCTATCCTCGGCGGCCTGCTGATAGGCCTGCTGGGCCTGTGGTGGATCCTGGCCCAGATTCCGCGGCGCGCGGCCGCCGGACCGTTCCGTCTGCAGGAGAGTCCATCCCGCGGGACCACTGTCTGCAATCCGTCGGTCCTGGCTGCCGCGGTCGAAAATGACACGGACCAGATTCCCGGTGTGGTGGATTCCGCGGCAATGCTGCGCGGCACCGCCGAGGACCCGGACCTTACCCTGAAAGTGACGGTCAACGCCCGGGCGGACATCGGCGAGGTGGTGCGCCGGATCCAGGAAACAGTAGTGCCCAACCTGGCGTCGGCCCTGGAGAATCCGCTGCACAGCCTGGGGATCCAACTCGAAGCCAGTAATAAGGCGGCCTTTGCCGGTGGTGCTGCCAGCTCCACCGGAACCGTGGTTTATTAGCCCCATGCCGGCTACGCCTCAGGAGCGCAGCGCCCGCTCCCAGCCCGGCCCCTCCGCAGAGTTCCCGCTGTGCGTTACCTGCGGAACACAGTATGGAGCGGCGCGGGAGAGCTGTCCCATCTGCGACGACGAACGCCAATACGTGCCGCTGACCGGCCAAGCCTGGAGCACGCTGGAGAAATTGCGCGGCCCCTCCCATCGCGGAACCATTCATTCCCAGGGGCCGGGCGTCCTTGGAATCGGCTGCGAGCCGTCCTTCGCCATCGGACAGCGCCCGCTGTTGATCCGTGCAGCCGGCGGCAATGTGCTGTGGGACTGCCAGGCCTATCTGGACGACGAGCTGGCCGCGTTGATCCGTGCCGAAGGCGGCATCTGTGCCATCGCCGTCAGCCATCCGCACTTCTACACCACCATGGTGGAATGGGCGCATGAATTTGAGGCGCCGGTGTATCTGCACGCGGCCGACCGGGAATGGGTCGGGCGGGCGGATCCCGCGCTGCAGTTCTGGGGCGGGGACAGTTTCGCCCTGGCCGAGGGCCTGACCCTTTACCGCGCGGGCATCCACTTTGCCGGCGGAACGGTTCTGCACTGGGAGGAGAATCCGGACGGCGGCGGAGCACTTTTCACCGGTGACATCATCAACGTCATTCCGGACCGAACGCACGTGTCCTTCCTGTACAGCTACCCCAACCAGATTCCCGAGCGTCCCGAACTGGTGCAGGAGGCCGCAGCCCGACTGGAACCGCTTCAATTCGACCGGTTGTACGGCGGCTGGTGGGACCGGATCATCCCGCACGGGGCAGATCGGATTGTGCAGGAGTCCGCCCGGCGGTACCTCGCCTTTACACGGGGCAAATAGCAGGCGGATTCGTCGGTGATGCGGTCAGCTTCACGGGAACGATGTGTACTAGACTGGCCGTCGCCCGGTTCGGGAGGCCCTGCGGATGCACTCAGTTTTGGTGCGCTGCAGCGGTGCCGGTTCCGTGCACACAAGTCTGTTCAACTGACACATGGGGGAAACGAATGTCCTACACGAATGCCCGTGCTTATCCCGGGAACCCTGCGGATCTGGCACAGCCGCTGTACGGGGCCAGCTTCGGCCAGGCACTCAAGCGGTTTTTCAAGAAGTACGCTACCTTTTCGGGCCGGGCGAGCCGCAGCGAGTACTGGTGGGTGATGCTGTTCAACTTCGTCGTCACGGGTCTGCTGGCGGCTTGGGCTTTCACCTCCCTGGTCAACAGCATTGACCCTTACACCAATGAGTTGACCGGCAACGGATTTGTTCTTCCGTATGCCTTGCTCATGCTCTACGGGCTGGCCATTCTGGTGCCCGGCCTGGCGTTGTTCGTCCGCCGGCTGCACGACGGCGGCTTCACCGCCTGGTTCATCCTGCTCGGACTCATTCCGTTTGTCGGTTCAATCGCTTTCCTGGTTTTCGCTCTGATGCCCAGCAAGCCTGAGGGCGCACGGTTCGACGCCGGTGCCGCCCGGCAGGAACAGTACGTCCCCTACCCCCAGGCATAACCCGGGGGAGGAAAGCCAAAGAATAATGCAATAAGAAGCGGACCTGCGGGTGCCGCCGCGTAACGCCGCTGTGCATCACTGCGCAGCGGCGTTACTGCGTTTATCCCCGGTAAGCCGCGGTCCCGCCGGGCTGGGGTTACTTGACCGCTTCTGCCTGCGGCGTCAGCGCGGCGCGCTCGCCTGCGGCCATGGCCTTGTACTCTGCCACCCGGGCCTGGTGCAGCGGAGTCCGGCGCAGGAACGCATAGACAATACCCAGCAGTGCAAACCAGATGGGCGTGACCAGCAGTGCCTGCAGGGTGTCCGCCTGAGTGGTCAGCGCCCACAGGATGAAGACGAAGAATGCCAGGACCACGTAGACCATCACCACGCCGCCGGGCATCTTGAACTTCGAAGCCTCGTGCAGCGCCGGACGGCGCTTGCGGAATACCAGGTAGCTCAACAGGATGACCGTCCACACAAACATGAAGCACAGCGCGGAGATGGTGGTGACCAGCGTGAACGCTGCGCTGACCGATTCACCGGCGTACAACAGCGCCACGCCGGCCAACAGGAAGGTGCAGGAGAAGAACAGGGCGTTCTGCGGCACCTTGCGCCGGGACAGGCGGCCGAACGGGCGAGGGGCGTCGCCGTCGTGCGCCAGGCCGAACACCATGCGTGAGGTGGAATATATGCCGGAATTGGCTGAAGATGCGGCGGAAGTCAGGACCACAAAGTTCACCACGGCGGCCGCTGCGCCCAGACCGGCCAGGGCGAACATGCCCACGAAGGGGCTGTCATCCGCGCTGAACTTATCCCACGGGACCACCGAAATCAGGATGACCAGGGCACCTACGTAGAAGAGCATGATGCGCAGCGGAATGGAGTTGATGGCGCGGGGAAGGTTCTTTTCCGGATCCTTGGTTTCCGCGGCTGCCGTGCCCACCAGTTCAATGCCGACGAACGCGAACACGGCAATCTGGAAACCGGCCACAAAGCCCATGGGGCCCGTGGGGAACAATCCGCCGTGCTCCCAAAGGTTGTTGAACCCGGCCGTGTCTCCGTCGCCGGAGGTGAAGCGGGTGAAGATCATGACCAGGCCCACCACAATGAGGGTGACAATGGCAAGGATTTTGACCAGGGCAAACCAAAATTCTGTTTCGCCGAAGGCCTTAACCGTGGGGAGGTTCAGGGCCAGCAGCACCAGGATGCAGGCGAGGGCCGGAATCCAGAGCGGTGCATCCGCCCACCAGAAGGTGACGTAGTGCGAAATGGCCACCACGTCCGCAATTCCGGTGACCACCCAGCAGAACCAGTAGGTCCAGCCGGTGAAGAACCCGGCCCAGGGGCCCAGGAGATCGGCGGAGAAGTCGGTGAAGGACTTGTACTTGAGGTTGGAGAGCAGCAGCTCGCCCATGGCCCGCATGACGAAGAACAGCATGAAGCCGATGATCATGTAGACGAAAATCACTGACGGACCGGCGACCGAGATGGTCTTGCCGGAGCCCATGAACAGGCCGGTTCCGATGGCGCCGCCGATGGCCAGGAGCTGGATGTGACGGCTGGAGAGGGAGCGGGAGAGTTCCGGTTCGGAGGAGCTTGTCCCTCCGGGAGCGGTCTCCGCGGGGGAAGGGCTGGTCAGGCGGTCAGACATGGCGATCTTTCTCATATATATATGGGCACCCGCCGGCGCGCGTGACGCCGCTACGCGCGCGGAAGGCCCGGATGAGGCCATATGAGAGGTGTTGGCGCCACCGCCGACAGTCCAGTGTGGAAGTCGCGGACGCGCCGTGTCAATTTGAGGGCCCGGCGGCCGAAGATCTGCGTAGTGACGCAGCACACCGGCGTCAATAAGCCCGCGGCAGGCGTCACTCAGTTGTTGAGCTACCCGCATGAGAGTAGGGTCACATGTGGAAACACACAAGTGAATATGCCTTTATCAGCCGTGGCGGGAGAGTTCCGCTACTGCAGCCCCCTCTTTTTGTAGGCGACTGCACCGGCGGGCGCCGTAGGAGCAAACCCTCCCCGGGAATCTCTCAGGCACCTGTACCGCCACAGCGAGGCAACTCTGGAAAGCAGCTTCCACACTCCGGTGTGGAACTCACCGACGGTGCAAGCGGGACCCACCCCCGCGGAATCTCTCAGGTCCAATACAGAGCGGGGAGGACCCAACGTTTGTTGGCGTACCCCGTCTGCCTTTCCAGGAGCCCCTAATGACTGCTGATCTATCCACTGCCCCAACCCCCGCCGCTTCCGCGTCCGCCGCGCATTCCCTTGGCGCCGCCGAGGCAGCGCCGCTGGCGGAAGGGTTTGTTGACCGCCACATTGGTGCCCGCGCGGGCTCCGCCGAAGCCATGCTCAAGGCCGTTGGCTACGATTCCCTCGACGCGCTGGCGGACATGGCCGTTCCCGCCGCGATCCGTCAGGGCAGCGCACTGGTGCTCGATCCCGCCCGCTCCGAAGAGGAAACCCTCGCGCAGCTGCGGACCATTGCCGGCAAGAACAAGACGGCCGTGCAGATGATCGGCCAGGGCTACTACGGCACGCACACCCCGCCGGTGATCCTCCGCAACGTCGTCGAGGACCCCGCCTGGTACACCGCCTACACCCCTTACCAGCCCGAGATCTCCCAGGGCCGGCTCGAAGCTCTCCTGAACTTCCAGACCATGGTCCAGGACCTCACCGCCCTGCCCATCGCCAACGCCTCCCTGCTGGATGAAGCCACCGCAGTGGCCGAAGCCGTGCTGCTGATGCGCCGCTCCAACAAGTCCAAAGCCAGCGGCGCCATTGTGCTTGACTCTGAAACCCTGCCGCAGACCATCGCCGTGGTGAAGGGCAGGGCCAAGGCCCTGGGCTTCGACGTGATCGTAGCGGACCTCGCCAACGGACTGCCCGACGGCGACATCACCGGCCTGGTCCTGCAGCAGCCCGGCGTTTCCGGCCTGGTCCGCAATCAGGCGGCGCTGATTGCCGAGGCGAAGGAACGCGGCGCACTCGTCACCGTGGCCGCGGACCTGCTGGCCCTGACCCTCATCACTCCTCCCGGCGAACAGGGGGCCGACATTGCAGTTGGCTCCGTGCAGCGCTTCGGCGTTCCGCTCTTCTTCGGCGGTCCGCACGCCGCGTACATGGCCGTCCGCAAGGGCCTGGAGCGTTCGCTGCCCGGCCGCCTGGTGGGCGTCTCCAAGGACTCCGCCGGAACTCCCGCCTACCGGCTGGCGCTGCAGACCCGGGAGCAGCACATCCGCCGCGAGAAGGCCACCTCCAACATCTGCACCGCGCAGGCGCTGCTGGCCATCGTTGCCTCCATGTACGCCGTCTACCACGGCCCCGAGGGCCTGCGGCGGATTGCCCGCCGCGCCCATGACTCCGCCCGCACCCTGGCCGCCGCCCTGGAGGCCGCCGGCGTCGAACTGCTGCATACGAGCTTCTTCGACACCGTCACCGCCCGTGTCCCGGGACGCGCCGCCGAAATCGTTGCCGCAGCCGAAGCCCGCGGCATCAACCTGCGCAGCATCGACGCGGACACCGTGGGCATCTCCTGCGACGAAACGACGACGCCGGCCATCCTCGCCGACGTCGCCGCCGCCTTCGGTGCCGATGCGAACTTCTCCGGCGAGCCGGAAGGCTTTGAGCTGGCTGCCGACATCCGTCGCACGTCAGACTTCATGACCCACCCGGTGTTCTCCTCCTACCGCTCGGAAACCCAGATGCTGCGCTACCTGCGCCGCCTCTCGGACCGCGACCTGGCGCTGGACCGCACCATGATCCCGCTGGGCTCCTGCACCATGAAGCTCAACGCCACTGCCGAAATGCAGGCGATGACCTGGCCCGAGTTCGCATCCATCCACCCGTTCGCTCCGGATTCCCAGACTGAGGGGTGGCGTGAACTGATCGCGGACCTCGAAGAGAAGCTCGCGGTCATCACCGGCTACGAGAAGGTGTCCATCCAGCCCAACGCCGGCTCGCAGGGTGAACTGGCCGGGCTGCTGGCCATCCGCGGCTACCACCACTCCCGCGGCGAGGACCAGCGCACCGTCTGCCTCATCCCCGCGTCCGCGCACGGCACCAATGCCGCCTCCGCCGTCCTGGCGGGCATGAAGGTCGTGGTGGTCGCCACCGCCGATGACGGCGCCATTGACCACGCGGACCTGCGCGCCAAGATCGATGCGCACCGCGACAACCTGGCCGCCATCATGATCACCTACCCCTCCACCCACGGCGTGTTCGACGACGACGTCCGCGACGTCTGCGACGCCGTGCACGAGGCGGGCGGCCAGGTCTACATTGACGGCGCCAACCTCAACGCCCTGGTGGGGCTGGCCCGCCCGGGCGAATTCGGCGGCGACGTTTCCCACCTGAACCTGCACAAGACGTTCTGCATCCCGCACGGCGGCGGCGGTCCGGGCGTGGGCCCGGTGGCCGTAAAGTCCCACCTGGCACCGTTCCTGCCCGGCGATGCCGCCACCTGGACCGAAGGCGAGGACATTCCGGTGTCCGCGTCGCGCTTCGGCTCCGCCGGCGTGCTGCCCATCTCCTGGGCCTACGTGAACCTCATGGGCGGCGAGGGGCTGACCGAAGCCACCAAGAGCGCCCTGCTGGCCGCCAACTATGTGGCCGCACGGCTCAACGAGTACTTCCCCGTGCTGTACACCGGCCGCGGCGGACTCGTGGCGCACGAGTGCATCCTGGACCTGCGGGACCTGACCGCGAAGACCGGCGTGACCGCCGAAGACGTGGCCAAGCGCCTGGTGGACTACGGCTTCCATGCGCCCACCCTGTCCTTCCCGGTGGCCGGCACCCTGATGGTGGAACCCACCGAGTCTGAGGACCTGGGCGAAATTGACCGGTTCATCGACGCCATGATCGCCATCCGCGCCGAGATCGACCAGGTTGCCGCCGGGGACTTCACCCTGGAGGGCAGCCCGCTGCGCAACGCGCCGCACACCGCCGTCGTCCTGGCCGGCAACGAGTGGGACCGCGCCTACCCGCGCGAACAGGCGGCCTTCCCGATGCGCAGCCAGCGCATGGACAAGTACTTCCCTCCGGTGGGCCGGATCGACGGAGCAGCCGGGGACCGCAACCTCATCTGCTCCTGCCCGCCCATCGAAGACTTCGAAAACTAGAGCGCAAAGGCTGAGAACAATGACTGAGAAATACACTGCGCTCTACGAAGAGCACAAACGCCTCGGCGCCTCCTTCACCGACTTCGGCGGCTGGCAGATGCCGCTGAAGTACAGCTCAGAGCTGGCCGAACACCACGCCGTCCGCAAAGCAGCGGGCCTGTTTGACCTCTCTCACATGGGCGAAGTGAAGGTCACCGGACCCGACGCCGGTGCTTTCCTGGATTACGCGCTGGTGGGCAAGCTGTCCGCCGTCAAGGTGGGCAAGGCCAAGTACTCGCTGATCACCAATGCCGACGGCGGGATCATCGATGACCTGATCAGCTACCGGCTCGACGACGACTCCTACCTGGTGGTGCCCAACGCCGGCAACGCGCCGGTGGTGGCCGCCGAACTGGAAGCCCGCGCCGAGGGCTTTGACGTCACCGTCAACGACATCTCCGCCAACACGTCGCTGGTGGCCGTACAGGGGCCCAACGCGGAAGCCATCCTGCTGGCTCTGGTTCCGGCGGAACACCGGGACGCCGTCACGGGGATGAAGTACTACGCCGCCGCGAAGGTGCCGATGGTGCTGGGCGCCTGGACTGCGGACCTCCTGGTGGCCCGCACCGGTTATACGGGCGAGGACGGTTTTGAGATTTACGTAACCAACGACGCCGCGCCCATCCTGTGGGCTGCCCTGCTCGACGCCGGAGCGGACCGGGGACTGATTCCCGCAGGTCTGGCCTGCCGTGACTCGCTGCGGCTGGAGGCCGGGATGCCGCTGTACGGCAACGAGCTCACGCTGGACCTGGACCCTTACGCTGCGGGCCTGGGCCCCGTGGTCGCCCTTTCCAAGGAGGGGGACTTTGTGGGCCGCGCCGTCCTGGAGGCCAAGAAGGAGCAGGCTCCGGCCCGCCGCCTCGTGGGGCTGAAGGGTGCCGGCCGCCGCGCCGGCCGTTCTCATTACCCGGTCCTGTCCGACGGCGCCGTGGTCGGCGAAGTTACGTCCGGTGCCCCCAGCCCCACCCTCGGTTACCCGATCGCGCTGGCCTATGTGGACACTGCGTTTTCCGAACCGGGCACCTCCCTGGACGTGGACCTTCGCGGGAAGCCTGAATCCTTCACCGTCGTCGCTCTCCCGTTCTACAAGCGCCCCTCTTAATCTCCCGGGATGGCAGTAAGTGCGCCTCTCAGCCCTGAGACGCGCACTTACTGCCATCTCGCGCGGCCTAGACTTTGAAGTAACCCGGCAGAACCTCAGATGCACCGAAAGGCACACAATGAGCAAAGTGAACGCAGGACTCCGCTACTCCGCCGAACACGAGTGGGTGGACGCTTCCAGCCCCGTCAAGGTTGGCATTTCCGCCGTAGCTGCCGACGCCCTGGGCGATGTGGTCTATGTTGACCTGCCCGAGGTCGGCTCTGTCATCACCGCCGGTGAGACCTGCGGCGAAGTCGAGTCCACCAAGTCCGTTTCGGATCTGTACGCTCCGGTCTCCGGCGAAATCATGGAAATCAACCAGGAGGCCATCGACAATCCGGCCCTGCTGAACGAGGACCCGTACGGTGCCGGCTGGCTCTTCACCGTGAGCACCACGTCCGAGGGCGAACTCCTCAGCGCTGAAGAGTACGCGGAAAAGAACGGCGGCGAGCTGTGACCGATTACCTGAACTCCCATCTGGCCCAGATTGACCCGGAGGTGGCGGAGCAGATCGACAACGAGCGCCGCCGTCAGCAGTCCGGCCTGGAAATGATCGCCTCGGAAAACCACACCTCCGTGGCCGTCATGGAAGCCCAGGGCTCGGTGCTGACAAACAAGTACGCCGAGGGCTATCCGGGACGCCGCTACTACGGCGGCTGCGAGTACGTGGATGTCATTGAGCAGCTGGCCATCGACCGCGCCAAGGCGCTGTTCGGTGCCAACTTTGCCAACGTGCAGCCGCATTCCGGCGCCCAGGCCAACGCCTCGGTGATGCACGCCCTGATCCGTCCGGGTGACACCATCCTGGGCCTTTCGCTGGCGCACGGCGGCCACCTGACGCACGGCATGAAGATTAACTTCTCCGGCCGGCTGTACAACGTGGTGCCGTACAACGTTGCCGAGGACACCCACCAGGTGGACATGGCAGAGGTGGAGCGCCTCGCCCGCGAGCACCAGCCCAAGCTGATCGTGGCCGGCTGGTCCGCCTACGCCCGCCAGCTGGACTTTGCCGAATTCCGCCGCATCGCCGACGAGGTGGGCGCCTACCTCATGGTGGACATGGCCCACTTTGCGGGCCTGGTGGCTGCCGGTCTGCATCCCAGCCCCGTTCCCCACGCCCACGTGGTCACGTCCACCACGCACAAGACCCTCGCGGGTCCGCGCGGCGGCATCATTCTCTCCAACGACGCCGACATCGCCAAGAAGATCAATTCGGCTGTGTTCCCCGGACAGCAGGGCGGCCCGCTGGAGCATGTGATCGCCGGAAAGGCCACTGCCTTCAAGATCGCGGCCACCCCGGAGTTCAAGGAACGCCAGGAGCGCACGCTCGCCGGCGCGCGGATCCTCGCCGAACGCCTGCTGGCCGACGACGTCGCCGCCAAGGGCATCTCCGTGGTTTCCGGCGGCACTGACGTGCATCTGGTGCTGGTTGATCTGCGCAATGCCGAGCTCAACGGCCAGGAAGCCGAAGACCGGCTGGCGGAAATCGACATCACCGTGAACCGCAACGCCGTTCCCTTTGACCCGCGGCCGCCGATGGTGACATCAGGCCTGCGGATCGGTACCCCGGCGCTGGCCACCCGCGGCTTCGATGAAGACGCCTTCCGCGAAGTAGCCGACATCATTGCACTGGCCCTGATCGCCGGTGCAGACGAGGACCTCTCGGAACTGAAGGCCCGCGTCACCGCGCTGGCCTCCGCACATCCGCTTTACACCGAGGTGGCCGATCTGGCCACCGCTCCGGCGCACGTTTAAAGGAATATTCATGGCTGTTGGCGTTTTTGATCTGTTCTCCGTGGGCATCGGCCCGTCGAGTTCCCATACCGTGGGACCGATGCGTGCCGCTGCCGTTTTCGCGGCGGAGTTGGTCGACGCCGGCATCCTGGAGTCCGTGGCCGGTCTCCGTGTTGACCTGTACGGGTCACTCGCGGCGACCGGCCGCGGCCACGGCACCATGACCGCGGTGCTGCTGGGATTGGAGGGGTTCGCTCCGGAGAAGATCCTGCCCGAAGAAGTCGAGGAGCGCCTGGCCGCCATCGAAGCGACCCGGAAACTGCAGCTCTGCTCGCAGGTGCCCGGTGCCGGGGACTGCGTGCTGGAATACGGCGAAGCGGACATTGTCCTGCACCCGCTCACCGTCCTGCCGCGGCACACCAACGGCATCAAGTTCGCCGCCAGTGCCGCTGACGGATCGGTGCTGCACGAGGCCACGTTCTTCTCCGTGGGCGGCGGGTTCATTGTCCGCGACGGCGAGGAAGACGCCGCGCGCGAAGAACTCGAGTCCACCAAGGCGGCCCTGCCCTTCCCCTTCCGCACCGCCGTCGGGCTCCTCAAGCACTGCACCGACAACGGGCTGAGCATTTCCGAAGTCATGCTCGCCAATGAACGAGTTTCCCGCCCCGAAGATGAAATCCGGGCGGGCCTGCTGCATATCCGCGACGTGATGGAGGAGTGCAAAAACTCTGCCATCCGCCGCACCGGCCTGCTGCCCGGCGGACTCAAGGTCCGCCGTCGGGCGCCGGCCTGGCACGCCCGGCTGCGCGCCGAGGACCCGAACCGCGATCCGAAGTTCTGGCAGGAGTGGGTGAACCTGGTGGCGCTGGCCGTCAACGAGGAAAACGCGTCCGGCGGACGGGTGGTCACCGCGCCCACCAACGGCGCCGCCGGCATTATTCCCGCCGTCATGTTCTACGCCACCCACTACGGCCCCGGCATGGAAAACGCCACGCAGGAACAGAAGGACGACGTCGTTGTGCGGTTCCTGCTCGCCGCGGGCGCCGTGGGCGTTCTCTACAAGGAACAGGCATCCATCTCCGGTGCGGAGGTGGGCTGCCAGGGCGAGGTGGGGTCCGCGTCATCCATGGCCGCAGCCGGCTTGGCCGAAATTCTGGGCGGAACCCCGGAACAGGTGGAAAACGCCGCCGAAATCGCCATGGAACACAACCTGGGCCTGACCTGCGATCCGATTGGCGGACTGGTGCAGGTCCCCTGCATCGAGCGCAACGCCATCGGTGCCGCCAAGGCCGTGAACGCCGCGAAAATGGCGCTCTGGGGCGACGGAGACCACCGCGTCTCGCTGGATGAAGTTATTGTCACCATGCGCGAAACCGGCCGGGACATGAGCTCAAAATACAAGGAGACCGCTCTTGGCGGACTGGCCGTCAATGTGGTGGAGTGCTGACTCCAAGGACTTTTGACAGCTGACGGAGAGGACGCGTTATGCCAAAGACCGGAAAGAACGGCCATGCCCTCGAGGAAGAAATCCCTTCCACTTTGCAGCGGTCGGACGCATTGGCACAGGACACCTTCGCCAAGACGTTCGACTCCGCCGAGGAGGAATACGGGGACCCGGAGCGTGCTGCCCGCACTGCCTATGCTGCTTTGAAGCACACCCACGAAAAGGTGGGGGACCACTGGGAAGAAAAGGACAGGAAAGGCCCGTCCGATGCCAAAGCTGCGGAAGGGCGGAATTCATCCTCAAAGACCGCCGGCGGGGTGGACGCGAATGCGTCCAAGGAACACCTTTATGACGTAGCCACGAAACTGGACATTTCCGGCCGTTCGAAAATGACAAAGAGCGAGCTCGTGGACGCGATTCAAAAGGCCAACGATAAGGCGACCCGGAGGTCCAGGGAGGACTGACTCCCCGCTGGTCTTGCCCGCGCCTTATTTCACGGCACCCATGGACAGGCCGCGGACCAGCTGTTTCTGCGCCACCCAGCCGGCAAGGACCACCGGCAGTGACGCGAGGACCGATGCGGCGGACAACTGCGCCAGGTACAGGCCCTCGCTGGTCATCTGCGACACCAGGAACACAGGCACCGTGGCGGACTTGGCCGCCGTCAGGTTCAGCGCGAAGAAGAATTCGTTCCACGCGAAGATCACGCAGATCAGCGCGGTGGCCGCCAGGCCGGGGGCGACCATCGGCATCAGCACGCGCCAAAGTGTCTTCAACAGGCCTGCCCCGTCCATTTGCGCCGCCTCGAGCACCTCGGCGGGAACCTCCTGGAAGAAGGAGCGCATCATCCACACTGCAATCGGCAGGTTCATCGAGGTGTAGAGGACCACCAGTGTCCAGATGTTGTCCAGCACCTTCAGTTGCCCGGCAATTACGTAGATGGGCATGATGACCGCAACCACCGGCAGCATTCGGGTGGAGATAAAGAAGAACAGCACGTCGGAGGTCTTTTTCACGGGGCGGATGCTCAGCGCGTAGGACGCCGGAACGGCCATGATCACCACCAGCAGGGTGGACACTCCGGTGGCAATCGCTGAATTGATGAAGTAACTGCCGGCGCCGGCGTCGAGCACTGCGCGGTATTGGTCCAGCGTGGGCGTGAAGAAAAAGGTGGGCGGGTTGGAGGCGGCGGCCGATTCCTGCTTGAAGGACGTCAGCACCATCCACAGCACCGGCGAGAAGAAGCCGATGGCGAGGATCCAGGTCAGCGCGGTCAGCAGCGATGCGCCTGTCCGGGGCTTCCCCCGCTTCGGCCGGACCGCCGGGGTTTCGGATGCGGAGGGGACGCCTCTGGAAGGAGCCGGTTCGGTTTGGGTGCTCACGGCTAGTCCTTTACGTCGAAGCTGCGGAAGATCAGGCGAAGGGCAAAGGTGGCAATGATGATGGTGGCAACCACCACCACCACGCCCATGGCAGCGGCCTGGCCAATGTCGAAGCCCAGGAAGGCGCGCTGGTAGATGTAAAACGGCAGGTTGGCGCTGGCGGTGCCGGGCCCGCCGGCGGTCATCAGGTAAATCTGGTCGAAGGTGTTCACCACGTAAATCGCGCCAAGCAGGACGCCGAGTTCGATGTACCGGCGCAGCTGCGGCAGCGTCACCGAAATAAAGGTGCGCCACCAGCCGGCCCCGTCAACCTGCGCTGCTTCCAGTACGTCCTTGGGCTGGGACTGGAGCCCGGACAGGACCAGCAGCATCATGAACGGCGTCCACTGCCACACCAGGGACATGAGGATGGAGGCAATCGGATGGGCCGAGGTCCAGTCCACGGGGGAAATTCCCACCAGGCCGATCAGCCAGTTCAGCAACCCGTAGTTGGGGTTCAGGATGGACACCGACCAGAGCAGGGAGCCGGCCACCGGCATGATCAGGAAAGGAGTGATCAGCAGGGTTCGGACGATTCCCCGTCCCCTGAAGGACCGGTCCAGCAGGATGGCGAACACAATGCCCAGGAGCATTGCAAAGAAAACACAGCCCAAAGTGAAAATTACCGAGTTCAGGGCGGCCTGGCGGAAGGTGGAGTCGGCAAAAATCTCAATGTAATTGGAGAACCAGACAAAGCGGTCGCCCTCAGGGTTCAGCAGGTTCCAATTCTGCAGCGAATACCAAATGGTGAAAAGGAAGGGAACCTGGGTCACGATCAGCGTGAAGACCAGTGCCGGCAGCAACGGTGCGCGGCGCCGCCAGCCTTCGGCACTGGAGATGCCGCGGGTTCGGCGCTGTTCAGCGTCCCGGCGGACCTTGGCTTGGTGCTTGTCTACCAGGGCGCTCATTTGCTGTCTCCTGACTGGTAGCTCTCCGCGATGGTTTCGGCGTAGCGCTGTGACTGCTCAAGGGCCTCGGGCACCGTTTTTTGGCCCGCGATCGCTGCTGAGATCTGCTGAGCAACCCGGGTGCCGAGGTCCTGGAACTCGGGAATGCCCACGAACTGCAGCCCCGGATACGGTACTGAGCCCAACATGCTGGACTCCTGCGAGGCCCCCGCCATGGCGGTCAGCGTGGGTTGGGCATAGGCCTCGGCAACCTCGGCGAATTCGGGAATCTCGTAGGTGGACAGCCTGCTGCCCGGCGGCACCCGCTCCCAGCTGATTTTCTCACCGACCAGCTGGATATAGTCCTTGTCGGTCATCCATGAGATGAAATCCCAGGCTGCATCCTTCTTTTCGCTGGTGGCGGGAATGGCCAGAGACCAGCTGTACAGCCAGCCCGAAGAATCCGTCTCATTCACGGGTGCCGGGGCGTAGCCGGTTTTTCCCACCACCAGTGAGGATTCCGGATCTTCAACCGAGGAGACCATGGAAGTGGCGTCGTACCACATGGCCGCGTTGCCCTGGCTGTACTGGGTGAGGCAATCGCCGAACCCGGAAGTGGCTGCGCCCGGCTGCCCGTAGCTGCGCACCAGGTTCACGTAGTCGGTAACGGCTGCCTCCACCTCCGGTGAGTCCAGGGTGGCATTCCAGTCCTGGTCAAACCAGCCGCCTCCGTAGGTGTTCATCATGGTGGTCAGCGGAGCCATCACTTCGCCCCATCCGGCCAGTCCGCGCAGGCAGACACCGGAGAACCCGTTGTCCGGGTCGTTGAACCTCTCGGCAAACTCGGTGATGTCCTGCCAGGTGGGTTTGGCCGGCATCTCCAGCCCGGCCTCCTCGAAGAGGTCCAAGCGGTAAGCCAGGAAAGAGGACTCCCCGTAAAAGGGCACCGAGTACATATCCCCTTCGTAGCTCAGGGATTCCCTGATGTTGGGAATGAAGTCCTCCGGGTCATAGCCCGGGGTGTCCTCCGTGTAGTCCTGGAGGTTGGTGATCCAGCCGTTTTCCGCCCACATGGGCGTTTCATAATTCGAAATCATCACGACGTCGAATTCCCCGCCCCCGGTTGCCACGGATGCTGTGATTTTGGCCCGGGCCTCGTTTTCGGGAAGCGAAACAAACTGGGGATCGACGTCCGGGTACCGGGCGCGGAACTCATCCTCCAGCGAGATTGCATCGGTCATTTGCGGGTTGGAAACGATGGCCACCACAATTTCCTCGGGTCCGTCGGCGTTGTTGCTGCCGCACCCCGCGAGTATGAGGGCAAGGACCGCCGCTCCTGCGGCCGCGCTCCTTCGGTAACCGCGTCCGCGGCTTCCCGGCCTGCTGCGTCCTGTTCTCATATGTCACCTTTGCTCATCTGAGAATTGCGTTGTGCTCATTTGGGGAGTAACTCTAAACACATGCACCCCATTGGGCAACAGTCGGGCGCTTTTCGAGGACGGGCTTTTGGACAGGAAGGGCGAGGGCCATTACCGGAATAGATGCATCCCATGAGGAGCTGCTGGCCAGGATTGGCCGTGACTACTACCTCAACAACCTCTCCAAGGTGGAAATAGCCCGGACCTGCGGCATTTCCCGCTTTCAGGTGGCGCGTTATCTGGAAGAGGCCCGTGCACTCGGAATCGTGCGCATCGACGTCCGTTTCCCTGCCGCCGCCTCCTGCAGCGCTGAACCCGCCGGGCTGGCTGCTGCCCTGGGCATCGAACAGATTCGCATCACGTCCACGGGGCCGGATGCCCGCACCACCCGTGAAGGGATGGCACAGGCCGCCGCGGAGGAGCTCATGGCAGCAGTTTTTGACGGCGCCGCCGTGGGCATGTCGTGGTCCCGCACCCTGGACCTCGCAGCGGGCCATGTGACAGCGCTGCCGTCCTGCAGCATCGTCCAGCTCGCCGGGGCGCTGCCGGTTGCCGGCAGCGGAAATTCACTGGAACTGATCCAGAACCTGGGCCGGCACGACGGCGTGGAAACCTGGCCGCTCTGGGCACCCCTGGTGGTGGAAAACGCCGCCACGGCGCAAAGCCTGCGCGGACAGCCCGAGATCGCCGACACCCTGGCACGGGCCGGCACCCTGGATGTCGCCGTCGTAGCGGTGGGCGCCTGGCAGCCGGGTCTCTCCACTGTCTGGGACCGGGTGGACAACCGTGTGCGGCTGGCGGCAGCGCGCGCCGGCGCGGTGGCCGAATGCTCCGGGCGGCTGCTGGATACGGCGGGCAGGCCCGTGGACTCAGAGCTGAACGGCCGCGTTGTGGCGGTAACCCTTGAGCAGCTGCAGCACACTCCCCGCGTCATTGCCGTGGCCCAGGGAGCCGCCCGGGCGGCAGCGGTCCGGGCAGTGCTGGCAGCCGGCTTTGTGACCACCCTGGTGGTGGATGAAGAGCTGGCGGCGGCTCTTTCCGGCAGCGCCGTCTAAGCCTGGTTACCCCCAGTCAGGCCGGCGACGGTGGCTGCGGCGCCAGCCTCGTGCAGGGACTCCAGAGCAGCGGTGTAAGCCTGGACAAACCGGTCGTTGGAGGCCAGATCGCCAAAGAGGTCACTGTTCGAAATGAAGGCCAGGGGATCTTCGCGGTTCCGCGCCGCTGACGCCATCAGGGTTTCGCGCAGCCGGTCCACCACCTCGATCGGTCTGCCCTGCTCATCGGTGCCTTCCGCGTAGCGCGCCCAACCGGCCACAATGGTCGCCGAGCGGTGGATCTCCCCGCCTGAAGCCAGGTTTTCGCGGATTACCGGCAGGAGCCATTTGGGGATCCGGTCCGAGCTCTCGGCGCAGAGCCGGGCAAGGGTGTCCCGGACGTGCTCGTTGGAGAACCGTTCAATCAGCCGGTGCTGATAGGCCGGGAGGTCGACGCCGGGAAGGGGTGCCAGCGTGGGGCTCGCCTCCCGGCTCATGTAGTCCAGCAGGAAACCGGCGAAGAGCGGATCCTGGCTGACTTCATGTGCGTATCGGTAACCGGCCAGATAACCCAGGTAGCACAGGCCCTGGTGGCTGGCGTTGAGCAGGCGCAGCTTCATGAGCTCATAGGGTTCGACGTCGTCCACCAGCTGAACGCCCGCATCTTCATAGGCAGGACGACCCTGCGGAAAGTCGTCCTGCAGCACCCACTGCTCAAAGTCCTCGCTCACCACCGGCCAGGCGTCCTCCACGCCAAAGTCTTCCGCCACCATGGCGCGGTCCTGGTCCGTGGTCACCGGAGTGATCCGGTCCACCATGGAGTTGGGGAAGGCAACGTTCTCCTGCATCCAGGCACCCAGCTCGCGATTGCGCAGGGAAGCAAAGGCCGTGAACATTTTGCGGGCCACATCGCCGTTGCCCTGGATGTTGTCACAGGACATAACAGTGAACGGCGGCAGGCCCCTGTCCCGGCGCCGCTGCAGTGCCTCCGCAACCAGCCCGAAGACCGTCGCCGGAGTGGCGCCCGGCTGCAGATCTGCGGCGACTGCGGGGTTGTCGGCGTCAAATTCCCCGGTGACGTGGTGGAAGTTGTAGCCGCCCTCCGTGATGGTCAGCGAGACGATCCTCGTGCCCGGGGCAGCCATTTTCTCAATGACCGCTTCGGGGTCCTCCGGGGCCAGCAAGTACTCGATGATCGAGCCGATGACGCGCCCCTCGCGGCTGCCGTCGGGATTCTTGAGCACCAGTGTGTACAGGCAGTCCTGGGCATCCATTACGGTCTTCATGGCCGCGTCGCCAGGCAACACCCCGACGCCGCAGATCGCCCAATCCCGAGCCCCGCCGTCGTTCATGAGCCGGTCCAGATACATCGCCTGATGGGCCCGGTGAAATCCGCCAACGCCAAAATGGACAATGCCAACGCTGAGTTCAGACCGGTCATAGGAGGGAACGGACAGATTGCCCGGCAGGTTGGATAAGGATGCGCTGCTGAGTTTGCTCATGGTTCCGCCTCGTGGCCGACAGTCGGATAGGTGCCGCTCAACTTATCATGTGAGCAATATCGGGTCCTCAGATGAGCGGATACCCCGCGTGATGAGGAGGGATGGAATCTCTCCGCCACCGTTGACCCGCCCACGGTTGCGGCCTACTCTCAACCCATCGTCACCGCGGATGATGCTGGAGCGGCAACACCGGGCAGACGGACGTGAAACAAAGACAAAGGAGTTTTTGTGAGGACACCGCTTGCTTTCACCCAGCCGCTGGACCCGATTGGCGATTCCCTGGTCCTGTCCGCTGTGTTGGCGGCCCTGCCGCTGCTGCTGTTGTTTGTCCTGCTCGGTGTCTTCCGGATGAAGGCCTATCAGGCCGGTCTCATCTCGCTGGTGCTGTCCATTGTGCTGGCGGTCGTGGGATGGCAGATGCCCGCGGGACAGGTGGCAGCAGCCACCGGTCTGGGTGCGTTCTACGCCATCTTCCCCATCCTCTGGATCCTGATCAATGCCCTGTGGATCTACAAGCTGACGGTCGCCACCCCCTGGTTCGAGGTCCTGGGACGCACCATCCGATCCATCTCCGACGATCTGCGGATCCTGTCCATCCTAATCGCCTTCTGCTTCGGTGCACTGCTGGAGTCCCTCGCCGGATTCGGCGCGCCCGTGGCCATTGCTGCTGCCATGTTGATGGCCGCGGGAATGAAACCGCTCAAATCCGCAATCGTGGCGCTGCTGGCCAACACTGCCCCCGTAGCCTTCGGAGCCATGGCGGCCCCGATCATCGCGTTGAACGGTGTCACCGGCATTCCGCTTCAGGAGCTGTCGTCCATGACCGGGCGGCAGACACCGTTCATCGCCCTGGTGGTACCCCTGATTCTGGTTTTCCTGGTGGACGGCAAGCGCGGGCTGCGGCAAACCTGGCCGGTTGCCCTGGTGGCCGGAATTGTCTTTGGGCTTGCGCAGTTTGTGGCCTCAAATTACTTCGTGGTGGAACTGACTGACGTGGTGGCTGCCGTAGCCACCGTGATCGCCGTGCTGCTGATGCTCCGGGTCTGGCAGCCTGCGGAAATTATCGGCATGTCGGGGCAGGTGCAGGGAACCGAGGATGTCCGGGAGGAAGCGGCCGCACCCCGCGAAACGGTGGATGCAGCCGGCGCGGGAAGTGCAGGCAGCGCCCTGGACGGCCCGGGTCCGGACGCTCCGGACCGGGGCCGCCGTTCGGCCGGGCTGCCGGGAGCGGGAGTCGCTGCGGGCGGAAATACTCCCCGTCCCGATGCCCGCAGCGTATGGATGGCCACTGCCCCGTACCTGATCATCATTGCCGTCTTTTCCGTTGCGCAGATACCGGCCGTCAAGGCCTGGCTGATGGAGATCGGCAGCGTCACCTTTCACTGGCCGGGTCTGGACGTCGTGGATTCGAACGGCAAGCCGGTCAGCGCCCAGACGCTGCGTTTCGACCACATCCGGGCCACCGGAACCCTGTTGCTGTTCGCCGGAATCCTGACCATGCTGCTGTACCGGATCCGCCCCGGCCAGGGTGTAAAGGTCTATGGAGAAACGCTGAAGCAGCTGCGCTGGACCATTGTGACGGTCTGTGCCGTGCTGGCCCTGTCCTTCGTGATGAACCTTTCCGGTCAGACCACCACACTGGGCGTGGCCCTGGCCTCGGCCGGCGGGTTCTTTGCGCTGCTCTCACCCCTGCTGGGATGGATAGGCGTGGCGCTGACGGGTTCGGACACTTCCTCAAATTCGCTCTTCGGCCAGCTGCAGGTGGCAGCTGCCAATGAGACGGGGCTTTCGGCCACTCTGATGGCGGCGTCAAACTCCTCCGCCGGCGTGCTGGGGAAGATGCTCTCGCTGCAGAACCTGGCCATTGCCTCTGCCGCGGTGGGCCTTGAAGGGGCTGAGAGCACGCTGCTGCGCAAACTCATCGGCTGGAGCCTCGGCCTGCTGGTGCTGATGACGTTGCTGATTTGGCTCCAGTCAACCTCGGTTCTCGGCTGGATGGTGCCGTAGGCATGAGTATTTTTTCCGACGCTGACGCCGCCGCCGGGCACTCCGATCCGATACCGAGCGCCACGCTGCTGGATCTGGCACCGCATGCTTCCCGCGAGGCAGCGCACCGGGAGCATGCCAGCACGGACCGCTCGGGATTTGTGGCTGACTCGCACCCGGACGGTGTGGTGTTTGCCGAGTCTGCGGAGGATGTGGCGGCCACGCTGCGCCTGGCCACCCGGCATCGGGTGCCGGTGGTAACACGCGGCGCCGGCACGGGCCTGGCCGGCGGATCATCCGCACGCGCGGGGGAAGTTGTCCTGGATGTCTCCCGGATGAACAAGATCCTGCGCATCGATCCCCTGGAGCAGCTGGCGGTGGTCCAGCCCGGGGTCCTTAACGCAGAGATCAACGCGGCGGCCGCGGAATACGGCCTGTTTTACGCGCCGGATCCTGCCAGCACAGCCATCTGTTCCATCGGCGGCAACATCGCGACCAACGCCGGCGGAATGCGCTGCGCCAAGTACGGCGTCACCCGGGAATCCGTGCTCGCCCTCCGCGTTATCCTGGCCGACGGCCGGGAACTGCGCACCGGCCGGGAAACCATCAAGGGGGTCACCGGGTATGACCTGAACGCGCTGATGATCGGCTCGGAAGGAACCCTGGGCGTCGTCGTCGAAGCCACGCTGCGGCTGCGCCCGCTGCCGGTCGCCACGGCCACCGTGGCGGCGTTTTTCCCCGACGTCGAAAGCGCAGCCCGGGCGGCCTCGGCGGTGGTGGCCGCCCGGATCCAGCCCTCCATGATGGAACTGATGGACGGGCCCACCCTGGAAGCGGTGGATGCTGCGACGGGCACTGATTTCCGCTCCCGCGGCGCCTCGTTCCTTCTCGTGCAGACGGACGGCTACGGTGCCTTCCTGGAGCAGGACGTGGTGCAGCAGGCCGTCCGCGAGCATTCCGCCTCGTGCGAGAAAGCCGCCGACGACGAGGAAGCGGCCGCCATGGTCCGCGCCCGGCGGGACGCCATCCCCTCGCTGGAGAAGATTGGACGGGTTTCGATCGGGGACATCGGTGTGCCCCGCGGCCGGTTGGCCGAAGCCGTCACCGGGCTGGAAGAAATTTCCGCTGCCACCGGAGTGCGGATTTTTACGATCGCCCATGCTTCGGACGGAAACCTGCATCCCATGATCGTGATGGATCCCGGGGATTCCGTAACGGACGGGCCGGCGAAGGACGCCCTGGGCCGGATGTTCTTCCTGGCCAAGGGGCTGGGCGGAACCCTGACCGGCGAACACGGGGTCGGCCTGCTCAAGCGGGACTGGGTGGGAGCCGAACTCGGCGACGTGTCAGTGGGCGTGCAGCACTCCATCCGCCGTACCCTGGACCCGCTGGGCATCCTGAATCCGGGAAAGGCCATCTGAGCGCCGGTAGTATTCGGGGCACCGGCGGCGCACAGGCGCCCCGGAACACTGAAGGTCCCGCAACACTGAAGGATGGGGTAAACGTGATGAGCGTAGGAACAGGCGTGGGCGCACTGGTCGTCATTCTGTATTTCCTGGTGGTCGCCGCAGTGGCCGTTCTGGCGGTGTGGGCGCTGGTGCTGCTGATCATCTTCCTGCGGCTGCGCATTGCCGAACTGCGCGCTGCGTCTGCGGAATCCGCGTCTCCCCGGTAGAAAAGCGCGCCACCGCCGCTGCCGTCACGGTGCGCACATAGCTGTAATCTCTGCCGAGTGGCGTCCGGCAGGATGCAGGGGCCCGGCTACGGCAGTAAGGGGTGCCCCGCTGCGGTTTCCGTTTCTCACGGCCACCATGTGGGCCAGGATGGAAACGGCCACCTCGGCCGGTGTGAGCGCGCCAATGTCCAGCCCGATAGGCGAATGCAGGCGGGTGAGGTGGTCCTCGGAGACGCCTGCAGCCCGCAGCGCAGCCATGCGCTGGGCATGGCTGCGGCGTGATCCCATGGCACCCACGTAGGCCAGATCCCGCTGGAGGACATACTCCAGCACCGGCAGATCGAACTTTGCGTCATGGGTCAGGACGCAAACCAGGGAATTGGCATCGAGTTCTCCGTCCTCGGTGCGCTCGCGGAGAAATGTGTCCGGCCACTGCACTGCCACTTCTTCGGCGTCGGGGAAGCGGGATCGGGAGGTGAAGGCAGGCCGGGCATCGCAGACGGTGACCCGGTAGCCGAGCTGATGGGCCATGGCCGAGAGCGCTGCGGAGAAGTCGTTCGCGCCGACCAGGTACAGCCGCGGGGCCGGCTGCCGGGATTCCAGGAACAGGACCAGCGGGCTGCCGGTGATGTGAACCGTCCCGGTAAAGCCGCGGCTCATCAAGTCCCGAAGGTGTTCAGCTGCAGGAGCCGAGGCGGCGCCGGCAATCCCCTCCAGCGCGGCTTCAAGGCCGGGCGCGGAAGAATCACCAACTACGACGGCGCCGCCCTCCCCGTCCGCCCGGCGCACCACCGCTGCCGCCCGGCCGCCGTCGGGCAGCAGCAGGCCGGTGCCGGGACCGGCAGCGGGATAAAAGGGCTGGACCAGCACCTCCAGCGTTCCGCCGCAGCTGAGCCCCACGGCGAAGGCATCGTCGGCGTTGAAGCCGAAGGTTTCTGTGCGCGCCCGGCCCTCCCCGAGAGCTGAAAGTGCGGCTTCAACGACTGCGGCTTCCACGCAGCCGCCGGACAGTGAACCGGTGACGGCTCCGGAGCCCGAAACCAGCATGGAGGTCCCCGCAGGCCGGGGCACGGAACCGGAAGCGTCGATGATGGTCGCAACGGCGCAGGCGCTGCCGCTTTCGAGAATGGAGACGAGGTGATTCACATACTCCAACATGGTGCTCATACCCTCCAGCAGCGCTCCCGGCCGGCACGTAATTGCAGGGAAGCGTAGCACGGGCACCCCTTGCCGGAGCCGTAATGCCGGCGCTGCCGCAGCCGCCAGTTGGAATAAGGCGGCGGCTGGAAAGTAGGGTCTATAGTATGGCCCCTTTTCGTAACAGCCGCGCCGCGTCGCTGCCTGCAAAACTGTCCCGCTCCTGGCTGCTCGCATCAGCTGCTGATGAAGCCAACTTTGGGCCGGCGCTAGCGTCGGAGGCGGATTCCGTGGTGTTCGACATGGAAGATGCTGTCCCGGCACCCGGCAAGGCCGCTGCACGCGAACGCGTTGTCGAGGCGCTCTCCACCGGAATGACCGCCTGGGTGCGCGTCAACGGCATCGAAACCGATTACTGGGCCGATGACCTGGCCGCACTGTCCAAGGCCCCTGGCCTGCGCGGCGTCATGCTGGCCATGACCGAGAAGCCGGAGCAGGTCACCCACACGGCCATGCGCCTGCAGGCCGGAACCCCGGTGCTGGCCCTGGTGGAATCCGCCCTCGGCATTGAGAACGCGACGGCGATCGCTTCAGCACCGGGCACTTTCCGCCTTGCCTTCGGTGTGGGCGACTTCCGCCGCGACACCGGTGCCTCCGATGACCCGATGGCGCTGGCCTACGCCCGCTCCAAGCTGGTGGTCGCGTCCCGCGTGGGGCAGCTGCCCGGCCCGATCGACGGACCCACCGTGGGGGCCCTGGGAGAGAAGCTGCTTGACGCCTGCAAGGTCACCCAGTCCATGGGGATGACCGGCAAGCTCTGCCTGCTGCCGGACGCCGCGGACACCATCAACCACGGATTGTCCCCGAGCGAGTCCGAGGTCCAGTGGGCCCACGAGCTGCTCGAAGCGCATGCCGCCGGTGCCGTGGTGGGCGACGGTTCCTACCTTCCGCGTCTGGCCCGTGCACAGAAAATCTCTTCGCTGGCCGACTCCTACGGCCTCTGGAACGCCTAACCCTTCCAGGCCCTCCGGCCGCGGGGTGCTACTGCTGTGCCCGGGCCAGGAAATCCAGCACCCGCGCCGTGAGCGCGGGTGCTGCTGTTTCGTCATAGTCCTCCGTGCTGATGTCCGCAAACATGTGCGAGGTGCCCGGATACAGGAAAAGCTCTGCATCGGCCGTGGTCTCCACGAGGTTTTCGGCCGCACTGAGGTCACCCTCGTCCACAAAAACGGGGTCGTCCTCCATGCCGTGGATCTGCACGGGCACCCCCGCGGGCCACGTATCGCCAAAGACGCCGAGCGGAACGCAGGCGCTGATCAGCACCGCGCCCCGGGAGCCGGAACGGGTCTGCGCCAGCCGCTGTGCCGGCATCACCCCGAGTGAAAATCCGATGTACACCGTCTCCGGCGGAAACCGGGCGGCGATGTGGACTCCGGTGTCCTCCAGCTCCTGGAAGCCGATCTCCTCCGCGTAGTCGATTCCCGCCTCGAGATCCCCGAAGGTGCGTCCGTCATAAAGGTCGGGGACATTGACGGTATGTCCGTTTTCCCGCAGCACTTCTGCAAAGGCGTCCATCCCCGGAGTCAATCCCAGGGCGGAGTGGAACAGCAGGACGTTGGCCATGAATCTCTCCTAGCGTTCTACCAGGATGCCGTCTTCATCGGCGTAAAGGACTGCGCCCGGCCGGAAGGTGACACCGCCAAACTCCACGGGAATGTCCACCTCTCCAACGGAATCCTTGGCACTTTTGCGCGGATTCGAGCCCAGTGCCTTGATGCCCAGCGGCAGCTTCGCCAGGGCTGCACGGTCCCGGACACCGCCGTTAATGACGACGCCGGCCCAACCGTTTTCCACGGCCGCGGCGGCGATCAGATCCCCCATCAAAGCGGTGTTCAGTGATCCCGCACCGTCAACCACCAACACTGCACCGTCGCCGGGGGAGTTCAGTGTGGCTTTGACCAGGCCGTTGTCCTCCCGGCAGCGGATAGTGCGGATGGGGCCGCTGAAGCCCGTGTGCCCGCCCAGGTCCTGGAACTGCAAGGATACCGACGCCAGGAACTCGCCGTGCTCGTCATAAAGATTTGCTGTGCTGATGTCCATGGACCCACTGTGGCACAGGGGGCTGGGCGCCGCCGGGAGGCACCGCCGGGAGCGGACGAAGCGGGCCGCGCGCCTACCGGGGCTGCGGAAGGCTGGCTGCATGGGACTTCAGGACGTCCACGACCTCCAGCAGTTCAGCGACGGACTCCGTGGTGGTGGAACCTTTTTCCCGCGGCCAACCGCCCGGCAGTCCCTCGTTGTAATACAGTCCGTCGCCGAGCAGGACAATGGCCCGCGCAATGGTCGGCTGGCCAACTTCGGCCAGGACCAGGTCCATCCAGCCGCGGTGGATCCGTTTCAGGAGGGCGGAGGCTTCCGGGTCCGAAGCCTGGGCAAGGCGGACGACGCCGATCAGCGCCCGGTCCAGTGCGCTTCCCACATAGACGGATTCCCGCACGAGGTACCGGGACGGGCCTTCCGGGTCTGCGCTCATGGACCTCATGTCCTCCGCCGCCAACTCTTCAAGGCGGGCGATGAGGGCTGCAGCCAGCGCTTCCTTGTTCTTGAAGTGGTACAGCAGTCCGCCTTTGGACACGCCGGCCAGTGCGATCACGGCGTCCATGGTGGCGCCGCGGGGACCCTCATTGATCAGGAGTTCCTCATAAGCGGAGAGAATGCGGTCCCGGGTGGAAGTGTGCTCAGGCATACGTTTACGCTACGCCATCTTTTGCTGTACAGTCTAGACGGTACAGTAAGTGGCCAAGAGCGTGAAGACTTCCGCTCTGCCGCTGCTGCCGCCCCCACCATCACCCCGCGAAGGAGACAGCTGTGCTTGCCGTACAGGAAACACCCCAGATCCATCGAGCCGGACGGCGCGAATGGCTGGGCCTTGCCGTCCTGATGCTGCCGGTGCTGCTCATCTCCATCGACAACAACGTCCTCAGCTTCGCCATCCCGTCGCTGTCCCAGGCTTTGGCACCCAGCGGCACGCAGTTGCTCTGGATTGTGGACATCTACGCCCTGGTCCTGGCCGGACTGCTGGTTCCCATGGGCAGCCTGGGGGACCGGATCGGCCGCCGTCGTCTGCTGATGATCGGCAGCGTCGGTTTTGGTGTCCTGTCGCTGGTTGCAGCGTTTGCCCCCACCGCTTCCATGCTGATCCTGGCCCGTGCCCTGATGGGTGTTTTCGGTGCCATGCTGATGCCGGCGACCCTGTCCCTGATCCGCAACATCTTTACCGTTCCGTCCCAGCGGCGCGTTGCGGTGGCTATTTGGGCGGCGGGTTTCTCCGGCGGTGCGGCCCTGGGGCCGATTGTGGGCGGCGTGCTGCTGGAGAACTTCTGGTGGGGTTCGGTGTTCCTGCTTTCCATTCCGGTGCTGCTGCCGCTGCTGATCTTCGGACCCATCCTGCTGCCCGAATCCAAGGACCCGAGCCCGGGCGCCGTGGATGTCCTCGGCGTCGTGCTGGTGATGGGCTCCATGCTGGCGATCACCTACGGCATTAAGTCCTTCGCGTCCGACGGCGTTGTCCACGGCCTGCCGTTCATCCTCGCGGGCCTGGTGCTGGGAACACTGTTTGTGCGCCGCCAGCTGAGCCGCGAAAAGCCGATGCTGGACGTACGGCTGTTCCGCAATCCGGTGTTCACGGGTTCCATCAGCGCCAATCTGCTCAGCCTCTTCGCCATGGTGGGCTTCATCTTCTTCCTGTCCCAGCACCTGCAGCTGGTGGTGGGACAGTCGCCCATCGAAGCGGGCCTGACGATGCTTCCCGGACTGGTGCTGACCATCATCACCGGCCTGGCCGTGGTGCCTCTGGTCAAGCATCTGCGGCCGGCTTACGTGGTGGCCGGCGGACTGCTGTTCAACGCCGCCGGCTATGCCCTGGTGTTTTTCGCCGGAGAATCTGTCACCGTGCTTCAGCTGGTGCTGGCCTTCCTCTTCCTGGGCGTGGGAGTGGGGGCAGCGGAAACCATTTCCAACGACCTCATCCTTGCCAGTGTTCCGCCGTCCCGCGCCGGGTCCGCTTCGGCGATCTCCGAGACGGCCTATGAGATCGGCTCCGTTCTGGGCACTGCGGTGCTGGGCAGCATCCTCACGGCCGCTTACCGCAACGGCGTGCAGGTGCCTGCCGGGCTGAGCCCCGAACAGGCCGAGTCTGCCGGGGAAACCCTTGGCGGCGCCGTTGATGCAGTGCAGTCGCTGCCGCCGGAGCAGGGTTCGGCCCTGCTGCACTCGGCACAGGCAGCGTTCGATTCGGGTGTCAGCGTCACGTCCCTGATCGGCGTCGTCATCATGCTGGCTGCTGCCGCCGGTGCGGGAGTGCTGCTGCGAAAGGCCCCGGCCGGGCACTGAGTCCCGCCGCGGAACCGGCCTCCCGAGGGAGGCCGGTTCCCCCGCTACGCCGATTCGCCGCGGTGCACGATCAGCACCGGGCAGCGGGCATGTGCTGCCAGTGTTGAACTAACGGATCCGAGCAGCAGTCCGGCGAAGCCTCCGCGCCCGCGGTTGCCCACCACGAGCATTTCCGCCCCGCGGCTGGCCTCGATGAGGAGCTCCACCGGCAGTCCCACCAGGGGAGTCTGCTTGAGATCCGGAGGGATGTCATCGCCGAAGGCTTCCTCCACAGCCTCCGTGAGGGTCTGCGAGGCCTGGGTGTGCGGAGACCAAACGTCCGAGGGAACAGGCGGAGCAAGGGAGATGCTGTACTCCCAGACCGTCACCACCTCCAGTGAACACCCCAGCACAGCAGCCAGGCGCCGGGCCTTCCAGAGCGCTTCAATGGAGAGCCGGGAGCCGTCCACACCCACAACTATGCGCTTGCGGTCCTGTTCACTGGTGCTCATGATGCATCCCGTCCTTCTGGGTGGTTTGGGGTATGCCGGCTGGTGTGCCGTGCTGCCATCCTCCCCCTGAATGGAGCTCCGGGGGAGGGGAGCCGTACCATCAGGCCTATGTTCAGTCCTTTTCGCCGAAGGCCGGCCACCTCCATGACCACCGGCCTGCTGCTGGTCCTGGCGCTGCTCTCGGCCACCGGACCGTTTGCAACCGATCTTTACCTGCCCTCTTTCCCGGCGATGACAGTTGAACTTGGCGCATCTGCCACAGGCGTCCAGCTGACTCTTACGGCCTTCCTGCTGGGCATGGGGGCGGGGCAGCTGGTCTTCGGACCGCTTTCGGACCGGCACGGGCGGTTTCGGCCGCTGCTCCTGGGTTCGGCAGGTTTTGTGGTGGCCTCAGCTGTCTGCGCGCTGGCACCCACTCTGGCCGTGCTGGTGGGAGGCAGGCTGCTCCAGGGACTGTGCGCTTCCGCCGGAGTGGTCATCGCCCGGGCCATGGTCGCGGACCTCACAACCGGTGTGACGTCGGCACGCACCTTCAGTTTGCTCATGACCATTGGCGGGGTGGCGCCGGTGGTTGCGCCCACGGCAGGCGGACTGCTGGCGGAAAGTCTGGGCTGGCGGGGCGTCCTCTGGGTGCTGGCAGGGCTGTCCCTGGTGATGTTTGTCTGCGTGGCCGGAGTGCTTTCGGAGTCCCAGCCCCGGAGCCACCGCAGCAGCGGGCACCTGCTGGCGGGGCTGGCCGGCGTGGCGGGAAACCGGAAATTTCTGGGTTACGCCCTCCTGTTCGCGAGTACTTTCGGCGTGCTCATGGCCTACATCTCAGCTTCCCCCTTTGTCTATCAAAATCTCATGGGGCTCTCAGCGTCCGCCTACGGCATTGCCTTCGGAGTCAACGCCATGGGGCTGGTGGCTGCCGGTTTCATCTCCGCCCGTCTCGCCCGCCGGATACCGCCGCGCAGAACCGTCACGGTGGCTGTGTCCGTACTTCTCGTCATGTCGCTCGCCGTGCTCGCCCTTTCCGTCGGGGGTGCTCCGCCGCTGCTGCTGGCGATCCCCATCTTCTGCGCGGCCACCTCGGTGGGATTCATCATGGGCAACACCACCTCGCTGGCCCTGGCGGAAGTGGGCCCCGCGGCCGGAAGCGGATCAGCCATCCTGGGCGGCGGACAGTTCTTCGCCGGAGCGCTGGTCTCCCCGCTGACGGGGCTGGCCGGGAAGGAATCCGCGGTGCCGCTGGCCATCATCATGAGCCTTTCCGCCCTGATGGCTGCAGCCGCGCTGGCGGCCACCCGGACGCGCACCCCGGCGGATCGGTAGACTCGACGGACTATGCGAACCATGAACAAGTACCGAACGCTCATTGTCTGGCTCCTCGTCATCGCGCTGGTGGGCAGCGTAAGTGTGGGGTTCCTCGGCCTGATCTTCTAGCGCAGATCCTCCCGGTGCAGGACTCTCGAGGCGCGTCCGCCTGCACCTCGGTTCCGCGCGGCTGTGCACAAAACTTGAGTCCATCGGGCCCGCAGGTCTAGGGTAGTAAGCATACTTACGCTTCTCTTGGGGCAGTAAAAGTGACTGTCTCACCTGGCGTACCGCATGCAGAATGACCTACCGAAAGTGGGGAAACTCTATGACCAACGGCAGCACAAACGATCAGTACACCTTCCAGAATCCCGTGGATCGCTTCCCGACGATTACTCCGCCGAAGCAGGACCAGCCCGAGCCCGGACTGGACGCCACCCTGGAGCCTCAGACGGACCGCGGCGAGGATTCGTACCGCGGAACCGGCCGGCTGGAAGGCCGCAAGGCCCTGATTACCGGCGCTGACTCCGGCATCGGCGCCGCAGTGGCCATCGCCTACGCACGCGAAGGCGCCGACGTCGCGCTGGCGTACCTGCCCGAGGAAGAGGAAGACGCGCGGGAAATCGTCCGCCTCGTGGAGGCTGCCGGCCGCAAGGCCGTGGCCCTTCCCGGTGACGTGCGCGATCTTGCCTACTGCAAGCAGCTGGTAGCGGACGCAGTTGAGGCCCTGGGCGGCCTCGACATCCTGGTGAACAACGCCGGCAAGCAGGTCGCCGTGGAGAACCTTGAAGACCTCTCCGACGAGCAGCTGGATGACACGTTCAAGACCAACATCTACGCCTTCTTCCGGATCACCAAGGCTGCACTGCCGCACATGCCCGCCGGATCGAGCATCATCAACACCACGTCGATCCAGGCGTACAGCCCGTCGTCGTTCCTGCTGGACTACGCCAGCACCAAGGCGGCCATCAACAACTTCACGAAGGGCCTTTCGCAGCAGCTTGCGCCCAAGGGCATCCGCGTGAACGCCGTGGCTCCGGGCCCGTTCTGGACGCCGCTGCAGGTCTCCGACGGCCAGCCCAAGGATGCCCTGCCGGAGTTCGGCAAGGACACCCCGCTGGGCCGCGCCGGCCAGCCGACCGAGCTCGCACCGGCGTATGTCTTCCTGGCCTCCCCGGAGTCCAGCTACGTGATCGGTGAAACCCTGAACGTCAACGGCGGAATGCCCACTCCGTAACCGGACAGGCATTTGGATCCGGAAACAAAAGAACCGGCCCGCACCTTCCAAAAGGTGCGGGCCGGTTCTTTTTCGCTTCGCTTAGGCGCGGATCTCGGTGTCACTGAAGTCGGCGCGGTCGATCCGGCGGTGGTAGCGCATGCCGGCCAGGCCGCCGAACAGCGCGCCGACCAGGGTGGCAGCCAGTGTGGCAGCCACGGCAAGCCACGTTGCCGCGCCGGCACCGTCCAGGTCCTCCGGCAGCGGGGCCACCGTGTTCAGCTGGCTGATGCTTCGGATGTCGTCACCGAAGATCAGTCCCAGCACCACCACCACGACTCCGGCAATCAGGGCCCACAGCCAGACGGCCAGGCCCTGCTTGAAGCCGTTGAAGCGTGCCATTCGGCCCGCCACGTAGCCGCCGGCAAAGTAGGCCAGAAGCAGGATCACGGTGCCGATGATGCCGGCACTCTGGTTAGCCATCGCCTGGTCCAGCGACTGGCCCAGGTCATTGTCGGTGGAGAAGCCGACGGCGGCACCAATGGCCGCGGCCAGTGCGGACAGGAGCACCACCATGCCGGTGGCGGTCAGCCAGCCGAAGAAGGCGGCACCGAACTTCATGCCGCCGAACCGTTCCTTTTCCAGGGCCAGGAGGGCTTCGCGGTTGGCCTTCTCCGGCAGGGCGGAGCCGGTGCGCGTGCTGCGGGCAGCATTCCCGCCGGTCCGGGCGCCGTCGGAAGCGCCGGGGCGGGCGGTGTCGCCGGTGCGGGTAACACCGGTGCGGGTAACACCGGTGCGGGTGTTGCCGGTGTCCGGGCTGTACTCGGCGCCGTCGTCGGCATAATCCGCGTTGGGATCCTTGGTGTGGCTCAGCGGCAGTGCCCGGGTGCGGCCTTCGTCGTCGGCGGACGCTGCGCTGCCGGCGGCGGTTGCACCGGCAGGATGCGCCGGCGCTGCTTCTCCGGTCGGAAGGACCTGGGTCTCGTCAGCGGGCGCAAAGCGGTCGGAGTCGCTGGCTCCGGCCCGGCTGTTGTTGCCTGATTCCGTGCTCATATGTGTCTCCTATTGCCATTCGGTGGATCGGGCTGTAAATGCAACCTTATAAGTAACCTTACTATTTACTCCACCCGCCCGGCAGGGCTGCACTTGGCGGCGGACGGCAAATGGAAGACTGGGGGGATGGATCCCGACATCGTCATAACCGTCATTGCCGCCCTTGCCGTTGCCGTGGGTCTGACGGGAATTGTTATTCCGGTCCTGCCGGGCAGCATCCTGATCATTGCGGCGCTGCTGGGCTGGGCGCTCGGACTGCAGAGTGCCGCCGCGTGGTGGGCCTTCGGCGTGGGATCGGTGCTCGCCCTTGCCGGCCTGCTGTCCAGCGCGGTGCTGACGGGCCGGCGGCTGAAGCAGCGCCAGGTGCCCAACACCTCGGTTCTGGCAGGGGTAGTGGTGGGCGTGGTGGGAATGTTCTTCATTCCCGTGGTGGGACTGATCGTCGGGTTTGCCGTGGGGCTGCTGCTGAGCGAATACTTCCGCCGCCGCAGCCTGCCCGCGGCTTGGTCCGCCAGTTACGCGGCGCTGAAGGCCATGGGGCTGGGCATCCTGGTGGAGCTGGGGCTGGCTTTTGCCGCCGGCACAGTCTTTGTCGGCGGAATCTGGTGGCACTTCGCGAGCCGCTAGTCCCGATCGGCAGGCCCGCACGGCGCAGGCTCAGCCGGCGCTGACAAAATCCGCCAGGGCTGAGAGCTGATCCAGCCGGCATTCGGGCTTCAGATACATCATGTGCCCGGCCTCGTGATAGTGATGCGAGAACCGTGCCCGGGCTGCATCGTCCAGCCGCATGTGCGCCCACACGTACTCCGCCGCGAAATGGGGCGTGGCGCCGTCGTAATAGCCGTAGTCCACATGCACCCGCAGGGCAGGGTTGTGCGCCAGCAGCCGCTCGAGGGTGCCGGTGACGTCCACGGGAACGCCTTCGAAGTTCTTGTAGCTCCAGGGCTGGACCCGGCCGGTGAGGATTTCATACGGCAGGTCGTTTTCGTAGCCCAGCTCCGCCCGCACATAGTGGTTGATAGCGGCCGAGTAGGGTCCGTTGATGGCGCGCAGGCTGGGGTCATCCCAGTTAATGGAGTCCTGCTGGTTGGCACCCGGGGCGGTAAAACGGCCGTCAATCCGCCCCACCACCAGGTTCTCGTTGCGCAGCAGCTCCGCGGAGAACTGCGCATAGTCCCAGCGCAGATTGGTGCGGCGGATGAAGCCCGGATCCAGGGTGGTGATTTCGGCGAGCCGGCGAACGACGTCGTCGTGCTCCTCCGCGGTGAGCCGGGCGCCCTGCGTGAGCGCGTAGCCGAAGTCCCGGCCGGCAAAGTCTTCTGCCTCGGCCACCACCGCGGCGAGTTCACGGTCCCCGTGCCGGCCGTGGAAGTGGGCGATGGCTGCGTAGGTGGGCAGGTGCAGCGCGTAGGGGGTGTCGCGGCCCGGGGCGAAATCGAGGGTGGCCATGTTCAGCACCGTGGAAATCAGCCCCAGACCGTTGACGGCCATGCCGTAGGCGTCGAAAAGGCGGCCCGCGACGGCGACGGCGCGCAGCGTGCCGTAGGACTCGCCCGCCAGGTACTTCGGGCTGAGCCAGCGGTTGTTGCGGGTGGTCCAGAGCCGGATGACCTCGGCCACCAGGTCGCGGTCCTCCTCGAAGCCGTGGAATTCGCCGGCCTCATTGCCGTCCACCACGCGCGAGAAGCCGGTGTTGACCGGATCGATCATCACCAGATCCGCGTGCTGCAGGATGGTTTCCGGATTGTCCACCAGGCCAAACGGAGGAGGAGTCAGCGAACCCACGTCCCCGGAGTCCACCATCCGCGGGCCCAGCAGGCCCATATGCAGCCACACGGAGGAGGAACCGGGGCCGCCGTTGAACGCAAACACCACAGGCCGCCGGTTGGGGACGGGCGCAGCGGTCCCGGTTGTTCCGGTTGTGTCCGTGTCGGCGGTTGTATCTTCGTCCGCGGTGTAGGCAACGAGGAAAATCTCCGCCTTCGGCTGGAACCCCTCGGACTTCCCGTCCTTGGTTTCCTCCCGGCGAAACACCATTCGTCCGGTGGTGGTGGTGTAGGTCAGGCCCGACGGCAGCGTGTGGCGGCGCACGGTGAAATCGTCAGTCACCCGCGTTGCGGCCGCCGGGACGCCCCGGCTCTCCCGCCCGTGCTGTTCCCGGTCCTGCGGCTGGCTGTCGGTGTCCTGGTGCTGCTCATCATGGGGCATTGGAGCAGTCTAACCAGTTCTGCTTCGGCTCCCGTCAGGCTGTGCGATGCGGGCGCACATATTGCTCATTCGGGGGAGCATATCAGCGCCATTCAGGCTTTTGCGCTAGTCCTGACCCAACTGAAAGGAAATAGATACTAAGTAGGCTGACTACCCTTTCCAGAGGGCTGCTGCGGGGCTACGTTGAGGACACGCGCACCGGTTCGCCGGCTCCACAGCGGCGCGGACTCAGGTGCTCCAACCCCCACGGAGGTACCTATGTTTTTTCACAAGCAGGAACTTCAGTTCAAATCCACTCCTGACCAGCCGGACGCCGTTTATGCCCGCAAGCTGCAGGAAGTCCTCGGCGGGCAGTACGGGGAAATTACCGTCGCCCTGCAGTATGAGTTTCAGGCCTGGAACACGCACATCCCCGGCAAATACCGGGATCTGCTCTTCGGTATCGGGGCGGAGGAGATGGGCCACGTGGAAATGCTGGCCGTCATGATTGCGCAGCTGCTGGAGAAAGCGCCGCTGGGAATCACGGAAGACGCTGTTCAGAATGACCCCACAGTGGCGGCCGTGGTCGGAGGCATGGACGTGCAGCATGCCATCGTTGCCGGCGCCGGCGCGCGGCCGGTGGATGCCAACGGCAACCCGTGGCAGGGCAGTTACATCACCGCCAGCGGCAACCTGCTCGCAGACTTCACCTCCAACGCCAACGCCGAAATGCAGGGCCGCCTCGCCGTCGCCAGGCTCTATCACATGACCGATGACCACGGCGTCCGGGACCTGCTCTCATTCCTCCTGGCCCGTGACACCATGCATCAGAACCAGTGGACCACCGCGGCACTGGAGCTCCAGGCCAGCAACATGGAACAGCTCCCGGTTCCCAGCAACTTCCCGCTGAACAAGGAACACCGTGAAGTGTCTTACCAGTATCTGAACTTCTCTGACGGTGCGGCAGCCTCCGAAGGCAGCTGGGCGTCCGGTCCCACCCCGGACGGGCACGGTGAGTTCACCTACCACGACGGTCCGACGACGTCGGCCCCCATGCCGCCGCCCACCCGTGTGGATGCCCGCTATTACGGCACCACTGATCTTCCCAACATCGTCGAGAAGACTGCGGGAGCGGTGCAGGACAAGCTCAAGAAGGAGTGACGGGACGGGTGAAGCAGCGGCCGGCGCTTTGCCGGCCGCTGCTTTGGCTGAACGGAACATTTCGGGTTGCAAATCATCCTTCGGACAAGTCTGTGCTTTGCGTCACATTTCCGGTATCTTATCCGCAGGCACACTACCGAACGTTCTTTCAGTTATTCCCGCCCCCTTGAGTTAACAACGGAGTTTTTCATGAGCAGCAGCGTTGCAGATACGCCGTCGACCGGACGGATGACCCGGGAAGAGCGAAAGGTCCTTGCCGGGACGCTGGTGGGCACCACCATTGAGTGGTACGACTTCTTCATTTATGCCCAGGCCGCAGGGCTGGTCCTGGCCACCCTGTACTTCGGCCCGGTGAGCGAGGGCCCGCTGGGACAGGTGGTGTCCTTCGCCACCATCGGCATCAGCTTCCTGTTCCGCCCGCTCGGCGCCATCGTGGCCGGACACCTTGGCGACCGGCTGGGACGCAAGAAAATGCTGGTCTTCACCCTGCTGATGATGGGCGCGTCCACCTCACTGATCGGTCTGGTCCCGACGTACGCGCAGATCGGAGTGGCTGCCCCCATCCTGCTGGTGCTGCTGCGCATCCTGCAGGGCTTCTCGGCCGGCGGTGAATGGGGAGGTGCCGCGTTGTTGTCAGTTGAGCATGCCCCGGTGAACAAACGGGGGATGTTCGGCGCCTATCCGCAGATCGGTGTTCCGATCGGAATGATCCTGGCAACCTTCGTTATGTACGTGCTGAGCACGAGCCTCACTGAGGACCAGTTCCTGGCCTGGGGCTGGCGGATCCCGTTCCTGCTCTCCGTGGTGCTGATCGGCGTCGGCTACTTCATTCGCCGCTCCGTCGATGAGAGCCCCATTTTCAAAGAAATCCAGGAACGCAAAAAGGAGTCCTCCGCGCCCCTGGGCCAGCTGTTCAAGCACAACACCCGCGAAGTTATCCTCAGCGCCCTGATCTTCATTGCCAACAACGCCGCCGGTTACCTCGTCATCGCGTTCTTCGCTTCCTATGCCGCGGGCAAGACCGAAGCCGGCGGGCTGGGTATGCACCGGCCCTCCGTCCTGCTGGCCACCACCCTGGGATCCTTCGGCTGGCTGATCTTTACGCTCTACGGCGGGATCCTCTCGGACCGGATCGGCCGGATCCGCACCTTCCAAATCGGCTACGCATGGGTTTTCCTCTGGTCGGTTCCCATGTTCCTGCTGATCGACACCACCAACATCATCGCGTTTGCCGTGGCGATTTTTGTGCTCACCATCGGGCTGGGCCTCTCCTACGGACCCCAGTCCGCCATGTATGCGGAGATGTTCCCTGCCCGGGTGCGCTATTCAGGGGTGTCCATCGGCTACGCCCTCGGGGCGATTCTGGGCGGGGCATTCGCGCCGACCATTGCGCAGGCCCTGCTGAATGAAACGGGATGGTCGCCGTCGATCGGCATCTACATCATGGTCCTGTGCGTCATTTCCTTCATCGCCGTCAGCATGGTCAAGGAAACCAAGGGTGCGGACCTGCACGTGGACGAGGTCCACAAGAGCGTACGGTGAAAATCCGGGGAGCAGTGCTTGAGCAGATAGGGTCGCCGCCGAAATATGCGGATTCCCGCCCGCTGACCGTCTGCGACCTGGAGTTGGATGATCCGGGGGACAACGAGATCCGCGTCCGGATTGAATGCGCAGGTATTTGCCACTCGGACCTGTCCGTCGTGAACGGGGACCGGACGCGACCGGTTCCCATGCTGCTGGGCCACGAAGCCTCCGGAATCGTCGAAAGTGTTGGCGGTTCAGTGACCGATCTGGTTCCGGGGGACCGGGTGGTGATGACCTTCCTCCCGCGCTGCGGAAAGTGCCGCGGCTGCGCCTCCGACGGGCGGCTGCCCTGCAGTGAGGGGACGGCCTCAAACACCAAAGGCACGCTGCTGTCCGGGCAGGTCAGGCTGCACCGCGGCGGTGCCGACGTGCTGCATCACCTTGGAGTGTCCGGTTTCGCCACCCACGCCGTGGTGGATCAGCGGTCCGTGGTGAAAGTGGAGGCCGACGTGCCGCCGGAGGTTGCGGCTCTGCTGGGCTGTGCGGTCCTGACCGGCGGCGGAGCCGTGCTCAACCTGGCCAGGCCTGAACCGGGAGACACCCTCATGGTGGTGGGCCTTGGCGGAGTGGGAATGGCTGCACTGCTGACGGCCCGGGCCCTGGGCGCCGAGGTCATCGGCGTTGATGCCAACGAGGAGAAGCTGGAGCAGGCACTGGCCCTGGGCGCAGCGGCGGCGTACACGCCGTCGGACGCTGCAGCGAAGGGCATTAGGGCGCCCGTCGTGGTGGAAGCCGCCGGCAACGCGCGTGCTTTTGAAACCGCGGTGCAGCAGACGGAACCCGGCGGAACAACGATCACGGTGGGGCTCCCCGCTCCAACTGCGCTGGCGCAGATTTCGCCGCTCACCCTGGTGGCGGAAGCCCGGACCGTTATCGGAAGTTACCTGGGATCAGCGGTTCCAGCCCGTGACATCCCCGCTTTTGCCGACCTCTGGCGCCGTGGCAGGCTGCCGGTGGAGAAATTGGTGTCCGCCCGGATCCCGCTGTCGGACATCAACAAGGCCATGGATGACCTGGCCGAAGGCCGTGCCCTGCGCCAGATCATCCATTTTGAGGAGGAGACAACCGCCTAAAGCCACTTGTTCCGCTTGAATGTCGCGTACAGGGCCACACCCATGACCACCATGGCCACCAGGGCCAGCGGATAGCCCCATTCCCAGTCCAACTCCGGCATGTTATTGAAGTTCATGCCGTAGATGGTGCCCACGAGGGTGGGGGCGAAGAGGATGGCGGCCCAGGACGAGATGCGTTTGACCTGTTCGTTTTGCTCAATGCTGGTTTCGGCCAACCGGTTCGAGGCCAGCGTGGACGACAGGTTCAGGGCATTCTCCAGCAGGGCGCGGTACGCGTTCACCCGGTCGATCAGGCGCAGGACGTGGTCCAGGACGTCTCCCAGGTTGTCGCGGAGCTCCGCGGGAACCCCGTACTCGTCGGCCCTGCGCTGCAGGGCACCCACCACGTCCTCCAGCGGAGAGATGGCCCGCTGGAACTGGATGACTTCGCGGGAGAGTTCATAGATGCGGCGGGACACCTCAACATCGCCGCCGAACAGCTGGTCCTCAATCTCGTCAATGTCGTTCTCCAGTCCCGCGGCCACCGGTGCGTATTCATCCACCACCTGGTCCAGGACGGCGTACAGCACGGCATGCGGGCCCAGCGCCAACAGATCCGGTTCCTGCTCGAGGCGTTTGCGGACGCGGCCCAGGTCCGGGGACTCGGCATGCCGGACCGTCACCACAAAATTCGACCCCACAAAAACGTGCAGCTCGCCGAACTCCACGCGTTCGACGTCGTCCAGATAGCGGGCGGGCCGCAGCACCGTAAACAGCGTGGTGTCGTAGTGCTCCAGCTTGGCACGCTGATGGCCCGCCAGCGCGTCCTCCACCGTCAGCAGGTTCAGGCCGAATTCCTCGGCCACCGCCAGCAGCTCAATGTCATCGGGACGGTACAGGCCAATCCAGGCCATTCCGCCGGAACTGCGCGTCAGTTCAAACGTCTCGTCGAGGCTTTCCGGGGTGTGCTGCCGTTTGCCGTCCGCATACACACCGTTATCGATCAAGGTCATGGACGTCCCCTAGCTTGTTGAACCGGCCGCAGCCGGCCGCAGCTGCGGCCGGACCTCGTCCATTATCCCTGTCTTTGGCGTGCATCCGGACTGCGGACCCGGTTTCCGGCCTGTGACGCGATGAGTCAGGCGCCTATGGTGTCCGCTCATGGAGACCGTGGAGTCCAGGCCGCGTCGGGATCAGCTGGCTCGCGGCGTTGAGCCGCCCACCTGGGCCGGCAGGGCTGCGTCCGGCTTGGGCGCAGCGGAAGGCTGCCCGCCGCCCAGGGCGCGCAGGGCGTTCAGGATGGCGGCCAGGTCCACGAGTTCTTGAATGAGGGCTCCGGCCACGGCGGGGATGAACCCGAACGCAGCCGCCAGCATCAGGCCCACGCTAAGTGAAATCCCCAGCCAGATGCTGCCCAGCGCAATCCGCATCGTTCGCCGGCCGATGACGACGACGTCGGCCACCTTGGAGATGTCATCCGCCACGATCACGGCATCAGCGGATTCCCCGGCGGCAGTGGAACCGCGGGCTCCCATGGCGATGCCGACGTCGGCTGCCGCCAGCACGGGTGCGTCATTCACGCCGTCGCCCACCATGACGGCAGGCCGGTCCGGCAGGGCGGCGACCAGCCGAACCTTGTCTTCAGGCAGCAGCTCCGCGTGGACCTCCCGGATGCCCAGGGCGGCGGCAGTGCTTTCGGCCGAGGCGCGTCCGTCGCCGGTGAGCATGACCGGCGGCTCCAGGCCAAGCGAGGCCAGCCGCTCCAGCGTGGCGCGTGCGTTGGGCCGAGGGGTGTCGCTCAGGAGCAGGACGCCGGCAAAACGGCCGTCCACGGCCACATAGACCCGAAGCTGCCCGCCGTGCTGCTGGGTGCCGGTGCCGTCCGCCGTTTCCGGAGCCTCCGCGGCCACAAAGCTGCGCTTGCCCACCAGGACCATGTGCCCGTCCACCTCCGCGCGCACGCCGTTGGTGGCGTATTCGGACGCGGAGGTTGCCGGACTCAGCTGCATGCCGCGCTCGCGGGCGGCGTTTTGCACCGCGGCTGCCAGCACATGGGAGGAATACTGTTCGGCGGAGGCGGCCAGGCGCAGCACGTCCTCAGCCGCAAAAGACGACGCGGGTTCCACGGCCGCAAGTTCAGGCCTGCCGTACGTGAGGGTGCCGGTCTTGTCGAAAGCGATGCTGCGAGCCCGCGCGAGTTGCTGCAGGGTGGCTCCGCCCTTGACGATGATGCCGTTTCGGGCGGATCGGCTCATCCCGCCCATGAAGGCCACCGGTGCGGCAATCAACAGGGGGCAGGGCGTGGCGAGCACCAGCACTTCGGCAAAGCGGACCGGGTTGCCCGTCAGCAGCCATGCCGCTCCTGCAAGCAGCAGCGAGAAGGCGGTAAACGGCACGGCGAACCGGTCCGCCAGACGCACCACGGGGGCTTTGGATTCTGCGGCTTCGCGCACCAGGGCAACGATGCGCTGGTACTGGCTGTCCGCTGTCGTCTCCGTGGCCCGGATCAGTGCCGCCCGGGTACCGTTCACCGAGCCGCTCATGACTTTGTCGCCTTCGGTGCGGCCCACCGGCAGCGGCTCGCCGGTCAGCGAGGACTCGTCGAAACTGGCTTCTGCACTCAGCAGTACGCCGTCCACCGGGACGAGTTCTGCCGGTTTGACCAGCAGCACATCGCCCGGAACGACGTCGTCGGCCGGGATGTCCGCGGGAGTCCCGCTGTTGGGCGGCAGCCGGTGTGCTGCCTGCGGCGCCTTTGCCAGGAGGGCGTCGAGCTCGCCGCGGGCACGCCCTGCGGCGTAGTCTTCCAGGGCTTCGCCGCCGGTGAGCATCAGGACAATGATCAGGGCGGCAATGTATTCGCCCACGGCTACGGTGGACACGATGGCGACAACGGCCAGGATGTCCAGTCCCCAGTGGCCGCGCAGGATGTCGCGGATCATGCGGGCAGCGGTCACGGCGGCGACGAGCAGTGCATAGCCGGAGGCGGTCCAAGCGGCCGCGGTGTGCAGGTCCGCTCCCAGGAGTGCGGCCACCGCCAGCCCGACGACGACGGTCGCCGCCACCACCGGATAATTCCGGATTGTGCGCAAGGCTTCCATGTCTCTTGTTATAGGCCTGCCGGTGGCCTGTTGCCAGCAAGAGAAAGCTTGCCTAACTTATTGGGGGCTGGCCGGTTACGTCAGCCGGGAGGAGATCAGCCGCGCACTTTCGGCCAGCCGGCGGCCCAGGGTTTCCTCGTCACGGCCGGACCCGAAGTACACCACGGACACTGCCGCGGGCAGCTGGCCGGAAGCAGTGATGGGTGACGCGACGGCGGAAACGCCCTGAATGACCTCGTCGTGGCTGACGGCGTAGCCCCGGGTGCGGGCCAGCGCTGATTCCGGCCGATAGGGCTGTCCCGGAGCGAGCAGGGCCCATTGTTCCTCACCTACGGCGGACTGGATGGCGATGCCCGGAGCGCCGGCAGCGAAGGAATGCCGGGTTCCGGGGCGCTGCACCAGCGCCGTGCGGCTGTGGCGCGGCTCCACCGTCACGAGGGTGACACAGTCGCGGGTGTCCCACACGGCCACAAAGGCGGTCATGGAGAGTTCGTCGGCCAGAGCGGTGAGTTCGGGCAGGGCTGCGGACTGCAGGTCCCGCGATACGCCCCGGGCCAGCGCAGCCAGCCCGGGCGCCGTCGTGACCCGGCCGCCGTCGTCGCGCATGACCAGCGAATGTGCCTCAAGGGTGCGCAAAATGCGGTAGGCGATGGAGCGGTGCACGCCGAGTCCCCGGGACAGTTCGGCGATGGTCAGCGGAATCTCGGCCTCGGCGAGCAGCTCCAGGGCCTGAATGCCGCGCGAGAGTGTCTGGGACAGGGAGCCGGCGCCGGACCCCGGGGAGAGGGCAGGTGCTGGCGCGCCGGCGTCGGAGGCATCAGTCATGAGCCCCATCTTAGGTGGGTATGACTGTGCACCGGTGAAGCTAGGGCATTCGGCGGCGGCTGAGCAGGCCGGACATGAGCAGGCCGAGTCCTGTGGCCAGCGGCCACCAGGTGTACATGCTCAGTGTTTCGCCCAGGAAGGCGACCACCAGGATGCCCAGCATGCAGCAAACAACCAGGACGATGCCCACCACTATGCGGATCCGGCCGCGGTTGGGGGAAGGAATCGGAGGAAGCCACGGAGGACGCTGGTCGGTCCAACTCATGGGAGCAATGGTAGGTCCGCCGGAGCAGGATGCACCCGGCCGGCGGCGGGTTTTTCTTCAAAGGCATTTGTCCGTGCCGGTGTGCCCTGTTCCGGGGCTTCGGTGCGTGAAAGGATTGCGGCGGTTCCCCCACTACAAGATTCCGGAGTACCTACATGGAACAGAGCGATCTCCTCATTGATGCCTTTGGCAGGCTTCCGCAGACTGTCCGCCGTGCCGTTCATGGTCTGGACGCCCGGGCACTGAACCACCGCCCGTATCCGGAGGGCAACTCCATCTCCTGGCTGATCTGGCATCTGGCCCGGGGTGAGGACGCCCAGATTGCTCCCCTGGCCGGGCACGAGCAGGCCTGGACCGCAGAGGGCTGGTACGAACGGGTGGGGCTGCCGCTGGCTGTTGAAGACACCGGATACGGTCACGATTCGGAGCAGGTTTCGGCCGTGCAGGTGGAGTCCGCCGAGGTGCTGCTGGGCTACTACGAAGCGGTGCACTCTCGCACGGCTGCCTTTGTTTCCGGTCTCACCGGAGGAGACCTGGACCAGGTGGTGGATGAGGCGTGGGATCCTCCAGTGACCCTGGGGGTGCGGCTGATCAGCATCCTCGGTGACGGGCTGGAGCATGTGGGCCAGGCCGCCTATGTCCGCGGAATGGTGCTGGCCTCTGGCACGTAGCCGAGCAACCGCCGCGTTCAGCCGCGGGACATGACCACCAGCAGTTCTTCGCACATGGCGGCGCAGCGGCGGCAGGTCTCGGCGCAGATCCGGCAGTGTCCGTGTTCGGCGGCATGCTGGGCGCATTCTTCGGCGCACTGGTGGCAGGCTGCGGCGCAGGCACGCAGCAGTGCGGTTGTGGTGTCCGGATAGCTGGCGTGCCTGGTGCCGACCCGGGCGATCACCGTTCCGGTGGCAGCGCAGATGTCCGCGCAGTTGAGGTCCTTGCGGATGCATTCCACCATGTCACCGAGCATGTCCTCGCTGAGGCAGGCGTCGGCGCAGGCCGTGCAGACCTGCACGCAGTCAAAACAGGCAATGATGCAGGTGGAGATGGCTTCCAGGTCCGTTCCGGCGCCGTCGGGACGTTCGGCAAGTACGGATTCGATGAGGGTCATGGCACTGCTCCTTTGGGCGTTCGCTGATCGGTGCGGTTTCGCTGGGAGTGCGGCCGGGGGAGTGCTGCCGCCCGGGCTGTCAGGATAGCGCCGCACCGGAAGCGGCAACCAGAGAAGGGGTGGCCGCAGGTAGTGCGGGCCGTCAGAACGCCGCGGCGATTTGCCTATGAACCTGTGCCCGGGTCTAGAATCGGGGTTATGCCCCTCGGGGCTGTCCGGCCGGCCTTAGGGTGAAGCGCCGGGCTTGGGGCTTTAGCTCAGTTGGTAGAGCGTTTCGTTCGCAATGAAAAGGTCAGGGGTTCGATTCCCCTAAGCTCCACAATAAAACGCCTAGTCAGACGGGGTCTGGCAAGGCAAAACGGCCGAAAACCGAAAATGTACGGACATGCGGGCCCCTATTGGCGGGCAGGGCAAGGGTTTAGAGAAGCTTCCTTAACTTCTTCATTGTTGCGTATTTCGTACATACTCTTCTCTTATGGCAACTTCTGAGAAAGCACAGAGTGACGAACTGGGAAACAGGAAACGTCTTGGCGAACTGATCCAGGATGGATACAAGGCGGCCGGCCTAACCCGGCGGTCCCTCTCCCAGAAGGTTGGGGTTTCAGAGCGCTCCCTTTATTCACTTGAGGCGGGCGAGCGGGTGCCGCGTGACATCACCCAGCGCCGCATCGAGGAAGTCCTTAACTGGCGTCGTGGGGCGATGATCGACATCCTCGGCCTTGACCCGGATGCAGACCTCTCAAAGGTGCCGCTGTCCTTCATGCAGGAGTCGAAGAGGAATGCGTGGGCCGACATGTCACAGGATTCTGGTGTCGACGTGATCCATCGTCTGACTGCAGTGGCCACGGATGCCGCGGTCATGCTTCGAGAGAAGGATCGCCGCATCCAGGAATTGGAGCAGCAGGTGGCGGAATTGCAGTCCCGCTATGGCCTTTCGGGGGATAGATCCCCTAAGAGGGTGGCGCCGGGGCGTGAGCATTTCGACTCTGTAGCGCAAGAGAATCAAGGCACCGCTTAGCCGTCGTTTGTGACCCAGATCTTCTTTGTAGGCAATTTCTCATCCCGTGGCCACGGTAGCGCACTTCTTGGGGCTTCATAGCGCGGGCCGGACGATCTCGGCTGGACATGACAAGACCCCGGTCGGATCCGGGGTTCGAAGCGTCAATTTTTGCTGCGGCGGGCGGTATGTCTGACCACGCGCTGCGTCACACCCCTGCGCGCAACGTAGATGATTCCTATGGTCACCGCGGAAATAAGGAAAATGATGAGAAACACGGTCAATGTCCAGCCGGCGACGACACCCATTTTTCATTTGTCCTTCCGTCGAGCTCGTAGCTATTCGGAGCAGGTCATGTAGGCATTACCGTAGCCCACGTTCAACTGAACCTGGAACGCCAACGGCAGCGGGTCGCCCACCGGAAACCGCCATTGCTGAAAGCCTGAGGGGCGCCGGTGCGCCGCTGACCAACTCGGGAAGGTTGACCGCCACCTCGGTCCCGTCAACACTGCTGGCGCCGCCGATGAATTGATCGGGCCCTTCGGCTGAGGCAGTGGAGTTGGATCCGTTATCCCGGGCCACAGAATTCGCGCGGAGTCTGTATATCAGGTTTGCCCGGATATCGGCCGGGCAATACTTACGGGGAGCAGTTCACTTCTTTGTGCTTAGGGGAAGCGGACCTCTTTATGTGTCCGCGGTGCAGTGTCTGCCGTCACGTCGCCCTCCTTTCCGTGGCCTATACTCGGGCGACGTGCAATAACCCAAGGAGCAGCAATGAAAGTCCTCATCACCGGAGCCCACGGAAAAGTCGGACGTGCCACAACGCAGGCAATGATCGACGCCGGACATGAAGTCGTCACCACTGACCTCGACCGCCCCTCGTACGAGCGGAAGCCGGAGGGTGCGCCCCGCTACATCATGGCTGACCTCACTGATGCAGGTGCAGCCTACGCGCTGGCCAAGGGAGTGGACGCGGTGGTGCATGTCGCCGCGATCCCCGAGCCCACGGGCCACGCCCCCCATGTTGTCTTCCAGAACAACCTCATGGCGACGTTCAATATCCTGGAAGCCGCGGTCAGCTTCGGCGTCAAGCGCTTTGTCTTTATCTCCAGCGAAACTGTGCCCGGCTTCTTCTTTCCGGAGCGCGATTTCCTTCCGGACTACGCTCCCGTGGACGAAGAGCACCCGATCCACCCGCAGGACCCCTACGCGCTCGCCAAGCATTTCGGCGAGCAGCTCATGGACGCCGCTGTGGCCCGGTCCGACATCCAGTGCATCTCGATCCGGCCCAGCTGGGTGCAGTTCGAGGGAAACTATGAAAACAATCTGGGGCCGCAGATCCGCGACAGCTCGGTACTCAGCGCCGGACTGTGGAGCTACGTGGACGTCTACGACCTGGCCGATGCGATTGTGCTCGCAACCGAATCGGACCTGCCCGGACACGAAGTCTTCTACATTGCTTCACCGGACAACGTGGGCGGCCACGACTTCGCCGAGGTGCTGACGAAGTACTACGGCGACCAGATCGAACTGCGTGATCTGGACCGTACCGACGCTTCGGGCATCTCCACCGCGAAGGCGCAAAGGATGCTGGGCTGGAAGCCGAAGCGGTCCTGGCGCGATTACCTGGACTCCGAAGGAAAAGCGCTGCAGAAATAGTGCCTGCGCGGCAGCACCGAGGCAGTCGATGGCCCGGCTGGGGATGCAGTTCCTCGGCCGGGTCTCGGCACGTCTGGTGGATTTTTCCGATGTGGGGGCAGCGGCTCGAGCCGGTCGGCGCGGGCAGCTAGTCGGTGGGCGGCCGCTGCCGCTGCCGCTTGGTGGCGGAGCGCTGCTTCTTGGCGTCGAGGCGCCGGTGGTTCGAGCCCCGGGTCGGTTTGGTCTTGCGCCGGGCGGCAGCTTCCGGCGCGAGACCGTCAGCCACCATCTCGGCAAGTTTGGCCAGGGCAATCTCCCGGTTGCGCAGCTGGGAGCGCTGCTCCGAGGCCGTGACAGTGACGGTTCCGGCAATCAGACGCCGCTTAAGGCGTCGAAGCAGAATCTGTCGCTGGGTATCGGTCAGCGACGTCGAAGCAGCCACATTCCAAGACAGCGCCACCCGGCTGTCGGAGGTGTTGACGTGCTGGCCGCCCGGGCCTGAGGAGCGCGAGAAACGCCAGCTCAGTTCCGACGCGGGAATCGTGAGCGCGGGCGATACCGTCAAGTCCATACCACCAGCCTCGCACGGCTTAGTCGGTGCCTCACAGGGAAAACTACTCTTCCATCGGTAGTGTTCCATTGGTACGGTGCCCGACATGACTACTTCCACCCAGCCTCAGGCCCCTGTCAACGCCCGGTCCGTGCTTCTGCCGTACCTTCTGGTTCTGGTTCTCGTTATCACGGCAATACAAGCCGTGATCGCCTTCACCGGAGGAGAGATTACCCTTCTCGCGGGGATCCTCACCGCCCTTGTGGCAGTCGGAATCGTCGTCTGGTTCTGGCACAACTACCGGAAACTCACCATGATCCGTTTTGGGCTGACCATCGCGCACACCCTGGCGTTTGTCACCGTAACGGCATCCTTCAACCTGCATGCCGTCATCCGTGCGGTTTCCCTCGGTTCGGCCGGCGGAGCCGACGGCGCCGCGGCCCATGAGCTCCTGGCAACCCCCTGGTTCGGCGCCACACTCGTAATGAGTGCCGCCTGGGGCACCGGGCTGCTCATCCATCTCTCCGGCGTCGTGCTGGGCCGCGGATGGGAAGACTGAGCGTGGCCCGTCCCGGCGAGGAACAGGAATGGGTTCAGGCCCGGGTTGAATCCTGGGTGGAGACCTACAAAAAATCGATGCTGACGCCGGTGATTCTGCGGGCGGTCGCCGACAGCCAGCCGGTAACGGTGGCCAACATCGCAGCAGATGTTGCCGCAGCCACCGGGTGGCAGATCACCGAGCGCAGTCTGTACCGCACCCTGAAAAGGCTGCAGGACACAGGTTTCCTGCACAGTGCAGAAGTGGATGTTCCGCGCACCGGGGCAAAACGCAAGGAGATCTCCCTGACAGGCTTGGGCTCGCAATTCCTTGCAGGAATCACCGCAAGCCTGGTTGAATTTCCAGCAGCTGAGGCCTAACCGTCCGGCTCGGCGTCGTCCAAAGCGGCGACGCATTGAGACAACGCCCGACCCAACGCCGCGGTCCCCGGGTTATCGCGGCCGGACAGCATCCGCGGTTCCTCGCTAGGTCCGCTGCCCCGCGCTCAAACCGCCTTCACCACCGGCAGGTCCGACCATTCCGTGGTGTAGCGCGGCGAAGCGAAATTCCGGGCCATGGACCAGTCCGGCTTGGCTGAGGACATTCCCGCCAGACCCAGCCCGATGCTGGCGGCGCCGTACTTGTCCGTCACCTGCGCCAGCAGCGGGCCGATGTCCTTCTGCTCCGGCCCCGCGTCAAACAGGTCGAACGCCGGCTCGACGCCGGCAGGGGAAAGGCCGGAAAGCATGATCCCGGCCTTGGCATACCGGGCCCCCTCCACCACCTGGGGATCCATGGCGGCTATGGCGGCGCGGGTGAGCACCAGCGGATCGGCCGTGGGCCGCTGAAGCCGCACCGTGGCCGAGGGCGAGGAGCCCTCCTTGCCGCTGAACCGCGAGGTGGCCGCGAAGACCGTCATGACGGTCGCCAGCTGTCCCTCCTTCGCCAGGCGGATCGCCGCCTTCTGCGCATACAGGCTCATGACCTGGCGCATCGATTCACGGGTGACCACCGGCGTCGCAAAGCTGCGCGAAAACAGCACCTGCTGCTTGTCCGCGGACTCAGTCTCCATGGGAATGCAGGCGGTGCCGTTCAGTTCCAGCACCGTCCGCTGCAGCACCACGGAGAATTTGGCGCGGATGGCGGCGGGATCCGCGGCGCGCAGGTCGGCAACGGTATAGATTCCCAGCGCGTTCAGCCGCTTACCGTTGCGCGCACCCACACCCCATAATCCGGTGACGGGTACGCGGGACATGATGGTGTCGACGACGGCGGGACCCAGGGCGTCGAGGTTGCAGACCCCGCCCATGTGGGGATTCTGCTTGGCGATCCGGTTCGCGAATTTGGCCAGGGTTTTGGTGGGTCCGATCCCCACACACACCGGCAGGCCGATGTTCCGTGCCACGCCGGCCCGAATCTCGGTGCCCCGGTTCCGCAGTTCTTCATCGGTGCCGTGCAGATGCAGGAAGCACTCGTCAATCGAGTAGATCTCGTGCTCGGAGGAATAGCGTGCCAGCAGCTGCATCACCCGTGAGCTCAGGTCCCCGTACAGCTCGTAGTTGCTGGAGCGCTGCACCAGGCCCAGCTTGGGGGCGGCCTCGGCCAGCTTGAACCACGGCTCGCCCGTCTTAATGCCGAGCGCCTTGGCCTCATCGGAGCGTGCCACCACGCAGCCGTCATTGTTGGAGAGCACCACCACCGGAATGCCGGCCAGCCGGGGATCGAAGACGCGCTCACAGGAGACGTAGAAACTGTTGACGTCCACCAGGGCGATGCGGTGCCGCTCAGCCATGTCGGAAGCTAAACATCAAGCGCCTCAAACATGGTGCAGGCACCGGGTCACAACGCCCCACACGGACAATTCCGCCGGATCCGGCACCCGGATGTCCACAGAATCGGGGCTGTCCGCATGCAGGAAAATGCCTTGTCCCGTCAGCAGCAGCCGGCGGATTATCAGCTCTCCGTTGAGGACGGCGACGACGACGGACCCGTCCCTGGGCGTCAGCGAACGGTCCACGATCAGCTCGTCACCGTCACTGATGCCCGCTCCGTTCATGGCCTCGCCGGAGACCCGCATGATGAACGTGGAGGTGGCATCACGGATGAGGTGTCTGTTCAGGTCGATTCCGGCGTCGTAATAATCCTGGGCCGGCGATGCGAACCCGGCGGGAAGGGTGGAGCCGCGGGCGGGCGGCTGCTCATTCGCGCCGCCGGAACGCGGGGCGGGAGCGGAAGAAAAGACGGGCACCGCGCAACCTCCCTAGAACACACTTTCGAATGCTCTCAGGTTAGCACCGGCCCGAAATTCCGCCAGCCCCCGCCGCGGCGGTCGGCAGGTCTGGCCGACCTGGAAAGCGGAACCTAAGCTGACAGCGGCAGCCACCTACCGCCGTCGAAACCGCCCTCAAAGTCCGCCAGGAGATCCGATGAAGCAGACACCAATCCGTACCGTCATCAGCCCCGGCCGCTATGTGCAGGGCGCCGGCGCCATCCACCGGCTCGGCGAATTCCTCAGCCAAATCGGCAGGACGCCGCTGCTGGTGGCTGACGACATCGTCTGGGGTTTTGTGGGGCACGATATCGGCACCTCCCTGCAGGTCGCCGAACTGCCGCTCACCCGCGAAGTCTTCAACGGAACCCCCACGGCCGCCGAAATTGACCGGCTCACCGATGCCATCCGCTCCGCCGGCGCGGATGTGGTGGTGGGAGTGGGCGGCGGCAGCACCATCGATGCGTGCAAGGCGGCCGGTGACGCCGCCGGAATCCGCTGGGCGTCGGTGCCCACCGTCGCGTCCACCGACGCGCCGACGTCGGCGCTCGCCGTCGTCTACACCGCCGAAGGCGCCTTCGAGGAGTACCGGTTCTTCACCCGAAACCCGGACCTGGTGCTGGTGGACTCGCAGATTGTCGCCAACGCCCCGGCGTCATTCCTGGCCTACGGCGTGGGCGACGCGCTGGCAACCTGGCTGGAAGCACGCGCCACGGCAGCCTCCTTTTCTCTGACCATGGCCGGCGGCCTGCCCACCGAGACCGGCACCGCACTGGCCCGGCTGAGCTGGGACGTGCTGTGGGAATTCGCGCTTCCGGCGCTCGACGCCGCCCGGGACCACCTGGTTACGCCGGCGCTGGAGAAGGTCATCGAGGCCAATACACTGCTGTCCGGACTGGGATTCGAGTCCGGCGGACTGGCTGCAGCCCATGCCATTCACAACGGCCTGACCGCGGCACCGCAGACGCATGGCCTGGCCCACGGGCAGAAAGTGAACATCGGATCGGTGACCCAGCTGGTGCTCGAGGGTGCTCCCACGGCGGAGATTCGGGACTTTGTGGAGTTCACAACGCGCGTGGGCCTGCCGAATACGCTGACCGAGGTGGGCCTGTCCGTGGACGACACCCGCGAACTGGACCTCGTGGCGGAGGCAGCCACGGTTCCCGGAGAGACCATGAAGTCCATGCCCTTTGACGTTAGCCCCGCCGACGTGGTGGCTGCACTGAAATCCATCGAACGGTTTTCACGCCGGGTGCGGCGGGAAGCCGGTCTGCCCGAACCGGTGCCGTACAAGGCGCACTAGGCTCCCCGCAGGGCGGCGACGGGTTCAATGCGCGTCGCCCTGCGGGCCGGAAAGCTGCCGGCCACAAGCCCGACGAGCGCTCCGAGCAGCGCCCCACCGCACGCAACCAACGGGCTCAGGACAGGCGTCCACTGTTGGGACAGGGAGATGGTGATGACGGCGAAAACCCCCGCCGCCGCACCGAGGATCCCGCCCAGGAGCCCGATAATGACTGACTCGGCGACGAACTGGGCCGCGATCTGGCGGCGGGTGGCGCCGATGGCCCGACGCAGACCGATTTCTCCGGTGCGTTCCATGACGGAGAGCATGGTCACGTTCGCGATTCCCACACCGCCGGCAAGAAGCACCACCACGGACATCACCACAAAAATGAGATTGACGTCCGCCTGGATGTTTCCCGCGAGCTGGGACCGTCCCTGCGGGGCGGCGACGTCGATGCGTTCGGGCTCATCGGGAGAGAGGGACAGCGCGGCCTGGTCCGCAACCTGGGGACCGGCACCGATGACGATGCGGGCCTGGACCTCCCCGGGTGCGCTGAGACCAAAGTCCGAACGGGCCGCTCCGGTGGAAATGACCACGCTCTCCAGCAGCTCGGTACGCTGCTGCACGTCACCGAAGACACCGACGACGGCGTAGGGCAGGCCGTCGATGAAGATGGACGGCTGGGAATCCACCCGGGTGATGCCCAGGCGGTCCGCGAGCCTGTTGCCCAGGACCGCCACACGGTCATGCCGCAGGTCGTGCCCGGAGTCAAAGAGGCGCCCGTACAGGACGTTGCCTTCAAGCGTGTCGATGAGTCCGGCGGAGGCGGCAAAGACCCGCGGTGCCGCGCCGGCGGCAGCGGAGGGATCGTTGACGGGCACCGCCGTCACTGTGCCGTCCCGGAGTTCCACTTCCGCAATAAGCGCTGCCTGTTCAATTCCGGCGATGCGCTCCATGCGTTCCACCGAGTCCCAGGGCAGGGAAGTTGTTGCCATGCTGTTGCCGTCGGCGTTCCGTGCCGTGGCCGGGGACGCAATGACCTGGGTGGCGGCGAAGGCATCAAATTGCCGGGCGAGTTGCCCCGCAGTGGTCTGGGCGAACCCGAGAGTGGCAACCAGCGCTCCGATGCCCAGGATGGTTCCGGCAAGGGTCATCAGGAGCCTGCCTGGTCGAGTCCCCAGATCCGCCGTCGCTTCGAGCAGCAGGTCAACAAAGCTGAAGCGGTCTGCGGCGGGAACGGGCGCAACGAGTCCGGTCGCTGCCGGATCCTCAGGGTTCCGGTGTTGCTTTGTGCGGGCGAGTTTCATGCGGGTGAACTCACCCGGCCGTCGGCAATCCGAACGCACCGGGGTGCGCGCTGCGCCACGGCGTGGTCGTGGGTAATGATGACCAGCGCCAGGCCGTCGGTGACCAGTTCCTCGAACAGTGCCATGACATCGCGCGTGGTGGCTCCGTCCAGGTTGCCGGTGGGCTCGTCAGCCAACACCAGGCTGGGCCGGGTGACGACGGCGCGTGCCACCGCCACCCGCTGGCGTTCACCGCCGGACAGGGTGCCGGGCAGGAAATCGATGCGGTGGCCCAGACCCACGCGGACGAGCGCTTCGCGGGCACGGTCAACACGTTCGCCGCGGGGAGTTCCGCTGTAAAGCATGGGCATCATGACGTTTTCCAGCACCGACCGCCGCGGCATCAGGTGGAAGGCTTGGAACACGAATCCGATGCGCTGTGCCCGGACCGCCGCACGCCGGTCCTCGTCCAGAACGCCGGTCAGGTGGCCGTCAAAACGGTATTCGCCGACACTGGGCCGGTCCAGCAGCCCAAGGATATTGAGCATCGTGGATTTGCCGGATCCGCTCGGGCCGACGATCGAGACGTAGTCACCCTCCTGCACGGTGAGGTTGATTCCTTTCAATGCCTGCACCTCCGGCGGACCGGGAAAGGACCGGGTGACATCACGCAGTTCCACAAGGGGGACGCTCACTTGCCCACCACAACGAGGTCGCCCCCGGCCAGCGTCCCGTCAAGCGGGGTTATTTCCACGGCGCCGGGAGTTGCCAGGCCGCTGCGCACAACCACCAGCCGGGTGGCTGTTTGTTCACCGTCCCGGGGATCTCCTTCAACAACTTCCACGCGGGTCTCGCCGCCCGGACCGGCTGTGAGGGCTGCGTAGGGGACGGACAGCACCTCGCCGTCCGTGGCGCCGACGGCGATCGACACGCGCACGTTGGAGCCTTGGAGCTCCTGGATTTGTTCCGGAGTCAGGGGATCGGGCCGCAGCGCGACGGCCCACCGGGAAGAGTCGCCTTCCCCCGGAGCCACTGCTGTGATCGTGGCCGAATGCACGGTGCCGTCAGGCAGGTCAAAAGTGGCCTTGTCCTCGACTTTGAGCAGGCGGGCATCTGCTTCAGCAGCGGAGCCGGACAACCCCAGGGTTGCACCGGAAACCGTCATGGCGGGACCGTCCAAAACGGAACCGCGCTGGGTGGTGACCGCGTCCACGCGGCGGGGAAGATTCGCCAGGTACAGCACCTCACCGGCCGGCAAAGCGGGCAGGGCGGCTTCCTCGGCACGGACGAGCTCCTCCTGCACCTGAGCCAGCTGTTCGGTTGCGGTTTCCACCGCCGCCCGCTGCGGCGCATCGGTCCGGTCCGAGCCGATTTCCTGCCGGCGCAGCTGAGCCAGCCCGAGCGCATCGGTCAGGTTGCCGATCTGTACCGGATCCTGGGGCTTGGCCTGCCGGGCTGCGGCGAGTTCCCGCTGCATGCTCGCCACCGCGTTGTCGGCTTCGCGGATTTCGACGGGCGTGGCGCCGACACGGGTTGCCGCAAGCTCACTCTGTGCCGCGGCCAGGTTCTGCTCCGCCATCCGGACTGATTCCTGAGCTGCCCGGAGGGACTCCGGGCTTCCTTCCTCCGACTCGGGAACCGAGTATCCGGCCGTCGCATAAAGGGCGGCGACGGCGTTGGCCGCCTCAATGCCGAAGACCGGATCCGCCGGGTCACCGGCATCAATGCCCACCGTGCGGACGGCCGTCTTGAACTGGACCACATCGGGGCCGGAGACCCCGAGGGAAAGAGCCCGGTACGCAGGCAGCTCGCCGGGAAGAACAATGACGGGACGGCCGGCAACCTCCAGGGCCACCGACAGTGCCTCCAGATCCGCTCCCACTTCCGGCACCTGGCCGGTGACGACTGCCGGCCCGGCAATCGACGTGGTGTCGATGCGTACTTCAACGGGGTCCGCGTATGCCACTTCTCCGCGGATGGTCACGTCGTTACTGAGCTTCCCGTACTGGACGGGGACGGTAATCAGGCCGGGAGCGGGTGCCTCCGCATCAGTGGCGTCGGCGGGGGAAACCAGGAACCTGCCCAGGACCAGGCCGGCCGCCAGACTCAGTATTGCCGCGGCGGCCACAATCCAGAGAGTCCGGTTGCGCTGGAAAACCGCGGCGAGGCCTGCCCGCCGTGATGACCCGGAGGTGTCCTCCTGCTCGCTTTGCCGTCCGCCGGTGTCGTCCAGGAGCAGACCCAAATCTGTGGTGTCTTCCGGTTGCCGTTGGGAGCGCCTGCGTCCGAGCCGGGCCACTCAGCTTCCCTGCTCAAGGTCAGCCCGGAATGCTTCGAGTTCGGCCTTATGGTCATCCACAAACTGCTGCTCGCGCTTGAACTGCACCTCCTGCATTTTGTCCCGGTAATCCGTCTTTTCCCGGCAGTCGAGATCGACGAGGGCGAGCTCGACTTCTTCATTGGCCACAGCGTCCATCGCCGCTTCGTCCGGTCCGGCGGGGGCGGTTTCGCCAGACGCGGCGCTGGTGGCCGTGGCCGTCGGGACGGAATTTTCGTAGACGGCATTCATCTTTTCGTTGATGCTGTTCTGGGCATCCTGCTGCGCCGAGAATCCGGGGTGGCCGGCGTCGGCCATGCAGGCAGCCCACTGGGCATCGAGGTCGGACAGTTCCGGGGATGTCATCATGTCTTCATAGAGAGTGTTCATGGCGTCCATGAGGGGCTTGTGCTCTTCGGCTGACGTGGGATCTTCGCCGCCGACTTCATGCTGTGCAAAGCCAAAGCAGCCTGCCGTTGACCAGTCCCATTCCACGGCTTCACCGTCCGCCGGCATGTCTTCCTCATCCGGGAACGGACCGTTCAATGCTTCATAAAAAGCGGTTTGCTCTGATTCCGAAAGGGTCGCAACATAGTCGGCGTTGGGGTCTTCGTACTCGGTCGCATTGTTGGACTCCATGTCCTCCCGGCCGGGGTAGTTCGCCATTCCGTAGCCGTATTGGGATACCCATTCCCGGGAGTCAGGATTCCATTCCTCGGCCGATCCCTCGGAAAAGGAGAAACTCTGTACATTCGGCTTGTATTCGAACCCTTCTTCCTTCATGCACTGGGCCACCAGCTCTTCCCGCTTGCGGTCCTCCTCGGCATATTTCTTCTCCTGCTCCTCAGGGCTCAGGTCAGCCCCATAGGCGGACGCCAGGAATTCAGTCAAAGGTGAGTCTTTGGCGGCGGGAGACTCTTCAGCTTCACCGGATGAACCGCACCCGCTGAGCACAATGGAGAAACACAAAGCGGCAAAAAGCGCTGCAGCGCGCGGTGAATGTTGCACGGGAATCCTCTTTTAGGAATGCGGGCAGTGAACCTGCGGATTCAGGTACGTCAAAGAATGCCCCACGCGCTGCCCGGAAACAGGCTGCGCGCCGGTAACATTTCCATCTCATCTGCTTCCGGCATGGCAGGAGAAGGATTCCGGGGCCGCGCCGGCAGATTCCGGCCGCCGCAGGGATGTGGTTTAGGGTGCGTCCGCGGGGACGGACACGGAGGTGCCCGCCGACTGGGGGCTGCTGCCCGACTCCGTCGTAAAGAGGAAAACTGACGCCAGAATGCCGATGGCAAGGACCGCAACAAGCAGGACGCCGCTGATGATGGCGATCACCCAGGCACTGCGCGGCCGCGGGCGTCGTCGAACCAGGCCGATGACCGCCAGTACCAGGGAGAGTCCGGCGAGGGGGAAGAACAGGGGAGTGAGGAAAACGGACAGAACGAGCGCGGTGAGGGCAATAATGCCCGACGGCGTGCCCAGCCACGTGCGGTCGGCTCCCGGCCGCACGGCCGAGGCAGTCTTTTCCGGCTCCGTGCCGGCATCCGTATCATTCATGTCTCTGTTCCTTCGGGAGTATGGCCAGTGGCGCTGGATGCCGGGGACGGGAGAGACCTCATGACTCGAGATCCTCCTCCTGCGCCAGGAACCCCTGCCGTTTTCCGTGCATCGACAACACAATATCCAGCACCCGAAGATCCGAGACGGGCTCGGTGATTCCGGACAACCTGCGGATATCCTCCAGCCGTTCGGACAGCACCCCGTCGGAGAAGGAGTCGTGCCAATACTGCCACTGTTTCTCGGGCCCGGGCAGCGCAGTTACCCTGCGGATGATGGAGTCATACACCGGAATCAGGCGGGGACGCTTCCGGGACAGAAGTTTGCTGGCGGTGCTCGGTCCCACACCCCAGCCTCCGCCGTCGGTGTGCCTGCCGCGCAGGAGGTTCCAGAGTTGGCGCGCCGGACTGTCCGGGCCCAGATGCTGCAGGGGATCCGCGTCGGGCAGATCAAGGTCTGCCGGAATGGAGGCCAGCAAATCGGAGATGGCTGCGGCGTGCGTGTCCAGCAAAGCCACAGCCGTCCGGGCCGGAACCTTCACCGAGCGGAAAGAGGCCGCCACGACGTCGTCGGCCGTGAACCGGTTCACCACAGCGGAGGCGTCGCCGCCGCCGGCCCAGGAATCAAACCGTGAACTGCTGCGGACCTGGCCGGTGCGAGGCATGATTTCGGTGAAAAAGTCCTGCAGATTCCGGGCCGCCGACTCAACGGTGATTTCCCCCGTCGAAATAACTCGTTTCATGAATGCCCCAAATGGAAGTAGGAACGGTGGTGGACGCCTAATGACCCACACCCTACTGGCGTCTTATAGGCTCCGGCTATGGTTATAACCTTTCGGCCCATGATCGAATCCGCGGAGGAAATGCGGAGCATTATGCAATTCCTCGTCTCGAACCGGTTTCCGTTCCATATGCGGGCGGAGCACTCGGAGGAGTCCGCCCGCGAAGCAGTGGACAGCGGCCGGTTCTGGTCCGCGGAGTCGGCCGGCTACTGGATTCTTGCTGACACGGAAACCATTGGACTGGTGGTGCTCGATGACCTTACAGATGAAACTCCCATGTTCGATCTGCGGCTGGGCGAGGCCCACCGCGGCCGGGGCCTGGGTCCGCAGGTCCTGAAAGCACTTTGTTCGTTCGTGTTTGAACACTTTCCCGAACCGGTGCGGTTTGAGGGCCAAACGCGGGAGGACAACATTGCCATGCGCCGGACTTTCCTAAAGACGGGGTTTATCAAAGAGGCCCACTACCGGATGGCCTGGCCTACTGCGGAAGGTACGCGGATGGCATCTGTTGCCTACGCCATTCTCCGCCCGGACTGGGAAAACAAAGTGACCACGCCCCTGGAATGGGACGATCTGCCTCTGCCCTCCCGCTAGACTTCTCCGCAACCGGCCATTGCTGCCGGAGGATCCGGGGGAATCGTGGCCATGAGCTCTAACACCGCTATATCCGTGCGCGGGCTGACCAAGAAATACGGCGCCACCACAGCCGTTGACGACCTCTCCTTTGAGGTGGAACCCGGCAGCGTCTTCGCTTTCCTGGGGACCAACGGAGCCGGGAAGTCCACCACCATTTCCTGCCTCACCACCGTGATTCCCTTCAACGCCGGTCAGGCCACGGTCAGCGGGCATGACGTGCGCAGCGAGGCCGGTGAAGTCCGCCGGGACATTGGCGTTGTTTTCCAGGATTCCGTGCTGGACCCGATGCTTACCGGCCGGGAGAATCTGCGGACGCGGGCCAGGTTTTATTCGGACAACGCCGCAGACAATGACGCCCGCATCAAGGAACTGAGCGTCCTGATCGGGATCGATGATTTCATGGACCGCCGCTACGGCACCTATTCCGGCGGCCAGCGGCGCCGCGTCGACATTGCCCGCGCACTGCTGCATTCGCCGTCGATCCTCTTTCTGGACGAACCCACCGCCGGGCTTGATCCGGCCAGCCGCGCCATGGTCTGGTCCACCATCCGTGAGCTGCGGGACCGGCACGGGCTCACGGTTTTCCTCACCACGCACTACATGGAGGAAACCGAGGAGGCGGACCGCGTGTGCATCATCGAGCGAGGCCGGATCATCGCTGACGGCACGCCGGCGCAGCTGCGGGCCCGGCACAGCAGCTCCGTCCTCAGCATCACCACTGCCGACCGTCCGGCCCTGCTGGCACTTGCCGCCTCGCAGGGCGCAGAAATCCGCGAGGAGGACGACGGCGGGGTAGTGCGTCTCGTCGTCGACAGCGCCGAGACCGCACGCCGGATCCTTGCGGAGCACGGAGACGCTGTGGAGGACTTTGAATTCCGGCACGGCACCATGGACGACGTTTTCCTGGCGTTGACCGGGCATGAGGGGGAAGCGGCATGAACATCGTCGGAACGCTGATGTCCCGCAACCTGCGGCTGTTCTTCCGCGACCGGATGGGCGTATTTTTCTCGCTGCTCTCGGCGTTGATCCTTTTCCTGCTCTACACGCTGTTCCTGGGCAGCAACCAGGTTGACGGGCTTCAGGAGTCCTTTCCAGCAGCCACGAGGGACGACGTCAAGGGCTTCGTGGACACCTGGATGTTCGCTGGCATTGTGGGCATTACCGCGGTCACCACCGGCCTGGGCGCCATGAACGTTTTTGTGGATGACTCGTCGTCGGGCCGTTTCCGGGACTTCCTTGTCTCCCCCATCCGCCGTGAAACGCTGATTGTGGGCTACCTGCTCTCCGCCGCCGTCGTTGCCCTGATCATGACCACGGTGGTGCTCATCATCAGCCTGCTCTACCTGTACTTGGTGGACGGAATCAGCTTCGATGCGGGAACAATCGCCACGGTGTACGGCTTTCTGGCGCTGAGCTGCGTGGCGTTCGCGGCGCTGAGCGCCTTTGCGGTGTCCCTGGTGCGCACTGCCGGGGCGTACTCGGCCCTTTCGACCATTGTGGGCACCATTCTCGGTTTTCTCGCCGGCTCCTATATTCCAGTGGGTGCCCTGCCCGAGGGGGTCCGCACGGTGGTCAACGCGCTGCCCTTCATGCAGTCGGCGGTGCCCGTTCGGCAGGAAATGACGGCGGACTCCCTGCAGGCACTGACCGGCGGCTCTCCGGAAGCGGTCACCGAGCTGCAGGAACTGTTCGGCATCACCGCCTCCGTGGGGGACTGGGCAGTCACCAATACCTATGTGGTGTTCATTCTTGCCGCGATGACTGTGGTGTTCACCCTGCTGGCTGCTGTCCAGATCCGCCGTCGGATCGGCTGACTGGCGGCGGCATTACCGCGGCATTACAACGGCAGGGCGGGCCGGGGATCCCGGGCAAGGATTCCCATACTCAGCGAGTCCGCCCAGGCGCCGTCCCACAGCAGGGCATCGCGCTGGCGTCCCTCCACCGTGAATCCGGCCTTTTCATAGGCGCGGCGGGCGCGCGGATTGAAATCAAAAACCTCCAGTGCCACCCGGTGCACGCCCAGGTCATCAAACGCATGCCCGACGACGGCGGCGGTTGCCTCGGTGCCGTACCCCTGTCCCCGGACATCCGCCGGTGCCAGGGCGATCCGGAATCCCACCGACTCGTTGTCGGCGTCGAGATCATTCAGGACCACTTCGCCCAGATACCGTTCTTCCGGGTGCTGTTCGTCTGCTCGGCGGATCACCGCCCAATCTCCGCGGTCGTGCCGGGCGGCAAGCCCTGCCAGCCATGCGCGGATCTGTTGGGGGGTGAATTCTGCGTGGGTGCCGGTCAGCCGCCGTGCTTCCGGATCCTGGAGGCCGGCCCATGCGCCCTCAAAGTGCTCCGGCCCCAGCGGTTCCAGACGAAGCCGTGCTGTGGTCAGGGTGGCCTGATGGGCAAAGAGGTTTCCGGGAAGCATCCGGTTAGCCTACTGGTGTCCTGCGGAAACCTCGTAAATGATTTCCAGCCCGTCTTCGTCATCCCACTGGGAGCCGTTTTCAACAAACCCGTACTGCAGCACGAGGTTCCGGGATGCTTCATTGTCCGGGCTGACGGTGGCCCGCACGGTGCGGACGGCCGGTTCACGCGCCGCGCGGGCAAGCAGCAGTTCCAGTGCGGCGCGGGCGTAACCGCGCCGGCGCAGCAACGGATCCACCGAATAGCCCAGTTCCACCATGCCGTCCGTATCCGGCGGTCCGTGAAAGCCTGCACAGCCCACGGCCTGGCCCGAGGCCTTGTCCACGATCGCCCCGGTAATCCAGCCGGCGTCGTCGGGCGCGGCCGCCAGCTGGGCGCTGCGGTATTTCCACAGCGGCTGCCGGTCGGAGGAAAAGTGCCGGGTCAGGGGGACGGGTGAAAGCCGGTTGGCGGTGTCCAGATCCCCTGCGGCCAGCGCGTTGATGGCGGCCGGCGGCAGCTGCACCAGGTCTACGGCGGGTTGTTTGGAAGTGGGTTGCTTGGAGGCGGGGTGTTTGCAGGTGGGGCGCTGCGGTGTGCAGTGCTGCGCTGCCGGCGGCGGGGCGGGGGTCGGTGACGGAGTGGCCATCGGTCCATTATGGGTGCGCCGGCACGGAACTTCTTCACGGCCGGAGCCGGGGCGCTCACACTGGGAGTCAGAACGCTTCCGGTTTCCGAGCTGACCGCACGCCAAGGAGTACCCATGAATACCGATCAGGTTCTCATCATCGGCTCCGGGCCGTCCGGATACACGGCGGCCATCTATGCCGCCCGGGCAGGTTTGAAGCCGCGGGTCCTTGCCGGTTCGGTGACTGCCGGCGGAGCCCTCATGAACACCACCGAGGTGGAGAACTTTCCCGGTTTCCCGGACGGGATCCAGGGTCCGGACCTGATGGACAGCCTGCGCCGGCAGGCGGAAAAGTTCGGCGCCGTGGTGCAGTACGACGACGTCGTGTCGGTGGAACTGCGCGGGCACACCAAGCGGGTGGAGACCGGGGCCGGGGATAAATACAAGGCGCGCAGCGTCATCCTGGCCACGGGATCTGCTTACAAGGAACTGGGCCTGCCCGAGGAAAATCGGCTCAACGGCCGCGGCATCTCCTGGTGTGCCACCTGCGACGGTTTCTTCTTCCGCAACCAGGATGTACTGGTGGTGGGCGGCGGGGATTCAGCCATGGAGGAAGCGCTGTTTCTCAGCCGGTTCGGTAAAACCGTGACGGTGATCGTGCGGCGCGGCGAGCTGCGGGCTTCACGCATCATGGCCATGCGGGCGAAGAACCACGAAAAGATCCGGTTCGAGTGGAACAGCGAAGTGACCGCAGTGCACGGAGATGACAAGGTCACCGGTGTAACCCTCACGGACACCGTCACCGGCGAAAAACGGATGCTGGCGGCAACGGGTGTGTTCGTGGCGATCGGACATGTTCCGCGCACCGAACTGCTGCACGGCCAGGTGGAGCTGGACCCGGAGGGCTACGTCACCGTTTCCGCTCCCACCACGGCCACCACCGCTGACGGTGTCTTTGCCTGCGGGGACGTGGTGGACCACCGCTACCGCCAGGCCATTACCGCCGCAGGCACGGGGTGTGCCGCTGCCCTTGATGCGGAGCGGTATCTCGCTGCAGTGCAGGACGCGGACAGCATCGCCACGGCACTGGTGGAAGGTACGCCGTCGGACTGAATTACTGCTTTGGGCCGTAGGATCTCCAGACAAGCACCATGATCCAACTGGAGGCTCCTCGTGAAGATCACTGCGGCTGACGTCATTGTGACGAGCCCAAGCCGGAACTTCGTCACCCTGAAGATCACCACGGATGAGGGAATCACCGGCCTCGGGGATGCCACCCTGAACGGCCGGGAGCTGGCCGTGGCCGCATATCTGACCGAGCACGTGACCCAGCTGCTGATTGACCGGGACCCGCACCGGATCGAAGACACCTGGCAGTTTCTGTACCGCAGTTCCTACTGGCGGCGCGGCCCCGTGACCATGGCAGCCATTGCCGCCGTCGACATGGCGCTGTGGGATATCAAGGGCAAAGCCGCCAACATGCCGGTGTATCAGCTGCTGGGCGGTGCCTCGCGCACGGGCCTGCGAACCTACGGCCATGCGTCCGGCCGCGACATTCCTGAGCTTTTTGATTCCATCCGCGAGCATCTTGAAGCCGGGTACAAGTCCATCCGGGTGCAGTCCTCCGTGCCCGGGATCAAGGCGCTGTACGGGGTTGCCGCGCAGGTGCAGGCAACCGGAGAGCGCTACGACTTTGAGCCGGCAGGCCGCGGCGCCCAGCCGGTGGAGGAAGACTGGGACACGCGCGCCTACCTGCGCCACGTGCCCACGGTCTTTGAGGCAGTCCGCAATGAATTCGGTCCGGAGCTGCCGCTCCTCCACGACGGGCACCACCGCATGACGCCCATTCAGGCCGCCAAGCTGGGCAAATCACTGGAACCGTATGACCTCTTCTGGCTCGAGGACGTCACCCCTGCGGAGAACCAGGATGCCTTCCGGCTCATCCGCCGGCACACCACCACGCCGCTGGCCGTGGGGGAGGTTTTCAACACGGTGTTCGATTTCCAAACCCTGATCCGGGAACAGCTGATTGACTACGTGCGGGCAGCGTCGACGCACTTCGGCGGTATTTCACCCCTGAAGAAAGTCATGGACTATGCGGCGCAGTACCAGATCAAGTCAGGTTTTCACGGACCCACCGATGTGTCGCCCATCGGTCTTGCGGCCCAGAGCCATGTGGGCCTGGCCATCCACAACTTTGGCATCCAGGAGTACATGGAGCACAGCAGCAGAACCAACGAGGTCTTTGAGCAGTCCATGGTCTTCAAGGACGGGTACCTCCACCCGGGGGACAAGCCCGGCCTCGGCGTCGAGCTCAATGAGGAGGCAGCGGCGTCGTACCCGTACCAGCAGGCCTACCTTCCGTACAACCGGCTGACCGACGGAACCGTCCACGACTGGTGAGGCGCGCCGTCGTCGTTCTCCTGCCGGGCTTTCGCGGTGCCGGGCTCAGGCGGCTCCGCTGAAGGTCAGCACCAGCAGCGTGATGTTCAGCCCCACCAGGAGGACCGCCACCAGGGTGCCCAGCGCCGTCGTCCACCAGCGGTTGGTGTGCGCGCCCATCAGGTCACGCCGCGACGTCAGCCATACCAGCGGGATCAGAGCGAAGGGGATGCCGAAAGAGAGGATGACCTGGCTCAGGACCAGCGCCCAGGTCGGATCGATTCCCGCCGCCAGAATCAGCAGCGCGGGAATCAGCGTGATGAGCCGGCGCAGGATCATGGGCATCCGGATGTTCAGCAGTCCGTGCATGATTTCCGCGCCGGCGTAGGCGCCCACGGAGGTGGAGGCCAGCCCGGAAGCCAGCAGCCCGACGGCGAACAAAGTGGCGACTGCGCCGCCCAGCGATGCGGCTATCGCTGCATGGGCACCTTCCAACGTGTCCGTTCCTGCCACGCCCTGCAGGGAGCTGGCGGCCAGCAGCAGGATCGCCAGATTCACGGTTCCGGCGACCGCCAGGGCAATCGTGACATCCCACTTTGTGGCACGGATCAGCCGCAGCGTGGTCAGCACAGCGGTGCGTTCCGGGAACCGGTCCCGGGTCAGCGCTGAATGCGCGTAAATGGCGTGCGGCATCACTGTTGCGCCAAGAATTGACGCGGCCAGCAGCACGGACTCGCTGCCCTCGAAGCGGGGGACCAGCCCGGCAGCCACGCCTCCGGCATCGGGCGGTGAAATGACGACTCCGGCGGTGAAACCTACGGCGATGATCGCCATCATGGACACAATCACGTACTCAAACGTTCGGTGCCGTCCGCTGCCCTGGAGTCCGAGGACTGCGATGGAAACCAGGCCCGTGATGATGCCGCCCAGCAACAGCGGCAGATCGAACAGCAGCCAGAGGGCGACGGCGCCGCCGATCACTTCTGCGATGTCGGTTGCCATTGCTACGAGTTCCGCCTGCACCCAGTACAGACGGCGTCCCGTCTTCCGTCCCGTCTTTCTGCCCATCCGCTGTCCCAGCAGTTCGGGCAGGGATTTGCCGGTGACGAGTCCGAGCTTTGCGGAGAGGTACTGGATGAGCCAGGCCATGACGTTGGCAGCAACCACCACCCATACGAGCAGGTAGCCGAAACGCGCGCCGGCCGTCATGTTGCTGGCCACGTTTCCGGGGTCCAAGTAGGCAACGCCGGCAACCAGCGCCGGTCCGAGCATCCAGATCAGCCGTTTGGGTGCCGGCATGGCCAGTGTTTGGATGCCGCCGTTTTGGGTTCCTTTTTCGCGGATGCCCCCTGATTCAGCGGCATCCTCAGACTGTCTTGCTCCTGTCTGCAGGATTGTCTTACGGCTCATGACAGCAAGCTAGCACGAAAGTTCGGTGCACCGAAGTCTGGGTGGAGGTCTGGCTGAAAGTAGGGGCTGGGATGGTTGCGGGGGTGGCTGTGAGGCAGCAGCAGGGTAGCAGTCTCTGCTCGGGAAAATACGGGTATTCGGCCCGTACCGGTAGGGCCGAATTTGGGTCTTTCGGAGCTGTTTTCGGGTCGGGAATGTCGGTGGCGGGTGAAAGTCTGAAGACATGGATCAGCACGGATCTTCTTCAGGGCACGCACCGGTTGGCGCGCAGCAGGCCGCCGGCGATATCACCGCAGGTGAGCGGACGGCACCGGCGCGCAGCCTGTCCGTGTACGCGGCCGAACCCGGCCCCGGTGGAGCCCGTTCTTGCCCGGCCACACTTGAAAGCGAAGCCGCAGCGTTCACCAGCACGGACTATGCCGGCTGCCGGGAAGGGTTCACCGGCAGCCTGGCCCTGCAAGGTGTTGAAGTCTTTGACCAGGATGAAGCCGGTGCCGTCCTGGCCCGGTTGGACCACCTTGTCCGGTGGGCGCAGGCCCAGCAGGCCAGGGTCCTGAACCGGTTGGAAGGGATCTTCCGGAACGGCTTCCTGCCGGAAACAGGATCGAATGAAGACCGGCAGTTGGATCCGGGTCTGGCTTTCAGCCTCGCCGCGGAGGAAGCAGCAGCAATCCTGCACCTGCCCACCGGCACCGCGAAGATGCTCATGGTGGACGCCGGAACCCTGTGCGATACCCACACAACCACCCTGCAGCGTCTGGAAGCGGGAGCCCTCGGTTACGGGCAGGTGCAGACCGTGCTGGAGCAGTCCCAGAACATTCCTGCCCCTGACCTGCCCGGATTCGAGAAGGATCTGCTGACGGCGGCCGGGCAGCAGAGCGGGGGTCTGACCCTGGCGCAGTTCCGGGTCAAAGCCCGCCGGCTGCGGGAAACCCGGTATCCGGAGACCATTCCGGTCCGGCACAAGAGCGCGTTCGAGACCCGCCGGGTGTGTTTGCAGCCGGACACTGACGGAATGTCCTGGTTGTCAGCATTTCTTCCGGCTCAGAGAGCGCAGGCGATCTATACGCAGCTCAGTGTTGCAGCCCGGGGTGAGCAGGCTGCCGGGGATCCCCGTCCCGTGGATCAGCTGCGTGCCGACATCCTCGCTGACTTGCTGACCAGCGGCGCCAGAACCGGAGACCCGGGCAGTGACGCTGAAGGTGACAGCGCGTGGGTCCGGGGTGAGAAAGAGACCGCTGACAGTTCGAATAGTGCTGACAGTGTTGAAAGTACTGGCAGTGGAGTCGGTGATCGGCTCGGCCGGGGCTCCAACCGCTCTGACAGTGAAGGCGGAGGCGGTGAAAGGGAGAGTGCAGGTGTCGGCGGAGGGGACCGTCCCATCGAGCACGGTTCCGGTGCTCGGACCGAGATTCTGGTCCTGATTACCGCCGAAACCCTCCTCGGAGCTGATGAGGATCCTGCGGAACTGCACGGTTACGGGCCGATCAGTGCTGAAACAGCCCGCAGGCTCGCCCGGCAGGCGGCCCGGTGGACTCCGGTGGAACGCGACCCGCACACCGAAGAGATCCTTCGGGTCGGCCGCCGGCGCAAAGTACCGGCCGGACTCCAGCGCTGGCTGCGGGCACGGGACGGTACCTGCCGGTTCCCGGGGTGCCGCACCAATGCTCTGATCTCTGAGATCGACCACACCAGACCCTGGTCCCATGGCGGGGTCACGGATCATGACAACCTGGAACATTTGTGCCGGCGGCACCACATGTTCAAAACCCAAGGTTTTTGGAAAGCCCGTCAGCGTTCACCCGGGATTATCGAATGGGTTTCACCGGGCGGCCGGATCTACCGCACCGAACCGCATCTTCACCTTGCCTCGGGTTCGGGCACGGATTCCGGTTCTCCCTCCACGGGTACGCCGGGCGCTGGCAGCGAGTCGCCCCCGCCGTCGTCGTCGCTTTGGGGATCACCTGACGATCCCGATCCTTACGACTACGGCGACAGCCCGCCGCCCTTCTGAGATCGACCCCTTCCGGGATCGTTCCTTTGTGAGATCACCCTTCTGACATCACTCAGCACTGACAGCGTTCTGACGCATCTGTCACTCCACCGTCCCGGTGCCGTATGTCCATCGTGTGCCGCACTGGGGAAGGTACCGTGTCACACAATGAATCTGGCCGCCACCTCAACCTGAATGGATGATCCCGTGACCACTCAGCTCACATCGCAGCAAGTCGCCGCTGACAGGAGGGCTGAATCGACTCTTATCGGAGCCGTGGCGCTCGGCTGCCTGGCTTCGGTTGTCCGGCTCCTGACTGAAGATGCTCTGACATCTGTTGCGGTGAGCTTTGTGTGGATGCTTCTTCCGCCCGCACTGATCCTTGCCGCTGCCTTGATTGCTGCTCCCGCAGAACGGAAGGCCGGTATTGCCCAGCAGGGAGGTGCCTTGCTCGTTCTGGCCGGCTTGGCGGCATTTTCCGTCCCGTTTACTGTGAGCCTGCCATTCAGCCCCATCTATGGGATCGCGCTGATCCTTTTGGCGGTGAGGACTCGCTATTCGACGACGGCCGTTGTTGGAGGGGTAGCTCTCGTCGGGTCCCTAGTCGTGGGCTTACTGCCCGCTCCGCAGGCCGTTTTAGCTCTCGCGGTGCTGGCAGTGGCGTGCGTGGCCAACTCGGTAAAGGTGCGGTCGGCTGCTCGATCGGCCTAGCTGAGCATCACGGAGCGTGAGGACGACACGGCGACCAGGTTTCTCGAATACGTTCTCCGTGGTCGTTTGTCGCAGGCAATCGTTCGCATAAGTTCTGAAATAACGGCTTAGGCGACCTGGTCGTCTTCGGCGGGCAGCGCCGCCGTCCGACGATGCGACACAGCGAACCAAAGCACCGCTCCCAGAACCGGAAACAGGACAACACCCACCATCCAGGCACGCCGTGACGAAACGGGGACCCATGATGAGCTGGCCAAACTGAAAAGTGCAGCAGCGGCCAGGGTGACGTAGAGAATCAGGGACAGCACCACGAAAGGAGCCCACATGAGGTATTCGACAGGCATAAATAAACCATGCTCTTTCATCATGAACAGAATGACAACTAATAATTAACGCTGCGGATGCGTTGGATCCAGCGGTGCAAATCCAGAATAGGTTTGCTTCTCAATCGGCACCTCATCCCCTGTGATGACTTTCGGGAGGAACATTCTGCATATGGAGGGGAAGTGAGGCCTCCGGGTCCTGCGGTCTCATGGCCCCGGCCCTGCAGGCGGCTGCCTTCTATACCTTCCTCAGACCGCAGCCGGCTATCTCTGAGGGGGAGTTAGCTCCGGACCCTGCGCCTGCTGCCACGGCAGCCGGCCGGTGACTTCCAACTGCAGCGTGTAGCTCAGGAAGGTCCTAATCAGAACGATGAGCGCCAAGACCCCCAGCGACTCGAACGTGGGGGTGACGGCCACAGTCCGGATGATGTCGGCTGCTACCAGCAGTTCCAGGCCAAGCAGGATGGACCGGCCCAACTGCTGCCGGTACGCCTCATAAACCGGGCTGCCGGTGCGTCGCAGAAGCTTTCGCACCACGGACACCGTGGCAAGAATGGCCCCAACAATGATTACTGCGACCCCGGCAAGGTCCACTGCTTCTCCGGCAGCTTCAATAATGCCCTTGAACTCCATCTAATGCTCCCCTTCGGGCTGCAATCGCTGGTCAGTCCGGGCAAACCACCCGTACCTCCATAAGCAGGCCGGCGCCGTTCCATGTCAAGGGAACCAAGGTTGAACCGGTGTCGAACGTGCGGTGGACCGGAGCCGAAGCTAAGCTGCGGCAGCAAGGCGGGGTGAGGCTTGGTGCGGATAGTAGAAAGACCAGTCGTCGTAGGGGTCCTGCCAGGCTGACTCATCCCGGGGCACCCGGTGAACAAACTCCGCGGGGACCCACTTGTTGTGTGCCCGGCCATCGTCGTCCAGCCAGTGCAGGAGCACTGCGGTGCGTGTCCACGCGGCAGCCTTCGCGTCGAGGACGGACGAAGGCGACGCCGGCGACGACGACGGCGTCCGGCACCGGACGTACGGCTCCCGGCGGTACGGGGCATGCGTGACTCTGCCAATCACTCCATTAGGTGAGAGCGGAGAATGAAAATCAGCGGAGGAGAGAGTGTCTTCCTGCGCTGCGCCTGTTCCGGTGCCGGTGCCGGTGCCTAAACCCGTTCCTGTGGACGCGCCAAAGGGACACGGGCCAGCGGATGCCGGAGCACTGGGAGTCGCAGCGGGAGTCATGGGACCACCTTGCCGTGCGGCACTGACACTTTGAGGCCGTCATTCCTGGCGCACCTATATGCACGCAGAGCGGTTCAGGCGGGGAGGTGGAGCCAGTCCGCTAGGAGGCCAGGTCCCGCCACTTGGCAGCGGCCTTGGTGGTCAGGGCAGCACTGTGGTCGGCAACGCGGCGCGGAACCATACGGATGACAGGTGCCAGATCCGTGAAACCCGGGCGGGCGGAATCACCTTCGGAGCCATTTATGCGCTCCGGTCGGTTGGAGATCATAAAAAATACGGAAACTCCGGCGACCGACAGGGAAATAAGGGTTAGTACGCCCAGTCCGTAAAGGGCAAGCAATGCATAAAAAGGAGCGTTGAAGAGAGCGGCAATAAAGTTGGCGCTGCCCAGCAGCATCCACAACCAGAAGACGGCAACAAGCACCAGCATGGTGCGCCCCCGCCGAAAAAGCATGGCGGATTTTTTCCGCCCCGATGGCACCGTGTGAGACTCCACGCTCATTTCTGCTCCCCAGCTAGCAGACCCGGGTAAAGGGTCCTCAAGCCGATAGTAGTCCCTTTAAGAGATTGCATTGTTATCTAAAAGGATAAAATTACGGTTCCAATCCGCGTTGGGTGGAAGACCAGCGTTTGGCAGCCGCTGGTTGCAAACGTCCTTCCCGCCCCATTGATCCCGGGCAGTGACCCTCCGGCCCAACTCTTTGGGGCCAGCCTGCACAGCCCGTACACAGCAGACGGACAGGTTTCGGCTAATCATGGGCTGCAAGATGGATACTGGCCGAACCGAATTACCCGAACTGCCTGAACCATCCAAACTGCCTGAACGACCGAAACTGCCTGCACTATCCAAACTGCTTGCGCGGCCCAAACTGCCTGCACTATCCAAACTGCTTGCGCGGCCCAAACTGCCTGCAGGACGGCCGGCCAACTGTTTATGCTGGGACCAAACCCCGAGCGGGCGGACCGATAGGAAGAAAAATACATGTCCGAGGCCACTGGCTCTTTTGTGGGCGATCTGCCCAAACTGTCCCACCCCGACGGTACCCCTATCCGCGCCCTCGTGGTTGACGATGAACCCAACCTCGCCGAATTGGTCCGCATGGGCCTGCGCATGGCCGGGTGGCAGGTGGCGGTGGCGGCGGACGGACGCAGCGCGGTTGATACTGCACGGGAATTCCGGCCGGACGTCCTGGTTCTGGACATTATGATTCCCGGATTTGACGGAGTGGAGGTGTTGGCGAAAATCCGCAGCTTTGCCCCGGACGTGCCGGCACTGTTCCTTACCGCAAAGGACTCGGTGGAGGACCGCATCACCGGGCTGGCCGCCGGCGGAGATGACTATGTCACCAAGCCCTTCAGCATGGAGGAGGTGCTGCTCCGGCTGCACCGGCTTGTGCAAAGGTCGGGGGTCGCTGCTGCCGAAACCGCGGAGCTGGTGGTTGGGGACCTGGTTCTGAATCTGGATACGCACGAAGTCACCCGCAGCGGAGAGCATATCCAGCTCACCGCCACCGAGTTTCACCTGCTGACGTTCCTGATGGAAAACGCGCGCCGGGTGGTGAGCAAGACGCAGATCCTGAACCATGTGTGGGACTACGACTTCGGCGGGCAGGCCAACATCGTGGAACTGTACATCTCTTATCTGCGCAAGAAGATCGACGCCGGCCGCCCGCCCATGATCCACACGGTGCGCGGTGCCGGATACGTGCTCAAACCGGCAACATGAGCAACCCGGAAACTCCGGAGAACCCGCCAACTCCGGAAAACTCGGCAAGCCGGGCAACTCCGGATAACGCTGCAACACCGGAGAACCCGCCCGCCCCGGAAAACCCGGAAAGTCCTGCAAATACCGCAAGCGGGGCGGGTAGGCCCCCCGGGATAAGGGCCCGTCTGCGCGGCTGGCGTCTCCGCACCAAACTGCTGCTGGCTACGTTGGGGCTGCTGACCCTGACCTGTGTCACCATCGGCGTCCTCAACCACGTCGTCATGAACGTGTTCCTGGTTCAGCAGTTGGATGGAACCCTGCTGGAGGCATCGGGCCGCGCCCTGAACTTTCCGCTGCCGCCCGCAGGGGCACCGCCGTCGGACTCTCCCGGCAGCGTCAACGGGACAGACCCGCTGGACGCGCCGGGCCAAGGCGGCCCGGGTCTGCTGGACGTGCGCTTTTACGGAAACACCGCCTTCAGCAACGGAGTGACGCTCGACGACGGCACACGGCAGGCACTGTCCGCGGACGACGTCAGGATCCTCGCCTCGGTGCCGGCCGATCAGGTTCCGGTTTCCGCCGACCTCTCCTTTGGGGATTACCGTCTGGTGGCCCAGATGCAGGAGCAAACCGGTGCCGTCGTGGTCTCCGGAATGCCACTGGCCGCCACCAACAACACTCTGCTGTGGCTGGGAATCAGCACCGCCATGGTGTCTCTTTTGGGGTTGCTCCTGACCGCAGCCCTGGGTTATCTGATCATTCGGCGGAGCCTCCGCCCGCTGGAGGAAGTGGCGGCGGTGGCCACCAACGTCTCCCGGATGCCGCTGGACGTCGGCGACGTCGCGCTGGCAGAGCGTGTGCCGGAGAGTCTTGTCCATTCCGGCACCGAGGTGGGCAGCGTGGGGCTCGCGTTCAACAAAATGCTGGACAACGTCGCCCACGCCCTGCAGGTGCGCCAGCGCAGCGAAACCAAAATCCGGCAGTTTGTTGCCGACGCCAGCCACGAACTGCGGACGCCCCTGACCTCCATCCGCGGCTACACCGAGATGGTTCGGCTCACCGAACAGCTCAGTCCCGAAGGAATTCAGTCCCTGGGGCGGGTGGAAGCCGAATCCCGGCGGATGGCCGGGCTGGTGGAAGACCTGCTGCTCCTGGCCCGGCTGGATGAAGGCCGGGAGGAAACACGCACCGAAGTGGATCTCACGCGTCTTGTGATCGAAACCGTGAGCGATGCCCGGATAGCCGCTCGGGACCATCACTGGCGGATTCAGTTGCCGGACGAGCCCGTCACGGTGTGGGGCGATCCCGGCCAGCTGCGCCAGGTGCTCATCAACCTAGTGGCGAACGCACATGTGCATACGGCGCCTGGCACCACGGTGGATGTGTCCCTCGCCTTGGCGTCCCGCGCGGAGGGCGGCACCGATGCGGTACTGCGGGTAGCCGACGCCGGCGCGGGCATCCCGGCTGACTTCCAGGAGCATATCTTTTCCCGTTTCGCCCGCCGTGACGCCGCGCGTTCGGACCGGACCGGCTCCTCAGGTCTGGGACTGGCGATTGTGGACGCCATTGTTTCGGCCCACCACGGAACGATTTCCTTGGAAAGCATCCCGGGGAACACCGTCTTCACCGTCCGGCTGCCTGTGCGGCCGGACGGATCGGTACAACAAGGGGAAAAAGAAGCGCAACCTCACGAAGCGCCGCCGGAAAACTAGGCGGCTTCCGGTGCCGGCGGCGGCGTGGCCAGCCGCGGGCTGTTGGGATTCAGCAGAGAATGCCGGCGGCCGTAAAACCAGTAGATGACAATGCCGATGATGAGCCAGACAGCGAAGCGCAGCCACGTCTCCCAGTGCAGCTGCAGCATCAGGAAGCCCGAGGACAGGACGCCAAACGCGGGAATCCAGGGCATCAGCGGCAGGCGGAATTCCCGGGGAACGTCCGGCTGCCGGCGGCGCAGCACGATCACGGCGACGGAAACCACCACAAAGGCAGCAAGAATGCCGATGTTCGTCAGGTCCGCCACGGCACGGATGGGAAACACCCCGGCAAGCAGCGCCGACGCGCCGCCGGCAATCCACGTCACCCGCTGCGGAGTGCCGTGCCGGTCGGTTCCGGAAAACCAGCCCGGGAGCAGGCCGTCACGGCTCATGGAGAACCACACGCGCGTGACACCCAGCAGGAACGTGAGCATGACAGTGAGGATGGACAGCACTGCGAACGCCGAAATGATGGTGGCAATGATCGGCAGCCCCACGGATTGGAAGGCCGAGGCAAAGCCTGCGGTGGGACTGATGTCGCTGTAGTTCTGCATGCCGGTCAGGACCAGCGTGGCCAGGATGTAGAGCACCATGGCCACGGCCAGTGAAAGCAGGATGGCTTTGGGCATGTGCTTCTTGCCGTCAGTTGCTTCCTCTGCCGCGGTGCTCATGGCGTCGTAACCGAACACGGCGAAGAAAACCGTCGCTGCACCGGTGAAGACGGCGCCGAAACCGTTGGGAAGGAACGGCGTGTAATTGGCGGTATTCACGAAGAAGAATCCCAGCCCCACGATGAACAGAATCAGCACCACTTTCAGGCCCACCGCCACCAATTCGAACCGGCCGAATGTCTTGGTGCCGCGGCTGAGGATCCAAGTGATAAAGAGGCAGACCACCAGGGCAGGGAGGTTGATTACCCCGCCCTCCACGGTGTCTCCGGTGCCTTGCATCCACGCAGGGACGTCAATGCCGATGCCGGACATGAATTCCGTAAAGTATCCGGAAATGCCGATGGCGACCACGGCAACAATGGCCGTGTATTCCAGCAGCAGGTCCCAGCCGATAAACCAGCCGATAATTTCCCCCAGTGCCACATAGCCGTAGGTGTACGCCGACCCGGCACGCGGCACCATACCGGCGAACTCAGCGTAGGACAGTGCGGCAGCGGCACTCGCGAGCCCGGCTATCAGGAACGAAATGAGGACACCGGGCCCGACGCCGGGAGCATCGGCGCCGCCGTTGGCCACCAATCCCGCGAGCGTGAAGATACCAATGCCAATGATGCCGCCGACGCCGATGGCAGTGAGTTGCCACAGGCCCAGGCTCTTGAAGAGCTTGCTGCCGGTTTTTTCGTCCTCCACGTCATCGATCGGTTTGCGTCGGAACAGGGAAGCGGAGGATGAACTTTCTGCTGTGGTCATGGAAGGGCTCCGATCATCGTTGCCGGTACCGCGAGGGCCGGAAAAGACGATCTTTCCGGCAATCAGAGCAGTATTGTCCCGCCGGGTTCCCTTGAAAAGGCCTGCCGCTTAAAAACCTGCCGGCGGGAGGAGGCGCTGTCGAAGCCAGCGTGCCTGCGGGCCGCTAGTCGACGGCGCGCGGCGGTGTCTCGGACTGCCCGCTGTCGGGAGCTCCGGCATGCTGGTCCCGGTCCTTCGGGGCGGAGTCCACGAATTTCAAACCCACCACGCAGCCGATGATCCCGGCGAGGAAAAGGATTTTCAGTATCCCCGGAGCCTCGTTGCCGAAGATCATGGCGTAAGCAACGGTCAGGACAGCCCCCAGTCCGGTCCACACGGCATAGGCCGTGGACACGGGGATGAATTTCATGGCGTAGGAGAGGCCCACCATGGAGGCGATGCCGGCGGCCAGAAAAACAAGAGTTGGCAGCAGGACGGTGAAGCCGGCCGAAGCGTCCAGGGCTGTTGCCCATACCGCTTCCAATACTGCGCTCAGGAGCAGCACGATCCACGGCACGTTAGCCCACCAACTTCAGGCCGATAACGCATCCCACGACGCCCAGCAACAGCAGGACCTTCATCGCCGTGGCTTTTTCGCCGCCGAAGGCCATTGCGTAGGCCGCTGTGAGAACTGCACCAATTCCCACCCACACGGCATATGCCGTGCCCACCGGAATACTCTGCATGGCCCAGGCAAGCCCTGCCATGCTCAGGATGACACCGGCAGCGAAGATCACGGTGGGTACCGGGCGGCGGAAGTTCTGCGATTTTCCCAGCGCGGTGGCCCACACCGCCTCAAGCATGCCGGAGAGAACAAGAATGACCCATGCCATGACAGATTCCTTTGGCCAGTCTTGTCGCTGTCCGGGTACTGAGCCGTCGTCCGGAGACCGGGATCCGGTCTTGGCTTCCCACGGTAGCAAATCGGGAGCCGAAGGGCACCTGCACCTGCGGCTGCGGACCGGGGACGGGCGCCGGGTCCGGTTCCGGTTTCCCAGAGCGTCACGTCCTGTTCCACAGAATCCGATTCCACAGAGTCCGGTTCCGCAGCGGGTCAGGTCCAGTTGCCCATTGCCTCTGCCTTAGGGGAACTCGGTGCTGCGGCGCAGGATGACGGTCCCCTCGATGCTGTTCGCAGCCGCCGGCGCTTCCTGCGCCAGCACCTGGGCCACCGCCTGACGGCCCAGCTCGGCCAGCGGCAGCTGCACGGTGGTCAATGCGGGGGTGAAGTCGCGCAGGGTTTCGATGTCGTCAAAACCGGCCACGGCTATGTCCTCGGGTATACGCAGCCCGAGTTCCCTGAAACCGGCTATTGCCCCGATCGCCATGACGTCGCTGGCTGCAAAGACGCAGAGGGCGGGCATGCCGTCCTGCCCGCTCGGCGGCTCCGGGCTCTCGGGCGCCTTCAGCCGGGCGCCCAGTTCGACGGCGGCATCGTATCCGCCGTCGCGGTTGAATTCCGTCCGGTGGACCTCCGCCGGCTCGAGCCCTGCCTGCCGGATTCCCTCCTGGAAGCCGGCCAGCCGCTCATCGGAGGTGACCAGGCCCTCGGGTCCCGCCAGGACCAGAAAGTGCCGGTGTCCCGCGGCGGCCAGATCTGCGGCGAGCCGCGAGCTCAACGCGCGGTTCGAGACCGGAACGGTGCGGAAGCCATCGTCGGGGCGGGAACCGATCACCGGATGCCCGATGACACACACGCGGCCGCCGTTGGCCTTATATCGGCGCAGTTCAGCAAGAATGAGACTGTTTTCCCCGCTGGCCGCTGTGCTGTCGGTGCGTGAACCGGCAATCACGATGGCGTCGGCGCGGCGGGCGGCAAAGGTGGCGATGGCGTGGCGTTCTGCCTCCAGCCCGCGTCCCGTGCTGGCCAAAAGGACCACTTTCCCCTGATCCTGCACTGCTTCCTGCACTGCTTCCTCCACGCCGCGGGCAATCATGGAGAAGTAGGGATCGCTGATGTCATGCAGGATGAGCCCGAGAATCCCGCTGCTCTTCTTCGCCAGACCCTGTGCCTGCGCGTTGGCGATATAACCCAGTTCGGCAGCTGAAGCCCGAACCCGTTCGGAAATGGCGCCGCCCGGACGGCGGCTGGATCCGTTGAGCACACGGGAAGCGGTGGCAAGGGAAACCCCTGCGTGCCGGGCGACTTCATACAAGGTGCAAGCAGGCACATTTCCTCCACTGTAGTGAGAACGCAATTATGGCACCGCGGGAAAGTGCTTGCCAGAAATGCCCCGCTGGGGCAGGATGGGCACTTCGGAATGCGCTTTCCAGATTGACTTCCACTTTGACTTCCACTTTGGCTTTTCCACCGGTGCTTTCCAGCTGGCGTTTCCACGGGCTTTGCAAAAGCGCACCAAACGCTTTCCTTTCCCTTTCCGCTCGGCATCACACACCTCCCCATCCTTCCCATTCCCGTCAACGGAGACCGCCCCATGGAGAACACAGCGACCCCGCCCCGCACCATCCGGATCGCCATGAACGGCATCACCGGCCGCATGGGCTACCGGCAGCATCTGCTGCGGTCCATCCTGCCGATCGTTGAAGCCGGAGGCTTCCTGCTGGAAGACGGCACGCGCGTCCAAGTGGAGCCAATCCTGGTGGGCCGCAATGAGGCGAAACTCCGTGAACTGGCGGAAAAGCACAAGGTTGCCGAATGGACCACGGACCTGGATGCGGTTATCGAGGACCCTACGGTCGACGTCGTATTTGATGCCTCCATGACCAACCTGCGCGCCGCCACCCTGAAGAAGGCCATGCTGGCCGGAAAACACATCTTCACCGAAAAGCCCACCGCTGAAACCCTGGAAGAAGCCATTGACCTGGCCCGGATCGGCCGCGAAACCGGAGTGACCGCGGGCGTGGTCCACGACAAGCTGTACCTGCCGGGGCTGGTCAAACTCCGCCGCCTGGTCGACGAAGGTTTCTTCGGCCGCATCCTCTCCATCCGGGGCGAATTCGGTTACTGGGTCTTCGAAGGCGACCACCAGGCGGCCCAGCGCCCGTCCTGGAACTACCGCAAGGAAGACGGCGGCGGCATAGCCACCGACATGTTCTGCCACTGGAGCTACGTCCTCGAGGGCATCATCGGCAAGGTCCGCACGGTCAACGCGAAGACCGTTACCCATATCCCCAGCCGCTGGGACGAGGCCGGCAACGAATACGACGCCACCGCCGACGACGCCGCTTACGGCATCTTCGAGCTGGAAACCCCGGCCGGGGATCCGGTCATTGGGCAGATCAACTCCTCCTGGGCAGTGCGCGTCTACCGGGACGAACTGGTGGAATTCCAGGTGGACGGCACACACGGGTCCGCCGTCGCCGGACTGACCAAATGCGTCTCCCAGCACCGGGTGAATACGCCCAAGCCGGTCTGGAACCCGGACCTTCCCGTCACCGAATCCTTCCGCAGCCAGTGGCAGGACGTTCCGGCGAACGCGGATCTGGACAACGGCTTCAAGCTCCAGTGGGAAGAATTCCTGCGCGACGTCGTCGCCGGCCGCGAACACCGCTTTGGCCTGCTCTCCGCAGCCCGCGGCGTGCAGCTGGCCGAACTCGGTCTGCAGTCCTCCGCGCAGCGGCGCACCCTGGACATTGCGGAGATCGAACTCTGATGCCGCACCTGATGCTTCCGGCCGACGACGGCGGCACCCGCGGCTACGTTCCGGCTCCCGCAACGTCATGGCAACGCCCCACCGCTCCGCTGCTCGCCCGGCGCGCCTACGCCGCAGCCCACGTCATTCCACGGGTTGCGGGCAACAACATCCCGGGTGCGCCCGCGGACCTGGACTGGGATTCCACCCTGGCCTACCGGCATGAACTGTGGTCCTACGGCCTGGGCGTGGCCGATGCCATGGACACCGCGCAGCGCGGAATGGGCCTGGACTGGGCGGCAACCCAGGAACTGATCAAGCGCTCCGCGGCGGAGGCGGCCGCCGTCGTTGCCTCAGGAGCACCGGCGGTTGCAGGCAAGAGTGTCCGCGACCTGATTGCCGCCGGAGCGGGATCGGACCACCTTGACCTGTCATCGCTGCCGGCAGGAAGGGCAGGGGTGAACGCTGTCCTGGACGCCTACCGGGAGCAGATTTCCGTGGTGGAGGGCTCCGGTGCCAAGGTCATCCTGATGGCCTCGCGCGCGCTGGCGCAGGCGGCGTCGGGTCCCGATGACTACCTCCGCGTGTATTCAACCCTGCTGGCGGAAGTTCGTGAGCCGGTGATCCTGCACTGGCTCGGCGATATGTTCGATCCCGCCCTGGCCGGTTACTGGGGCGCAGCGGACGTCGGCGCGGCCACGGCCACCTTCCGCGAACTGATCGAAGGATCCGCGGCCAAGGTTGACGGGGTGAAGGTCTCCCTGCTGGACGCCGCGCACGAGACGGCGCTGCGGGCCGTCCTGCCGAAAGGCGTCCGGCTCTACACAGGCGATGACTTCAATTATCCGGAACTGATCGAGGGCGACGGAACCCATTATTCGGATGCGCTGCTCGGGATTTTTGCGGCCATTTATCCCGCGGCTTCAGCTGCGCTGCAGAATTACGACGCCGGCCGGCCGGAGAAAGCGCGGGCCATCCTGGACTGCACCCGGGAACTGGGGCTGCATATCTTCAATGCCCCCACGTTCTACTACAAAACCGGCATCGCCTTCCTGTCCTGGCTCAACGGCAGGCAGCCCGGTTTTTCCATGGTGGGCGGGCTGCAGAACGGCCGGTCCGTCCGGCACCTTGCCCGCACCTTTGAATTGGCGGACCAGGCCGGCCTGCTCGTGGATCCGGAGCTCAGCACCGCCCGGATGAAGGCGTGGCTTACCGTGAACGGAGTGGCTTCATGAGCGACTTTTCCCGCTTATCCCTGAACAGTGCCACCACCAAGTACTGGACCCTGGAACAGGTCATTGACGCGTGCGTCCGCACCGGCATTCCGGCAATCGGCCCCTGGCGGGACCGCGTTGCGGAGGTGGGCACCGAGCGCGCGGCCAAACTGATCAGCAACGCCGGGCTGCGGGTTTCCTCCCTGTGCCGGGGCGGGTTCCTGACGGCCGCCGATCCGGCCGGCCGCGAGGCGGCCGTCCGGGACAACCGTGCCGCCATCCTGGAAGCCGAGACCCTGGGCACCGGAGAGCTGTTCCTGGTGGTCGGCGGACTGCCGGACGGCGACCGGGACATCGTCGCCGCCCGGCAGCGCGTGGCGGACCGGCTCGAGGAGCTGGCCCCCTTCGCCGCCGAGCACGGTGTCCGGCTGGTGCTGGAACCTCTGCACCCCATGTATGCGGCGGACCGGGCGCTGCTCTCCACTCTGGGGCAGGCGCTGGACCTGGCCGCGCCCTACCCCGCCGCCGTCGTCGGCGTGGCAGTGGACACCTTCCATGTGTGGTGGGATCCGCAGCTGCGCGAGACCATTGCCCGCGCCGGCCGGGAAGACCGGATTGCGTCCTATCAGATCTGCGATTTCAATCTGCCCATCGCCTCCGATGCCCTGCTTTCCCGGGGAATGATGGGCGACGGCGTGATCGACTTCGGCACGATCACCGGCTGGGTGGCGGAGGCGGGATACACCGGCGATATTGAGGTGGAGATCTTCAACCAGGAGATCTGGGACAACCCCGGTGACGAACTGCTGGAAACCGTCAAGGAACGTTACGCGTCACTGGTGCTGCCCTTTGCCTAGCTGCGCCGGGAACGCAGGATTCACCGGGAACGCAGGGTTCACCGGGAACGCAGGGCGACGGCCGCATCGCTCACAGTGGTCCGGATCCGGTACAGGCTGCTGGAGGCCGTCATATACAGGGTGCGGCCGTCCTCTCCGCCGAAGCAGACGTTGCTGACGGTTTCCGGAGCCGGTATCTGCAGGATCCTCTCACCGGCAGGGGAAAAGACCTGCACTCCTTCCTCCGAGGAGGACCAGATGTTGCCGTGGACATCAACCCGGAAACCGTCGGGAACCCCCGGCCCCACTTCGGCAAACGTTCGCCCGTTGCGCGCAAACCTGCCCTGCACGACGTCGTAGGCGTGGATGGCGTGGCCGTGCAGCCGCGGCCCGCCGTCCATGGCGGGCGTGCCCAGCGAAGTGTCGGAGACGTAGAGGATGGATTCATCGGGGGAGAAGGCCAGCCCGTTGGGGACTTCGACGTCAACGACGGCGGGCGTCAGCTCTCCGCTGGCCGGATCGAAGCGGAAAACCCAGCGGTCTCCGTATTCCTCGCGGCCCGGGTGCCCTTCGGTGTCCTTCTGGATTCCGTAGGAGGGGTCTGAGAACCAAATGGTGCCGTCGGACTTCACCACCAGGTCGTTCGGCGAGTTCAGCCGATGCCCGTTGTAGGAGTCAACGAGCGTGTGGACGGAGGGAACGGCGTCGGGCCCGGTTCCGGTGTCCCGCTCAATGGCGCGCCGGCCGTGAGAACACTGGATCACCGCACCGTCGAGGTCCAGCGCGCGGCCGTTGGTGAACTCCACATCGGTGGCATAGACCTCAAGGGCGCCAGTGGCCTCCCGGTATTCCAGGATCCGGTTGCCCGGAATATCACTGAAACGTACGGCGGCGCGGGCGGGAATCCAGACCGGCCCCTCGGCCCACTGGGCGCCGGTGGCGACCTTTTCCAGTGCAGGGTCGGCAGCGAGCAGGTTTTCGGATGTCGGTGACATGCGCGGTCCTTCAGGGTCGGGGAGGGGCTTGCCTCACAGCATAGACGCAGCGTCGGTCCTTCCTGCGGGGATAGGCTGGTGGAAATATCCAGCCAATAGGAGAAAACACTGTGAGTGCAGTTCTGACGTCCCTCGTTTCCAGCGCCGGCCTGATCGGCGGCTACAAGACCGCACGGGACACCGGCAACCGCCAGCTGGGCGGCGCCGTCCTGGCCGCGGCAGGAGCGGCAGCCTTCACGATGTGGAAGCGCGACGCCGGCACCGGCACGGCCGCAGCCCTCACCGCAGGCTACGTGGCCGCTTTCGGCCTGTCCCACCCGCTGGCGAAGAAGCTCGGTGCCTGGCCTTCGGTCTACACCGTCACTGCTGCCACTGCTGCTGCTTCACTGATCTTCGGACGCCGCCGCGGCCTGTAACGGGTTCTTTAGGATTCCCCGGTTAGCCGCACCAGATGGTCGGCTCGACCGGCGGAATCCCGGATCAGGCGGGCATTCGCCTCGTCGCTGCCCAGTGCCCACGCCCGGGCCTGTTCCGGTGTCTTGCCGAATTCGGCATGGCGCCGGATCAGGCGGTCTCGGCGCACGTCGTCGTCCGTTTCGAGATACCAGACCTCGTGGATGGCTGCCCGGGCGCGGGGCCAGTGGCCCTGCTGCAGCAGCAGATAGTTGCCCTCCGTGATGACAAGCGGCACGGACGCCCGGACGGGAAGGGCGGAACCGATCGGTTCCTCCAGCTCGCGCCGGAACTCCGGCGCGTAGATCTCCGGTTCCTCCTCCGACTGCCGGCGCAGGCGCTGCAGCAGCGCTGCATATCCGCCGTGGTCGAACGTATCGGGGGCCCCTTTACGCTCTTGCCTGCCCAGGCTTTGCAGCACGCTGTTGGCCAGATGGAACCCGTCCATGGGCACCAGAACCGCAGTGCCCGGGCCAAGGGCCTCGACCATTTGCCGCGCCAGCGTCGACTTTCCCGCCCCGGGTGCTCCCGCGATGCCCAGAATCCGGCGGCTTCCGGCAGCGGCCATACTGCGGGCCCGGGCAATGAGTTCCGGCATGTCCGCAGATGTCCAGCCGGTGGGAGAAGTGTCCATGGAGAGCATTCTTCCCCATCACCCTTTCGGCGGAACCAGTTTCCGCCCGGAAGGAGCGGCACCGGCAGCCGGGAGGAAACTCTGCGGTTGTTCTCCTAGAGTGGAAGACGTGGTGGAAGAACACGACGAACCACACCCGCACCGACAGGAGGCAGACGTGGCAAATTCCCGTGGACAGATGCTCTTGAAGGCCGCCGGACAAGGTGCAGTCGCCGGTTTGGCCGGAGTAGCGGCGATGACTGCAGGCGAGAAACTGGAACAGGCAGTGACCGGCCGTTCCAATTCCTATGTACCGGCCCGGACGCTGTTGAGCCTGCTCGGCAGGCACCCCGAGCCGGATGCGCAGCCACCGCTCTGGAACCATGCCATGCACTGGGGGACGGGTGCTCTGCTCGGCGCGCTGCGGGGGGTATGGTCAGTCACCGGTATCCGCGGTCCGTTGGCCAACACCGGGTTCACCGCGGTGCGGCTGGCAACGGACCAGACCCTGGAAAACGCCACGGGTATCGGGGCTCCGCCGGCAACCTGGCCAGCGGAGGAACAAGCGGTGGATGTCCTGCACAAGGCCGTCTATGCGTGGGTTACCGGACTGGTGTCGGACGCCTGGATTGGCCCTGATCTGGAATCCAGGCAGGGAACCACCAGTCACTGACTGCCGGGCCCGCGGACGGTTCCCTGAACGGGAATCATTGGGGGGCCGGCGGCGTTATTATTTGTGGACCGCGCAGATGCCGGAGGCGGCGGATGCGGGGATTGGCAACTGAATATGGGGATGATCGGTTTCGACGATGTCTGTTGAGTCAGGGGAAGCGGGCCGAGAACGCAGAGTTATCTCGTTAACGCTCTCTGCAAAAAAATAAGTGCCAAACCTATGCGCACTGACTTCGCTCTCGCTGCCTAAGCAGCCGGAGTAGTCCGTCAGCCCGGAGTCGCTCTCGCTCCGGATCCTGGCGTCGTTTAGAGGGCCACTGCTGAACACCTTCGCCGTCTGGGTGTTCGGGACTTTTGGACGGCTGGGCCCGGATCAGCCACTCGCTTGCAAGATGGCTGGGGCCAAGAAAATCCGACGCATGCTGCGCCCGGAGAAGTCCTGGCAATACAACATCGGACGGGGGTTCGATTCCCCCCATCTCCACCACTGCGAAGTCCTGCCCCTCTGCGGAGGGGCAGGACTTCGCTGTTTTCTCAGCTGTTGGGAAGAATTACCGTCCCCTGGTGAAAGCGGAGCCGCACCTGCGGAGCCGAGACGTCCCACACCGACGAGTGTCGAGAGACTGAGCCGGGCTCAACAGGGGGTCCCGGTACGGCTGCGGGCTCGGCCGGGGTGCGGAGGCGGTAGGTGGCAAGGATGAGCTCGGGTGCCAGCCGGAAGAATTCCCAGTCATCGGTGTCCGGCGTTGGCCGGTGCTGTTCGGTGCTGAGGGCGGAAATGATCTCTGCACGGGTCCAGCGCCGGCCTGAACGGCCGATTTCGATGAACTCCGGATGCAGCAATTCGCGAACCCGTCCGGAGTTGCTTCGGGTCGAAGAGCCGAGAAGCTCGAGTTCGGCGGCTTGAATCTGTTTGTTCGGGTCCATGCGCTTCAGTCTGGCCTACTATGCGCCGGGGCATCCGCGCCGGGCTATCCGCGCCGGGGCATCCGGGGCATGGCGGCGACGGTTGCGGTGCAGCCTATGTCTCCCGTTCTTTTCCCGCACCCTTTTCCAACCCGGGGCGACTCCCTAGGCTGGAATACGGGCAGGGGGGCTCCTCCAAGAGATCAAGGACCTCACATGGCACAGCCGGGCAGCAGTGACAATCCGTTGAAGATGGGCGTTTTCTCCATCTCTCCCGCACTGGCGGCAGGGGAGAAGAAGGGATTTTTCGCCGACAATAACGTGCATGTGACGTTGGAGCAGGTCCAGTCCTCGGAGCAGCAGTTCCGCGACTTCGCGGCCGGAAACTACGATGTCCTGCAAACTGCGTGGGACAACGTGGTCAATTACCGCTGCAACGCCTCCAATAGCCTTGGCCGGCCGCTGGACGTCGTGGCAGATTTTGCCCTGGATCTGGGTATGGGCCTCAGCGTCATCAGCCCGCCGGAGATCACCTCGCTGGAAGCGGTCCGCGGCGGTGAGGTGGCCGTGGACGACGCGGACAGCGGATACGCCTACGTGATCTACTCGATCCTTGAAAAGGCAGGACTCCGCCGGGACACCGACTACACCGTGGTGGGCCAGGGCAGTGTGGCGGAGCGCTTCCGGCACATGAATGACGGCTACACCGCGGCCACGCTGCTTAGCAACGGTCTCGAAGCGCTGGCCCGCGAAGAGGGCTTGAACCAGCTGGCCGATGAATCGTCCCTCGGCATGCCGTATGTGGGCAGCGTGGCTGCCTGGAACGGAGACTTCTACTCGGAAAACCGGGACACGGCAGCCCGGTTCCGTGACGCCTATGAAAATGCGCTGGCCTGGGTGCTGGACCCGGCCAACCAAGACGAGGCGGCTGACTTGGTGGGAAGCATGCGCGGCCTGCTCAAACCGGATGCACGCCTGGTGCTGGACGCCGAGCTGGGTCCCTGGGGCATCGCCCGGAACACCGCCATTGACGACGACGCCGCCCGTGCCGTGATCGGCCTGCGCCAGCAGTACAACGGGTTCGACGCCGATCCGGCGGTCAATCCCCACGGTGACCTGGCGCCGTTCTTCGTCAGTAATATGCCGGAGGCATCTCAGCGGTAGATGGCAGGGCGGTTGCCGAGGCCGTTACCGGAGCGCTTTCCTCAGTTTTCCACCCGGCCGGCTCCGGACGCGGGAAGCACGGTAAACACCGCGGGAGCGGCATAGCCCGCCGCAGAAAACGCGTCGGAAACGGCGGCGGTGACGGCGTCGGCGTCGTTGCTGGTGACCAGCGCAATGGCCGAACCGCCGAAGCCGCCCCCGGTCATCCGGGAGCCCAGCGCACCGGCGCCTCGAGCCGACTCCACCGCCAGATCAAGCTCCGGGCAGGAAATCTCGAAGTCGTCCCGCATGGAGGCGTGGCTTTCGTTGAGCAGGTTCCCGAGTTTGCCCGGACCGTCCGTCCGCAGGACGTCGACGGCGGCCAGCACCCTGGCGTTCTCCGTGACCACGTGGCGGACGCGCCGGAATGTTTCCTCATCCAGAACCTCCTCGGCCGCAGCCAGGTCATCCAGGGCCAGATCGCGCAGGGCATCCACGCCCATGGCCTTGGCTCCCTTTTCACAGGAGGCCCGCCGGGACGCGTAGCCGCCGCTGGAATGTTCGTGGCTCACGCGGGTGTCGATCACCAGCAGTGTCAGCCCGTTTCCGGCCAGGTCCAGCGGCACCAGCTGCGCTTCCCTGCTCCGGCAGTCCAGGAAAACGGCGTGGCCTTCCTCGCCGAGCAGCGACGCGGACTGGTCCATAATGCCGGTGGGTGCGCCTACCATCAGGTTTTCGGCGCGCTGACCCAGTGCAGCAAGCTCGGGGCCGGTAAGTCCGGCATCCGAGAGGTCGTTGGCCATCACCGCGACAGCGCATTCCAATGCAGCCGAGGAAGAGAGACCCGCCCCCAGCGGAACGTCGGAATCGAGATAAAGGTCCACGCCGGGGACACCCGTGCCGCGGTCTTCAAAAGCCCACAGCACGCCCAGCGGATAGGCTGCCCAGCCCTTCACGCTGCCCGCGCTGAGGGTGTTCAGGTCTGCGCTTGCGGAACTGCCCTCGCCAAAGGCCGAGTAAACCTGGGCGGTCCGGTCCCGGCGCGGCGCCGCAGCCACAACCGTTGACCGGTCAATGGCGAAGGGCAGGACAAAACCGTCGTTGTAGTCAGTGTGCTCCCCGATCAGGTTCACGCGTCCGGGAGCGGACCAGATACCTGCCGGTTCCCGCCCGAAGCGGGCGGTGAATGCGGCGGAGAGTTCGGGAGCCGAGAGGGTCATGAGAGCACCTTTCCGGAAGTCGAGGGAACAGCGGCGCGCAGGTTTGCGGCCACCTGTTCCGGGATGGTGTCGTTGATGAAGGCACCCATGGCGGCTTCGGACCCGGCCAGGAACTTGAGCTTGTCTTCGGCCCGGCGGGGCGAGGTGAGCTGCAGGTGCAGGCGGCTGGCCGGACGGAACCGGGCGTCCAGCGGCGCCTGCTGCCAAGCGGCGATGTACGGGGTGGGGGTGGAATAGAGGCCGTCCACGCGGGCCAGCAGATCCAGATAAACGGCGGTCAGGTCATCGCGTTCTTCATCCCGGAGTTCAGCGAGGTCAGCCACCTGGCGGTGCGGAACAAGATGGACTTCCAGCGGCCAGCGGGCGGCAAAGGGGACATAGGCGCTGAAGTGTTCGCCTTCGAGGATCATCCGTTCTCCCGAGCTTCGTTCGGCCTCCAACGCCGCCCCCACAAGGGTCTGCCGGCCGTCGGACGCCTCATAATAGGCAGCCGCCTGCTGCGCCATGACGGCGGAACGCGGCGGAATGAACGGGTAGGCGTAGATCTGGCCGTGCGGATGCAGCAGGGTGACGCCGATGTCCGCACCGCGGTTCTCAAAGCAGAACACCTGGCGGATTCCGTCCATCGCGGACAGTGCTTCCGTGCGCTGCGCCCAGGCGTCCACCACGGTCCGCGCGCGGTCGGGGGAAAGGGAACCGAAAGACCCTTCGTGGGCCGAATCAAAGGCCACCACTTCGCAGCGGCCGTACGCCGGCGCCGTCGTGCCCCATGACGGGCCCTCGGGCAGGGTTCCCAGATCCGGGCCGAAAGAGGGGAACCGGTTTTCGAAGACCACCACTTCGTAGTCTTCGGCCGGGATTTCGGAGGCGCGCGACGGCGTTGACGGGCACAGCGGGCACTGGTCCGCGGGCGGCAAATGGGTGCGCGACTGCCGGTGCGCCGCAACGGCAATCCACTCCCCGGTTAGGGCGTCGTAGCGGGCGGTGCCGTTTCCCGGCCGGGCGGGAAGGCCGCGGCTGTCCAGCGGCGCGGAGACGCGGCGCTGCGCGGTCTCGGCGGAAGAGTCAAAGTAGATGAGCTCCCGGCCGTCGGAGAGCCGAGTGCTGGTGTGGACTGTCATGGATTCCTTAGTCTGCCGATCCCCGGAAGATCACAGACTATCCCAGCCTCCGCACCTGACCCGTAACGTGCGGCGCTGCACCGCCGCGCAACGCCCCACGCCAGTTACAAAACGGGCCGGCCACCGGTCACGGCGACGCGCGCGCCGGAAATGTAGCTGCCGTCGTCGGACGCCAGCAGTACATAGACCGGGGCAAGCTCAGCCGGCTGCCCGGGGCGTCCCAGCGGCACATCTGATCCAAAGGACTCCACCTTCTCCGGCGGCATGGTGGCCGGAATCAGCGGGGTCCAGATGGGGCCGGGCGCCACGCTGTTGACGCGGATTCCCTTTTCGCCCAGCAGCTGGGCCAGGCTGGCGGAGAAGTTGGCAATGGCCGCCTTGGTGGCAGCATAGGGCGCCAGCGTGGGGCTGGGCATATCCGAATTCACTGACGAACTGCCGATGATCGCGGACCCGGGTGCCATGTGCGGCAGGGCGGCCTTAACCAGGTAAAACATCGCGTTGATGTTGACCTTGAAGGTGTACTCCCACTCTTCATCGGAAATCTCATCCAGCGATTCATGGTCCATCTGGTACGCGGCATTGTTGACCAGGACATCGATCTTGCCGAATTCCCGCACGGCCGTGTCGATGACTTTCCGGCACTGCTCGGCGGTATCCAAGTCTCCGGGAACGAGCACGGCACGGCGGCCGGCTTCCTCGACCCAGCGGGCGGTTTCCCTGGCGTCGTCGTCCTCATTCAGGTAGGAGATGACGACGTCGGCGCCTTCGCGGGCGAAAGCGATGGCCACCGCCCGTCCAATGCCGCTGTCTCCGCCGGTAATGACCGCGGTTTTGCCTTTGAGCTTGTCCATGCCGCGGTACGACTTCTCACCGCAGTCCGGGGTAGGCGTCATCTTGCCCTGGGTACCGGGAGTGTCCTGCTGCTGAGCGGGCTGATTCATGGTGTTCCTCTCGCCGGGAAAGTGGTAAGCAGGCTTATAATCTAGACGTACCGACGTTGCTTGTGAAGCCTTAGGTTTTTCAGCCGGGGAAACCTTTTCAGCAGAGGAGACCATGATGCCCGCAGCAGATGACCGTCCCGCCGTACCCACGGAGAATGAAGCAGATGCGCTGGACCAACAGGCCCCGGCGGTTCCCGAAGCCGAGGAAGACTCCGGAATTCAGGACTCCGTTCGGGCGCACGGAGATCCGCTCCGTGCGGACGGGTCCGAGGCTGACCGGCTGGAACAGGATGCTGACGGCGGAACGACTGCCGATGAGGATGACTACCCCCACGGCAGCGAGGGCGAGCGGGAGTAAAACCCTGACGGCCGTCAGGCAGCTTGTCGGGCTGAAGCTGCCGTCGCGCCGTGCAGCGACCCGGTAAGGACCTGCCTGGTGTGGGCTTCCAGATCGGCGATGGCACGATCCGGCAAATCAATGATGCCGCGCAGCGAACCGCGCAGGCTGCGGTAGGCCGCGTCCACTTCGGACCGCGGTGCCGAGTCATCAAGAATGATGTTCAGGGCCTGCCGGGCGGTGGCGAGCTTACTGCGTTCGGCCGCCGTCAGATCGGACTGGCCGCGGCGCCGGGCATACCGTTCCGCTGTCAGGAAGGCGACCTCAAACCGGTTTACAGCGGAGAAGAGCTTGGAACGCTCGGCCGGTCCCCGGTCCAAATCCAGAGCCTCGGCCTCGGCGGCCCGGATTCCCTGCATGGCAACAACGACGTCCCGGATCACCGGATCCGTGTAGTCGGTCATCGCCGGGTAATCGATCATCAGGGCAACGTCCGTCTCATAACGCGACCACCGTACGAGCAGCTCATCCCTACGCAGGTACAGCCGACGCCAGGACTCGGCCTGCGCAGCGGCGTCGGTCCGCCGGTTTTGTGCGGCCCGGGCACGGCGCCGGGAGGAGCGCACACCCATGCCCAGGAGCACCGCCGCGCCGATGCACAGCGACGGGGTGAAAAAGGCGGCGAAGAAGGACCAGATCGAGGGGTCGCCGTCGTCACCGTATACGGCAGCCTGGACAAGCTGGAGGGCGCCGTAACCCAATACGGCGACCAGGCCTGCGGCCAAGGCCGCAACGATAAGTGCTGCTACCGCGACTCTTTTTGCCACTCTCTTCAGCATGGCGCCAGCTTACCGAACCTCGGGCGTGCAGGCACAGGGGTTGCGACTCACCTCACGCTGACCGGCTAGCGGGGATGGTGGGATGGCTGCAATCCGTAGACGGGGGTTGGCAGTCCTTCCATCCGGGCCTTGAGCTGCAGCGCCAGAAAGAGGGAATAGTGCCTGCTCTGATGCAAATTCCCGCCGTGGATCCAGAGGTTCTCCACATTGGTGGGTTTCCACATGTTGCGCAGCTCGCCCTCCCAAGGCCCGGGATCCTTGGTGGTCCCGGAGCCGAAGCCCCAGCATTTACCCACCTGGTCGGCCACTTCGGGCGAGATCAGGTCTGCCAGCCAGTTGTTCATGGAGCCGTATCCAGTGGCGTAGATGAGCACATCGGCGTCCAGTTCGCTGCCGTCTTCGAGCACTGCGCCGTTGCCGGTGAGCTTGGCAACTTGACCGCTCTGCAGCTTTACCCGGCCATCAATGATGAGCTGGGAGGCGCCAACATCGATGTAGTAACCGGAGCCGCGCCTTAGGTACTTCAGGAACAAACCGGATCCGTCTTCACCGAAATCCAGCTTGAACCCGGCTTGCCTCAGCTGATCGTAGAACAGGGCGTCATGCTCAGCGATCTGTTCATAGATGGGAATCTGCGCCTCCGGCAGGATCCGGTAGGGCAGTGAGGCGAAGAGCATGTCCGCTTTTTCGGTGGTGGTGCCTGCCTCCAGCGCGCGCTCCGAATACAGGTCTCCCAAGGCAAAGTTCATCAACGAGTCGCTGCGGACAATGTGGGTTGAGGAACGCTGCAGCATAGTAACGTCGGCACCGTGCTCCCAAAGGTCCGCCGCGATGTCATGGGCGGAGTTGTTGGAGCCGATGATGAGGGCCTTCTTGCCGGTTTGGTCACCCCCGCCGGGGTACTGCGAGGAATGGTACTGCTCGCCGAGGAAGGCCTTGGCGCCGTCGAACTCCGGAACGTTCGGATACCCGGAGACGCCCAGGGCAAAGACGAGTTGCTGCGGATGCAGCGTTACATCCTGCCCGCCCCGCCTGACTCTGAGCTCCCAGGCCCCGGCGTCGTCGTCATAGCGGGCGCCCAGGCACTCCGTTCCGGACCAATAATCCAGTTCCATGAGAGCGGTGTAGTGCTCCAGCCAATCGCCGATCTTGTCCTTGGGTGCGAAGACCGGCCAGTCATCGGGGAATTTGAGGTAAGGGAGGTGGTCATACCAAACCGGATCATGCAGGGCGAGGGACTTGTAGCGCTTGCGCCACGAATCGCCTGCCCGTTCATTCCGTTCGATGACGATGGTGGGAACGTTCAACCGGCGCAAACGTGCGGCGAGTCCGATCCCGCCCTGCCCGCCGCCAACGATCACACAGTAGGGCTGCTCTTCATAACCGATCCGAGTCCGGTGCTGCTCTTTTTCCTCCAGCCAGGACGTCCGCCCACGTGCGATGGTGTGTTCCACACCCTTGGGCCGGGTGGCACCCTTCTGCTCTTCATGACCTTTGAGTTCCTGCATGGTGGTCAGCAGGGTCCATGCCCTTCCGTCGCGCAACCGCAGGTGACCCCAGCCGCGTGAGGCTGCTGTTTCGAACGTGATCCAGGCTTCCGTTGCTGCGGCGTCGCCCGTGGCCGGCTCTGCCAGTGTCCACCCTGAGGGCTGTACGTCGTCAAGGACGGAGGAGAGCATCTCCATGATTTCCTGCCGGCCCTCAAGCGTTTTCAAGTTCCAGGTGAAGGAAACAAAATCACGCCAAAGGCCGTCCTCCTCGAATAAGGCGGCCGCTGCCTCGGTATTCCGGCTGGTCAGTGCGTTGTCGAGTTGGAGCAGCCAGTCCTGAACTGCTTCGTCCAGCTGAGGCTGTGCATTGTCGGCCATTTCCACTCCTTTGTGGCTCCGGATGCAACCGTGCAGGGCTGCGCAGCTCCAGTAAACACTTTTGGCCTGCTGGGCGGTAGGCCTGCCGCGCGGCAGAGGGGCTGTTCTGGCCGCCTGCCGGTCCTAATGCTTCAAATAGTCCAGCACCCGATTCGCCAGACCGGCCCCCACAACATCCGGCGACCGCTTGTTTCCGCGCACCTCAAACATGTGGTTTGCACCCTCGACCCGCTCCACCCGGGCATTGGGTCCAATCCGTTCCGCCACCGGCTCAAGCTCCCCGGGAAGCGCAAACGGATCACGGGTGCCCTGCAGAAACAGCATGGGCAGCGTCAGGCCGTACAGATGCTCGTCCCGCATTTTCTCCGGTTTCCCCGGCGGATGCAGGGGATAGCCCAGAAAGATGAGTCCCGCCGTCGTCATTCCCTCCGCCGCTGCCATGGAGGCCATGCGTCCGCCAAAAGACTTGCCGCAGCTCCACAGCGGCAGGCCCGCTGTTCGGGACGCCGCCGCCTCCATGGCGGAACGCCAGGAATCGATCGCCAGCGGCGGCCGGTCGGGAAATTTCTTGCCGGCCTCCCGGTACGGAAAATTGAAGCGCAGCGTCGCCACGCCGCCGGCGTTCAGGGCATCGGTGAAACCGGTCAGGAACGGATGGTCCATTCCCGCTCCCGCCCCGTGCGCGACGACGACGGCGGCCGTTGCGTCATCGGGTGCGGCAAACGCGGCGGAGACCTCGAGGTCACCGACAGTGAGATGGAACTCCTCGCGCAAGACAGGCATGTGTTCCAACTTACCGGCGGCGGGAAGGAAGCCGGACTCCCCTACGGGCCGAACCCCTCAGGCTAGCGTTCGGGGCCGTCGGAACGGAGGCCGCTGCCGCCGTCGGACGCGTCCGGAAGCGAGCCAAAGCTGCGCTTGACCCCGGTGCCCTTGCCCAGCTCCTCGGGGTTGGGTGCGGCGGTGAGGATCAGGACGAGGAAAATCAGCAGCGAAACAATGAAGGTGGCGCAGGCGGCCGCAACGCCCAGTTCCCACCGGAACTCGCGTTCGGTTCCTCCGGTGGAAAAGACAGCCACTGCCACGCCGGCCACCACCGCCATGACAGCGGAGATAATTACCGGCACATTGCCGTAATTCGCAGGATGACCCTGCGTTCCAGAAGATGTTCCTTCGGCCATGGCCATTCCTCCTGCGGAAGGTGAATCGCACGGCCATCGTATGCCTCATCCGATGAACCCGATAGAGTCCGCTGGAAAGAGCGGTTTGGGAGCAGGACGAGGACACCGGCAGCGGAAGGAGGCCCGCAATGCGCAAGGTAGCGGCAGCACTGTTCAGCTCGATTGACGGTGTAGTGGAGAACCCGGGGGAGTGGCAGTTTGACCACTTTGACGAGGACATGGGACCGCTGATGGAATCAGTTCTGGCCACGCAGGACACGGTGCTGCTCGGCCGGGTTACGTACCAGCAGTGGGCAGATTATTGGCCGGGAAACACGGATGACGGATTCGGTGAGTTCATCAATCCGGTCGAGAAGATTGTCGCGTCCCGAACCCTCTCCGATGAGGACCTCAGCTGGAACAATGCGCGGCTCATGGATGGCGAATTGGAAGAGTTTGTTCGCCGGCTCAAAGAGCGCGACGGCGCAGACATCGCCGTGAACGGCAGTATTTCCCTGGTCCGCCAGCTTCTTTTTGCCGGATTGCTGGATTCCCTGACCCTGATGGTGCATCCGGTGGTGGCCGGAGACGGGCAGCGCCTGTTTCAGCCGGGTGACCCGCGGACCCGGCTGAAACTGCTGGACTCACAGATCACGGCCTCGGGCAACGCCATTCTGACCTACGCGCCGCGGGCGTAACGTTTGGCGGCCGGCGGGATTTACGGAATATGAAAGAGCGGAAGTGCGCGGTTGACCAGCGGACCCACGAGCAGGGCGAAGGCCACCGTTCCGAGTCCCACGGTGCCGCCGAGCACCCAGCCGAGGGCAAGGACTGTCACCTCAATGCCCGTGCGCACCGCCCAGACGGGCCAGCCAAACCGGCTGTGCATGCCTGTCATCAGCCCGTCACGCGGCCCCGGGCCCATTCGGGCACCGATATAGAGGCCCGTGGCCGCAGCCAGCAGCACCAGTCCGCCGGTGAAAACCAGCACCTGCCCCCAAAGCTGCCCCGGTGCGGGCATCAGGGCCAGACAGACTTCGGCGCTGGGGCCCACCAGCAGGACGTTGAGGACGGTGCCGATACCCGGCTTTTGCCGGAGCGGAATCCACAACAGCAGCACCAGCGCTCCGATCAGGATGCTGGCCACGCCGAATGATATGCCCGCCTGCCCGGCGGCGCCCTGCCCCAGGACATCCCACGGAGACACGCCCAGATGCGCCTGGATCATCATGCCGATCGCGAAGCCGTAGCAAAAGAGCCCGAACAGCAGCTGGACGGCGCGGCGAAGGTTGATCCAAGTCATGGCCTAAGACAAGCCGGTTCGCCGCTGTACTTCAAGCTGGCCTCTGCTTCGCCGCAAAGATGTCAGCGGCTCGCCCTGGGCTCAGTCGGAGGGACCGAGCGGGCGGACCGGTTGCCGCAGCACCGTCCTGAGCTTTTCGGGGGCGGTCCGCCGCGGATCGCTCAGGTAAATCTCGTGGTGGTCCCCGTTGAATGTGAGCCCGTGAGCCGGCATCCACTGGCGGTGCAGACGCTGCAGAACCGGGCCCTCGGCGTCGTAGGAGCCGAAGTACAAAATCTGGACCGAGGTGCCTTCGGTCAGAGTGCGCAGACGGACCTTGTCCAGGCCCGGCGGGTTCTTCTTTTTGCGGACGGCATCGATGGCTGCGAGGACCAGATCCTGCGTGATCCAGGGCGGCTGGGCAACCAGCATGGTCCAGTCCCAGGAATTTTTGTCGCCGCGGGCGAACGCTTCCATGTCGGCGGCACGCCACTGCCCCTCCAGGGGAGCCACTGTGAAGTCCCGTTCCAGATCCTGTTTCGACGCAAACTTGACCGCATACGCCGCGGGGTACAGGCATCCCAGGGCGCCCGCATACTCGGCTGAGGTGTTCGGGTCCCCGTGGCCGTCGTAGGCGAGATACTGCAGGGCCGGAACATCCACCAGCGAAAAGTCGCCCCGTTTTGGCGCGTAAAGCTCGGGGTAGGCCTTCTTGAAGTCAAACTTTTCCATCCCGTGTTCCGCCTTTCCGCCGGTAATCAGGGTAGGTCCGGCGGGCGCCCCGGGCTACCGTCAGCGCAGAAACGGCTAGCATCCATGCAGGGAACCCACCATTTCCCTGTAGCTGCCATCAAGTCCCCGACGAACGGAACCCGCCCATGTTTCACGGCACAGCCGCCACCGTGGTGTTGCTTCGCGACGCCCCCGAAGGACTGCAGGTACTGCTGCTGGAGCGGCCCCGCAACCGGGGGTCCTTCGCCGGGGCATGGGTCTTTCCCGGCGGCGTGGTGGACCCGGGTGACTACGGCCAGTCAGCGGACGACGACGTCGAACTCGCCGCCGCGCGGCAGGCCGGGGTGCGCGAGACGGCGGAGGAAACCGGGTTGCAGCTGAAACTGCCCGAACTCCGGCGGCTGTCCTGCTGGGTTCCGCCGCCTGAAGCGCCCCGCCGCTACAGGACCTGGTTCTTCCTGGCTCCGGCACCGGACGGCGCTGTCCTGCTCAGCCCCGACGAACACGTCGACTCCGTCTGGCTGGCCCCGGCTGAGGCACTGGAACGGCACCGGGCAGGAACCATGAGCCTCTTTCCGCCCACCTGGGTGACTCTGCACGGACTGCTGGGAGCAGACACCGTTGAACAGGCCCTCGTTCGCGCCTGCGCTGCCGCACCGGAAACCTACGCCACGCGGCAGCTGCCCGGGCACGTGCCGCCGGCCATGGTGTGGCACGGCGACGCCGAGTATCCGGACAACGCGGATCCGGCAGCACCGCTCGGAGAGGGGACAACTCCCCGGGATCCTTCCCGCCGACACCGTCTCATCATGGACGAAAACCGATGGAGCTACGAGCGGACCCGGTAGCGCCTGGAGTCCCCGCTGCCGAAACCGCGTGCAGTTAGACTGACCGGATGAACAGCCCCTACCTGATCAGCCGCGAGCGCCTAGTTGCCGCTTCGCCGGAATCCGTGTTCGATCTGCTGGCCCGGCCCGCCATGCACAGCGTCATTGACGGGTCCGGAACGGTCCGCGATGCCCAGCCCAACGGTCCTGCCCGGCTGACGCCCGGCGCCAAGTTCGGGATGGACATGAAGATGGGGGTTCCCTACAAGATCCTCAACACGGTGACGGAATTTGATGAGGGGCACCGGATCGCATGGCGCCATGCCGGCGGACATGTCTGGCGCTACCTTCTGGAACCGCAGGACGGCGGCACCCTGGTGACCGAGCAGTGGGACGCCAGGCACCTCCGGCACCGCGTCATGTATCGGGTGATGGGCGTGACGCGCCGGCATCCGGCCAGCCTGGAGCAGACGCTGGAGAAGCTGGCGGACCACTTCTCGGCGAAGTAGCCCGTCCCCGCACACCTCACCGCCGTGGAAGCGGTGCTGCGCCGGGCTAGAATGGACGCCGGAAAACACGGCAGCAACAACACATCGGGAGCGGCGTGGATATCTTTGATCCGGAGGCCGTCTTTCGGTTTGTGGACCTGGCCGGGGTGCTGGCCAACGGCGTGCTTGGCGGGGCGGTGGCGCGGCAGCTGCGCATGGACCCGGTGGGCTTTGTGGTGCTGGCGCTCACCTCGGCCCTGGGCGGCGGTGTGCTGCGCGATACCCTCCTGCAGGCGGGAACGCCGGTGGCCCTGGCTGATCCGGCCTATTTGCTGACCGCCATCGCCGGAGCCTTCATTGCCTACCTGATAGAGCTGAAGGGCAAGTGGGCCAACCGGTTCCTGATTGTGATCGATGCCTTTGCCCTGGGCTGCTGGGCAGCCACGGGAACGTCCAAGGCCCTCGCCGTGGACCTGGAGTGGCTGCCGGCCATCCTCATTGGCGTGGCCACCGCGGTGGGCGGCGGCATGATCCGCGACATTGTCGTGGGACGGGTGCCTGCCATCTTCGGCGGCAACACGCTCTACGCCACCGGCGCCCTGGTTGCGGCCGTGGAAATGGTGATCCTGTACAACCTTGGACTGCAGAATGTGGGCATGGGGGCGGCCATTGTCTCCGCTGCAGTGCTCTGCACAGTGGCCCGCCGCCGCGGCTGGCGCCTGCCCGGACCCGGTGAGCTGAGCGTGCGGCTGCCGCGCCGGACGCGCAGGAACACCGGCGACGACGTCGATACCGGTTCCGGCAGCAGCCGCAGGAGGGAACAGGGCTGGCCCCGCCCCCGCTTCGGACGCCTTCCCCTGGCTCGCTCCCGGCGTCGGAAACCGCCGGAGCCGAACGGCGGCGCCGGCCGGCCGGGACATTGAGCCGGGAGCGAACCGCTGTGACCTCTGGTGCCCACGTGAGTAACGTGGGTCCAATGACCGCTTACAAGACCGTGAACCCCGCAACCGGGGAGACACTCAAGGAATTCGCTGAAGCTACCGACGCTGAGATTGCCGAAGCAATCAGCACCGCCCATACGGCCTTCGCCTCATGGCGAGCCCAGCCGGTGGAAGCCCGGAGCAAGGTTCTGGCCCGCGTGGCTGAGCTGTACCGCGAACGAAGCGATGAGCTGGCAGCCCTGATCAGCACCGAAATGGGCAAACCCCTGCGCGAAGCGAAGGGTGAAGTGGCGCTGTCCGCAAACATTTACGAGTACTACGCCACCGAGGGTCCCGGCTTCATGGCCGATGAGGAGCTGAACGTGAAGGGCGGCGGCGGAGCCACCGTCCGCACCGAGCCGATCGGCGCGATCCTGGGCATCATGCCGTGGAACTTCCCGTACTACCAGGTGGCCCGCTTCGCCGGCCCCAACCTGATGCTGGGCAACACCGTCCTGCTCAAGCACGCCAACAACTGCCCGCAGTCTGCACTGGCGATGGAGCAGATTTTCTCTGACGCTGGACTGCCGCAGGGTACCTACATCAACCTGTTCGCCACCAATGACCAGGCAGCCGACATCATCGCCGACTCCCGGATTCAGGGTGTGTCCCTGACCGGCAGCGAGCGGGCCGGATCCGCCGTTGCCGAGGTTGCCGGCCGGAACCTGAAGAAGTACGTGCTGGAACTGGGCGGCAGCGACCCGTTCATCGTGCTCGACGCCCAGGATCTGGACGCCACGGTGAAGTCCGCCGTCGCCGGCCGGATGGGCAACGCGGGCCAGGCCTGCAACGCGGCTAAGCGCTTCATTGTCATGGATGAGATCTACGAAGACTTCGTGGAGAAATTCACGGCCGCAATGGAAAAGATCCAGCCCGGCGATCCGATGGATGAGGCCACGCGCTTCGGCCCGCTCTCCTCGCAGGCCGCCGCTGACGGCCTGGTCGAGCAGATCCGGGATGCCGTGGACAAGGGGGCAACGCTCAACACCGGCGGCGCCCTGATCGACGGCCCGGGAGCCTACATCCAGCCCACCGTGCTTACCGGCGTTACTGAGGAGATGCGCGCCTTCTCCGAGGAACTCTTCGGCCCGGTAGCTGTCATCTACAAGGTCTCCAGCGCGGATGAAGCCGTGGACCTGGCGAACAGCTCGCCGTACGGACTCGGCGGAGCCGTCTTCAGCGCTGACGAGGACAAGGCCCTGGACATTGCTGACCGCCTGGAATCCGGCATGGTCTCGATCAACGGCGTCTCCGGAACCCAGCCGGACCTGCCCTTCGGCGGAGTCAAGCGCTCCGGCGTGGGCCGTGAGCTGGGCCGCTTCGGCATGGATGAATTCGTGAACAAGAAGCTCATCCGCACGCCGCGCTCCGGCAAGTAACACCGCCGGTACTTCAGCACTACGTACGACGACGGCGGCGTACCTCCCAGCGGAGGTGCGCCGCCGTCGTCGTTGGCTGACTGGTTGGCTGGCTGGTTGGGAAGGCGCGGGGAAGTCGCGGGGGACGGTGCGGGAAGGAAGCGCCGCTTACACGTTCTGCTTCAGTGCGGTCCGCGCCGCGCGTTCCTCGGCCGTGGTGAATACGACGTACCGGTAGGCGAAATAGCGGAAAACGTTGCCGGCAGCCACGCCCACCACGTTGCCGGAAATGTTGTCAGCAAACTGGCTGGTGAAACCAAGCAGGTAGTGGGACACGTACAGGCAGCCGGTGGCCAGGAGCAGGCCGATCAGATTGGTCAGGGCAAAAAGCAGGGTTTCGCTGCGCACGCTCCGGCCTCTGGAGGCGCGGAACGTCAGATAACGGCTGCCGAGCCAGGAAACCGTTGTCGCGCAGGCGACCGAGATGACTTTGGCCGTGATCGGGTGGCTGTCGAGGACGGTCGAAGCCAGCACGTTGAAGATCGTGATGTCCACGACGAATGCCACCGCGCCGACGAGGGAGAAGGATCCCAGCCGCCTAATTACTTTGCGGACGGAAGAGGTGCCATTGTTGGCCATTGAGGTGTTCCCCTGCTGAATCTGCCCGGTAGGGTGCCGGGTTCAAAAGTGATATTTTCACAACCGGGGTCGGGGCACAAAATCGGCTCAGACCGCGCCACAGGGCAGTGTGACGGTAAAGACAGTTCCCTTGCCGGCTTCGCTGCGCAGGGTGATCGTGCCGCCGTGTTCCTCGATGATTTTGCGGCTGATGGCCAGGCCCAGGCCGACGCCGGGAATGGCAGCCCTGCGGGCCGTGTCCGACCGGAAGAACTTTGTGAACACTTCGGCCTGCTCCGCTTCGGTCATTCCAATGCCCGGGTCGGCCACCTCAATGACCGTGGTGGTTGCGGTGCGGCGGGCGCTGACCGTGACCCGGCCTCCGTCGGGCGAGTACTTCACGGCGTTGGAGAGCAGATTGTCCAGGACCTGGCTGATCCGCCGGGGGTCCACAATGTCCTCCAATGAGGCGGGGAGGTCAGTGACAATCTGTACACCGTTGATTTCTGCCCGGGGAACCGCTGAAGTGACGGCAGCCTGGATGAGTTCCGTGAGATCCGCCGGGATCAGGGCCACACCGCTGTCGCCGGTGGCCGCAGTCAGCAGGTCCGAGACGAGTGCCAGCAGCTTTTCCGAGTTGCGCATCGCCACTTGGAGGGAGGCATTGATGTGGGCAGGCAGCTCATCTGCGTCCTCCAGCGCCAAATCCAGGTAACCCATGATTGACGTCAAAGGCGTGCGCAGCTCATGGGAAACATTCGCTACAAAGTCCTCCTTGGCCCGTACCGCATCCACAAGACCGGTGACGTCGCTGAAGGCGATGACCGACCCCCTGAAAGCTCCCTGGTTCCGGACGGAACGGGCTGACACGCTCAGGCTCTGCTGCTGGTCGCCCGTTCCCAGCCAGACCAGCTGGTCGGAAAAGGACTCGCCCAGGATCGCCCGCCGGACGGGGCGCAGATCCGGGGGAATGGGCGTCACGCGGTCAGGACCGAATATCAGCAGCTCGGATTCTTTGGGCTTCATCAGCCCCGGCGGTGTGGCACGCCTGCGGTTGTGATCCTGCCGGCTGTTGCTGAGGATGGTATTTCCTGTTTCGTCCACCACCAGCACACCCACTTCCACGGTGTTCAGGATGGTTTCCAGCAGGGATTCCTTGCGCCGGCTCTCCGTGAGGCTTTCCTGCAGGACCACATCTTTGTGCCGGAGCACCTCCTGCTGGGCGGCAACCGATGCTTCTGCGCTGGCGCGTGCAGCATCCGCTTCCTCGGCTTTGCGCAGGGTGCTGACCAGCTCCTGTTCGTAGAGCCGGCGTTCATAGGCGTTAAAGACGATGATTCGATCCAGGGCGGGTTGGCCCGGTTCAGCGGCGGGAAAACGCCGGGCGGAAAGCAGGGACGGAATCCGGGAACCATCCCCGGCGATCAGGTCCACTGCCAGTTCCGCCAAGGCACCGGCAGCACCCGTCTGCGGCGAAGCATGCGTCGCGTACAGGATCCGGTCACCGATGGGCAACAGTTTGAGGAAGCTGGCGCCCACGAGCTCCGCGCGGGTCAGGCCCAGCCAGCTGAGGACGGTGCGGTTCGCTTCACGGATGATGCCGTGTTCGTCGGTCACCAAATATCCGGCCGGGGCATCCTGAAAAAGCGACTCATAATCCATCGGCAGGTGGGCGGAGGGGACGGCATCCATTTGCTGGGCTAAGCGGCGCGGCTAAGGTATCCGAGGATCGTGTCTGCTGTCTCCTCCGGGGCGCTTACATGGGGCAGGTGTCCGGTGGCCTTCAGAACGGACAGCGTGGCTTGGGGAAGATGACGCCGGGTGTATTCACCGACGTGCACGGGAGCCAGCAAATCATCGGTGCACTGCATGACCAGCGTGGGAACGCTGACGTCCTTGAGCAGATGGCGGACGTCGGAGAGGAACGACACCTTGGCGAATTCGCGGGCCACGGTGGGGTTGATGCGGCAGAAGCTGCCCTCAAGTTCGCTGTGCAGCCGCGGGGACCCGGGATTGCCCATGATCACCGGAGCCATGGCGGCGGCCCAGACCATGTAGTTGTTGTCCAGCGAGGCAAGGAGTTCGCGGATGTCCTCCTGGGACGTGCCGCCTACGTAGCCGTCTTCCGGATAGTCCATGTAGCTGGGAGAGGAGGCCAGGAACACCAGATTGCGAAACCGGGCGGGGTCCGCGGCTGCGGCGGCAACACCCATCATGCCGCCGACGCTGTGTCCCACAAAAGTGACGTCTTGGAGATCCAGTTCGGCCATGATCTCCTGCACATCGGCAGTGTAACCCTCAAGGGAGGAGTACTTGGCTGACTGATATGCGTCGGGGTCCGAATTGCCGGCGCCAACATGGTCAAACAGGACTACCCGATAATCGGCGGTGAACCGGGGCAGGACCTGCTGCCACATCCCCTGGTCACAGCCGAAGCCGTGCGCAAACATGATGACCGGCCCCTCCGGGTTGCCCAGAACACGGACATTGTTGCGGGTGCGGATATCTGTCCCCATGGGATGACCTTGAACTTTCCTGAGACTGGCGGAGGGTATGCAGGCAAGCGCCGGGATCTGCGGCGGGCGTGCACGAACCACACTCTACAGTGATGGAGCCGGCAGGCCGGGCCGGCCCCCGGCGGGGGTCCGGGCGAGCTCAGGTGGCGAGCTCAGGTGGCCGAAAACCGGAGCTCGGCGGCGCCGCCGTTGAACGACGTCGTTCCGGCCAGGCGCATGGGACCCAGCGGCGTGGTGACGGGCAGCAGGCGGCGGCCGGCGCCCAGCGCCACCGGCATATAGGTGACCCACAGTTCGTCCAGCAGTCCGGCCTCCGCAAACTGGGCTGCCACGAGCCCACCGCCCACAACCCAGACATTCCGGTCTCCGGCGGCGGCTGCTGCGTCTTCACGGATGCGGCGGATGTTCCCCGAAACGAACTGCACGCCGGTGTCCGGCGGAGCCTCGAGCTGTCTGCTGGTCAGCACCTGGCAGGGCAGGGTGCCGTAGGGCCAGGAATCCGGATCCTGGCTCCGTATGGAGTCATACGTGGCCGATCCCATGACCAGCGAACCTATGGTGGCCAGGAACTGGTCATAGTGGCTTTGGAACGGTTCGAAACCGAAGGCCAGCAGCCAGTCCAGATTGGAGTCTTCGGCGGCTATAAAGCCATCCAGTGACGACGCGACGTAGTAGATGACCTTACCCATGTTCCAGAGCATAGCGACGGGTCCGGCCCCGCACACCAGCGCCGAAGCCACAGGCATCCGGGAAGCCCCAAGTCGCCGAATTCCGGCCGGCCCAAACGTGCAATTCCCGCACCGGGGATGGAAGAGTGGGGGATACCAAGCACACTGATCGTTAACGGGAGGCATGCAATGGCCGACGGAACTGAAGCGAACGGCAACCCACCGGAGGGCGAACCCCAACTGGTGGCGGACCTGGTGGTGCAGCGTCTGCAGGCGTGGGGTGTGGGCCGGATCTTCGGATACAGCGGAGACGGCATCAATCCGGTGATGGGAGCACTCCGCCGGGCCGGCGGACCGGAGTTTGTCCAGGCGCGGCATGAGGAAAACGCCGCCTTCATGGCCGTGGGACACGCGAAGTACACCGGGGAAGTGGGGGTGGTGGTTTCCACCCAGGGCCCCGGCGCCATTCACCTCCTCAACGGACTGTACGACGCGCGCATGGACTCGGTGCCGGTGGTGGCGATCATCGGGCAGCAGAGCCTGAGTGTCCTTGGATCCGCATACATGCAGGAAGTGGATCTGATGCACCTGTTCCGGGACGTTGCCTCCGGATTCCGCCAGCAGGTCTCCAGCCCCGAGCAGGCACCCCTGGTCATTGACCGGGCCTTTAAAGAGGCACTCGCCACCCGCACCCCGTCCGTGGTGATCCTGCCGCATGACGTGCAGCAGGAAGCTGCGCCGGAACTGGGTCAGGAACACGGCGTGCTCACCACGGCCCCGGTTTGGCGGCCGGCCCGCATCCTGCCCCTCCCGGAGGACGTCCAGGCCGCCGCGGATGTGCTCAACAGCGGGCAGAAGGTGGTGCTGCTGGTGGGCCAGGGAGCAAAGGGTGCCCAGGAGCAGGTGGCAGCCCTGGCTGAGAAGCTGGGTGCTGCAATTACTACCAGCCTGCTTGGGAAGCCGTACGTGGATGAGTCCCTGCCCCTGGCCGCAGGGGTCATGGGCCATCTGGGTACCTCGGCCGCAGGATTTGCGCTGGCCAACGCGGACACGCTGCTGATCATCGGCTCCAATGACCCCTGGACCGAGTTCTATCCGCCGCCCGGGGCAGCCAGGGCCGTGCAGATTGACATCGATTCGGCGGCCATCGGAAACCGCTACCCGGTGGAGGTGGCCGTTACCGGTGAGGCGGCCGCCAGCTTGGATGCCCTGCTGCCGCTGCTGACGGAGCGCGGCGAATCGGGCTGGCGCAACGACGTCGAACACGCCGTCCGTTCCTGGCACGGCCTGTCCCGCGAACGGGCTTTCACGCCCGCTCATCCGGTGAACCCGGAACGCGCGTTTTACGAGCTGAGCCAGCGGATGCCCGCGGACGCGCAGGTGGCCGTGGACGTAGGCAGCAGCGTGTACTGGTACGCGCGCCAGCTGAGGCTGCCGGCGGGGGTTCCCGCGCACCTCTCCAGCACGCTGGCCAGCATGGGCTGCGCGGTTCCCTACGGCATTGCGGCCAAGCTGGCGCATCCGGACCGGCCGCTCATTGCTCTCTCCGGTGACGGAGCCATGCAGATGGCCGGGCTGACCGAACTGGTCACGGTCAGCAGGCTCTGGAAGAACTGGGAGGATCCGCGCTTCATCGTGTGCGTCCTCAATAACCGTGAACTGGCGGAGGTGACCTGGGAGCAGCGGGAGATGGAAACGGAACCCCGTTTTGCGGACAGCCAGGCGCTTCCGGATTTCAACTACGCCGGATATGCGGAACTGCTGGGATTCAAGGGCATCAGGGTGGAGGATCCGGAGCTGCTCGGGGATGCCTGGGACTCCGCGCTCGCCGCCAACATGCCCTGCATTATTGAGGTGGTTTCCGACCCTGATGTGCCGCTGCTGCCGCCCTTCCCGGGCGGAAAGACGCAGGGAGCATCAATGATGGAAGCACTGGAAAAGGAAGGTCCTCAGACGCAGCACGCCCGGGACCTTCTTTCCGTGTACCTCCGCCAGGAAGAGTCCCTGGAGGACTGATCCCTGGCGGAGGCGCGGTCGCTACGGCCGGGCGCCCAGCTCCACGGCCTCCTCGTCGGTCAGGTAGGCGGATTCCGCATGGGCGGCCAGGTCGATGCCCTGCAGTTCGCTCTCTTCCGGAATGCGCAGCCCGATGGTGACTGCCAGCAGCTTGGCAATGACCCATGTGACCACGAAGGAGTAGACGAGAACAGCCACCGAGGCCAGCGCCTGGATGCCCAGCAGCTCAAAGCCGCCGCCGTAAAACAGTCCGCTGACACCGTTGGGCGCGGCGTCGGTGGCAAACAGGCCGATCAGCAGGGTGCCCAGCAGGCCGCCGACGGCGTGAACGCCCACCACGTCGAGTGAATCGTCGTAGCCCAGCCGGTACTTCCACTCAATGGCCAGCGAACAGACAAGTCCGGCGAGCAGCCCGATGGCCAGTGCGCCCAGCGGGCTGACGGCCCCGCACGCCGGAGTGATGGCTACCAGGGCGGAGACCAGTCCGGAAGCGGCACCCAGGGAAGACGAGGTTCCCAGCCGCAGCCGGTCCATCAACATCCAGCCCAGCAGGCCTGCTGCAGCAGCCACCGCGGTGTTCAGGAAAACGACGGCGGCGGAGTTGCCGGCGCTCAGGGCCGAACCGGCATTGAATCCGTACCAGCCAACCCAGAGCAGTCCGGCGCCAAGCAGCACCAGCGGACGGCTGTGCGGTTTCCCTTGGGCATGCGGCCAGCCCTGGCTTCGTCCCAGAACCAGGGCAAGTGCCAGGGCGGCCACGCCGGCATTCATGTGCACAGCCGTGCCGCCGGCGAAGTCGATCGCCCCCAGCCGGTTGGCAATCCAGCCGCCCGTCACGGAGCCGTCCTCGCTGCTGAAGGCGAAAACCCAGTGGGCCACCGGAAAGTACACCAGCGTGGCCCAGAGGCCGGCGAACAGCATCCACGCACCGAACTTCATGCGTCCGGCGGCTGCCCCGGCCACCAGCGCCGTGGTAACGCAGGCGAACATCAGTTGGAAGGCCGCGAACAATGCCAGCGGGATCGAGTTTTCCGGGTCCTCGGCCAACAGTTGGGACAGCCCAGCGAATTCAAGGGGATTGCCCAGCAGACCTGCTCCGGACAGAGAGTTGCCGAAGGCTGCGGAGTACCCGTAAAGCACCCACAGCACTGCGACGAGGCTCGCGCTGCCAAAGCACATCAGCATCATGTTGAGGATGCGGCGCGAGCCCACCATTCCTCCATAGAAGAAGGCGATGCCGGGGATCATGAGACAGACCAGCGCGGCGCTGGCCAGCAGCCAGGCGGTGTTTCCAGAGTCCATGGAGATGCTCCATTCGGGATGGCCGGCCAACGGGCCGGAAGCGGCGGTTGGAAACCGTACCCTTCCCAGAGTGGGCGCCCCGTATTACATCCAGGTTTCCCGGCAGGTTATGCCTGTGTTAACAGCTGCTGGAAGCTTGCTGGAGGTTTCCTAATAGGCACGCGGCAGGCCGCGGCCGAAGGAAAAGGCCCGCACCACTTCCACAATGCCCAGCACCACCAGGGCAACGCCGCCAAAAACAACAAGGGCGGCAAGGGAACTAACCGGCAGGAACAACACCACCACGCCGGCAATGATGCTGATAATTCCATAGGCGATGGCATACCAGCGCGATCCGCCGCTCTCCACCTCGGTCAGGGACATGATGCCCTCCACAATCCAGGCGATTCCAATGAAGAGGGCCAGAACGGTAAGGGAAGCGAGCGGATTGCGGATGGCCGCCACCCCGGCGATGAAGAGCAGAAGGCCGACGAGGATGTTGAGCACCCGCAGGCCGCCGAGCAGCGGAGTAACGAGCCCGGTCACGACGCGCACCGCGCCGGACACAAGGAAATAGAGGCCAAACAGGACGGCAATCACGTCCAGGGTGGCTTCGGGCCAAAACAGTACAAGGGCGCCCAGGACCACCGAGAGGACGCCGGTGAGAACCATCCCCCCGCGGATGCCCCGGACCACCTTGTGGGTGAGTTCACTGACGTCCAAGTGCAACCCGCCCAACCCAAAAGTGCTTCCTGACATGGACATTTGAAACCTCCCACAGAGTCGGATCAGCGGAAACGCAGCTGAAGAAATTATCCGGCCGCGGGTGCTTCGATCTCTAGGGCAGGCTCCCTTCGGCGGCCTCGGAACGGGCAGACGGCGGTGTCCGGGTCCGGTGCGGGCAGTGCGGGCAGCGGATCCTGCTCAGTCTCCGGTGGCTCCGTCCAGCAGTTCGCGCAGGATGTCCAGGTGCCCGCAGTGCCTGCCGGTTTCCTCGATCATGTGCACGAGGACCCAGCGTACGTTCTGCGTGCCGTCGCCTCCGCGGCAGCGGTCTTCCAAGCCGTACCGTTCCAGCACCGCGCGCGATTCCCGGCAGGCAGCCTCATACTCCGCCACGATCTCCGCCAGGCTCTCTCCGTCAGCCACGCGGAACTCGGCGTCGGGATCCTCGGCCGTCCAGCGGGCCTGAACGTCCTGCTGGCCGTCCATCCGGTTCCGGAACCAAAAACGCTCCACGTCGGTCAGGTGCCGGATCAGCCCCGACACGGTGGTGAGCGAGGGAAGCAGCCGCTTGGCGGCGTCGGCATCGCTGAGTCCGGAAGCCTTCATCACCACTGTGGCGCGGAAGTAGTCCAGGAAAGCGGTCAGCGTCTGAGCTTCGCCGGCGGCCTCGGGCGGTTCTGTGCGGGAATCCACTGCGGTGTCATTGGTCATCGGCCCAATCTAATCCATCGTCCCCGGCCCGCCGGAACCCGTTGCGGCGAGCCGGGAGAGGTGCTCCCTGATCATTTGCGCAACGGCTTCGTGCCCGGCTTGGTTGGGATGGAAGGGCAGCGGACCGCCTTCCACGGGGACGAATCCGCCCACGGTCCAGGGATCCTCCGACCCGGCGTAGTGGTCCAGGCTGGCCTTGGCCACGCGCACCACCGAACACCCCGTGGCGTTGGCTCCGGCTTCGGTGGCGAGCGCCAGATGCACGGCCAGTTCCCGGCCCGCGGCGGCGGAGGCGGGCTTTATGCCGGCCACGCGGATGCGCGGATCCGGAGGCAGCACGGTCAGGTACTCCACAAACAGGACGACGGCGCGCGGGGAACGCCGCCGGATGAGCTGGCCGACGGACGCCATGGCCGCCGGGAGCAGCGCCAGCCGCCGGTTTTGGACGGCCGGGGTGAGGCCCTTGAGCATTTCCAGGGTGGGCAGGTGCTTGAGCCGCGCCAGCGGGGGCAAACCGGCCGCCATCAGCGAGGCTGCGTAGCCGATGTCGTTGCCGCCGATGGTGACGGTCACCAGATCGGTGTCCGCGCTGAGGGAGTCCGCCTGGGGCGGCTGCCCGTACTGCGAGCGCCACAGCACGTCCGCCGTGGTGGCCCCGGAGCTGGTGGCGTCAGTCAGGGACATCTGCAGTTGCCCGGCCAGCAGGTGGGCATAGCTGGCGTCTGTGCGGCCGGCCTCCGGAGGGCTTCCCGGAACCGGATGGCCCAGGCCGGGAGCAGCAGCGAAGGAACTGCCCAAAGCAACGTACCGGGCTCCGCTCCAGTCGGGTGTGCCGGATGTCCGGGCTGCAGCGTTGGGCTGTTGTGCTGCTGTGCTCATGGGTTCCTGCCTTCGGTGGGAGGGGCTCAGTCACGGAGTATTCAGGAACTGCCGGATTTCGGCATCAGTGGTCTGATCAAAGTTCTCGTAGGCCTGTCCCACGGCGCTGAGGCCGATGCCCTGCCAGGGGATCACGACGTCGTCGGCCAGGCCAGCCGCTGTTTCCGCACCCGGGCCGCAGCTGACGGGAGCCGCGGCCACCAGCCAGGCCGGGTTCTGCTCGCGGAGTCCCAGCAGTGCGGCTCGCATGGTGGCGCCGGTCGCCAGCCCGTCATCCACCACCACCACCGACCGGCCGGCTGCGTTCAGGGGTTCGCGCCCCATGCGGTACAGCTTGTCCCGGCGGATCAGTTCGAGCTGCTGGATGGATGCGGCGTTGCGGAACGCGGCGTCCGCCGCTCCCGGATCGTCATTGCCGGCGGCGTCAAGGGACCGCTGCCAGTCCGCTAGGACGGCGTCATTGCGCACAGTGGTAACGGTCCCCGCAATCCAGGCCAGCGCACCGGCAGCCAGTTCCGGCTGCAGAGGAAAGCCCACTTTCCGAACGGCCACCACGTCCAGCGGTGCCCGCAGCACCTCCGCCACGGCGGCGGCCACCGGAACGCCGCCGCGGGGAAGCCCCACCACCAACAGGTTCGGCGCGCCAAAATAGGGGCTGAGCTGCAGGCCGAGCTTCTGCCCGGCGTCCAGCCTGTCCCGGTAACCCCGGGATGGTGCCATGGCTCCTCCTTGGCGGGGGCTGGTTTCTTGTCACGGTAGGTGTGACCGGGACCGGTGGCAAGGTGCCCGGGCGTGATCCGTGTTCCGCATTGCCAAAGGCCGCAGTGCCATAGCAGGGTAGGCGTGGAAAGGTGGACCCATGACTCCCACAGCTTTGATCACCGGCGCTACATCCGGCATCGGCGCAGAATTTGCCCGCCAGCTCGCAAACCGCGGCTACAACTTGGTCCTGACGGCCCGCAATGAGGAACGGCTGAAGGAATCGGCCGGACTGCTCGCCGGTGAATACGCGGTGCAGACGGAGTACATTGCGGCGGATTTGGCCGACCCGGAGGGCGTGGAGCGGGTGAGCCGGAGACTGGAAAAACCGGACATCACCATGCTGGTCAACAACGCCGGCTACGGGCTGAAGAACAACTTTGAACGCAATGACCTCTCCGCGGAAATGGACCACCTCAACGTCCTGGTAGCCGCGCCGCTGCAGCTGAGCCACACCGCGCTGAACACCATGCTGTCCCGGATGGAGCAGCCCGGCGGACACATCATCAATGTTGCTTCAGTGGCCGGATTCATCCCCCGCGGCACGTACAGTGCAGCCAAGTCCTGGGTCATTACCTTCAGCCGCTGGGCGAACATTCATTACAGCGGCCGGGGCGTGCATGTGACGGCCCTGTGCCCCGGGTTTGTCCACACAGAGTTCCACCAGCGCATGGACATGGATAAAACGGTGTACCCCGGCTGGATGTGGCTCGACGCCGAGCGCGTGGTCCGTGAAGGACTGGCGGATGCTTTCGCCGGCAAGGGTGTTTCCATTCCCAGCAAGCGGTACAAGGTTTTGGCCTGGATCGGTGCCCGGGCGCCGCAGCCCCTCGTGGCCCGCATTGCCGGCCGCGGCCGGTAAGCCGCTGCGGAACACCGCGTCATCAAACTGGCACCCCCGGTGCCGGCCGCTTAGGGTGGTGCCCCATGACGCGCATCACATCCCCCAGCTCTGCTTACCTCAACCAGCTCGACGCCGAAACCGGGCGCCGGATGGAAACCGCACAGAGTCCGGTCTCCGATTTCGCCGGGGCACCTGCAGAGCTTGCCGGTCAGGTGGAAGCGCGGGTGGATGCGCTTGCCGCCGATCTCAACGACGTTGTCCACACCCTGCACGGGGACCCGGAAACAGCTTACGAGGAGCACCGGAGCGCGGCGTTCCTCGTGGACCTGCTGCGCCGCCACGGCATTAAGGCGGAGCTGGGAGCACACGGATTACCCACGGCCATTCGGGCGGAAATCGGAGCGGAAGACAGGTCTGCAGAAGTCGGCGGCACGGCAGGCGCGGCCGACAATGTTCCGTCCATCGCCATCCTCAGTGAATACGACGCCCTGCCCGAGGTGGGCCATGCCTGCGGGCACAACGTCATTGCGGCTACGGGAGTCGGAGCGTTTATTGCCCTGGCCCAGACGGTCGCCGAGAACCCGGATGCGTTCCCCGGCCGGGTCGTGTTCCTGGGAACGCCCGCGGAGGAGGGACACTCCGGCAAGGAAGTCCTTGCCCGCAACGGGGCCTTTGACGGCGTGGATGCCGCCATCATGGTCCATCCCTACGCAATGGACCTGGCTGAGCAGGTTTGGCTGGGACGCCGGCTGCTGACCGTCACCTTTTCCGGCGTCGCCGCCCATGCTTCCGCGCAGCCGTTCATGGGCAGGAACGCTCTGGATGCCGCATCGCTGGCGTACACCGCCATCGGCCTGCTGCGCCAGCAGCTGCCGCCGGTGGACCGCGTCCATGCCATCATCACCGAGGGCGGCCAGCGCCCCAGCGTGATTCCGGAAAAGGCTGTGCTGAAGCTCTACGCACGCTCCAAGTACCCGGACACCTTGAAGGACCTGAGCGCCCGGCTGGAGGATGTTGCCCGCGGTGCCGCCCTGATGACCGGCACCGGAGTGTCCATCGACTGGGATGAGCATCCGCCGTCGCTGCCGGTGCGCACCAACGCGGCGCTGACCGGACGGTGGGTGCGCGCCCAGCAGCGGCGCGGGCGCAGTCCGCTGCCGGCCGGCGTCGTATCGGAGACCATTGCCGCCTCCACGGACTTCGGCAATGTCAGCTACCGGATCCCGGGAATTCATCCGCTGATCGGCATTGCGCCGGCGGACGTGGCGCTGCACACCCGGGCCTTCGCGGACGCCGCCGGATCAGCCGCCGCGGAATCCGGTGCGCTGGACGGTGCCGCAGGCCTGGCCCTGACCGCCCTGGACTACCTTTGCGACCCGGAGCTGCGCGCTGCGGCGGCCCGGGAGTTCGCTGCTGCCGGCGGTCCCGTTGATGTTGCCCGTTACTTTGACTGACAGGAAATGAGACCGGCATGACCACAACTCCAGCTGCCCCCGTCAGTTCCCGCCGCAGCCTTTCCGACCGCCTCCTGGGCGGCGTGGAACGTGTTGGCAACAAACTGCCGGACCCGTTTATGCTCTTTTTGATCCTCTTCCTTGTTGTGGCGGTGGTTTCCACCGCCATGGCCTGGGCCAACGTTGCGGTCACCGTGCCCGGAGCAACAGAGGAAACCGTGATCAAAGGTTTCTTCACCGCCGAGGGGCTGAGCTGGTTCACCACCACCCTGGGCGCAAACTATCTCGGTTTCCCGCCGCTGGCCACGGTGCTGCCGATCCTGCTGGCCGTGGGCGTTGCGGAGAAATCCGGGCTGCTTTCGGCCCTGATCCGCAAGGCCTTCGGTTCCGCGCCGCGCTGGGCCCTGCCCTACGCCGTCGGCTTTGTAGGCGTCACCGGATCCATCATGTCCGACGCCGCGTTTGTGGTGATTCCTCCGCTGGCGGCCCTGGTTTTCAAGGCCGCGGGACGTCATCCGGTGGCCGGGCTGCTGGGCGGCTTCGCAGCCGCCGGTGCCGGATACTCCACCTCCCTGCTGATCACCAGCCTGGACGCCCTCTTTTCCGGCATTACGACGGCGGTGACCCAGTCACTGCCCAACGCGGGCTCCCCGGTGAACCCGCTGTCCAACTACTTCTTCAACATCGCGTCCTCGCTCGTGCTGATTGTGCTGGCCGGATTCATCATTGACAGGATCCTGGAACCCCGCCTCCGCCGGCAGGGGGTCCCCACCGAGGAAACGGCCGGAGAGGACGGCGAGGACACCCATGCCGTCCCGGAGGCGCTGTCCTCCGTCCTGACTCCGGTGGAGCGCCGGGGCGTGCTGTGGGCTGTGGTTGCAGGCGCGGCCGTCGCCGCCGTCATCCTGGTGGGCGCACTGCTGCCGGATTCGCCCTGGCGCAATGAGGACGGCGGTTACCTGCCCAAGTCGCCGCTGCTGAGCTCCATCGTCTTCATTGTCTTCATCATGTTCACCGTGCCCGGCCTGGTGTACGGCAAGCTCACCGGCACCATCGCCGGCGGCAGGGACGTTCCCCGGGTGATGGGAGCCTCACTCAAGGACATGAGCGGATTTCTGGTGCTGGCGTTCATCCTGGGGCAGTTCATTGCCCTCTTCAACTGGTCCGGCATCGGCAACTGGCTGGCCGTCGCCGGCGCCTCCGGCCTGGAATCCATTGGGCTGACCGGATACCCGGCAATTATCGGCTTCATCCTGCTGGCCTCGGTGCTGAACCTGTTCATCATTTCCGGCTCGGCCATGTGGACCCTGATGGCCTCGGTGTTTGTGCCGATGTTTGCACTCCTGGGCTTTGAACCGGCATTCATCCAGGGTGCCTTCCGGGTGGGTGACTCGGCGACCCAGATCCTGACCCCGCTGAACCCGTACATGATTGTGCTGCTGACGATGCTCCGCAAATATGAGCCGCAGGCCGGGCTCGGCACGGTTATTGCGCGGATGCTCCCCTTCACGGTGCTTTTCTGGCTGGCGTGGGTGGCCGTCCTGACCGTGTTCTACGTTCTCGGCCTGCCCATGGGTCCCGGCAACGGAATATACATCGACGGTTAGGCGCTGCATCACATCAAGTGCTGATACCGCCAAGGAACAGTGTCCGGCCGTCCAAGAGGAACAGAGGAACGCGATGAGCTCCACCAGCCCCAAAATCTACGCCCTGCATGAGAACCCCGAATGGTTTCCGCCTTTTGCCCGGGCTTTTGAAGCCGAAGGCGTGGAAGTGGAGGAGTGGCTGCTGACCGACGGCGTCCTGGACCTGGACTCGGTGCCGCCGGAAGGCATTTTCTGGTCCCGCATCAGCGCCTCGTCCCACACCCGGGAGCACGGACTGTCCAAGGACTACGCCCGGGCGGTGCTGTCCTGGCTTGAAGCCCACGGCCGGCGGACCGTCAACGGGCGGCGGATCCTGGAACTGGAAATGAGCAAGGTGGACCAGCTCACTGCCCTGCGCGCCGCCGGCATCGATACGCCGCGCACCGTTGCCGCGATTGGCCGCGACGCCATCCTGGCCGCGGCCAAAGAATTCCCGACCCCGTTCATCACCAAGCACAACCAGGGCGGCAAGGGACTGGGCGTGCGGAAGTTCGAGTCCCACGGCGAGCTCGCCGAGTACGTGGCCGGTCCCGATTTTGAGGAACCCGCCGACGGCATCACCCTGATCCAGGAGTTCATCGTCTCCGCCGAGCCCTTTATCACCCGGGTGGAGATTGTGGGCGGAGAGTTTATTTACGCGATCAAAGCGGACACTGCCCGCGGCGGATTCCAGCTCTGCCCGGCGGATGCCTGCGCCATTGATCCTTCCACCGGCAAGCCGATCATGCCTCCGGGCGCAACCATTGCCCCGGACGAAGATACGCAGCTGTTCAGCCTGCGGGAGGACTTCGACCATCCGATCATCGGCAAATACCTGGAGTTCGCCCGGCGCACCGGGCTGGAGGTCTGCGGGATTGAGTTCATGGAAACGGCTGACGGGCGCATCCTCACGTATGACGTGAACACCAACACCAATTACAACGCGGCAGTCGAAGCAGCAGCTCCGCGTTCAGCTCCCCGCGCCCTGGCCCGCTACCTCAAGCAGCTCTGAGTTCAACGTGCTCTGAGGCGGGCGACGGCGGGGCGGCGGGCCAGTGGCACAGGACAAGAAATTTATCCACAGGCGCGGCCCGTCGCTATAGTCAGAATTAATCAAACTGAAGGAGCTTCCTCAATGACTGCCGCCCAGGAACCGATGTGGGTTAAGAACTATCAGCCCGGCGTTCCGGCAACCATTGAATTGCCCACCGAGTCCCTGACCGCCATGGTGGAGGACGCCGTCGTCCGCTTTGGCCCCAAGGTGGCGCTGGAATTCTTTGGTGCCGAAACCACCTACGCTCAGCTGGGAGACCAGATAAACCGCGCAGCGGAGGGTCTGCGGAGGCTGGGTGTGCGCCGCGGACACCGTGTTGCGATCGTGCTGCCGAACTGCCCGCAGTACCTCATCGCGTTCTACGCGGTGCTGCGGCTGGGGGCGGTCGTCGTCGGCCACAACCCGCTGTACACGGAGCGCGAACTGCGCCACCAGTTTGAAAACCACGGCGCGCAGGTGGCCATTATCTGGGACAAGGCCGCGGAAAAGATTCAGGACTTCCCGGACGACATTGCCGTGAAGACGGTCATCGCCGTGGATATCACCAAGGCGATGCCGCGGCTCAAGCGCATGGCGCTGAGGCTTCCGCTGCCCTCGCTCCGCCGCACCCGGGCAGGGCTGACCGCCAAGACCGAAAACACCATGTCCTGGGAAAAGCTGCTCTCGTCCGGACCGATCGACAGCGCCCATCCCCGTCCCTCGGTGCGGGACCTGGCCGCGCTGCAGTACACATCCGGAACCACGGGCATTCCCAAGGGGGTCATGCTGACCCACTACAACCTGCGCTCCAACGCCCTGCAGGGCAAGGCCTGGATGCACGGTGCCCAGGAGGGGAAGGAAGTCATTTACGGCGTGCTGCCGATGTTCCATGCCTTCGGCCTGACCCTGTACCTGACCTTCTCCGTCCTGACCGGGTCGCGGCTGGTGCTGTTCCCCAAGTTCGACGTGGACCTGGTGCTGGATGCCGCCAAGAAGTCCAAGCCCACAGTGTTCTGCGCTGTTCCGCCGATCTACGAAAAGACGGCGCTGGAATCGAAGAAGCGGGGCATTGACCTCTCCACCATCCGCTTTGCAATCTCCGGTGCCATGACGCTGCCGGCGAAGACCGTGAAGCTCTGGGAAGAGGTTTCCGGCGGTCTGCTGGTGGAGGGCTACGGCCTCACCGAGTCTTCTCCGGTCGCCCTGGGCAACCCCTTTGCTGACACCCGGCGCAACGGGACCATCGGTGTTCCCTTCCCGAGCACCGAAATGCGCGTGGCCGACCCCGAACACCCGGAGAATGATGTTCCGCAGGGCACCCCGGGCGAACTGCTGATCCGCGGCCCGCAGGTGTTCTCCGGCTACTGGAACAACACGGAGGACACCGAGCAGGTTCTGCTCGACGGCGGCTGGCTGCGCACCGGCGACATTGTCACCGTGGACGACGACGGGTTCGTGAAGGTGGTGGACCGTCGGAAGGAACTGATCATCACCGGCGGGTTCAACGTCTCGCCCACCGAGGTGGAGGAAGTGCTGCGCAGCAACCAGGCCATTGCCGACGTTGCTGTGGTGGGGCTGCCCCGGGCCGACGGCGGCGAGCAGGTCGTGGCTGCCGTGGTCCTCACCGAGGGCGCCGAACTGGACGAAGCAGCTCTCCGGGCCTGGAGCCGGGAGCGGTTGACTCCGTATAAAGTTCCCCGCCGCATCGTGGCCATCGATGAACTGCCCAAGTCCCTGCTGGGCAAGGTGCTTCGCCGCGAAGTGCGCGAGCTGCTGACCGAATCGAAGTAGCTCTCCGGCTGCACTACCTATTGACGGTGTGTTCGCGTTGGGTTGGAATGGTAAGCAGGCTTGGGATTCCGGGCCTGTTTACCATACGAGCCGCCCAACAGGGTCCTCACGAGGCTCATCCGGATTTTGGTGCGCAGTCGGAAGGCCGATCAGGTCCTGATCCCTTCACCGTTCGCCCGACGACCTGCCGGTCAATCTCCGGACCTACGTGAATAAGCACCGGACAACGGTGAAGTTCGCAGCTGAAGGAGAACAGCATGATCAGCAATCAGCAAGTTGAAGGTCTTATGGCCGGCTCAGGCAACGTCCTGGGACCCAACGGAGATAAGATCGGTGCCGTCGGAACGTTCTACCTGGATGACCAGACCAACGAGCCCGCCTGGGTCACGGTCAACACCGGCCTGTTCGGCAGCAGCGAGTCCTTCGTTCCGCTCAGCGAAGCAACGGTGGAGGGCGTGGATGTCCTCGTTCCGTATTCCAAGGAAGAGATCAAAAACTCTCCGCAGGTTGAGTCCGATGGCTCCATCAGCCCGGAAGAGGAAGTGACGCTTTACCGCTACTACGGATTCTCGTACGACGACGGAAGCGCCGACACCGACACTGACACCACCAGCATGAGCACCGGAACCATGACGGACACGGGCACGCGTTCGGGCGTCGGGTCAGGTGTCGACTCGGATTTTAGCGATGACAGCGACATCAGCCGTTCCGGATTCTCGTCGGACGCCACCGTGGGGCGGGACACTTCGGGGCCCACCACCGATGACGCCATGACCCGTTCGGAAGAGCAGCTGGATGTGGGGACCCAGTCCCGCGTTACCGGCAAGGCGCGGCTGCGCAAGTACGTCGTCACGGAAACCGTGACCACTCAGGTTCCGGTCAGCCATGAAGAGGTTCGGATCGAGAGGGAACCGATCACCGACGCCAACGTCGATTCGGCTATGGCCGGACCGGAGATCAGCGAAGAAGAGCATGAAGTGACGCTTCACGCCGAGGAACCCGTTGTGAACAAGAAGACGGTTCCTGTGGAGCGGGTGCGGATGGACACGGAAACAGTCACGGATACGGAAAGCGTCTCCGAGGAAGTCCGCAAAGAGAAGATCGAAACCGATGACGGCATCCGCAGGTCCGATTCAACCGACGGACACCACGGATCAGGCGGGCACCGCGGTTCCGACAAGTAACTAAAAGCGCGTCATGGGCAGGGCCCCGGCTTCGGCCGGGGCCCTGCTTTGTCACAAGCATGTCCTTTGGACTACAGGACGGCCACCTGCCGCGCCGTGCGTTCCAGCACCTCCCGGCAGGCCAGGACGGCGGGCCGTTTTGCTCCGGCCCGCCGCACGGAAGTGAAGATGCTTCGCCGCGGGGTGCCCTCCAGATCCAGCAGCTGCACGCTTGGCTCGCGTCCGGTCCACACGAGGTCCGGCATCAGCGCCACGGCGTTCCCTGATTCGATCAGCCGGATCTGGGCCTGCAGATCAGCCGTTTCAAAGCGTACATCCGGTTCAAACCCCGCCCGCCGGCAGGCTTGCTCCGCCCAGTGCCGGGAGGCGGCACCTCTGGGTTCCATGACCCATGGCAGCTCTGCGGTGTCCGCCAAAGACTGCACCGGAGGGAGGCCCTCGTGGGGAACGGCAAGCCGGATTGCATCGGATGTCAGGTGCATCCGGTCCAGCTCAGCGTGCCGCACCGCTGAGTGTCCCGGGTATTGCTCGGCAATCACCAGATCGAAGTCCCGCGCCCAGGTTTCATAGAGTGCCGTCTCGGGTTCGCGCTGCACCATCTCCACCCGCAGCTCCGGATGTTCGCGCCGCAGGGTCCGCAGTGCTCCCGGAAGCAGGGCCAGGGCGGCCGACTGGAACACGGCCACCCGGATGGATCCGGTGACCGAGGTCAGCGAAGAGGCCAGCTCAGCTTCAGCCCGTTCCAGCGATTCGAGGATGTCCGAGGCGTGGGCCGCCAGGATCTCGGCCTGCGGCGTCAGCTGCACTCCCCGCCCCGTCTTTCGCAGCAGCTCCACGCCCACTGCCTTTTCCAGGAGCCCCAGCTGCTGGGACACTGCGGACGGGCTCAGCCCCTGCGCCTCGGCCACGGCTGCCAGGGTTCCCCGAACTTTCACCTCCCGCAGAAGGGTCATGCGGCGCACATCGAGCACTGTTTCCACCTCCAAGCGGATTGATTAGTAAAACTAACCTATATCGGTTAGAAAACGTACCTTTGCCTAATGGTAGATAGTGCGGATACTTAGAGGAATACCCACCCGCTGCACGTCGAAATGAGCACCACGCATGAGCAATACCGTCGCCGAACCCATCACGGGATCGGACACCCCCCAGGACCTCGCTGCCGACGCCGTGGCGCTCGTGCGCCGCTGGCTTTCCGAGGCTGAAAGCGTTCCCGTTGACGCTTCGGCCGCACAGCTGGCAGGGGTGCTGAAAGATCCCGCCGGACTGGACTTCACCGTGGGATTCGTCGACGGCGTCATCCGCCCTGAAGACCTCCGCGTGGCCGGCCGGAACCTCGCCGCCCTCGCACCCCGCGTGCCGGGCTTCCTGCCCTGGTACATGCGCTCCGCCGTCCGCCTGGGCGGAGTCATGGCGCCGGTGCTGCCCCACGTTGTCATCCCTGTCGCCCGCAAGGTGCTGCGCCGCATGGTCGGACACCTCATCGTTGACGCCACCGACGCCCGCCTCGGCAAGGCCATTGCCGGGATCCGCAAGGATGACATCCGGCTGAACATGAACCTCCTGGGCGAAGCGGTGCTCGGCGAACGCGAAGCCGCCCGCCGCCTCGAAGGCACCCACGAACTCCTGGCCCGAGACGACGTCGACTACGTCTCCATCAAGGTTTCCTCCACCGTCTCTCCCCACTCGCACTGGGCGTTCGATGAAGCCGTTGAGCATGTGGTGGAAAAGCTCACCCCGCTCTACCGCCGGGCCGCGTCCTCCGCGCAGAAGAAATTCATCAACCTGGACATGGAGGAATACAAGGACCTGGAGATGACCATGGCGGTCTTCACCAAGCTCCTGTCCATGCCCGAGTTCAAGGACCTGGAAGCCGGCATTGTGCTCCAGGCCTACCTCCCCGATGCCCTCTCGGCCATGATGCGGCTGCAGGAATTCGCCGCCGCACGCCGGGCGGACGGCGGAGCGCCCATCAAGGTCCGCGTCGTCAAGGGCGCCAACCTGCCCATGGAACAGGTGGAGTCTTCCCTGCACGGCTGGCCGCTGGCCACCTGCGGCACCAAGGCGGAGACTGACACCAACTACAAGCGGGTCATCAACTACGCCCTGCACCCGGAGCGGGTCGCCAACGTGCGCATCGGCGTTGCAGGGCACAACCTCTTCGACGTCGCCTTCGCCTGGCTGCTCGCCCAGCAGCGCGGCGTGACCGGCGGCATCGAATTCGAGATGCTGCTCGGTATGGCCACGGGCCAGGCCGAAGTGGTCAAGCGCGACGTCGGATCGCTCCTGCTCTACACGCCGGTGGTCCACCCGGCGGAGTTCGACGTCGCCATCGCCTACCTGATCCGCCGCCTCGAAGAGGGCGCCAGCTCAGAGAACTTCATGTCCGCCGTTTTTGAGCTCAGCGAAAACGAAGCCCTCTTCGAGCGGGAGAAGCTGCGCTTCCTCAGCTCGCTGGAAAACCTGGATGACCTGGTTCCCGCCCCGAACCGCACCCAGGACCGCAGCCAGCCCCGCCCCGCCGTATCCAGCGGCGCCGACGCCGTGAACCAGGGCTTCACCAACACTCCGGACACCGATCCGTCGCTGCCGGCGAACCAGGCCTGGGGCCGCTCCATCCTGACCCGCGTCGAGGAATCCCCCCTGGGCAAGGCAGCCGTGGCTGATGCCCGGGTCGCCGACGAAGAAGCGCTCTCCGCCGTCATCGAAACAGCGGTCTCGGCCAGCAAGGGCTGGGCCGCCCTCAGCGGTGCCGACCGCGCCGAAATCCTGCACCGTGCGGGATCCGTCCTCGAAGATCACCGCGCGGACCTGATGGAGGTCATGGCTGCCGAAACCGGCAAGACCCTGGACCAGTCCGATCCCGAGGTTTCCGAAGCCATCGACTTTGCGCACTACTATGCAGAGCGCGCCAAGGACCTGGAAAACATCGACGGCGCCCGCTTCGTCCCGGCCCGGCTCACCGTGGTCACCCCGCCGTGGAACTTCCCGGTAGCCATTCCGGCCGGTTCCACCCTGGCTGCCCTGGCCGCCGGTTCCTCCGTGATCATCAAGCCCGCCCGCCAGTCCGCACGCAGCGGAGCCGTCATGGTGGAAGCGCTCTGGGAAGCCGGCGTTCCCCGCGACGTCCTGCAGATGGTGCAGCTGGGCGAGCGCGAACTCGGCCGTCAGCTCATCTCGGATCCGTCTGTTGACCGGGTCATCCTCACCGGCGGTTATGAGACGGCAGAACTGTTCCGTTCCTTCCGCACCGACCTGCCGCTGCTGGCGGAAACGTCCGGCAAGAACGCCATCATCGTCACGCCCAGCGCCGACTTTGACCTGGCGGCCCGTGACGTCGTTGCCTCCGCCTTTGGCCATGCCGGCCAGAAGTGCTCGGCAGCCTCCCTGGTCATCCTCGTGGGCTCGGTGGCCAAGTCCCCGCGCTTCCGCAACCAGCTCGTGGACGCCGTCCAGTCCCTGAAGGTCGGCTACCCGGTGGATGCCGTGACGCAGATGGGTCCGGTCATTGAACCGGCTGAAGGCAAACTGCTGCGCGGACTGACGGTGCTGGGTGAAGGCGAGTCCTGGCTCATTGAACCGAAGCAGCTCGACGACTCCGGCCGTCTCTGGAGCCCGGGCGTGCGCACCGGTGTCCGCCCCGGTTCCGAGTACCACCTCACCGAGTACTTCGGTCCCATCCTCGGCGTGATGACTGCTGACACCCTCGAAGAAGCCATCGCACTGCAGAACCAGATTGACTACGGACTGACCTCCGGCCTGCATTCACTGGATCCGGCGGAAATGGATCTCTGGCTGGAGAACATCTCCGCGGGCAACCTGTACGTCAACCGCGGCATCACCGGCGCCATTGTCCAGCGCCAGCCCTTCGGCGGCTGGAAGAAGTCCGCAGTGGGAACCGGAACCAAAGCCGGCGGCCCCAACTACCTCATGGGTCTGGGGGAGTGGGAGCCCGCAGCGGCCACCTCGACCGGAGCTCCGGTCCGCCATCAGGGCGCCGCAAAGCTGCTGGCCACCGCAGTGTCCGGCAGCTTTGCCGCCGACACCGGATTCCTGCAGCGGGCGCTGAGCAGTGACGCCGCGGCCTGGGCCGACGAGTTTGGTACGGCCAAGGACGTCTCCGAGCTGAGCGCCGAACGCAACGTCTTCCGGTACCGGCCGCTGCCGGTCACCATCCGGCTGTCCGAAAACCAGCCGATCGATGCGCTGGTCCGGGTTGCCGCTGCCGGGCTTTTGGCCGGATCCGCGCTCCGCGTCTCCACCGGCGTCGAACTCCCGCTGGCACTGCGCGCTGTCCTGACGGAACAGGGAATCCCGGTGACAGAGGAGAACGACGCCGACTGGCTGGCCTCCGCTGCCACGTTTGACCCGGCGGTTTCCGGAACACGGATCCGGCTGATCGGTTCGGATGCCTCGGCGCTGGCGACAGCCCTTGGCGGGCGGCCGGACGTGGCCGTCTACGCGAACCCGGTGACCGAAGCCGGACGCGTGGAGCTCCTGCCGTTCCTGCATGAGCAGGCCGTCAGCATCACGGCTCACCGCTTCGGAACGCCGAACCACTTGTCGGACGCCCTGATCTAACCTCCACTCCCCGGGTACGGAAAATCCGGGAACAAAGACGGCGCCGGGTCTATCCCGGCGCCGTCTTTTGTTGTTAAGTTGTGCCCATGGAACTGATTTACGAGTAGGTGCACCCCGCGCCGATCTGCCGGATTGCTGCTGCACTTTTGCTGCACCGGCACTCCGCGGCGCCGCGTCACCACTTCTATCGCTGACACCATCCCCGTATCGCCCGGGTAGGCCAGCCATGATCAGCGCAGTTCCCGGCCGGTACCTGAAGAGTCCGGAGATTAACCATGGCATCACCCCAAAAGAACAGATCCGTATCATTGCCGGCAGTTGTGCCGGGAATGGCCCACCCCACTGTGCCGGCGGCGACGGGCAACCTTGCTCCCGCCGCGGCGGCCAAACTTGGCACGGAAAGCGCCGGCAAAACCGGTGCCGGTGCAGCCGGGACGGCCCTTCCCGGATGGCAGAGCATGGGCAAAGACCATAAGCCCACGCACAGCTTCGGCAAACAGGGCCGGAGGGAGAAAAAGGTCCGCTGGTAGCAGCGGATAAACCATCATTCCACTACGGCACAGGGGCCCGGGCAATAACCCGGGCCCCTGTGCACGCCAAGGTGCGCAGTGCCATGATGGACAGCCTCAGCTCCGGACACCCGCCGGAACCCCGCATCGGCAAGCCCGGGAGGCACCATGCTGCTCAACAACAAAAATGCTGTGATCTACGGCGGCGGCGGAGCCATTGGCGGAGCAGTCGCCCGTGCCTTTGCCGGGGAGGGCGCCCGCGTGTTTTTGGCCGGGCGACACCCGGAACCGCTGCAGGCGGTCGCCGAGGACATTGCCTCCAACGGCGGCCTGGCGGAAACAGCTGTGCTGGATGCCACCAACGGCCGGGCCGTGGATGAACACGCTGACGACGTCGCAATTTCGGCCGGGAGCCTGGACATCTCCGTGAACGTCATCCAGCACGGCGATGTGCAGGGCTCACCGATGGTGGACATGTACGTGGAGGATTACCTGCGGCCGGTGGCCACCGCTGTGCAGACCATGTTTCTGACCGCGCGGGCGGCGGCGCGTCACATGATGCAGCAGAGGTCGGGGGTGATCCTGGCTTTTGGCGGTTCCGGCAATCCGGAGCCGGGGCTCTATCTGGGCGGGCTCCTCACGGCTTTCGAAGCCATGGAAGCCATGCGGCGACAACTCTCGGTGGAATTGGGGCCGTACGGCATCAGAGTCGTGACGCTGCGCAGCGGCGGAGTTCCCGAATCCCTCCCGCCCGGAATGAACGGACGGGAGGACATCGCCAACAGCATTACAGACGCCACGCTGCTGCGCCGGGCGGCAACCCTGAAGGAGGTGGGAAACGCGGCAGCGTTTGCGGCCTCTGATCGGGCCGCCAGCATGACTGCCGCCACCTTGAACATCAGCGCCGGGGCCTTGATGGACCGCTAGCGGCCTGCGCCGCCCGGGATTTTCCAGATGCTGAAGTCCTCAACGCTGACTGCGGTGCGGGTTCCTTCATCATCTTCGCGGATCCAAATGGTGCCGAGCCCGGGAGCGGTGTCCCGAACCTCACCGCGGTAATAGACGTGCCCGCTGCTGCGCACTTCAACGTGATCGCCGCGGCGGATGGAGCGAATGTTTCGAACCCGCTTGGAACGGGTGGCCGGGGAATATTGCGGCGTGCTGACTGCTGGCACGGGACCTCTTTCTCTAGACTAGTTATGTCAACCAAGCAGCTGCGGAAAATATTCCCTCACCGGCATGGGCGTTTTCGCCTGCAGCCCTGACGCGCCCAGTTATGCGTCTGTACGATCGGGGACATGGATATCGTGGATTTCCTTCTGACGCGCTTTCAGGACGACGCCGGGGAGTCCCGAAAGCTCCTGACTACAAGGGGTGTTACCCCGTCCGACCGGTGGTACGAGGAACGGCTGCTGCGCGAGTGCGAGGCGAAGCTGATGCTGATCGAGATCATCGGCGGTGCCCGGCGCAATGCCCTGGCCCGCATGCTGCTTGATCCCGAGGGGCAAGGCAAACAGTTCGCGGATGAGTTGGAGTGGACAACATTGGCGCTGGCGTCCATGGCGGCTGCATACCAGGACCACCCTGATTATCAGGACAGCTGGCGCCTCACCGGCAAACGAAGCTAAGGCGGCTTAGTACCATTGGTCGGCTTAGTACCCTTAGAACATGACTGAACCGAATTCCACTGGCGTATCCGAGGGAAGCACCGCACTCCTGCACCGTCTTGCCGAACATCATCACGTGGCCACAACGTTCAACGGCTGGGATGGAACCCGGCGTGAGGTCTCCGACCAGACTCTCCGGAGGGTGCTGGCTGCCTTGGGTGAGGCTACTGAAACCGAGGAAGAGCTGGCTCAGGCCGTTGCGGATGCGCAGCTGAAGCCGTGGCGCCGGATTCTGCCCGGCGCCGTCGTTGTCCGGGAAGGCCGGAGTCGGCAGGTTCCCGTCCACCTTGCGGCAGGGGTCCGGGCAGAGGTCTGGATCGTCCTGGAAGACGGCAGTCGCCGAAACCTCGAATGGCCGGCTGCGCCGGGGGAAGAACTGGACATTGACGGCACTTTGACGGGCCGAACCCTGGTTGCCCTTCCCGCGGACCTGCCGCTGGGCTGGCACCGCCTTGAGGTTCAGGCGGGGAGCCGGCGGGCAGAGACCGTCCTGGTCATCACGCCGGAGCGGCTGACGACGACGGCGGCGCTCGCCCGCCGCCGCAAATGGGGCCTGATGGCGCAGCTTTATTCGGTCCGCTCCTCCCGGTCCTGGGGCATCGGAGACCTGGGCGATCTGGCAGATCTGGCTGCCCTCTCCGGCGCCGAACATGATGCAGGATTCCTCCTGATCAATCCGCTGCATGCCGCCGAGCCGGTGCCTCCGGTGGAGCCCTCGCCGTATCTGCCCACCACACGCCGGTTCTTCAACCCGCTCTACATCCGGGTGGAGGACATTCCCGAGTACGGCTATCTCTCCGCTGCGGACCGGGCCGGCGTGGAAGCTGCAGCGCAGTCCCTGGCAGCGGCCAACTCGTCCGCCGAGCAGTTGGACCGGGACGCCACCTACGCCGCCAAGCTCGCAGCCCTGGAACTGATTTTTTCCGTACCCCGGAGCATCTCCCGCCAGCAGCAGTTTGAGCGGTTCTGCGCGGTGGAAGGCAAGGGGTTGCAAGACTTCGCCCTGTGGTGCTCCATTTCCGAGCAGGTGCCGGCCTCAGACCCCCGGTGGCAGCAGATTGACGGCCCGGACAGCAGCTGGGTCCGGGAGCACCGGCAGGAGCTCGCAGAACGCGGACAGTTCCACCAGTGGCTGCAGTGGATCTGCGACCAGCAGCTGGAGAGCGCACAGGCCGCGGCCCGGAGCGCCGGGATGGAAATCGGCGTCGTTCACGACCTCGCGGTGGGTGTGCACCCGGCCGGCGCGGACGCCTGGATGCTGCGCGCGGTGCTTGCCCCCGGAGTCTCAGTGGGAGCGCCGCCGGACATGTTCAACCAGCAGGGCCAGGACTGGAGCCAGCCGCCGTGGCACCCGCAGGGCCTTGCCGATGCCGGGTACCTCCCGTACCGGGACATGCTGCGCACGGTCCTCCGCCATGCCGGCGGTGTCCGAGTGGACCACATCCTGGGCCTGTTCCGGCTGTGGTGGATCCCGGAAGGCTCAACTCCGGGCGAGGGTGCCTACGTGCACTTCGACCACGAAGCCCTGATCGGAATCCTGGTCCTGGAAGCCCAGCGTGCCGGCGCCGTCGTCATCGGTGAGGACCTGGGCGTGTTTGAGCCCTGGGTCCAGGAATACCTTGCCGAGCGCGGCGTGCTGGGCACCTCCATCCTGTGGTTCGAACACACTGATGACGGGCCCCGGCCCCCGGAGGATTACCGGCAGGGAGCACTGACCAGCGTCAACACCCATGACCTGCCGCCCACCGCGGGTTATCTGGCCGGGGAGCATGTTGACCTGCGCGAGTCACTCGGCCTGCTGAACCGCCCGGTGGAGGAGGAACGGGAGGCAGACGCCGCCGCCCAGGAAGCCGTTCTGGCCCTGGTGCGCAGCCGCGAACTGCTGCCCGAGGATGCAGACGGCCGCGCTCCGGAACAGGTGCAGCAGACGGTCGAGGCGCTCCATGCCTACATTCTGCAGACTCCGTCCGTGCTCATTGGAGTGGCTCTGGCTGACGCTGTGGGAGAGCGCCGCACCCAGAACCAGCCCGGCACCGGGGATGAATATCCGAACTGGCGTATTCCGCTCTGCGGACCGGACGGCTTGGCCATCCTGCTGGATGACCTGCCGTCCAATGAGCGGTTCAACTCTCTGACGGACCTGATGAAGGACGCAATTTAGGCGCGGGCCGTATAACCGGTGCCGGTTGCGGCGAGCGCACGCCCTGCGGTGTCCGTCATCTCGCCGTCGGCGGCAGCAAAGGCCCGGGCGGCGTCCGCCACGCTGTCGGCCCTGCGGAGCACCAGGCGGGAAACCTGCTTTCCCACATCTTCGCGGTGTTTCCAGAACCCGGTGAAGGCTTCCGACACCTCCGCTGCGGTCCCAAAGAGGGCCGCAGCGGTGCCGCCTGCCGTTTCCGCGGCGTTGGCCGCCTCGTTCAGTGCTGCGGCTTCCGCTGCGACTCTCATGAGCACTGCCTGCACGGCAGGCACATCTACGGTGTAATTCATCCTTTTCACTCCTCGGTCCCTGCCCGCCTTGGGCAGGGACCGCCACCCTAGGCAGAGAACGCGGGTTGCGGGGCCGTGTCCGCAGCGCTTGTGGAGAACTTCCTTTGGTTAGGACTCCAGCTTCATGGCCTTGCGCAGGGTCAGGGCACCGCCGCTTTGCATGACGGCCCGCCGGTAGATCTTCTCACCGAAGCGCAGCAGGGCGTACGCGGCGGCCAGGGCAACCGCCAGGGACAGGAGCGTCTCCCACAGCGGGACTTCCGAGCCCAGCATCCGGATGGGCATGGCCACTGAAGAAATCACCGGCACATAGGACGCAATGACCAAAAGCTGTCCCTTCGCGAACATGCCGGCAAACAGGGCAGCAATGATCACCGTCATTACCGGCGTGGAACTGTTGGTCAGATCCTCGCTGCGGCTGGCCATGGACCCGAGCATGGCCCAGGCAGAGGCGAGAATCAGGAAGCCGGCGAGGAAAAACACCAGGAACCAGCCGGAGGCGGGAATGATGCTTCCCACCAGATCGGCGGTGTCCGTGAGATTCAGGGCCAGCAGTGCAGCCCCTCCGTACAGGGCCAGCTGGATCATGGCGAGCAGGGTGTTGCCGGCCACCTTGCCGTAGAGCAGTTGCCGGACCGGAATGGCCGTGGCCAGAATCTCCACCACCCGGTTCTGTTTCTCTTCCAGGACGGAGTTGGCAATCGCCATGCCGAAAATGATGGACGCCATGTAGAACAGGAAGCTGAACACGAAGCCGACGACGGTGGCCAGCAGGGCGTTTTCTGCGTTTCCGTTCAGCAGAGCAGTCTGGAACTCGCTGCCTTCCAGCAGGGCCTCGGAGGTGGTGCCGGCTGCGGCGGCGTTGAACTCCAAGGCATAGTCGCGCAGGGCGTCGGCGATGCCCTGCTGCAGTTCGGTTGAAAGTTCTTCGTTGCCGGTCAGCGTCCAACCGTCGAAGGCCGCCAGGAGTGCGGCGTCGGCCTCCCCGGAACGGACCAGTTCCTGGGCCTGCTCGGCCGTGTCCGCGGAGATGGCCTCAAAACGTGTGTTGCCGCCGTCGGCCTGGCCTGCTTCATTGGCAGCATTCACGATTTCTTCGGCGGGATTTTCGAGGGCGGTGCTCTGCATGGCGGTCACCGCCACGGTGTAGTCGGTGGTGCGGCTGCTCATGTAGGCGTTGAACACCACGGCGCCGACGATCAGGACGAGGGTGACCACCGTGGAGATGAGGTAACCGCGGTCCCGAGCCTTCACCATGACTTCGCGAAGGGTGACAATGGCCCAGGCGGGCGTGGTGCTCATGCTGAAACCTCCCGGTAGATGTCGCTGAGGGTGGGCCGCAGCGGAGTGAATTCTTCCACGGTGCCGCGGGCCAGGGCCGCGGCGAGGACGTGCTGGGCGGCGGCGCCGCCGTCGAACTCCAGCAGCGCTGTGGGACCGGCGACGTCGATAACCCGCAGCCCCGGCTCATCCCGGAGCCAGCCGGCGTCCGGCGAAACAGTGAGGCGGTGCCTGCGGGGAGCGTTGGCGCGGAGCTCGTCGCTGGATCCTGCCGCCATGACCTGTCCGGCCTTGAGTACCACCAGGTTGTCGCAGAGGCGGTCCACCAAATCCAGCTGATGGCTGGAGAACAACACCGGCACTCCCTCACTGGTGCGTTCGCGCAGCAGTTCCACCATGGAATCCACGGCTGCCGGATCGAGTCCCGAGAACGGCTCGTCCAGGATCAGGACGCTGGGGCGGTGCAGCAGCGATGCGGCAATCTGCACGCGCTGCTGGTTGCCCAGGGAGAGGGACTCCAGCTTGTCCTTGGCCCGGTCCGCCAGGGTGAAGCGTTCCAGCAAATCCATGGCCTCGCGGCGGGCATCGCCCTGGCTCATCCGGTGCAGCTGGCCCAGATAGATCAGCTGGTCGATGATGGGCTGCTTGGGATAGAGGCCGCGTTCCTCCGGCATGTACCCGAAGCGGGAGCGGTCCGCGGCGGTGACGGGGGAGCCGCCCAGCAGCACCTGTCCTTCAGTGGCGGTCAAGACGCCCATGATCATGCGCATGGTGGTGGTCTTGCCGGCGCCGTTGCCGCCCACAAACCCGGTCATCTGCCCGGCCGGGACATCGAAGGTGACATTGTCCACCGCCGTTTTGTCCCCGAACTTTCGGGTCAGGTTGGAAACCTGCAGCATACTGGCTGCTCCTTTCCCGGCAGGGCCGGGTATGTGAGGCGGATCTTCTCCTTTCACCCTAGCTGCGGCGGGAGAACCGCGGATCGGCCGTGCGGGTGAACCCGTGCTGCATCAAGGGCAGCTGCGGGTGCCGGAATCCTGGGGGTTCTCCCCCGGAAGGATGAGGCCGCTCTCATAGGCGAACACCACGGCCTGCACCCGGTCACGGACCTGGATCTTGGCAAGCAGATTGGAAATATGCGTCTTCACCGTGGCTTCGGCCAGGAACAGTTCCCGGGCAATCTCGGCGTTGCTCCGGCCGGCGGCGATCTGGCTGAGGACCTCGCGCTCGCGGGCGGTCAAGGTGCCGAGGAGGTTCTGCTGGGCCGGGGCCGGGGCAGGAACGCGCGCTGCTCCGGCCCCCTCCGCGGACTCGGCGTCGAGGGAGCGAGCGAAGCGCTCGATAACGCGGATGGTGACTTCCGGTGCCAGCAGGGCGTGGCCGGAGGCAACCGCGTGCACAGCCGCAACGAGGTCATCGGGGTCGGCATTCTTCAGCAGGAAGCCGCTCGCGCCGGCCCGGATCGCGTCAAAGAGATAGTCGTCGCGTTCAAAAGTGGTGACGATGATGACCTTGGCGGTGCCGGCCCGCACGACCTGAGCTGTTGCCCCAATCCCGTCCAGCACCGGCATTTGAACGTCCATCAGGATGACGTCCACGGGATGTGCGGCGGCGAACTCCACAGCTTCGGCGCCGTTGGCCACCTGGCCGACCACCTCGATCTCTTCCTCGACGGAGAGCATCATGGCAAAGCCTGCCCGCACCAGGGACTGGTCATCGGCGAGCAGCACGCGAATCGGTTTCATTGCATCCTTCATATCGGCAGCCCGTTGCCGCCCCCGGCGTCGAGCTTATCGGGAACCGCTCGGCCCGCTCCAAGCCTCAGCGCTGCGTGAAGCGCACGCGCACCCGCCAGCCGCCTCCGGAACGGGGTCCGATCTCCGCTGTTCCCCCGTGCAGGGCCGCCCGTTCCCGGATTCCCCGCAGCCCGAATCCGGACCCGGGACGCCCGCTCGGCCGGGGAGCGCCGTCGTCCACTGTTTCCACTTCAACCCAGCGAACCCCGTCGGTGTGCCCGGTGCGCAGTGCGACGACGGCGGACGCGGCCGTGGAGTGCCGGCGCGTGTTGGCGAGGGATTCCTGAACGGTGCGGTAGATGGACAGGGCCAGTGGATCGGGGACGGTGCCAAGTGCACCCGGAACATCCTCAACCCGGGTGAAGGACACCCGCAAACCGTTTGCCTGATGTTCTGCCACCAGCTCGTCCAGCTCCGCCAAACCCGGTTCGGGCCTGCGCTGGGTTCCGGCAGGCGCCGCCTCGTCGCCTGCACGCAGCACGCCGAGCAGTGAGCGCATTTCCTCCACCGCCTCCCGGCTGGAGTCTTCTATGGTCTGCAGGGCTCCGGCCGCGGTTTCGGGTTTTTTCTCCATCACGCGCCGGGCGGCTCCCGCATGGACTCCGATCACGGCGATGTGGTGCGCAACGACGTCGTGCAGTTCCCGGGCTATCCGGAGCCGCTCATTCACCACTGCCTGGTGGGCAAGGTCCTCGGACTGGCGGCGGAGTTTCTCGGCCTGGGCCGCGAGCTGTTCACGCTGGTGCGCACTGCGCCAGGAGGTCAGGCCAAAGAGGATAGCACCGCCGAAGTACGCGGCATTGACCAGAAAACTGTAGAGGGCGTAGGAAACCATCGGAGGCAAAAGGCCGCGGTGCGTGTCATCTTCTTGCTGGAACATTTCAATGATGGAGTCGTAGGCGTTGGAAACGGTGAAGGAAAGGATCAGCCACAGCGCCATCGCTGCGATCACCGCCGCCAGCGCAAGGCGCAGCAGCCGGCGGTCCCGTGCCCAGGCCACTCCCGTATAGATTGAGGCGAAATACGCGGCCTGGAAGGTGAGCTGGCTGGCAAGAATCGGCATGTACACGGCCAGGCAAAGGAAAAGCGCGGAGGACACAAGCAGCACCGTGACGGGATAGCGCCGTCGAACGGCCAGCGGCGCAACCATAAGTGCCATCACCAGATGCTGCAGCCACAGCGGCCTGTCCTCCCCGCCCATGGCGCCGAAACCGCGGCTGATTTCCAGCGTGAGCGCAGCGATAAGGAGCACGACGGCGGTGCCCAGTACGTCGCGCCGCAGCTGTTCGCGGGTGGGCGCGGGACGTTCCCAGTCGTCGTCGTTCTTCTTCCGCAGCCGGTCCCGAATCCAGCCGGTGCTTTGGGCCGGGGCTGCCTCGGCCATGGTGGCGCTCTCAATCATGGAAGCCAGTCTAGGGGCGGTCCCGTTGTGCCTTCTCCGCGGCGTAGTCGTAGTACGAACTGTGCAGGCCATAACCGGGGTCCAGTCTTGAGCGGATCATCTGGTGGTCTTCGGGGTTTTCTGTGCAGGAGCCGGTGATCAGTACTTCCAGGACCCGGCTCCCGTTGAGTTCAGCGTGGTCGTAGCGGGCGGTGAGCTCCAGGTCGCCGTGGTGGTAGAGCATGACCTGGACGTCGCCGTTGGTATCCGGGGGATTGCTCCACTCGTTGTCGTGGATCCACTGCTTTGCTTCGAGATGGCTTTTCCACGCGTCCATGGTTGCCCGGGCAGTCCCATGATCCGGAGAGCTGCCCGTCATCCACGCCAGGGGGCGGGTTTCGGTGTTCCAGTTGTCATCCTCAATGGGGTCAAGGCAGGACACTTCCCGAAACTCCCGGACGGCAAGCGGGGAATCGCCGCCGCCCAGGGCCAGCAGTTCGGGCAGGATCACTTCCATCTCCGGCAGCAGCTCAGCGGCGGGGCGGGCATCAGCGCTGGGGCGGGGTTCAGCGGCGGGCCCCATCCCGGTGTTTGAGATCAAGGAGCAGCCTCCGATTCCGGGAACTAACAGTGCCGCCGCTGCGCAGTGCAGCAGCACGGGAGTTTTCTTCTGCATTTATCGCTCCGTACTTTCCACGGGCACCGACGGCATTTTGTGGCCCGCATATTCCTGCGGCGAGGTCTGCAGCGGACTGTACGACCACACGCCTCCCTCGTCTATGTAGGTTTCATCGGGAATGTACAGGTAGACGCTTTTGCCCTGCACCACCGCTTTCATGTTGTGGACGGACGTCGAGTCGGGCGAAAAATACTGGTCGTGGCCCGAGACCAGCGGACCGCCCCGGTCATGGTTGATGAATCCGGATTCAAGCCGGGTGACGCCCATCTGTTCAGGATCTCCACCCTGCGAGATGCCGCCGAGGAACTGTGCAGCCAAGATGGGATCGTCCCGGGCCTGGATCCAGTACCGGTTCGCGTCCATGTTTTGGGTGTCCTCCACGCTGTTCACGTTGTTTCCCGCACCCGAAGGAGCGAGATAAATGATGTTGGTGGAGTTCAGCCCTTCACGTTCAGCTGTCCCCACAAGCGCTGCGCCGGCGCTGTACCCGATGTACGTGCTCCTTGTTCCGGGCGGCAGCTCCAGATCCAGGGCGGCGTCGAAGCCCGCGAGCAGCGGCCCTCCCGTTTCGTTGTATCTGCTGGAAGCGTTGTCCTGAATCCTGTTGGGAAAATCAGTTCCCTGCCAATAAAAGGAGAGGCTGTCGGCGCTCCTTTCCCCGGCGACCCTGTCCAACCGGGCGGAATACTCATCCACGTTCGACAGATTGCTGGTGGTCCCCGGAACCAGGACGGTGCTGGATTCGGTGCCGGCCGAGGGTGTCCCGTTCATGGTGACGATTCGGCCGTCCCCTTCCAGACTCACCATCACCACCTGGCGTTCATTCTCAACGGCGTTGTCCAGCCCCGTTTTCTTGCTGTCCAGTTCGGCCCACACAGCGTGCAACGTTGCGTAGAGTGCCTGTTCGCCGGGGTTCTGTGCGAATCTTTCCGGCCGGGGTTCTCCTCCCATGGCGGCCATTTGCCGGGTCACGAGCTCCCGCTGGCCGGCAACCGTGACGATGTTGGCCAGGGCGCGCTGGGCCATCGGGATGCCGTTCATGTTTCCGAACTCGCCCGGATACAGGAGAAGCAGCCGTTTTTGTTCGCGGGCCGTGAGGTTCAGCCAGGTTTTCCGAATCAATGCAATCCCTTCCGGAGCCAGGACAGCAGCCAGAGTGCCCCGCGGGCGCCGGTAACCGCCGCTGCTGATGTTGCCGAAGGTGCGTTCGGGGTCCCGGCCATGGTGGGGCATCTTATTTTCCGCGAGCATCAGTGCAGCATCCGGATGGGCCGCCGCCCACTTCCGGAGTTCATCTGCGCTGAGATCCATGATGGAGTTCACCACTGATTCGGGGTCCATGGTTCCGAAGTTCTCCAGGGAGCCGATTGGATGCATCCGGTTCACCGGGGAAGGCGCGGGACTGTCCACTGCAGCGGTTCCGGGGAGACCCTCTCCGGTTCCGCCTGAAATGCGTGCCAGATCTGCCGCGGTTTCTGCCACCAGGACAGTCCACTTGTCCCGCAGGATTCGGGCCCGCTCGTTGAAGAGGGATATGACCCGGTCCGATGCGTACCGGTCCTCGGAAGGCCAGTTCTCCGCGGCAACGGTTCTCAGGAGCCCGGAGCGTTCTGCCGCCAACTCTTGTGCGTCCCGCTGCAGAGGCTTTCCCGACTCGGCGAAGTCCTGCAGCACGGTGCAGGCTGCGGAAAGCGCCACTGCCCAATTCACCAGGGGATCCCGCAGTTCCTTCAGCGCGGCGTAAATCCTCCCTTGGGTGGAGGATTCGCTGTAAACCTGCTGCAGTCTATCCCAAGCTGAGGACGCAGCATCGAACATGCCGACTGTCGACGAGGCGCGAGCCTGCATATCTTCCACGGCGGCCGTCAGGTCCGCCCAGGGAACATCAATAACAGGGATGCCTTCGAGGGAGGCCATTGATCTACACCTTCACCTTGCTGCCGTTCATCAATCCACTCCTCAGGGGCACACCCTAGGGCGAACTCTTTCTTCTTTGGCAGCGTATTTGGGTGGTTGTGGAAAACTTCCGCCGGCCATTTCGGCATCAGGTTGCCCGCCGGCGCCGCTCATGAGAGCTGCTGCGGCTGTGCTGGCGGGCAAGGGATGATTTACTGCCTAGTAGCTCAGATGCCGAAAAGGCAATCCTGCAACGGCGCGGACGACGGGACCATAAGCATGTTTGTTGAAGAAGCAAAGGCAATCCTTCCGGAACTGGTGGCACTCCGGCGCGACCTGCACCGGGATCCGGAAATCGGGCTTGATCTTCCCCGGACGCAGGAACGCATCCTCCAGGCCCTTGAGGGGCTGGATCTGGAGATCACCCTGGGACTGAAGGCGTCGTCGGTGGTTGCCGTGCTGCGGGGAGCCGAGCCCGGACCGGCGGTGCTGCTGCGAGGGGACATGGATGCGCTCCCGGTGACGGAGCTGACGGACCTGGAGTACGCGTCAGCCAACGGAAACATGCATGCCTGCGGTCACGACCTGCACGTGGCCGGTCTGGTGGGCGCCGCAAAACTGCTCTGCGCGCAGCAGCAGGATTTGGCCGGCAGCGTCATCTTCATGTTCCAGCCGGGCGAAGAGGGACACAACGGAGCCAGCCTCATGATTGATGAGGGAGTGCTCGACGCCGCGGGGGAGCGTCCGGTGGCGGCCTACGGTATCCACGTCCGCCCCGGACCGCTGGGAGTGTTCCGCACGAAGCCGGGCACGCTGATGGCCGGAGCCAACGAGCTGCGCATTACCGTCAAGGGCTCCGGCGGCCACAGCTCGCAGCCGCAGACCGCCGTCGACCCCGTTCCTGCCCTGACCGAGATTGCCTCTGCGCTGCAGACCATGTCCACCCGTCGCTTCTCCGTCTTTGATCCGATTGTCCTGACCGTCACCCAGCTGGAGGCCGGCGAGGCGATCAACGTCATTCCCGATACGGCCAAGCTTGGGGCATCCGTGCGCACCCTGTCGGAGGAGTCCCTGGACCGCGTCATCATGGAATCGAAGGCGCTGGCGGAAGGTATTGCGGCGGCCCACGGCTGCAGCGCCGACGTCGACTTCACTGTCCGCTATCCCGTTACCCGCAATGATGCGGGCCGCACCGCAGAGGCCATGGCTGATCTGCGCGGAGTTTTCGGCGAGGACCGCGTGTTGGAATCACGGGACCCGCTGATGGGATCGGAGGATTTCTCCCTGGTTCTGGATGAGATCCCCGGGACCTTCCTGTTCCTGGGGGCCACGCCGCCGTCGGTGGATCCCGCCGCAGTGGCCTGGAACCACTCGGCGCGTGTGCTCTTTGATGATTCGGTGCTGGGAGACCAGGCCGCCGCGCTTGCACAGCTGGCTTACAACCGGCTGACATAGGCTGGGCGCATGACTTCGGTTCCCACGTCCTTTGCCTCACGCCTCGCCGCTCTGGCAACCCGCCCTGCACCGCCGACCTCCAAGCCCCGGCGCATCGGTGCCGTTGCTCTGGGAGCGTTCCTCGCTTTTGCCGGAACCTCGCATCTGACCTTCGCCAGGTCTGAGTTTCAGGCCCAGGTTCCGGAGTGGGTTCCTGTGGGGGAGGACGCCGTCGTACTGATTTCCGGCGTTGTGGAAATCAGCCTTGGCGCTGCGCTGATCCTGCTCCGCAAGCGGAGGGTTCCTGTGGGACTTGCGGCTGCGGCGTTCTTCATCGGGATCTTCCCCGGCAACATTTCCCAGTACGTGACGCACACCGACGCTTTCGGGCTGGATTCGGACGGCAAACGGTTGGGCCGGCTGTTCTTCCAGCCGCTGCTGGTCATTTGGGCACTGTGGGCCACCGGAGCATGGAAGGCTCTGCGGGCTGGGATGAAATAGGGGTAGCGGCGGCATTTCCCTCCGGTTTGGGAATTTCCGGCCACTTTGGGAAAATTCGGACGGTTTAAAGCGGCCGGAATTTCCCACAACGTGCGATTTTTCCCAAAGCGGAGGGATTTTCGAGCACGTCCCTTCCGGTAAACGAGCTGGATGAATCTGTACTATCAAGGCCACGGGGTGTAATCGCGCCCTTCTCACCGACCGAGAGGCGCTGAACGTGCAGTTTCCGGAAATTCTCCATGATGACCAGACCGACAATGCGGTCCTGCTGCTCAGGAATTACTACACCAAACCGCAACCGGGTAAGAAGCGATTGCGGAGCGGTGCCCGTTTCGACGACTGGGCCGGTGGTGGCGACGCGCCTGATGTGGCCAACATCCTCACCGCAGATGATTTTTTCGCCGCGTCATTCCTTTCGGTCCGTTTTTCTCCCAAGGCTGTTATGGGGATCCTGGAGCAGCGCCGCGAAGATGTAACCGCGTTGCTGGAGCAGATTCCGTTGGACCTCGATTTGGCAGACGTTACACATGAGAATTTCAAGAGCGTGCTGGGAGAAGAAAGCCCTGCCTGGCAGCTGTGGGACCTCTTGAGAGGCAAGGATGTTTCTGACAGCTGGGGCATCGGTGCGACCAAGGCCAGCAAACTGATGGCTCGGAAACGCCCGCGGCTCATCCCGATCTGGGATTCAGTCGTGCGCAAGGAGACGGGTCTTAAGGATTCGGGGACTCAGTGGAGCGACTGGCATGAGGTCCTGACGCAGAATAACAGTGCCCTTGTCCGCCATCTGGAGGACATCCAGCGGAGGGCGGAACTGCCGCACGCCATCTCAGCGCTTCGAACCATGGACGTGGTCCTCTGGATGCATGGGACTGGCGGTGTGCCGCAGCCACCCACAGGTGAAGACGAAGCCGCCTAAGCCTCCGGAACAAGGGCTGTGGTGGCCGGGTGTCGGTGCGCTTTGGGCTGCCCGTACCCGGCCGCCGGGGATGGGGTTCAGGAACTATTTACTCTAAGTAATTAGCCCCGAAACTCCGGTAAACCAATATCGGATGAGCCGTCAAAAGCCTGTATAAATACGGTTTTTGCCGATAAAATGGAACACATGTACGAGGCAACGCCCGACGGTGGAATGCGAATTAACACACGATTCAGCAAGGGTGCTGAACCGTCTAATTTAGTGTTGAGTCCTGATCCCGCCCTCATGAAGTGCCTAGCGGAAACCTTGGCTGAATATGTCGGTTCGCCCTTGCCGGAATTACCCGCCATCGCCGATGAACGAATACTGGCCGGCCTCATTGATCAAATCCGGACGTTGGAAGAACTCAAAGCTGCGGCGTCGGCTGCCCAAGCCAGGGCTGCGGCTGTGTTTGATGCCATGACCCGCCGTGCCCAGGCAGCTGCTGGCGTTCGACCGGAGCATCTGGGCAAGGGTGTCGGAGCACAGATTGGCTTTGCCCGGCGGGAGTCGCCCCACCGAGGGACGCGGTTGCTGGGGCTGGCCCGAATCCTGACACAGGAAATGCCGCACACTCTGCACGCCCTGACCCTGGGGGTCATCAGCGAATGGCGGGCCGCTCTGCTGGTCCGGGAGACGGCCTGCCTGGCGTTGGAAGACCGGCAGCGGGTGGACCAGCAGGTGGCCGGAAACCTTACCGAACTGGAGCGGCTCGGGGACCGGCAGCTGCTGGCACGGATCAAGACGCTGTCCTATGCGCTGGATCCGCAGTCTGTGGTGAACCGGGCCGCCAAAGCTGTGGCGGAGCGGTTTGTGTCCTGCCGTCCGGCGCCGGACACCATGACTTATGTGACCGCACTGCTGCCGGTGGCCCAAGGCGTGGGGATCTATGCGGCTTTGACCCGGGAAGCCGACCGGCTGCGCGCCACGGGAGATCCCCGGACCAGAGGCCAGATCATGGCGGACACCCTCGTTGAACGCACCACAGGACAAACCCGGGCTGAGGACGTACGGATTGACGTGCAGCTCATCATGACGGACCGGACGCTCCTTGAAGGATCGTCGGAACCAGCGGTACTGCCCGGCTACGGGATGATTCCGGGGCAGGTTGCCCGGAACCTGATCCGTAATACGGCTGGACCCGCGGGCACCGGCTGCGGCGTCCCTGCGGACGGTGCAGGCGCGGACACCCTGGCGCCGAACCGAACCGCCCAGACGTGGCTGCGGAGGCTGTACACGGCACCGTCCACGGGTCAGCTGGTGGCGATGGACTCCAGAGCCCGGCTCGTTCCGGAAGGAATGGCCCGTTTCATAGCAGCCCGGGACCAGCTCTGCCGGATGCCGTGGTGCGGTGCGCCGATCCGGAACTTCGATCACGTTAGGCCGTTCCATGAGGGAGGCCCCACCCGCACCGAGAACCTGCAGGGGCTCTGCGAAGCCTGCAACCAAACCAAGGAAGCCCCCGGCTGGAGCTCCGCCGTCAGCACCGTGGAAGCGGGGAGCGCGCAGGTCCCGGCAATCCGCCACACAGTCACAACCCGAACGCCTACCGGCCACCTCTACCGTTCCACTGCACCGCCCCTGCCGGGGACAGTCCGTGCCGTCCGGAAGACGACAGCCCGGAAACCGCTGATTGTTGCTCATTCGCGCTCCTGCCCGAGCTGAACAAGCCTTCAGCCAACCAAAGATCGGGCGGTCGGAAGCCCCGCAGTGTCATGAATTTAGTGGTCCGCATCACTGGCCGGTACGTTTTAGGTCCGCATTGAACCAACGCGGAAGTCTCAGAAAGTCTCGACAGAAAGTGGCTCCGGCGTGGCAGTTGACCAACTCAAGACCGAACCCTCATTGAAAAAAGTGCTCGGCAGGATGGACGTCCTGGCCCTAGGCTTCGGCGCCATGATTGGATTCGGCTGGGTCGTCCTCACCGGCGGATGGCTGGAATCAGCAGGCACCATGGGGTCTGTTACTGCCATGATCGCGGGCGGGGTCATCATGTCCGTCGTCGGGCTCACTTATGCAGAACTGTGCGCGGCAATGCCGAAGGCTGGCGGGGAGCACAACTACATCATGCGTGCCATGGGCCCCCGCACCTCGTTTATTGGTTCTTGGGCGATCATCGGGGGCTATGTCACGATCGTGGCTTTTGAGGCCGTGGCGCTGCCGCGAACGGCGGAGTACATTTTTCCGAAGCTAAGCCAGATCCCGCTTTGGGAAGTTGCCGGGTTCCAGGTCCACCTGACCTGGGCATTGGTTGGTGCCGTTGCCGCCGTCCTGATCACGTGGATCAACATCCGCGGCGTGAAGGAAGCCGGAATCGTGCAGACCTTCGTGGTGCTTTTCCTGCTTGCCATCGGCGTGGTCATGATCGCCGGATCCTTCACCGGCGGAGCCGTCTCCAATATGGAACCGTGGTTCCACGGCGGAATGAACGGATTCTTTGCAGTCTTGGTGGTGGTCCCGTTCCTGTTCATCGGTTTTGATGTGATTCCCCAGTCAGCGGAAGAGGTGAACATCCCCGCCAAACAAATCGGCAAGCTGGTGGTGGTTTCAGTGGTCCTCGCAACTATTTGGTACGTGATGGTTGTCCTGACCACCTCGTCCGCCATGCCTGCTTCCGCACTTGCCGGGGCAGATATCGCCACCGCTGACGCCGTCGGCTCCATGTTCGGCTCGGATTTCATGGCCAAAATTCTGATTGCCGGCGGCATCGCGGGCATTCTCACGTCTTGGAACTCGCTGTTGATGGGCGCCTCTCGGCTTATGTACTCCCTGGCCCGTTCAGGCATGCTGCCGGCTTGGTTCGGCAAGCTTCATCCGAAGTACCACACGCCGCACAACGCGCTGTTGTTCATCGGTGCGCTGAGTTTCCTGGCGCCCTTCGGCGGCGCGGAGATGCTCGGCTGGCTGGTGGATTCAGGTGCTCCGAGCATCGTCCTGGCGTACACCCTAGTGGCTGTTTCCTTCCTAATCCTGCGCCGGCGCGAACCGGAAATGGACCGGCCTCTCCGAGTTGGGGGCCGGGGGAAGGGCGGCATCGTGATCGGTGTTGCTGCTGCGATCCTGGGGTTGGCCCTGTTCAGCCTCTACATGCCGGGGATGCCCGCAAAGCTGGGGATGGAGCCGTGGCTCTTGTTTGGATTGTGGTGGATTGTTGGCGTGTTCTTCTTCTTGCGTGTTCCGGCCGGCATCAAGGCGGGCCCCGACGCCGAGGAACACCTCCTCGAGAAACTGGGTCGCCCGTAAGAACCAGGCGGGACAACTAAGTTACTGAGCAGTAATATAGCGTCCATGCACCTTCTCCTTCGCACCCTCCTGGTCCTGTTCCGTTCACGCCGGCGTTCGAAACTGGACTTTTTCGACTCTGCAACACTGCCAATGCGGGTGTTGCCCACCGACATCGACATCGCCATGCACGTGAACAACGGCATGTACTTCTCACTGATGGACTTGGGCCGCTTCGACCTCATGATCCGCAGCGGATTCTGGGCCACCATGCGGCGCAAGGGCTGGAATCCGGTGGTGGCCAATGAAACGATCAGCTTCCGCAAATCACTGCAGCTGGGTCAGCGCTACACCATCGAGACCAAGATCATCGGCTTCGATGAGCGCGCCAGCTACATTGAGCAGCGGATGGTGGCCGACGGCGAAATCTACGCGCGTGCCTATGTCGCCGCACGCTTCGTGTCCAAGTCCGGCCCGGTGAGCAACGAGGAGATCTTCAAGGCGGCCGGTGTCCTGCCGCCGTCGGACCTTGATCTGCCTGAATGGGTTCGTCAGTGGCGGGCCGACGGTGCGCTGCCCAGCACCCGCCGGCCTGCGCCCCACCTCTGGAACTGACGCGGCGGGCACCACCAAAACGGGCAGTACGCCTGCCGCCTGCCTTCCGTTCGGCGTAAGTTGTGGCTCATGACTCTCTCCGTCAATGTGTATCTGAGCTTGGACGGCGTGATGCAGGGGCCGGGTGCCGCGGACGAGGACCGTTCCGGCGGCTTCGACCGCGGGGGCTGGCTGGCCCCGCAGCTGGAGGACCGCGAAGTGAGCCGAACCATCGGTGGCTGGATCCGCAGGGCGGATTCGTTTCTGATGGGCCGGAATACCTACGACCAGATGCAGCCGTTCTGGGAGCCGGTGGCCGATCCGGACGATGCGGTGGCCTTCGCCCTCAATCACCTTCCGAAGTATCTGGTCACTTCGACGGCGGTCGACTCGCCCTGGCACAACACGCGGGTAATCTCCGGAGACCCACTGACGGCAATTGCCGCGCTCAAGGAGCACCCAGGTGACATGCAGGTCCATGGCAGCCACCGGCTGGTTCAAGCACTGCACAATGCCGGACTGGTAGACGAGTACCGGCTGCTCCTTTTGCCGCTGGTGGTGGGAACGGGCAAGCGCCTCTTCAGCGACGGATCCGTTCCCTCGGGCCTGCAGCTGCTCTCAGCCGAAACTCTTCCGGCCGGCGCACTGAGCCTCAGGTTTCGGCCCATCCCCTACGGCACCGCTGACATCGGCCCCAGGGAAGAATATTGAGCGGTCTCCCCAGCAGGGAAGGCTCGGTCGAACAGGTTTCAGCTAAACAAAAGGGCGGAGCCGTGTGTTGCGGCCCCGCCCTTTTTCTTTCCTCGAATGCTGGGTCTTTCCAGCGCTCAGTTTTACTAGTGCTGATTCCTGCGCTGGCGGCCGGAGGCCAGCATGACCAGCGGAATCATCAGAAGGAGCAGCGGAATGAGCAGCACCAGGACCTTCGGGGACGTGATGATTTCACCCGGGGTCATGGCCGTGGTGCTGGCCCGCATGGTGTCAGCTCCCTCGGAGATTTCCCCGTTTCCGTCGGCCAGAGTGACACTGCCCTCGGCCAGCTGGGTGTTTCCGTCCGCCAGCGTCTCAGTGCCGGTCTTCAGCTTGCCGGTTCCTTCGGCGAGCGTCTTGGCGCCGTCGTCGAGCTTGACGGTTCCGTCGGCGAGCGAGCCGCTGCCGGAGACCAGCTTGCTGGTGCCCTCGGACAGCGTGGTGGCGCCTTCGGCCAGCTTGTCGTTGCCTTCCGAGAGCGTTACCGCTCCGGTCTGCAGCGTTACCAAACCAGTGGAGAGGGTCTGTGCGCCGGTGGCCAGCTTGCCCGCTCCCGTGACCAGCTCCGGCGTTTTCACTGCCAGCTCGGCTGCTCCGGTATTGAGCTTTCCGGCGCCTTCAGCAATGGCACCGTTTCCAGCGGCCAGGGTTCCTGCACCGTCGCGGAGCGTGATTAGGCCCGCGGAGAGTTCACCGGTTCCGGCGTAAAGGCTTTCTGCACCCGTGGAGAGGGTGCTCGCACCGGTGGCCAGCTGTCCTGCGCCGGTTTCCAAAGCCGCAGTTCCGGCGGCCAGGGAAGTGGCACCGGCATTGAGCTTGCCGGCCCCGTCAGCAATGGAAGCGTTCCCGAGGGCGAGGCTGCCGGCTCCGGTGCGGAGAACGTTGAGACCCGCGGAAAGGCTGGTCGCTCCGGTGGAGAGATCGGTTGCGCCAACGTTCAACTTTCCGGCGCCTGCGGCCAGCTCGCCTGCACCCGCAGAGAGCAGCGGCGTTCCGGCGGCAAGTGTTTCGGCGCCGGTACCGAGCTGTTCGGCACCTGCAGCGAGCTTTCCATTGCCGTCTGCGAGGTCAGCGGATCCCGTTTCCAAGGCGGCGGAACCGGCACTCAGCTGCGTAATACCGGCTTCAAGCGAGCCGGCTCCGTCAACAATCTGCTTCGCTCCGCCCTGCAGCTGCAGGGAACCGGCGGCAAGCGCTGCCGCACCGTCCGCCACACCCTTGGCTCCATTGCGCAGACCGGGTTCCTGAGCCGTTCCCTGGCCGTCGAAACCGGCCTTGATGGTGAGGATGCCGCTGTTGAGCGACTCGGCTCCGGCGGCTACCTGCATTCCGCCGTCCTGTACGGCAGGGACTCCAGCGGACAACGCTGCCGCGCCGGCCCCGGCATCGACAGCGCCGGAGCGAACCTTCTCCAGGCCGTCTTGAAGCTGGGTGGTGTAGGCGTTGCTGAAGTTAGTGGCACCGGCAGCGATGCCGTCCACGCCGGCTTTGGTGCCCTGTGCCTGCGCTGTGACGGCGGCAAGCCGATCAGCCAGCTCGGCGGCAGTCAGCGAGGGCGCCTCCTGCTGCAGCTTCTGCAGCTGATCCACCATGTTTGCTGCAGCGGCAGATGCGGTTCCCGCACCGCCGGCAACGGTATCCGCGTTGGTTGCCAGTGCGGCTGCGCCGCCGTTGACCAGAGGAATTCCGGCTTGGAGCGCCGCTGCCCCGTCGCGCAGCAGCGGTCCGCCGTTGACCAGGGCGTTGATGCCGTTGGACAGGTTGCGAGCACCCGTCGCCAAATCGGCTGAGCCGGCTGCAGCGTTGTTAACGCCGTCACTGAGTGCGGATGCCCCGGTATTTACCCGGTTGGCTCCGGCCAGCAGCGCTTCGGTGCCGGCCACTGCAGAGCCGGTTCCTTCGTACAGGGTCGCGGCGCCTACCTGGAGGTCGCCGGCACCCTTTGCCAGCTTCGAAACGCCGGCGTTCAGCTCAACAGCACCGGCGGAAACCTGATCTGCTCCGGCCTTGGCTGCCTGCGTGCCTGCGCTCAGGTCCCTGGTGCCGGCCGCCAGCTGCTGGGCCCCGGCGTCTGCATCCTTGATGCCGGACTGCAGCTTGGTGCTGCCACCCTCCAGCGTCAACGCGCCATCGGCGAGTGCCCCTGCGCCGGCGGAAACCGTGTCGGCTCCTTCTTTGGCGGTCTCGGCGCCTGCGTTCAACTGCTCCGCACCGTCTTTTGCCGATTTGGCACCCGTATTGAGGTCCCGAGCTCCGCCGGCCACCAGTCCCGCTCCGGCATTGGCTGCCTTGGCGCCGTCGCGGAGCTTGAAGCCGCCGTCGTTCAGCGCTTTGGCGCCTCCCACAATCTGTCCGGCACCGTCGCGAAGTGCCAACCCGCCGTCGTTGAGCTTTACGGCACCGGCGTTCAGTGCACCGGCCCCCTCAGCGGCAGTGAGTGCACCCTTGTTCAGTTCGCCGGAGCCGTCAGCAAGCTGCTGCGCGCCGTTGGAAGCACGTACCGCCCCGTCCTGCAGCTGGATCCCGCCGCTGGCGAGCTGGTCCGCGCCTGCGGTAGCCGTTCCGGCACCGTCCGCTATCTTCAGTGCCCCTTCAGCTGCCGAAACTGCGCCGGTCTGAAGCTTCACCGCGCCCTCGTCCAGGGCAACGGCACCGTCCTTCAGCGAAGTGGCGCCGGTCTTGGCGCTGGCGATGCCCTTGGCCAGGGTGATGGCGCCGTCGTCGACCTTTTTGGTTCCGGCCGCTACCTCTTCCGCACCTTCCTGGGCCTTCGCCGCTCCGTCCCGAAGATCGCCGGCGCCGGTGGAAGCCCGCACTGCACCGTCGCTGAGCTCGGTGGCGCCGGCGGCAACCTTGCTGGAGAACAAGACAAAAAAGGCCAGAAGCAGAATGAGGAACAACGCCAGCAGCGCCGTTAGGAGTTTATGCGGCCGGGAATCGGCCCTTTCGGACGGAGAACTCGTCATTGAAATTCCTTTGTGTCATAAGCCGGTCCGATATCCGGACGGGAAGCAAGAGGGCGGGTGGGCTCTTGCATTCGGTGGTGCCGGATCGGAAGCGCCTCTGCTCTGACGACGAATTCCTCCGACACAAATGTGATGTCCGTTACATCTAACTTACTGTTCGGTAACAATGCAAGGGATTTTGATGAAAAAGTTACCGGCCGGTAGGTTCGCCGTGCCGGCAAATTACTTGGGAAGCGGCTCCGGCGTGTCCGTGTCCCGTGCAGCCGGCAATGGTGAATGCTGGCAGGCACAGCAGTAACTGCGCGTTTCACCATTCCAAGGGAGTTCCGGATGAGCTGGCTTGCCCGTGAAAACACCATTGCCCCGCCGGGTTTTAACCGGTGGCTGATTCCGCCCGCGGCACTGGCTGTTCATTTGTGTATTGGGCAGGTGTACGCCACGAGCGTTTACAAAAACGCATTGGTGGAACACTTCGACGCCAGCCTCACCCAGATCGGCATCATCTTTTCGGTCGCAATTGTGATGCTGGGCTTGTCCGCGGCGGTCATGGGAACCTGGGTGGACCGCAACGGACCGCGCAAGGCAATGTTCGTGTCCGCGGTTTTCTGGTCCGGCGGTTTTTTGGTGGGAGCGCTCGGAATTTTCACGCATCAGCTGTGGCTGCTTTACCTCGGCTACGGTGTCATTGGCGGCATCGGCCTCGGCATCGGCTACATCTCGCCGGTATCCACGCTGATTAAGTGGTTCCCGGACCGCCCGGGCCTCGCCACGGGCATGGCGATCATGGGATTCGGGGGAGGTGCCCTGATTGCCAGCCCGCTGTCTTCCGCGCTGCTGACCTTTTACGACCCGAACTTCGGAACGCCCGGAGCCAACGCCGGCGACGCCGTCGGCAAACTCTTCCTCACCTTCGCCGTGATCTACCTCATCTATATGCTCTACGGGGCATTAACCATCCGGGTGCCCGCGGAGGGATGGCGTCCAGAGGGATTCGACCCGCGGACGGTGGCCTCGAAGTCGCTGGTCACCACAGCCCATGTGTCCGCGGCCAACGCGATCAAGACCCGGCAGTTCTGGCTGGTGTGGATTGTCCTGTTCTGCAACGTCACAGCCGGCATCGGCATCCTGGAACAGGCCGCGCCCATGATCCAGGACTTCTTCCGCCAGCCCGACGGCGTCTCCCTGGTGAGCGCGGCCGTTGCGGGCGGATTCGTGGGGCTGCTTTCGATCGGCAATATGGGAGGGCGCTTTGTCTGGTCAGCCACGTCGGACCTCATCGGGCGCAAGCGCATCTACATGGTGTACCTCGGCGTGGGAGCCGCGCTCTACCTGGTGCTTTCGCTGTTCGGTGACTCGTCCACCATTCTGTACGTCCTGCTGGCCTTCGTGATCATCTCCTTCTACGGCGGCGGTTTTGCTACCGTGCCGGCCTACCTGCGGGACCTGTTTGGAACCTTCCAGGTTGGTGCCATCCACGGCCGGCTGCTGACGGCTTGGTCCGCGGCGGGGATTGCCGGCCCGTTGATCGTGAACTCGTTCCTGGACGCCCGCGGAAAGCCGGGAGAGCTGGATGCCGGTGCCTACCAGCCGGCACTGCTGACGATGGTTGGACTGCTGGTCATCGGATTCATTGCCAACCTGATGGTTCGTCCGGTGGACGCCAAACATCATGAACCGGCGCGCAACCCCGGGACCGCTGAGCTGAAAGAGGACCGCAAATGAGCAAGACAGGTATCCGCATCGCGGTGAGTTGGCTGCTGGTGGGCGTCCCGCTGGCTTACGGCGTCTTCCAGACGCTTTCCCGCGCCGCCGCTCTCTTCGGCGGCTGACAACAGGCCCGCTGCCGGCAGACCCGGGTTGCCTGCTCCCAGCCATCCAAGCGGGGCAGGGGGCTGCCCGCGGCCGGGCAGAAATGTCACTATTAGGTCCCGACCATCCAGCCGCGCTGCAGCCTGCCCAGCATTGGTTCCGCCGCGGAGACTAGGAGCTAGACATGAAGGCCCTGCAATACCGCACCATCGGTTCCCCGCCCGAAGTAGTCGAGATTGAAACACCGGAGCCCGGCCCGGGTCAGGTCCGCATTAAGGTGACTGCGGCCGGCGTCTGCCACTCGGACGATTTCATCATGAGCCTGCCGGATGACCAGTACGTGTACGGCCGCCCGCAAACACTGGGACACGAGGGTGCTGGTTTGGTGGACAAGCTGGGCGAGGGTGTTGAGCACCTGGAGCTGGGAACCTCCGTTGCCGTCTACGGGCCCTGGGGCTGCGGACGCTGCTATGAGTGTTCCAAGGGCAGCGAAAACTACTGCACCAATGCGGCCAAATTCGGCATCACGCCGCCGGGACTTGGATCGCCCGGCGCCATGGCGGAATACATGATCGTGGATGACCCCCGCCATCTCGTGCCGCTGGGAGATCTGGATCCCGTGCAGAACGTGTCCCTGACGGATGCGGGGCTGACGCCGTATCACGCGATCAAGGGATCGCTCTCCAAACTGCATGCCGGTGCCACGTGCGTGGTGATCGGAGTCGGCGGCTTGGGGCATGTGGCGGTGCAGCTGCTGAGGGCGATGACTCCGGCCACAGTGGTGGCGCTGGACATCAGCGAAGACAAGCTGAATCTCGCCACCGAGGTGGGAGCCCAGTACACGTTCCCGTCGGAGCAGGGGACAGTGGCGCTGGTGCGGGACCTCACCCACGGGGAAGGCGCGAATGTGGTGTTCGACTTTGTTGCCAATCAGGCCACCATGGATTTGGGCCAGGCCATGATGCGTCCGCAGGGGGATCAGGTCCTGGTGGGCGTTGGCGCCGGAGCGCTGCCGGTGGGCCTGATGGCCGGAGCCTGGGAAGCCTCCATTCGTTCACCGTACTGGGGGAGCCGTCCGGAGCTGATTGAAGTCCTGGACCTGGCGCGGTCCAGCGGCATCAACGTGCACACGGAGGTTTACTCCCTCGACGAGGCGCCCAAGGCCTACGAAAGGCTGAAGAACAACCAAATCCTGGGCCGCGCCGTCGTTGTTCCCTGAGGGGCGGCGGTCACTGGCCGGTCTGCGCCCGTGACAGTCCGGCGAAGCCCCGGGCCTGGGCGAGCAGCTGCGGAACGCCTGCCTCCAACGACGGCGCAAACAGGGTGTCGCCGGGCCGCTCTCCCTTGAGCCACCTGGTGTAGATGGCTTCGCAGAAAATGGAAGCCTTCCACAGGGCCAGGGTCTGATACCAGGGCAGTGCGTCCAGGGAGAGGTTCGTCTGCTCCCGGTAACGGGCAATGAGGTCCGCCCGCCGCAGGTAACCCGGATTTCGGGTTACGGGAGTCAGCTCCAGCGGACTGGGCGGGCTGCCGGGTTCCGAATAGGTGGCGGTGAGGTAGCCGAGGTCCGCCAAAGGGTCGCCGATGGCCGCCATCTCCCAGTCGAGGACGGCGGCGACCCGCGCCGGCGCGGACGCCTGAAACATCAGGTTCCCGGGACGGTAGTCGCCGTGCAGCACCGATGCCTGCTGGCTGGCGGGCAGGTTGTCGGCCAGCCAGCTGCCCAGCACGGCGACATCGGGCAGCGACCGGGTGGTGTTGATCTCCCAGAGGGCGGAAAATCGCTCCACCTGCCGGCGCAGATATCCGTCGGCCCGCCCGAAGGACGCCAGATCGCCGGTGGTGACGTCCACCTGGTGCAGCTGCACCAGGGTGTCGACGACGGCGTTGCTGGTGGCCAGCCGCTGTTCGGGCGAGTTCAGTGCGGCGGGAGTGCTGTCGGTGATGACCAGTCCTTCCAGGAACGTCATCACGTAGAAGGGCACGCCCAGGACAGATTCGTCAGCGCAGACAGCGAGGATGGCGGGTACCGGAATGCCGCGGTCCTGCAGGAGCTGCTGGATGCGTGCTTCGCGGATCATGTCATGGGTTGAGCGGGGCAGGGGCGGCCGCGGACCCCGGCGGAGCACGAAAACCTCGCCTCCGCGCTCCAGGCGGTACGTGACGTTGGACTGTCCGTCGCCGATCTGTGCCCAGGACAAGGGCCCGGAACCGAGATTGTGCTCGTCCAGGAAGGCCGTGACGGCGTCCACGATCAGCAGCGGAGGTGAGGCCAGTGCTGCGGCATCGGCCGCGGTGGCGACTACTTCCCGGCCGTCGGGGACGGTTTGCAGGGAAACTGCTGTGACTGACATCAGGCCCCCGCGCCGGTGAAGGACTGATCGGCGCCGACGGACGCCAGGAACTGCGCGCCTGCTTCGACTTCGCGCCGTCGGGCTGTGGAAGCGCGGCGCGCGATGGCCCACTTGTGCGTCTCATTGGAGCCGTCATAAATGCGGAAGGCCCGCACCTCGTTCAGGTAGGACGCCAGCGGCAAACTGTTGGTGACGCCGTCGCCCCCGCACAGCTGCAACGAGCGGTCGATCACCCGGTACACCGCTTCGGAAGTATGGGCCTTGGCCACCGAGGAGAGGGCGGATCCGGCCTTGGCATCGGTTTCCAGCAGTGCGGCGGTTTTAGTGATGATTGCGTCGGACGTTTCCAGGTCCATCACGTTCAGGGCCAGCATGTCCTGGGCGATGCCCAGCTCGTGCATGGCGGAACCGAAGATCTCCCGCGTGTTGGTCCGGTCCAGGGCAATGTCCATTGCCCGCCGCGCCAGCCCCAGCCACCGCATGCAGTGGGTCAGCCGGGCCGGGCCCAAACGCACCTGGGCGTAACGGAAGCCCTGCCCGGGGGAGCCCAAAACGGCAGTGTCCGGGACAAAGACATCCTCAAAATGTACGTGCGGATGACCGCCGCCAATGGCCCGGTCCATGGTGGAGACCTGCTCGCCGATCCGCACACCCGGGGTGTCCATGTCCACCAGCAGCATGGTGGCTCCGGCCGGAGCGGCCGCCGGGGAGGATGAGTCCGCTCCGGCGGCGCCGTCGACGGCGGCAGTGCGCACCATGGCGATGCAGAATGCCGCATTGTTGGCTCCGCTGGTGAAGCGCTTGTGGCCGTTGATGACCCAGCCGCCGTCCACCTTTGCTGCAGAACTCATCAGCGCGGCGGGATCCGATCCTGCACCGGGATGGGGTTCGGTCATGCCGAAGCAGGAGCGGGCGGCGCCGGAAACCAGGGGCCGGAGGTACTGCTCCTTCTGTTCCGGCGTGCCGATCAGCTCCAGCATGTGCATGTTGCCTTCATCCGGTGCCTGGCAGTTGAGCACCGTGGGGCCAATCAACGAGTAACCGGCTTCCTGGAAGATGGGGGACCACGAGGCCAGCGGGACTCCCTGCCCGCCGTACTCCCGGGCAACGTGCGGGGCAAATACTCCGGCGTCTTTGGCTGCCGCCTGCAGCCGGGTCCGTTCGGATTCCTCCAGGCGCTCGCCGGGGGCAGGCTCGGCCGGTATCACTACGGAACGAATGAAGTCGCGGGTGCGCAGGCGCAGGTCTTCGATCTCGGGGGACAGCAGAGGGGAAAGCGGAGTCATGGGGTGCTTCCTTTGCGTACTTAGGCGTTGCCGCCGGCAGCCAGCAGGCCGCCGTCGAGGTTGAGGATCTGTCCGGTGATCCAGGCTGCGTCATCGGAAGCCAGGAAGGCGGCCGCAGCGGCCACGTCGTCGGGGGTTCCCAGGCGGCCCAGCGGATAGGCAGCGGCAACTTGCTCTTCGCGTCCCTCGTAGAGCGCCCGGGCAAACTGAGTCTTGACCACCGCGGGCGCCAGGGCGTTGACCCGGACAGCCGGACCGAGCTCCACTGCCAGGGAGCGGGTGAGCTGCTCAATGGCCGCCTTGCTGATCCCGTAAAAGCTGATGCCGGGGGACGGCGTCTGAGCACTGACGGAGGACAGGTTGATGACGGATCCGCCCCGCCCGGCAAAATCCAGTTTCTCGTGGTGGTAGGCGGCCTGCACCCAGCCGAGGGTGCCGTAGAGATTGACCTCCATGATTTTGCGCGCAGCATCCGGATCCAGGTCCATCAGCGGGCCGTAGACCGGATTGATGCCGGCATTGTTGACCAGGATGTCCAGCCGGCCGAAATTTGCCGCGACGGTGTCCAGAACCTCGGCGCGGTGTTCGGCGTCGTCGGATTTGCCGGCAAGAGCCAGGACAGAGTCTTCCGGAAACAGGGCCGCTGCCTCCGCGAGCGGTCCGGGCTTGCGTGCAGTAATGCAAACTCGGGCACCTTCCGCAACGAACCGCTGGGCAACTGCCAGGCCTATGCCCCTGCTGGCGCCCGTGACAATGGCCGTTTTTCCTTCCAGCCGGCGGGCGGGGACGGTGTTCTCTGGCATGGAGCTCCTTGGGATGCTGCGGGGCGCGATACCGACCAACCGACCGGTATGGCGCGCGGATACGGCCAGTCTTTAGCAGCAGCCATCGCGTGTCAAGGGTTCCAGCGCCGGCAGTCAGCGCCGGCCGCGCGCGGTCTGGGGAAGTGCCGTGTTTAGGAGGCGCAGCCTTTACCGGTACCGGCGGTGGAGGTTCTCACCGGCCTCCGGTCCGTTGGCCCACTCGGAGATCCACGGCCCGGTGCCCTCGGACTGGTCCAGCACTCCGTCTTCCAGCCAGGTGTAGCGTCCCGCCAGCACTCCTTTGGCGAGCTGCCGGTCTTCGGCATCCGAATTGCGCCACAGGTCATCAAAGAGCGTGTCCGTCCGGACCCGTGACTGGGCGCAGAAGGCGGCGGCCAGCTCATAGGCTTCTGCGCCGGCGGCGGGGTCCTTCAGCCGCATGGTTTCCGCCCGCATGCAGACCGCAGACACGGCAAAGAGTTCAGCGCCAATGTCCACAATCCGGCCCAGGAACACCTGGTGGTGCTCCAGCCCCGCCTGCCAGCGGGCCATCCCGTAAAACGTGGAACGGGCAAGGCGCCGGGACGCGCGGTCAGCGTAGCGCAGGTACACGGCCAGGGGGCCAAATTCGGCGTAGGCCGTTGGCACGGAACCCCGGCCGGCTGCGAGGGTGGGGAGCCAGCGGCCGTAGAATCCGCTGGCCTTCATGGCTGCCCGGGCCTTGTTGCCCAGCGGTGCGTCGGCTACGGCCAGATCGCCCGCGGCCTTCAAGTGGGCATCCACCGCCTCCCGGGCAATCAAAAGGTGCATGATTTCCGTGCTGCCCTCAAAAACCCGGTTGATCCGCAGGTCCCTCAGCTGCTGCTCGGCGGCCACCGCACGCTCGCCGCGCGCGGCCAGGGAAGCAGCCGTTTCAAATCCCCGCCCGCCGCGGACCTGCACCAGCTCGTCAGCGATCCGGTAAGCCATCTCCGAAGCCCACAGTTTGGCCAGCGCTGCCTCAATCCGGATGTCCTTGGTCCCGGCGTCGGCCATGGAAGCCGACAACTCAAAGACGCTCTCCAAGGCAAAGGCGGTTCCGGCGATGAAGGCAACTTTCTTCGCCACTGCCTCGTGCCGGCCGATCGGCTGGCCCCACTGCTCACGTGTGCCGGTCCAGCCCCGGGCGATTTTCAGTGACCACTTCCCCGCTCCGGCGCACAGTGCGGGAATGGACAGGCGGCCGGTGTTCAGTGTGGTGAGGGCGATCTTCAGGCCCTGGCCTTCCCTGCCGAGCCGGTTGGCAGCCGGCACCCGCACGCCGCGCAGCCGGGTCACACCGTTTTCAATGCCCCGCAGGCCCATGAAGTTGTTCCGGTTTTCCACGGTGATCCCCGGGGTGTCCATTTCCACTACGAAGGCGCTGATGCCGCCTTTTTCCGTGCCGTGCGGCGGTACGGCTGCCATGACCACCACCAGTTCCGCAATGACCCCGTTGGTGGTCCACAGCTTCACCCCGTTCAGGACGTATTCACTGCCGTCTTCGGAGGGCACCGCGGTGGCACGCATCCGTGCGGGGTCGGAGCCGACGTCGGGCTCTGTCAGCAGGAAGGCGGAGATGGCTCCGGACGCGCAGCGGGGCAGATACTCTTCCTTCTGCGCCTCGGTGCCGAACACCTTGACCGGTTCCGGTACACCGATGGACAGGTGGGCGGACACCAGTGCACCCAGGCTGGGATGCACGGATCCGAGCAGCATTAGGGCGCGTCCGTAGGCAAGGAGGGACAACCCGAGCCCGGAATACCGGCGGGGAATCTTCATGCCAAAAACCCCCAAATCCGTCAGGCCCCGCAGGTAGTCGTCCGGGATGACGCCGGTGGTTTCGATCACCTGTCCGTCCAGCGTCTTGCAGAAAGCGGCCAGCCGGTCGAGGAAGTCGCGTTCCCGGATCGCTTCTTCCGGATCGGGAAGCTGGGGGCGGATGAGGTCCAGGTTGTAGCTGCCCATGTAAATGCCCTTGGCGAAACTGGGGCGCCGGTCCTCGGCGATCCGGGATTCCTCCGCCAGCGCCCTGGCATCCCGGGCGGTGACCACCCGTTCCCTGACCGTTTTGGCGCCGTCGGTCGAGGTGCTGCGGGCATCCTGCAGGTCCTTTGTGCTCATGGCACTTCCCCTTCGCTCGGGCTGCTCCAGGCAGCCCCCGTTGGCCGTGCGGCTCAGCATACGCGCGGTCACCACGGGCAGAAAGGGTGTTCGGGAGTATGTCCGCCCATTCGGTCCGGACGTAAGAATCTTGACAAGACCCCCCTGCTTAGCGTTGGAATGGTAAGCACACTGATTATTTACATGCCAACTGGAGACACGTACACGGAACACGTACAGGGAAGCAGGCAAATGCAGAACGAGGGGGATTGGGAAGCCGTCCGGCTGCTGTCCACGGCAGCGCGATTGGTGCGGCGGGAAGTGGATAACCGGTTGAGGGATGTGGGCCTGACGCAGGAGCGGGTCACTGTCCTGAGGGTCCTGAAGACGGACGGACCGATGAAGCGCGCCGAACTGGCCCGGCGGCTGCGGGTGACCGCCCAAACACTTGGAACGTCGCTGGTGACCATGGCCCGCCAGGGACTGGTGCGTGAATTGCCCCCTGCCGCTGCAGGGGCCCCGCGCAGGGTTGTGGCCATTTCCGACCTTGGCCGCCAACTGCTGGTGCGGGCCGATGACATTGAAGCGGCAGGATTCAGCGCTGATATCCGCCCTGAGCTTCGCAGCGAACTTATTGCCCTGATCCGGGAGCTGGAAGTTCACCGCGGCGCCGGGGCCTCCGCCCCGTTGTAGGCCTCAGCCCCGCTGCGGGCTTGTGCGCGGTGCCGGCCGCGCCGGGTAACGTGATTGATGCAGAGGGAAACATCGTTACGGCCCCAGGCCGGAAGAGGGTTGAAAATGACTGTTGGCATTCGGGTTGCCGCCGCCGATGAGATCGAAGAAGGTACGGCGGTCAAGGTCGACGCCGAGGCTGCCGGAACAGCCGACGATATTGCGGTGTTCCACAGCGATAACGGAAACTTTTACGCGCTCAACGACACGTGCACCCACGAGGAGGCGTCGCTGTCCGAGGGGTGGATCGAGGACACCGAAGTGGAGTGCCCCATTCATTCCGCGCGCTTCTGCCTGCGCACCGGTGAGGCACTCTGCCTGCCCGCCCTGGTGAACGCAAAGGCCCACCGCGTGGAAGTGCGCGACGGCGAGGTCTACCTGTATCCCGGAGAAGCCCCGGCATAACAGCCGGGCGGACTTCCGATTACGCAAGATAGACGTTGCGTAATTACCATGAGGATAGGTTAGCCTTACTTTGTCCGGATTTTCCGGGCAACGTCTCGTAAAAATCCACACCCTTAGTCAAGGAGCCCCCATGGCCCTGTCCCGGATGCGCCGCGCTGCGGCCGTTGCCGCCGTCGCCGTCTTGTCCCTCTCCGCCTGCTCAACCGGCTCTACCGGCGGATCGAGCGACAGCGGAAGTTCCGCAGAAGCGGCAGCCGATTCGTTTCCGGTCACCATTGAGCACGCCTTTGGTGAAACCACCATTGAATCTGCTCCCGAGCGCGTAGCCACCGTAGCCTGGGCCAATGCGGAAACTGCCCTGGCTCTGGACGTTGTTCCGGTGGGCATGCCCACCATCGTGTACGGCGGCAACGAGCAGGGGACCACCCCATGGATCGATGAAGCACTGGAAGAGCTGGATGCGCCGATCGGATCGGAAAACGCTCCGGTCCAGTACTCCGAAGCAGACGGCATTGCCTTTGACGATGTGGCAGCCACCAACCCTGATGTCATTCTTGCTGCGTACTCCGGGCTGACGCAGGAAGATTACGACAAGCTTTCCAAGATTGCCCCCGTGGTCGCTTACCCCGATGCTCCCTGGGGCACTTCCTGGCAGGACACCGCCACGATGATCGGTACGGCGCTCGGCGTCAGCGACAAGGCGGAGAAGCTGGTGGCTGACACTGAGCAGTCCATCAAGGATGCCGGTGCGCAGTACCCGGAACTTGCCGGCAAGTCCTTCATCTACGGCAACCTCGCCAAGGGAGCCTCCTCGGTTTACACCTCTCTGGACAACCGTCCCAAGTTCCTGACCGAGCTGGGCATGGTGCAGGCCCCCGTGGTGGATGAGAATGCGCCCGCCGATGCCTTCTACTTCCCGTGGGCTGATGAAGATGCCAACCAGCTGGATTCGGACATCTTCGTGACGTGGGTTGCCGATGACGAGGCCGCTGCTGCCATCGTCAATGATCCGCTGCTGGGCCAGATCCCCGCCGTGAAGAACGGCGCCCTGGTTGCAGACTCCGACGCCGAGCGCGTCTTCTCGGTCTCCGCAATCAACATCCTCAGCGTGCCGTACGCCCTGGACAACGTAGTGCCGATGGTCGCCAAGGCGGCCGCTGCGGCCGACGCCGCCAAATAGGTCCGCCGTTCGCCCCCTTGAGCGGGCGAGGCTGACGCAGGAGGGCATCCCTGAATTCAGGGGTGCCCTCCGGCGTTGCCGGGGTGATTCGGATCTCACGGAAATCAGCCGCTGCCGATTGGACAGGACCCCCGGGGAAGCTGTCACGATCGAACGTATGCAAGATCTTCTTTCCGCTGTGTCCGGGTTCAAGCCCCTCTTAGGTGTTCTCATAGCCGTGGCAGTGGCCCTGCTGCTGGCCCGGATCGTGAGGGAATCCACCGCAAGGATTTTCCGGCGCGTTCCGAGGATCCGCGAGGTAACCGCACTGGGGCGCAACCCGCTGCGGCTGACGCTGTCCCTGATAGGCATCCGGATTGCCGTGGGCGTCACGATGCGCGGCTCCGAGTGGTTCCCGTCGATCAATTACGGGCTGACCCTGGCGCTTATTGCATCCCTTGCCTGGCTGGCCGTGGTGATCCTGCTCATCGTTGAGGCGATGCTCCTCACCAAGTACAAGACGGACACCAAAGACAACCGCCGGATGCGCCGGCTGAAGACGCAGGTGATGCTGGGGCGCCGCGTGGGCGTGGCCATCATTGTCATCATTGCGGTGGCCTGCGTCCTGCTCACTATCCCGGAGGTGCAGGCGCTGGGAGCCGGTATTCTCGCCTCCGCAGGTTTGATCTCCATTGTTGCGGGCCTTGCCGTTCAGAGCACCCTGACCAACGTCTTTGCCGGCATGCAGCTGGCCTTCACCGACGCCATCCGCGTTGACGATGTGGTGGTGGTTGAAACGCAGTGGGGCACGATCGAGGAAATCACCATGACCTACGTGGTGGTGCATCTGTGGGATGACCGGCGGTTGATCCTCCCCTCCGCCTACTTCACCACCACGCCCTTTGAGAATTGGACGCGGAAGCAGTCCGCCATCCTTGGCACGGTGGAACTGGATTTGGACTGGCGGGCGCCGGTGGGTGATTTGCGCGCCCATCTGACGGAAACCCTCTCAGGCACTGATCTGTGGGACGGCCGTACCTCTGTGCTGCAGGTAACCGACGCGGTGAACGGGATGGTGCGCGTGCGTGTCCTGGTCAGCGCGGCGGACAGCGGCACCCTGTTTGACCTGCGCTGCCTGGTGCGCGAAGCGATGGTTACCTATCTGCAGGAATGGCATCCCGGAGCGCTGCCTCGCCAGCGGTGGGAAGAGGTCCGTCCGGCTGCCCCGGAGGTGCACCGCGGTCCGCGTTCCACCGGTGGCGGAGATCCGCTGGACACGAGCACGTCCCAGTTCTTCACCGGCTCCCTTGAAGCAGTGGACCGGCGCCACTCCTTCACCGGGCCGGGGCAGCAGGTCTTTGACGAGCGTGAGGAATCCTCCTCCGAGGAGTAGCGCCGGTTTCGAAGGCGGCCGTTCAGCTTCCCGCCGTTGACAACCCGGGCGCCGTCTGGCTGGCTTGGGGCAGGCGACCCGCGGCCGGCGGGCACTGAAGAGGGGTGCAGCAATGGCTGATGAATTTGTGGTCCACGAACTTCAGGGTTCCACCGTGTGGGCCAAGGACGGTGAACGGCTGGGACTTGTGGGCGAGGTGCACCTGGATCGCGCAACCGGTGCCCCCGAGTGGATTACGGTGGCGCTCGGGCTCTTTGAAACGCGCCAGCACTTTGTTCCGTTGGCCGGCGCACGGCGCGACGGCGAAGACATCTACGTGAATTACACCCTGCAGGCCGTGGATGACTCACCGCAGGTGGACCCCGACAGCGCCCTCAGCGCGGAGGAAGAGACGCTGCTGACTGACTACTACAAAAAGTTTTGACTCCGGCGGCCGCAGGAACCGGATCCATACAAGTAGGTCCTTTGGGAGTAAGCACACTTACCAATAGGATGAAAGCCAGTATTCCAATGGATCCAGGAGGCCGTGATGGCACAGCAGGACAATCGGGAAGGGGCCCAAACGGCTCCCAGCCCGGACGACGCGAGCAAACCGGACAGCCCGGCAGAGGTCACCAAGCCCAGCTGGAAGTACATTGCACGGAAGACGCTCCGCGAGTTCAGCAAGGACCAGTGCACCGACCTCGCTGCGGCACTGACGTACTACACGGTCCTGGCACTCTTCCCGGCGCTGCTGGCACTGGTGTCGATTCTTGGACTGGTGGGGCAGGCTGAGAGCACCACCAACGCCATGCTGGACCTCCTCAAGGAATTCGCCCCCGGCAGCGCCGTGGACGTCCTGGAGGGCCCCATCAAACAGCTGACGTCCTCGAGCAGCGCCGGACTCGCGCTGATCGTCGGTATTGTCGGCGCCCTCTGGTCCGCCTCCGGCTACGTCAAAGCCTTTGGCCGGTCCATGAACCGCATCTATGAAGTGGAGGAGGGACGGCCGGCCTGGAAGCTGCTGCCGACCCAGCTCCTGGTGACCCTGATCCTCATCCTGCTGGTTGCCGCACTGCTGATGATGCTGGTGCTCAGCGGCCCGGTTGCCGAAACGCTGGGCAACTTTATTGGGCTCGGCTCCGAGGCTGTCATGGTCTGGAACATCGCCAAATGGCCAGTGATGCTGGTCTTCGCCGTTTTGCTCGTGGCCATTCTGTACTACGCCACTCCCAACGTGAAGCAGCCCAAATTCCGCTGGATGAGCATGGGTGCATTCATCGCACTGATCGTGCTGGGGATCGTCACGCTGGGCTTTAGCTTCTACGTGGCAAACTTCGGCAACTACAACGCCACGTACGGCGCCATTGGTGGCGTGATCGTGCTTCTGCTGTGGCTCTGGCTGGCTAACGTGTCGCTGCTGTTCGGTGCCGAGTTTGACGCCGAGGTGGAGCGCGGACGCGAACTGCAGGCCGGAATCCAGGCCGAGGAGTCCGTCCAGCTTCCCCCGCGTGACACGCGCCAGATCGACAAGCGCCAGGAACAGATGGAAAAGGACATTGAGCAGGGCCGCGAGCTGCGCCAGCAGCACGCGGGCAAGGATTACGACGACGACCTGCGCTAGCTGACAACGCAGCCATCCTGCGTTAGCTGACTCCGCAAGAGGCCGGCCCCGAGCTTGAACGCTCGGGGCCGGCCTCTTGTGGGTTTGCTGCGGCTAGTGCTGCTTGGCCTTGACCACCCGGCGCACAAAGTACAGGATCACTCCGAGGGCGAGCAGGATTCCGGCCCGCAGCCACACCGCCCCGGACTGCTGGGCCAGCAGCAGGATGCAGGAGGCAATGGCGAGGTAGGGCAGTACCAGGGGGGTGCGGAAGTGCTTATGGTCCACCTCGTCCTTCCGCAGAACAATGACAGAGATGTTGGTGCTCAGAAAGACAAAGAGCAGGAGCAGCACCACGGTTTCAGCCAGTGAGGCCAGCTCGCCGGTCATCGTCAGGATCATGGCGACGGCGGTGGTGGCAATGATGGCCACCCATGGCGTCTTGCGGTTCGGCAGGACCTTGGCGAAGACCCCGGGGAACAGGCCCTGTTCGGCCATTCCGTAGGTCAGGCGGCTGGACATGATCATGGTCAGCAGGGCGCCGTTGGCAACGGCTACCAGTGCAATCAGGCTGAACAGCCAATCCGGTACGCCGTATCCGGTGGCGCTGACCACATCCAAGAGCGGTCCGCTGGAATTGGCCAGGTCTTCTGTGGGCAGGGCGGACGCAGCCGCCAGGCCGATCAGCACGTACACCACTCCGGCCGTCAGCAGAGCCCCGAAGAGTGCCCTCGGATAGACGCGGCTGACGTCGCGGACCTCTTCGGCAACATTGGCGGACACTTCAAAGCCCACGAAGGAGTAGTACGCGATCACCGATGCGCCCAGGACGGCCGTTGCGGGGTTGACGCCGTCGGTGAATTGCGTGATCTGCTCGGTGTGACCGTCTCCGCGGCCCACCATGAACGCCACCAGCACAATCACGAGGATCAGGCCGGAGAGTTCGATAACCGTCATCACCACATTGCTGCGCACGGACTCGGAAATTCCCCGCGCGTTGAGCAGGGCGATGAGAAGCAGGAAGACAATGGCCGTGGGCACCGGCGGCACATCCAGGAACGGCGACAGGTAGTCGCCGCTAAACGCCAGGGACAGCCCGGCGGCGCTGGTGACCCCGGCCGCCAGCATGCAGTACCCCACCAGGAAGGAAACGGCAGGGCGTTTGAAGGCGCGTGCGGCAAAAACCGCGGCTCCGCCGGCCTGGGGATACTTGGTGACCAGTTCCGCATAGGAGGAAGCCGTGAGCAGCGCCAGGAGCAGGGCCACTGCAAGCGGCACCCACACGGCGCCGCCGACTTCGCCGGAGACCTCGCCCACCAGAGCGTAGATTCCCGCTCCCAGAACATCCCCCAGGATGAAGAGATACAGCATGGGACCGGTGATCCCCTGCTTGAGTTTGGAGCCTGATGCGGCCCGTGTGCTGTTGTCCATGGGAGCAATTTTATGGCACAAGTAAGCCTGCTGACTATTTCCCGAAATCTGTTGTACAAAGGAATTATGACTGTTGCTTCTGCTGCCCCCGCTGCCCGCTATGACGTGGTGATTATTGGCGGAGGAATCGCCGGCCTGACGGCGGCCACCGTGCTCGGACGTGCCCGCCGCAAGGTGGCGGTGATCGACGCCGGCCACCCCCGCAATTCTCCCGCCGACCATGTTCACGGCTTTCCCTCCCGCGACGGCGTTGCTCCGGACTATCTGCTGGAGCTGTGCCGCTCCGACCTGGAACGGTATGACGTGGACGTATTGTCCGGGCAGGCCACACAGCTGCAGCCGGACCGGTCGGTGAAGCTGGCGGACGGAAGGGTGCTGCGCGGCCGGCACGTGGTCATTGCCACCGGGCTGCGGGATGTCCTGCCGGAGGTCTCCGGGGCACGGGAGCGCTGGGGCAAGGACCTGCTGCAGTGCCCCTACTGCCACGGCTGGGAGGTGGCGGACCGTCCGCTGGTTGTCTTGGGTTCAAGCCCGTCCTCGGTGCAGCAGACATTCCTGGTCCGCAGCTTTTCGTCAGAGGTGACGCTGCTCGTCCAGGAAGGACTGGACCTGACGGCGGAGGATGTCCGGTCCCTGACGGCCATGGGCGTTCAGATCGTGGAGGGCACCGCGGAGAACCTGCTGGTGCATGATGATGCCCTCACGGGCGTGGCACTGGCAGACGGGCGGCAGCTGGATTGCCGGGCCGTGTTCTGTGAACCCGGCGCCTCGGTGGACCCGTTGCCGTGGTCGGTTCCCGGGTGCCGCCGGGATGCCGACGGCTGCCTTGAAACCGACTCCACCGGGCGGACCGGCGCCTACGGCATCTGGGCTGTTGGCAACGTCACCGATCCTTCCAGCCAGGTGGTGGCTGCTGCCGGGGATGCCTACCGCCTTGCGGTGGGCCTGAACGCGGAGCTGCTGGAAGAGGACGTCCGGGCTGCGCTCAGCGCCGCGGAGCGAGAAGCGGTGAGCCTTTGACCCCTTCACCCCGGGTCAGTCCGTCCAGAACAAACTTCAGCGATTCAATGGAGGTGCGGCGCGGGTTCCAGCCCAAAACCTCCCGCGCCCGCGAGGTGTCCATGATCGGCGCGCCGGCCGCCATGTCGATCCAGCCAGGATCGGTGCGCTGCAGGTGCGCAGCCCAGGTCAGGCCGACAACGGCGCGCACCAGTTTCACCGGAATGTTCAGCAGGCGCCGGGCGCCGAGCACCCCGGCGAGGATCTCCGGAGTGATCACCGGATCCGCGGCAATGTTGAAGGCGCCCTCGGCACGCTGGTCCAGCACCCGCCAGTAGGCATCTGCCATGTCATCGGCGTGGACAATCTGGAAGGAAAACTCCTGCGGCAGGGGGATCAGCGGCAGGCTGAGCTTGTTCAGGATGAGTTTTGGAACCAGCGGCCCCAGGAAGTAATTGCCGATTTCGTTTCCGGCGTCCGACGAGAAGATCAGGCCCGGACGAAGCCGGGCCACGGGGATCTCGGGGTACTCACGCTCAAACGCGTCCAGCAGTGCTTCCTGCTCGCCCTTGTGCCGGCTGTAGTGCGAGCTGGCGATACCGCGTGCCGGCCAGGACTCGTCGGTGAGCCGGTCCTTGGGCGCAGGGGAGTAGGCCCCCACGGAGGAGGCGCAGACAAACTGGCGCACTCCTGCCGCCGCTGCTGCCGCCAGCGCGTTTTCAGTTCCGTGCACGTTGATGCGGTGCAGCTCCGCCTCGTCATGGTTGGGCTGGATGGCCCAGGCAAGATGGACGACGGCGTCGGCTCCCCTCAGTGCCTCCGTCAGCTTCTCGCGGCCCTCACCGGTGGCGATATCGATGCTGTGCCACTGGACGCCGTCGTACGGCGGGGCGCTGGTGTCGGGCACCCTGCGGGCAATGCCCACAATTTCCAGGTCCCCTCCGCGTTCACCGCGGGCCTGTGCCAGCCGGCGCAGCAGGGCTGTGCCAACATTTCCGGTTGCTCCGATAACAGCTACTCGCATGTGGCTCAATTCCTCCGGCTGATGGTGATGGGATACGGCTGGCGTTGTCTTCGACTCTACCGGTGAGTCGGGCGGCGGAGCAGGGAATGCAGGACCGGTTGGCGCCGTTAGGGTTGAGTACCAGAACGAAGCACGCACCAGAACGGGAAATCCCATGGCTGACAGCACTGCAACAGACCAGGACAACGGCTCGGAGTTCAGCACGCGCGGAGCGTATGTCACCGGCGGAACGGAATACACCCGGGACACCAACTACATCGAAACGCGGATCACGCGCGACGGCCGCGACGGCTATCCGGTGGAAGCGGGGCGGTACCGGCTGATCGCTGCCCGGGCCTGCCCCTGGGCCAACCGGACCATCATTGTGCGCCGGCTCCTGGGCCTGGAAGACGCCATCTCGCTGGGAACCCCCGGGCCCACCCACGATGCCCGCAGCTGGACTTTCGACCTGGATCCGGACGGCAGGGATCCCGTGCTGGGTATTGAGCGCCTGCAGGAAGCCTTTTTCAGGCGCACGCCCGGATACAGCCGCGGCATTACCGTTCCGGCCATCGTGGACATTCCCAGCGGAGCCGTGGTGACCAACAATTTCCCGCAGATTACCGAGGACTTCTCCACGCAGTGGAAGGACTTCCACCGCGAGGGAGCTCCGGACCTGCTGCCGGCGGAGCACATGGAGGAGATGCGTGCCGTCAACAAGCGCGTCTTCACCGAGATCAACAACGGTGTTTACCGCTGCGGCTTCGCCGGATCCCAGGAAGCGTACGACGCCGCCTACGACCGCCTGTGGGCGGCAATGGACTGGCTCGAGGACCGGCTCTCCCGCCAGCGCTACCTTGTCGGGGATACGATCACCGAGGCCGATGTCCGCCTCTTCACCACCTTGGTGCGGTTTGACGCGGTCTATCACGGCCACTTCAAGTGCAATCGGAACAAGCTCACGGAAATGCCGAATCTCTGGGGCTACGCCCGGGATCTCTTCCAGACGCCGGGCTTCGGGGACACCGTGGATTTTGAGCAGATCAAAGCCCACTATTACATCGTCCACGAGGACATCAACCCCACCGGGATCGTGCCCAAGGGCCCGGATCTGTCCGGCTGGCTGACCGAACACCACCGCGAGCAGCTCGGCGGCCGGCCGTTCGGCGACGGAACGCCTCCGGGACCGGTGCGCGAGGGTGAACAGGTCGCTCCGGGGCACGGAGCACTCTGAGTCCAACCGGTCCTGCGGCTATTACGTCAGCCGGACGGTAATAGGGCACAGAAATGTTTCTTAAGCGCCGCGACCGTAGGTTAGCCTTACTTAAGACCATTCCGTCTTAAGGAGGTGCCGCCGTGGGCGTGAACATCAGCTCCCCCGCACCGGCACCGCAGAACATTCGGTCCGGGGCGCCGGCGCGGCAAGTGCCGTCCCCGTCAGGGCCTGCCCGGAACGGCCGCCGGCTGGCCCTGCTGGCCGCCTCCCTCGGTCTGCTGGCGCTGGCCTGCCTGGCATCGGTTGCCTTCGGGGCCCGCGCTCTTCCCTTCGGAACCGTCATTGACGCCCTGACCGCCAACGACCCGGCGAACGGCGACCACGCGGTGGTCCTGTCCCGGATTCCCCGCACCGTGCTCGGTCTGCTGGCCGGAGGAGCGCTGGGACTCGCCGGTGCCGCCATGCAGGGCGTGGCACGAAATCCACTGGCGGATCCCGGGATTCTTGGCGTCAATGCCGGGGCGGCGTTCTTTGTGGTGCTCGGCATCTACGGCTTCGGAGTTTCCACCTTCCTCGGATATGTCTGGTTTGCGCTGGCCGGGGCGGCACTGGCCGCCGTCCTGGTCTATACCGTGGCGAGTCTGGGCCGGGAGGGAGCCACTCCGGTGAAACTTGCCCTGGCCGGTGCCGCACTGTCCGCCGGACTCGGTTCACTGATGAGCGCAGTGCTGGTCTCCAGCCAGCAGACGCTGGACATCTTCCGGTTCTGGCAGGCGGGCAGCCTCTCCGGCGGGGGCTGGGACGTCATCACCGCCGTCGCTCCCTTCCTCGCGGTTGGCGCCGTCATTACCCTGTGCGCCGGCCGGGCACTGAACGGGTTGTCTTTGGGCGATGACCTGGCCCGCGGACTGGGGCAGCGGGTGGGCCTCAGCCGCGCAGTCACTGCGCTGGGAGTGGTGCTGTTGTGCGGCGCCGCCACGGCCTCCGTCGGACCCATTGGTTTTGTGGGGCTGGTTATCCCGCACATGGTCCGCTCCCTGACCGGCCCGGACTACCGGTGGATCCTTCCCTTTTCCCTGGTCCTGGCACCGGTGCTGCTGATCGCGGCGGACATCATCGGCCGTCTGGTGCTGCCCCCCGGTGAAGTTCCGGTGGGGGTCATGACCGCAATCATCGGCGCCCCGGTCTTCATCTGGCTGGTCCGCAGCCGGAAGCAGGCCCAGCTGTGAGCGCGCTGCTGAAGCAGGCGGGAACGCCGGGGGAATCCGGTGCCCGCAGGCGTACGGATGCCGGGCCCGGAGCGGCCCTGGTCCGGGCGGCCCGCCGCCGGTCCCTCCGCCGCGGCCACACCGTAACTGCGGTCCTGGCCGCCGCCGTCGTCATCCTTTTTGCCGTCAGCATCCTGCTGGGAACCTACACCGTCACCATCCCCGATTTTTTCCGGATCCTTGGCGGGGAACAGATTCCCGGCGCCACTTTCATCGTGATGGAGAGCAAGCTCCCGCGGGCCGTCATCGGCCTCATGGTGGGCGCCGCGTTCGGGATTTCCGGCAGCATCTTCCAGACCATGCTGCGCAATCCGCTCGCCAGCCCGGACATCATCGGCATCAGCTACGGTGCCAGCGCCAGCGCAGTAACGGCCATTGTGGTTTTCGGTGCCGCCGGGAGTACGGTTTCGCTGGCTGCCCTGTGCGGGGCACTGGTGGTGGCGCTGGCCATCTACCTGCTGTCCCGCCGCGGCGCCGCGGCCGGTTACCGGCTGATCCTGGTGGGCATCGGGTTCGCGGCCGTCATGCAGTCCATCGTGACCTTCCTGATGACGCGCACCGACGTGCGGACTGCGTCCCAGGCGCTGATCTGGCTGAACGGTTCCCTGAACTCCAGCAGCTGGGACCGCGCCGTTCCCCTGGCCGCGGCATTGGTCGTCCTGCTCCCCGCGGCTGCGGTCCTGGCGCGGCAGCTGCGCGGACTTGAACTGGGTGATGACACAGCGGCAGGCCTGGGCGTGCGGGTGGAAGCGTCACGGCTGGGACTGCTCGCCGCCGGAGTGGCACTGGCTGCCGTGGCCACCGCCGCTGCCGGGCCGATCTCCTTCATTGCGTTCCTCTCCGGGCCCATTGCGCGCCGGCTGCTGGGCGGGCGCAACTCCCTCGCCGTATCAGCCCTGGTGGGAGCGGTGATCGTTCTTGCGGCCGATTTTGCCGGAGCCAATCTGGTACCCGGAATATCACTGCCCGTGGGGGTAGTGACCGGTGCCCTCGGCGCCCCGTTCCTGCTGTGGCTGCTGGTCACCGCCAACCGCGTAGGCCGAGGAGGCTGAGATGGGCACAAAACCCAACGACAACACCCTGAGTGCCCGGGATCTGGTGCTTTCCTACGGCGAGCGCGTGGTCGTGGACGGATTGTCCGTGACTCTGCCCGCCGGCCGGATCACGATCATCGTCGGGGCCAATGCCTGCGGAAAATCCACTCTGCTGCGGGGCATGTCACGCCTGCTCAAGCCGGCCGGCGGCGTCGTGCTGCTGGGCGGCCGCGACATCCATGCCCGGCCCGCCCGAGAGGTGGCCCGCACGCTTGGCCTGCTGCCGCAGACGCCCACCGCACCGGACGGCATCACCGTGGCCGACCTGGTGGGACGGGGCCGCTATCCGCACCAGGGATGGTTCCGCCAGTGGACGCCCGACGACGACGACGCCGTCGCCGCCGCGCTGGAAGCCACCGGGACCCTGGACCTGGCTGAACGGAACGTGGACGAGCTTTCCGGCGGCCAGCGCCAGCGGGTGTGGATTGCCATGGCCCTGGCCCAGGAGACGGAGATCCTGCTGCTGGACGAGCCCACCACCTTCTTGGACGTCACCCATCAGATTGAGGTGCTGGATCTCGTCACGGACCTCAACCGCCGGGCGGGCACCACTGTGGCAATCGTCCTGCATGACCTGAACCTTGCCGCCCGGTACGCCGATCACCTGATTGCCATGAAGTCCGGCTCCATTGCTGCCCAGGGTGCGCCGGCGGACATCCTGACCGAGGACCTGGTCCGCGACGTATTTGGCCTTGAATCCCGGGTCATTGAAGATCCGGTCTCCGGAACCCCCATGGTGGTGCCGCTCGGCCGCCACCATGCGCGTCCGCGCGCGGAGACCGAACCGCCCAAACCCGTGGGCTATCTGCCCAACCCGCAGGACGCCCGCCCCGAACCCGAATCAGAAACCCGCCTGGAGGCCGCATCGTGACGCAGGTCAATATCCGCACCGGAGCAACTGCGGCACCCCGCAAGGCCCGCCGTGCCTCAAGTACGGGAGCCGTGATGTGCTTCGATGTGGAAGTACGCCGGATCCAGCGGCTCAGCGAAAACTTCCAGCGCATCACCTTTGCAGGGTCCTGCCTGGCGGAATTCGGCGTGCAGGGGCTGACCCATGACCTGCGGATCAAAGTGGTGGTGCCCTCCATCGGCACCGACGGCCGGCAGATCCCCGTGCCGGAGTTCGACTGCAGCGACACCTCCTGGTACCGGAACTGGCTGCAGCTGGATGCGGCCGTCAGGGGTTCCATGCGGACCTACACGGTCCGGGCAGCCCGCTGCTCCGGTGCGGAACCCGAAATCGACGTGGATTTTGTCCTGCACTTCGATGAGCAGGGACGGGGCGGTCCTGCCTCCAGCTGGGCCGCCGACGCGAAACCCGGGGACCGGGTCAGCATTATTGGCCCCAACGCTGCCCACTGCGTCACCGCCGAGTCTTACGGCGGCATTGAATGGCGGCCGGGCATGGCACGCCACATTCTGCTCGCCGGGGATGAAACCGCAGTTCCGGCCATCACCGCAATCCTGGAATCCCTGCCCGCAGATATCACCGGGCACGCGCTGTTGGAGGTTCCCTCCGGAACCGACGAACAGCCGGTATCCACGGAATCCGCCGTGGAGGTGACCTGGCTGCCCCGCGGCGCCCGGCCGCACGGCGAACTGCTCGAGGCCGCCGTCCGCAACGCCGTCGTCCTGCCGGGCTGGGCTTCCGTGGACGGAGCGCCGGTGCCGCCCCGGCCTCAGATTGAAGACGTCAACGTGGATGAAACCATCCTCTGGGAGACCCCGCAGCGGCTGACTCCGGCAGCGGTGCAGGGAACGCCGAACCCGCATACCCCGTCCGGGGCGCTGCCGTTCTATGCCTGGATTGCCGGCGAAGCCGCAGTGGTCCGCGGGCTGCGCCGCTACTTGGTTACCGAAGCCGGAATCGACCGGAAACAGGTTGCGTTCATGGGGTATTGGCGCAGCGGGCGCGCCGAGTCGTAGTGCTCTAAGCCTGCCGCTGCCGGAAAGCTCCGCTGTGACGCGGATCTGCGAGGGTCCGGTAATTGCTCACATTTTTGTGTAATTGCCCCGTGCCCGGTCTTAAAGTTAAAACCGCTGGGAGCAGGGCTCCCGCCTCATAGAGATTTTGCCTTTCACTACCCCTTGGCCGACAACTGCTCAGAGGTGATGGATTACGAAATACTCATTGCAGACCCCGCACTTTCTGTCCGAACTCCGGGAACGCGTTTCGAATCTGGCAACGCAGCTGAATCCGCACCGGATGTCCGACCCGGTCCGCAGGACCTGTGCCCTGAGTGCGGGCACAGTGCTCGCACTGGGCTCGGTGGTTCTGGGGACCGCTGAAGCGTCCCAGAACGCACTGGCCCTGGACCGGACAGCAATAGTGACGGATCTGGCTCCGGCACAGCCGGCCCCTGAAGAGAACGCCCAGCCTGCTCCGCCGGCGGAGGAAGCTCCGGCTGCGGAGCCGGCTGCGGAACCTGCGGCTGAACCTGCTCCGGAACTTGCGGCTGAACCGGCTGCGGAACCTGCAGAGGAAGCCGCCTCCGTACCCCTGGACTCCCTGCGCGTGACGTCTCCGTTCGGCTGGCGGGAGAACCCGCTGCTGGGCAACGGTGCCCTGGAATGGCACACCGGAATCGACTTCGGCGCCGCTCTGGGCACCCCGGTGAAGTCCACCGCCCCGGGGACCGTGGTTTACGCGGAGTACCACCAGTACGGGGGCCTGCGCATTGTGGTGGACCACGGAGACGGCGTGCAGACCACCTACAACCACCTCAACGAAATCTGGGTTGAGGTGGGCCAGGAAGTGGGCTTCAACGAAGTGATCGGCGCCGTTGGCAGCACCGGGAACTCCACCGGCCCGCACCTGCACTTTGAAGTGCTGTTGAACGAGGAATACCAGGATCCCGCTGTCTGGCTGGGACTCTAGGCTGCGCCTCCCTCACCGGCACATTCCTGAAACTGCATATACGCACGGAGCCGGCCCCGCATTCGGGGCCGGCTCCGTGCGTTTGCTAGACCTGCGGGTTGCTGAGGATGGCAGGATCCTTGGGTCCCTGCGGCATGCGGACCCGGAGCGCGCTGGGATCCACCCGGAAGGCCACGTGGGAAGCCTTACCCAGGTTGTCGCCGTCGACCTCAAACTCCTGCGGGATTTCCGTGAAGATTTCCGCTTCCTTGCACTGGTAATACTCCACCGACGCCTGCTTGCCCTTGCCCCGGCGCAGCAGGCCTGCCATCACGCCGAGCCAGCCAAGCCGGCCCTTGGGGGCCATGGTCATGATGTCCAGCAGCCCGTCATCAATCCGGGCGCCGGGGAAGATTTCAAGTCCGCCCATGATCTTTCCGCAGTTCCCGCCCATGACGCTGCGCGGATAGCCGTGAATTTCCTTCCCGCCGTCCATCCGGATGGTGCTCTTGACGGGTTTGCCGGGCAGGTTGCGGATGCCGGCATCCACGTAAGCCAGCCAGCCCACCTGGTCCTTGAGCGCATCATTCGTGTCGCCCATGAGGGCCGCGTCATAGCCAAGACCGGCCATGACCAAGAAGACATCGCCTTTCAGCGCACGGTCCAGCGTGACGTGGACGACGTCGATATTGCGGTCAGTTCCGGTCAGGGCGGCCGTGACGGCGGCTGCCGGATCATCCACGGCAATGTCCAGGTTCCGGGCCAGCAGGTTTCCCGTTCCCAGGGGAAGCAGGCCCAGGGGAGTGTCCGTACCCGTCAGCTCCGCGGCGACGCAGCGCACCGTGCCGTCGCCTCCGGCGGCAATCACCAGATCAACGCCGGCTTCCAGCGCCTGGCGAGCCATGCCGCGGCCGGGATCCTCCGCAGTAGTCTCCAGCCAGAGCGGCTCGTCCCAGCCTTCGTCCCGGCAAATTCCGTCCACCAGGGCGCGGATGTCCACATCCGTTTTCTTGATGGGATTGACGATGACGGCGACACGCTGGCGCTTTTGGGCAGATGAGCTGGCCATGGGTTCCTTTGATTGCTGCGGTACGGCTTGTTCAGAGTCTAATCCGCCTTGGCGCCGGCCCGGGGCGGATGCGGAAAGTAGCGAATCGGCTTGTACCCTGTGGGAGTGACTTTTACTTCTCGATACGTTGCCCTGGGCGACTCTTTCACTGAAGGTGTGGGGGACTGGGATGATTCCCGCCCCAACGGCGTGCGGGGCTGGGCGGACCGCGTGGCCGAACAGCTGATCCTTGCCGACGAGTCCTGGGGATACGCCAACCTGGCAATCCGCGGCAAGAAACTCCACCAGGTGCTCGCGGAGCAGATCGACGCCGCCCTCGCCCTGGAGCCCACCCTGGTGACCCTGTACGCCGGCGGTAATGACATCCTGCGGCCCAAAGTGGACATTGATGCCCTGGTGGACGCGTACGACGCCGGGATAGCAGCCCTGCGCGCCTCCGGTGCCGCTGTGCTCGTGTTCACCGGGTTCGACTCCGGCCGCGCCCCCGTCTTCGGGGCCACCAGGGGACGTACGGCTCTGTACAACGAGCTGGTGCGAGAAGCTGTTGACCGCCGCGGTGCGGAACTGGTGGATTACTGGCGGATGAAGGAACTGCAGGACGAAAGGTACTGGGACGTCGACCGGCTGCACATGTCCCCCGCCGGACACATGCTGACCGCCAAGAAAGTCCTGGAGGTCCTGCGGTCCACGGATGCCATTGATGTGCCGGAGCTGGACAAGCTGCCGGCCCGGACCCGGGCGGATCAGCTGCGCCGGGACGCCCGGTGGGCCAAGCAGTATCTGGGACCGTGGGTGGGCCGCCGGCTGAGGGGGGTCTCCTCGGGGGACAACCTCTCGCCCAAGTACCCGGTTCCGGTGCATCTGCCGGTTCCCGTGCGTTCCTGAATCGGGTTTTTAACGGGCTGAAAACGGTTATGGTGAGGTGTTTCACAGAATTCCCCGCCAGCCCCGTAAATTCGTGGAGTTTACCTCCGAATGAGTGCGCTCAAATCGGTCCAGGCGTGCTGATAATTCGGCAACCCCCGCTGTTTTTCCTAAACTTGTTGGTCTGCTGACGCCTTTTTGCGGCGTATGGCCGGTTGCTTCCGATACACGCAGCTGACTTCTAGGAAAGAAAGCCACCATGCCTAAAGATGCACCCACCGTGCGCCGTCCTGTCCTCAGGCGCCGGCGACTGAAGGTCGATGACGTGAACGTCGTCGACAAATCGATGATGAAAAAAGCCGTTGGCGGCACCGTTGTCGGCAACACCATGGAATGGTTCGATATTGGTGTCTACGGCTACCTTGCCGTCACCATGGGTGCCGTTTTCCTCTCCGAGGCCGACGCCTCCGCCCAGCTGATCTTCAGCCTTGGCGTTTTCGCTGCCACCTTCCTGGCCCGTCCCCTGGGCGGAGTCGTTTTCGGCCGCCTCGGTGACCGGCTGGGCCGCCAAAAGATCCTGGCCGTAACGCTGATCATGATGGCAGCTTCCACCTTCGTGATCGGGCTCTTGCCCGGATACGACCAGATCGGCATGTGGGCTCCGGCCCTGCTGATCCTGATGAAGCTCATACAGGGTTTCTCCACGGGCGGCGAGTATGCCGGTGCCACTACCTTTGTCACGGAATACGCCTCGGACAAGCGCCGCGGTTACCTCTCCAGCATCCTGGACCTGGGCAGCTACATGGGCTTCGCCCTCGGTGCCGGCGTGGTCTCCATCATGCAGCTCTCCCTCAGCGAGGAAACCATGCTGGATTGGGGCTGGCGCATTCCGTTCCTCATCGCCGGCCCGCTGGGGCTGATTGCCGTGTACTTCCGGCTGAAGATCGAAGAATCCCCGGCGTTCCAGGCAACCCTGGATGCGCAGGAAGAAAATGCGGCTTCAGGCAATCCCCAGAGTGAAACGGCACCTCCCGGCACCCTGGCCATGATCGGCCTCTACTGGCGCCCGATCCTGGTGGCCATGGTGCTCGTTGCCGCTGCCAACACCGTGGGCTACACCCTCACGTCCTACATGCCGTCCTACCTCACGGATTCCATGGGCTACGATCCGCTGCACGGTACGCTCCTGACCATCCCCGTCCTGGTGCTGATGGCACTGTGCATTCCGCTGTGCGGAAAGCTGTCGGACCGCATTGGCCGCCGTCCGGTGCTGCTGATGGGTGCAGGTTCCACCATTGTACTGGCGGTCCCGGCGTTCCTGCTGATCGCCATGGGCCCGGTCTGGTCCACCCTGCTGGGGCTGGTGCTGCTGGCCGTGCCCGTAACGTTCTACGTCTCCAACCTTGCCTCCGCGCTTCCGGCCCTGTTCACCACGGCAAGCCGTTACGGAGCCATGGGTATCTCCTACAACTTCGCGGTGGCAATCTTCGGCGGCACTGCGCCGCTGATTATGCAGGGTCTGATCAACCTGACGGACAACGACCTGATGCCGGCATTCTGGCTGATGGCAACGTCCGTGGTTGGCGCCGTGGCGGTCTACGTCATGCGGGAATCCGCCAACCGGCCCATGCCCGGCTCCATGCCCAGCGTGGACACGCCCGCCGAGGCCCGGGAACTGGTGGCGACCCAGGACGAAAACCCCCGGCTCGACGTCGATTCCCTGCCGTTCGACACCGTAGCCGCCGTTTCCGACAAATAGCAGAGACAGCGGGAGCCGCGTCCGCCCTTCATTGAAGGCTCAACCACGCATGGGAGAATGGCAGCATGAACACAAGCGAGCCAACCCCCGTCCGCTGGTTGTCCTCCGACGAACGGCGGGCGTGGCTCGCGCTGTACGCCCTGGCCACACGGCTCAATCCCACGCTGGACGCTGAGCTGTTCAAGCGGTCCCGGATCACGCTCTTTGACTACCATGTCCTGGCGATGACGTCCGAGGCTCCGGACCGGAACCTGCCGATGAGTGAATTGGCCGCCCGGTCCAACGCATCACTGTCCCGGCTTTCGCATGTGGTCAAGAAGTTGGAAGGCCGCGGCTGGATGGAACGCTCTCCGTCTCCGGATGATGCGCGCGTTACGACCGCATCTCTGACGGACGAGGGCATGGCGGCCCTGGAGCAGCTCGCTCCCGACCACGTCCGCTCAGTGCGGAACCTTGTCTTTGACGGACTGGACGCGCGGGATGTGGCGGACCTTGAACGCATTGGCCGCCGCATCCTGAGCCGGATTGAGCCGGGCAACAGCATCGTTGAGGACAACAATCCGGATAACGGCATTTGTTAGCCTTGAAGGACAGCAGAGAGACTACCGCCCCCTTCGAGAGGTAATCCCCCATGCACGCCCCCCGAATTCTGACCATCATCCTTGCCGGCGGAACAGGCGGGCGCCTCGGTGCGCTCACCGACCACCGTGCCAAGCCGGCCATGCCAGTCGCCGGTTCCTATCGGCTGATTGACGTTCCGTTGTCCAATCTGCACAACAGCGGCCTGACCGATGTCTGGATCGTGGAGCAGTACAAGCCGAAATCCCTCAACGACCACTTGGTCAGCGGCCGTCCCTGGGACCTGGACCGAACCAACGGAGGCCTGCGGGTCCTGCCGCCCTACCAGGGCGGCGAGGGCGAAGGTTTTTCCGATGGCAACGCAGACGCGCTCTACCGGCAGGCCGACTACATCCGGGAATATGATCCTGACCTGGTCCTCGTCCTGAGCGCGGACCACCTCTACCGGCTCGATTACCGGGACGTCCTGGACACCCACGAGCGGACCAAAGCTGCGCTCACGGTGGTGACCACGAAGATTCGCCATAATCCCTCCGACCACGGGGTGGTGCAGGTGGAGGACGGCATGGTCAGGGGCTTTGAGTACAAGCCGGAGAACCCGAAGTCTGACCTCGTCGCCGCGGAGATTTTCCTCTATGACGCCAACGTTTTGCTGCAGGCCATGGATGACCTGATGGAGAGGGACGGCCAGCTGGAAGACTATGGCGACCAGTTGATTCCCTACCTGGTCCGGACCGAAAAAGTAGCCGAACACCGGTTGGACAGCTACTGGCGGGACATGGGCACGCCGCGCAGCTACCACCAGGGGCACATGGACCTCATTGACGGCCGGGGGTTGAACTTCGATGACCCGCGGTGGCCGATCCTCAGCGCGGCGCCGCGCCGGCTGCCCGGTTTCGCCGGCGAAGGCGCCAGGGTCTCCAGCAGCCTGCTCGCGCCGGGCTCCCGGGTGGAGGGCAGCGTCCGCCGCAGCGTCCTGGGCCCCGGTTCCCTGGTGGAAGCCGGTGCCGAGGTGGAAAACTGCGTGATTCTGGGCGACGTGCGGATCCGCTCCGGGGCTAAGCTCCGCAACGCGATCGTGGATGCCGGCGCCGTGATCGGCGGCGGCACCGAACTGAACGGCGCAGAGCTGGATCCGGATGCTGCGGTGGTGGTTGTCGGGGCGGACGGAGCGGTGGAAAAGCCGTCGTCGTCGTCCTGAGGGTGAGGTCAGGCACCTTTGCCGGGTACAGTATCCCCCCGGTTTGAATGAAAGCCGGGTTGCCCCTAGGATGGAGAGGCGTTAAGTTGCGCCTGTGTTCAGAGGGCCCGCTTCCACAGAGGGACAATGGACATTTGCGCGGCCACCCGTATAAACCTAGAATTGAAGGCTGTCCCGGCAGATACTGCTTGGCATCCTGAACTTCACCGTCTTCCCCGCGGCGAGGCACTTCGGCTGGATCTCACCCCGCCAGGTCAACCTCCGGAAAGTCGCAGTAATAACGGTGTCAAAACTGGTGGCGGGACGCTCTTTATGGCAGGTGCTTAGGCGCTTTGGCCTTGTGTCTGTTTTTTGAGGACCGTCATATTTACTACAACTGGAGGAGAGATCATGGCAGCTTATTGCCAGGTAACCGGAGCCATCCCCGGCTTTGGTCACAGCATTTCGCACTCGCACCGCCGCAACAAGCGTCGGTTCGACCCGAATATTCAGAAGAAGCGCTACTGGGTTCCGTCCCTGCGCCGCAACGTGACGCTGCAGGTTTCGGCCCGCGGCATCAAGACGATCGACGTGCGCGGTATCGACGCCGTCATCACTGACCTTATCGCGAAGGGTGTGAAGCTCTAGTGGCTAAGGACAAGGACGTACGTCCGATCATCAAGCTGAAGTCGACCGCCGGCACCGGGTACACCTACGTGACCCGCAAGAACCGTCGTAACGACCCGGACCGCATGGTCCTGAAGAAGTACGACCCGAAGATCCGCCAGCACGTCGAATTCCGTGAGGAGCGCTAAGAATGGCAAAGAAGTCCAAGATTGCCCGCAACGAGCAGCGCAAGGTCGTTGTTGAGCGCTACGCTGCAAAGCGCCTCGAACTGAAGAAGACCCTGGTAGACGCTAACGCTACCGACGAAGCCCGCGAAGCTGCACGCCTCGGCCTGCAGAAGCTGCCGCGCAACGCTTCCCCGGTTCGCCTTCGCAACCGCGACCAGATTGACGGCCGCCCCCGCGGTACCCTCCAGAAGTTCGGTATCTCGCGCGTGCGTTTCCGCAACATGGCCCACGCAGGCGAACTGCCGGGCGTCAAGAAGTCCAGCTGGTAAGCACTGCTTATCCCGCTTTGAAAAGGGCGGCAACCTTCGGGTTGCCGCCCTTTTTGCGCGTCCGGGCCCCCGGCTGGGTGAGGAACGCAAATTCCGCGCCGTTGCTGGGAAGCAGACTAGAAGGCCGGAAGGGGAAAATGGCACCGGTTTGTGGGCTAAAAGCGGAAAAAACCGCTAAAAACAGCGGATTTTTCCTGATTTTCCGGGTCGGACTGGTAAGTTTTCCAACAGTGGCGGTTTCGCATCCGTGATCCGCTCGAGCTAACACCTAGTCCAGGAGGACATAAATTGGCTATGAACCGCAGTGAACTTGTTGCCGCAGTCGCAGAGAAGTCCGGCAACAGCCAGACCGCAGTGAACGGCGTTCTTGACGCTGTCTTCGACATCTTCGCAACCTCTGTTGCCAACGGCGAGAAGATCACCATCCCCGGATGGCTCGCAGTCGAGCGCACTGACCGCGCTGCCCGCACCGGCCGCAACCCGCAGACCGGCGAAACCATTCAGATCCCCGCCGGCCACAGCGTCAAGCTGACCGCCGGCTCCAAGCTGAAGGCTGCCGTCTCCACCAAGAAGTAACCTCTCCGGAGGCAAGGCCGGCGCCTGGGGGCGCCGGCCTTTTTTGCGCAATTCGCCCAAATTTCTACCGCGGGTAGAGAATAGGTAACGTGCCTAAAACTGCCAACACCGATACCGCTGGCGCCGAGCGGACGGCGAAGAACACCCGCCCGGCCCCCGGCGCTCCGCAGGCCGCCCCTGCCGTCCGCAACGGCTGGCTGGCTGCCGCTGCCGCCGTCATGATCCTCGCGCTGACGGCTGCGCTGCTTTTCTCCGGTGCCGCCGCGGCGCAGGAGCTTTCCGATCCCGGTGCGCTGACCCGCTGGGCCCTGCCCGTTGCCAAGGCCGTGCAGAACGGTGCCATGGCAGCGGTCATCGGCTCGCTGGTGTTTGCAGTGGCCATCCTGCCGAAATCCCTGAAGCTCTCCCGTGCCCGCAAGGTCCGGGCGGATGAACCGGAGCATCCGGCCTTTGCCAGGACGATGTCGCTGGCAGGGGTTGCATCCGGCGTCTGGACGCTGTCCGCCGTGGCGGTGCTGCTGTTCACCTACTCGGACGTCTCCGGGCTGCCGCTGAGCGCGGACGCCACCTACACGCAGGGGCTGGGATCATTCCTTACTGACTTTTCCACCGGCCGCGCCTGGCTGGCCGTAAGCATCATTGCGGCAGTGGTAACCACCCTGTGCTTCGGTGTGCGGTCCCTGAACGCCCTGGCGGCCACGGCCGTGCTCGCTTTCGGGGCCATTGTTCCCATTGCCCTGGTGGGCCACTCGGCCGGCGGCGACGACCACAGTGCAGCCGTGAACTCGATTGGCCTGCATCTGGCCGGAGTCTGCCTGTGGATCGGCGGGCTCATTGTGCTCGCCGTCATTTCACGCCAGCTTGGCCCCATCACCGGAGTGGTGCTGCGCCGCTACTCCGCGCTGGCAGGTTTTGCCTTCGTGCTGGTCTTCCTTTCAGGCATCGTGAACGCCTCGCTGCGCATCACGTCACTGTCCCAGTTGAACTCCGAGTGGGGGCAACTGGTGATCTTCAAGGCAGCGGCGACCCTGATCCTGGGCGTCATCGGATTCCTCCACCGCCGCTGGATTATTCCGCAGCTGCCGGCCAAGGTTCCCGGCTCCGCGGCCGGATCCAGCGAACACGGCGGACCGCGGTCAAAGGGCGCCCAGCGCATCCTTTGGCAGCTGATCGGCGTGGAGCTGCTGATCATGGCCGCCGTCTCGGGTGTGGCAGTGGCGCTGGGCCGCACCGCAACGCCGCGGCCGGAGGAACTCCCGACGGATGCCTCTCCGGCACGCATTCTCACCGGCTACGACCTTCCGCCGGAACTGACGACGCAGCGCTACCTCACCGAGTGGCGCTGGGACTGGCTGTGGGTGGCGATTGTGCTGACTTTGGCTGTCGCTTACATTGCCGGCATGATCAAGGTCCGGCGCCGCGGCGACTCCTGGTCCGTGGTCCGCGGCCTGTGCTGGCTGGTGGGTCTGGCCGGACTCACCTACGTCACATCCGGTGCTCCCGCCGTCTACGGCATGGTCCTGTTCAGCACCCACATGCTGGCCCACATGTCCCTGACCATGGTCATTCCGCTGTTCCTGGTCCTCGGAGCCCCCGTGACCCTGGCACTGAAGGCGCTGACCCCGCGCGGAGACGGCACCCGCGGCATCCGCGAATGGATCCTCGTCGGGGTGCACTCCTGGTTCTCCAAGCTGGTCACCAACCCCATCTTCGCCGCGGTGAACTTTGCCGGCTCCATTGTGATCTTCTACTACTCCGAGCTGTTCGGCTTTGCCCTGCGCCAGCACGTGGGCCACGAGCTGATGGTGGTCCACTTCCTGCTGACCGGATACATCTTTGTCCTGACCATGATCGGCATCGATCCGCTGCCCTACCGGGCACCGTATCCGCTGCGCCTGGTCATCCTGCTGGCCACCATGGCCTTCCACGCTTTCTTCGGGGTGGCGGTGATGGGCGGCACTTCGCTGATCGAAGCCTCCTACTTCGGGAACATGGGCCGGGACTGGGGGCTGGGCGTCCTTGAGGACCAGCAGCTGGGCGGATCGATCATGTGGGGACTGGGTGAAATTCCCACCGTCATGGTGGCGATCGGCGTCGCGCTGCAGTGGTCACGGACGGACGCCCGCGAAACACGGCGTAAAGACCGGGCGGCCGAGCGGAATAATGATGCGGAGCTGAATGCTTACAACGATATGTTCGCCAATCTGGCCAAGCGGGATGCCAGCAGCTCTGAAGGAGATCGTTAATGACTGAAACCGTGCGTGCCGGATACCGGGTGCGAGGCTCAGCGCTTGAGGGCCGCAACTGGCTCAACACCGGCGGCCGCCAGCTTGGGCTGGAAGACCTGCGCGGAAAGATCGTCCTCCTGGATTTCTGGACTTTCTGCTGCATCAACTGCCTTCACGTCCTGGACGAGCTCCGGCCGCTGGAGGAGAAGTTCTCCGACGTCCTGGTGACCGTGGGCGTCCACTCGCCGAAGTTTGAGCACGAAGCGGATCCCGTGGCCCTCGCTGCGGCCGTGGAGCGCTATGAGATCCACCACCCGGTCCTGGATGACCCCGAGCTGCTCACCTGGCAGGCCTACGCCGCACGCGCCTGGCCCACCCTGGTGGTCCTGGACCCCGAGGGCTACATCGTGGCCAACCTCTCCGGTGAAGGCCATGCGGCAGGTCTGGAATCCCTGGTCAGCGAGCTCGTAGCCGAACACGAGGCCAAGGGCACCCTGCACCGCGGCGACGGTCCGTACGTGCCGGCCGAGCCCACTGCCGGGAACCTGCGTTTCCCCGGCAAGGCAGTTCCGCTGCCCGGCGGGAGCTTCCTCGTCGCGGACACCGGCCACCACCGGCTCGTGGAACTGGAATCAGACCTCACCACGGTACGGACCGTGATCGGCGACGGCACCAAGGGCTGGCGCGACGGCACTGCCGAGACCGCACGCTTCAACGAACCCCAGGGCGTGGCAGTCCTGCCGGCCGCCGTGGCCGAGCAGGCGGGGTACGACGTCGTCGTCGCGGACACGGTTAACCACCGCCTGCGCGGGGTGTCCCTGTCCTCCGGGATGGTGACCACCGTGGCCGGAAACGGTGTTCAGCGCCTCCTGGACGCCGGAAACCAGGCAAAGCGCACTCCGGGTGATGATCATCCTTCCGAGTCCCGCACAGCGGCTCCGGGCGGTGTGGCCGGGACGGAAACCGTACCGGCTCTCCTCGGGACCGATGCGCTGGAGATTTCACTGTCCTCCCCGTGGGACCTCACCTGGTCCACGGTGCTGGGACGGCTGGTGGTGGCCATGGCCGGCACCCATCAGATCTTCACCTTTGATCCGCTCACCGGCGCGGTGGGCATTCTTGCCGGGACCGGGCTGGAAGGCCTGCTGGACGGAGACGGCAGCGAGGCCTGGTTTGCCCAGTCCTCCGGCCTTGCCGAAGATGCTGCCGGCAACATCTGGGTGGCCGACTCCGAAACATCGGCAGTGCGCCGGCTGAGCTTCACCGGCGACGACGGCGACACCCGGGTGTCCGTCAGCACCGCCGTCGGCGCCGGGCTGTTCGATTTCGGTTTCCGCGACGGCGCCGCCGGTGAAGCGCGGCTGCAGCACCCGCTGGGCGTTGCGGTGCTGCCGGACGGTTCCGTGGCGATCGCTGATACCTACAACGGTGCGGTCCGCCGCTATGACCCGGTAACGCAGACCGTATCGACCCTTGCCCGCGGTCTGTCGGAGCCTTCCGGCGTCCTGGTGGACACCACCACCGGAGAGCCTCTGCTGGTGGTGGTGGAAGCCAACAAGCACGAACTGGTACGCGTGGCGATCCCCAAGGAAGCACAGTCTGTGGACGAGGGAGCGCGCCAGACGCAGCGCCCGGCCAGTCCCATGGCGGCCGGTCCGGTGGGCCTGTCCGTCCGGTTTGCCGCGCCGAAGGGCCAGAAGCTCGATGACCGCTGGGGCGACCCCACGCAGCTGAAAATCTCCTCGTCCCCGGAGGAGCTGCTGGTTTCGGGCGGCGGAACCTCCACCGGCCTGACCCGTGAACTGGTGCTGTCGGACTCCGTTGCCGGCGGTGTCCTGCACATCACCGCCCGGGCGGCGGCCTGCGACGGCGAGCCCGGCGGGGAAATCCCGGATCACGCGGCCTGCCACATGTACCAGCAGGACTGGGGCATTCCGGTGACGATTGACGCCGCCGGAGACACGGCGCTGACCCTGGACCTGCGCGGACTCGACTAGCCGCTCCTCCATCCCGCCGAAATAAGCAGAAACGGCGCTTCCCAGGGCTGGGAAGCGCCGTTTCTGCTAGCTCGCGGCAGCGGGATCAGTCGATGAGGGGAGTGACGGTGACTTCGCCGGAGCCCATGGACAGCCGGGCCGCAAAGCTGAACTCTTTTTCCACTGTCAGCGGACTCTTAACACCGCTGAAAAGGTCGGTCTGCGTGGCGGTGAGCCGGGCCTTCCCGTTCAGCGGTGAGAGGACCCATTTGCCGGCGACGTTCCTGATGTCCACGGTGGGATACTCCGTGATTTCCCAGACAATGGGCGGCTGTACCTGATTGTCGGTGAAGTGGAAGAAGGGGCAGCCCGGGGGAGCGAGGCGGTCCCGCGCGCTGGTGCAGCCGTCAAGGAAATCCCGAACCTCTGCATCCACCGCGCTCTTCAGGGCCTCGGTTGCCTCCGTGGACAGAACCAGGTCAACGGTGTCCGCGGGAGAACCCACAATCCCCGATGTCGCAGGTGCGGCCAGGAACTCCGAGGTGTAGGACGCCTCCACCCGGGCGGGGTAGAAGGCTGCGAAGGTGGTGGTTTCGGCGGGCAGGGCAACCCGGACGCCGTTGACGGTGGCTTCCCGCTGGCTGGCCGCCGTCACGGTCACCGTGGGAAGCGTGGAGGGGGCAAAGGACCAGCGGTCAAAGAACAGCCACTGCTTATCCGTGCGGGTGAGGCGGAAGCTGCTCTCCCGTTCTTCACCGCCCAGTGTGTACCTGGCCCGGACGTCCGCCCGGTCATTAGCCGAGCGATCCGCCTCTGAAACGTCCAGGACCTGCAAACCGGCTGTGGAAGCCAACAGTCCGGCATCATCCAAAAGAACTGCGTTGGAGTTCGGGACCTTGGCGCCCAGCAAACCCAGTGCGCGCTCTCCGTCGCCATCCTGCAGCGCCTCAAGGTAGCTGACCACCTGTTGCTCCGGCCCGTAAACATCGGCGTTGACGAAATGGATAATTACCGCAGCAGCACCGATGGTGAGCATTACCGCGAGCAGCCAGGTGGCCAACGCTTTGATTACTGGAGTTGTTCCGTGCACTGCTCAAACAATACCGGGCTAAAGGCATGCAGGCCGGAACATTGAAAGCCCGGACCAGCGGCAATTCCGCCGGCCCGGGCTTTCATTGTGCGGCTGCTACGAATCGGCGCCGCTCGTGACCGCATCATTCTCGCGGGCCATGGCAATTTCTTCAGCCCGTGCTGCGTTCGCTTCCTCGGTCAACTCCGCTCCGGCACGTGCGTCACGGGTCAGGTTATCTCCGGTCTCCGGATCAAACAGATGCACTTTGCGGGTATCCAGCCACAGTTCGGCGTCGCGGCCGCCGCGGATCCGGGAAGCGGCGTCCAGCGTGACGACGATCTGCGGGCGCAGCTCGTCGGCGTCCATGTCCCGGGCCAGGTTGTCCAGCAGTTCCTTCACCTCGGGGTCCGGGTGGAAGGGGATGTATCCGTACTGCTCGTTGCCCAGCCATTCCGTATGGCTGATCGGAGCCGTGAAGTGCGATCCGTGCGGGCGCTTGGCCTCGTCCACAAACTTGGCATCCTCGAAGAATTCCGGTCGCAGGCCCACGAGCACAATCTTCTTTCCGGCTGCCTTCTCTGCCTTCTCCGCTGGAATCGTGAGGTCGCCCACCGCTGTCCGCAGGATGTTGCCGTCCAGCGTCGCCGGCAGGAAGTTCATTGACGGTGAACCGATAAAGCCTGCCACGAAGAGGTTGATGGGCTGCTCGTACAGCTCACGGGGAGAGGCCACCTGCTGCAGGATGCCCTTCTTCAGGACGGCAACCCGGTCGCCCAGGGTCATGGCCTCGGTCTGGTCGTGGGTCACGTAGACGCTGGTGACGCCCAGACGGCGCTGCATCTGGGAGATCTCCGAGCGCATCTGTCCGCGGAGCTTGGCATCCAGGTTGGACAGCGGCTCGTCAAAGAGGAAGGCATCCGCCTGGCGGACGATTGCGCGCCCCATGGCAACCCGCTGCCGCTGGCCGCCCGAGAGGTTGGCCGGCTTGCGGTCCAGGTGCTCCGTCAATTCCAATGTGGCGGCGGCATCCCGTACCAGCTTGTTCACCTGCTCGTCGGTGTACTTCCCCTTGGCCAGACGCAGCGGGAACGCGATGTTCTCGTACACCGTCAGGTGCGGATACAGGGCGTAGTTCTGGAACACCATGGCCAGGTTGCGGTCCCGGGGCGCTTTGTCATTCACGCGCTGCCCGTTGATCAGCAGGTCTCCGGACGTAATGTCCTCCAAACCGACAATCATCCGCAGCAGTGTGGATTTTCCGCAGCCGGAGGGGCCAACGAGGATGATGAACTCACCGTCCGCAATGTCCAGGGTGACGTCATTGACGGCCGGGAAACCGTCTCCGTACTTCTTGACGAGGTGGTTGAGGGTGATCGATGCCATGAGAGTAAATCCTTTTCTTCGACCGGACGAAAGGAACTAGCCCTTGACTGCGCCCTGGGTTAGACCGGAGACGATCTGGCGCTGGAACGCCAGCACCAGTATGACAACGGGAATGGTGACAATGATTGCGGCCGCCGAGATGGCGCCCGTCGGCTCTTCGAACTGGGAGGCGCCGGTGAAGAACGCCAAGGCCGCGGGAACCGGCCTGGCCGCATCGGTGGAGGTCAGCGAAATGCCGTACACGAAGTCGTTCCAGGCAATGAAGAACGCAATGATTGCCGTGGTGAAAACGCCGGGTGCGGCCAGCGGGACTATCGCCTTGCGGAAGGCCTGCCAGGTAGTGGCCCCGTCCACCTGTGCAGCCTGTTCCAGTTCCCAGGGAATCTGCCGGAAGAACGCGGACAGGGTCCAAATGGAGATTGGCAGCGTCAGCGACAGGTAGGGGATGATCAGGCCAAGCCAGGTGTCATACAAACCGATGGTGCGCCAGAGGTTGAACAACGGGGTCACGATGGAAATGACCGGGAAAATCGAGACGCCCAGTGCGGTGGTCAGGATCAGCTTCTTTCCCGGGAAATCGAGCCGTGCAATCGCGTAGGCACACAGTGTCGCCAGGACCACGGCAACGAAGGTCGCAATCAGGGAAATGCCGATGGAATTGCGCAGTGCCGAGAGGAAAAGGTCCTGGGCGTCGCCCACCAGGATTTCCTCGTAATTGCTCCAGGACCAGGTGTTGGGAAGGAAGGTTCCCGAGGTGAGGTCGCTGGGGATTTTGAATGACGTGGCCAAAATGGAAGCCACGGGGAACAGTGCGTAGACGATCACCACAATCGAGATGATGGTCCAGACGAGTCTCCGACGGACGGGTGAGGCTTTCATTAGTTACCCCCTCGTGCACCGGTGAGGTCCACCTTGAACAGTTTGATGGCAATGAAACAGATGATGATGACGCACAGGAACAGCAGCACCGAAATGGCGGAGCCCATTCCGATCTCCAGGCGGGAAATTGAGGTGCGGTACGCCAGCAGTGACAGGACTTCCGTCCCGTAGGCGCCGTTGGTCATGATGTAGACGTTGTCGAAAATCCGGAAGGCGTCCAGCGCCCTGAACAGGACTGCAACCATGATGGCGGCCTTCATGTTCGGGAGAATCACCCGTGCCATCCGCTGCCACCAGGTGGCGCCGTCCACTTCGGCTGCTTCCGTCAGTTCCCCGGGAACCTGGGCCAGGCCGGCCAGCAGCAGAAGGGAAATGAACGGCGTGGTCTTCCAGATTTCGGACGCGATGATGACGAACAGGGCGGTGGGGCCGTCGGCAAACCAGTTCAGGTCCGGGCTGATGCCCGGCACCCAGTTGAACCAGTGGTTTATATACCCGGAATTGATGTCGAAGGCATAGAACCAGGCAAACGCCGACACCACCGTGATGATGCCGTAGGGGACGAGGATGGCGGTGCGAAGCCAGCCTCGCACTGCTTTCAAAGCACTGTTCATGACCAGGGCCAGGGCAAAGCCCAGGACAAGTTCGACGGCAACGGTGATGACCGTGATCAGGAGCGTTACTCCCAGATCCCGCCAGAAGACGCTGTCGGTCAGGATGACCGAGTAGTTTCCCAGGCCGATGAATTCCCGGTCCGACGGAGCGGTCAGGCGGTACTTGAACAACGAGTCCCATACAGCAAGCAGAATCGGATAGGCCGTGACCGCCAGCATGATGACGAAGGCCGGGCCCGCCAGCAACAGCCCGAGCCGCCGCTCGGACCGGGCCCGGTCACTCAGTCGGGGCTTAGCCGGCTTCGGCGCGGGTGGTGCTCCCCGCTGAGCTTCTACGGAAGTACTCACAGCAGCTTCTCCCCTTTCAGGACCTGAAGGATGAACTCGGCGCTGGTCGCCGGCGTGGTGTCCGGATTAACCGCGCTTGGCGGGGTCCATGTCTGCTGGATGCCGGTTGAAACCTCGTTGTAGTACGGGGTTTGCGGGCGCGGCTTGGCCAGCTCCAGGGATTCACGGATGGTGTCCGCCATCGGGAACGTTTCCGACACGCCGGCTGCGTCGTACGCCTCCGTCTTTGCCGGCGGATTTCCGTTGGACGTGAAGTACAGGGACTGGTTGTCCGGGCTGACGATGCACTCAATAGCCTGGTAAGAAAGGTCCTGGTGCTTGCTTTCGGAGCCGACCCCAAGATCAATACCGCCCAGCGGCGGAGCAGTTTCCTCGCCGGCGTTGACCTGCGGATACAGGGTCCATCCGATGTCGTCGATCAGGTCGGAGGGCAGCGTTCCGGCCTCCACTGCGGCGTTGGTGGCCGGCCAGACAAAGGGATAGTTGACCATGAAGGATCCCTGGTCGCCCTGGAACTGGATCATGGAGGTGTTCTCGGTCTGGGTGGGCAAACCGGGGCCGCCCAGGCCTGCCTTGCCGATGGTGGAAATGATTTCCGCCGCTTGTGTCCCGGCCTCTGAATCGAGGCCCAGCTTGATTTCGTCTGCGGGGGCATCGGGGTTTTCCACGATGGTGCCGCCGGCGGATTCGATGAGGGCGTTAACCCAAACCGTCATGGACTCCGCACGTGCGCCCTGGACGCCCAGGTACTTTCCCTGGCTTTCCGCTGCGTCAATGAGTTGCTGCCAAGTGACGGGCTGGGTCATGTCCAGGCCCGCCGCTGCGGCTACGGATTTCCGGTACCAGAGGATCTGGGTGTTGGCCCAGAACGGAACGGCCACCACCTTGTCTTTCCACTTGGCACCTGTCACTGCGCCTTCAACCACGTCCTGGGTGGTGCGCTCAGCAACGTCCTCCGGCACCGGTGCGAGATAGCCAGGTTCGGCGAGCTCAGGAACAAACGGCGGGTCCAGGCTCATGATGTCCATGGTGTCGTCGCCGGCAGCGAGGCGCCGGGCGAGCTGTTCCCGCTGCGCGCCCGCGTCGCTGGGCAGCAGCGAAGTCTCAATTGTGTAGGCCCCGTCTGCTTGGTCGGAGCAGATCTTCGCGATGGCCGCCTGCCCGCCGTCGTCGGGGTTGATGTACCACGTGAGGACGGGCGGACCTTCCGAGGAAGCGCAGCCGCTCAGCAGTGTGGCGCCGACGGCGAGGGCTAGCCCTGCCGCTGTCCGTGCCCTCTTGCCGGGCCGGCCGTAATGTGTTGCGTCCGTTGGCATCGGTGTAGTGCCTCCACCTCGTCGTAGGCGCGGATTTCGGGGGCCCGAATCAGGCGACGGGGCCCCATTGCTTCCGCGGGACTGCACGCTGAGCAGCCTTCCAAAAGACACTATGCCCTAGGTGTGAATTTCGCCACTGCGGAAGGGGGGTGTCCGCAGTGAAACGTCAGGTCAGGAGGGCGGCAATGAGTACCAGCACGGGCAGCGACATGATGGTGGTGATCAGGACGGTGTCCTTCGCCACGAGGACGCCCTCTCCGTAGCGGCTGGCTGCAACAAAGACATTTTGGGCGGTGGGCAGGGCCGAGGTGACCACAACGGCAAACAGCAGGTGCCCGTCCATGCCCAGCACAAACCGCGCCAGCGCATAGGCGAGGAGCGGCTGCAGTCCCAGCTTGAACACGGTGGCCAGAACGACGTCGGTGCGGCGCCCGCCGTCGCGCGTCAACGGCCGCGAGCCCACCAGCGAGATCCCGAAGGCAAGCAGCATGGCCGGGACCGCGGCTCCGCCGATGAGGCTTACGGGCTCCTGGATGATGACGGGCAGCGCAGTGCCGGTGGCGGCCAGGACCAGTCCGATCAGGGTGCCGATAATGATCGGATTGCGCACGATCTGGGCCAGGAAGGTCAGCAGCGAAGTCCGCCGGCCGCTCGTGGCCGAGTCCATGAGCATCAGGAAGAGCGGGGTGAAGAACGCCATTTGGAAGATCAGGACGGGCGCAATGTATGCGGCGTCGCCCAGGACATAGACGGCAATCGGCAAGCCGAGGTTGGCGCCGTTGACCAGTGATGAGGACATCGCGGAGATCAGCGCTTCGGGCAGCGGCCGGCGCAGCCACCAGCGGGTGCACAGGACAAAAACGAGGGCTGTCCCGAAGGCACTGGCCGCGGCAACGAGCAGCGGCAGGGAGAAAACGGTGTGCAGGTCTGCGTCGCTCAGGGTTACCAGCAGCAGCGCGGGTGAGGCTACAAAGAACGCCAGCCGGCTCAGGACGTTTTGCGCATTGGATCCAAGGACGTCCAGCCGCCCGATCAGGTAGCCCACCAAAATGATGATCCAGACAACGGCGAACCCGGTCAGTACCCCCAGCACCGGCCTCTACCGGCTGTCTGCGGTACGGGGCAGCCGGCGCGGAGCGGGGGCCGGTGCAATAAGGCGGAGGACTGGGGGTGCGGCATCTGCGGGCCGGGACGCGGAGCGGATCATCGGGGCAAGTATAGCCTCCGCTGCAAGCCCCTCCCGCAACAGAAAGACCCCCGGAATCACACTGATTCCGGGGGTCTTCCACCGTGGAGCGGGCGACGGGAATCGAACCCGCGTATCAAGCTTGGGAAGCTAGCGCTCTACCATTGAGCTACGCCCGCAGCGCCGAAGTCCTCCGGCACAAAAAACTACTTTACATGGAACCCGGGCCGCACCGAATTCGACGGTATCTTGGGCATGTTTGCCGACAGCGACCAGGGGGAAAAGATGACCGGGAACAGGATAGTGCCGGCCAGTGAGCTGCCCGCGGGCTACTACACAATGCGCGGTGTGTGGCGTCGGCTGTGGGCAGGTAAGGCGGGGAGATTCTACGTTGCGGGCATCCTCGTGCTCCTGGTGATCATCCCGTTTGCGCTGGCGATGATCCTGCCGGAGAACCCTGAACCGGGTTTTTGGACCGATCTGGCGGAGGACTGGATCGTTCGCGGGCCCTCGACGCTGGTGTCTGTCACCATTGCCCTGTTCACCGTTCTCCCGCTGATGCTGCGCCGTCGAAGGCGGCAGGCGGAGGCTGAGGATCTTCGGAAGAACGGATGACTGCAGGGCCTCACTCCTGCTCGCCGCCCTCCCGGGCGCGTTCCACCAAGTCACGCCATTTGCCCTGCACGCAGTGCTCGGGCAGGGTCACGGCGGCCGGGCCCACCGTGATCTCGTACATGAACCGGTCCGCACCGGCGGGCTTTTCCGGGGGAACCTCCTGCAGCAGGGGCAGCCACTCCCGCTCGGCCTCCTCAGTGCTCACCTGGGTGCTCCAGACCCGGGTCAGTCCGCCGAAGCCTCCGGTGCGGACCACCACGATCCTCACGGCAGAACGCCCACTGCTTCCCAGGCATCCGACACCGCGCCGTACTCGGCACCTGCGGATCCGTAGCGTTTGTCGGCAGCGGAGAGCGTAGCGGCGGCGAACCGGGTAAACGTGCAGTCCGCCGGAAGGTTCTGCTCGGTAAGGGCGTCATACCAGATTTGCCCGGCCCGCTCCCAAGCGAAGTTGCCCAGGGTGGTGGCCGCCAGATAGAAGGCGTGGTTGGGGATGCCCGAGTTGAGGTGGACTCCGCCGTTGTCCGCCGCAGTCTCTACGTACCCGGCCATGGTGGCCGGCTGCGGATCCTTGCCGAGCACGTCGTCGTCGTACGCCGTGCCGGGAGCCTTGAGGGAGCGCAGCGCCGAGCCTGACACCCGGTCAGTGAACAGGCCCGCACCCACCAGCCAGGTGGCACGCGCCGCCTCCTGGTGCAGGAGCTTCTGTTCCACCAGGACGCCGAAGACATCGGAAACGGACTCATTGAGCGCCCCGGCCTGCCCCTGATAATCCAACCGGGCCGTGTACTGGATCAGCCCGTGCGTGAGTTCATGCCCAATCACCGTCAGGGACTTGGTGAACCGCAGGAAAACCTCGCCGTCGCCGTCGCCGCAGACCATGCGCTCACCGTTCCAGAACGCGTTGTCATAGTCGCGGCCGTAATGGACGGTGGCCGCCAGCGCTGAACCGGCGCCGTCGAGGGAGGGGCGGCCGTAAGCGTCACGGAAGAGCGCGTGCGCAGCGCCGAGGCCCTCGTAGGCTTCGTCCACTGCTTCATCCCGGGTGGGCTCGTCTCCTTCGGACCGGACCAGGACGCCCGGCAGCGTCTCGCTCTGCTTGGCATCGGAAACCTGCCGCCGAAGGGAGGGCACCACCGCAGTGTCCCGCTGCGGCGGCGGAGCCTGCCGGGCAGAGGCCCTGGCCTGCCGGACCGGAGGAATCTCAGCCAGTGCGCGCCGGGCTGCTTCCGCAGCCCGGCCGAAGCCGTCCGTCTGCTGATGCTCGACAATGCGGGACAGAAGGTAAGGGGGAACGATTGAACAGGTCATGCTGTCCTCCGAGGTCCGGGTACCGGGATCCGTGGGGCTCCGGTCCATGGTGTTCCATGGGCGGGTTGCTGCACCAATGGCCCCAGCCTAGGGCCCTCCTCTGACAGCGCAAGGGAGGAGGGCCGAACGGGACGTTACTGCGCCTGCGGCCGCTCGCTGGCGGCTGCCTGATTGGCCGCCGCCTGGTCATAGGCGGCAACAATGGCCGCTACGCCTTCGGGACCCATTTCCAGACCCACACTGCTGCCGGGATTGATGGCCAGCCCGTAGCCCTCGGCGATGCTCCGCAGTGTTGCCTCGCCGCCGGCCTTGACCATAACCGGCGCCTTTTCGCGGATCTGCGGCGGCACCCGCTCAGCGCTGGTGAAGGTGGCGGCCACGGCCGAGTCGCTTTCCGGAGATTTCAGGACCAGTGCCTGGAAGGAAGCGGGATCCGCATCGTCCAGGAGCCGGCCCACGCTCAGGAGCTCCGACTCGCAGATGCGGGCAACCAGTTCCTGGCTGCTGATGCGCCCTTCCTGGCCTGCGGTGATGGCTTCTTCCAGTGCAGCTGCGCCTGCGGGGTCCGAATACTGCGCCGAGCCGGGCAGGGTAGCTTCCGGCCCGGATACACCGCCGTCGGTGTTGTCCGTATTCTCTGCCATGTTTTCTGCCACGGGTATCTCCTTGGATATTGGTTTCGGCCACAGTCGTAGCCTTAAAGTCTGGCACAGGGGGCCGGGGGTGGAACAAGCTACCGTAGGAGCTGGCCGACCATCCCAGCAGCATGGAGCATCCGATGAGCATCAGCAGGAACACCCGCAGCCTGGAGCCAGGCATCGAGCGGGACTTCACCGACAAAATGAGCTACGGCTCCTATCTGGCACTGGATGATCTGCTGGCCGCCCAGCATCCGGTGAGCAGCCCCGAGCACCACGATGAGATGCTTTTCATCATTCAGCACCAGACCTCCGAGCTGTGGCTGAAGCTGGTCCTGCACGAGTTGCGGGCCGTGCGGAGCAAGCTGGCCGCTGATGATTTGCGCGGGGCAATGAAGGGCATTGCCCGGATCAAGCACATCCAGCGCTCGCTGACCGAGCAGTGGTCCGTGCTGGCCACGCTGACGCCGTCGGAATATGCGGAGTTCCGCGGGGACCTGGGGGCATCCAGCGGCTTCCAGTCCTACCAGTACCGCGCCGTGGAGTTTCTGCTGGGCAACAAGAATGCGGCCATGCTGAAGGTCTTCGCAGCGGACCCGGCCGCACAGGCACTGCTGACCGAACTGCTGGAACGCAGCAGCATCTATGACGAGTTCATTTTTCTCCTGCACCGGCGCGGATACGCCGTGCCTGAAGAACTGCTGGAGCGGGACGTGAGCCAGTCGCACGTGCCCAACGAGGCCCTGATGCGTGTTTACCAACACGTTTATGAGAACGCCGCGGAGAACTGGGACATCTACGAGGCCTGCGAAGAGCTGGTGGATCTGGAAGACAACTTCCAGCTTTGGCGCTTCCGCCATCTCAAGACCGTAGAGCGGACCATTGGATTCAAGCGGGGAACGGGCGGATCCTCCGGGGCGTCATTCCTCCAGCGGGCACTTGAACTGACGTTTTTTCCTGAGCTTTATGCGGTCAGGACGGAGATCGGCCGCTGATCCGCGCCGGAAAAGGGCTGCGCCGTCATGCGCTATTTTTAGAGGGTGCTGATTTCTGACCGCGACATCCGAACCGAAATTGCCGACCAGCGGATCGTCCTCGATCCCTATGATCCCTCGATGGTCCAGCCGTCCAGCGTGGACGTGCGCATCGACCGGTTCTTCCGGCTCTTCGACAACCACAAGTACGCGCACATTGATCCCTCGATGGACCAGCCGGAGCTGACCCGGCTCGTGGAAGTGGATCCGGATGAGCCGTTCATCCTCCACCCGGGAGAATTTGTCCTGGGCTCCACCTACGAAACTGTTACGCTTCCCGATGACATCGCTGCCCGGCTTGAAGGCAAGTCCTCGCTGGGACGGCTCGGGCTGCTGACGCACTCCACCGCAGGTTTCATCGACCCCGGCTTTTCCGGGCACGTCACCCTTGAGCTCTCCAACATGGCAACGCTGCCGATCAAGCTGTGGCCCGGTTCCAAGATCGGCCAGCTGTGCTTCTTCCGCCTCACCTCGCCGGCGGAATACGCCTACGGTTCAGGGCAGTACGGCAACCGCTATCAGGGACAGCGCGGGCCGACGGCGTCGCGCAGCCACCTGAACTTCCACCGCACCTCGGTCTAAACCTCCGGGACCACGGCGCGCGGCGCACGGCCGGGGGATCGGACCGGCAGCAGTACCAGCAGGCCCGCCAGCAGAACCGCCAGAATGCCGAGGATGCCGTACCGCTGGGCGCCGAAAATGGTAATGAATGCGGCGAACAGGCTGGGCGCCAGGAAACTTACGGCCCGTCCCGTTGTGGCGTAGAGTCCAAAAAATTCCGCTTCCTGGCCCTCCGGGGCCAGCCTGGCCAGGAACGCGCGGGAGGCTGACTGCGCGGGACCGACAAACAGGCACAGCAGGAGCCCGAAGATCCAGAACGTCGTGTCCCCGCTCCACTGCAGTCCGAGCATGCTCTGCGGCTCGGGACCGAGCAGCGCAATCACTCCGCCGGAGATCAGCAGGCCGACCAGCGAGAAGATGATGACGTTCTTGGGCCCGACCCGGTCATCGAGGACTCCGCCCGCGATGGCGCCGACCGCCGCCACCACATTGCCGAAAATGGCAAAGATGATGACCTCGGAGATGGCCCAGTCGAACGTTCCGCCGGCAATGACCCCGCCGAAGGTAAAGACTGCGGCCAGCCCGTCGCGGAACACGGCACTGGCCAGCAGGAACCAGATGGTGTGCGGACTGGTTTTGTAAATGGCCTTGATGCGGCGGAACAGCAGTCCGTAAGAGGCGAGGAAGCCAATGCCTGCGGCACGTTCCCGGCGGGACACCTCGGGAACGGCGAACATCACGGGCAGCGCAAACACGGCCAGCCAAACGGCCGAGAACACGGCTACGGCGCGGATGTTCAAGCCGTCCTCGGAGGTCACGCCGAACCACCCCGTCTCGGGGTTGATGAATCCCACCAGCACCATGGAAAGGGCGGCGATCCCGCCGACATAGCCCATGCCCCAGCCAAATCCGCTGATCCTGCCGACTGTTGCCGGCGTCGAAATCTGGGACAGCATGGCGTTGTAGTTCACGCCGGCGAATTCGCTGAAGACGTTGCCCAGCGCGATCAGCGCCACACCCAGCAGCAGGAACTCCGGCCGCGGAAAGACGAAGAAGCACAGGGCAGTGACCAGGCACACCAGGGCCGTGTTGATGCCCAGCCAGGTCCGGCGCCGGCCGCCGGCATCCGAGCGCTGCCCCATGACCGGTGCCAGCACTGCAACTGCCACTCCAGCCAGCGCAATGCCGTAACCCAGCACGGAGGAGGCGTGGGCTTCACCCCCGAAGCTGTCCGAGGTGAGGTAGACCGTGAAGACGAAGGTGGTCATCACGGCGTTGAAGGCAGCAGTGCCCCAGTCCCAGGATGCCCACGCCAGGACCTGACGAATGCGGATGCGTTGTGCGGCGGTGCCGGAAGCCGGGCCGGTCAATCGAGTGGTGGAGACCATAGCCGAATGCTATAGGTGTCCGGAGCCACATCGTCTTTTTGGCTGCTCCGGCATGTCCTTCCGACCTGCCTGATGCCGTGCGATCGGCCGCCCGTCGGCGGTTCCGCGATGCCTGCCGAGGGGTGTACGAAATTTTGCGGGTGTATGCCATGGGTAGAATAGACGTACGCCCTCTGACCACCACCTTGATAACTACAGCTGAATTCACCGCTGGAAGACTGTCAATAAAGCTCGGGAGATCTAGTGCTGATTGTGCTCACCGTTTTGTTTACGGTGGCATTGGTGGCGCCCTTATTGTTCCGCAGGATCGGCCGGTCGGCGTTTTACGTCCTGGCTGCCGTCCCCGCTGCCGCCTTTGTTTGGCTGCTGGCCACGTTCCACCGCTACACAGCAGCCAGCCAAATGGTAGCCTCGGGCGCTCCCAACGCCCCGCCGTCCGTAGTGATCCCCTGGATTCCCGACCTCAAAGTTGAGCTCGCGTTCCGGATGGACACGCTGTCCGCGGTTCTGTCCATCCTCATCCTCGGCGTCGGCTCGCTGGTGCTGTTCTACTGTGCGCGGTACTTCCGCCCCGGTGACACCCAGATGGGCGCCTTCGGTTCCCAGCTGCTGGCGTTCGCGGCGGCGATGTTCGGCCTTGTGACGGCAGATGACCTGATCCTGCTGTTCATCTTCTGGGAAATCACCACCGTCCTGTCCTACCTGCTGATCGGGTATTCGGCCCACCGCCTTTCGGCCCGGCGGGCCGCACTGCAGGCGCTGATTATCACCACCTTCGGCGGACTGGCGATGCTCGTGGGCATGGTGCTCTTGGGCGACGCCGCCGGAACCTTCCGGCTTTCCGAGATTCTGGCCATGGCTCCGCAGCTGCTGGAGCGCGGCGCCATAGTGGACGTGGCCATTGTGCTGATGCTCGTTGGCGCGGTCTCCAAGTCCGCGCTGCTGCCGTTCCATTTCTGGCTGCCCGCGGCCATGGCCGCACCCACCCCGGTCAGCGCCTATCTGCACGCCGCAGCCATGGTCAAGGCCGGCATCTACCTCGTTGCGCGGCTGGCACCGGGCTTTTCCGACTCCACCTACTGGCACGCCGTCGTACTGGTCCTGGGGCTGTCCACCATGCTGCTGGGCGGATGGCGCGCCCTGCGCCAGTACGACCTGAAGCTGATTCTTGCCTACGGAACCGTCAGCCAGCTCGGCTTCCTGACCCTCGTAGTGGGCCTGGGCAACCGCGAAGCCGCGGTGGCCGGTTTGGGACTGCTGCTGGCCCACGGCTTCTTCAAGGCAACGCTGTTCCTCGTGGTGGGCATCGTGGACCATCAGGCAGGTACCCGCGACATCCGCAAGCTGTCCGGGATCTTCCGCTCCTCGCCCCAGCTCTTTGCGGTGGCCCTGATCGGTGCCGCCTCCATGGCCGGGGTGCCGCCGCTCCTGGGATTCGTGGCCAAGGAATCGGTCTATGAGACCTTTGTCCACTTCGCCGAGCACCAGGGAACCGCGGGCGCAGTCGTGCTGCTGGCCGGCGTCGTCGTTGGTTCCATCCTGACTTTTGCCTACTCGGCCCGTTTCGTGTGGGGAGGCTTCGCGGTCAAGCCCGGCTGCCAGCCCACCCCCTTTAAGCGGGTTCCCGGCGCCTTCATCGCAGCGCCCGCCGTATTGGCCGTGGTGACCGTAATCTTCGGACTGTGGCCGCACCCGCTCGACGCCGCCATTGCCTCCTATGCGGACCTGTACCCGGCCGACGGCGACCCCACGCACCTGGCGCTGTGGCACGGCTTTACGGCGGCGCTGCTGCTGACAGTCATCACCATCGGCGCCGGAGTCCTGCTGTTCTGGCAGCGCGGACGGGTGGAAAAAGCCCAGGCGCGGTTCACCGCCCCGCTGGATGCCGAGCGCTCCTACCGCCAGATTATCGGCGTGCTGGACGACGTGGCGGTGTGGGTCACCGGCCGCACGCAGCGCGGTTCCCTGATGTTCTACCTCTTCGTCATCCTGCTGGTGGCGGTCGTGACGCCGCTGTCCGCCCTGGTGTGGCGAGGTGCCCCGCTGCCGGAGCAGTTCCACTGGTTTGATTCTCCGCTGCAGCCCGTGATCGGAGTGGGCATCATCCTCGGCGCCGTCGCGGCGGCCCGGGCCAACAAACGCTTCCTGGCCGTGCTGATGGTGAGCGTCACCGGCTACGGAATCGCCCTGATCTTTGCCCTGCAGGGTGCGCCGGACCTGGCCCTGACACAGATGCTGGTGGAAACCATTGTGCTGGTGGCCTTCGTGCTGGCACTGCGTTCGCTGCCGGCGCGGCTGTGGAAGCGCGAGCCCGCCGGACACCGGCTGCTGCGCGCCCTCCTGGGGATCGCCTTCGGCGCCACCATGGTGATCATCGCCATGACAGCCATGGCCTCCCGTGTTGCCGAGCCCATCTCCCTGCTCTTCCCGGATCTCGCCTATGAGGGCGGGGGCGGCGCCAACATTGTCAACGTCACGCTGGTGGACATCCGCGCCTGGGACACCTTCGGAGAGATTTCAGTGCTGGCCATGGCCGCCACGGGTGTGGCATCGCTGATCTTCGTCCGCGGCCGCGGAGACAAGCGCCGCCGTGCCGAGGGCGTTGCCACCGGATCCGTGGACCGGGGACGCGAGAACTTTGCGTCCTCCGGCCGCCAGGAAGCAACCCTGGCGCTGGCCCGCAAGTTCTCCAGCGTGAGCCGCGACGCGTGGCTGGTGGCCGGACGGACCCTGGCACCGGAACGGCGCTCCATTATCTTTGAAGTGATCACGCGCCTGCTGTTCCACTCCGTGATCCTGTTCTCCATTTACCTGCTGCTGGCCGGTCACAACATCCCCGGCGGCGGTTTCGCCGGCGGACTCATGGCCGGACTTGCCCTGACCATCCGCTACCTTGCCGGCGGCCGGTTTGAACTGGCCGAAGCCAGCCCGGTCAGCGCCGGGCTGCTCCTGGGCGGCGGTCTGGGCCTGGCCAGCCTCTCCGCTGCCGCTCCGCTGTTCTTCGGCGGCCAGATCCTGCAGAGCGCGATCATCAAGTTCACCTGGCCGATCTTCGGCGAGGTCAAGTTTGTGACCTCCACGATCTTCGACATTGGTGTCTACATGGTGGTGGTGGGGCTGGTCCTGGACGTACTGCGCAGCTTGGGGTCGGAGATCGATGAACGCAGCGAAGGCGGGTCCGCCGATGACGAGGAACTGATTGAGCCCGAACCGGAAATTGCCAGCCGAGAGGAGGAGGTAGCCCGATGAGCGTCAACATCACCTTCATGATCATCATGGGAGCGCTGTACGCCTGCGGCATTTACCTGCTCCTGGAACGCAGCCTGACCCGCGTGGTGCTGGGGCTGACCATGCTCACCAACGCCACGAACATCCTGCTGCTCTCCACCGGCGGATTCCAGGGCCTGGCCCCGCTGTTCAGCGCGGACATTCCGGCGGAGGACTACAACGATCCGCTGCCGCAGGCGTTCATTCTGACGTCCATCGTCATCTCCTTCTCCGTGACGGCCTTCATGCTGGGCATCATCTACCGGTCCTGGGTGCTGAGCCGGCAGGACGAGGTCCAGGACGACATCGAAGACCGCCGCGTGGCCAGCCAGAGCAGCTTCGACGCGGAAGACGACGCCGACGTCCCCGAAGACACCACCGAATTCACCCCGCCCGAAGAGGCTGAGGAGGCGCCGGGATCCCTGCGCGCCACCGGTCAGACCACCAGCCCGGAGGCTAAGGAATGAACACGATAAGTTTGGCCCCGCTGGCGGTGGTCCTGCCGTTCCTTGGTGCGGCGCTGGCCTTCATCCTGATCCGGCACACCCGCGCCCAGCGCACCATCAGCATCAGCATCCTGTCAGTCACGCTGATCCTTGAAGTGATCCTGCTGTTTTCCGTCTGGGACAGCGGAGCGCAGGCCGTGGACCTGGGCGGCTGGATTCCGCCGGTGGGCATCACCATGGTGGTGGACCAGTTCTCCGCCCTGATGCTGGTGGTGTCCTCCGCCGTGAGCCTGGCGGTCCTGATCTACGCTGCCGGCCAGGGCATGACCGACGGCGATGAAGACGGCCCGATCTCGATCTTCCATCCGACCTACCTGATCCTGGTGGCGGGCGTGTCCAACGCCTTCCTTGCCGGGGACCTGTTCAACCTGTACGTGGGCTTCGAAATTCTGCTCACGGCAAGCTACGTGCTGATGACCCTGGGCGGAACCACGCCGCGGATCCGGGCCGGCATCACCTACACGGTGGTCAGCGTGGTGTCTTCGCTGCTGTTCCTGATCACGATCGCCATGATCTACGCGGCCACCGGCACGGTGAACATGGCCGATCTGGCGCTGAAGCTGGGCGACCTGGATCCCGGAACCCAGCTGATGCTCCACCTCATGCTGCTGGTGGCGTTCGGTATCAAGGCGGCTGTGTTCCCGCTGTCCTTCTGGCTTCCCGACTCCTATCCCACCGCTCCGGCGCCGGTCACGGCAGTGTTCGCCGGACTGCTGACCAAGGTGGGCGTTTACGCCATGGTCCGCACCGAGACGCTGCTGTTCCCGGGCGACCGGATCAACACACTGTTGATGGTGGTGGCCGGCCTGACCATGGTGGTGGGTATCCTCGGCGCCCTGGCGCAGACCGACATCAAACGAATGCTGTCCTTCACCCTCGTCAGCCACATCGGGTACATGGTGTTTGGCCTGGCGGTCGGCACGGTGATCGGCATTGGCTCTGCAGTGTTCTACGTGGTCCACCACATTACGATCCAGACCTCACTGTTCCTTGTCACGGGGCTGATCGAGCGCCGCGGCGGCACGGCGAACATGGACCGGCTGGGCGGGCTGGCGAAGCTGTCCCCGCTGCTGGCCGTGCTCTACTTCATCCCCGCCATCAACCTTGGCGGGATCCCGCCCTTCTCGGGATTCCTGGGCAAGCTGGGCCTTTTGGAAGCCGGCGCGGACCTGGGAACTCCGCTGGCCTACGTCCTGATGGCGGCCAGCGTGGTGACCAGCCTCCTGACGCTGCTGGTGATGGCACGGGTCTGGAACCGTGCCTTCTGGCGCACACCGGAGGACGCCGTCCATCCGGACCCGATCCTGCTGGCCACCGGCGCGGACGGGTCATCGCTGCGGCACTCCGGCGAGGTGAACGAGAAGTCCACCGGAAAATTCTCCGGCCGCGAAGCAGTGGACCTGCTGCCGCGCACCATGGTTTATCCCACCGTGGGACTGGTGGCCCTCGGCGTCGCACTGACCGTCCTGGCCGGGCCGCTGTTCTCGCTGAGCGACAACGCCGCTCAGGATCTGCTGGACCGAACGCCCTACATTGAAGCCGTGCTGGGAGAGGGGGCCGGACAATGACCCGCAGAGCCCAGATGCGCAACCGTCCGCGCGTACCGCTGCTCAAAGAAATCCCGCTGCTGGTCTGGCTGGTCTTCCTGTGGGGAGCCCTCTGGCAGGACTTCAGTGCCGGCAACCTGATCTTCGGCGCTGTCATCGCCTTTGTGGTGGCGAATATCTTCTATCTTCCCCCGGTGGATCTGAGCGGACGCTTCAACCCGCTCTACGCCCTGGGCTTCGCCGTCCGGTTCTTCTACAAGCTGGTTCACGCCAGTTTCGAGGTGCTGTGGCTGGCCATTGCCAAGGGCCCGAAGATCAAGAATGCCGTGGTCGGCGTGAAGCTGCGCAGCCACTCGGACCTGCTGGTCACTGCCACCGGACACGCGCTCTCCCTGATCCCCGGATCGCTGGTGGTGGAGGTGGACCGGTCCACCTCCACCCTGTACCTGCACTGCCTGAATGTTTCCACTCCCGAGCAGGCGGACAAGGTGCGCAAAGATGTGCGGGACACCGAATCGTGGCTGATCCGTTCCATCGGAACCCGTGAGGATCTTGAGGTGCTGAAAGCGGAAAAGGCGCTGGCCCGCCGGGGCAGTGCCCTCCGCACCGGACAGGCCGAGTCGTCAAAGGGAGCAAACTCATGATGAGCGTTTTTCTGGTCCTCGTGGCCGTCATGCTGTCCCTCGCGGCTGCCGGCGCCATTTTCCGGATTGCCCGGGGCCCTTCCATCCTGGACCGGGTACTGGCGGCGGACGTGCTGCTGACGATTGTGGGAGCGGCGCTGGCCACGGAGATGATCATCGAGCGCAACCTGGATTATCTGGCGCTGCTGGTCTCGATCTCCTTGATTGGCTTCATCGGCTCCGTCACCGTTGCCCGCTTTGTTACGGACCGGAGGTAGCCCGTGAGCCAGGAACTGAATGATTTGATCGTGGGAATCCTGATGACGGGCGGGGCACTGATGTCCCTTGCTGCCGCCATCGGTCTGACGCGGTTTCCGGACCTGATGAGCCGCATGCATGCGGCCTCCAAGCCGCAGGTGCTGGGACTGCTGCTGTTCCTGCTGGCAATGGCGGTCCGCTTTGAAAGCTGGGTGCTGCTGCCCGTGCTGGGAGTGTGCTGGCTGTTCATGATCCTCACCGCCCCGGTGTCCGCCCACATGGTGGGCCGCGCCGGTTACCGGACAAAGCACCTGCGCCCGGAGCTGCTCAGCATCGACGAGCTGGATGACGTTGTGGGACGGGCGCAGGAACTCCTGATCCAGGCCAGGACGGACAGCCCCGGGGATGACGGAGAAGGGGAAGACCCGCTGGTGGATGACAATCCCGGGGCCCCGGACCAGGAAAGTTCGCTGGATGATGACGTCCTGCCGCGGACGGGATCCACCGAAGCACATCACGGAGTGTTTCCCGGATCGAGGCCGGACACAGCACAGGGCGCCCGCCGCCCGGGAGGAAATCCCGAGGGCTGAGCGCCCTGTGGTGGAGGGTGCTGCTGCTTAGACGACGTCCGGCGTCTTCTGGTAACGCTGGATGGCGCGCTGCGTGCCGCGGTTGGTCAGGACACGGATGGCCTGGCTGACGGCGCCGGAGACGACGGCGAAGATCACCGCGGTGCGGAGGTTGACGTCCAGCACTCCGTCCTTGTCCCGGGGCGGTTCGTTGCCCGTCACCCTGGTCCAGATGAAGTCCAGGATTTTGGCGGACAGAATGCCCGCGCCAACGCTTGCGCCGGTACCAAGCAGTTTCAGGATCAGGTTCATGGATGCTCCTAGTTTGTGGGGGCCGTTTCCCTAACCCTACCCGCCGGGCCGCCCAAAGTGGTTTGCCCGTGTGTAGAGTGGGAAGCGCAAAACATACGACAGGGGAGCGCCCTCCCCGCCCGTGCTTCGGCACGATGCGGGAGGACCAAGGCGCTGAGAGTGCGGACAACCGCAGACCCTCGAACCTGATCCGGTTAGTACCGGCGCTAGGGAGTCGAGATCTCACGGGATCTCACGGCAATCCGTCGTGAGCCATCCCTCCCCTCCTGTTCCTCAGGAGGTTTTTTCATGCAGCAGAACATGTCCCCGGCACAACCTTCCCGCCGGCAGAACTCACCGTGGCGGCGTCCGTGGCGCGTGGTCGACATTGTGGTGGCCTCCGTGCTCGCAGTGGCCGTCGGCGTCATTTTTTGGGCCTGGTCCCTGGCCTACAACGGGGTGGAAGTTGTGTTCCTGGCCTTTCCCCCGCTCGGTGGCCTGTACGCCGGCGGCTGGCTGATAGCCGGAGTCCTGGGTGCGCTGATCATCCGCAAACCCGGAGCCGCCATCTACTGCGAGGTTCTCGCCTCTGCGGTGTCCGGCGTGCTCGGAACCCAGTTTGGCCTCTCGGTGCTGTTGTCCGGATTCATCCAGGGGCTGGGCGCGGAGCTGGTGTTCCTCGCCTTCCTCTATGTCCGGTACACCCTGTCCGTGGCCATGCTGGCCGGCTTGGTCTCCGGAGTGTTCCTGGGGGTCAGCGAGAACATCCTTTACCGCCCTGAATGGGCGCTGCAGTGGCAGGCGCTTTACACGCTCTTCGCCGCTGTCTCCGGCGCCGTCCTGGCCGGGGTGTTGTCCTGGCTTGCCGCCCGGGCGCTGGCGCGGACCGGCGTCCTGGCTCCGTTCGCCTCGGGACGGGCAGCTGACGCGGGATCCAATGCCCGTTCGTAATCCATCTTCGTCCCCTGTGTCTTCCCCCGTGACCGTACGGGCACGGGACTACGGCTGGCGGCATGCCGGACGCAGCACCCCCGCGATCTCGGGATTGACCCTGGACATTGAACCGGGCGAAAAGGTGCTCCTGCTCGGCGCCTCCGGCGCGGGGAAGTCCACGCTGCTGCATGCCCTGGCCGGTGTGCTCGGCGAGGGCTCCGGACCGGACGCGGCGGGAGAAGAACACGGCAGCCTCACCCTGGACGGGGTTGCTCCGCTGCAGGCCCGCGGCCGGGCCGGCCTGGTCCTGCAGGATCCCGAGTCCCAGCTGGTGCTCTCCCGGGTGGGGGACGAGGTTGCCTTCGGCGCGGAAAACCTCCGGGTGCCGCCGCAGGAGATTTGGCAGCGGGTGCGGACAAGCCTGGACGACGTCGGATTGCGGGTGCCGCTGCACCATTCCACGGCCGCACTCTCCGGCGGACAGAAGCAGCGCCTGGCCCTGGCCGGAGTGCTGGCCATGCAGCCGGGCCTGCTGCTGCTCGACGAGCCCACAGCCAACCTTGATCCGGACGGGGTGACGGAAGTCCGTGCCGCCGTCGAACGCGTGCTGGCGCGCACCGGCGCAACGCTGATTGTGGTGGAACACCGGGTTGCGGTGTGGGCGGACATTGTGGACCGGGTGGTGGTTTTGGCGGCCGACGGCGGAATACTCGCCGACGGTCCGCCGTCACAGGTGCTGGCCGATCCCGGCCACCGGACCCGGCTGACGGCTGCCGGGGTCTGGCTTCCGGGATCCGCGCCTGCCGTGAGCGCTCCGCTTCCGCAGGAGCCGGGGGCAGCACTGCTGGAAGCCAGCGGGCTCGGTGCCGGGCGCAGCAAACGCACCCCTGCCGTTGTGGCGGGCGTGGATTTGCTGCTGCGTGCCGGGACGTCGCTGGGAATCACCGGCCCCAACGGGGCGGGCAAGTCAACGCTGGCCCTCACGCTGGGCGGGCTGCTGAAACCCGTGTCCGGCACCCTGCAGGCGGCACCTTTGTTGTCCGGTTCCGCCGGAGCGGACCCGGGCCGTTGGAAATCCACTGAGCTGGTAACCCGGATCGGCACTGTTTTCCAGGAACCCGAGCATCAGTTCCTGACCGGCACCGTCCGCGGTGAACTGGCATTCGGACCCCGCCGCGCCGGAATGCCGGAAGCCACGATTGAGGAACTCGTGGAAACCCTGGCCGGCCGGCTGCGTCTTACCGCCCTGCTGGACGCCAACCCGTTCACGCTCTCGGGCGGGGAAAAGCGCCGTCTTTCGGTGGCCACCATGATCGCCACCGAACCGGACATCCTGCTCCTTGATGAGCCCACCTTCGGACAGGACGCCAATACCTGGGCTGAACTCGTGAATCTGCTCCGCGCTCTGCTGGCTGAGGGCCGCTCGGTGGTTTCGGTAACGCATGACGCGGATTTCCTGGCCGCCCTGGGCGGAGACGTGCTGCACGTACAGGACGGCACCGCAGCACCCGCGGAACAAAGCCGGGCAGGAAAGAGCCGCGCAGGAAGGGGGATGCGTCCATGAGGGCTTCGGACACAGGTGCGCCGGAAACAGGCATCAATTCCGTCGAGGCACATGCGGATCTGCGCAATCCCTCCCGCCGTCCCGCCGGAACGCTGCTGGAACGAGCCAACCCGCTTTCCAAGCTGGCTGCCGCCCTGGCGGTGACGCTCGCCGTGCTGGTCAGCGTTGACTGGGTCAGTTCAACCATCATCCTGGCCGGGGAACTTCTCCTGCTTCCGCTGCTGCGGATTGCGCCGCTCACCCTGCTCAAACGCATCTGGCCGCTGCTCATCGGCGCGCTGGTGGGCGCCTGGGGCACGGCCCTGCTGGCGGAAAAGATCGGCACCGTGCTGCTGGATGCCGGCCCCGTCCTCTTCACCTCCGATTCGGTGGCCGCCGGCATCGCGATCGGGCTGCGGGGCCTGGCAATCGCGCTGCCCGGGATCTATCTGCTCGCTTCCACCGACCCCACCGATCTGGCCGACGCCCTGGCGCAAAAACTGCATCTGCCCCACCGGTTTGTGCTTGGGGCACTGGCCGGCATGAGGCTGGTGGGGCTGCTGGTCTCGGAATGGCAGTCCCTGGGCATGGCCCGGCATGCACGCGGAGTGGGCGCCGATTCCGGCCTCCTGACACGCATCCGGTCCTTCTTCGGCCAGGCGGTTGCCCTGCTGGTCCAGGCCGTGCGCCGCGCCACCCGCCTGGCTTCGGCCATGGAAGCCCGCGGCTTTGGCAGCGGCGGCAGGACCTGGGCCCGGACCTCGGTGTTTACCGGTTTGGACGCCTGGGTCACGCTTTACGGAGTGGTGCTGGCAGCCGGAGCGCTGACGGCGGCGGTTGCGGCCGGGAGCTTCAACTTCATCCTCAGCTAGGCCCCAGCCGTGCCCGGTTACAGGGCGCCGCGCAGCAGCGCCGTCAGCTCTTCCGTCAGGGCAGGGGAGGAACTGATCGGGGTGCCGTCAATGGAGGTAACCGGGGCCAGCAGCCGGATGCTGGAAACCAGCCACACGGCGTCGGCCTCCATCAGGTGGACCGGCTCCAGCGGGCCGTAGCCCCGGGCCCAGCCCGCCGCCTCGGCCGCATCAAAGAGCGCGCGCTGCGTGGTGCCGGGAAGGATCCCGCTCTCCAGCTCGGGCGTCAGCAGCATTTTCTGCCCGTCTTCTTCCACCGCCAGGATCACACTGGAAGTGGGCCCCTCCAGGACCTTGCCGTCCGAGGAGGTGAAGATGACGTCGTCAGCGCCGTTGGCTTTCGCATACCGCAGGGCAGCCATGTTGACGGCGTAGGACAGGGTCTTGGCGCCCAGCAGCAGCCACGGCGCCCGGTCGGCAAGGGTGCTGTCATAGCCGCGGTCCAGCAGCAGGACCGCCAATCCGTCGGCCGTGCGCTCCCGGGCTCCGGCCGGAACGGGGGTGGCCGCCACCCAGGCAGTGGGGGAATCCGCTCCTTCCACGCCGCGCGTCAGCAGCAGTTTCACCACTGCCTCGCCGTTTCCCTCCCGGATTGTCAGCTCCGTCAGGGCAGTGGCAACGGCTCGTTCCCAGGTTTCCCGCTCCGGCACAACAAGGTCCAGCGCCTGCGCCGAAGACGCCATCCGGTCCAGATGCGCGTCCATTTTGCGGGCGGCTCCGTCCACTGCGAGCATCGATTCAAAGATGCCGTCGCCGCGCGTGGCGCCGAGGTCAGTGGCCCTGAGCTGCGGAACATCTGCCTCCGCCAGCCGGCCTTCGGGGAATTCTGGGTCCAGGAATACCAATACAGTCATGGACCCAGACTAGTTTGCCGTCCCGGCAGACTAGTCTAAGGAAGGACAAATCTGCTGATAGGAGCGTCGTGTGTGGGTGGCTTTAACGGGATCAGCGCTCCCCGTGTGGATTGCCACGGTATTGACCGTGCTGGATTATGTCATCCGCGTTGTGTCGCTGGGAGTGGTGCCGGGGAACCGTCGGCCCACTACCGCCATGGCCTGGCTCCTGTGCATCTTTTTTCTGCCGCTTCCGGGCATCATCCTGTTCCTGCTCTTCGGTAACTTCCGGTTGTCCCAGCACCGGGTGAAACGCCAGGCGCAAATCAACCGTGCAGTCCGTGAGAACACCCGGGAGCTTGAGGCCGAAGGCAGCACGTATTCCGGGCCCGAATGGGTGGTCTCGGCCACGGAACTGAACCGGCGGCTGGGCTCTTTTCCCAGCCTCGACGGCAACGAAGTACATCTGCAGCGGGACTACAACGAGTCCATCCGCGAGATGACCGAAGTGGTGCGCGGGGCGCGGAAGTACGTGCACGTTGAGTTCTACATCATGAGCTACGACGACGTGACCCGGGAGTTCTTTGCGGCCCTCAAGGAGGCCGCGGCCCGTGGAGTGCGGGTGCGTCTGTTGTTCGACCACATCGGCACGCTTCGGGTGCACGGGTACCGCAGTCTGCTGAAGGAACTGCGCAGCTCGGAAATCCAGTGGCGTCGCATGCTGCCCGTCCTGCCGGCCCGCGGCCAGTGGCGCCGGCCGGACCTGCGCAACCACCGCAAAATCCTGGTGGTGGACGGAAGGGTGGCCTACACCGGGTCGCAAAACCTGGTGGAGCCCTCCTACCGCAAGCCGCACAACCAGAAGATTGGCCGCAAATGGGTGGAGCTGATGGCCCGCCTTGAAGGACCGGTGGTGGATGAGATCAACGTCGTCTTTGCCACCGACTGGAACGCCGAAACAGATGAAAACCTGGAACGGGAACTGAGCCTGTACGAGTGGGAGACCAAGCCCGGCGATGTGACCTGCCAGGTGGTTCCGAGCGGCCCCGGGTTCAGCACGGAAAACAACCTGCGGCTGTTCACGTCCCTGATCTATTCAGCGTCGGACCGCATTTCCATTACCAGCCCGTACTTTGTCCCGGACGATTCGCTGCTGTACGCCATTACCACCGCCGCCCAGCGCGGCGTGCAGGTGGAACTGTTCGTGTCCGAGCGCGGCGACCAGTTCCTGGTGGACCACGCCCAGCGTTCCTACTATGAGGCCCTGCTGCGTGCCGGTATCCGGATCTACCTCTATCCCAAACCCCTGGTCCTGCACGCCAAGCACTTCACCATTGACAACGAGGTGGCCGTCCTGGGCTCCTCGAACATGGATATGAGGTCCTTCTCCCTGAACCTGGAAGTGTCCGTCATGATGTTCGACGGGAACATCGTGGAGAACATGCGGCGCATCGAAGACACCTACCGCTCCCTGTCCCGGGAACTCCTGCTGTCCGAATGGATCGGTCGGCCCGTCTGGCAGCGCTACATCGACAATGTCTGCCGGCTGACAGCCACCCTGCAGTAGCGCCGCCGGCTACTGCGGAAACGCCGCCCCCAGCGCGCTCAGCACCCCAAAGGCCTTTGCCCGGACCTCGTCCCATTCCGCTGCCGGATCCGAATCCGCCGTGACCGCTCCGCCCACGCCCAGAGTCAGGGACGAATCCCGGATCTCCAGGGTCCGGATCACCACGGACAGGTCCGCCGCGCCGGTGAGGGAAAACCAGCCGACGGCGCCGGAATAGGCGCCGCGCGGAGCTCCCTCCAGCCGGTCCAGGATGTCCATGGTGCTGATTTTCGGTGCACCGGTCATTGATCCGGGCGGAAAGGCAGCGGCAACGGCTTCGGCGCGGGAGGCTCCGGGGAGCAGCTGGGCGTCCACCGTGCTCACCAGCTGGTGGACGGTGGCGTAGCTTTCCACCGCGCAGAGCCGGGGAACGGTGACGGACCCCGGAACGGCGAAGCGGGAGAGGTCGTTGCGCAGCAGGTCCACAATCATGATGTTTTCCGCACGGTCCTTGGATGAAGAGACCAGATCAGCTTCCAGCGCCCGGTCTTCCCGTTCCGTGGCTCCGCGCGGCCGGGTCCCCTTGATCGGTTCGGCCCGCAGCGCACCGGCTCCGGTGAAGGACAGGAAGCGCTCCGGCGAGGTGCCTGCCAGGGCATAGCCGCCAAAACGCAGCAGCGATGCGAACGGAGCCGGATTGCGCTGCCGAAGTTCCCGGTACACGGCCAGGATGTCTGGTGCTGCCAGGGGCGCGCTAAGCCGGGCGGTCAGAGCGGTGGTCAGGCATACCTCGTACGAGTTTCCGTCGCTGATTTCCGTCTGGGCGGAACGAACCTTGGCCAGGTAGGAGCTCCGGTGATCCCGGACGGAGAACTGCAGGCCGGCGGGCACCGCACCCGGAGATGCTCCGGGCCGGGCGGCGGCAGCACTTTGCGCTGCCCGCCGGACCCGGTCGGTCCATTCGCCGCCGGCTTGGTCTCCGACGGAACCGCTGCCGGATCCGTCGTCCGTCAGGGCTAAGACGTAGAGGCACTGCTGCTCATGGTCCAGCACCACTGCCCGGCCCGCGAAAATCAAGGCAGCATCAGGCGCAGCCTCGGGACGAGTATCGGCTCCGGGGCCGGCAGGATTTTGTGTTCCGCCGGTTTCACGCTTGAGTCCGTACCCCAGGAACCCGAGCCAGCCCAGGGCAAAGCCGCAGGGATAGTCCGCCGGGACCGTGGCCCGGGCTGAGCCCCAGACCGAATCGAGCCACGGAAAGAAGGCGCCGGGACGGGAAAGGGTCACCGGCCCCGAAACAACGGTGGTGACTGCGTTGCGGTGCTCCGCGTACCTGCCCAGCGGGCCGCCGTCGTCAGCCATGATGCTGAAGCGGCTGCGGGAGGCAATATGGGCGGCGCCGGACGCTGCGTTCCGTGGCCCCGGCGTCTCGAACCCCGGAGCCTCGAACCCCGCGCCCGCACTGGAGCTGTCCAGCCACACAGAGCGGGAAGCCGAACCAAAAAGTTCCCCGAACAGCTGCTCGGGATCCACCCAGGTATCCAGCCGTTCCACCCGGACGGTTTCAGCGCCCGCGGCATTGCCGCCGGGCCAGGTCGGCTGGAGTCTGGGCAGCGCGAACCCGCCGAGGGCACGCAGGACGTAACCGGCGGCGGCCCGCGGAGTTCCGGAGGCGTGCTGCCGGTCAACCGTGATGTCCGCGCGGCCGGGCGCCGGATCGTCCGACGCCCAGGACCGTTCCTGCGCAGCCCACCTTTCCCAGTGCGGGGTATAGGTGTCACCGTCGCGTGCCAGTGCCTGCTCGCGGCGCAGTCCTGCGGGCGCATCAACCCATACGGCGGCGTCGAGCAGGTGGCGCACTGCAGCTGCGGAGGACCCGACGCCCTCAAAAATGACGATCTCCGCCGGTTCGGTTGTGCGCTGCTCCCCGTAGCGGCCGGCCACCCAGTCCCACTGCTGCCAGTGGGCCGTGCGTCCCGCGGCCAGGGGAGCGGCCACATGCTCACTGAAATAGGTGATTCCGTCCGCGAGGCCGTCCCAGCCGGGGTAAACATCCTCGAGATGGAACAGGGAAACGGTGTGGTGGGCACGCAATGCCGCTGCCAGTTCTGTGGCGAGCGTGGTTTTCCCGGCACCGGAAAAGCCGTCGATGGCGATGAGGACGGGCAGCGTCAGGGAAGCGGCCGTGGTGGCGGCCGCCGCCTGGAAAAACGTCACGATGGCCCGGAGGCAGCTTCAAGGGCTGTCCGGACATGCTGCACCACGCCGGGCAGGGACGCCTGGATCATGGCGTAGGAGGAATCAAAGTCCGTCATGTCCCCGTACCAGGGATCTTCGATGCCCTGTTCCTCCGGGGGAAGGGCCGCCGAGGCGGGATCGAAGCTGCGGATCAGCCGGATTTTATCGCGGTCCGGGCGATCGGCGGCCAGCTCCCGGAGCCGGCGAAGGTGTCCAAAGTCCATGGCCAGCACCAGGTCACGGTCCTCGAACCACTCCTCCTCGAACTCGCGGGCGCGAAAACGGCGCGCCTGCTCTGCATCATAGCCGTGGGAGAGGAGTTCCTCCACGGCACGGGGGTCCATGGGGTTGCCTGCTTCCCAGGCGGTGACTCCGGCGGAATCCACCGAGACTTCGGACCCGAGCCCGGCTTCTTCAAAGGCGCGGGCCAGACAGAACTGGGCCATGGGGGAGCGGCAGATATTTCCGGTGCAGACCGTGATGATTCGGTACATTCCCCAAGCCTACCCAGCGCCGCACCTGCCCTGGACCGGCTGCGGGCGCCCGCATGGTCAGGCCCAGGCGATAATTTCCCCGGAGGGGAGCAGGAACCATCCGTCCGCTGCCGAGGCCCAGCGCCGCCAGCCGGCCGCCATCCGTTCAAGTCCGTCCCTGTCCGTGAGTTCCCGGTCCAGCGCTTGATCAGCAAACGCCGAGTGCAGCACGCGCTCCGCCCATCCTTCACCGAACCAGGTGCGCCGGTCCTCGGTGGCGTACAGCCAGTTGGAGGCGGATGGAACAAATTCGGTGAAACCTGCCTCGAGGGTCCACGAGACCAGGCGGCGGCCGGCGTCGGGCTGGGCGGCATTGCCGCGGGCTATGCGCTGATAGACGTCCATCCATTCGGAGAGCTCCGGAAGTTCCGGGTACCAGCTCATCCCGCGGAAATCCGCGTCCCGGATGGCCACGATTCCGCCTGGCCGGGTGACCCGCCGCATTTCGCGCAGCGCGGCCACGGGATCGGCGAGGTGCTGGAGGACCTGGTGGGCGTGAACGACATCGAACGCCGCATCGGGAAAATCCAGGTCGTACACGTTGCCTGCCGCAAACTCCACGTTCGCCAGACCCCGGGACGCAGTCAGCTTCCGGGCCTGCGCAACCACGTCTTCGGACTGGTCCAGCCCGATGACCGTTCCCGGGTCCAGCAGGTTGGCCAGGTCCGCGGTGATGCTGCCCGGGCCGCAGCCCACATCCAGCAGGGCCATGCCCGGCTCAAGGTAGGGGAGCAGATACGCTGCCGAGTCGGCGGCCGTGCGGACCGCATGGGCCCCCACCACGCTGGAGTGGTGGCCGTGCGAATACTGTTCCGGAGCCATAGGAGGAGAATACGCGGACCGGATGACGTATTGGCGGGAGATTGCTGCGTGTGTCTGCGGCCGGAGATTCCCGGGGACCCTTGTGCCGGGGCTTTCCCGTTCGGGACGATGGTCTCTGGGCTGACGCCCCGGGGCTGCGGCCGGAGGGCTGAGATGGAGGCATCGCGGGAGCGCCGGCAGCGCGTGTGCGTGTGGACGGCGTGCGCAGCGGGTCTGGTGCATGCCTCATTCAGCGGTTACTGGGCGCTTGGCGGGCACTGGCTGCTGGACACCGTGGGCACGGAGGCCGTGCGGATCTCCTCGGCATCACCGCTGCTTACCGGGCTCGGCCTGGGGCTGGTTGTCCTCGCCAAGGCGGCGGCCGCCGTGATTCCGGTGGCTGTTGAGTACGGGCGGCTGGGCCGGGAAAAGCTGTGGCGGCGTCTGAGCTGGGCAGGCGCAGTACTCCTGGTGCTCTACGGCGGTGCCAACACCGTGGTCAGCAACCTGGTGCTCGCGGGATGGATTGTGCCCGCCGGCGGATACAACTTCCCGGCGATGGCCGGACACGCCTGGCTGTGGGATCCGCTGTTCCTGCTCTGGGGGCTGGCCCTGTTGGCTTATTTGCTGTTCTCCCGGCCCGGAGCCGTTCAGCTGTCCGGACCACCTCTCAGAAGTTGAGTCGGTTCGACTCAACTTTGTTGACAAAGAACGCGTCCTGAGTAAAGTTGAGTGCAGAACGCTCAAGACGCGCTGCGGGAGTGCCTGGCCCTCCCGGCGCAGTTTGCCACGGAAAGAGGAAGCAAATATGTCACGTGCAGTAGGTATTGACCTTGGAACCACGAACTCGGTTGTCTCTGTCCTGGAAGGCGGCGAGCCCACGGTTATCGCCAACGCAGAGGGCGGCCGCACCACCCCTTCGGTTGTTGCTTTCGCCAAGTCCGGCGAGGTCCTGGTAGGCGAAATCGCCAAGCGCCAGGCCGTGAACAACATTGACCGCACCATTTCCTCCGTCAAGCGCCACATGGGCACCGACTGGAACGTGGACATTGACGGCAAGAAGTACACCGCCCAGGAAATCTCCGCCCGCATCCTGCAGAAGCTGAAGTCCGACGCCGAATCGTACCTGGGTGAGAAGGTCACGGACGCCGTGATCACCGTCCCCGCGTACTTCAACGACGCCGAGCGCCAGGCCACCAAGGAAGCCGGCGAGATCGCCGGCCTGAACGTCCTGCGCATTGTCAACGAGCCCACCGCCGCAGCTCTGGCCTACGGACTGGACAAGGGCAAGGAAGACGAACTCATCCTGGTCTTCGACCTCGGCGGCGGAACCTTCGACGTCTCCCTGCTCGAAGTCGGCAAGGATGAAGACGGCTTCTCCACCATTCAGGTGCGCGCCACCGCCGGTGACAACCGTCTCGGCGGCGACGACTGGGACCAGCGCATTGTGGATTACCTGCTGAGCCAGGCCAAGGCCAAGGGTGCTGACCTGTCCAAGGACAAGATCGCCCTGCAGCGCCTGAAGGAAGCTGCCGAGCAGGCCAAGAAGGAACTCTCCTCCGCGACTTCCACCAACATCTCCCTGCAGTACCTCTCGGTCACCCCCGAAGGCCCGGTCCACCTGGATGAGCACCTTTCCCGTGCCAAGTTCCAGGACCTGACCAAGGACCTGCTGGACCGCACCAAGAAGCCGTTCAAGGACGTCATCTCCGAAGCCGGCATCAAGGTTGCGGACATCGACCACATCATCCTCGTTGGCGGTTCCACCCGTATGCCGGCCGTGTCCGAACTGGTGAAGGAACTGGCCGGCGGCCAGGAGCCCAACAAGGGCGTGAACCCGGATGAGGTTGTGGCCGTTGGCGCCGCCCTGCAGGCCGGTGTGCTGAAGGGTGAGCGCAAGGACGTTCTGCTGATCGACGTCACCCCGCTGTCCCTGGGCATCGAAACCAAGGGCGGTGTGATGACCAAGCTGATCGAGCGCAACACGGCCATCCCCACCAAGCGCAGCGAGACCTTCACCACGGCGGATGACAACCAGCCGTCCGTGGCCATTCAGGTCTTCCAGGGTGAGCGCGAGTTCACCCGCGACAACAAGCCGCTGGGCACCTTCGAGCTGACCGGCATTGCTCCGGCTCCTCGCGGCGTCCCGCAGGTTGAGGTCACCTTCGATATCGATGCCAACGGCATTGTGCACGTGTCCGCCAAGGACAAGGGCACCGGCGCCGAGCAGTCCATGACCATCACGGGCGGTTCTTCCCTCTCCAAGGAAGACATCGACCGCATGGTCCGCGAAGCCGAAGAGCACGCAGCGGAGGACAAGAAGCGCCGCGAGGCTGCGGACGTCCGCAACTCCGCCGAGCAGCTGGCCTACTCCGTGGACAAGCTCCTCACGGACAACGACGACAAGCTGCCCGAAGACGTCAAGACCGAGGTCAAGGGCGACGTTGACGCGCTGAAGAAGGCACTCGAAGGCACCGAGAACGACGACGAAGTAAAGTCGGCGTTCGAGAAGCTGCAGTCCTCGCAGACCAAGCTGGGCGAAGCCATTTACGCTCAGGCCCAGTCTGAAGGCGCTGCAGGTGCCGCAGGCGGTGCCGGTGCCGGTGACGCAGGCGCAGCCGGCGGATCCTCCGCCGGCGACGAGGACATCGTTGACGCCGAGGTTGTCGACGACGAAGACAAGAAGTAATCATGACGGCTGGTAACGAGTTCCCCAACGACAAGCCGAACGGCGAAGAGCAGGAAGCCGCCGGCCAGGTGCCGGCGGACTCCGAAGCGACGGACCCTGCGTCGGCGGCATCCGAGGAAACACCGCAGCCTGAGGGCGGCGCCGACGGCGACGCCCTGGCGCAGGCCGAGCAGATCCTCAACAGCGCCGATGTTCCGCCGCAGCCCTCCGCTGCCGGATCACCGGAAGCCGTGGAACTGCGCAATGACCTGCTGCGGCTCCAGGCGGAATACGTCAACTACCGCAAGCGGGTGGAGCGTGACCGCGACGTCGCCCGGGAAATGGCAGTCATCGGAGTAATGAACTCCGTGATGCCGGTCCTGGATGACATCGACGCAGCACGCCAGCACGGTGACTTGGTGGAGGGGCCGTTTGCCTCAATCGCCAACAAACTGGAAAACACGCTGAAGTCTTACGGGCTGACCCGGATTGACGAGGTGGGGGTTGAATTTGACCCGAACATCCACGAAGCGTTGATCCAGCAGCAAAGCGCGGACGTGCAGTTCGATACTGTGACGCAGATTCTGCGGGCCGGCTACAAGGCCAACGACAGGGTTCTGCGGGCGGCGCAGGTTATCGTCTCCGTTCCGGAGCAGTAGGAAACGGGTACCCGGGGCCGTCTCACGGCGGCCCCGGGTACTTCTTATTCAGCAGTGCATGTCCGGTCCGCAACCCGCGGGTTGCGGGCGGGAGCAGTAAAACCGAGGAAGGGGACGCCAATTGGCTAGTCAGGATTGGGTCGATAAGGATTTTTACAAGATTCTGGGCGTCCCCAAGGACGCGTCGGAAGCCGATATCAAGAAGGCGTATCGGAAGCTGGCGCGCAAGTATCACCCGGACCAGAACCAGGACGACCCCTCGGCTGAGCGGATGTTCAAGGATCTTTCGGAAGCGTACTCGGTGCTTTCGGACGCCGAGGAGCGCCAGCAGTATGACGCCATCCGCGCGATGGGCAGCGGTGCACGGTTCTCCGCGGGCGGCCCCGGCGGCGCAGGCCCCTCAGGAGGAGCCGGTTTCGAGGATCTCTTTGGCGGACTGTTTGGTCAGGGAGCGCGTCCCGGAGGCGGCCGCCGCACCAGCTACAGCACCGGCGGCAGCAACATTCCGCCGGAGTTCGCCGACCTGTTTGGCGGCGGAGGCTTCGGCGGCGGGTTTGGTTCCGCTCCGCCGCAGAAGGGCGCCGACCGCACGGCCAGCACCACCATCTCCTTTGCCGGGTCGATTAACGGCACCGTCATCGGGCTGCGGGAGCCCAGCGGTGAAGTGGTGGAAGTCCGGGTGCCTGCCGGAGTCAAGGACGGCCAGAAGATCCGGGTCCGCGGCAAGGGCCAGCCCGGTGCCGCAGGCAACGGCGACCTGATGGTCACCGTAAACGTCACCCCGCATGATTTCTTTGTCCGGGACGGCAACAACATCCGCATCCATGTTCCGGTCAGCTTCCCCGAGGCCGCACTCGGCGCCACCATCGAGGTGCCGACACTGACCTCGGAGACCGTGAAGCTGAAGGTTCCTGCCGGTACGCCGTCGGGGCGCACCCTGCGGGTCAAGGGACGCGGCGTGCAGACGTCCAAAGGCAACGGCGATCTCCTGGTGACGGTCGACGTCGCCGTTCCGTCACATCTCAATAAGGAAGCGAAGGCTGCGGTTGAGGCTTTTGCCGATGCCACCAAGGGCGAGGATCCCCGCGCCGGGCTGGCATCCAAGGCCCGCCTGTAGCTGACGGATTCGAGGTCCGGTTTCCCGTGCCGCGGGAGCCGAACCGGGCTATGGTTACTACTTCAACAGCTGTCAAGGAGGAACAATGGGAATAGACGTCAACGCGCCTATCTTTGTGATCTCCGTTGCCGCAGAACTGGCTGACATGCATCCGCAGACACTGCGGCAGTATGACCGGCTGGGCATTGTCTGTCCGAGCCGCGCTCCCGGGAGGTCCCGGCGCTATTCGCAGCATGACATCGACATGCTGCGCGAGGTTCAGCGCCTGTCCCAGGAGGGTGTCTCGCTGGAGGGCATCAAGCGCATCATGCAGCTGGAAAACCAGGTGTCCGGGCTCCGCGCCCGGATTGATGAACTCTCAGCCGAGCTGGACGCGGTCCAGCAGCGCACTCCCGACCGCAGCCGGGTGTTCGCCGCGGGTCTGGCCGGCGACGTCGTGACCCTGACCCGCGGACAGCGTCCGCCGGCGTCGAGGCCGTTCGGGACCCAGCTGAGCCTGGCCTCCCTGGTGCAGCGGCGGGGCAGGCTGCGGGCGCTTCCGGCCGGCAAGAAGGATGCCATGGACTACGCCGACGACGGCTACGTGCAATCGCTCTAGGCACGGATACGGCAGGTCCCGGCGCCTAACGGAAACGCCGCCCCTGGTCCCGCCGGTTGGCCCACACAGCCAGGGCTCCCAGCACCAGCGTCCAGGCGACGAGGCAGGGGATTGCCGCCGTGCTCAGCGGCTGACCGGCAAAGACCGCCACTGAAAGGTCGCGGGCAGCCCGGGTGGGCAGGAACAGGGAAAAACTGTTCAGCCCGGAACTGAACAGCTCCGGAGGAAGCATCAGCCCGCCGGCAAAAGCGAGCGGAAAGAACACCACCTGGGTCACGGCGATTGCGACCTTCGAGGTGCACAGATAGCCGATCAGCAGGCCCAAAAACAGGAACGGCAGCCCGCAGGCCAGCCACGCCAGCATGGCAGCCGGCACCCGCCACCAGGACAGCGCGCCTGACCTGAAAGCGTCCAGCGCCGACGTGGTGAACATGCCCACCAGCATCACCGGAATCAGGGAAAAGAACGCAAACAGCATGGCCGTCAGTGCCCGGGCCACAGTTGGCGGGACGGCGCCGGCCGGCAGCGTCCGCACGTAGCTGCTCCACGGATTGGCGCGGTCCTCGGCAACACCGATGCCGTAGTTGAACAGGAACGAACTCATCACGCCAAAGAGCGCCAGCTGCGCGACGGCGATCAGCGAGGCCACGGGGTTGGAGGTCACTGCCTGCTGCGGAAGGACAAAGAAGACCAGGGCCAGAGTGGGGAAAAGCGTCGACGAGATGACGGAAATCGGGATGCGCAGCTGTTCCAGCACCTGAGCCTTGGTGTGCGCGCGGACCAAAGCGGCCGTACTCATGGCTCCTCCTCGGCAGCGGGTTCCCGCATGCCGGCACCCAGATGCGTCAGGGACAGGAATGCCTCTTCGAGGCTGGCCGTGTGGACCTCCAGCCGGGAAAACGGAACGTTGTCACGGACCAGGCGCCGTACCGTTGCATCCGAGTCCCGGCTCAGCACCGTCACTGAGCCGTCCGCCCCGGCGGTGGCCCCTGCGCTTTCAGGCAGGGATTCAAACCACGACGGCGGACGGTCGGTGTGGAATGACACCCTGCTGACGGAGACCCGGCTGCGGATCTGGTCCACGGTTCCGTCAGCAACCACCTCTCCGTTGTCCAGAACCGCCACCCTTCCGGAGAGGGCCTGGATCTCTTCCAGGTAATGGCTGGTCACCAGCAGTGTGCCGCCGTCCCGCCGGTACTGGCCCAGCCGCTCCCAGAGGTTTTCGCGTGCCTCGACATCCAGCCCGGTGGTGGGTTCGTCCAGGATGACCAGCCGTGGCCGGCCCACCAACGCAAGTGCCACCAGCAGCCGGCGCTGCTGGCCGCCCGAGAGCCCGCCGCATTGCTTGTCTGCAATGTGCGTGAGCCCGAATTCGGCCAGCAGCTGGGGCGCCGGTACCGGATGTTCATAGTGGGCAGCAACAAAGTCCACCGTTTCCCGTACCCGCAGCGTGGGCGGCACCGACGTTGCCTGGGGTGTTGTTCCAAGCTGCCGCCGCGCGGCAGGCTCACGGGGATTGCGGCCAAAGAGCTCCACCGTTCCAGCTTCCGGGGTACGGATCCCGCACAGCAGGTTCAGCAGGGTGGACTTTCCTGCGCCGTTGGGGCCGAGCAGCCCCAGAGCTTCTCCGGCCCGGATGTCCAGGCTGACCCCGCGCAGGGCAGGCTTCCCGGCATAGCTTTTAGTGACGGACCGCGCAGCTGCCAACACCTCTGAGGTGCCGGCGGAGCCGGCCGACCGAGTTGCGGAACTGGGAATGGAAGTCACGGTTCCTTCATGCTGTCGACCGCCCGTCCGGCCTGTCAAGGTTCCCTGGGACGATGAGCGGGGCCGCTAATCAACGGAGACTGTTGCTCAGCTCAGGCGGCGTGCCCGCAGGATGACGTCCTCGGTGTGGTGGGAGCCCGCTCCGGTGGACACATGCCGGGGGCGGGTCTCGTCCAGCTCGATGCGCCAGTTGCCGTCCAGCAGGTCCGCCACGTCCCTAAGGCCCACGTAGTCGCGGAGATCGACACCGTGCTTTTGAGCTTCCTCAGGTGTGGGCAGCGGATGGTGCACCATGAGGAGCACGCCTCCGGGAGCCACGGCATTAAGGAGGGCTCTTTCGGCTGCGTTTGTCCCGGTGCGCAGCAGCGCCGGATACTGCGCCGATACCAGGTCAAAGGAGGCCGGGGGAAGGGCCGCCTCCACCAGGCCGGAGTGCAGCCACCGGACGGTAACGCCCCGCTGCCCGGCCTGCCGGGCGGCCCGGTCGAGAGCCACCCGGGAGACCTCCAGCGCCGTGACGTCCCAGCCCTGCTCCGCCAGCCACACGGCGTCGGCGCCCTCCCCGCAGCCAACGTCCAATACCCTGCCGGGCTGCATCCCGCTCGCCTCGCCCACCAAGACGGCGTTGGGCTGTCCGCTCCAGAGTGCGGGCTTTTCGGTGTAGCGCTGGTCCCAGAAGGACCTGATTGCTTCCGGCGTCTTTGGCGGGGTCATGCCGGGCTCAACCGGTTCGGCGGAGTCCGCGGCGTGGTGATTTCTGTGTTCCATTACTGAAGCATGCATCGGGGACCTGCCGCCGGCAAAGTCCTTTTGCCGCCATGGCAAACAACGCCTGCCCGAAGTCTCCGATGCGCAGATGCGCAATGGGGCAGGAGCCGATAAATCAGCGCTTCGGAGTATCCGCGTCCGGCCGCAGGCGGATGAGGCGCTGCGGTCCGCTTTCCTCCAGCTCCACCAGATCGCTGTGCGAGGCGAGGAAGTCCGTGAAGGACCGGTAACCGAGCGGCTTCTCGTTGAAGGAGGGATCCATCCGGCGCATCTGGTTCTTGATGGTGCCGGTATTGAGCCACTCGTCAGCATCGCCCTTGGCGTGGCCGATCTGCAGTGCCCGGAGGAGCAGTTCCGTGGCGATGGTCTGCGGATCGATGTCCTCGGGTTCCTCCGGCTCGTCGAGCTGGATGTCACCGGCGTCGGAGAACATGGGGATCGTGGTGAGAATCCGGGTCTTGCCGGAGACCGGCTCGGGCTGGACTTCCGCAGGCTGGGGAAGCTTCCCGCCTGCTGCGGGGCGGTCCGCCGCGGCAGCGGCTGCAGCACCCTTGTCGATGCCCGGCAGCGAATCGTAGTCTTCGAATTCATCACATGCTGCGGCGAGGGACGTGCTGGTGGATCCGGCGACGCCGATGCCCACCACAAAGCGGCCGAGCCGCTTGGACTTCTGCGCCAGTGCGATGTAATCGGAATCTCCGGCCACGATAATGACGTGCGTGAGGTCCGGCAGGCGGAAGAGGTCCTCCACCACGTCAACGGCAAGGCGGATGTCCGCACCGTTTTTGGTGCCCCTCGTGGTGGTGGTGAACAGCTGGGTCAGGTCCACCGCGCGGGACATGAGCTGGCGCTGGTAGCTGGCATTGACCGGAACGGACCAGTCGGCATAGGCGCGGTTGACGACGAGCGTGCCGAAGGACGCGGCGAAGTCGATAATGGCGTTGAAATCGACGGTTGCCGCGGTCAGCTTGGCTGCAATCTCGGGATCCGCGTCGCGGCTGAACTTGTCAAAGTTGCGGATGCCGTCGCGCTGGAAGGCATTGCGGCCGTGCAGCTGCTGGTATCGCGAGATGACAATGTTGTCGAAGTCTATGTAGAGGCCGACGCGGGCATCATTGGGTTCTGTCATGGGAATCATGCCTTGCGGTAGGTGAGGTCGAAGATCAGGCGCCCGGCCTGGTGGGCTTTGTTCTCGAAACTGGTCAGGGTGCGGCCGTCAAAGCGCGGCGCCCACCCGCCCCGGGTGTCGACGTCGTTCACCGGCGCCTTCTTTTCCAGCCCCTCCCGGTTGACGCGCGTCAGCGGGCTGTCTTCGCCGGCGCGCTCGCCGTCGTGCAGGTTTTCAAACCGGGCCGAAGCGTCCAGTACTTCACGCATCTGGACCGCGTAGTCGGACCAGTCGGTCGCCAGGCGCCAAATGCCGCCGGGCACCAGGACGCGGGCCACCAGCTCGGCGAACTCGTCCTTGACCATGCGGCGCTTGTGGTGGCGGGTCTTGTGCCAGGGGTCGGGGAAGAAGACCCAGACCTCGTCCACTGAACCGGCCGGAAGCATAGTGGTCAGGACCTCGGGAGCATTGGCTTGCACCACGCGGACATTGGTGAGTTCCTTCTGGCCAATGCGCTGCAGGGTCTGGGCCAGGCCGGGAAGGTAAACCTCCACCGCGAGGTAGTTCTTGTCCGGGTTCTGTTCTGCGGCGTGCGTGACGGCTTCGCCCAAGCCGGAACCGATTTCCACCACCAGGGGAGCGGACCGCCCAAACTCCGCGGCGGCGTCGAACACGTACTCCGGATCCACCGAGGTGTCCGCTTCGGCGCGGGGGACGTCAATGACAAACTGGTCCGACAGCTCGTCCCAGGCCTGCTGGCGGCGGCCCTGGAGGCGGGATCCGCGGCGGACAAAGGAGACCGGCGAGCGGAAGTGCCGGGCGTCTCCGGTTTCATCCGGCACGCCGGCATCCGCCGGATCTTCAGCGTTCAGGGAGCCGGCATCGGGCAGGGCTGGTTCAGTAGTCATCACTGTTAATGTTATCGGCTGCGCAGCGGCTCGTTCGCAGCCCTCCGCCGGGCCGGAACCGGCCGGTTTGGGACGGTTCCGAGGCCCTGCGCTGAGCCGCCGATTAGGAAACTGGGAACAAACCGGTAAACTGGACGAAGTTGTTGTGACTGCCGCGCCTCAAAGCGCGTGTGTAAGCAGCGCAACCTGCGTCGATAGAACGCTTTCTTTTGTCCCGCCGGCCCCTTGCGGCCGAGCCACTGGACACTGTCTGACTTTTCTTCGGCGAACCCCCGGCGCCATACGGTTTTGGGGGCCACTTACCGAAAGTTGCTTGTCTTTTAATGACTACTTTTGCTGCCCTTGGTGTACCCAAGGCTCTGGTTTCCTCCCTCTCCGCTTCCGGAATTGACGAAGCATTCCCGATTCAGGTTGAAACCCTTCCCGACACACTTAAGGGCCGCGACGTGCTCGGCCGTGGCCGCACAGGCTCCGGCAAGACCCTCGCTTTCTCACTTCCGCTGGTTACCCGGCTGGCCGAGGCTGAAGCGGCTTACCGCCGCAAGCCCAACCGCCCGCTTGGGCTGGTCCTGGCACCTACCCGCGAACTGGCCACACAGATCAACAACGTGATTGAGCCGCTCGCCAAGGAACTGGGCCTGACCACCACCGTTATTTACGGCGGCGTCTCCCAGCAGCGCCAGGAAAAGGCACTCAAGGCCGGCGTTGACATTGTCATTGCCTGCCCCGGCCGGCTTGAAGACCTGATGAAGCAGAAGGTCATCAGCCTGGAATCCATTGAAATCACTGTGCTCGATGAAGCCGACCACATGGCTGATCTTGGATTCCTGCCGGTTGTGCAGCGCCTGCTGGACCGCACTCCTGAAAAGGGACAGCGCATGCTGTTCTCCGCGACGCTGGACAACGGCGTGGACAAGATCGTCCGCCGCTACCTGTCCAACCCGCTGACACACTCCGTTGATGAGCCGCAGGCAGCGGTGTCCACCATGGACCACCACGTGCTGCTGGTCCAGGACCAGACGGCCAAGAAGCTGCTCGTCAAGGAACTGGCCTCAGGCTCCGGCCGGCGCATCATGTTCATGCGAACCAAGCACCACGCCCGCAAGATGGCCAAGTTCCTGACGGACAGCGGAATTCCCACCGTTGACCTGCACGGCAACCTGTCCCAGAACGCCCGCGACCGGAACCTGGCGGAATTCTCCTCCGGTGACGTGCGCGTACTCGTAGCCACCGACGTCGCAGCCCGCGGCGTGCATGTGGATGACGTTGAGCTGGTTGTCCACATCGACCCGCCCACGGAACACAAGGCATACCTGCACCGTTCAGGCCGTACGGCACGCGCCGGTTCTTCCGGAACCGTCGTCACGCTGACCCTGCCGGAGCAGAAGAGCGAAGTGTCCAAGCTGATGAAGGCTGCAGGCGTTGACGTCTCCATTGAAAAGGTTTCGCACAATTCTCCGTCCATCGCCAAGCTGATCGGTGACCGAGCCGCTGTTGTGGAGCCGCATGTGCGCGCCGCCCAACTGGCGTCGAAGTCCCCGCAGCAGGGCGGCGGCCGCTCCACCGGCGCCAATGCCCAGCGCAAGCGCGCTGCCCGTTCCACCACCGCACCCCGTGCCGGCGGCCGGGGCGGATCAGGCGGCCGCGGACGCGTTTCGGCTGAGCGCAGCGACCGCAGCGAGCGTGACCGCAACGACTTCACGCCCGACGCACCCCGCGCCCAGCGCACCCAGGACGGACGCCGCGGAGCAGCTGCTGCTGCCACCGCACAGGGCCGCAACCGCCGCCCGGCCACCGGCCAGCGTGCCGGAGGCGAGGGCGCAGCATCCGGCCGCCCCGCGGCCGGAACACGCGGACAGGCACCTTCCGGTGCCGGCCGTCCCGCCCGCGGCGCAGGCCCGCGCCGTGCCACGGCTCCGGCCTCCAATGAGCGCCGGTCCCGCTAGGGTTCAGCTCTAAAGCACAAAAAGGCGCCTGCTTCCTTCGGGAAGCAGGCGCCTTTTTGGCTTTTAAAGGGCTCCGGCCCTAGTCCAGCTCGTAAAAGGATACGACGGCGGCAAACCCGCGTCCCAGCACCGCGGGACGCTCCGCATCCCCGGCCACGGCGTCCAGCGGCTCCAGCGCCGCCGAGGAACCGTCCGCTGCGGTGACCGTGGCGCTTCCGTGCAGCAGCACCAGGAACTGGCCTTCGCCGAGGGTTTGCGGGTTCTTCTTGGACAGCTCTGCCACCATCACGGCAGCACCGGTGGTGTTCCGGTCCGCCAGCGTGTTCAGGACGGTCACCGGACCGGTGGGCAGAGCGGCCTCGGCCGGAGAGTCGCCGGAGTACCGGAAAGGACGGAATTTCTCCATGCCGTGTTCCACGCCGTCCACGGAAAGGACCAGCAGTTCTCCCTCCACCGGCACCGTGATCCGGTCCATTCCCGGGAACGCGGTGAAGGCGCCGGGCTTGTCGATGGACGCAATGCTCAGGCGCCACCCCGCTCCTGCCGCGAGCTCCTTGACCCGGCCGTTGTTCTTTCCCCAGGAGGCGGAGGCCAGCCCTGGAAAGCGAATGACGGTGTTGTCCATGTCTGCTGTACTGCTCACGGTGTCCTAACTCGCTGAACTGTTTCTTACTCGATCGAAGGCTGCGGATTGGCTCCGCGCAGGTAATGCCTGCGGGCAGCGCTGTTGATTCGGAAACTGCGGCCGCTGGTCTCTGCCGGCTCGATCCGCATGAAGTGGTTCTTTTCCCCGGACTGCCAGGGGAACAGGGGGAGTTCATCCGAGGCGAGGACTTCCTCGATGGACTCCAGCCGTACGGCGGATCCCTTCAGGACAACGCTCCAGGCGAAGCCGAGGTTGTCATCGTAACCGTCCACTTCGAAAGCGACAGCGCTGCCTTCCAGGGCTGCCCGAAGCTTGGTTCCTTCAGCGGTCCGGAAAACAACGGACCCGCGGTCCACGACAAAGTTGATCGGGAAAATCTCGGGATGCGCGTCGGTGATGACGGCCAGCCGGCCGATCTCCGCGCTGCGGATGTAATCCCAGCATTGGTTGGCAGTCAGTTCGACGGGCTTGGCGGCGGGTGTTCCGGCATCATCATTGATTGGCAACATGCACCCAGTCTAGTTGCAGCGGCCCGAACCGCCGCCAGCCACGGCCGTGAAGCATGGTGCCGCACGGGAGTGTGCACCACAATGAGACGATGAACCTCATCCTGAACATCATCTGGCTATTGTTCGGCGGCATCTGGCTGGCCCTGGGCTATGTGCTGGCCGGCATCGTGTGCTGCGCGCTGATCGTGACCATCCCGTTCGGCATTGCTTCTTTCCGGATCGCGGCTTACGCGTTCTGGCCCTTCGGACGAACGGTGGTGGACCGAGGCGGCGCCCCGGGATTTTTCTCCACTGTGGGCAACGTGATCTGGCTGGTGGTGGCCGGAATTTGGATCGCCGCCGGGCACATCATGACGGCTATTCCGATGTTCCTCAGCATCATTGGCATCCCGCTGGGCATTGCGAATCTCAAAATGGTGCCGATTTCCCTGATGCCGCTGGGCAAAGTTATTGTTCCCACGGGCCGTGCGGGCATCACGCCGTACGGTTCGGCTGTCCCTTACGATGCGTACGGTCCCGGCCAGGGATCCGGGCCGGGCTCGACCTACGGGCAGTACGGCCGCTAAAACTATCCGGCGACGCCTTCCAGGAAGGCCTTCATCAGCGGTCCGCCGGAAGTGGAGCCCAGTTCGCCCTCGGCCACGAAGACCGCCACTGCCAGGTCGCCCTGCAGGGAAACGACCCAGGCGTGTGTGCGCGGCGGCGTCTCACTGCCGAACTCCGCGGTGCCGGTCTTGGCCAGCACCGGTTCACCCGGTACGTCCAGCAGCATCTTTGCGCCGCCGTCGGTGACCACCCCGCGCATGAGCTCGCGCAGCGTACCCGCCTCGGCGGCGGTGAGTGAGCCCGCGTCGGCTATGGCGGTCGGCTCGGGGGAGACGGTCGCAGACGGTGTTGCCGCCCCGCCGTCTGCCTCGGTTGCTGCCGCCGGGGTGACCAGACGAGGCGTCACCCGTTCTCCCTTGCCCACTGATGCGGCGGCGATGGCCAGGGTTAGCGGGGAAACCAGGATTTCGCCCTGCCCGATCATGGAGGCTGCATGGGCTGTGCCGTCTGCCTTCTCCGGCACGGACCCGAAGAAGGCCTCCACGCCCATCGACGCGGGGACCCCAATGCCCAGATCCGCGGCGGCAGCCGCCAGTGCGTCCTGCGGAATGGTGTCCCGGGCATTGATGAAAGCGGTGTTGCAGGACTGCGCAAAGGCGTCACGGAGCGGGATGTTGCCCACGAACGCCGCCGGATAACTGCTCGCATTGTTGAACTTTCGTCCGTCAACGCTGACTTCTTCCGCGCAGGACAGGGCGGTATCCGGGGTGTTCCCCTGGCGGAGCAGGGCGAGCGAGGTTGCAATCTTAAAGGTGGAGCCGGGCGGGTACTGGCCCAGGAGCGCGGTTTGCTGGCCCTCGCTGCCGGGGCCGTTGGCGACGGCGAGAACGTCGCCGGTGGAGGGCTGGACGGCCACGATCGCGGACGCCGAAGGCTCCTGAGCCAGGACGTCCTCCGCCAGTGTCTGCAGCCGCGGATCAAGGGTGGTTTGCAGGGGAACGCCGTTCGTTCCCGGGTGAAGGTCAAAAACCGGGGTGACGCCGGTGGGATGTTCGATGCTGACTGCCACGCCGGGACTGCCCTGCAGCTGATCGTCATACTGCTGCTGCAGCCCGGAGAGTCCGGTCTGGTCGCCGGGTGAAAGCTTGCCGTCTGACTTCTCAATCACCTCAGCGGTGGCCTCGCCCACGGTGCCGAGCAGGGCGCGGGCAAAGGTCCGGGTGGGAGCGAGCGTGCGGGTATCGGGAAATGTCACGGCACCCGGAATGGCGGCCAGCGCTTCGGGAGTGGTGGGGCCGTCGGCTTCCTGGCGCTGGACGATCGCTTCAACGAAGGCTTCCGGGCCGGCCGCTTCAACCTGGGCCGTGTACGCGGCCGGATCCAGGCCGGCGAGTGCGGCCAGCGCGGCGGCGGAGGAGGCCTGCTGTTCCGCGGACACATCCGGCTTGTTGATGCCGATCCGCAGTACCGGCCGGGAGCTCATCAGGGGCTGGCCGTTGCGGTCCAGGATGTCGGCGCGAATCCCGCGGAACGTGGTGCGGACTAAGCGGTCGCCGTCGGCAAGGGAGTCAAAGAACACGGACGGAGCCCACTGGACAAGCCAGGCATCGTCTTCCCCGCGCTGCAAATCCGCAGTGGTCTCGTACTGCCAGTCCGGCTCCGAGTCCATGTTCACGTCCCAGGCGTAGGCCAGGCGGGCGGTGGCGGCGTCTTCGTTCTCGGAGTCTTCCTCGATCCCGGCCACGGTGACAGCGGGGCGGACTGTGCCCATGCCTGCCAGCAGTGTCTCCAGTTCGGTGTTCACCTGTGCGGGGGTTCCCGAGGTAAAGGCCGACGCCGCAACGTCCGCCTTGGCCAGACCCTCGGCCAGGGCAGCCGCGGCGTCGTCGGGGGAGGACTTTTGCTCCGAACAGGACATCAGCGTCAGCGCCAGGGCCGATACGGCCAAAACAGATGTGAGCTTGTGGTTTTTCCCCATTCGCACAATCTACCCGGTCCGTGATCGGGATGATGCGACGCCCACCTGGTCAGGCGCGTCCTGCTCCGCCGGCAAAATCCGACTCCCAGTTGTCTTTTGTTGCCTGGTCCTCCGCAATCGACGTGTTGCCGGGTACTTCCCGGTTCAGGTGCAGGAACTCCAAATGAGTCTCATAGTGGTCCAGGACATCGGTGATGACCTGTTCCTTGGTGTAGCCCATGAGGTCATAACCGTGGCTGCCCTCAAGGGAGAACACCTCCAGGCGGAAATACTTGCTGTCCGCCGATGCGTTGTGGGCATAGGACGGGGTGTCACACTGCACGGGGTAAATCTGGTACTTGAAACCCCGTTCTTCGGCCATGCCCACCTGCAGATCCAGATGGTGGATGCCGTACGGGGCCACCTCGCCTTCGCAGAGGACGGCGTCGGCGCCGCGCTCCCTCAGCTCGTCATGGACCTCCTGCAGGGCGGGCCGTGCCACATCCTGGATGAAGCGTGCCGCCTGCCGCGGCCCCGGATAGGTCATCACGCGCGAAAGCCGCTGGCGCCAGCTGCGCCCGCCGCGGGCATCCATGCTGCGTCCGGCGATGATGCTCGGCAGGGAGGCCCGGTAACTGTCCGTCAGCGAGTTCTCCACCCGCAGTGCCTTGTAGACGCCCAGCATGATGAACAGCAGCAGGATGGACAAGGGCAGCCCCATGATGATGGTGGCGTTCTGCAACGTGGTTACCCCGCCCACCATGAGCATGGCCAGGGTGAGCAGCCCGGTGGCCACGGACCAGAAGATGCGCAGCCACTTCGGTCCGTCGGAGTCTGCGTCCTTCAGGTGTGAGGTGAAGTTCGCCATCACCAGTGCACCGGAGTCCGCGGAGGTCACATAGAACAGCAGGCCGGTGAAAGTGGCGATGGCAGCCGTCGCCGGTGCCCACGGATACTGTTCGAGCAGCCCGTAAAAGGCCCGCTCGGGCTGGTTCATGGCCGTATCCCCGAAGGCGGCGTTGCCGCCCATGACCAGGTCCAGGGCGGAATTGCCGAAGATGGAGATCCACAGCAGGATGAAGGCAAACGGGACAATCATGGTGCCCAGGACAAATTCGCGGATGGTCCTGCCGCGTGAAATCCGGGCCAGGAACAGCCCCACGAACGGTGCCCAGGCAATCCACCAGGCCCAGAAGAACAGGGTCCAGGAACTCAGCCAGTCATCCGGGCGGTCATAGGCCATGGTGTCCATGGTCATGGACGGGAAGCTGCTGAGGACGTCGCCGGTGTTCTGGACAATGCCGTCCAGCAGGAAGCTGGTCCGGCCGGCTATCAGGACAAAAAGCATGAGTCCAACGGCAAGGATTACGTTGAGCTCCGAGAGCCGGCGGATTCCCTTTTCCACGCCTGAGACCGTGGAGATGGTAGCCATGAGAACCGACAGGACAATCAGGGAGATTTGGACCGTCAGGTTTTCCGGCAGGCCGAACATGGTGCTCAGCCCGTAGTTCAACTGCACGACGCCGATGCCCAGCGAGGTGGCGATGCCGAAGATGGTGCCCAGGAGGGCAGCGATGTCCACCCCGTGTCCCAGCGGCCCGTCGATCTTCTTTCCGAAGATGGGGTGCAGCGCGGACCGGATGCTGAGGGGCAGGTTGTGCCGGTACGCGAAGTAGCCCAGCGCCAGGCCCATCAGTGCATACAGCGCCCAGCCGGTAATGCCGTAGTGAAACAGGGTCAGCACCAGTGCCTGCCGCGCCGCTTCCGCGGTGCCGCCGTCGCCGGCCGGCGGAGCAAGGTACTGGGAGACCGGCTCGGAGACGGAGAAGAACATCAGGTCAATGCCGATGCCGGCCGCGAACAGCATGGCGGCCCAGGTGAACATGCTGAAGTGGGGTTTGGAATGGTCCGGGCCGAGCTTGGTTTTGCCCACGCGGGTCAACGCTGTCACCAGGACAAATATGAGGGCCAGACTGACCACCAGGAAGTAGTACCAGCCCATGTTGACGGAGACCCAGCGCACCATGGAACCGATGACTGACTCAGCGTTGTCCGTGGCCAGCATGGCCCACAGGGCAATGGACAGGACACCGGCGGCCGAGCCTATGAAGACTGTCTTGTTAACGCGGGTCCGCAGCTCAGCGGCTTCCGCAGGCTCCGGCTCCGCAAGTTTTCTCATTGGGGACAATCCTTCAGGTTGCTGTGGAGTTGCAGTACTCCGGCAGCCAAAAGCGTTGGTGTTCCGGCAACGCACCAGCCCGCACTTTTCGTCACGGCAGGACCCGTGACAGCGGACGGCTGAGCGGCTGCGGAGGACATTTCGAATTTATCAAAAGCCTGATCAGCACCACTATTTGTATGGCTCCGGTCACGGCCGGACGGTGCTGCCGCGACTGCGCCGGACCCTGTCCACCGCTGGTTTTCCCTGCTACCGTTTTGCAAAACAGGCCGTCCGCGGCCTCGGCGCCCAACCCGCTTCCGCTGATTCCTGCTGACGGCCCACCGGCCTTGACTGCTGCCGGAGGACCCGGAACCGGCGGCCGGTTGCTGTTCTACAGAGGAGTGGAAAACATGTCCGAACCGGACTTCGCGACCGCATCCACCGAGCGCACTTTCGGCCGGCGGCAGATCCAGGCAGGCCACGCCCTCATGATGGTGCTGACCCGGCCCATCCATTATCCGATTGAAGAGGTCTGGTCCGCCATCTCAGATCCGGATTCTTTGGAACGCTACATTGGACGGCCGGAGGGGGACCTGCGACGCGGCGGATCCTATGAACTTCCAGACGGAACGCGGGGGGAGATCCTGCGGTGTGACCCTCCGCGGCTGTTGACCGTGTCAGTGAAACGTCCGGGCGGCCACTCGGCGGAACTGGAAATCCATCTGACGGCTGATAATGCCCGGACCGTGGCCGAGCTGAAGTATGCCTCGATCCGGCCAGGCTTCGTTCTGATTGACGCGAAATCAGGCGAATGGGCTGCAGGGCCCGGATGGGAGTTTTTCCTCGACAGCCTCATCGACTATCTGGGCGGCACCGAACCCGACGAGGCGCTGGGAATTATCGGCTGGACGTCGCTGGAAGGGGACCGCCGTGAACTGTATGAGACGCGCAACGCTCAGTGGGAAGGGGCCAAGGCTCACTGGGACCACGAACACGAAGCAGCTCCGGGACCTTCCTGATCCGGACCCGGCCCACATCCTGACACGGCTCTGAGGCGGCTCCGGCCTGATCCCTGCACACCCGTATTCGACCCCGGTTGCCCGCTCTCTGCCGGCACCGTTCGAATTGATGCAAACGTCCCGCCAGAAGCTGTGGATAACTTTACAGACTAAGTTGAGCGGAATACACTCAAGTTTGTTGCGTCCGGTCGGGTGATCTTCTTCTTTGCCATCCTTCCGGGAGCTGAATGATCAGTTTGAGCTTGGAAGGAGCCCGTAGTGGACACCAAATTCACCAACAAGAGCCAAGAGGCGCTGCAGGCAGCTGCCATGAACGCCACCACGGCGGGCAACCCCCAGATCGAGCCGGCCCACGCGCTGAAGGCACTCATGGACCAGCGGCAGGGGGTTGCGGTTGCCCTGCTCAAGGCCGCGGGAGGCAATCCGGACACCGTAAGCGTCGCCGCCAGCAACGCCATCCATGCCCTGCCCTCGTCCTCCGGCTCATCCGTGGCGCAGCCGCAGTTTTCGCGTCCGCTGCTGCAGGTGATTAACGCGGCGCAGCAGGAAGCCGAACAGCTCGGCGACGCCTACGTGTCCACCGAGCACCTTCTGCTGGGGCTGTCCCTGGACAGCGGGCCTGCAGGCAAGGCCCTGCGGGACAACGGCGCCGGCCACGATGCCCTGCGGGCCGCCCTTCCATCCGTACGAGGAGACCGAAAAGTGACTACAGCCGATCCGGAGAACACCTTCCAGGCACTGGAAAAGTTCAGCACTGACCTGACCGAGATGGCACGCAGCGGCAAACTGGACCCCGTGATCGGCCGCGACGCGGAAATCCGGCGGGTGATCCAGGTGCTCAGCCGCCGCACCAAGAACAACCCCGTCCTGATTGGCGAACCGGGAGTTGGAAAGACCGCCGTCGTCGAAGGCCTTGCCCAGCGCATTGTGGCCGGCGATGTGCCCGAAAGCCTGAACGGCAAGACCCTGCTGTCCCTTGACCTGGGGTCCATGGTGGCCGGTGCCAAGTACCGGGGCGAATTCGAGGAACGGTTCAAAGCCGTGCTGGAGGAAATCTCCAACGCCGAAGGCCAGATTGTCACCTTCATCGATGAGCTGCACACCGTGGTGGGAGCCGGCGCGGCGGAGGGTTCCATGGATGCGGGCAACATGCTTAAGCCCATGCTGGCGCGTGGAGAGCTGCGCCTGATCGGCGCCACCACCCTGGACGAATACCGGGAGAACATCGAGAAGGACGCAGCGCTGGAGCGGCGGTTCCAGCAGGTGTACGTCGGCGAGCCCAGCGTGCCGGACACGATCGGCATCCTGCGCGGCCTGAAGGAACGCTACGAGGCCCATCACAAGGTGGCCATTGCGGACTCTGCCCTGGTGGCGGCTGCCACCCTGTCCAACCGGTACATCACCGGCCGTCAGCTCCCGGACAAGGCCATTGACCTGGTGGATGAAGCCGCGTCGCGGCTGCGCATGGAGATTGACTCCGCCCCGGAGGAGATCGATGAATTGCGCCGGGCAGTGGACCGGCTGACCATGGAGGAACTGGCGCTCGCCAATGAAACGGACGCCGCCTCGGTTGAGCGGCTGGAAGTCCTGCGCGAAGACATGGCCAATAAGAAGGAACAGCTGGCTGCGCTGAACGCCCGCTGGGAAGCGGAAAAGGCCGGCCTCAACCGGGTGGGTGACATCAAGGCGCAGATCGACGAGCTGCGCAGCGAGGCGGAAAAGTTCCAGCGCGACGGAGACCTCACCGAGGCTTCCCGCATCCTCTACGGGGAGCTCCCCGCTCTCCAGAAGGAGCTGGAAGCAGCTCAGCAGGCGGAGGAAAGCAAATTCGGCGAGGAAACGCATGAGCTGATGGTGTCGGAGGAAGTCACTGCCGACGACATTGCCGAGGTCGTTTCGGCCTGGACCGGGGTACCGGCCGGGCGCATGCTCCAGGGTGAATCCCAAAAGCTGCTGGACATGGAGGCGAACATCGGCTCGCGCCTGATCGGGCAGACCAAGGCGGTCAACGCCGTGTCCGATGCCGTCCGCCGGTCCCGTGCCGGTGTGAGTGACCCGGACCGTCCCACCGGTTCCTTCCTCTTCCTCGGCCCCACGGGCGTGGGCAAGACGGAGCTGGCCAAGGCCCTGGCGGAATTCCTCTTTGATGACGAGCGCTCGATGGTGCGCATTGACATGTCCGAGTACTCGGAGAAGCACTCGGTCTCGCGGCTGGTGGGTGCTCCTCCGGGTTACGTGGGTTACGAGGAGGGCGGCCAGCTGACCGAAGCGGTCCGCCGCCGGCCGTACTCGGTGATCCTGCTCGACGAGGTGGAAAAGGCCCACCCGGAAGTCTTCGACATCCTGCTCCAGGTGCTCGACGACGGCCGGCTCACCGACGGCCAGGGCCGCACGGTGGACTTCCGGAACGTCATCCTCATCCTGACGTCCAACCTCGGCTCGCAGTTCCTGGTGGATCCGGGCCTGACCGAAGAACAGAAGCAGGAGTCGGTGATGTCCATGGTCAACGCCAACTTCAAGCCTGAGTTCCTGAACCGGCTCGACGACGTCATCCTCTTTGATCCGCTGAGCCTGGAGGACCTCTCCAAGATCGTGGACATCCAGGTGCAGGCGCTGGCGAACAGGCTGCATGAACGCCGGCTCGTTCTCGACGTCACCGATGCGGCCCGGGAATGGCTGGCGCTGACGGGTTACGATCCCGCGTACGGTGCCCGCCCGCTGCGCCGTCTGGTGCAGCGCGAGATCGGAGACAAACTGGCCAAGGGCATTTTGGCCGGCAAGATCTCCGACGGTGACACTGTGCTGGTGGACCGCCCCGAGGGCAGTATGAGCGTGGACGGCGAAGAGCTGGTGGCTGAACCGGCGGGGCTGACGGTGGAAGCCGCCTAGGCGGCAGCAGCCTTCTCCCTGACAGCCTCCCCGCTTCTATTCCTGGAGCAGGGAGGCTGTCAGGTCCTGGTCGCCGCTGGAGACCACAAAGCAGTCGACCCGGCGGTCCCCGTCATCCCAGGAGTCTTCGGTGGGAACCACTTTGGTTTCCTGCAGCTTCAAATCGGGGTTGGCGGTCAGCGCCTCTGAGTACTGCACCTGGGAGCAGACCTCTGTGGCCTTGGCCGAAAGGGCCTCGGAGCCGGGAAAGTCGTCATCCTCCGGATAAGAGTCAGTTGCCACCAACTGAGCATTATGCGGCGTCTCGCAGGTCACCACGGTGACGGGCTGGTCGAACGCCTCAAATCCCTGCAGGCAGTCGCCTGCCGACAGATCCAGAGGTTCCACGTTTTCTTCCACGACTCCGGGAGCCTTTTCCGGTTGGAGCACCACCGTAAAAAGCAGTACCACGAGGACGGCAAGGATGCCCAGTATGCCGAGGATGATCAGGACCCGCTTCGTGTTCCCGCCGTCGCTGGTGCCATTGCCCGTGCTGTTGCTGCCGGCTCCCGCGGGCTGTTCTGGATTCCGGTGGGAGCGGCGCGACTCCGGAGCCGGTGCGGCGGCTGGCTTCTCAGCAGCGCCGGCATCGTCTTTTGCACTCTCCGGGCGGGAGGCCTTCGCCGCCCCGGGCTGGCCGGCAGTCAGGGCGGCCGGGTGATTCGCCGCCGGATCGGTCAGAACGGCTGCATCTGCGGCTTCGGCCTCCACGGCCTTGACCTCGTCCTCGGCGTCAGCGAGGGAGGAGGCCTCCGCGGCATCGGCGCTGATGTCCGGGCTCTCCAGTGCCGGCTCCGCCAAAGTGACGTCATCGGTCAGCTCGGGTTCCGCTGCCGTATGGGCGGGCTCATCCTGCGGGCCGGCGGGGTTCTCCGCCTGGCCGTCAAAGGCTGTGGACCACAGCTCGCTGTCGTGGCCCTGGTCGCCCGTGAGCCACTGCGGCGGCTCTGCGTGGGCTTCAAGATCGGGCAGAACCGCAGCCGCCTCCTCCGCTTCCTGTGACGGCTCCGGAGTGGCTTTTGCCGCGGGTGTCGAAGCTTCGTGCGCAGGAGAGGGACGGTTCTCCGGTGTGCTGTTTTTATCGCTCATGGTGAACGTCATTCCTCCCTGCAGACGGCCTTCTGCGGCCCCGAATTGGTCTCTACCCCTGACTTTACCCAGTCTTGCCGGAGGACCGCAGGGCCGGGGCTTTCACGGGCTGTGAACAATCGGGTAGCTTCGAGTGCCTTATAAGGCGAGGCGGGCACCAAGGTGCCCGGAAAACATGTAACCTGTACTTACGACAAATTGACCAAATATTCCGGGGCCTCGCTCATTTGCTCAGAGCGACCACCTCCGGATCGACGCAAAAAGGGGGTCACGCCATGGGGCGCGGCCGTCAAAAGGCAAAAGCAACCAAGCAGGCCCGGGAAATGAAGTACTTCACCCCGGCCACGGACTACTCGGCACTGCAGCGTGAGCTTGCGGGACCAACGAGCCGTCCATCGAGTCGATATCCCGAGGAGCCGGCTGAGCCGGACTACTCGGCGTACGAAGACAAGTACGCGGATCAATTTGGCGACGATGACGACGATGAAGGTACTTCCCGCCGCACCGGCTAAAGCGGCTCTTCAAAGCGTCGGCCAATTGCTATCCTTCAGCGGATCACCCCCGGGTTGATCCGCTGAAGGCCGTTAAGACACGTTTACTGCTCAAGGCCGTATCTTCAGCACGGAAAAGGGTGCCCATCGAAGCCGATGGGCACCCTTTGCACAGGACGCTGAGGGAAGCGGACGCTTTGGTTAGACGGCGTAATTTCCCACGAGCCGGACGGCTCCGCCGTCAACGCCCTTGGCGCCCTGAACGTAGTCCGGGCCGGGCTGTACGGAGCCCGCAGCGCCCACGGTGCCCATCACCCAGGCCGGAACTCCGCGCTCTGTCAGCCGGGCAACGGCTGCATCCGCTCCGGCAGCATCGACGATTGCCACCATGCCCACTCCGAGGTTGAGCGTGCGCTCAAGATCCGGCTGCGGAACGTTGCCCAGCTCGGCCACCAGCTTGAAGATGGGCGGCAGTTCCCAGGTGGAACGGTCCACTGTGGCTTCGAGTCCCTTGGGCAGTACGCGCGCCAGGTTGGCTGCCAGGCCGCCTCCGGTGACATGGCTGAACCCGTGGACTCCGGCGGCTTCCAGACGGGCCAGGTCCAGGCAGTCGGCTGCATAAACCCGTGTCGGTTCCAGCAGCTCTTCACCCAGCGTGCGTCCCAGTTCGCTGACCTGGCGCTCCAGCTGCCAGCCGGCATGATTGATGACTCTGCGGACCAGGGAGTAACCGTTGGAATGAAGGCCCGAGGACGCCATGGCGATCACCACGTCGCCGTTCCGCACCCGTTCGGGACCCAGCAGGTTGGCGGCTTCCACCACACCCGTGGCGGCACCGGCGACGTCGTACTCGTGTTCGCCCAGCAGCCCGGGGTGCTCGGCGGTTTCGCCGCCCACCAGCGCGGTCCCTGCCACCTCGCACGCTGCCGCGATGCCGCGCACAATATCGGCGATACGCTCCGGAACCACTTTGCCGCAGGCGATGTAATCGGTCATGAACAGCGGCTCGGCACCCACCACCACAATGTCATCCACCACCATGCCCACCAGATCAAAACCAATGGTGTCGTGGATGTCCAGGGCCTGCGCAATGGCCACCTTGGTGCCCACGCCGTCGGTGGAGGTTGCCAGCAGCGGCTTCTTGTAGGTCAGGAGCCGGGACACATCGTAGAGGCCGGCGAAACCGCCCACCCCGCCCAGGACGGAGGAGTTGTGGGTGGCCTTGACTGCCGACTTCATCAGTTCAACGGCTTTGTCTCCGGCCTCAACATCAACGCCTGCAGAGGCATAGGTGATGGCGGTGTTGGACGAGCTCATACGGCTTCCTTCTTGTCGGACTCGGTGAGGAGGTTCTCATACTCGGAATCAGGGCCCGGGTCGCAGCCGTTGGCACTGCTGTCCTCGGCAGGGTTGGCCGGGGCAGCGGTTTCCAGCAAGGACTTGCCGAGTTTGTCCGCCGAGGGCAGCTCAATGGGGTAGACGCCGGTGAAGCACGCAGTGCAGAGGCGCTCGCGCGGCTGCTGGGTGGCGCCGATCATTCCGTCTTGGGAGATGTACGCCAGGGTGTCCGCGCCCACGGAGGCGCAGATTTCCTCCACCGCAGCACCGTTGGCGATCAGTTCCGCCCGGGAAGCGAAGTCGATCCCGTAGAAGCACGGCCACTGGACCGGAGGGGAGGAGATCTTCACATGTACTTCGGCGGCACCCACCTCGCGAAGCATCCGCACAATGGCCCGCTGGGTGTTGCCCCGGACGATGGAATCATCCACCACCACCACACGCTTGCCGCGGATGACGGATTCCAGGGCGTTGAGCTTGAGCTTGATGCCCAGCTGGCGGAGTGTCTGGCTGGGCTGGATGAAGGTGCGGCCCACGTAGGAGTTCTTGACGAACCCGTGGGCAAAGGGAATTCCCGATTCTTCTGCGTACCCCACGGCCGCAGGGGTTCCGGATTCCGGCACCGGAATCACGATGTCGGCTTCCACCGGATGCTCACGGGCCAGCTGGCGGCCCATCTCCACCCGGCTCTCGTAGACGGACCGGCCGCTGATGACGGCGTCGGGCCGGGCAAGGTAGACGTACTCGAACACGCAGCCGGCGGGGGTGGGTTCGCCGAACATCGTGCTCCGGATGCCGTCTTCATCTATCGCGATGAATTCACCGGGCTTGATTTCCCGGATGAAGCTGGCGCCAACGGTGGCCAGGGCGGAACCTTCGGAGGCCACCACCCAGCCGCGGCTCAGCCGTCCCAGGACCAGCGGGCGCACGCCGTACGTGTCGCGGGCGGCGTAGAGCGTGCCTTCATCCATGAAGACAAAGGAAAACGCTCCGCGCAGCTGAGGCAGCAGTTCCAGTGCCGTGGCTTCCAGGGAGCGTCCGTCCGAGCCGTTGAGGAGGGCCGTGACCAGGGCTGTGTCCGATGTGTTGCCCTGGGCAATCTCGCCCGAACGGGGGTGGCCCTCGCGTTCAACGATCCGCTCGTACAGTTCGGCGGAATTGGTCAGGTTCCCGTTGTGGGCCAGAGCCACCGTGCCGCTGGCGGTGGCTCCGAGAGTGGGCTGCGCATTGGCCCACTGCGAGGCGCCCGTAGTGGAATACCGGCAATGCCCCACCGCAATGTATCCGGTGAGGGTATTGAGGGTTGTCTCGTCAAAGACCTGGGACACCAGGCCCATGTCCTTGTAGACACTGATTCTTTTGCCATCACTCGTGGCAATGCCCGCGGACTCCTGTCCGCGGTGCTGCAGGGCGTACAGCCCGTAATAGGTAAGCTTCGCTACCTCTTCGCCGGGGGCCCAGACGCCGAAAACTCCGCAGGCATCCTGCGGACCTTTTTCGCCGGGCATGAGATCGTGGGAAAGCTTTCCATCACCGCGTGCCATGTGAGTAGTCTCTCACGCCGCAGCGAAAGGTTTACCTTGATGCGCAACCATTACGGCCGCGTGCAGAAACGGTTTAGTCTTCGTCCCGTTCAACCACGGCGCGGCGCATTTTGCGGACGCTGATCCAGTCCAGCAGCAAGGCTGCCAAGGCACCCAGGCCTACGCCGGGAATCGCGAACATGATGGTGAAAAACCCAAGGGTCGCAGTGCGCGTGTAGGTGGGATCTTCCGGGCCGCTGTACGCGACCACCAGTGCGGCAATAAAGCCGAGGACCACGCCCAGCAACAGGAACGGAACGAAGCGGGGAGCGCGGCGGACGGTGATCTCACGGCGCTCGGGGCTGTGCTGCTCGGAATTCATATCCAAATTCTACCGGCAGTAGAGATTATCGGGCTGCACGGAAAAGCGGCAGCCACTGGGAAAGGTCGGCCCGCAGTCCCGATGCCGCCACCTTGCCGGCCCCGACGGCGCCGTCCCAGGACTGCCCGCCCGACACCAGCGCCAGCCAGGTGGCGGCGTCGGTCTCGATCACATTGGGCGGCGTGCCGCGGGTATGCCGCGGTCCGGCAACGCACTGGGTGACTCCGAACGGCGGCACCCGCACCTCCACGCTGTTGCCCGGGGCGCGCTCCGCCAGTTCCTCCAGGGTGAAGCGGACCGCCGTCGCCAGGGTGTTGCGGTCGGTCTTGGTTCCGGCTGCTGCGGCGGCCAGAGCCGCACGCAGCGCCGATTCGCCGTCAGGGGCGGGAACCCGTCGTCGTGCCATCTCTTTTGGGCCGGCCGCTCAGGAATCGAGCAGGGCTGAATCCAGCAGGGCCATCACCGGAGCGCCCAAGCGGATGCTGCCCACCGGCTCTCCGCCGCCCAGAATGGGGCGGACAATCTTGTCCAGCACGGCACTGATCTTTCCGGGGTCCACGGCACCGCTGGCGGCCAGGAGGGTCAGACCCACCAGGGACGCGGCCCGGGTGTCGCCGTCGAGCATCTTCAGGGCCACAGACACGCCCGTGTCAGTGCCCAGAACCAGCACGCCCTCGGCGCCGTTCTTGCAGATGATGCCCAGATCCTCCATCACCACGGTGTTTTCGCGGCCGTGGCCGTGGACGGCCCAGGGGTAATCCAGCATGGCGGTCGCCACCGTGGCAGCCCGGGCATTGCCGTGCTTGTTTGAGGGAGCTTTGGACAAGCGCCCGATTCCGCGGGCCAGGCCGGTCAGCGAAACCGCGGCCAGCGGGGCACCGCAGCCGTCAGTGCCCCAGTGGGTGATGCTTTCACCGGTGAATTCCTCGATGACGTCGGCAATGCGCTGCTGCAGCGGATGCTGCGGGTCCAGATAGGTGGCGTGGTCCCAGTTGTTCTCGGTGCAGGCCCAGAGGAAGGCCGCGTGCTTGCCGGAGCAGTTGAAGGCGAGCCGGTTCTTGCCCTTGCCGGCACGGATAAGCTCGTGGCGGGCGGTCTCGTCCTGGGGCCAGTCTTCGGGGCACTGCAAATGGTCTTCGGTGACGCCGGCGGCGGCCAGCATGGTCAACACCACGTCGGTGTGCTCTTTGGCGCCGATGTGGCTGGCGGCGGCCAGGGCAACCTGCGGTCCGCGCAGCGGAACCCCGGACTGCATCGCGGCAATGGCCTGGAAAGGCTTGAGTGTGGACCGCGGGAAGATGGGCGTGGTGATGTCGCCCAGGGCGGTGACTACGGTTCCGTCAGCGGCCATCACCACGGCGGAACCGATATGGCGGGACTCAATGAATCCGCTGCGTTCCACAACGGCAAGTTCAACGGCATCGGACGCAGTAAAAGTGGCAGGCATACTTCTATTCCACCATGAACTGCACCGACTGCCAGCCGGAGGCCCCGTCGGGAACCGTGTCCGCCCGTGCCTCGGTCTGTACGCCGTCGCGGGGGTCCGTGGCACGGGCGCGGACCGTGTGGTTGCCGCGGGACAGGGCTTCGGTGCGGAAGGAAAACTGGCGCCAGGTGTCCACCGAAGCTTCGGCGGCCAGGACTGCCGGCTGCCAGTCGCCGTCGTCCACCTGCACCTCCACGCCGGTGATGCCGCGCTGCTGGGACCAGGCCGTGCCGCCCACGTCCACGGGTCCGGCAGGTACCCGGGCAAAGGACCCCGGCACCTCTACCCGCGCCATGGTTTTCACGGGCGCTTTTTCAGCCCATCCGCGGTCCGTCCAGTAAGCCTTCTGCGCATCGAAACGGGTTACTTCCATGTCAATGATCCATTTGGTGGCGGAGACAAACCCGTACAGGCCGGGAACCACCATCCGGACCGGATAGCCGTGCACCGGCGGCAGGGGTTCACCGTTCATGCCGACCGCCAGCAGCGCATCCCGGTCATCGCGCAGCACTGCCAGCGGGGTGGAGGCGCTGAAGCCGTCGATGCTGGTGGAGAGCACCATGTCCGCGTCGGCGGTGGGCCGCGCCCGGGCCAGCAGCTCGCGCACCGGAAGGCCCAGCCACTTGGCGGTTCCGGCGAGGTCTCCGCCGAGGGGGTTGGAGACGCAGGTCAGGGTCAGGTGGCGTTCCACCAGCGGAGAATCCAGCAGCTCGGCAAAACTGATCCGCACTTCCTGTTCCACGAGGCCGTGGATGCGCAGCTCCCAGGTTTCCGCGTCAATTTCCGGCACGCTCAAAGCAGTGTCAATCCGGTAGAAATCCGCATTTGACGTTAGCCACGGGGTGACACCGGATACCGGTGACTGCAGTCCGGCGGGCAGCGCCGGCGCCGGATCCGCCGCGGTTGGCAGCTTCAGGGCGGCTCGGAAGGACGCAGTGGTGCTGCGGGCCGAGGCGATGGCACGTCCGCCGGCAGCGGCGGCGGCAGCGACAACGGCGGTGAGTCCGGCGGCGGCGAAAAACCCGCGGCGGGTGGTGTTCAGGGGGTGGAGGGGCGCGGGGGACGGGTCGCCGACGACGGCCCCGGCACCGCCGTCGTTCTCTCCGCCCCCCGCTGAGACTGCCTGAACAGCGGGAGAACGTTCGGGGGAACCCGCTGCAAGGTCCCCACTATCCGCCTGCTCCGCGGGCGCTGCAACGGTTGGTCCGGAAGCGGAGGCAGGAATGCGCCGAATCAGTCCCCGCAGGACAAGGATTCCGACGGTGGTGCCCAGCACCGCGGGGGCCGCATCCGCGGCGGCCGCACCCGCCCGCGTCAGCACGCACGCCACAATCACCGCTCCCATGACGACGACGGCGGCCACCCCAAGTTTCCAGCGCCTGCTCGCCAGCACTCCTGCGCAGGCGGCAAGCACCGCAATCGTGAGGGCCATGCCCGCAAACAGGGCGGCCTTGTCATTGGTGCCGAAGGTTTCCACCGCAAAGTTCTTGAGCCACAGGGGGGTGAAGTCGATGAACGTGGACCCCAGCGCAATCAGGGGGCGGGCCCGGGCCGAGAAGAAGGCGGCGGACAGTTCCGCTGCGGCCAGCACGGTTGCGGCGGCGAGGATTCCCGCAAGCGCAGCGTACAGGGCCCTGTGCACGGGCCGGTGCACGGTTCCGTGCCGGGGCCGGGTGGGGACGGCGGGGTACTTCGGGGAAGCGGTCATGGCTCCTATTCGCAGCCGGTGCCCGCTTGTATGGGCGGAGCCGCGGATGCAAGGGTCCTTCGTCACACGGGCGGCGTTCTTTCGGCTGCCGGAGCGCAGCCAGTACGCTGATCTACTGTGAAGGTTCTCGTTGTTGGCCCCGGCGGCCGCGAACATGCCCTTGTCCGATCCCTGCTGGCCGATCCGTATGTCCGCGAGGTGCACGCAGCCCCCGGCAACGCGGGCATAGCGCAGCTGGTTCCGGTCCATGCCGTCAATGCCTCCAGCCCGGCGGAGGTGACCGCGCTTGCCCGTCAACTGGGCTCAAATCTGGTGGTCATCGGCCCCGAGGCTCCGCTGGCCGCCGGAGTGGCTGATGCCCTCCGCGAGGCGGGAATCCCCGTGTTCGGGCCCTCCAAAGCCGCGGCCCAGCTGGAGGCCTCCAAAGCCTTCGCCAAACAGGTGATGGCGGCGGCCGGCGTTCCCACCGCCATGGCCCGTGTGGCGGCCACTCCCGAGCAGGCCGCCGACGCACTGGATACCTTCGGCGCCCCGTATGTGGTCAAGGATGACGGGCTGGCCGCGGGGAAGGGCGTAGTGGTCACCTCGAACCGGGACGAAGCCCTGGCCCACGCGCAGTCCTGCTTTGACGTGGGCGGCACCGTGGTCATCGAGGAATTCCTGGACGGTCCGGAAGTGTCCCTCTTTGTCATCTCCGACGGCCGGACAGTGGTTCCGCTGGCACCGGCGCAGGATTTCAAACGCATCCACGACGGCGACGAAGGCCCCAACACCGGCGGGATGGGCGCCTATTCGCCGCTGTCCTGGGTTCCGGCCGACCTGGTGACGGAGGTCGTCCGCCGGGTGGCCCAGCCCACCATCGATGAGATGGCCGCCCGGGGAACGCCGTTTGTGGGTGTGCTGTACTGCGGCCTGGCCCTGACCTCCCGCGGGATGCGCGTGATTGAATTCAACGCACGCTTTGGCGATCCGGAAACGCAGGCAGTCCTGGCCCGGCTGCGGACGCCGCTGGGCGGGCTGCTGCAGGCCGCGGCCAAGGGAGAGCTGGATAAGCTGGAGCAGCTCAAGTGGGATCCGCGCACCGCGGTGTCCGTGGTGGTGGCCGCCGCCAACTATCCGGAGGCACCTCGCACCGGAGACCGGGTCCGCGGGCTGAAAAAGGCTGAAAAGATCGACGGCGTGCATGTGCTGCATGCCGGCACCCGCCTCAACGGGGACGGCAAAGTGGTGTCCTCCGGCGGGCGGGTCCTCGCCGTCGTCGGGCTGGGCGACGACCTGGAGGCCGCCAGGGACAAGGCCTACGCCGGTGTGGAGAAAATCCGGCTGGACGGATCCCTGCACCGCACCGACATTGCCCTGAAGGCGCTGCGCGGAGAAATTTTGGTTCCCGCAGGTTCGCAGAGCGTAGAACCTGCAGCAGGCCGGGACCTGCCCGACGGCGACGTTGCTCCGAGGGGCATGACGGACCGCGACATTGCCGACAGCGACGTTGAAGGAGACCTGGCATGAGTGCCCCCGAGCTGGCCGGCTGGACCCACGCCTATTCCGGAAAGGTCCGCGACCTGTACGTTCCCGCGGATCTGTCCGTCCCGGGGGCAAAAGACATGGTTCTGGTGGTCGCCAGCGACCGGATCAGTGCCTTTGATCATGTGCTGTCCTCCGAGATCCCGGACAAGGGACGGATCCTGACCCAGCTGAGCCTGTGGTGGTTTGACCAGCTCAATGTGCCTAACCATGTGATCTCCGCGGATGAGGGAGTGCCGGCCGAGGTGGCGGGCCGGGCCATGATCTGCAAAAAGCTGGACATGTATCCGGTGGAGTGCATTGCCCGCGGATACCTCACCGGGACCGGCCTGGCGGAATACCGCGTCTCGCAGACCGTGTGCGATGTGCCGCTGCCGGACGGGCTGGTGGATGGTTCCCGGCTGGATCCGGCCATCTTCACGCCGTCGGCCAAGGCCGAAGTGGGAGAGCACGACGAGAACATCAACTACGACGCCGTGGTGAAGATTGTCGGTGCCGAGACGGCGCAGAAGCTGCGCTCGCTGACGCTGGACATCTACACGGCGGCCGAGGCGGTTGCCCGGGAGCGCGCCATCATCCTGGCGGACACCAAGGTGGAGTTCGGCCTGGATCCGGCCACCGGCGAAGTGACGCTGGGCGATGAGGTGCTGACGCCGGATTCCTCCCGGTTCTGGGACGCAGAGCTGTACGAGCCGGGCAAGGCCCAGCCGTCCTTTGACAAGCAGTACGTCCGGGACTGGCTGACCTCCCCGGAATCCGGCTGGGACAAGGCCTCGGACACGCCGCCGCCGGCGCTGCCCGCTGACGTGATCGAGCGGACCCGCGCCCGCTATGTGGAAGCCTATGAGCGGCTGACGGGGCGGTCCTTCGCCTGACGCGCTGACTTCAGCGCTGGAAGGTTAGATGCACGACGCCGCTTTCCGCCGTCTCCGCGCTGACCTCGTAGCCGGCCTCGAAGCCGCGCAGGCCCTCCCAGAGATTGATGCCCCGTCCCAGCAGGATGGGGGTGATGCCCACGTGCAGCCGGTCCACGAGCCCGGCTGCCAGGAACTCCTTGGCGAGGGTCGGGCCGCCGCCGATCCGCACATCCCCGCCAGCGGCGGCATCCGCGGCCAGGCGAAGCGCTTCTTCGGGGGACACGCTGAGGAACTCGAACCGAGTTCCGTTGGCCATGTCGATGGCCGGGTGCGGGGCGTGGGTCAGGACAAACACCGGGACCCGGAACGGCGGTTCATCGCCCCACCAGCCCTGCCAATCAGGATCATCGGGGAAGTTGTGCAGACCGAACATCCCGGCGCCCATCACTTCCGCCCCGATTTCGTCGAAGTAGGCCTCGGCGTATTTGTCGTCTACGCCTGTGGTGCCTTCACCGCCGGTCTCATGCAGCACCCGTTCGCGGAAGGTCCGGGTTGCGGTGTAGGGGCCCACCAGGCGGCCCCAGTCCTCACCGAATGGTTGCTCCGGGGTCTGGTCGCTGGTGGCGGCGAAGCCGTCGAGGGAAATATTGAGATCAACGCGGACAACCATGGAATCCTCCTGGGCACTGACCGGTCCTAAGCCGAGCCTAGCCGCGGCGGCGGGTGCATCAAAGGGTTCCCGGTCACTGCCCGTCCCGGAGCTGGAGGACGCATTTCTTGCCGGTGGGTTCGCCGTCGAGGCGGGTCGGATTCCGGGCAACAGAAAAGGCACCGATTTCTCGGTGCCTTTTCTGTATTTGGTTTTGGTCGGGGTGACAGGATTTGAACCTGCGACCTCGTCGTCCCGAACGACGCGCGCTACCAAGCTGCGCCACACCCCGTAACCACTGCTTTTGCTCCGGGTTTCCCCGTCGCTGAAGCAACTTTACAAGTGTAGACGATCACCACTGATTCCGCGAAACCGGGCCTCCCCGCCTACACCAGGGACTCCTGCCAGGCGGCCTGCAGCTTGGCGAACCGGCCGGTGCCGCCGGTGAGCTCAGCAGGGGTGCCGTCTTCCACCACTTCGCCTGAGTGCATCACCAGGACCCGGTCCGCGATCTCCACGGTGGACAGGCGGTGCGCAATGATCAGCGCCGTCCGGTTGCCCAGCAGGGTTTTGAGCCCGTGCTGGACCAGCCGCTCGCTGGGGATGTCCAGTGAGGAGGTGGCCTCGTCCAGGATCAGCACCGCGGGATCGGCCAGGAAGGCCCGGGCGAAGCTGATCAGCTGGCGCTGGCCGGCGGAGACCCGGCCGCCGCGCTTGTTCACATCGGTGTCATACCCCTCCGGCAGCGCTTCGATGAACTCGTGCGCGCCCACTGCCTTGGCCGAGGCAACAATCTCCGCCCGGGTGGCTTCGGGCTTGCCGAGGGCAATGTTGTCCGCCACCGAACCGCTGAACAGGAACGCCTCCTGCGTCACCATGACGACGGCGCGGCGCAGGTCCCGCTGGGTCAGGCTCCGCAGGTCCACGCCGTCCAGCAGCACGGAACCCTGTGACGGGTCATAGAAGCGGGCGATCAGCTTGGCAAGCGTGGACTTGCCGGCGCCGGTCTGCCCCACCAGGGCCACGGTCTGGCCGGCGGGAATGTGCAGGTCCATCTGCGGCAGGATGACGGGGCCGGTGCCGTAGCGGAATTCCACGCCGTCAAACCGGATGTCGCCTTTGGCATTGCGCAGCTCCACCGGCTGCTTGGGCGGGCGGACGGTGGGCACTTCCTCCAGCAGGCCGGAGACCTTTTCCAGTGCAGCCGAGGCGGACTGGAAGGAATTGTAGAACATGGCCATCTGGTCCACCGGCTGGAAGAAGCGCTTGGAGTACAGCAGCAGGGCCAACAGGGCACCCACCTCGAGGCCGCCGTCGAGCACCCGGAAGCCGCCGGCCAGCAGCACCACGGCCACGGTGGCGTTGCCGATCAGCACCAGTCCGGGCTGGAAGACGCCGTTGAGGTTAATGGAGCGGACGGTGGCCACCCGGTAATCCTCGGCCAGCTCGTCATACTTTTCCGCGTTCACCTTTTCGCGGCGGAACGCCTTGACCGCACGGATGCCGGTCATGGTTTCGATGAAGTGCACAATCAGCTTCGCGGAGGTCACCCGGGAGGCACGGTAGGCCAGCTGGGAGCGTTTCTGGTACCAGCGGGTCAGCAGGTACATGGGCACAAACGCCACCAGCATCAGCAGCCCGGTCCGCCAGTCCAGCAGGAAGATGCTGGCGGCGGTGAACAGCATGTACATGGCGCCGGAAGCCAGCGAGCTGATGCCGGAGTCCAGCAGTTCGCGCAGCGCCTCAAGGTCCGAGGTCTGCCGCGAAATGATTCGCCCCGAGGTGTACTTTTCGTGGAATTCCAGGCTCAGCCGCTGGGTGTGCCGGAAGACCCGCAGCCTGAGGTCCAGCAGCATGGCCTGGCTCAGCAGGGCGGTGGCCCGCACGTAACCGGCGGTCAAGCCCGCGGCCAGCAGGGCCGCCACCAGATACGCCGCCCCCGAAAGGATCAGCGGCAGATTGTTGCCTGCCTGCAGGTCCGGCAGGGCATGGTCGATGCCGTAGGCAATGATGGCCGGTCCCGCGACGCGGGCGGCCTGGGAGAAGACCACCAGCAGCACCGTGCCGATGAACCGGCCGCGGTTGGGTCGGATCAGGGACCCCAGCAGGGCCAGCGAACGGCGCCGGACCGCCCGGTTTTCTTCCTTGCCCAGGTGGACGGCATCCTCGCCGGCAGTTCCCAGCCGGGCGCCGGCGTCGTACTCCGGGTCGGCTCCTTTGGCAGGCCTGGCGGGCTTGGCGGAATCATCGGCGCCGCGGCGCACGGTGAAGCGGCTCATCGGACTATCTCCTCATCATCCAGGCGCGGTGCCGCGAGGGTGCCGTCGTCGGCGTTTTCAACGGGCGGTGCTGCGTCTTCCAGGCTGCTGTCCAGGTCTTCCGGCTCGGTCGGCAGGCTGGCAATGACGTACCGGTAGTGGTCGTTGCCGGCCAGCAGTTCCGCGTGGGTTCCGACGGCGCTGATCCGTCCGTCCTCCATCAGGGCAACGCGGTCAGCCAGGGAGACAGTGGAGGGGCGGTGCGCGACCACCAGGGTGGTGGTGTCATGGAGCACCTCGCGCAGCCGGCCCTCCACCAGCTCCTCGGTGCTGACGTCCAGGGCCGACAGCGGATCATCCATGATCAGGACGGTGGGCCGGGCGGCGATGGCGCGGGCCAGGGCGACGCGTTGGCGCTGCCCGCCGGACAGGCTGAGTCCTTCCTCGCCGATCAGCGTGTCAGTGCCGTTGGGCAGCGAATAGACAAAGTCGGCCTGCGCCACGTCCAGCGCCTGGGCGAGCAGCTGATCCGCTTCGGCCTGGCTGTCCGGTTCCGCACCCAGCAGTACGTTGTCGCGGACCGAGCTGGAGAACAGTGTGGTGTCCTCGAAGGCCACTGCCACGATGGTGCGCAGTTCTTCCACGTCCAGCTGCCGCAAGTCTGTTCCGTCGATCCGGATTGCACCGCCGGTCACGTCATAGAGCCGGGGCACCAGCTGCAGCAGGGTGGACTTTCCGCTGCCGGTAACGCCCACCAGCGCCATGGTTTCGCCGGGGCGCAGGCACAGGTCCACGCCGTCAATCAGGTCCCGGGTGCCCTCCTTGGTGTCCGGGTACGCGAAGTGTACGTTGTCGAAAACCAGCTCGCCGCGCACGTCGCGCAGATGCGCCGGATGCTCGGGGCTCTGGATGCTGCTTTGGGCGTCCATCACCTCGTAGTGCCGGTCTATTGCTGTTTTGGCCGTGAGAGTCATGGACAGCAGCGGGCCGATCGCCTCCACCGGTCCGGCAACGACGGCGGCAGTGGCGAAGAATGCCACCAGGGCGCCGATGCTGGTGGTGCCGTCAGCCACCGACATAATGCCCACCACCAGGGCGACGGCGAGGGCGGCTTCCGGCAGGAGAGTGACCACCAGCGAGAATTTCGCCAGCGAATTGGCCTTGAATACCTCGGTTTGGCGCAGCTCCTGCGCCTGTTCTTCAAAGGAATCCAGGGCTTCGCGGCTGCGGCCGAAGGCCTTCAGGACGCGGATGCCGTGGACGGACTCTTCCACCGTGGTGGCGAGGTCGCCGGTTTGGTCCTGGCTCTGGCGGGAAACCTGCCGGTAGAACCGGTTGAAGCGGAAGCCGTAAATGACAATGGGAATTGCAGCGGCTATGAAAATGAGTGCCAGGATCCAGCTGGTGAACAGCATGATGATGAAGCCGACCACCACGGTCAGGGCGGTAACCACCAGCATGATCGCTCCGAAAGCCATCCAGCGGCGGACCAGGTTCAGGTCGCTCATGGCCCGCGAGAGCAGCTGTCCGCTGCCCCAGCGGTCGTGGAAGGCCACCGAGAGGTCCTGCAGGTGCCGGTAGAAGGAAGTGCGCATCCGGGTTTCCACCGTGGTGGCAGGGGCAATAACAAACTGGCGGCGCAGGGCAATGAACCCTGCTTCGAGGATGCCCAAGCCCAGGACCACTCCTGCGGCGGCCCACACTGCTGAGGAGGAGGCGCCGGGGGTGAGGGAGGTGTTGATCAGGACCCGGAACACCTGCGGAATGGCCAGCGCCATGAGGCTGGCCCCGAGGGCACAGAACAGTCCGAGGATTAAGCGGGGGAGGATGGGCCGCAAATGGGGAAAAAGCCGAGCAAGGGATAGCCACAGTGATGTCTGCGCAGGCATGAAACCTCTTTGAAGCGGATGGAGGGTGCCGCCACAGCAGGACGTCCCTTTGAGGGCTCAATCCTAAGCCTCACCCCGGAAGGAATCGATGGCAGTCCGGAGTTTGGTCATGTTTGGCGCATTGGGCGCAGATCTGCGGCCGCCGAGAGGAGCGATGATGCCGCCTTCGTCCATTCCCGCTCGTCGAGAGCAGAGATGATGACGCTTTGCGGCGCCGTGAAGGGTCTTATCTCGACAATCGACGATGCAAAGCGGCACGAACTCGACACCCGCCCTGAGGAGCCGGCAGCGATCCGGGGCGGGAGCCTGCTTAGTTCCGCGGTGTCAGGGTGAGCAGTACTGCCTCGGGACGGCAGGCAAACCGGACCGGCGCAAAGCGGGAAGTACCGATTCCGGCCGAGACGTTCATCGGCACCCGCCGGCCGTTGTGTTCCCACACGGCCAGGCCCTTGGCCAGACGCGTGGGCAGGTCACAGTTGCTGACCAGCGCGCCGTAGAACGGAACACACACCTGGCCGCCGTGGGTGTGCCCTGCCAGAATCAGGTCCGCGCCGCCGTCGGTGAAGTAGTTGAGGACGCGCTGATAGGGCGCGTGCGCCACCCCGACCCGGATGGAGGGAGCGCTGCTGTCCGGATCGGAGGAGGGGAACCCGGCATAGACATCCCGGTTCAGGTGCGGATCATCCACACCCGAAAAGTCCAGCCGCACTCCGCCAAGGTTCATGGAGTCCCTGCGGTTGGTCAGCCCCGCCCAGCCGGCGTCCTCGAACGCGCCGAACAGTTCTCCGAAGGGAAGAGCGGGCGGGTCCTTGGTGATTTTCGAAGGACCCGTGAAATACGTCAGCGGATTCTTGAGCCGAGGGCCGTAGTAGTCGTTGGAGCCGGGCACATACACGCCGGGGAACCGCATCAGCGGTTTGAGCGCCTCCAACAGCGGTGGAACGGCTTCGAGATGGCTGAGGTTGTCGCCGGTGTTGACCACGAGGTCCGGCTCCAGGTCAGCAAGGGACTGCAGCCAGCGGACCTTGATGTTCTGGTGGGGGACAAAGTGGATGTCCGAGAGGTGCAGCACCCGCAGCGGCGTGCTCCCCGCAGGGAGTACGGCCACCGTTTCCTCACGGACGCCGAAGAGATTGCGCTCGATCAGCGAAGCGTAGGCCAGCGCGGCGGTTCCGGCGCCCGCCGTACCGCCCGCAACCCAGGCAGCGGAACGCAGGGCCTTTCCCCAGGAAGATGATGCCATGGCTAGTCGTCGTCATCCTTTTTGTCGCTGTCCTTATTGTCTCCGCCGTTGTCCTGATCAGCCTTGGGGGAGGGAGCCGGGGCAGGCTTGGCAGCCGGGGAAGGGGCCGGGGCCGGGGTGACATTGCCCATGATGCTGGCGGGCGGGGCAGTGAAGGGTTTGGCCTCGTACTGGCCGGGGATCCGGTCAATGAAGTTCTTCCAGGACGGTCCGGCGATCTTGGAGCCGTCAATTTCGGGATAGGTCCGGCCGCCGATCTGCTTGCCTTCCATGGACCCCTTCTCATTGCCCCAGACATGGTTGCCGAGCCAGGAAGCGGTCACCATGCCCGTGGTGTACCCCATGAACCAGGTCTGCGAACGGTAGTCGTTGGTTCCGGTCTTGCCGGCCACCGGCTGGCCGTTCTGCAGGTAGTAGCCGGAACCCTTGGTCATGACCTGCTGCGTGGCGGCGTTGACGCCCTGCGCCACTTCCTTCTTCATGACCTGCTCGCAGTCCTGCGGCGGAACATCGAAGTCCCGTCCGTCCACTGCCTTGACCGACACCAGGGCGCGCGGCTCGCATTTGAGCCCCTCCGCCGCAAAGGTCGCAAAACCGGTGGCCATGGACAGCGGGGAGGCATCCCCGCCGCCGCCGAAGGAGGACGGCGGGTTGATGCCCAGCATCTCATTGGTGCCGGTGGAACTCTTGCCGTCGTGGACGCCCGCGGCAAAGGCCATCTGCTGGAACTTGCACAGATCCAGCTGGTTGATTTCTGCCATGGTGATGGTGTTCAGGGAGTTCGCCAGGCCGTCAATGACCGTGGTGGTCTTGTAGTTGGTGTCTCCGTAGTTGATCGGCGTCCAAGCTTCCGGAATGCCGTACCGGCCTCCGGGCAGGCAGCTGGCGTTCCAGCTGTACCCGGCCGGGTAGGTGCGCTTGCTGCCGTTCAGCGTGGTGTTCAGGGTTTTGCCGGCATCGAGCCAGGCCGCAACCGTGAACGGCTTGTACGTTGAACCCGGTTGGAAACCGCCCATGCCGCCCAGCGGCTTGTTGGGATCGCCGTCCTGGTTCAGGTCCACGTTGAAGTTCAGGACCGAGTTTCCCGGGCCGGCTTCAGGGTTGTACCTCGTGTTTTGCGCCATGGAGAGGATCTTGCCCGTGGACGGCTCCATGGACGTCATCGAATGGCCGATCTCAGGATCAGTGGTGTCAGGATTCGCGGTCTCAAAAACCGCAGTCTGGGCCGCAGCCTGGATCTCAGGGTCAAGGGTGGTGGTGACGGTGAGGCCGCCGCGGTACAGCAGCTTCTCCCGGTCCTCCGGGGTGGCACCGAAACGCTCATCGTTGAGGATCAGGTGCACCACGTAGTCGCAGAAGTACGGTGCCTGGGCGGCTCCCGTGCAGTTGCTGGGGACGGGCGTGACGTTCAGGTCCAGGCCGGTGGCGGCGGCGGCGTCGTGTTCTTCCTGGGTGATGCGCCCCTTGTCCAGCATGGCGTGGAGCACCACGTTGCGGCGTTTCAGCGCCATGTCCGGGTTGCCGGTGGGGCTGTAGACCGTGGGCCCGTTGACGATGCCGGCCAGCAGGGCAGACTGGGGAAGGTTCAGCTGCGAAGCGTCGAGGTTGAAGAAGTACTTGGCAGCGGCCTGCACCCCGAACGTGGTGCCGCTGAACGGAACAATGTTGAAGTAGCCCTGAAGGATCTCGTCCTTGGACATCTGCTTTTCCAGCGCGATGGCCAGCTTCATTTCGCGGATCTTGTCGCCGTACTTACGGTCTGCACTGCCGCTGAGGACAACTTCTTTTCCGTTTTGCAGGTTCGTGTCAATGATGACGTTGTTCACATACTGCTGCGTGATGGTGGAGGCGCCGCGGTTCGTGTCGGAGGTGAGGTTGGAGGCCAGTGCCCCCAGGATCCCCTGCATGTCCACGCCGCCGTGCTCGTAGAAGCGGTCATCTTCAATGGCAAGCATCGCATCGATCATGGTGGGGGACACCTGATCCAGATTGATCGGCTGGCGGTTTTCCGCGTAGACAGTGGCGATCAGGGAGCCGTCATTGGCAAGGATCTTTGACGGCTGGGCCAGGGCTTCGGTCTGCAGTTCCGACGGCAGATCGTCGAAGAACTGCAGGGATCCGGACGCGGCGGTGCCCGCGGCTGCGGCGGCGGGAACCAGGAGTCCCGCGGCCAGAACACCACAGAGCGCGCTGACGCCGAAGAACGCGACAATCTTGCCCAGGGTGGTAGCCGTGTCAAACAAGGGTGATTTGCGAGCTGCCATGCGCATCAGTCTACAAGCACGCGTTAGTCTTTGGATTATGAGCAAATGGGAATATTTCATTACACCGCTGCCTCTTCACACACCGGGAGCTGTCCTTAACATGCACGGCGAAGAAGGTTGGGAACTGGTCCAGATCACGCCTGCGCCCAACGGCACCGGCTCCGTGGCCTACATGAAACGCGAGAAGTCGCAGTGACTGAGCTGACCGGAGCGGTCTCGGCCGTGGAACGGAGGCTGGCGGAGCTGGGCATTGACATGCCCGACGTCGCTGCCCCCGTGGCCGCGTACGTTCCGGCCGTAGTGACGGGCAACTACGTCTACACATCCGGCCAATTGCCGTTTGTCTCCGGCGTGTTGCCTGCGGCCGGCAAAGTGGGTGCCGAAGTGTCCGCCGAGGACGCAGCCGCCTATGCTGCCACCTGCGCCGTGAACGCGCTGGCCGCCATCAAGGCCCAGATCGGTGATCTGGACCGCATCAGCCGCATCGTCAAGGTGGTGGGCTTCGTGGCCTCGGACCCGTCCTTCACCGGACAGCCCGCCGTCATCAACGGTGCATCCGAATTACTGGGAAAGGTCTTCGGTGAGGCAGGCATCCATGCCCGCTCCGCCGTCGGGGTGGCCGTACTGCCGCTGGACTCTCCCGTTGAAGTAGAAGTGATTGCTGAATTTGCCTAACTCCTCCGTACGGCTTTTCCCGGTTCCCCCGTATCTTCGGGGAGCCGCGGAAAGCTGGTTTGAACATGGTGACCGCACCCCGCGCAAGCCGCGCCTGGCATCCTCGGTGGTGCTGGTGCGGGATTCGCCGCGCGGCACCGAGACCTATCTGGCGTACCGCCGCGGTGAATCTCCGCTGGGCAGGGTGGCCTTCCCGGGCGGGAGCATCGATCCGGGTGACGACGACGCCACCACCTGGTACGGTCCGGCGCCGGCAGTGTGGGCCAAGACCATGGGCATCGACGATGCCCGGCTGGCCCGCCGCCACGTGGTGGCCGCCATCCGTGAACTGTTCGAGGAAACCGGAATCCTCCTTGCCGGTCCGGACGAGTCGACCCTGCTCGAGGCAAACCGCGGCCCGGAATGGATGGCTGCACGCGCAGCGATTGCCAGCTCGGACGCGTCCTTCCTGGATCTTCTGACCCGCCGCGGCCTGGGCCTGCGCACCGATCTGCTGCGTCCGCTCTCCAACTGGCAGACCGCCGACTTTGCCCTGCGCCGCTTTGATACCCGCTACTTTGCCGTGGTGCAGCCCATGGGCCAGGAAGCCTCGCTGCTGGAGGGCAAGGGCAGCTGGGGGCAGTGGCGTTCCGCAGCGGCGGAGATAGCCAACCGGGACACCACCGCTCTGGGGGATGAAATCGGGCTGCCGGACACGACCGGCCTGACCCTGGCGGAACTGACCGTTCCGCAGGTCGAGCTGGTCCTGGAAAAGCTGGCCCGGGCCCGCGGCTGCATCGCGTATCTGACCTCCCGCCGGCCCGCCGCCGTTTTCCAGCCCGAGCTGGTGCAGGCCGACGGCGGCTACTGGCTTGCGGTGCCGCTCAGCGGCGTCCCCGAAGGTTCTGCGCAGCGGGGCCGCTGACACGCCGGCCTGCCGGCCTTGTCCAGGCCCGCGGTCAGGTACTCTGGCCGCAGTGAAACTTACCCTTCCTCTGTGACCCAGAGCCTTCGCAGTAATTCCAGTTCGCTCCTGTGCGGAGCGGTGATGATGTGTGTCCTGCGGGGGAACTCCCTGCGGAGTTCCCCCGCCACGGCCCGCCACCGGACTCACCACTGGAAGACACCATGCGACCTTCTTCAGCACAATCCCCGACATCCCTGAACACTGCCGCTGCCCGGCAGTCCCTGCGCCCCGACTGCAGTAACTGCTTTGCCCTCTGCTGTACGGCCTTTGGCTTCTCCCGGTCGGCAGATTTCGCACTCGACAAACCCGCGGGCTCTGTGTGCCCGAACCTCTCGGCCGACTTCTCCTGCACCATCCACGACCGGCTGCGCCCCCGCGGATTCCGCGGGTGCACAGTCTTCGACTGCTTCGGGGCCGGCCAAAAGGTGTCCCGGGACTTATTCGAGGGAATCAGCTGGCTCGAGGACCCCGGCAGCAAAGACGCGATGTTTGCCGCGTTCACATCCGTCCGGCAGCTCCACGAAATGCTCTGGTACCTGGCCGAGGCCCGGACCCGCACTTATGACCCCGACACGGTGGCCGCCGTGCTGGGGCTGCGGACCACCATCCTGGCAGCCATGGAGGAACTGCCGCAGCTGCTGGTGCTGGATGTGCCGGATCTGCATTCCCGGGTGAGGCGCACGCTGATGGACGTCAGTGAAGAGGTGCGGTCCGCTTACCGGGCTGCCGGTACCGGCCACCTGGGCGCCGAGATGCGGCCCGGCGCCGACCTGATGGGGCGGAACCTCAGTGCCCGGCAACTGTGCGGTGCGGATCTGCGGGGCGCCTATCTCATCGCCGCCGACCTGCGCGGCAGTGATTTGTCCGGCGCGGACCTGCTCGGCGCGGATTTTCGGGACGCCCGGCTGGAAGGTGCCGACCTCTCTCGAGCCCTGTACCTGACGCAGCCGCAGCTCAGCGCTGCCCGGGGCAATGCGGCAACCGTCCTGCCGCCGGACCTGGCGGTGCCGCCGCACTGGCTGGACGGGTGACCGGCCGGGCTGCCGGATGAGCAACGGCTTAAAAACGACGACGGCGCCGCCCCCGGTTAAGGGGAGCGGCGCCGTCGTCGTTGTCTACGGGTCGGAAAGACCTAGCGGGAGCGCTGGCGCAGGCGCTGCACGTCCAGAATGACGACTGCGCGTGCTTCCAGGCGCAGCCAGCCGCGCTGGACAAACTCAGCAAGTGCCTTGTTCACGGTTTCGCGGGAAGCGCCGACCAGCTGGGCCAGCTCTTCCTGGGTCAGCTCGTGGGCTACCAAGATGCCGTCAGTCGCCGGCCGGCCGAAGCGGTCCGCGAGATCCAGCAGTGCCTTGGCCACGCGGCCGGGAACGTCCGAGAAAACGAGGTCCGCAAGGGACTCGTTGGTGCGGCGCAGGCGGCGGGCCAAAGCCTGAAGCAGCTGGACCGACACCTCGGGGCGCGTTTCCAGCAGCGCCTTCAGGTTGTCATGACGCAGTCCGGCGAGGCGGGTCTCAGACACCGCGGTGGCGGTGGCGTTGCGCGGGCTGGGATCAAACAGCGCCATTTCGCCGAAGAGTTCGCCCGGGCCGAGGATGGCCAGCAGGTTCTCGCGGCCGTCTGGGGCCGAGCGGCCGAGCTTGATCTTTCCGGACACGATGAAATACAGCTGGTCGCCCTGGTCACCCTCGCGGAAAACTGATGCACCGCGCGAAAGGTCGACCTCGGTCAACTCGTCGGTCAGAGCTGCGAAGACGTCGTCTCCCAGTGAGGCGAACAGTGGCGCACGGCGCAGTACCTCGATATCCATGAAATCTCCTGTAAATAGTTGTCCCTTCTATTATCTTCTCGCACTGCGGCCCCATGTGACACCTGTAATAGCTTTGTTCGCCCACGGATGATAAAAAGGACGCCCCGACGTGCTGCCCTGCGGGAGGTGCTGCGGACGGCGCCCACAGCTTGGACCGCTAAACTCGGGAGGCAGGAGTCGCCTGTCCACGGCCTCCACGACCCCTTCTTCAACGCATTTGGAGCTGTTTTGCTCGGATTTTCACTGCTCGACGTCATTCTGCTTTTGGCGCTGTTGTTCTATCTCATCGCCGGTTTGCGCAATGGCCTGGTGGTGACTTTGGGCGGCATCGTCGGCTTTGTTGCCGGAGCTGTGGCTGCCTTCTTCGCAATCCCGCTGGTGACGTCCTGGGTGCCCGACGAGGGCTGGCGCCTGGTGGCGGTCATTGCCACTATTGTGGTGCTGGTTCTGGGCGGCCACGCGGCGGGAGCCGCGCTGGGCCGCGGAATCCGCCGCTGGCTCAACTTTCCGCCGCTGCGTTTCCTGGACCGTCTGCTGGGCGGCGCCGTGAACCTGGCGGTGTCCGCCGTGATCATGTCCATGCTGGCGTTCAGCGTCAACACGCTGGGTGTGCCGTTCCTCTCGCAGCAGATCACCTCCTCCAAGGTGCTGAGCACCATTGACGAGGCCACTCCGGAGCGGGTGAAGACCTGGACCGCCGAGGTGCGGTCCTTCACGCTGGCCGAAGGCCTGCCGACCATCTTGGACAGCGCGGCGCCCGAAACCGTGGTTGCTCCCGACCAGGAGCTGTCCTCGGCAGCGCTGCAGACGGCGTCGGACTCGGTGGTGAAGATCACGGGAACTGCGTACCAATGCGGGCAGAACCAGACCGGCTCAGGTTTTGTGGTGGCCGATGACCGGGTGATTACCAACGCCCATGTGGTGGCCGGAGTCTCCAAGCCCGTGGTTCAGGTTCCGGGCGGCGGTGCGCTCCCCGGTGAAGTGGTGTACTTCGACAGCGCACACGACCTGGCCGTCCTCGCCGTGGACAACCTGGAGGCGGATCCGATTCCGCTGGGGGACGTCCTGCCCAACGGCACCGAAGCCGCTTTTGCCGGGTATCCCGCCGGCGGTCCGTTCCGGCTCCAGGCCGCGAACGTGGAACGCCTGTCCGATGTTTCCGTCCGGAACATCTACGGGTCTTCGCCTGAAACGGTGGAGGTCTACACCCTCGCCGCCGACGTGCAGCAGGGCAATTCCGGCGGACCGCTGCTGGACGTTGACGGCCGGGTGGCCGGCGTCATCTTCGCCAAGACCACCGGAGACCAGCCGATTGGCTATGCGCTGTCCCTGGCTGAACTCGGTCCGGTGGCGGATGCCGCCCCGGGGTATCAGGACGCGGTATCTTCCGGTCAGTGCATTTCCGGCGAGTAACCCGGGCTCAGTCCTGCGCCGCTTCCCTGTCCAGCCGGGCGGTTAGGTAGTCCACGGCCATCTTGTAGCCGGCGATCCCCGCCCCGCAGATGACGGCGTCGGCCACTGCGGACACGTAGGAGTGGTGCCGGAATTCCTCGCGCCGGTGGATGTTGCTCAGGTGGACCTCCACCACGGGCAGGCCCACGCCGGAGAGCGCATCGGGGATGGCCACCGACGTGTGGCTGTACGCCGCCGGATTAATGACAATCGCGTCGGCCAGCCCCGGGGCTCCGTGAATGGCGTCGATCAGATCCCCTTCATGGTTGGACTGGATGCAGTCCACCGTCCAGCCGGAGGATTCCGCCGCCTCCTGCACCAGCGCCTCAACGTCGTCGAGCGTTCCGGTCCCGTAGATTCCGGGTTCACGCATGCCCAGAAGGTTCAGGTTGGGTCCGTTGAGGATCAGCAGGTTGCGGGTGCGGGAGGCAGTCATGGATTAACTATGCGCCAATCCGATCGGATGCGGCGGCCGACTCATGGCGGCGTGTCATGCGGCCCGCTGCCAGCGCGCCGATGATCGTCACCAGTGACATCAGGGCCAGTACGACGCCGGGATGCCACCACGCACTGTCCGTCGCCTGAGCAAAGGCGGAGGTAACGGCCGGGGCAAAGCCGGCGAGGATGCCGGCGAAGCTGTACGCCAGGGACAGGGCCGTGAAGCTGGTCCGGGCCGGGAAGAGGTCGGCCATCAGGCCGCCCAGTGCTGCCCAGGCCGCGGTGGGAGCAATGCCGCCGATGAGGATGGTCAGGATATAGGTGGTCTGGTCCGCCGTGCTGATAATCCAGTACAGCGGGAAGGAAATCAGCAGGGTGGCCACGGCGCCGGCGGCCACCATGCGGGCCGAGCCGATCCGGGTGGCGAGCCAGCCGAACGCCGGAATGGTGGCCAGCTGCAGGACTGATCCCACCAGCGCGGCATTGAGCACCGTGGAGCTGCTCAGGCCCAGCTGCTCAGTGCCGTAGGCCTGGGTGTAGGTGGTCATGAGGAAGTAGGAACCGATGCCCAGCAGGGAGGCTGCGGTGGCAACCAGTACGGCCAGCCGCTGGGTCTTCAGGACCTCCAGCACCGGCACGCGGGGCAGGGCCTGGTGTCCGGCCACGTCCTTGAAAACGGGAGTTTCCTCAATGGCGAAGCGCAGGTACAGGGCCACGGCCATGAAGGGGAAGGCCAGCAGGAACGGAACCCGCCACAGGCCGGCCTCCATGGTTTCCGGCGAAACATTGGCCAGGGCCAGGAAGATGCCCGTGACCATGATGGTTCCCACGGGGGAACCGATCTGCGGGATGGCGGCATAGAGCGCGCGCCGGCGCGGTTCGGCATGCTCGGTGGCTATGAGGACGGCTCCGCCCCACTCGCCGCCCACTGCCAGGCCCTGCAGCAGCCGCAGGAGGACCAGCAGTGCGGGGGCCCAGACACCGATGGTGTTGTAGTCCGGCAGCAGGCCGATGACGCCGGTGGCGGTGCCCATCAGGACGATGGTCCAGATCAGGGACTTCTTGCGGCCGATCCGGTCGCCGATGTGGCCAAAGAGAATGGCACCGAGGGGGCGGGCGATGAAGCCGATACCCAGGGACAGGAAGGACAGCAGGGTGCCGATCAGCGGATCGACCTCCGGAAAGAAAATCCGGTTCAGGACCAGGGCGGCTGCGGTTCCAAAGACGTAGAAGTCATAGGATTCCAGGGCCGTGCCCACAAAGGAGGCGCCGGCAACCTTGCGGGCCATCCGCCGGGAGCGGGGAAGCGGCTGCTGCGGGGCCGAAGAGGCGGGCGGGAGGCTTGGGGAGGAAGTGCTGGTGGTAGACACGAGCACTGATTCTGCTACCCCGGGTGCTTCGCTGCCAAGTTCATGAGCGGGATGTCACATTGGGGCAGGGTTTCGGAACAGTCCGGGTCAGTGCAGTGCACTGCCGAGGATGGCCCGCCCGGCGCTGACCAGGGATTGGGTTACACCTTCGGGATCGGCCACGTAGCCGTGCACCATGGCGCCGTCGCGCAGCATCAGCAGCTGATCCGCCAAGGCATCCGGATCCGCCGCCCCCAGCCGGGCAAGCCGGCCGCTGACCTCCGCATGCAGCCACTGCCGATGCTCATTGACCACGGCCCGGACCGGAGAATCGGCATCCGGAAACTCAGCGGCAGCATTGATGAACGGGCAGCCGCGGAAACCGGGAAGGCAGGTTTCGGCTCCCATGGCCCGGGCGAGTTCCGCCAGGCCGGTGCAGGGGTCCGGGCTCAGGTTTTCTGCCGCCGCACGGATCCGGTCCGACTGCGCCTGGAGGTAGGCCACCACCAGATCTTCCTTGGTGCGGAAGTGGCGGTAGAACGTCACCTTGGTGGTTTTGGCCGCGGCGATAATCCGGTCCGCGCTGACGGCGCGGATGCCCTCGGAATAGAACAGTGCGGCGGCGGCATCCAGGATGCGGGTGCGCACCGGCGGCTGGACGGTCATGAAATCCTCCTGAGTTGCGGAATGCTGCAAAGGCGCGTTTACTGGGGCGACAGGTAGACGTACTAGTTAGTCTACCTGACCACGAACCTGAAGGAGTTGCCATGAGCGCTTTGTACACAGCAGTTGCCACCGCGTCCGGAGACGGCCGCAACGGAGAAGCCCAGACCAGCGACGGCCAGCTGAAGCTCAACCTGGCCACTCCGAAGGAAATGGGCGGCGCCGGAGACGGCACCAACCCGGAGCAGCTCTTCGCCGCCGGTTACGCGGCCTGCTTCCTGTCCGCCCTGAAGATGATCGCCCGTGCGGAAAAGGCTCCGATCGCCGACGCCGCCATCACCGCCGACGTCAGCATCTACAAGCAGGAAGTCGGCTTCAAGCTTGGCGTTGCCCTGCATGTGGAGATGTCCGGCGTGGACCAGGCCACCGCCGAGAAGCTGGTGGAGTCAGCCCACCAGGTGTGCCCGTACTCCAACGCGACCCGCGGCAACATCGACGTCGAGCTCGACGTCACCGTCGGCTAACTGCCTTCCTACCCCCGGCGCGAAATGGCAGAAGGTGCGCTTCCCAGATCTGGGAAGCGCACCTTCTGTTATTTCGCGGGGTAGTTTCTTGGAGGGGTTACTTCCGCATCGACTCCGCGATCTGCTGCATCACCGTGTTGTCCGCCAGCGTGCTGGAATCCCCGGCTTCGCGGCCTTCGGCAACATCCTTGAGCAGGCGGCGCATGATTTTGCCGGAGCGGGTCTTGGGCAGCTCCGGCACCACCAGGATGTGCCGCGGCTTGGCGATCGGACCGATTTCCTTGCCCACGTGGTTGCGCAGGGTGGTGACGATGTCGTCGTCGTCCTTGGCACTGCCGCGCAGGATCACAAACGCCACCACGGCTTCACCCGTGGTTTCGTCCCGCGCCCCGACGACGGCGGCCTCCGCCACCGACGGGTGGCTCACCAGCGCCGACTCGATCTCCGTGGTGGAGAGCCGGTGGCCGGATACGTTCATCACGTCATCCACGCGGCCCAGCAGCCAGATATCGCCGTCCTCGTCTTTCTTGGCGCCGTCGCCGGCAAAGTACATGTTGTCGAACCGGGACCAGTACGTCTGCTTGAAACGCTCCGGGTCACCCCAGATTCCGCGCAGCATGGCGGGCCACGGCTCCTTCACCACCAGGAAGCCGCCGGAACCGTTGGGCACCGATTCGCCCATTTCATCCACCACGTCAATGGAGATGCCGGGCACGGCAACCTGCGCGGAGCCGGGCTTGGTGGCGGTCACGCCGGGCATCGGAGCGATCATGTGCGCGCCGGTCTCCGTCTGCCACCAGGTGTCCACAATGGGGGCCGGGTTTTCCTTCTTGCCGCCGTTGGCGCCGATGACCGTGCGGTACCACATCCAGGCCTCGGGGTTGATGGGTTCGCCCACGGAACCCAGGACGCGGAGGGAGTCCAGGTTGAACTTCCCGGGAATGTCCCGGCCCCACTTCATGCAGGTCCGGATGGCGGTGGGAGCCGTGTAAAGAATGGAAACCTTGTACTTTTCCACCAGTTCCCACCAGCGGCCCTGGTGGGGGGTGTCCGGGGTGCCCTCGTAAATGAGCTGGGTGGCGCCGTTGACCAGCGGGGCATAGGTCACGTAGCTGTGCCCGGTGACCCAGCCGATGTCAGCAGTGCACCAGTACACGTCGCTTTCGGGGCGCAGATCAAAGGTGTTGCGGTGCGTGAAGGCGGTCTGTGCCAAATATCCGCCGGTGGTGTGCAGAATGCCCTTGGGTTTGCCCGTGGTGCCGGAGGTGTACAGGATGAACAGCGGATGTTCGGAATCGTGTGCCACCGGGGTGTGCTCGGCGCTCGCGTTTCCCACGGCGTCATCCCACCAGATGTCCCGGCCCTCGGTCCACTGCACCGGTTCGCCGTTGCGACGGACCACCAGGACGCTGCTGACAGTGTGGCCTTCCTTCAACAGGGACTCGTCCACAGCCGGTTTCAGGGCGGTGGGCTTGCCGCGCCGGTAGGAGCCGTCAGCGGTAACCACCAGCTTGGCTTCGGCGTCGTCAATCCGGCTGCGCAGCGCGTCGGCGGAGAAGCCGCCAAAGACCACCGAGTGGACGGCACCGATTCGGGCGCAGGCAAGCATGGTGATCACTGCCTCGGGAATCATGGGCAGGTACACGGCCACCCGGTCGCCCTTGCTCACGCCGAGGGATTCGAAGGCATTGGCTGCCTTTTTGACCTCTTCGGTGAGCTGGGCATAGGTGTAGGTGCGTGTGTCGCCCGGCTCGCCCTCGAAGTAAATGGCCACGCGGTCGCCGCGGCCGGCCTCAACATGGCGGTCCAGCGCGTTGTACGCGGCGTTGAGCTTTCCGCCGACGAACCACTTGGCGAAGGGGGCGTCCGACCAGTCAAGGGTCTGGGTGAAGTCCTCGTCCCAGGTCAGCAGGCTGCGCGCTTGGTTGGCCCAGAACTCCGGTCCCTGCGCCGAGGCCTCTTCATACAGCGAGGGCTGGGCGACTGCGTTGGCCGCAAAATCAGCGCTGGGCGGAAAGCTGCGGTGCTCATGGAGCAGGTTCTCCAGTGCGTCGCCGTGCTGTTTGACGGGGGACTGTTCAGACATCGTGAACCCTTTCGCTAGCTGCTTGCCCACGGTCCAGCCCGGATCGGGGGGCTGCCGTAGCGTTGGAACAACCCTAACGCTGATCGTGCTCATGCGTGTCAACCGTCACATTTGCGCCCGGCAGCGGGGGCAAACGTGCGGTGAGCGGTCGATCACGGCCGGTGGGCGTGCGGCAGTTCGGCTAGTCTGACGTCCGGGTGTTGACTAGGCTGTGCAGGGAAGCAACCACTTTTGAACCGTGCAAGCGACCCGCCCTTTGCCGTCATCCGCAGCTGTCTGCGGGTCCGCAGGCGGCGGCCGCGAATGGAGAACAGAATGAATCAGCCCCCCGTTGAGAACGACGCCCGAAAGGCGGCGGAGACTCCGGCGCCAGCCGAGAGCCTTTCCGCCGGCCAGGACAAAGCCCGGACTGCAGTTCTGGGCCCGTTTGGCCTGCGCGACACCGTGGTTGGCGGTTCGGTCCTCCTCATGCTGATCGGATCCCTGCTGCCGTGGAGCCTTGCCTTTGGGCTTGAAGTCAATCTGTGGGCACCGGCAACGCCGCTGTTCTTCCTGGCCATCGGCATCATCCTGCCGCTGGTCGTCGCCGGACTCTTTGCCGCCCGCCGGCTGGCCCCCGAGCTGAAATACCGCGTTGGCTCGCTGTCGGTTGACCAGTTCGGTTCCGTGGTGGCACTTCTGGCCCTTGCCTTCTTCTTCCTGCAGCTGGTCAACGAGTTCACCATCGGTGCCTTGCTGACCCTGATCGGTTCCCTCGGCCTGGTGGCTGCCACCACGCTCGCCCCGCACATCCCGCCCTTCTCCCGCGAGTTCGCTGAGCGCCCCGAAACGCCTGCCCACGTGATGGCCCGCGATGCCGTGCGTCTGACCCGTCGCCCTGCACGCCCCGCACCGGAGCGCCCCGCCGCTTCCACCGAAACCGGCGAGAATGCCGTGAACGGTGCCAAGCCGGCTGAGTCGCGCTTCGCCGGAATGGGCAAGGGAATGGGCAAGCTGGCTCCGACCGGGCTGTTCGGCCGCAAGGCCGACGACGGTGTTGCCCCCGAGGCCGACGAACCTGCAGTCAACGGCGTTCCTGCAGCCGCCGAAACCGGTGCTGCACCCGCCGCCGTCGAACCTGCTGCTGCTGAAACCGCTGCGCCGGCAGACAAGGGATCCGTGAACAAGGGATCCGCGGCCCAGGGTGCCGTGGCCCCCGCCGCCGCCAACCCCGTACCTGCCCCGGCCTCTTCCGCCGCCGAACCTGCCCGCACGGAAGCTGCCCCCACGGCAGCCGGTGCTGCCAAGACTCCTGCCGCCTCTCAGGCTCCTGCGGCCTCTCAGGCCGCCGCTGCCCCCAGCAGCGACAATGCCCTCGCGGCCACCACGGTTAACTCGGTGGTACCGGCAAAGTCCGCGGAAGCCGAGCCTGCTGCCAAGGCGTCGGCCCAGGTGTCGTCGCCTGCCACCGAATCCATCAGCGCCACCCGCGAAGAGTCCGAGAACGTGGTTGAAGCGTTCTGGTTTGCCGTTGGCACTCCGCGCCAGATCGTGGATGAGCGCACCGGCCTGCCGCTGTTCATGTTCCATCCGGGGGACTGGGAGCTGGGTCTGGAAGACCGCGGCACTGAGTTCCTGGTGCAGGACAAGCGCACCGGCCGCATTGGCGTGCTGCGGGACCTGAGCAACATTGAGCGTGTGGGCGAAGATTCCGGCGAGTAGTCCGGAACCGTCCGCACCAGCCGAACCGGCGTAACCGGCAACAGAAGGACATCAACCACGTGGCAAAGGCAACCGGGAGCGACTCCTCCCTGCTGGCACTGAAACGCAGGGCCCGGAAGATCAACCGGATGCTGGGGGAACTGTATCCCTACGCTGTGGCGGAACTGGACTTCACCAACGCCTTTGAGCTGCTGGTGGCAACCGTCCTGTCCGCCCAAACCACCGATATCCGGGTCAACGCGGTCACTCCCGCGCTTTTTGCCCGTTATCCGGACGCCAAGGCCCTGTCCGAGGCGGATGAGATGGAACTGCAGGAACTGATCCGGCCCACTGGCTTCTTCCGTGCCAAAGCGGCCAGTATCAAGGCCCTGTCCACCCGGCTGGTTGATGAGTACGACGGCGAGGTGCCGGACAAGCTGGAAGAGCTCGTCACCCTGCCGGGAGTGGGCCGGAAGACGGCGAACGTGGTGCTCGGCAATGCCTTCGGCATTCCGGGCATCACGGTGGACACGCACTTTGGCCGGCTTTCGCGCCGGTTCGGCTGGACCACCGCCAAGGACCCGGTGAAGGTCGAAGAAGATGTGGCCGAGCTGTTTGAACCCAAGGACTGGACTCCGCTGTCCAACCGGGTAGTTTTCCACGGGCGCCGGGTCTGCCACGCCAAGAACCCCGCCTGCGGAGCCTGCGCCGTTGCGGCCCTGTGCCCCTCTTACGGTGAGGGTGAAACGGATCCCGTGAAGGCGAAGAAACTGTTGAAGTATGAGCTGGCTCCCGGCCGCGAGGAGCTGCACGCCCGGATGATGGCTGCGGAAACCCGTGCCCAGCTGCGCGCCGCCGGCTACGGGCTTGAAGCATGAGTGCCTATGCTGACCTGCGCGAGCTGGGGGCCTCGGCCTCCGCGCGCACCACCAGTTTTGATGCCAACCTGGAGCTGCTGCGCCGCAGCGTGGATCCGGCCACGGCCCGCCGTGCCGCCGTGCTGATCCTTTTTGGAAACCTGGATGACAAGCCCGCTGATTTTCGTTCCGCCGGCGTTCCGGAAGAACTGGACGTGCTGCTTGTGGAACGGGCCGCAACCCTGAACGACCATCCCGGGCAGGTGGCCTTTCCGGGCGGATCCGTGGACGCCGCTGACTCCGGCCCGGTGGCTGCCGCGCTGCGCGAAGCGCAGGAGGAAACGGGACTGGACCCGTCCGGCGTCGTCGTGCTGGGAACCCTGCCGGAAGCGGGACTGCCGATCAGCAACTTTCTGGTGACCCCGGTGCTGGGCTGGTGGGACCGGCCCACGCCGGTGGACGTGGTGGATTACGGCGAATCCGCGTCCGTGTTCCGGGTGCCGGTCGCGGACCTGCTGAACCCGGAGAACCGGCGCACCGCGATGCTGGGCAACGGCCGGCAGAAGCACCGCTCGCCGGCGTTCCTCGTGAACGGCGTCCTGGTGTGGGGCTTCACCGGAATCATCCTTAACGGGGTGCTTGAAGAACTGGGCTGGACCCTGCCCTGGGATGAAAGCCGGGAGATCGTTCCGGCTATTTAGCCGGAGCGCTACTTGGCCTCCGCGTAGGAGTCCACGGTTACGGCCACCACCGGGAACTCCAGCGGAATCTGCCCGAACAGCAGGTGGGTGGCTGCCGCGGCCGCTTCGGTGACCAGAGCGCTGACTTCCTCGGCCCGCTCCGCCGGCACATGGAGCATCACTTCGTCATGCAGGAAAAACACCAGCTGTCCGGCAGGTGCCGCCGACGACGCCGCCCGCAGCCGCCGTCGTATTTCCGCCAGCCAGCACAGGGCCCATTCCGCCGCTGTGGACTGCACGACAAAGTTGCGGGTGAACCGGCCCTGCGAGCGGGCCAGTGAGTCGGCACGGCGCTGCTCTTCGGCGGAGGTGCTTTGCTGGGCACGCAGCCAGCGGTCGGAGACCGGAGGGGAGCTGCGGCCCAGATGGCTGCTGACCACTCTGCCGGACTCCCCGGCCCGGGCCCCGCGCTCCACCACGGCAATGGCCTGCGGATAGGACCGGGTCAGGGCGGGCATCAGCCGTCCGGCCTCGCCCGAAGTGGCCCCGTACATGGCCCCGAGCATCGCCATCTTGGCCAGGGCCCGGTCGCCGTTGAAGTTCTGGTCGGCGATGCCCTGGTACAGGTCCTTGCCGCGGGCTGCGGCGGCCAGGGCGTTGTCCTGTCCCAGGGCGGCGAGGACCCGCGGCTCAAGCTGGGCGGCATCGGCGACAATGAGGCGGTGCCCCGGATCCGGGCGCACGGCGTCGCGCACATATTTGGGGATCTGCAGGGCGCCGCCGCCGCGGGAGGCCCAGCGGCCGGAGACGACCCCGCCCACTACGTACTCGGGCCGGAACCGGCCGCCGTCCACCCAGGCATCCAGCCAGGTCCAGCCGTTGGCGGTCAGCAGCCGGGACAGCCGCTTGTATTCCAGCAGCGGCGCGACGGCGGGATGCTCGTGCTGCTGCAGTTCCCAGGACCGGGTGGTCTTCACTTCAATGCCGGCCCGGTGCAGGGCGCGCAGCAGTTCCTGCGGCGAGTCCGGATTGAACCCCGGGTTGCCCAGCTTGTCCCGCAGCTCCGCGGCCAATTGTTCCAGCCGCACCGGGCGCGCTCCCTCGGCCGGGCGCGGTCCCAGTTCGGACTCCAGCATGGCTTCGTGGATGTCCCGCCGCCAGGGCAGACCGGCGTGTTCCATTTCCACGGCAATCAGTCCGCCGGCGGATTCCGCCGCCAGCAGCAGTGCCAGCCGCCGCGGGGCGGAGGAGCCGGCCGCGGCAGCGAGCTGGTCCTGCAGCTCTCCTACCTGGTCCTGCAGCGAGGGGCCGCGCGTGCCGGCCAGGGCGTCGAAGCCTTCGAGTTCCTCAAACAGTGAGCTTTGGTTCGGTGCCGGCTGCACCGGCAGCAGCTGGCGGGGGAGCAGGTCTGCTTCCTCGCCCGGCGTCTCGGCGCGCAGTTTCTCTATATAAGGGGACGCCGGAACGGCTTCGGAAAAACGCAGGATGCCGCGGACCAGGGCCAGATCATGGCTGCGTTCCACCGTGGCGCCGGCCTCGAGCAGCAGGGGGTAAATCTCCCTTGTGCTGCCGAAAACCCAGCGGACGTTCTGCGGACGGTCCTCGTAACTGCGCACTGCTGCGGCCAGCGAAGAGGGGGCGACGACGGCGGGAGGCGCGGTGGGCTGCCCGGCGTCGTCCGTTTCCTGCAGCAGCAGGGACCCGGCGGCTTCGCCCGGCCCGGCAAGGGTGAGGAGAACGTACATGGTTCCATTGTCCCTGCTCGGCGATGCGGATGTTTTCCGCAGCATGACGGGCCACCAGGTCCGGCTCCTCCTCCACAGCGCGCTGGGAGCTCCGCCTTGTCCCCATCAGGGGAGGCACCTGCCTTTCCCTGCCTGGACAGGGGCAGAGTGGCACCATGAGCGATCAACAGCTGTGGATACCGGCGACTCAACCCCGCAGGGCCGTTCCGGCGAAGCGGGCCGCGCAGATGCTCGGAGATGTTCCTCGAGCGCCCTTACGTTTCCGGCTCCGAACCCAAAACCGTTCGGCTCCCGCCCATTCCGCGGCCTTAGATACTTCGACGGCGGTGGTCCTGGCCACCGGATCGCAACGGCTGCAGGATGAAGTGGCGCGGATCGCGGCGGCGGCTGGCATCAGCCTTGAAGTGCTGCCGACAGCTGCCGCAGCCCTCGCCCGGAATCCTGAGGTGCTGCTGCTGGGCAGCGACCTGGCGGCTGCAGGCCTGCCCGGCCGTCGGCAGCACAGCCGGTTGGATCCCCGCGGTATTGAGACAATTCTGGTGGGCACTGCGCAGGACACCGGCCTGTGGCAGGATGCGGCCCGGCTGGAAGCGGCTCGGGTTGCTGTGCTTCCGGATGCTTCCGCATGGCTGGCCGAGTTTTTGAGCCGCCGACGCAGCCACGCCTCGGGTTTTGTGCTGGGAGTGATTGGCGGCAGCGGCGGAGCGGGGGCCTCCACGCTGTCCTGCTGGCTCGCACACGAAGCTGCCGAACAGGGGATGTCCGCGCTTTTGGTGGACGGCGATCCCTGCGGAGGAGGACTGGACACCAGCCTGGGGAGCAGCGAAGTGCCCGGGGTGCGCTGGCCGGACCTGGCGGATGTCCGCGGCGCCCTGAATCCGGTGCAGCTCGTCTCTGCGCTTCCCCACGTCTCCGGTTTCGCGCTGCTTTCCGGTGCCGCCGAACCGGCAGAAAGTACCGAAGCCGGCTACTTCGAAGAGCAATCCTCCGGAGAATCCAATCCGGAGAGCAACCGTGCGGTCATGGACGCGGCCCGGGCCGCCTTCGCCCTGACCGTAGTGGACTGTGCATCTGCCCGTTCCGGTCAGCTGCTGCTCTCCTGCGACGCCCTGCTGGTAGTGGTCCTGGGACGGTTGCGACCCGTGCTGGCGGCCAGATCCCTGCACCGGAGCCTTGGGACCGGAGTGCCGAAGGCAGCCGTCATCCGGGGCCCGCTCGGTGACGGTCTGGATGACGCCCGAGCCGCGGACTCCGCCGGGTTGCCGCTGGCCGGATATCTGCCCCATGCCCGAAATCTCGAGCATGCCGAGGCCCGCGGGCTGCTGCTGGAACGTGGCCGCCGGAGGAACATCCGCAGGGTCACCGGCCAGCTGGTGGGACGCCTGGCCCCTGAACTGAGCGAGCCTGTCGCAGCAGCCGGCGAGGTCCGGTCATGAGCGGGCAGCGGGGCCGCCGGGCCTCACATGCGGTGTCCGGTGCCCAAGAGTCTCCCCGTGCGGGCGATGCGCCGATGGTTCGGGAGGTCCGCCGGCGAATGCTCGATGACGGCGAACCAGTGACCCCTGCACGGCTGGCGGCAGCCGTGCACTCGAGCGGGCGGCTGCTGGGCGCCGAGGGTGCCCTGCGCGCCGTGGACCGGGTGCAGGCAGAACTGCAGGGCCTGGGGCCGCTGCAGGAACTCGCGGAGTTGCCCGGCATCAGCGACATCCTGGTGAACGGTCCGGACCGGGTGTGGGTGGACAGCGGGCATGGTTTGGAACTGACCGGCCTGCGGTTCGGCTCCGATGCCGAGGTCCAGTCCCTGGCCGCCCGGCTGATTGCCGCTGGTGGACGCCGGCTGGACGATGCCAACCCCTGCGTGGATGTGCAGCTGCGCGGTTATCGGGTGCATGCAGTGCTTCGTCCGGTCTCCACCGGTTCCACGCTGCTCTCCATCCGCATCCGACGCACCTTGACCTTCACGCTGGAGGAACTCCAGGCCGGCGGTGCCGTGGACCCGGAGGTCGCGGTGGTGCTTCGGCGGATCATCGCATCCCGCCTGAATTTTCTGATCAGCGGAGCCACCGGCACCGGAAAGACCACTCTGCTGTCCACCCTGCTGTCCCTCAGCCAGCCGCATGAGCGGCTGGTGCTCGTTGAGGATGCTGCAGAACTGGACCCGCGTCATCCCCACGTTGTTGGTTTGCAGAGCCGGCACGGAAACGTGGAGGGAGCCGGTTCCGTGGACCAGGCCGAGCTGGTCCGGCAGGCGCTGCGGATGCGGCCGGACCGGCTGATTGTGGGGGAATGCCGCGGCGCCGAGGTCCGTGAACTGTTGGCCGCCATGAACACGGGCCACGACGGCGCCGGCGGCACCATCCACGCCAACTCCGCCGCCAGCGTCCCTGCCCGGCTGGCAGCCCTCGGCGCCCTGGCCGGAATGAGCAGTACCGCGGTCAACCTGCAGGCGGCAAGTGCACTGGATGTGGTGGTACACCTTACCCGCGGTGCCTCCGGCCGCAGGATTGCAGAAATCGCCGCCATTACCGCTGACCCGGACGGCCGGCTGCTGGCTGTGCCTGCGCTGTTGCCCCTGCTGCCCCCGGACGCTCCCGGCCGCCATGCCCGGGGGTGGGCAGCGCTGCAGGAACGCCTCGGCGGTGAAGGCCAACCCGCGCCGGGCACTGTTCCCCCGGGCACACGGCAGCAGCCCGCAGATCCTGCCGCAGTGCTGGAAACCTCCGTCTCATGACCGGAGTGTGGGTGGCTGTGCTGCTGGGGGTGGGAGCGGCGCTGCTGCTGCCAAGTTCCCGTGTGCCGGTTCAGCTCTCGCGGCAGCGCTTCCCCCGGTCACCGGCCGATGCGGTGCCCGGATGGTTTCGACGACGGTTCCGCAGGCGCCGCTCCGATCCCGCGCTGCAGGATGTGCCGCTGCTGATCCATCAGCTCACCGGGCTGCTGGCCGCCGGACGGGCACCGCACTTGCTGTGGGCGGACGCGGCCGCCCTGCAAAGCTCCAACGGTCCGCCATCTGACGGTTCGTTGGCACAACGGCTGCTGCCGGTTTTGGACGCTGCGGCGCAGGCTGCTTCGCTGGGGCTGAGCCCGGTACCGGTATTTCAGATGGCGGCCCGGGGCGGTCAACGGAGCCGTCGGGATCCGGCTCAAAGGACGAGAGGCAGAAAGGAACACGGACGCACCGATCCCCTGGCGGCGCTGTGGGTGGAACTGGCGGCCTGTGTGGCAGTGTCCGAGCGCAGCGGGGCGGCCCTCGCAGGGGTCCTCGGCAGGTACGCGGCGCAGCTCGAAAGCGGGTTGGACAGTGAGGCTGCCCGCGAAACGGCGATGGCCGGGCCGCAGGCAACGGCCAGGCTGCTGACCTGGCTGCCGGCGGGAGGGCTGGGCCTTGGATATGTGGTGGGAGGGGACCCCCTGGGCGTGCTGCTGGGCAGCCCGTTGGGATGGCTGGCAGGAGCGGCCGGTGTTGCTTTGGCGCTGATCGGCAGATTCTGGTCGCGTGGGCTGGTGCGTCAGGCAGCCGGTAGTTGATGGCAGGGGCTTTGGTGGCGGTCCTGCTGGCTGCAGCCTTCAGCCTGTTGTGGGGGACAGAAACGAATGCCGCGCGGCGGAATCTTCTGCCCGACGGATTCGCTGGCTCCGGGGTCCGGCCCGCGCCGGGGGCAGGCCCCCTTCGGCGTGCAGGCGTTGCGGACCCTGCCGGTGGCGCCCCGGGCATCGCGGACCCTGCCTTGATGCTGGATCTGACGGCAGCCATGCTGGACGCCGGCCAACCCCTGCTCCAAGCGCTTGGCATCCTCGCCGATGTGGTCGACCCGGGTACGTCAGCATGTCTGCGGCGGGTGCAGGCCGCTTTGGAACTCGGCGCTCCCTGGGCGGCGGCCTGGGACCTGGCGGCATCGCATTCGAGTGCTGTGACGACTCCGGCAGCCGATCTGCGTGATGCCCTGAAATTCGTTGCCACCACGGGGGCGCCGTCCGCCGCGGTCCTGTTGGCGGAAGCCGCGCAGATCCGCCGACGGCGCGCCCGGGAAGCGGAACGCCGGGCGGCAGCTCTGGGGGTGCGGCTCGTGGTTCCCCTGGGGTTGTGCGCGCTGCCCGCCTTTGTAGTGCTGACCGTGGTGCCCCTGCTGCTGTCCCTCCTGCCCGCTCTTCCATAACCTGCTCATCCTCCACAGCCGACTTGAGCTGGAGCGTTATCCGGAACGGCCGGATCGTTTCTGTTGCCGGAGCAGGGGCCGCTGAAGAATCAAGTCACCGTTTCAAGAGCGGCGCAGTTATGAATACTCGTCATCACACCAGGAGGAACCATGCCAGGTATAAGCAGATCCGCCAGCACCGCTCAGCGCGGCCGCAGCTGCCCGGATGCAACAGTCCCGACTTTGGATGTCAGGGCCGTACAGGCCGAGGGGCTGTCCGGAACTCGGGTTTCCGCGGAGGGCGGCGGCAATGGCAGGGGAAAGGGCAGCGTGACCGTCCTCTACCCGCGGACAGCCGAGAACGTTCCTTTGGGCCCGCCTGCCGGCGCCGCCCGCAGCCGGATGAGCTTCCGTCACCCTGAAGCGGGAATGGCCACTGCAGAATATGCCATTGCCACCTTGGCGGCCGTTGCCTTTGCCGCCCTGCTGGTTGCCGTCTTGGGCAGCGGGGAGGTGCGTTCCCTGCTGATGGGGCTGATCCGCAGCGCCCTCACCCTGGGGTAACCGCGATGCGGACGGATCCGGCTGCTTCTGCTGCCTCTGACCGGGGCGCGGTAACCGCCGAATTGGCGGTCGGCCTGCCCGCAGTGGCGCTGCTGCTGGCCGCAGTACTAACCGGTGTGGCTGCGGGGGCAACCCAGCTCCGCGTCGAGGAGGCAGCGCGTGCTGCGGCCCGTGAAGTCATGCGCGGCAGCACTGTGGAAGCGGAAGCGGCGGCCCGTCGAATCGCGGGAGACGGAGCACAGGTAAAGGTCTCGGCCGACGGCGAATGGGCCCGGGTGGAAGTCATTTCGTCCGTCTCGGCGCCGCTGCTGGACCGGCTGCCGCTCGAGCTGACCGCCTCAGCCTCGGCACTTCCGGAGTCCCTGCCGCCGGGCAAGTAGACGTCCAGCAGAACAACCAGCAGGAAGGGATCTGCCGTGGGTAAGGAGAGGGCCAAGGCCCTAACCGGGAAAGGAGGTAACTCCGAGCAGGGTGCGGGCACCGTGCTGATGCTTGGAACAGGTTTGCTGCTGCTGTTCCTCTGCGGCACGGTCCTGCTGTTGCTGCAGACTTCAGTGGCAGCCAGCCGGGCTGCCACCGCCGCGGATCTGGCGGCGCTGGCGGCCGCAGATGCCGTGCGGGAACTCCGGGTGGGAGACCCGTGCCTGGTGGCCGGGGAGGTCGCCGGACGCAACGGTGCCGTGCTGTCCGGCTGCACGGTGACCGCCGGTGAGAAGAGCGTGCAGGTGGAAACCCAGGTGACGGTTCCCCTGCTCATGGGTTCTGCCACCGGTCATGCCAGGGCAGGTCCGCCGCCGTGACACGGCGTGGCCGGGCGTCACCGATGATGTTCCGCGGTTCGGAATCAGTCAGTGGGCGGGGCGGCGGAGGCGGCAGCGGGATCCAGCCGCCGGCCGGGTTCGGTTTCCCTGTTGCGGGCGTTGTCCAGCAGCACCTGCAGCAGGGTCACTGCACCGGATTTGGACAGCGGATTGTTCTTGTTTCCGCACTTGGGCGACTGCACGCAGGAGGGGCAGCCGCGCTCGCACTCGCAGGCCCTAATGGCATCCCGGGTGGCGGTCAGCCACAGCTCGGCCGCTTCGTAGGCCCGTTCGGCGAAGCCGGCACCGCCGGGGTGACCGTCGTACACGAAGATGGTGGGCTTCTCGGTGTCGGCGTGCAGCGCCGTGGAAACACCGCCGATGTCCCATCGGTCGGAGGTCGCGATCAGCGGCAGCATTCCGATGGATGCATGCTCGGCCGCGTGCAGGGCGCCGGGGAAGTCGGCCGGAATCAGGCCCGCACCGGTGAGCAGGTGCTCGTCGATGACAAACCACACCGCCTTGGTGAACAGTTCCTTGGCTTCCAGCTCCAGCGGCTCCTCGCCCAGGATCTCGTTGGAGATCAGGGCCTTTCGCTGAAAGGAGACAACTTGGGTGGTGACCTTGACGGTGCCGAAGCAGACCTGGATTTCCCCCCAGTGCGAGGTCCGTTCCGTTTCGAGCACCTGGATCTGGGTGATGTCCCGGGCCTGGGTGTAGAACTCGGGGTTGCCGCGGGTGACCATGGCGCAGTGGTCGGCCTCGTTGAGTTCGTCCACCAGGAAAGTCTGTCCCTGGTGCACGTAGACCGCGCCGGTATGGGCCTGATACTGGCTCTGCGGCGAGTCCATGGTGCCCAGCAGCATGCCGGTGTCCGACTCCACGATATTGATGGGCCCGCCGCCGTCCGCCCGCAGATTCACCATCGAGGCGGCGCTTTCAGCGTGCGTCCAGAACCAGCCCGAGGGCCGCCGGCGCAGGTATCCCTGGTCCACCAGCTGATCGAGCAGGCCCGCAGCAGTGGGACCGAACAGTTCCCGTTCATCGGGAGTCAGCGGGATTTCAGCGGCTGCAGCACAGAGGTGCGGACCCAGCACATAGGGATTGGAGGGGTCAAAGACGGTGGCTTCCACTGAAATGTCGAAGATCGCCTCCGGATGGTGCACCAGGTACGTGTCCAGCGGGTCATCGCTGGCCACAAACGCCGCCAGTGCATCCTGTCCGGAACGGCCGGCACGGCCAATCTGCTGGAACAGGGAAGCCCGGGTGCCGGGCCAGCCGGCTACCAGCACGGCGTCGAGCCCGGAGATATCAATACCCAGCTCCAGGGCGGAGGTGCTGGAAATCCCCAGCAGTTCACCGCTGCGCAGACGCCGTTCCAACTCACGCCGCTCCTCGGGCAGATAGCCGGACCGGTACGCGGCCACCCGGTCCGGCAGCGAGGGGTGCACCTCGTCCAGGAGCCGCCGGGTGATGGTGGCAATGGTCTCGGCGCCGCGGCGGGACTTGATGAAGGCGATGGTCCGGACCTGCGCGGCCACCAGATTCGCCAGCAGATCGGAGGTTTCGGCAATGACCGTCCGGCGGGAGCGTACTCCGTTCTCACCCTTGAGCTCGGTGAGCTGCGGCTCCCAGAGTGCCACGGTGGTGGCGCCGTGCGGGGAGGCATCGCGGGTGACGGCGGTGACCTCGTCGCCGATTAGCCGGCCGAAGGAGGAGGCCGGGTCCGCGGAGGTGGCGGAGGCGCCGATGAACACCGGGTTGGCGCCGTAATAGCGGCAGATCCGGCGCAGCCGGCGCATGAGGTTGGCAACATTCGAGCCGAAGACACCGCGGTAGCTGTGGGCCTCGTCGATGATGACGTACTTGAGCCGGCGGAAGAACCGCGCCCACCAGGCGTGGTTGGGGAGCACGCCAAAATGCAGCATGTCTGGGTTGGCCAGCACCAGGTTGGCGTGGTCCCGGATCCAGCGCCGCGCACCGGTGTCCGTGTCGCCGTCGTACGTTTCAGCACGCACCGTGGGAAGCTGCAGTGCGTTCACGGCGGAAAGCTGATCGGCGGCCAGAGCCTTGGTGGGTGCCAGATACAGGGCCACCGAACCGGTCGGCTCGAGCGTGACCCGGTCATCCAGTGCCGTGCGGTGGATTTCATCCAGCACCGGCAGCAGGTAGGCCAGGGACTTTCCGGACGCGGTGCCGGTGGAAATAATCGTGTGCTGCCCGGAGTGGGCAGCTTCTGCGGCCTCGATCTGATGGCGCCACGGTTCAGAGACACCCACCTTGGCGTAGGCGCCAACGACGTCGGGATGTGCCCAGTCCGGCCAGGGCACCGGAACGGCCTCGCGGGCAGGTATTTCGTGGACATGCACCAGCTGTTCCGGGTCGGCACCGGAGCCGAGCAGGGGAATCAGGGAATCATGTAGGGCCACTGTGCAATTCTCCCACCGGATGCCCGGGAGGCCGCAGCCAAACGCGGCCGCTCAGCTTCAGGCTGAACCCGCGTTGCCCGCGCCCAAGCAGGCCAAACACGCCGGTTCAGAGCCGCGGTTCAAACATCACCACGCTGGCCAGGTTTTCCCAGCCCAGATAGGTGTACAGGCCCAGCCCGTCCACGGTGGCCACCAGCAGCCCGGCGTCGACGTCGTGCTCCAACGCCACCGCCGTCAGCGCGCGCATCACATAGCTGCCCAGCCCGCGGCGGCGGAAATCCGGTTCGGTGACAATCCGGTCATACACCGCGTATCCCTCGACCATGGCCACGCTGCCGTGCGCCGCGGGCTCGCCGTTGAAAGTCACAGTGACAGTTCCCACTTCTCCGCTGCGGACTGTTTCAGCCTCGAACCCGTCCAGCGGGAGCGGATCTTCGATGTCCTGGCCGCTCATGTCCAGAGTCATGAAAACCTCATCCACGGACCGGAGGTTCAGGCCGTAGACACGTGCCGCGCCGTCGAATTCATTCATCTGTCCGGTGACGATGGTGAAAAGGCGCCCCGGACTCTTCCGTGCTGAGGAGGCAAGCGCCGCAAACTCGTCATTGGAGGGCTCGAGCGCGAAGTACTCCCAGTCGTTCGTCTTGTCATGCAGGAGGGCCGCAGGAAAACGGCCCTCCTTGCGGGTTTGGTAGCCCCGGGCGCGCGCCCATCCGGTGACCCAGGTTTCCAGCAAATCATCGTTCAGCACTCTCATGAATGAACACTAACGGCGCAGGCAGGTGAACGGTATGCATGCTGATGAAATTGCAGCTCTCACCTCGGTCTACCCTTGATGAGTGGCTTTGAACCGAATTGCTCTGTATTACGCCTTTACGCCCCTTCCCGATCCGGAGGCTGTGCGCCTGTGGCAGCGTGCCCTCTGCGAGAAACTGGGACTGCGCGGGCGGATCCTCATCTCTCCGGACGGCATCAACGGAACCGTGGGCGGTGAGCTCGACGCCGTGAAGGCCTATGTGAAGGCCACCCGCGAGTATCCGGCGTTCAAGAAGATGGACATCAAGTACTCCGAGGGCGGAGCCGATGACTTCCCGCGGTTGAGCATCAAGGTGCGCAAGGAAATTGTCAGCTTCGGCGCTCCCGGCGAACTGTTGGTGGACGAGAACGGCGTGGTGGGCGGCGGCACGCACCTGCGGCCCGAGCAGCTGCACGAGCTCGTGGAAGAAAAGAAGGCCGGCGGCGAGGAAGTGGTCTTCTTTGACGGGCGGAACGCCTTTGAAGCCCAGATCGGCAAGTTCAAGGGTGCCGTGGTTCCCGATGTTGCGACCACGCACGACTTCATTGCCGAACTGGACTCGGGCAAATATGACGACCTCAAGGACAAGCCCGTGGTCACCTACTGCACCGGCGGCATCCGGTGCGAGGTATTGTCCTCGCTGATGGTCAACCGGGGATTCAAAGAGGTCTACCAGATGCAGGGCGGGATTGTCCGCTACGGCGAAGCCTACGGTGACAAGGGACTCTGGGAGGGCTCCCTGTACGTGTTCGACAAGCGGATGCACACGGAATTTACGCCCGACGCCGTCACGATCGGACAGTGCGTGCGTTGCCAGGCGCCCACCAGCAAGTTCGAGAACTGCTCCAACCCCTCCTGCCGCAAGCTCACCCTGTACTGCGCGGACTGCGCCTCGGACCCGTCCACTCTGCGCTGCCCCGACGGCTGCCAGGAATAGCGAAGCCTGAAACAAACCGGCCGGGGTGCCGCCCGCTCAGGGCAGCGCCCCGGCCAAGGGTTGTGGTGCAGGGACGTTAGGCCAGGGCCCCCTCGGTATGCAGACCTTCCTGCCGGACTTCCCCCGCGGTTTCCGCGGTGACTTCCCCCGTGCCCAGCGCGTCGCGGCGAAGATACGTTCCCCGGTCCAGGACCACGGTCTCGCCCACCCGCACCTGAAACAGGGCGCCGGACTCCGTTGTCCAGATGCTTGTGGTCAGCTCATCGCCCGGAATCACCGGCGAAGCAAAGCGGACACTGAGCGATCCGAAGACGTCCGCATCCGAACCGGACACGGCTTCCAGCACCGTTCGTCCGGCAAATCCCATGGTGCACAGTCCGTGCAGGATCGGTTTCTCAAAGCCGATCAGGGCAGCCATGGCCGGATCCGAATGCAGCGGATTACGGTCCCCGTTGAGCCGGTACAGCAGCGCCTGGTCCAGGGCGGTCCTTTGCGTGCTGATGAAATCGGCGGGGCGCTCGGGCAGCTCCCATCCGTCCCGAGGCGCCGGCTCCGATCCGAAGCCGCCCTCGCCGCGAATGATCATGGACGTCACCGAGGTGGCAGCGGTGTCGCGGGTTTCGGGGTCGAGCAGATGGGTGGTGACCTCGATGACGGCGTTCTTGCCCTTGTCATAAACCGCGCTCATGAAGCTGACCGGAATCACGGTCCCTGACGGTTCCAGGGAGCGGTGGACGGTCACGGTCTGTCCGCCGTGCAGGATCTGGGAGAGCTTGAAGTCTCCGAGCTGGTCCATGGGCAGGGAAGAATTGCCCAGAAGGACAGCGAAGGTCGGGAGCACGCTTTGTTGGACACCGCGGGAGTTTTCCGTGGTGAAGGCGAGGTTGGCTGTTTGGTCCAGGGCTCCCGCACCCACGCTGAGCGCATAGAGGAGCGCGTCCTTGGACTCCCAGGAGACGGGGGCACCCTCGGATGTTTTTCCGATGTTGGCAATATGGATGGTCATGGTGTTGCCTTTCAAAAGTTCTCGGGTTGTCCGGGCTCCGGGCTGGATCCTTCACCCACTGCGGTTAGAACGGCGAGGAAAGAGTCTCGTCAGCGCTGCGCACGGTGCCGCGGCGGATGTCGCGTTCACCGGGCGTCTCGGGAACCCATTGTGCGGGAGACCGGCGCAGCATCAGCGCCACCGCGACGGACAGCGCGGCAAAAATAAACACGAAAATGAAGGCGGCGCTGATGCCCTCCTGGGCAACGGCAGCGCTGGCCGGGTCCGTGTGGCTGGCCAGGATATAGGCGCCGATGGCGACGGCGGCGGACTGGCCCACGTTGCGGATCATGGTGTTGGTTCCCGCGGTTTCGGAGGTGTGGGTTTCCGGCACCACTTCAATCAGCAGGTTCGGCAGAGCGCCGTAGGCCAGCGAAATGCCGGTGCTGTTCAGGACCATGGCGATGAAGAACAGCACTGTGCTTCCGTAGGTCAGCAGGATCATCGGGATCACCAGTGCCACCAGCGCCAGGCCGGCGATGAACACGGTGCGGGCGCCGTAGCGGAAGGCGAGTTTGCCGCCCAGGGGAGAGAACAAATAGCCCACCAGCAGGGTGGAGCTGATGAGGACGCCTGCTCCGGTCGGGGAGAACCCCAGTCCGTAGCCCAGCGAGGTGGGGGCCTGCATGATCATTTGCGCGGGGACGTTGCCTCCACCCAGGGGCCCGACGGCGGCAAGCACCGTGGCGGTCATGACCAGGGCAATCTGGCGGTTCTTGAACATCCGCAGGTTCACGATCGGCGATTCCACCCGCAGCTCCCACCAGGCCCAGACTGCGGTGGCGGCAACGCCAACGCTGATGAGGCCAATGAACTGTGTGGAGGCGAAGCCGGTCTTGGAAGCACCGGAGAACCCCAGCAGAATGGCGCTCACGGCGACGGGCAGCAGGACGGCGCCCAGATAGTCCGGGCGTTCCCTGGTGGGCACCACTGTGTCACGGGGAATGACCGTGCTGATGCCGGCAGCGGCCAGGACGGACACGACGGCTGCGAAGACAAAGATCCCGTGCCAGGAGAAGGCGTCAATCATGAAGCCGGCAATCAGGGCTCCGCCGGCACCGGCGATGAGCGCGGAGGCGCCCACCATGGAGATGCCCACCGGAACCCGTTTTTCCTCCAAATGCTCGCGGGCCAGGCCAAAGGCGAGCCCCAGCACGGCACCGGTGACGCCCTGGATGGCGCGGCCCAGGATGATCATGCCCAGCGAGCCGCCGATCAGGGAAACGAGGGAGCCGATTCCGGCGACCACCAGGACAATGACCATGACCTTCCGCCGGCCGTACAGGTCACCGAAGCGCCCGCCCAGAACTCCCGCGGAGGCAGACACCAGCAGATAGGCGGTGACCACCCAGGCGACGGTGTTGGCGTCGACCTGGAAGTCCCGAATCAAGGTGGGCAGCGTTACGTACATCATCGACAGTTCGAAGGCCGAGACAATCTCGGCCAGGACCAGGACCATGACGACCGGAACGAAACCTGGGCGCTTGAGCGTCCGTGCAGGGGAGGACATCGGTGTCCAGCCTTTCGGGTTGAGGAAAATAAGGGGCCGGCATGCACCCCGTACGGGACGCGGTGCATGCCGGCGGCGGCGCGTTCCGCCGGATGGTGCCTACGCGGTGGCGGAAACGATGTCTTCCGGGTCGGCAGCCGTTCCGCGGCGAATGTCGCGCTCGCCAACCGTCTCGGGCACCCAGGGCTTGGGACTGCGGCTGAGCATCAGCCCCATGATTACTGAGAGCACGGCAAAGGCCAGGACCAGGAGCAGGGCGGCGCTGATGCCCTGCTGCGAAATGGCCTGGGTTGCCGGGTCCGTGTTCCGGGCGAGGATCAAGGCACCGATGGCGATCGCGGCGGACTGGCCGACATTGCGGATCATGGTGTTGGTGCCCGCTGTTTCCGAGGTGTGGGTTTCCGGGACCACCTCAACGAGCAGGTTCGGCAGCGCACCGTAGGTGAGGGAAATGCCGACGCCGTTCAGCGTCATCGCCACTACGTACATCGCCACGTTTCCGTAGGTGAGCAGGATGAGGGGAAGGACCAGGGCCATGAGCACGAGCCCTGCGATAAACACAATCCGCGCCCCGTACCGGAAGGCAAGCTTGCCGCCCACCGGTGAGAGAGCAAAGCCCACAAGCGCGGTAAGGCAGATGATGACGCCCGACTCGGTGGGCGTGAAGCCCAGCCCGTAACCCAGCGATTCGGGGGACTGCATGATCATCTGCGAGGGAACCGACACCCCGCCCAAGGGGCCGACGGCGGCGAACACCGTGGCGGTCATGGCCAGGGCAATCTGCTTGTTCTTGAACATCCGCAGGTTCACGATCGGCGCTTCAACCCTCAGCTCCCACCACGCCCACACCGCAGCAGCAGCAAGGCCCAGGCCGAACAAGCCGAGGAACTCCACCGACAGGAAGCCGGTCTTGGAACTGTTGGAGAGCCCCAGCAGCAGGGCGCTGACCGCGATGGGCAGCAGGATGGCACCAATGTAATCAGGCTTGTCCGTGGTGGCCGCGTTGGTGTCACGCGGGATGACCACACGGATGGCCACAGCTGCGATGACTGCGAGGACCGCAGCGAAGACGAAGATGCCGTGCCAGGAGAAGAGATCGATCATGAACCCGGCAATCATGGACCCGGCGGCCCCGGCGATGAGGGCCGAGGCGCCGACCATTGAAATGCCGACCGGAACGCGCTTTTCATCCAGGTGCTCGCGCGCCAGGCCGAAGGCCAGGCCCAGGACAGCGCCGGCAACACCCTGAATGGCCCGGCCGAAGATAATCATGCCGAGGGAGCCGCCGAGCAGGGAGATGAGCGAACCGACTGCGGCGATGGCCAGGACTATGATCATGACCTTCCGCCGGCCGTACATGTCACCGAAGCGGCCGCCCAGCACTGCGGCAGAGGCCGAAACCAGCAGATAAGCGGTGACTACCCAGGCGACGGTGTTGGCGTCCACCTGGAAATCCTTGATCAGGGTCGGGAGCATGACGTACATCATGGACAGTTCGAAGGCCGAAATGATCTCAGCCAGAACCAGGACTATGACTACCGGCGCGAAGCCGGGGCGCTTGAGCGCCCGTGTGGTGGAGGACATCGGTGTCCTGCCTTTCGGGGTGAAAAGAATGCGTTGGCCTCCGCGGATGGAAGTATCCGGCGGCGGTAGAGCAGACAATCTTTTGGAAAGGTGTTCGGTATTCAGTGCTTCGTCTTTGGTGCCGGGCTGCAGGGAGGGGTGTTAGCCGTTCCCGTAAGCCACTGATTTGGTCCAGAAGAACTCTTCGAGTCCCTCCAGTCCGCCTTCGTTGCCGTTGCCGGAGTGGCCGATGCCTCCGAAGGGGCGTTCAGCCACCGCGCTGGGGGCGCCGTTGATGGTCACTTCGCCCGTTTCCAGGGCCTCCGTCACTCGGACGGCGCGGCGTGCATCTGAGGTCCAGACGTATCCGGAGAGCCCGTACTCGGTGCCGTTGGCAAGGGCGATGGCCTCCGCTTCGTCGCTGAAGCGGGTGATGGCCAGCACCGGCCCGAAGACTTCTTTCTGCGCCAGTTCGCTGGCGGGATCCACGTCGGCCAGGACGGTCGGCGGGTAATAGAACCCGTCGGCCAGCTCGTCGGCAAGCCGCTGTCCGCCGGTGACCAGGCGGGCGCCGTCGTCGCGGGCACGGGTGACCATCGCGTGAATCCTGTCGATGGCGGCCTCGTTGATGACCGGGCCGCAGATGGTGTCCGGTTCCTGCGGATTTCCGGTCTTGAAGGAGGAGGCAATGGCGCCGACCGTGGCCACAAAGGAGTCATAGACGGAGTCCTGCACCAGCAGCCGGGTGGGCAGTGCGCAGGCCTGGCCGCTCATGATGCCAAAAGCCATGAACGTGGAGTGCATGGCTGCTGCCTCGAGGTCCGCGTCGGCGAAGATGAGGTTGGCGGATTTGCCGCCCAGTTCCAGGACCACCGGCTTGAAGGTTTGTGCACAGGCCGCAGTGATTTTGCGTGCCGTCTCCGGGCCGCCGGTGAACGTGACTTTTTTGACCAGTTTGTGTTCCACCAGGGCGGCCCCTGCTTCGGCGCCGCCGGGAACCACATTGAACACTCCGTCGGGGATCCCCGCCTCGGTGACCAGATCGGCAAAGAGCATGGCGCTGAACGGGGTCAGCTCGCTGGGCTTGACCACCACGGTGTTTCCTGCGGCCAGGGCTGCGGGGACCTTCATGGACAGGGACATCAGCGGCGCGTTCCAGGTGATGATGGCACCGATGACGCCGTACGGCTGGCGCAGCGTGTGCCCGAAGGACCCTCCGGCACCGGCCACCGAAGTAATCCGGCCCAGCGGGAGCTTGTCCGCCCAGCCGCCGTAGTACCGGATCCACTCCACGGCCGCGCTCACCGTGGGGTAGGCGTTGGAGCGGGCGATGCCGTTGTCGGCGATGGCCAGCTCCACAAAATCCTCGGTGTGCTCCTCCACCAGTTGCGCCAGCTTGAGCAGGGCCTTGGCCCGGGTTCCTGCCGGGGTGGCCCGCCAGACGGCGAAGGCCGCGTGCGCGGCCTGGACGGCGTCGTCGACGTCGGCCGCGCTCGCCAGGGGAATCTGCGCGTTGGTCCGCCCGGTGGCCGGATCCACGTGCGAGTGGACGCCGCCGCCGGTGCTGCGGGCCTCGCCGCCGATGCGCAGGGTGACAGGGGGGAGGACAAAATCAGTGGTGGTGGTCATTTCAGCTCTCCGGTTCGTAGCGCAGCATGGTGATTCCCGCTTCCGGGTAATCGCAGAAAACGGGCTTTACCCGCATGCCCACCTGAATGTCTTCGTGAGCCACGTTGACCAGTTCGGTGGAGAATTTGGGGCCTTCGTCCCACTGCACGACGGCGAGCACCAGCGGGCCCTCGTTGGCGAAGTGCGGTGCCACGGGCCGGGTGGAGACGGTGTAGGTGTACAGGGTGCCGGCGCCGGAAATCTCGCGCCATTCCAGGTCGTCCGCCAGGGTTCCGGGAGCCAGCGGGCGGGGGTAGAAGATGTACTCGCCGAGGGAGGGCGAATACTGGATGCGGACCCGGTGTTCGGCCAGGGCGTCCCAGAAGGGTTTGGTCAGCGGTGTGGGGACCGGCATGGGACGCTGCAGGACCGGCGGGGTGTATGCGGTGCTCATGGGGGTGCTCCTAGTTGCCTTCGAGAATCAGTGCCGTTTGTTCGCTCATGATGCCGCCGTTGCCGGTGACAAAAGCCCGGTTGCAGTCCGCAACCTGCGCCTCGCCGGCGCGCCCCATGATCTGGCGGACGCCGTCGATCACGTGGTGCATGCCGCCGGCGATGCCCGCCTGGCCGAAGGAAAGCTGCCCGCCGGCGGTGTTCATCGGGAAGTCTCCGCGGAAAGTCAGGTCGTGGTCGTTGACGAACTGCATGCCCTTGCCTTTTTCAGCGAAACCCGCGTCTTCCAGGCTCATCAGCACGGTGATCGAATAGCAGTCGTAGATGGAGACCATGTCCACCTCGGAGCGGCTGATGCCGGCCATGCCGAAGGCCTGGTCCGCGGCGTGGATCATGGGTGAATACATCAGGTCCGCGGCGTAGGTGGGGGTCTTGTAGGGCACCCGCTCGCCGAATCCCTTGATCCACACCGGGCGGTTCCTGGACTTGGCCGCCAGGTCCCGGTTGCCGATCACCACGGCGGCGCCGCCCTGGCAGGGCATCACGATCTCCAGCATGTGCAGCGGATCAGCAACCATGGGCGAGGCCAGCACGTCCTCGATGGTGATGGGCTTGCCATGGAACACGGCGCCCGGGGTGGCGCAGGCATTGGTGCGCTGGTCCACCGCGATCTTCGCCATGGCACGCTCGTCGTAGCCGAATTCGTGGCCGTAGCGCTTGGCGATTTGGCCGTAGGGACCGTTTTGTCCCAGGTTGCCGTACGGGATTTCAAATTCGGCCTGCGGCGAGCCGTAGGCGTTGGAAGAAGCTCCGAAGTACATCTTGTCGTCCATCACGAACGGGCGGCGGGCGTCCGTCGGCACGTCGTGGGTGCCCGGGAAGGTGACCAGTACGGCGTCGCACAGCCCCAGCTCCACCGCTGCGGCGGCCCGCCACACTCCGGCCGCGGAACCTGCGCCGCCCAGGTCCACGATCTCGGCGAAGTTCGCGTTGATGCCCAGGTATTCGGTGATGGTGGAGGGCACGAACATGTCCGCTTCCCCGATCATCGGCGTCACAATGCCGTTGACGTCGGTGGCGTCCAGTCCGGCATCGTCCAGCGCCGCCTTGGAAAGGCGGGCCCACTGCTCCAGGTTGAAGGTCTTGTCACGGGCCAGCTTGCGTTCGGGCGGCAATTCGAAATAGCCGAGGATAGCGGCTTCTCCACGAAGTCCCATACGATCGTTCTCCTTTATAGCGGTGTAAAAGTTCGGTGTTGGTGTGCGACGCCGGCCGGCGGTGCGGCGCGGAAGCTCCGGTTAGCGGGGGTGGGCGGAGGCGGGAAGGCGCAGGAACGACAGCTTGATTCCCAGCTCGGGATAAAAGGACCCGCCGGCGAGCAGCTCCAGCAGCGCAGGGTGGCCCGGTTCCGCCCAGGGCTCGCCCTCCGGCACGAATCCCAAAGCCTTCAGGCCCGAGGGCCCGGCAGCATCGGCGGTTTCCTGCAGGATCAGGTTGGCGCCCTGGGGCCACCGGAACATCCGCACCGGGGCGCCGTCGCCGACCACGGGCAGCGAATGACCTGTTCCGCCCAAAACGTCCACAAGCACGCGGCCGGCCTGCCTCAGATCGGCGACCTGTCCAAAGACAACGGGCAGCCGGGCCTGCGGTGCGGGGTGTTCCTCCCACGGGCAGTCCGCGGTGAATTCGCTGCCCGCGGTAATGTCCTCCGGCGCTTCAAGGGTCTGGACGATCTGCACCAGGAATCCGAGCCCGGTGTCTTTGGGATGCAGGAAGGCTTCCCGCCACAGCGGCTGCTCGGTGTTCACCAGGATGGGTTCAATTCCGGCGGCCTGTGCCAGAGTGATGGCCGCGAAGATATCCTGCACTTTGAAGGTGACGTGGTGCGGCACGGCGTTTCCGGCGTTGCCGGCGAGGAAGCGGTCAACAAAGGACGCGGGGGAGCTGCCCGGTTCCAGCAGCTCCAGGCGCATGTCCTCCGCGAGGGCAAGCTGGCACGGGTTGAAGGCCGGAAGGCTGAATCCGGTGACGAAACGCGCACCGAGCTCCCGGTGCAGCACCTCGCCGGCGGGGCCCCAGGCGGGAACGGCAAAGGCAACGTGGTCCAGTTCATGGGCGCTCATGCGAACGCCCCGCACAGAATCGCGGTCAGCGGTGCGCTTCGACCTGCTCCAGCCGCAGTCCGATCATTTCCACAAACCGGCCCAGGACCCGGTTGGCATCGGCCAGCGTGTAGTAGTCCGTCAGCAGGCGTCCCACCAGATCCATGAGGACGGCCCACACCATGGCGGTAATGTCCGCAGCCTCGTCCGGAGACAGGGTGGAGAAGTCGCTGCGGAAGGGTTCCTCGAGGACCAGGACCAGCTGCTGCATCAGATCGCGCACCTCCGGATCGGAAGAGGTGCGCAGCACGAGGATCGTCTGATAGAAGTTCGGCCGCCGCGAGAAGGCTGCCACCGCCTGCCGCAGCCGATGGGCGACCCGTTCGGTGGTGCCGAGGCTTGCCGGCCATCCCTGATCCGCTGAATTGAACGGCACGCCCCAGTCGTACACCACGTTCGCGTACAGATGTTCCTTCGAGGAGAAGTACCGATACAGGGTGCCAAGGGCCACGTTCGCCTCGGAGGCCACATCGCGGATCTGAATGGACTCGTAATCGGTGCTGCGGAGCAGGGTTTTGGCGGCGTCCAAGATCCGCTGCCGGCGTTCCACCTGATAGGCGGGCAGGTCGGTAGTCTCGCGTGTGAATTGCCGAACCATTACTTGCCTCCTGGCTGGACACCCGCGGAATTTGCAACGTTATCACCGCCTCCCGGCGTCTTGTGCCGTGGCTCACCGATCTACCGGTCCTTCCAGCGGATCAGCGCGTCCAGCGCCTCGATCTGGTTTCCGGAAACCCGGAGCGGATTGATCTCCAGTTCTTCAAGCTCATCGCCGAGCCCCGCGGCAACCTGGGAAATTTTGAAGATGGCTTCGGCCAGTTCGTCCAGGTCGGTGGCCTCGCTGCCGCGGAATCCGGTCAGCAGATCGATGCCCTTGAGGGATTCGAGCATGCGGCGGATTTCTGCCGGTCCCACCGGCAGCAGGCGGACGGCGGAGTCCTTCAGCAGTTCCACCATGACGCCGCCGAACCCGACGGCGAGGACCAGCCCCCAGCGGGGGTCCCGGACCACGCCCACCAGCATTTCGGTGCCGGCCGGGCGCATGGGGGATACCGCAACGCCCTGGATCCGTGCCTCGGGTGCCAGTTCGGCCACCGAGGCGCGGATAATCCGGTAGGCCTCGGCCACCGCGTCGGCATCAGAAAGCATCAAACGGACGCCGCCCACCTCGGTCTTGTGGGCAATGTCTTCCGACGCGATCTTCAGGACCACCGGGTAGCCCAGGTCCTCGGCGGCTGCCACGGCTTCTTCGGCGGATGAGGCCACCGTGGCCGGAACGTACGGCACCCCGTGGCTGCGCAGGAAGGCACCGCTCTGCACTTCCGTCCACGTTTCGGCGCCAACAGGTTTGGCGATGGGTGCTGCTGCAGGTGTTTCGCCGTCGGCCGCCAGTTCAGCGGCGCGGCGTCCCCACCACGCGCTGCGGGCTGCCGCGGGGATGCCGCGGTCAAAGGAATCCGAGGCGTGCGGGAAGCCGTGCTCAGCGGCAAAGGTCCGCCCGAACTCGGTGACTTCGGTGGGCAGGAAACTCATCGCGATGACCGGTTTGGGCGAGGAGGTGAGCTGGCGGAGCATCTCATCCTGCGTGGCCCGGCTCATGTCCGCCATGGCCTGGGTGGCCGGCCAGGAACCGTTGACCACCACAAAGTCGTAATTCGGGTCGTCGATGAAGCACTGGGCGGCCTTCGTGAGGATGGTCGGGTCAACCGAGACATACCCGGTGGTGTCCATCGGATTGTTCACGGTGGAAAAGGCTGGAAGCCCTGCGTCGTGCAGTCCCTGCACCGTCGCCGGGTGCGGCGCGGGCAAATCCAGGCCCGCGGCGTCGGCCTTGTCCGCCACCAGCGCGCACATGGCACCGGAACCGGTCACCACGCCCATGCGCGGTCCCGGCAGGGCTCCGTACGCCTCGATGAGGCCTGCGGTGGCCACCAGGTCTTCGATGCTCTCCACCCGAATGACTCCGTACTGGCGGCAGGCAGCGTCAATGACGGTGTCATCTCCCACCAGCGAACCGGTGTGGGCGGCAGCCACCCGCGCGGACGCCTCGCTGCGGCCGGCCTTGAACGCGACGATCGGCTTGCCCGCTGCCCGGGCACGGCTGGCCACGTCCAGGAACTGCGCCGGGTCGGAGATCTGTTCCAGATAGGCGGCGACGACCGTGGTGTTGGGATCATCAACGAGCAGGCTCATCACGTCAATGGCGGAGATCATTGCCTCATTGCCCACCGTCACGGCAGTGGAACAGCCCACGCCGCGGGAAGCCATGTACGGCAGCAGGTAAATGGCCAGGGCGCCGGACTGGGTGGCGATTCCCACACCGCCGCTGATCATGGGCATCTGCGTCATGTGGCTGAAGGCCGCCACCTTGGAATGGGTGTTGAGGAAACCGAGGTTGTTCGGGCCCAGGATCAATTGGTCCGCTGCCCGGGCACGCTGCACCAGACTCGCCTGCAGGGCGGCGCCCTCGGCACCGGCCTCGCCCAGTCCGGCTGCGAGGAGGATCAGGTTCCGGATGCCCTTGAGCCGGGCTTCTTCGAGGATGGTCGCCAGCGAATCTGTTCCGGTGAGGACAATCGCCAGATCAGGGGCAACCGGCAGGTCCGCGATCGAGGCAAAGGTGGACTGGCCGTGACACTCTTCACCGCGGCGGTTTACCAGGTAGAGGTCGCCGTCGAATCCTCCGGACAGAAGGTTGCTGTAGGTGAAGTGGGACCAGGTGGACCGGGTGTTCGCTCCGATGATCACAATGGACTTGGGCTCCAGAAGCTCGCGCAGGCGGGCTGGGTCCAGGATCTGCGGGCTGTCGGTCTCGCTCGTCAACGTTGTCATGCGAAACGGTTCCTCTCGGTGAAACTCAGCGGTCGGGGTAACTGCACTGCGGATGCTGCGGATGCTGCGGATGCTGCGGGTGGTGCTCCCGGGGCCGTCAGCCGCGGGGGAGGCCGAGGATGCGTTCGGCAATGACATTGAGCTGGATTTCCACCGTTCCGCCGCCGATCAGGACCTGCGGGACGGCAAGCTGGGCGGTCACGGCGTCGCCGGGAGCCTGCGCAAAGAGTGCTCCCGGTCCGGCTAGGGCCAGAACGGAGGAAGCGGCCTCGCGGGTCAGCCGGGCATGGGCCACCTTGGCCAGCGAGGATCCGGCTCCGGGCGCCATGCCGTTGACCTGGCGCAGGGTCTCGCGCAGGTTCAGCGCCCCGATGGCGGAGCTGACGGACGCGATCCGTCCGAGGGAGGTGAAGGCCTCCTCCTCGCTGCCGAAGTAGCTGCCCTGGCTGATCAACGTGCGCAGGGCCTCTTCCGTACCCACCGAAACACCGGAGGAGATCTGGGTCCGTTCGTTCTGCAGCGTCATGGCAGTGATGCGCCAGCCCTGGCCGGGTTCACCCAGCAGATAGGCGTCGGGGACAAAGACCGAATCCAGGAAAACCTCATTGAACTCGGCGTCGCCGGTGGACTGCTTCAGGGGGCGCACGTCCACGCCGGGGCTTCGCATGTCTATAAGGAAGTAGCTGAGGCCCTTGTGCTTGGGCACCTCGGCATCGGTGCGGGCCAGGCAGATGCCCCAGTCTGCTTCATGGGCGCCGGAGGTCCAGACCTTCTGCCCCCGCAGTTCCCATCCGCCGTCCACCTTCACGGCCCGGGTGGCCAGGCCGGCAAGGTCCGAACCTGCTCCCGGTTCAGAGAAGAGCTGGCACCAGATCAATTCGCCGCGCAGCGTCGGCAGCGCGAACTGTTCCTTAACCGCGTCGCTGCCGTAGGCCAGGATGGTGGGCATCGCCCATTCACCGATTACGGACGACGGCTGTGTCATCCCGCGGCGGGCGTACTCCTGGGAGATGACCACCTGCTGGGCGGCAGTGGCGCCCAAACCGTAGGGTGCGGGCCAGTGCGGGGCGGCGAGGCCCTCTTCGGCCAGGAAAGTCCGCTGCGATCCGCGCGAGTACCAGCGGCCGCCGTCGTGCTCATTGGTCAGTGTCCGGGCGTGGTCAAGCAGCTGGCCGATGCGGGCGCGGAAGGCCGGGTCTTCATCCGGCAATTCAATGTCAATGCGGCGGTCCAGGCCCAGGGCGGTCCTGCCCTGGGCCACGCCGCGGTCGCTCCGGGACGGCGCCTGCGCGGCAAGCGTCATCGCCCGCCGCCAGTAGAGGTGGGCATCATGCTCCCAGGTGAAGCCAATGCCGCCGAAGATGGTCACCGCTTCGGTGACCGCCTCCACCGAGGGGGAGACGGCAGCCTGCAGGGCGGCTCCGGCTGCGAGTTTCTGCTGGTCCTCATCCTGGTCCAGGGACACGACGGCGGACCAGGCTGCCGCAGCGGCGAGTTCGGCCGTGATGAGCAGGTTGGCGCATTTGTGCTTGATGGCTTGGAAGGAACCGATCGGGGCACCGAACTGTTCGCGCAGCTTGGCGTATTCCGTGGAGGCTTCCACCGCCCAGCGGGTAATGCCTGCTGCTTCTGCGGCCAGCAGGCAGGACTGCAGGGTGTCCACCCGGGTGGCGTTCAAACCTTCCAGAATTGCTTCCTGCCCGACGACGACGCCGGACAGGTCAAGGGTTCCGGCATCGCGGGTGAGGTCGGTGCACGCTTCGGCAGTGCTGGTGATTCCGGGGGCGCCTGCATCGACCAGGGCAAAGCGGACGATCCCTTCGGCGGAGAAGCCGATGACGAGAAGATCCGCGGAGAGAAGGGAGAGCACCCGGGCGCTGCCCTGCAGAACCCAGCCGCCGGCGCCGGCGGTGCCGCTGATCCCCTCGGCAAGCACGACGGCGCCCTGGGCGCCCTCGGCGAAGGCAGCCAGTCCGCGGGTATTGGCTTTGCAGTTGTCCGCTGCGGCCACGGCCGCGCTGGCGAAAACGGTGGAGGCAAATGAACCGGGGACCAGCCGCCGGGCAAATTCCTCCACCACAATGACGGTGTCCGCGACGGTTCCGCCCTGGCCTCCGTGCTCTTCGCCGATATGCAGTGCATGCAGCCCGTTGGCTACCAGTTCATCCCAGAAGGAAGGCCGCTCACCTGCTCCGTATGCCGGAAGGATTTCGCGTGTTGCCCGGATATCGGCGAATCGGGAAGCGAAATCTGCAGCGACCGCACACAGATCCGCGTGCTCTTCGGTGAGGGCCAGTGCCATTTAATGACTCCAATGTCATAGAAACGCGGCGGAGGCCGGAATTTCCCGGAGGGCGCAGCGCTGGTTTATCGATCATGAACTGAAACTGGACTCTAATTCACAAATGTGACGCAGGCAACATTTCTCCAACTTTTCCACTTGCCTGGAAACTCCCGTGCCGTCCCGCCTGCCGCCCTGTAGCATTCGCGCCATCCCGGACAACGCCGTCCGGCACAACGGACCCATACAGGGGAGCAGACCATGACGCAGGAGTACTCCGGAAACACTGATCTTTCCGGCAGCGGAGAGAATCCAACGCCGATCCAAAACACCGGTTCCGGCAGACGCCGGGACTGGGACCGGATTGTCGACGTCCTGGTGGTGGGCACCGGAGCCGCAGCGCTCACGGCCGCCGTTGCCGCGGCCGAGGAGGAGCTGGACGTGCTGGTGGTGGAAAGCACCGACGTCTGGGGCGGCACCACCTCGATTTCCGGCGGCGGGCTGTGGATGCCGAATAATCCCCTGATGGCCAAGGCCGGCGTGCCGGACAGCACCGAAAAAGCGCTGACCTATATGGAGACGGTGATCGACGACGTCGGCCCGGTCTCCTCCCGCGAGCGCAAGCTGGCGTTCCTCAATGCCGTCCCCGACGTCGTGACCATGCTTTCCTCACTGGGCGTGCAGTGGATGCGGTCCAAGGACTATCCGGACTATTACCCGGACAAGCCCGGCGGCATGATCGGCCGGTCATTGGAGGTGAAGCCGTTTGACATCAAAGTGCTCGGCGCCTGGTTCAAGCAGTCCCGCGCCGCCAAATCGGGGATCCCGGTGCCGCTGATGACCGACGATGTATGGGAGCTCTCCCGTGCGTGGTCCACTCCCAGCGGATTCATCCGCGGTGCGCGCTTCGTGTTCCGCACCCTGGGCGGGCTGGCCCGCGGCAAGCGCTTGTACGGGCTGGGCGGCGCCCTGTCCTGCTCCTTGATGCACATTGTGCGCCAGCAGCAGACCCCGGTGTGGCTGTCCTCGCCGCTGACGGACCTGATCCAGGACGACGACGGCGCCGTGGTGGGCGCCGTCGTCACCCGCCGCGGGCGCAGCGTGCGCATCCGGGCCCGGAAGGGCGTGGTGCTGGGCGCCGGCGGATTCGCGCGCAACGCCGAATGGCGCAAAAAGTACCACGGGCTGGAGCAGGAGTACTCCTCTGCGCCGGAGGGCGACCGGGGTGATGTCATTGACCTGGTGGCCCGGCGCGGCGGAGCCCTGGCGCTCATGGATGATGCTTGGTGGGGTCCGTCCACGGTGGCTCCGGGCGGAGGCGTCGCGTTCTCGCTGGCCGAGCGCTCCATGCCGCACTCCCTGGTGGTGGATGCCTCCGGCGAACGGTACCTGAATGAGTCCGAGTCCTATGTCGACTTTGGGCACCACATGCTCGAACGCAACAAGACGGTGACGGCCAACCCGTCCTGGCTGGTGATGGAGGCCCGGCACCGGCGGCGCTACCTGTTCTCCGCCATCATGGTCGGAAAGAAGAAGTGGGCTGCCGAAGGGCTGTTGGTGCAGGCGGACACGGTGGAAGAGCTGGCGGACAAAATGGGTGTTCCGGCGGCAAGCCTGATGGCCACCGTGCAGCGGTTCAACAGATTTGCCCGCACCGGCGTGGATGAGGACTTCGGGCGGGGCAACACCGCGTATGACAACTACTACGGTGACCCCGGGGTAAAGCCCAACCCCAACCTGGGCGCCCTGGAGAAGGGGCCGTTCACCGCCGTCCGCCTCTATCCGGGGGATCTGGGCACCAAGGGCGGACTGGTGACGGATCCGGATGCCCGGGTGCTCCGCGAAGACGGCTCCGTGATGGAAGGCCTCTACGCGGCCGGGAACACCACGGCCTCGGTCATGGGGCGGACCTATCCCGGCGCCGGTGCCACCATCGCCCCGGCGGCGGTCTTCGGTTACCTGGCCGCGCGGCATGCGGCAGCCCGGCCCGCCGCAATCGGGGATCCTGCCCGTGAGCCGGCACGGGAGCCCGAACCGGCGGCGGGTGCGGCGCGGCCATAAACTGGGGGAGTGACTGATTTCGCCGGAGTACCGGATGCACCCCAGAGTTCCAACCTGCCGCTGATCCGGAGCCTTGCCTCGGATCTGGCGGCGGCCCGCTACACGGTGGACGGCGTGGCGGACTTCCTGGGGGAGTCCGCTGCCGCCGCCCTGGGCCGGGATCAGCTGGTGCCGGCCATTCTGCGCTGCCGGGCAGAGGCTGCAGCGGAACATCCGGACCCGGTATCCGTACTGATCCGGCTCTGGCTTGCCGGGGAAACCGTTGCGGCCGCTGAGCTGGACGCAGCGCTGCCGCGGACCGGGACCGGAGGGCTGCAGGAACTGGGACTGGTGGAGACGGTGCCCGGAGGAGACGTCCGCGCTGCGGTTGACCTTCGCCCGTATGAAATTGACGACGCCGCCGCTGCGGATGACGACGACGCCGCCACCGGCTCCGAAACCGCAGGAGCTGCCGGCACCAACCTCTGGGTGGCCAGTGACCTCGGCGCACATCAGCGTCCGGGGGTGCTTCGCCATGACCATGTACTGGGGATCGGCCAGGCTTCCCTGAGCCTGGCGCAGCTGACCGTCCGCCGCCCGGTGGAACGGGCACTGGACCTGGGGACCGGCTGCGGCATCCAGGCCTTCCACCTCCTGCGCCATGCCCGGCATGTGACCGCAACTGATATTTCCGAACGGGCGCTCGCCTTCACCCGCTTCAACCTCGTGCTCAATGCCGAGTCGCTGGACCTGGATCCGCGGAATCTTCAGGACCGTGTGTCGCTCCGCCTGGGCAGCCTGCTGGAACCGGTGGCCGGTGAGCAGTTCGACCTGATGGTGTCCAACCCTCCCTTTGTTATTACTCCGCGCAGCTCATCCGACAGCCCGCAGGACCGCTTCACGTACCGCGACGGCGGCCTGGCCGGCGATGCGATTGTGTCCACGCTCGTCGGGACGCTTCAGGACGTGCTGGTTCCGGGCGGAACGGCGCAGATGCTCGGCAACTGGGAGATTCCGGCACGTGATCTTGCCGACACTGAGCCGCAGGAAACCGACACTGCGGACTCCTTCCGCTGGTCCCGCCGGATCGAGTCCTGGCTGCCGCCGGAGACGGACGCCTGGGTCATTCAGCGCGAGGTCCTGGAACCGGCAGAGTACGCGGAGATGTGGCTGCGGGACGCCGCCGAAAACCGGGACCGCGACGAATACCTTGCGTCCTACGCCGCCTATCTGGAGGATTTCGCCTCACGGAACGTCTCGGCCATCGGCTTCGGCTCCCTGTTCCTGCGCCGGCGTCCCGCCCCCGAAGCTGCTCCGCTGCGCCGTTTTGAAGAAATCACCCACCCGCTGGAACAGCCTGTGGGACCGCACCTGGGGGCTGCCGTCGAGCGCTTTGACTGGCTGGCCGCGCATCCCTCGCTGGCGGAGGAGCATCTGGAAGTGGCCGACGACGTCACGGAGGAACGCCACGCCCGTCCCGGAGCGGAGCATCCCGGTGTCATCCTGCTGCGCCAGGGTGCCGGGCTGCGGCGCACCAACCTGATGAGCACCGAGCTGACCGGGTTTGTCTCCGCCAGCGACGGCGAACTGTCCGCGGGACAGATTATCGGAGCACTGGCGGCACTTTTGGGCCGCTCCGATCCGGACTTCGCCGCCGGTCTGGAAGCCGAGGTCCGCAACCTGGTGCTGGACGGATTCCTGCTGCCGGCAGCCGACTAGTGCCTCCCGGCGGGCCTCCGGGAATTTGGACGGCTCGTCAGCAACTCCCATTCAATGCGGTTACCCTAGTGCTGGGGCATCCCGCATACTGTCTGAGGATGAACCGGGCCAGGCAGCAGAGCCCGGACACCACAACCCCATACTTTGAGAACCACCTTCGTTACGTAGGAGAACAGTGCCAGTTAAGGCCACGGACAAGAAGACCGGCAAGAAGAAGTTAGTCATTGTCGAGTCTCCCGCCAAAGGCAAGACCATTGCCGGCTATTTGGGGGAGGGCTTTGAGGTGACGGCTTCGATGGGCCATATCCGGGACCTGCCGCAGCCCTCTGACCTGCCGGCCGAGTTGAAGAAGACAGCCGTGGGCAAGTTCGCGGTGGATCTGGACAACGACTTTGAGCCGTACTACGTGGTGTCCGCGGACAAGAAGAAGAAGGTTGCCGAGCTCAAGGCAGCACTGAAGGACGCCGACGAACTTTACCTCGCAACTGACGGTGACCGTGAAGGTGAAGCCATTGCCTGGCACCTGCTCCAGGTGCTCAAGCCCAAGGTTCCGGTGCACCGCCTGACCTTCCCCGAAATCACCAAGGAAGCCATCCAGCGTGCCCTGCTGGAAATGCGCGACGTGGACGTGGCCATGGTGGATGCCCAGGAAACCCGCCGCATCCTGGACCGCCTCTACGGCTACGAAATTTCCCCCGTCCTCTGGCGCAAGGTGGCCCGCGGCCTGTCCGCCGGCCGCGTGCAGTCCGTTGCCACCCGTCTGGTGGTGGAGCGCGAACGTGAGCGCATGGCCTTCCGTCCCGCGTCCTACTGGGACCTGCTGGGGACCTTCGCCACCGGTGCTGCTGAATCCTTCAAGGCCAAGCTGGTTTCTGTGGACGGTGCCCGCGTGGCCACCGGCAAGGACTTCAGCGACCTGGGCCAGCTCAAGGCCAAGTCAGTGGCCCACCTGGATGAAGCGGCAGCCACCTCGCTGGCCGCGAACCTGGAGTCGTCGTCGTTCACTGTCCGCTCCGTGGACACCAAGCCGTACACCCGCCGTCCGGCCGCCCCGTTCACCACCTCCACCCTGCAGCAGGAGGCCGGCCGCAAGCTGCGCTACTCCTCCAAGGTGACCATGCAGGTGGCCCAGCGGCTGTATGAGAACGGCTACATCACTTATATGCGTACCGATTCGCCGGCCCTGTCGGACCAGGCAATCAACGCCGCCCGCCGCCAGGCCTCGGAACTGTACGGCCCCGAGTATGTGCCCGAAGCCCGCCGCGTATATAAGGGCAAGTCCAAGAACGCCCAGGAAGCCCACGAGGCCATCCGCCCCGCCGGTGACTCCTTCCGCACCCCGGCACAGGTGGCGTCCTCGCTGCGCGGCGACGAATTCAAGCTGTACGAACTGATCTGGAAGCGCACCGTCGCCTCGCAGATGGCCGACGCCAAGGGCTCCACCGCGTCCGTGCGCCTCGGCGCCGTGGCCTCCGACGGCCGGGACGCCGAGTTCTCCGCCTCCGGTACGGTCATCACCTTCCGCGGCTTCATGGCCGCCTACGAAGAGGGCCGCGACGCGGCACGCGACGACGACGCCGAGGGCACCGAGGGCGCACGCCTGCCGGTCCTGAAGGCCGACGACGTCCTCACGGCAGCCGAACTGAACGCCGTGGGACACGAAACCTCACCGCCGCCGCGCTACACCGAAGCCTCGCTGGTGAAGGTGCTCGAAGAACTCGGCATCGGCCGCCCGTCCACCTATGCCGCGACCATCTCCACCATCATGGACCGCGGCTACGTCACCAACCGCGGCCAGGCGCTGGTGCCCAGCTGGATTGCGTTCTCCGTGGTCCGCCTGCTCGAAGAGCACTTCACGGACTACGTGGACTATGACTTCACCGCCGAGCTGGAAGAGGACCTGGACCGCATTGCCCGCGGCGAAGCCGGCCGCGTGGAATGGCTGAATCAGTTCTACTACGGTGACCACGTGGACACCGGCCTGCACACGATCGTGAACGACCTCGGCGAGATTGATGCCAAGGCCATCAACTCGATTGAAATTGCACCGGGCATCGTGCTGCGCGTGGGCAAGTTCGGACCCTACCTGGAACGCCCGCTGCCCGCGGACGCGCCGGAAGGCACGGAGCCGGAGCGCGCCAACGTCCCCGAGGACCTGGCGCCGGATGAGCTGACCGCCGAAAAGGCGATCGAGCTGATGGAAACCGCCGGACCGGAAGAACGCGTCCTGGGCGAGGACCCGGAAACCGGGCGCACCATCGTGGCGCGCAACGGCCGTTACGGTCCGTACGTCATTGAGCTGATCCCCGAGGTCACGGCCGAGGAACTGGCCAACCAGCCGGTGGAGTATTACAAGAACGGCAAGCCCAAGCCGCCGAAGAAGCCCGTGAAGCAGAAGCCGCGCACCGGATCGCTGTTCAAATCCATGAGCGTGGACACCGTCACGCTGGAGGAAGCACTGAAGCTGATGAAGCTCCCGCGCGTTCTGGGCACCGACGCCGAAGGCAACGAGATCACCGTGCAGAACGGACGCTTTGGTCCGTACCTGAAGAAGGGCACGGACTCGCGGTCGATCGGCTCCGAGGAAGAGATCTTCACCATCACGCTGGAACAGGCGCTGGAGATCTATTCCCAGCCCAAGCAGCGCGGCGGCCGGCAGGCTGCGGCTCCGCTGGCCGAGTTTGGCACGGACCCGGTCTCGGAGAAGCCCATTGTGGTCAAGGACGGCCGCTTTGGTCCGTACATCACCGACGGCATCACCAACATCACGGTGCCGCGGTCCACGGCCATCGAGGAGCTGACCCGCGAGCAGGCCATCGAACTGCTGGCCGAGAAGCGCGAAAAGGGTCCGGCCAAGAAGCCGGCAGCCCGCAAGCCCGCGGCCCGCAAGCGCGCAACGGCCAAGAAGTAGGGCCACACGGACTCGTGCAGTGAAAGTCCCCTTGCCGGGACGCAGTTGCCGTGTACGGTGGCTGCGTCCCGGGGCGGGATAATGGAACCATGCGATTAGGCGTGCTCGACATTGGTTCCAACACCGTCCACCTCCTGCTGGTGGATGCCCATCCGGGTGCCCGGCCGGTACCGTTTGCCTCCCACAAGCGCCCGCTGTCACTGATCGCGCATTTGGACGACGACGGCGCCATCACCGAAGCGGGCCAGCGCGAGCTGATCAACTTTGTGGCCGAAGCCGAGGAATTCGCCCGCCGGCACCGTGCCCAGGACCTGTTGTCCTTCTGCACCTCGGCAATCCGTGAAGCACCCAACGGTGAGGCCGTGCTTGCCCGGGTGGCGGCCGAGACCGGCGTTCATCTCCGCGAACTCAGCGGCCCCGAGGAAGCGTCCCTGACATTCCTGGCCGTGCGCCGCTGGTACGGGTGGGGCGCCGGAACACTGCTGGACCTGGATATTGGCGGCGGGTCCTTCGAGATGGCCCAGGGTGCCGATGAACTGCCTGAAACAGCCCTGTCCCTGCCGCTGGGGGCCGGCCGGCTGACCCGGGACTGGCTGGCAGAGGATCCGCCCACGGCCAAGAGCATCAAGAAACTCCGCAAGTACATCCGTTCCTCCGTTCAGGAAGCCGCCGCGGAGTTTGAGCCGCTGGGCCGCCCGGACCTCGCCGTCGGCACTTCCAAGACCTTCCGGTCGCTGGCACGCATCGCCGGAGCCGCGCCGTCCGCGGCGGGCCCCTACGTCCGCCGTCGTCTGCAGCGCGAGGACCTTCGCCTGTGGATGAAGCGGCTGGAAACCATGACCATCGATGACCGCAGCAACCTGGGCGGGGTTTCGCAGATCCGCGCAGCGCAGGTGCTGGCCGGGGCGATGACGGCCCATGCCGCCATGAAGGCCTTTGACCTCTTCGAGCTGGACATCTGCCCGTGGGCGCTGCGCGAGGGCCTGATCCTGCAGCGCTTCGACACCCTCCGGTTCGAGACCGACGGACCTCTCCCGGACAGCCCGGCGGCAACCGGCATTCCCGGGGTTTCCCGGCTTGAAAGCGCAGCTGACATCGCTCCATTCGACGGCCTGGAAACCGTCGGTGCCGCCGGCAGCCGGTCCGGCTTTGATGACCGGCACAGCCTCCTCTACGGAAAGTCCAGCTGAACGATGTCCACTTCATCCCAACTGTCACCGGAGCAGGAGAGCACCTCCCCGGCCATCCCGGTGGCCCTCTCCAGTGCTTCCGTTTATCCCCTGAGCGTTCATGACACCTTCGCCATCGCCCATGACCTGGGTTATGACGGTGTGGAGGTCATGGTCACCGGGAACAGCGACAGCCAGAACCCGCAGACCCTGAACGCGCTGAGCGAGCAGTATCAGCAGCCCATCCTGGCCATCCATGCGCCCACGCTGCTGCTGACCCAGCAGGTGTGGGGCAAGGCATGGACCAAGATCGAACTCTCCGCAGCTATGGCCGCGGAAGTCGGCGCCCGCACCGTGGTGGCCCATCCGCCGTTCCGCTGGCAGTCAGGCTATGCGGAGAACTTTGCCGAGGGCGTGCGGCATATTGCCGAACAGTACGGCGTCACCATTGCGGTGGAGAACATGTACCCCTGGCGGGTCCGCGGCCGTGAAGCCAAGGCCTACCTGCCGCACTGGAATCCGATTCCGGAACCCTACGAACACGTCACCTGGGACTTCTCCCATGCTGCCATCGCCGGAATGGACTCCTATGAGGAGCTGCTCAAGCTCGGCCCGCGGCTGCACCACGTGCACCTCACCGACGGAACACCCAACGGCAAGGACGAGCACATGCTCCCCGGCGAAGGCACCCAGCGCTGTGCCGAAGCACTGCAGTACCTGAGCGAAACCGGATTCAACGGCGTTGTGGCCATTGAAGTGAGCACCCGCAAGGCCAAGGGGGCCGGAGAGCGCGAGGACCAGCTGAAGCAGACACTGGACTTTGCCCGCATGAACCTGGGCCAGATCTCCGAATAGCAGGGCTGCACGCCTGCCGTGACAGAATCGGGGACATGGAGACCGAAGAAATCCACCTGACCTTTTTGGGCTGCGGCTCAATGAACGAAGCCATCCTCAGCGGCATCCTCGCGGGCGGTTTTCCCGCCTCGCAGGTCACCGCCACGGTGCGGCGGCCCGAGCGCGCCGCCGAGCTGCGCGAGCGCCACGGCATCACCGTACTGGCGGGCAGCGACGACGCCGAGGCCAACCGCACCGCCGTCGCGGACGCCGACGTCGTCATCATTGGCGTCAAGCCCGTGGGCGTAGCCGACCTGCTGGACGAGATTTCCCCGGCCCTGCCGCACGGTGCCGTGGTGATCAGCGTGGCCGCTGCGGTGTCGCTGGAGATGCTCGAGGCCGGTCTCCCCGCGGGACAGCCGGTTATCCGGTCCATGCCCAACACGCCTTCCAAAGTGGGCCGCGGAGTGGTTTCCATCTCCGCCGGAAACAGCGCCACCGAGGCCACGATGTCACTGGCCGCCGAGCTGCTCTCGGCCACCGGGCGCGTGGTTCAGGTTCCCGAGGACCAGGTGGACGCCGTCTCCGCGGTGAGCGGATCGGGTCCCGCTTACGCCTTCTATCTGGCCGAGGCGATGGCCCGCGCCGGCGTGGAACTCGGTCTGGACCCCGAGCTCTCAGCCGTCCTGGCGCGTGACACCGTCGCCGGGGCCGGTTACATGCTCGCCGAGCCCGGCGCGGATGCCACCGCGCTGCGCCGCGGAGTGACCAGCCCCAACGGCACCACCGAAGCGGCCATCAAGAGCTTCGACTCCCAGGACCTGCCCGGCGTCATTGCGCGCGGGGCGCGTGCCGCAGCCGAGCGCGCAGCTGAAATCACTGCGGAACTTTCCGCCAAGAAATAGCGATCCGGCGGGCACGTCGCGGAGTGGGCAGCGGACTGGTCCGGGTTTTCCGGGCCAGTCGCCGGGGTTTTGCGGGGATAGCCTGCCTCCGCTTCCGATCCGTGGAATCCTTTGTGCAGATAACGGGCCTATTCGGCCTGCGCTGGAATCCTTCGTGCAGATAACGGGCTTATTGGGCCAGTGCTGGAATCCTTCGTACAGATAACGGGGCCAAATCCGCTAATCCCGATGTTTTGAGCCCCGTATCTGTACGAGGAATTTCCGCAGAGCCCGTTATCTGCCCGAAGGATTCCAGCGGGCAGCCGGGAACTTCCCGTCGTCGGAATCCCGCCGGGCCTGCGTACTCAGCGCTACGGGCGGGCGGCGAACCGCTCCAGCAGGTCCACGTGGCCGGACACAATGAGCATGTCGCGGGAGGACACCCTGGTGTCGGCCCGGGCATAGGTGAAGTCCTCGCCGGGTGACTTCACGCCCACCACCGTCACGCCGTACTTGGAGCGGACGTTGGACTCGCCGAGCGTGAAGCCCTGGGTCTCCCGGGGCGGATACATCTTCACGATCGCAAAATCGTCGTCAAACTCGATGAAGTCCAGCATCCGGCCGCCCACCAGGTGTGCAGCCCGGCGTCCGGCGTCGGCCTCCGGATAAATCACGTGGTTGGCGCCGATGCGGGCCAGGATCTTTCCGTGGGCGGACGTGATGGCCTTGACCCACAGGTGCTCGATGCCCAGATCCACCAGGTTTACGGTGATCAGCACACTGGATTCAATGGACGTTCCCACGCCAACGACGGCGGAGGAAAAGTCCTGGGCACCGAGCTGCTTGAGCGCGTCGATGTTGGTCGCATCGGCCTGCACCACGTGGGTGAGGATGCCCGACGCCTTCTGGACCAGAGCCGGATCACGCTCAATGGCCAGGACCTCCCGGCCCTGCTTGACCAGCTGTTCGGCGGTGGCGGAGCCAAAGCGTCCCAGCCCAATCACCAGGACGGGAGCATTGTGAGCTGGTCTGTCAGCCAATGATCGGCCTTTCTTCGGGGTAGTGGTAAAGCGTGCTGCGCTGCCGGATCGCCAGTGCCGCGGCCAGGGTGATGGTACCCACGCGGCCGGCAAACATCAGCGCGGACAGCAGGTACTTGCCTTCCGGCGGCAGCGCTTCGCTAAGTCCAATACTCAGCCCACAGGTGGCAAACGCGGAAATCACCTCGAACAGCACGGGCTGCAGTGTCTCCTTGGTGATGGCCAGCAGCGCCACGGTGGAGACAGCCACCAGCGTGGCACCGAGGATGACCACGGAAATGGCGACGCGCATGGCGCTGTAGGCGATGGTGCGGCCGAAGGCCCGGACATCGGAGTCACCGCGGGCTTCCGCGACGATGGCCAGGAAGATGACGGCAAGCGTGGTCACCTTGATGCCGCCGGCGGTGGAGGCCGAGCCGCCGCCGGCAAACATCAGCATGTCGGTGATCAGCAGCGTGCTGGAATCCTGGTCGGACATGTTGACCAGGCTGAAACCCCCGGAGCGGGTCATGACGGACGCAAACACCGAATGCAGGATCCGGTCCGCCACGTTCATCTCGCCGATGGTCCGCTCGTTGAACCACTCGAAGGCACCCCAGAGGATGCTGCCGCCCACGAGCAGGATGCCCGTGACCAGGAGGGTGAGCTTGGTGTGCAGGTTCCACGCGCGCACGTTCAGCTTGCTTTGCAGCAGGACCATGATGACAGGAAAGCCAAGACTTCCGATGAAGACCCCCACCATCAGGGGAACGAGGATCCACAGGTCCTCGTCATAGGGGACCAGCCCGTCCGAGTGCGGGGTGAAGCCGGCATTGTTGAACGCGGACACCGAGTAGAACACTGCATGCCAGATCGCCTGGCCGGCGGATTCACCCAGGATCATGAACCGCGGCGCCATGACCGCGGCCAGGATCAGCTCAATGGCAACGGTGGTGCTGACGACGATGCGCAGCAGCGAACCGACTTCGCCGAGCCGGCCGGTGTTCATGCCTTCCTGGGCAATCAGTTTTCCGCGCACACCGAGCCGGCGGTTCACGGCCAGGGCCAGCAGCGATGCCATGGTCAGGATGCCCAACCCGCCCACCTGGATGGCAATCAGGATCAGGACCTGGCCAAAACCGGACCAGTGCGTAGCGGTGGAAACCACGGTGAGCCCGGTAACGCAGACGGCCGACACGGCGGTGAAGAGGGCATCGTGCAGGGGCGTCACGACGCCGGCGCTGGAGGACGCGGGCAATGACAGCAGTGCGGTGAACAGCAGAATCACCAGGGCGAACACCATCAGGGCAAGCCGGGCAGGGGAGCCGGCGGCCAGGGAATCCACAAAATCACGCACGGCGGAGAAAACGTTTGCGGGTCGAAACTGCTGCAGCTTCAGCCGGGGCTGCCGGATGGTTGCCATATCGTGCTTGTTTCCTTGGCTCAAAGGGGCGCTGTTCAAGAGAGACGCTGTTCTGCGGCGCGGTGCTCAACAGTAGTACACCACTGCGCGGACCCACCGAAGCCGGTCCGCCACTGCGGCCGCAGCTTCAACCTCCAAGTATCGCGCAGATCGCGTAGCCTGTTCAGCATGATCACCCGCGGATTGAGCCAACCGATCATGCCAACCCGCATCATCTGGCATGAGTCCATGCTGGATTACAACTTTGGTCCCGGCCATCCAATGAGTCCGCTGCGCCTGGACCTCACCGCCAGGCTGGCGCGTGAGCTGGGAATCTTTGAGCTGCCCGGCGTTTCCGTGGGTGAGCCTTTTGTCGCCAGCGACAAGGAACTGGGCACGGTGCACGGCAGCGAATACATTGCCGGAGTCCGCGCCGTCAGCGCTGACCCGGCGTCGCCCAATGAGAAATTCGGGCTCGGAACCGAGGACAATCCCGCGTTCGCCGGAATGCACGACGCCAGTGCACGGCTGGTGGGCGGCTCCCTGGCCGCCGCGGACGCCGTCCTGTCCGGGGAGGTCGTGCATGCGGTGAACTTTGGCGGCGGCATGCACCACGCGGCCGCGGACCGCGCCTCAGGTTTTTGCATCTATAACGACGCCGCTGCCGCCATCGCGCGGCTGCTGGACAGCGGCGTCAGCAAGGTCCTCTACATCGACGTCGACGCCCACCACGGTGACGGCACCCAGAGCATCTTCTGGAATGATCCGCGCGTCATGACCATTTCGCTGCACGAGACCGGGCTCACCCTCTTCCCGGGCACCGGATTCGCCAATGAAACCGGCGGCCCCGGGGCCGAAGGGACGGCGGTCAACGTGGCCCTGCCGGCCCGGACTTCCGACGCCGGATGGCTGCGTGCCTTCCACGCGGTGGTTCCGCAGCTTGCCGAAGCCTTTGCCCCCGAGGTGATCGTGAGCCAGCACGGCTGTGACAGCCACCTCCATGATCCACTCACCAATCTGCGGCTCAGCGTGGAAACCCAAAGGCAGGCTGCACTGTCCATTGCCGATCTCGCCGCCACCCTCTGCGGCGGCCGGTGGATAGCCACCGGCGGCGGCGGTTACAACGTGGCGTCCGTGGTGCCGCGCTCCTGGTCCCTGCTGATGTCCGTGGCGGCCAACGGAAAAATCCGCTGCAGCACCGAGGTGCCGGCACCGTGGCGGGCATATGTGAAGGAACGCTACGGGGAGGACACCCCGCCGCTGATGGGTGACGGCGTCGAGTTGTGGTGGCGGTCCTGGGAAGTGGGATATGACCCCAATGACGAAATTGACCGCACCGTGATGGCCACCCGGAAAGAGATCTTCCCGCTGTACGGACTTGATCCCTGGTTTGACTGACTGGTGCGGCGGAACGCAGCGGCTCGCCCTAAGGGACGGGCAGCGGCGAAGCCAGCCTTTGTCCGCGGAACGGATAAAGTGGTGCCCATGGTCATCGATGATGTTTTTGCCGTCATTGCGGAAGGCACCCGCCGGGAACTGCTTGGCGCGCTGCGCAGCGGGGATAAATCCGTAGGCGCCCTCGTGGAGGAGCTGGAAGTCAGCCAGCCCACGGTGTCGAAGCACCTGAAGGTGCTCCGTGAAGCCGGGCTGGTGACAATGCGGGCCGAAGGGCAGAAACGCTACTATTCGCTGCAGCCGGCTCCGCTGGAGGAGATCGTGCTGTGGCTGAAGGCTTTTGATCTCCCGTCGCTGCAAACCGGCGCGGCTTCCGGACAGCGCCTGGCATCCGTTGCCGCCGGAAGCGCCGGAGCAGGCGCGCCGGGAACCGGTGCGGCATCCGCGGGAATGCGCACCAACCGGCCGCTGTTCACGGCACGGCCCACGACGTCGTCGACTCCGCGCTCCGCAGCGGAGGTTGTGGCTGCCGGACTGGAACCGGGCAGCGCCGAGATCGTGCCGGCCGGCGCGGATCCGGCATCGGCCCCCAATTTGGGACGCACCGTTGGGCGGGCAGCGGAACGGGCAGCCGATCTGCTGGGGCAGTTCCCGAAGTTCCGGCGTCGCCGCTCCTAGACCGGTTTTCCCCGTCACACATCGCAAGCCGGGCACGCGAACGCTAGCTTTGAAGGTGGGAAAACTTCGAAGGAGCAACTGAAAATGGAGCCATCACTCGTTAGCGTGCGCGATGAAGTGTTTCGCCGGAATCCCGGCGAAACTGAATTCCATCAGGCGGTGCTGGAGGTCTTTGACAGTCTGGAGCCGGTGCTCCGCAAGCACCCCGAGTTCCGCGACGCCGCCATTCTGGAGCGCATCTGCGAGCCGGAACGCCAGATTATCTTCCGGGTGCCCTGGGTCGATGACAAGGGACAGGTGCAGATCAACCGCGGCTTCCGGGTGGAGTTCAACTCGGCTCTCGGTCCCTTCAAGGGCGGCCTGCGGTTCCACCCCTCCGTGTATCTGGGCATCGTCAAATTCCTCGGCTTCGAACAGATCTTCAAGAACGCCCTGACCGGGATGCCCATCGGCGGCGGCAAGGGCGGTTCCGACTTTGACCCCCGCGGCAAATCGGATGCTGAGGTCATGCGCTTCTGCCAGTCCTTCATGACGGAGCTCTACCGGCACATCGGTGAATACACCGACGTGCCCGCCGGCGACATCGGTGTTGGCGGCCGCGAGATCGGTTACCTTTTTGGCCAGTACAAGCGCATCACCAACCGTTACGAGTCCGGAGTGCTGACCGGCAAGGGCGTCAGCTGGGGCGGATCGCTGGTCCGTCCCGAGGCCACCGGCTACGGGGTGGTGCTTTTCGTGGAGGAAATGCTCAAGACCCGGAACATGAGCCTGGACGGGCAGCGCGTCATTGTCTCCGGCTCCGGCAACGTGGCCATCAACGCCATCGCGAAAGCCCAGTTCCTGGGAGCCAATGTCATTGCCTGCTCCGATTCCCAGGGCTACGTCGTGGATGAAAAGGGTATCGACGTGGCCCTGCTGCGCCAGATCAAAGAGGTGGAGCGCGGACGCATGACGGACTACGCCAAGCGCCGCGGCAGCTCCGCCGCCTATGTTTCCGGGGGTTCCATTTGGAACGCCGGTGCCACTGTGGCGCTGCCGTGTGCCACGCAGAATGAACTTAACGACGCCGATGCCCGCGCGCTGGTTGCCTCCGGTGTGGTGGCTGTGGCCGAAGGGGCGAATATGCCCTGCACTCCCGGGGCCATTGAAATCTTCCAGGAGGCCGGGGTTCTCTTTGGTCCGGGCAAGGCCGCCAACGCGGGAGGGGTGGCCACTTCGGCCCTGGAAATGCAGCAGAACGCCAGCCGCGATTCCTGGTCCTTTGAGCACACCGAAAGGCGCCTGACGGAAATCATGGTCAACATCCACGACAACTGCGCCGGCACCGCCGAGGAGTACGGCGCCCCCGGGAATTACGTGGTGGGTGCAAACATCAACGGCTTTGTGCGGGTGGCCGACGCCATGCTCGCCCAGGGCATCATCTAGCCGGCCGGAAGCAATCTGACGGGGCCTGAAGACGGCATCTGAACTTCCGCTACCGTGACCCAAGACACTAGAGTGGAAGACCGGACGACAATCCCAGTGCCAGGCACACGCGTCTCCCCGATGACGCTGCAGTGCATCCGGTTGTTGCACATCAGCAAAGGAACGTAAGTCATATGGCAGACGAGGGGAATTTCTCGGACGTACGGTTTCTGACCGTTTCAGAGGTAGCGGAGGTCATGCGGGTCTCCAAGATGACCGTGTACCGTCTGGTGCACTCGGGGGATCTGCCTGCCGTGCGCTTCGGGCGGTCCTACCGTGTACCGGAATCCGCAGTGCAGCAGGTGCTGAAAAACGCCGTGATTGACCGGCGAACGGACACTGCGTAGCGCTGTCACTGGATACCGCGGCGAGGCGGTACCCTGTTAAAGAACGTTTTACATCGTGGCAACCAACTGCCGGTGTCGACGCGCGGGTGCCAACGGTACCGAAGCGTTGGAGCCGGCGTCTGACTATTTCAAGTTTGTGAGGACTCTGTGGGTTCAGTAATTAAGAAGCGCCGCAAGCGTATGGCAAAGAAGAAGCATCGTAAGCTGCTTCGCAAGACCCGCCACCAGCGTCGCAACAAGAAGTAAGCAGGATCTTTCCTGGACAAACCCGCCGCCCATCGGGCCGGCGGGTTTGTTATTTAACGACGCGGTGTGTCCGCCCGGACTGCTAGCGGGAACGGACCCAGGAGAACCCGCGCCACAAACCGTAGGCGCTGCCGGCCACCGTGGCACCCTTGAGGCCCAGGGTTGCGGCGCGCCGGCCGGACCTGAAGTCGTAGATGGGCCAGTTGCGGTCCCGGGCATGACGGCGCAGCCGCGCATCGGGATTGATGGCCACCGGATGACCAACCATGCTCAGCAGGGGGACATCATTGTAGGAATCGCTGTAGGCCCAGCAGCGCTCCAGCTCAAGGCCTTCCTTCTCGGCCAGGATCCGGACGCCTTCGGCCTTCGCCGGACCGTGCAGGAAGTCGCCTACCAGCCGCCCGGTGTAACGCCCGTCGTAAATCTCGCTGACTGTTCCCAGTGCACCGGTCAGGTGCAGCCGCTCTGCAATGACTGAGGCCACTTCGACGGGGGTACCGGTGACCAGCCAGACTGGACGGCCGGACTTCAGATGCTGCTCGGTGAGGGCGCGGGTGCCCGGCCAGATCTTGGATTCGATCATTTCGTCATAGACTTCTTCGCCCATGATGCGAATGTCCGCCTGCGCCAGGCCGGTCGCCAGCGTCAGCGCGGCGTCGCGCACCGAATGCACGTCCTTCAGATTCTCGCCCTGCAGCATGAAGCGCGCCTGCTTGCGGGCGAAGCCGAATGCTTCGCGGAGGGTGAAGACCCTGCGCTGGTACATTTTCCTCCCCACGTGGAACAGGCTTGCTCCGCGCATGAGGGTGTTGTCCACGTCGAAGAACGCAGCCTCGCCGGGTTTGACCGCAGCGGTCAGGGGCTCGGCGGCTCGTACTGCGCTGCTTCTGGGCATACCCCGAGTCTACGCAAAAACTGGCTCCGGTGGCCGATGGGTCGCCCGGCGTCCGCACCAGGTGGACGCAGCGGCTACTTTAGATGTATGACCTCTTCCGCCGCTGCCCCGGACCTCCTCCTGCTCACCCGGCCCGGCTGCCACCTGTGCGTGGAAGCCCGCGCAGTGCTGGAACGGATCCGCACTGACCTGGGCGTCGGCTGGCGTGAACAGTCCATCGAAGGGGACACCGACCTGACCTCCCGCTTCGGTGAAGAGATTCCCGTGCTCTTGATCGACGGCGTGCAGCGCGACTTCTGGCAGCTTGACGAGTCCAGGATCCGGCGCCTCCTGGGAGCCTGATCCGGGACGCTTTGTCCACACCCCGCAGCGGGCTTAGAGTGGGAAAACGGGCCAGCGCCGTGGTTACCGCCAGCCGTGGACACCAACTATGGATAGGTACACGTGAGCATCTCGGAGGAACCAGCCCCGCCGGCGAGCGCAGTAGCCGACCGGCGCATCCCGCCTGCCTCGCTCGCCCGCCTGACAATTTATCTGCGGGCACTGAGCGCCCTGCTGGCGGACGGCATCGAGCGTGTGTCCTCGGATGAACTGGCTGAAGCGGCTGGGGTCAACTCGCCCAAGCTGCGCAAGGACCTGTCCTATCTGGGGTCCTACGGCACGCGCGGCGTCGGATACGACGTCTCCTACCTCAGCGAACAGATTGCCGCAGCCCTGGGCCTGACCCGCAACTGGCGGGTGGCCATCATCGGTGCCGGAAACCTGGGCAGGGCACTGGCCGGGTACCCGGGGTTTGGTTCCCGCGGCTTTGAAGTGGTGGCCCTGTTTGACGCCGACCAGCTGGTGATCGGGCAGGAAGTCGGCTGGCTCCGGGTCAGTTCCGTGGATGACATGGACAACGTGCTGGTGCGGACCCGGACCAACATGGTTGTCCTGTCGGTTCCCGCCGAGGTGGCCCAGGACCTCTGTGACCGGGTCATTGCCGCGGGTATCACCAGCATCCTGAGCTTCGCCCCCGTGGTGCTGCAGGTTCCGGACCACGTCCAGGTGCGCAAGGTGGATATGGCAACCGAACTCCAGATTCTGGCGTATCACGCACAGCGGTCCCAGGTTTCGGACATCGCGGCCCAGGCCCGGGCCCGGATGGCGCCGTAAGACCTGGTCGTCGTTACGGCGCCGTCGTCGGTCCGTCCTGGTTCAGGGCTCGCCCAGATACTGGCTGCGGCGCGGCCGGAAGTACCGGGAACACCGCTGCCGGTAGAGCGGCACAAGCCCCGCGGCTGCCAGGAGCAACGCGGCAGTCTGCGGCATGTTGTCCTCGCGCAGCGCCAGAACCAGTGCCGCGGCGGCAATCACCGAGGCTCCGATGCGCGCCCAGTTCCGTCCTTCCCGAATCATGAACGCGAAGAGTACATAGAGTCCAAAGACCACCACAGAGGCGGCAAGGGTGACAGCCTGCATGGCAGCGGAGTAGTCGGCGGGTGTGACCCCCAGCTGCCCCAGCTGCGCGGCGTCCGGCGGCAGCTCGGTGAGCGGACGGCGGCTGGCAGCCACCCCTCCGGCGAGACTGATGAAGCCTGCCAGCATCATCAGCGCAAAGCCCAGACGCACCGTCCGCGGCCGCGGACCCTTCCACTCGCTGTAGGGGATCCGTGCGGGCAGGGCAGGGGCAGGGGAGGAACCAGGTGCCGCAGGGATCGCCACGGAGGCCGGGACCGCGAACGGCACTGACCTTTCCTCGACGTTCAGCGGTGCCGCTGGGGCCGGTGCCGGTGCCGGCTTCGCGGGCGCCGGCGAAGCCGCCGGACTGACAGCAGCAGCGGGTGCGGTGCGGGCTCCGTCCGCGGTGTCCTCATGAAGAGTGGCGGGGGTGCGGAAGCCGGCGGCCAGGGCACTGCGGGCCCGGCGGCCAAGACGGAATGCACGGGATTTTTGTGGATTCGGGGAAGCGGGAAGTGAACTCATCGCGGGTGCCGCCTTTGCCAAAAGGGATACGCTCTCAGCGCCGGAACGGGGCGTCCATCCCGGCGGGAGATCAAACGCTACGCCCGTATCCACCGGCTGTGACCAGTGCCGGCCGGTAAGGGCAGGGCAAAGGCAGAAAAAAGGACCGGCCCGCTGGAATCCGGGGGATTCCAGGATGCGGGGCCGGTCCGTGGGTGCCGCGGAGGCGGATTTAGTAGTAGGGGCCGAAGCGCGGCTGGCTGCGGAAATACGGCCGCGAGGGCATCAGATACAGCATCACCACTCCGGCAATTCCGGCCAGCGAGCTCAGGGTGGACAGCAGGTTCAGGGGTGAGGAGAATGCGAGTCCCGTCACCAGCGAAGCCAGCAGGCCGAGGGCGGAAATCGCGGCAAAGACGGTGGCGACAATACGTGCCCAGTTTTTGCCCTTGCGGATGAGCACAGCCAGAAGGACGTAGATCAGCAGCGCAATCACGGAAAGGATAATGCCGGCCGTGACAAACGTAGTGCGGAACAGCTCATCCGTGACGCCGTTGTCCTCGAACATCTGCCGTTCTTCCGGCGTGAGCGCGGCCAACGGGTCATCCGCTGCGGAAAACGTGGAGACGAGGGTGGAGATGAACGTGAGGATTCCTGCGGCCACGATCAGCCAGAACCCGGTCATCACTTCACGGGGTGCCGGCCCTTTGGCGGGAGCCGGGTTGCCCGGTCCCGGGTAGGCGTAGCCGGAGGGCTGGGCGGTCTGATAGCCGTAGGGGCTCTGCGGCTGCTGGCCGTAGGGCTGGCCGTACGGCTGTCCGTAGGGGGACGTGGGCTGGCTGCCCTCAGGGGCGGAACCGGGCTGCCCGTACGGTGTGTACGGCTGGTCGGGCTGCCCGTACCGGGGCGGCTGCGGCAGCCGCTGTCCGTACCGTGGTTCGTCGGCATCGGGCTGCTGCGGGTTGTTCGGGTCACGGGGGTCCGGGTTATTCGGAGGAGTGCTCATTGCCGCCTACTTGCTTGTTGGTGCAGGTACTGCTCCCTACGGGGTGCCGATCAGGGAACCGCAATCGGATTGCTCCAGCCTATCGCGGGGCAAAAACAACTGACACCCCGCCCGGTGTGGGCAGAGTGTCAGTTGTGCGGAGGTTGAGGCGGCGGTGGAACTAGGCTGCGGCCACAAATGCGGCGTCAACGCTGATGGTCACCTTGTCGCCGACGAGGACGCCGCCGGTTTCCAGGGCGGCATTCCAGGTCAGGCCGAAGTCCTTGCGGCTGATGACGGTGGAACCGGAGAAGCCGGCGCGGGTAGCGCCGAAGGGGTCCACGGCCACGCCGTTGAATTCGGTGTCCAGGACCACCGGGCGGGTGTTGCCCTTGATCGTGAGATCGCCGGCCACCCGGTAGGTTTCACCGGAACCTTCGATGCCGGTCACGGTGAAGGTCAGCTGGGGGAACTGCTCGACGTCGAAGAAGTCCGCTCCCTTGACGTGGCCGTCGCGGTTGGCGTCGTTGGAGTTGAAGGAGGCGGACTGGATGACGGCGTTGATGGCCGATTCTTCCAGGGACGGACCGATTTCCATCACAGCGGTTACGTCGTCAAAGCTGCCGCGCACCTTGCTGATGCCGGCGTGGCGGACAGTGAAACCGATCTCGCTGTGCGAGCCGTCGAGGGTCCAAGTGCCGGTGGTGAGTCCGCTGGGGATCATGGTGTGCTCCTGATGCTGGTGGGTTTCGGGACGCTGCCCGCTGCATGTTCATGCATTTGCATTTACTCTCGCACATAAAAGTTCAAGCTTCAAGTATCTGGCAGATTTAATCCTGCGCCCGCTCTCTGCGAAACTTAGGACATGTCGCGTGCCTCGATCCACCTCGTCCGCCATGGAGAAGTCTTCAACCCCGACGGAGTCCTCTACGGACGCCTGCCGGAGTTCCACCTGTCCGAGCTGGGCCAGCAAATGGCCCGCCGCGTGGCCGGTTACTTTGAAGCCCAGAAGAACGACGGCGCCAACCTGGTCCACCTCGTGGCCTCGCCTCTGACCCGGGCGCAGGAGACCGCTGCTCCCATCGCCGCCTCCCTGGGCCTCGAAGTCACCACCGATGAACGGATCCTGGAGGCCACGAACAAGTTCGAGGGGCTCTCGGGTGTCACCAGCCGGCTGCGCAACCCGCGTTACTGGCCGCTGATGTACAACCCGTTCAAGCCGTCCTGGGGCGAACCCTATGCGGCGCAGGCAGAACGGGTGATGGCAGCCGTGAACGACGCACGCATACGCGCCACCGAGCTGGGCGGGAACCGCGCCGAAGCCATTCTCGTCAGCCATCAGCTGCCCATCTGGGTGACGCGGCTGTCCGCGGAGGGCCGGAAGCTCTGGCATGATCCCCGCAACCGCGAGTGCACGCTGACTTCGGTCACCACCCTGGACTTTGACGGCGATACGCTGATCGGCGTGCGTTATGCGGAGCCTTCTGCGGACCTTCTGCCGGGTGCCGCGAATATCCCGGGAGCATAATAGAATTACTACGCGTTGTAGAAGTGGCCCCCTGCCACGATGAAAGCTGGAAATAGTTGAAGAATCCTCAAAGCACCTCCCAGCCGGAAGCCTTGCGCCGCCGATCCTTCCTGAAGCTCGGCGCCGGCTTGGCTCTCAGTGCATCCCTGGTGGCGGCATCAGCAGGCTGCGCGGTGGAGGATCCGCTGGCAGCACAGGCTAAAGCAGGCGACAACAAGAACTACATTGCCGGTGACGGATCCGTCACCGAGTACGCCGCTGATCAGCGCGGTGAACCGGTACAGCTCGAGGGCACCCTGTTTGACGGCACCACCGTCTCTTCGTCCGAGTTTGAAGGCGACGTGGTGGTTTTGAACTTCTGGTACGCCGCCTGTGCACCGTGCCGCAAGGAAGCTCCGGACCTGGTGGAACTGCACGACCAGTTTGAGCCCGAAGGTGCCCGCTTCTACGGCGTCAACATCCGCGACGAAGCCAATACGGCCGAGGCTTTTGAGCGCTCATTCGGGATTCCCTACCCCAGCTTCCAGGACAAGGACGGCGGAATCCTGCTGGCCATGACGCAGTTTGTCCCGCCGTCGGCCGTTCCCACCACGCTGGTCCTGGACCGTGAGGGCCGCGTCGCCGCCCGCATCCTGGGATTGGCGGACAAGGGCACCCTGAAGGCACTTATCACTGACGCACTGGCAGCCTAGCCGGCATGGTCCCCCTCCACCTCGCCACCGCCCTGCCTGCCGCTGTTCCCTCAGCCAACGTCTTTGCCGAAACCATCCTCAACGGCTCCATGCTGCTGGCCATCCCCGTGGCTGCCCTGGCGGGCCTCGTTTCCTTCCTCTCCCCGTGCGTATTGCCGCTCGTCCCGGGCTATCTGGGCTACGTCACCGGCCTGACCGGAGTGGACCTGCAAAAACAGCGCCGCGGACGGATGCTGGCCGGAATCGGCCTTTTTGTCCTCGGTTTCTCCGTGGTCTTCGTCATTATCGGAGCCGGCGTCGGCCAGCTGGGCGGATGGCTCCGCGGCTCTGACCAGGCCTGGATTCCCCAGGTTCTGGGTGCAGCCATCATCATCCTGGGCATCGTCTTCATGGGCGGCCTGAGCTGGTTCCAGCGGGACCGGAAAATCAGCGCCCGTCCGCCGGCCGGACTCTGGGGCGCACCCCTGCTGGGCATTACCTTTGGACTGGGATGGGCGCCCTGCCTTGGACCCACCCTCTCCGCCGTGCAGCTCCTGTCCTTTTCCGGGGATGACGCCACCGCCGCCAAGGGCGCGTTCCTGACCTTCATTTACTGCCTCGGCCTGGGCCTTCCGTTCCTGCTGATAGCCCTGGGATTCCGCCGGGGGATGGGTGCCCTGGGCATCTTCCGCCGTCACCGTCTGGCACTGCAGCGCTTTGGCGGCGGCATGCTGATTGTCCTGGGCGTCCTGATGCTCACGGGTGTCTGGAACATCTGGATCAACAATCTCCAAGGTTGGTTGGATAGTGTGACCCTGCCAATCTGATGCACCGGCGGTTCCCGGCTATCCAACCGGGAGCCGGCTGAACCCTGTATCCCGCACGAACCCCTTCAAAGAACCATGAGAGCAAGTTGAACCGCGAACCGGATGTTTTGACCGAAGCCGAGAAAAACGGCGCGAGTACCTCCGGCGTGCCCGGGAAGAAGGGCCGCAAGGGCCGCAACGGTGACGTCCAGATGCCGGCCCTCGGCCCGCTGGGCATGATCCGGTGGGCATGGACGCAGCTTACGAGCATGCGGACCGCACTGTTCCTGCTCCTGCTGCTTGCCGTGGCTGCCGTGCCGGGATCACTGTTCCCGCAGCGGCCGGCCAACCCCGCCGTCGTGACCCAGTACCTTAAGGACAACCCGGACACCGGCCCCTGGCTGGACCGGCTGCAGCTCTTTGACGTGTACTCCTCCGTCTGGTTCTCGGCCATCTACCTCCTGTTGTTCATTTCCCTGATCGGTTGCGTCATTCCGCGGGCCCGGGCGCACTACCGCGCCATGCGGTCCAAGCCGCCGCGCACCCCCAAACGCCTCTCCCGCCTGCCGGAATACGGCACGCTGGCCGTTCCTGCGGCGTCCGGGCTGACCGCCGCTTCCGCCGTCCAGGAGGCGGCACAGATGCTGCGCAAGCGCGGGTACCGGGTGGACGTCCGCGACCTGGACACCGACCGTCCCTCCGTGGGCGCCGAGCGCGGCTTCGCGAAGGAAGTCGGAAACCTGGTCTTCCACACCGCCCTGATCGGAGTGCTGTTCTCGATCGGCGTCGGCGGACTCTTTGGTTACACCGGCCAGAAGGTGGTGGTGGAGGGGGAATCGTTCGTCAACACCCTGGTGGGCTATGACTCGTTCACCCCCGGCACCAGCTTCAGCGAGGATCAGCTGGCCCCCTACTCGCTGACGCTGGACGATTTCGACGCCACGTTTGACCGTGAATCCACCACCCACTACGGGCAGCCGCTGGACTTCACCGCTTCCATGACGGTCAAGGAGAGCCCTGATGCCGCCGAACATTCGGAAACGCTCAAGGTAAACTCGCCGCTGACCATCGGCGGCAGCCGCGTCTACCTCGTCGGCAACGGTTACGCGCCCGTCGTCACGGTGCGCGACGGCGAAGGCAACATTGCGCTGCAGGGCCCGGTGGTGTCCATTCCCAGTGACGGCATGTACACCTCCCTGATGGTGATCAAGGCTCCCGATGCCAAGCCCGACCAGCTCGGTTTTGTGGGCTTCTTCCTGCCCACGGCAATGCTGGACGAGGAAGGCGTGTCCTACTCCGGCGATCCGGATCCGATCAATCCGCAGCTGAACCTGAACGCCTACTACGGAGACCTCGGACTGGACGAAGGCGTGCCCAGCAACGTCTACGTCCTGGACACCGAAGACCTCACGGAGATCAACAGCCGCAACCTGGACGCCGGCGGCATCGTCCTCGGCGAGAACCAGACCTACGAGCTGCCCGAGGGCAAGGGCTCGATCACCTTTGACGGCATCAAGCGTTACGCCGCGTTGGATATCCACTATGACCCCGCCAAGATCTGGGTTCTCGTCTTCGCCGTGCTGTCCCTCTCAGGGCTGGCGGCCTCACTGTTCCTGGCCCGCCGCCGCGTCTGGATCCGCACCGGCACGCACGCTGACGGGCGCATCATGGTCGAATACGGACTGCTGGCACGCGGCGAAGACCAGCGACTGGCCGGCGAGGCCGCTGCGGTCCGCAGCCTGCTGGAGAAGCAGTGGTTGGCGGGCGGCAGCACGGTGGAGGACAATGGCGCAGGGGAAGCCTCTGCTCCGGAGTCCGGACAGCAGCACACAGACCGGGACGCAGTGCCCGGAGCATCAGCGGCGGACAGCAGTGCCGTTACGGAGAAGGAAACAGGTAAGGACTCGTAATGCCCATCGACTACACCCTCGCTGAATACAGTGAGCTGTTCATGCTGCTGGCGGCGTTTGCCTATACGGTGGCGTTCCTCGCCTTCGCATGGGACCTCGCCAAGAGCAGCAAGACCATCCAAGCGGTCGAGTCCAAGCTCACGCAGCACAAGTCCGGAGTGCCCGCAGGCGTTGCCGCCGGCGCATCGGTCCGTTCGGGCCGCGCCGGAAGCGACAGCCGTGCAGGCGATGACAGCTACTTGGCGGACGGCAACGTCCGCGGCTGGAACGCCGACGGCGGAGCGGTGGCGCAGACTGCCGATGCCTCCATGGGCTACGTCGGAGCACGCCGCAACGCTGCACGTGTGGGTGTGGCCCTGACGGTGCTCGGCGCCCTGATCCACGCCGCAGCAGTGATCTCCCGCGGAATGGCCGCCCACCGCGTGCCGTGGGGCAACATGTATGAGTTCTGCACCACCGGCGCCCTCGTTGTCGCCGTCGTCTTCCTCGTGGTCCTGCTGCGCCGCGACCTGCGCTTCCTCGGCACCTTTGTGCTGGGCCTGGTCCTGATCATGATGATGGTGGCCACCATCGGTTTCCCGACCCCGGTGGCGCACCTGATCCCCGCACTGCAGAGCTACTGGCTCATCATTCACGTATCAGTAGCCGTCATCGCCTCCGCACTCTTCACGCTCACCTTCGCCATGTCCGTGCTGCAGCTGCTGCAGGCGGACCGCGAAACCAAGATCCGCAGCGGCGGAACCTCCAAGCTGTCCTTCCTTCGGATCGTTCCGTCCGCCCAGAGCCTGGAAAACTTCGCCTACCGCATCAACGCCGTGGCCTTCGTCCTGTGGACGTTCACCCTGATGGCCGGTTCAGTCTGGGCCGAACAGGCCTGGGGCCGGTACTGGGGCTGGGACACCAAGGAAGTCTGGACCTTCGTCATCTGGGTGGTCTACGCCGGTTACCTGCACGCCCGTGCAACCCGCGGCTGGACCGGAACCCGTGCCGCCTGGCTGTCCATCGTCGGCTACCTGTGCGTGGTCTTCAACTTCACGATCGTCAACGTCTTCTTCGCCGGCCTGCACAGCTACTCCGGCGTCTAGCACCCGCCCAGCTGCTCAGCCCCTGCAAAGCCCGCTCCCGGTTCTCCGGGAGCGGGCTTTGTTGTTTCCGGGGTGGCATTGGGTCATCGAGTGTCGGGGTGATGCCGCTTAGACGCGCGCAATGCGGCATCATCGCCGCACTCGGCGGCGGTCCGCTGCACAGCCACAGCGGCGGACAGCAAAAAACCCGCCTCCGGAATTCCGGAGACGGGCGTGATGGTGAGAGCCGGCGGCTGTCAGGCGCTGGGCTTTTCGTCGTCGTTCTTCTTGTTGCCGGACTGCTTTTCGCGCTCACGCAGCTCGGCCTCGCGGCGCTTCAGCTCGGCTTCCTTCTCCTGCTGGCGGCGGCGGATGGCCAGATTGCGCAGGAACTCCGGATCATCGTCGGGTGCGGTGGGATGCCGGGGCTTCCGGTTCTTGGGTTCCGGGCCGCTCATCGGGCGCCCGAAAAGGAACCACAGGAGAGCACCCAGGACCGGAAGCAGCACGATCGTGAAGAGCCAGGCGATCTTGGAGATGCTCCGCACCTCCTGCGCCCGCGACATGATGCAGTCGATGATGGCGTAAATAATGACGGCGGCGACAATGATTACACCGAAAAGCACGAGGCGAGGCATGCCCCAATTGTAGTGGAGTGCGGCCCCCGTGCAGCTTCGGGTTTGGTGCCGGGCGGGTCGGACGGGGTGTGGAGGAACACGAGCAGAAGCCCGGAGGAGGAACAGCCACTAGAATGAGCGTGTGGCTTTCTGGAAATTTACCGCTCTCCGCCTTGGTTTGGTGGCCGTCTTTTTTGCAGCATGCGTCTGGTTGGGACTGGGCCTTGTCCTCTCGGCCATCGTCGGCGCCGTGCTCGCCTGGTGCGTAACGTACCTGTTCTTCCGCGATATGCGCGATGAGGCAGCCCGCACCGTGCAGAACCGCTTCCGCGGCGGGGCGCCGCGGACCCCCAACCGGGTGGAACGCGAAGACGCCAGCGCCGAAGACAGCCTGCTGGACTCCAACCCCGAGGTGCAGATCAACTCCGACCGCCGCCCCCGCGACGAGCAGTAAAAGGGCCTCAACCGAGGCTGCTCAGCAAGAGCGCCCCGGTAACTGGACTACCTCCGTCCAGCCCTAGGCGGGGTCCAGCCCTAGGCGAGCAGGCGGGTCAGCACCAGCCCGAGGCTGTACAACGCAGCGAAGCCCAGGTTGATCAGCCCGGTCTGCTTCAGCACCGGGATCAGGCTCCGGCGTTCCTTGCCCCTGAGCATCAGCCAGCTGGGCATGAGGCACGCCGGAATCAGCAGCAGCACCAGCAGTATCCAGGGGTAATCCGCCGTGAGGAACAGCGGCAGGAGAATGGCGACGGCCAGCATCATGACGTAGCTGATGCGTGCCGCTTCATCGCCGAGCCGCACGGCCAGCGTCCGCTTTCCCACCTCGCGGTCGGTGGGGATGTCCCGCACGTTGTTGGCCATGAGCAGGGCCGTGGCAATCAGGCCGGTGCCGACGGCGCCGATCACGGCGGGTGCGCTGATCTCGCCGGCCTGCGTGTAGGTGGTCCCGAGAGTGGCCACCAAACCAAAGAACACAAACACGAAAATGTCGCCCAGGCCCTTGTAGCCGTAGGGGTTGCGGCCTCCCGTGTACCCCCAGGCCGCGGCAACGCAGCCCACTCCCACCAGGATCAGGAACCAGGCGGAGGAGAGGATCACCAGCACCAGCCCGGCCACCATGGCAGCGCCGAAACAGGCAAAGGCAGCGCGCTTGACCTGCTGGGCCGGCGCCGCTCCGGAACCCGTGAGCCGCAGCGGGCCCACCCGGTTGTCGTCCGTTCCGCGGATGCCGTCCGAATAGTCGTTGGCGTAGTTCACGCCCACCTGCAGCAGGACGGCCACCAGTGCGGCAAGCACGGCGTTCAGGGGCTTAAAGGAACCCAGGTCATAGGCCGCCGCCGTGCCGATAATGACCGGCGCCACCGCCATGGGCAGGGTGCGGGGGCGGGCTCCTTCTAACCATTGCGCGGCTGTAGCCACAATCAACGTCCTCTTGTTCTAGTGATGGTTCGTGGGTGATGTGATCAGCGGCGCGAAGGTGCCGCGGTACGTTCAGGGGTGCGTGTGCCCGGCGGCGGCCAGCAGCTGCCGGATCCCCACCCGGTCTGTTTTGCCGTTGGGCAGCAGCGGCAGGGCTTCCAGCAGCAGAACCACCTTGGGGACGGCGGGCTTTCCCAGCGCCGCGCGGACCGCATCTTTGACCTTTTCAGGATCAATGGAGCCGACGACGGCGGCGCCCACCAGGCTGCCCCACTCCGGGCTGTCCAGGCCCAGGACCACAGCTTCGGAAACTTCCGGCAGCTGCTCGATCGCGGCTCCCACGGCTGCGGCGGAAATCTTGATGCCGCCGCTGACAATAACGTCATCCAGCCGTCCGGAGACACTGACCCGGCCGTCCTGCACGCTGCCGGCGTCATCGGTCCGGTACCAGCGCTTTCCGGAGTTGAAACGGAAGCGCTCGGCGGTCAGTTCCGGCTGGCCCATGTAACCTTCGGCAAGGACATCCCCGGCAATCCACAGGACGCCGGATTCCACCGTCACATCCACGCCCGGCAGCGGAACGCCGTCGTACACACAGCCGCCGCAGGTCTCACTCATGCCGTATGTGGTGACAATATTCAGGCCCAGTGCGGCCGCATTGGCCAGCAGGCCGGCGCCGGCCGGTGCTCCGCCAAGCAGGATCGCGTTGAAGCGGCGCAGCACGCGCAGGGTTTCCGGTTCGGGGTTGGTCAGCAGCCGGTGCAGCTGGGTGGGAACCAGGGAGGTGAACCGGTTGCGGTCCGTCATCTCAGCTGCGGCCTGCGTGAAGCGGGCGGCGCTGAAGGACCCGGAGGTGTCCATGAAGACGGGCTGGGTGCCGGCATACAGCGACCGGATCAGGACCTGAACGCCGGCAATGTAGTGTGCCGGCAGGGCCATCAGCCACTGGCCGTCCGCGTGCAGTGCCATGGCCGTGGCCATGGAGGACGCGGCGAGCGCATCGGTGCTGAGCATGGTCTGCTTGGGCGTCCCGGTGGACCCGGAGGTGCTGATCACCAGGGCAATGTCATCATTGGGCAGCTCGCCGGTGAACGTCTGCAGCGGGTCCGCGTGCGGGGCAACTGCCGGACCTTCGCCGGCGAGGGCGGCGGCCAGCGGAGCCAGCAGCGTCTCGGCTTTGAATCCGGCGGGAGTGTGGACGGTCAGCAATTCCATGGTCGGCGGCCTAGAAGTAGTAGGGGAAGGAGGACCAGTCGGGGTCGCGTTTCTCAAGGAAGGCTTCCTTGCCCTCCACCGCCTCGTCCGTCATGTAGGCCAGGCGGGTGGCCTCTCCGGCGAAGACCTGCTGTCCGGCCAGACCGTCATCGGCCAGGTTGAACGCGAACTTGAGCATGCGGATGGCCTGCGGTGACTGCCGGGCAATGTCTGCAGCGTATTCCAGGGCCACCTTTTCCAGATTCTCGTGATCCACGGCTTCGTTCACCGCGCCCATGGCCACCATGTCTTCGGCCGAGTACTCGCGGGCCAGGAAGAAAATTTCCCGCGCCTTCTTCTGGCCGATCTGGCGGGCCAGCAGTGCGGAGCCGTATCCGGCATCGAAGCTGCCCACGGTGGCGTCGGTCTGCTTGAACTTGCCGTGCTGGCGCGACGCGATGGTGAGGTCCGAGACCACGTGCAGGCTGTGCCCGCCGCCGGCGGCCCAGCCGTTTACGACGGCGATGACCACCTTGGGCATGGTGCGCATCAGCCGCTGGACTTCCAGGATGTGCAGCCGGCCGGCGCGGGCCGGGTCAATGGTTTCCCGGGTTTCTCCCTCGGCGTACCGGTAGCCGTCACGGCCGCGGATCCGCTGGTCGCCGCCGGAGCAGAAGGAATGCCCGCCGTCCTTGGGGGAGGGGCCGTTTCCGGTGAGCAGGACGGTGGCGACGTCGGGGGTCATCCTGGCGTGGTCCATGGCCCGGTACAGCTCGTCCACGGTGCCCGGACGGAAGGCATTGCGTACCTCAGGCCGGTTGAAGGCAATACGCACCGTCGGCAGATCCCGGATGATGCCGCCGTCGGCCGCGCGCTCCACCTGGCGGTGGTAGGTCATGTCCTGCAGGTCCTCGAACCCGGAGACGAGACGCCACTGCTGCGGGTCGAAAATATCGGACACCTGTTCTGGAAGTTCTGTGCTCACACTTCTGAGTTTATCGTTCCGGCCCAAACCGGGTGCGCGGGGCTCCCGCGGAGCGGCGAAGACGCGTGCCCAGCCATGTTCCGGCGGCCGGTCTGCGGCCCGCCTCGGGTATTTGGCGCTGGGGGCTGTCGGGAATACCGGCTCCGGGCCTAGCGTGAATTCATGGCTGGCACCGCTCCGGGGATCGATGGCCCGGCAACAGAGGCAATGCTCAAACTCGGCAGGTTTTTCACCCGCTGGGATGAGACCGACGATGGCCGCGCCGTGTTCCGGGAAGGCGGGCGGAAGGGCGATTCCTTCTACCGCAACCGCTGGAGCCACGACAAAGTGGTCCGGTCCACCCACGGCGTGAACTGCACCGGTTCCTGCTCCTGGAAGGTGTATGTCAAGGACGGCATCATCACCTGGGAGGCCCAGGAGACGGACTATCCGACGGTGGGCCCGGACCGGCCGGAGTATGAACCCCGCGGCTGCCCGCGCGGTGCCGCATTCTCCTGGTACACCTATTCACCCACCCGGGTGCGCTATCCGTACATCCGCGGCGTGCTCCTGGAGATGTACCGGGCGGCGAAGAAGGAAACCGGGGACCCGGTGCTGGCCTGGGAAAGGGTTGTCGGAGATCCCGAAGGCCGCCGCACCTATCAGCAGGCCCGCGGCAAGGGCGGGCTGGTCCGCTCCAGCTGGGCCGAGGCGCTGGAGATGACCGCCGCGGCGCACGTGGCCACCATCAAGAACTACGGTCCGGACCGCTGCACCGGCTTCTCTCCCATTCCGGCCATGTCCATGGTGTCCCACGCTGCCGGTGCGCGGTTCATCAACCTCATCGGCGGGGTGATGAACAGCTTCTACGACTGGTACGCGGACCTGCCGGTGGCCAGCCCGCAGGTTTTCGGGGACCAGACGGACGTGCCCGAATCCGGGGACTGGTGGGATGCCACCTACCTGATGATGTGGGGCTCCAACATCCCGGTCACCCGCACCCCGGACGCGCACTGGATGGTCGAGGGGCGCTACCGCGGGACAAAGGTGGTTTCAGTCAGCCCCGACTACGCGGACAACACCAAGTTCGCGGACGAGTGGCTCCCCGCCCAGGCTGGATCCGACGGTGCGCTCGCCATGGCCATGGGCCATGTGATCCTCAAGGAAAACTTCGTGGACCGCAGGGTTCCGTTCTTCGAGGACTATGTCCGCCAGTTCACCGACCTCCCGTTCCTGGTCTCCGTGGACACCCGCACCGACGGAACGGTGGTTCCGGGCAAGTTCCTCACCGCCTCGGACCTCGGCGGGCGTGAATCCGGGGCCGCGGACGCCGCCTTCAAGACGGTGCTGCTGGACCGCGACGCCGGTACCCCCGTGGTGCCCAACGGTTCCGTGGGCTTCCGCTACAACGACGGCGACGCCGGGAAATGGAACCTGGACCTGCAGGGCGTGGTTCCGGCGCTGTCCATCGCTGACGCTTCCTCCTGGCAGGGGGAAACCAGCCGGGTGGACCTTCCGGCCTTCACCGATCCCAGCGGCGTGGGATCCGTGATGCGCCGCGGCGTACCGGTGACCACCGTCGCCGGACGGACGGTGACCACGGTCTTTGACCTGATGCTCGCCCAGTACGGGGTGGGCCGGGACGGACTGCCGGGGGAGTGGGCAGTCGGATATGACGACGCGGAAACCCCCTACACTCCTGCCTGGCAGGAGGAAGTCACCAATGTGTCCCCGGAAGCGGTCATCCGCACCGCCCGTGAGTTCTCGGCCAACGCTGAAAAGTCCAAGGGCCGGTCCATGATCATCCTCGGCGCCGGAATCTGCCAGTGGTACCACGGGGACGTTACCTACCGGGCGATCCTGGCGATGCTCATGCTCACCGGCTGCGAGGGCCGCAACGGCGGCGGCTGGGCTCACTACGTGGGCCAGGAAAAGTGCCGGCCGATCACCGGCTGGGCCGCAATGGCTTCAGCCGGAGACTGGAACCGGCCTCCCCGGTTCATGATCGGCACCGCCTTTTGGTACATGCACACCGACCAGTTCCGTTCCGACGGCTACTCCTCTGATTCGATGCAGTCGCCGCTGGCCTCGGGCCACCTGCGCGGCATGCACACGGCCGACGTCATCGCGAAGTCCACCCGGATGGGCTGGATGCCGTTCTATCCCCAGTTTGACGCCAAGAACTCGCTGGACGTGGCCGATGAGGCAGCAGCCGGCGTGGCCCGCGGCGAGGCAGCCGATGAAGCGTCCTGGGTGGCCCGGCGGCTCAAGGACGGCCGGCTCCGGTTTGCCGTCGAAGATGTGGATGCACCGGAGAACTGGCCGCGGACCCTGGTTCTGTGGCGTTCCAACCTGCTGGGTTCCTCGGCCAAGGGGGAGGAGTATTTCCAGAAGCATCTGCTGGGCACTTTGAACAACGTGATGGGGAAGGACCACGGCGAATCCCGGCCCGCCGACGTCGTCTGGCACGAAAAAGCACCGCAGGGAAAGCTGGACCTGCTGGTGTCCGCCGACTTTCGGATGACCAGTTCCACCCTGCTCTCCGACGTCGTGTTCCCGGCCGCCACCTGGTACGAAAAATACGATCTCTCCTCCACGGACATGCACCCGTATGTGCATGCGTTCACGCCCGCCATTGCACCGCCGTGGGAAGCAAAGACGGACTACGATCTTTTCCGGCTGCTGGCCGAGGAAGTCTCCCGCCAGTCCGTGACCCACCTGGGCGTCCGGAAGGACCTGGTGGCCACGGCCCTGACGCATGACACCCCGGGTGAAATTGCCCAGCCCGGCGGCCACGCCCCGGACTGGAAGGGCACCGACATCCCGGCGATCCCGGGCAGGAACCTGCCCGACCTCAAAGTGGTGGAGCGGGACTACACGGCCATTGCGCAGAAGTTCGTGGCTGTCGGGCCGCTGGCGGACAAGCTGGGCCTGGTCACCAAGTTCGTGAAGTATGACGTCACCAAGCCGGTGCAGGAGCTGGCCCGGATGCACGGGGTGTATGACCGGGGCGCTGCGGCGGGCCGCCCGGCCGTGGATACGGATGCGCGGATGGCCGAGGCCATCCTGCGGCTCTCCGGAACCACCAACGGGGAACTGGCGGTGCAGGGTTTCCGGACCTTGGAGAAGCGGACCGGCACCCCGCTGGCGGACCTGGCCGAAGGCGCCGAGGACCGGAAAATCACTTTCCGTGACACCCAGGACCGCCCCACCCCGGTCATCACCTCCCCGGAATGGTCCGGTTCGGAAACCGGCGGGAGGCGCTACGCTCCCTTCACCATCAACATTGAACGGCTCAAGCCCTTCCACACACTCACCGGCCGGATGCACTTCTTCCTGGACCACGACTGGATGCAGGACATGGGCGAGGCCCTGCCCATCTACCGGCCGCCGCTGGACATGCACCGGCTCTTCGGGGAACCGCAGCTGGGGACCCGCGGCGATCTGTCGGTGGCGGTGCGTTACCTGACCCCGCACAACAAATGGTCCATCCACTCCGAATACCAGGACAACCTGCTGATGCTCTCGCTCTCCCGCGGCGGAACGGCCGTATGGATGAGTACGCAGGATGCCGCACTGATTGAAGTTAATGACAATGACTGGGTGGAGTGCATCTCCAACAACGGGGTCCTGGTGGGCCGGGCCATTGTGTCCAGCCGGATGCCGGCAGGGGTCATTTACGTCCACCACGCCCAGGAGCGCATCATCGACGTGCCCAAGTCCGAAGCGACCGGCCGGCGCGGCGGCATCCACAACTCGGTGACCCGGATCCTGGTCAAACCCACGCACATGATCGGCGGCTACGCGCAGCTCTCCTGGGCCTTCAACTACCTTGGGCCCACCGGCAACCAGCGCGACATTGTCTCCGTTGTCCGCAAGCGTTCCCAGGAGGTGGCGTACTGATGCGAATCATGGCCCAAACAGCAATGGTGATGGCACTGGACAAGTGCATTGGCTGCCACACCTGCTCCGTGACCTGCAAACAGGCATGGACCAACCGGGCGGGAACCGAATACGTCTGGTTCAACAATGTGGAAACCCGGCCCGGGCAGGGCTATCCGCGCCGCTACGAGGACCAGGAGAAGTGGAAGGGCGGCTGGGAGCTGAACAGCCGCGGCAAGCTGAAGCTGAAGGCCGGCGGCCGGCTGGCGAAGTTGTTCGGTATTTTCGCCAGCCCGGTGCAGCCGGAGCTGGACGACTACTACGAGCCGTGGACCTACGACTACGAGAACCTCATCAACGCTCCGGCCGGCAATGACTTTCCGGTGGCGAAGCCGAAGTCGCTGATCACCGGTGAAGATATGAAGATCCAGTGGTCCGCCAACTGGGATGACGACCTGGGCGGCTCGGCACGCACCGAGCTCAGCGATCCGGTGCTGGAAAAGATGCGCCGCGAGGCGGAGGAGAAGGTGAAGCTGGAATTCGACTCCACCTTCATGTTCTATCTGCCGCGGATCTGCGAGCACTGCCTCAACCCCTCCTGCATGGCCTCATGTCCCTCCGGCGCCATCTACAAGCGTGAAGAGGACGGTATTGTCCTGGTGGACCAGGACCGCTGCCGCGGCTGGCGGCAGTGCATCACCGGCTGCCCGTACAAGAAGATGTACTTCAACCACCGCTCCGGCAAGGCGGAGAAGTGCACCTTCTGCTATCCGCGCATCGAAGTGGGCCTGCCCACCGTCTGTGCGGAGACCTGTGTGGGCCGGCTGCGCTACATCGGCATCTTCCTGTACGACGCCGACCGGGTGACCGCGGCGGCGTCCGTTCCGGATGAAAAGGACCTCTACGAGGCCCAGCTGGATCTGATGATGGATCCCAACGACCCGGAGGTCATCGCCGCAGCGCGGGCCGAGGGCATCCCCGAGGACTGGCTGGAGGCCGCCCGGCGCTCGCCGGTCTACGCGATGGCCAAGGTCTTCCGGGTGGCGCTGCCGCTGCACCCCGAATACCGGACCATGCCGATGGTCTGGTACGTACCGCCGCTGTCCCCGATTGTGGATGTGCTGAAGGAACAGGGGCACGACGGCGAGAGCGCGGACAATCTCTTCGGCGCCATCGATGCGCTGCGGATCCCCGTGGAGTACCTGGCCGAACTGTTCACCGCCGGAGACACGGACCTGGTCACCGGCGTGCTCCGAAAGCTCGCCGCCATGCGTGCCTACATGCGGAACATCACCCTCGGCGACGCCCCCGATGAACAGATTGCCGCCGACGTCGGAATGACCGGGGAACAGATCGTGGCTATGTACCGCCTGATGGCCATCGCCAAGTACGAGGAGCGGTACGTCATCCCCAGCGCACATCTGGAGGATGCCCACAACCTGGAGGAAATCGGCTGCTCGCTGGATGTCGAGGGCGGTCCGGGAATGGGCCAGACGGGGGTCTTCGGTGAGGCCTCCGGGCGGCCGATGCCGGTGGCGGTGGAAAACTTCGCCGCGCTGCAGGCCCGCCAGCGCGGGGACGATCCCACCGACAACGGTGATTTGGGCGGCCGGGTCAACCTCTTGAACTGGGACGGGCGGGGTGCACCCAGGGGGCTGTTTCCGGCTGACGGGAACCGTGGCGTGCCTGGAACCACCGGCGGTACCCAGTCCGACAGCGGCATCGGCGCCGGTTACGACCAGGCCGAGGGCGACGGACCTGACCAGCAGGGAGGTGGCAGGTGAGCCTGCTGGAGAAACTGCTCGGCAAGCCCGGCAAGGGAACCGTCGAGCCGGAACCGTACAAGGACAGCAACCCCCGGCGCAGCGCCGTCGTCCGGCAGGTTTGCGGCCTGCTGCTGGAATATCCGGACCAGGAACTGGTGGACCTGGTGCCGTCCATGCGGGCGGCGCTCGCCGAGGCCGGTGCAGATGCCGGGCCGGTCCAGGAACTGTTGTCCTGGCTGACCACCGAACCGCTGCCTCAGGTGCAGGCGGAGTACGTGCAGGAATTTGACCTGTCCAAGCGGCACAGCCTGCACCTGACCTACTGGACAGACGGCGACACCCGCCGCAGGGGCGAGGCACTCGCAGCCTTCAAGGAGGTTTACCGGGCGCACGGAGCGCTGCCGGAGGGCAGCGAGCTGCCGGATTACCTGCCGCTGGTGCTGGAATTTGCCGCCAAAGTTTCCCCGGCTGACGGCTATGAACTGCTGCAGCGCTACCGGCCCTCGCTGGAACTGCTCCGGCTCGCGCTGCGCGACGACGGCCTGGCCTACGCCGGCGCCCTGGCGCTGGTGTGCTCGACCCTGCCCGGAGTCTCTCCCGAGGACCGGCAAACGGTGATGCAGACCGCCGGCTACGGGCCGCCCACGGAAACCGTGGGGCTGGAACCGTACAGCTCCCGGCTGTTGCCGGTGCATGAAAGGAACGCGCCATGATACGTGCGGACGTACCCCCGCCCGCCGATGTGCAGGTGGGTCTGGGGGATGTGATGCTCTGGGGCGTGCTGCCCTATGTGGTGCTGGCCGTGCTGGTTCTGGGATCAATCTGGCGCTACCGGTATGACCAGTTCGGGTGGACCACCCGTTCCTCCCAGCTGTACGAATCCCGGCTGCTGCGGGTGGCCTCTCCGCTGTTCCACTTCGGCATCCTCGCGGTCATCGTGGGCCACTTCGTGGGGCTGGTCGTCCCGAAGAACTGGATGGACGACATCGGGATCAATGAGGACCGGTACCATTTCTTTGCCCTGAGCGTGGGATCCATCGCCGGGTTCGCCACGCTCGTGGGGATTGTGCTGCTGATCTACCGGCGGCGGACCACCGGCCCGGTCTTCATGGCCACCACCCGCAATGACAAGGTGATGTACATCTTCCTGCTTGCCGCCATCCTTGCCGGCCTGGCCACCACCGTCTTCTCCGTCTTTGATGCCGGAATCGTGAACTACCGGGACACCGTGGCCCCGTGGTTCCGCTCCATCTTCATCTTCCAGCCGGACATCGCCGCGATGACCGGCGCATCCCTCTCCTTCAAGATCCATACCCTGTGGGGCCTGGCACTGTTTGCCCTCTGGCCGTTCACCCGGTTGGTCCATGCTTTCACCGCTCCGCTGCAGTACCTGTTCCGCCCGTACATCGTGTACCGCTCCCGTGGCCGGCGTCCCGTTCCCGGAGCTGCTGCTCCGCGGCGGGGCTGGGCTCCGGTGGGCACCCCGGACCGCAACCGCCCGGGAGTAACCCGCGACTGACATCCCGGCACCAGCCCGGAGCGAGAGGAGTTTGCCATGCCAGCTTCAGCGCAGTTCCCGGCGCCCGCCGTCAACCTGAAATCCGGGCAGCTGAAGAACCTCATTGTTGCCACGGTGGCGTCCACGGTGGGGTTCTGGGCCTGGACGATTATCGGTCCGCTTTCCAGCCGGTATGCCGCGGACATGGATTTGGGAGCCGGTCAGACCTCCATTCTGGTGGCGATGCCCATCCTGGTGGGGTCCGTGGCACGCATCCCCGTGGGTGCCCTGACCGACCGGTTCGGCGGACGGGTCATGTTCACCGTCATTCTGGGCATCACCGCGCCCCTGGTGCTGCTCACCGGGATCGTGGGACAAATGGGAAACTTCCCGTTCCTGGTGGTGATTGCGTTCTTCCTGGGCATTGCCGGCACAGTGTTCGCCATCGGCATTCCGTTCTGCTCGGCCTGGTACGAGCGCAACCGGAAGGGATTCGCCACCGGCGTCTTCGGGGCCGGCATGGTGGGCACGGCAGTCTCGGCGTTCTTCACCCCGCGGCTGGTCACCGCCGTCGGCTACATGGGCACCCACATCACCATCGCCGTCGTCGTGGCGGTCATGGCGGTGCTGAGCTGGCTGATCCTGCGCGAGTCCCCGGCCTGGTCCGCGCCCACCGAACCGGTGCTGCCGAAAATCACCCACGCCTTCACCCTGCGCGTGACCTGGCAGCTGTGCTTCCTCTACGGAGTGGTGTTCGGCGCGTTCGTGGCGTTCTCCAACTACCTGCCCACCTATCTGGGCAACGTTTACGACTATGACGCCACCGCGGCCGGAACACGCACCGCCGGCTTCGCCGTGGCCGCCGTGATCGCCCGTCCGATCGGCGGAACGATTGCGGACAAGGTGGGCCCAAAGCTGGTCACGCTGACCTCGCTGGCCGGAACCGTGGTCCTGGCCGTCGTCGTGGCGCTGCGGCCGGAAGAGGAACGCGTGTACGGCACGGCGTTCATTTTGATGGCCCTGTTCCTGGGACTGGGCACCGGCGGCGTGTTTGCCTGGGTGGGCCGCGCAGCTCCGGCACAGGACGTGGGCACCGTGGGCGGGATCATCGCGGCCGCCGGCGGACTGGGCGGCTATTTCCCGCCGCTGGTCATGGGCGCCACCTATGATCCAGCCAACCGCAGCTACTTTGTGGGGCTGATGCTGCTGGCGGCCTTCGCCGCCGCCGCCTTCCTGCTGACCTTCACAGTGCGCAACGGCGGCAAAGTGGATCAACGCACCCGCACATAAGCTGCTTTCCCGGGAGAGCTACTGGCCGGTGCCCGCCTTTGTCTCAACGACAGTTGCATCATCGGAAACCCGCGCCTGAACCCAGAAGGAGCTACCGGCTGAAGTCTCGACCGCGACTTCCAAATCCGGAACTGCCACCGCCGAGGCGCGGTTGTACATCACGAAGGGCAAGTTCCCGCAGGAATGGTTGCTGATGCCGCCGATGGCGGGTTCCGTCCTCAGGGCAATCTTTTCACCCGGAGGGCACGTCGCGTACACCGCAAGGGTGAGATATTGGCCCTCCTTCAATCCGCCCTCAATGACGTAGTTACCGGTACCTGTCCCTTTTTCGGAGAGCACCAGTTCTTCCGGCGGATACGACCTTGATTCCGCTGACAAGGGCTCATGCAGCGGCTCGCTTTCGGCAGAGGGTGACGGAACTGCCGAGGTAGTCGAGGGTTCCGGGCTGGCCGTACTCCCTGCGGCGGTGCCGTCCGCCGGACCGGCCGAACACGATGCCAGAAGCACCGCCGCGGAACAGGCCAGCAGGATCACAGGCGTTCTGGAAGACTTGGAAATGTCCGTTGTGCGGTTCCAAAGTGTATTTTCCATTGATAACCCTAAGCACATCCGCGAGGCCTGATTCAAGGGGTTTAGCTAATCGGTTGTTTGAGGCAAGGGCTTGAAGTCCGCTTTATTGTGCATCGGCAACCCTAATGCCAAGCCAGTAGGGGGTTTCCTCATCGGTGGTGATGGTGACTGTGAATTCCGGCAGGGACTCAGGGGCCGGAGCGCTGGTATACGAGGACTGCGATTTATTGCTGCAGGGAAAATTCGAATCAATCAGCGGCGTGGTCGTAGCCGTCACCGCGGCACGGGACCCGGGCCGGCAGGACACGGTCACCAATACCGTTTGTCCGGGCGCCAGCCCGCCTTTCACCTGGTAAGTCCCGTTCCCCGTGCCCTTCTCGGAAACTACCGTCCGTGCCGGAGTGGTCCCCAAGGGCTTGTCCGCGAGAGGGTCCTGAAGTGCGTCCATGTCCGCATCGGGGGAGGTGGTTGGACTTGCCGGCTCCGCGGGTGCAGGGATTGAAGACAGCGGCTCGTCCGCAGCGCCAGCCGAGCCACCCGAGCCAGCGGAGCTACCCGACCCAGCGGAGCAGGACGCGAGGACAGCGGTAAGGGAGCACGCCACGAGAAACTGAACGGCGCGGCTTTTGCCGGTTTTTCCACTCGTCGAAAAGCAGCCGGACGTGCTGAATGGTCCGCGGGCGTTTTTTCTCATGGTGTCCATATCAGACCCTAAACACAGGCGGGGAGCCGGAATCAAGGTTTCCGCAAAATTGTCCGGTGAATTCTGTTGTGGTTATTCCGCATTTTTTGTAAAAGATGCCCTGCGCAGCCCGGCCGCCGGAGCCTTGGTATTGTCGTGGACAACAGGTTAATTCAGGGGGAGCGCTGTGGGGAATCGGTCTGACGTTATCGGTGCTGAGGCCGCCATGCGGCGCTTGGAGCGGGCACGGATCCCGGCCGCGCAAGCCCGCAGGGAATTGACCGGCCAGCTGAAGTTTTTGGACAAACACCTGGAATATCTCGCGGACGTGGCAGCCCGTTTTGAACGCCGCCGGGACCATCTGCTCGCCGCGGTTCAGGCGCAGCCGCAGGATTCAGAACCCGCCGCAGAACTGGCGGGGACCGCGGCGGCGCTGCTCGCGGATGTCGAGAAAGCCCGGACGGAAGTGGCCGAGGCGCGCGCCGCCGTCAAGGAACGCCACCGCGGTGCGGCAGCAATAGTGGCCAAGATCGATGCCGCGGCCGCCCGCCTGACCGAAGCTCTGGCCGGGCTTGAACAGGTCCGGCTTGAAAAGGAGAACGAGGCCCGCCTCCGGGACCTCAAACACGGCTACCGGGAGCGGCTTCAGACACTGGACCAACAGGTCCCTGACCTTGCTCCTGCCGGGCTGTCTCCGATCCCTGCCTCCGTGACCTGGGACTTGGAGGGCAGAGTGCGTGATGCCACCCGGCTCACCTACGAGGCGGAGGCCCTCGCGGCGCTGCGGCGGGACGAACTGAAGTGAAAACATCTACCTTCTCCTTTGTCACCAACACGCGTACCTACAGCCGGATCCGGATGCTCCGCCGGGCGGCGGCGCTGGCCGCCCTCTTGGCGTGCCACCTCTGGCAGCCGTTTCCCAACGGTGCCCTGTCCCTTCTCCAGTGGGACGTGTGGCTGTGGCTGGCCGGCCTGCTGTTCCTGAGGGAAGTAACCCGACTGGTCATCAGCGGCGTCGCTGCCAAAAGAGACGCAGCGGCCTTCGCTCCAAAGCTCCGGAAGTTCTTTCCCCTTTCCCCGGTGATCCGGGTCCGGGACTTCCGGGAACTGCTGCGGACCGGAAACCTGTCGGCCAACCTGGGCAGCGGCTCACGGCTTACCCTGACCCTCAGCAAACCGGCTCGGCTGCGGGGGATGAAGTTCGGTTATACCGTCACGGCACGGAGCCGGTTCGGCGACTTCGGACTGGCGGAATTTGATGTGATCATGCGTGACCTCGCCTTTAACGCTCCGGTGGCCGCTGCACTGAAGGCGGTCCAGGCCGAGGAAGCAGAAAGTCCTCCAGATCCTCCCGAGACCGGCAGCCCCGGCGGTGAGCGCGGCCCCGTCCCCAAAACCTTTAAAAAACAGGAGGCGTTCTGGAGCAACTTCTGGCAGGACATCACCTCAACCTCCAGCACGCCCGGCACCGGAAAGCGGGTGAAGGGGCGCACCTCGGCCGCGGCCAGCAAGGGCGGCACTTCCCCTGACGTGAAGAGCAAAACTTCCTCCGGCACTGTCCGGAAGGACCGGGTCTGAGGATGCGGGGCTGCCGCCCGGACGCGGAGTAGAGTCGGGGCATGGGTGCAATTGAACTGGTCCTCATTCGTCACGGCGAAAGCGCCGGTAACGTCGCTGCCACAGCGGCTCAGCGCTCCGGCGCGGAAGTCATCGAGGTTGGCATACGGGACGCGGATGTTCCGCTCAGCGACGCCGGCCGGGACCAGGGGAAAGCCCTTGGCGGCTGGCTTGAAGCCCTGCCGGAGGATGAACGCCCCGAAGCCGTCTGGTGCTCGCCCTACCTGCGGGCCCGGCAAACTGCTGAACTCGCCGGGCTGGAGAACGCGCGGCTTGACGAACGGCTGCGCGACCGGGAGCTGGGCATCCTGGACCTGCTCACCTCCGCAGGGGTCCAGGCACGCTTTCCCGAGGAAGCGCAGCGGCGCAACTGGCTGGGCAAGTTTTCCTACCGGCCGCCGGGCGGCGAGTCGTGGGCCGACGTCGCCCTGCGGCTGCGTTCGGTGCTGCGGGATCTTGACGACGAAGCGGACGGCCGGCGTGTGGCCATCGTCTGCCACGACGCGGTGATCCTGCTGATCCGGTACATCTGTGAGAATTTGACCGAGGCCGAACTGCTGGATATTGCCTCCACTACCAGTGTCCGCAATGCTTCCCTTACCCGTCTGGTGCGTCCGGAAGGCAGGGGCCGCTGGGAGCTGGCGGACTTCAACGCCGTGGACCATCTGGAGTCCGGCGGCGCCCCGGTAACCGAACATGCAGGAGATGAAAATAATGTCCACCCCCGCTGAACCCGTAACCCCGGCACTCCTCAAGGGGTGGCAGGTCAACCGCGAGGCCAGCGGCAAATCCGACCGCGGCAATGTGCTGGTGGTGGGAGGCGCACGCCGTTCCCCCGGTGCAGCCATGCTCACCGGCCGTGCTGCCCTGCGCGTAGGAGCCGGCCGGCTGACCCTCGCCGTGACAGAATCCGTGGCCGTGGCTGTGGCCGTGGCTGTTCCGGAGTCAGGGTGCGCCCCGCTGCCTGAAGATGACGGCGTGATTTCCGGCTCCCGGGCAGCGAAGGCCATGCAAACCGACCTGGAAACTTCCGACGTTGTGGTGGTGGGTCCCGGTTTGGATGATGCCGATTCCACCGGTGAACTGCTTCAGGGGATCGCCCCGCTGCTGAAAGAGCGGACCTCGATAGTCCTGGACGCCTACGCCCTCGGTGTCCTGCACCAGTATCCGGAGGTCTACAAGTCGTGGGCCGGTCGCCTGGTGCTGACTCCGAACAAGAAAGAAGCTGCCCGGCTCCTGGAGCTGGATCCGGAAACAGACCTAGACATGGAACAGGCCGCCCTCGACATTGCGGCCAAGTACCAGGCAGTAGTGGCGGCCCAGGGGCTGATTGCGGCTCCGGACGGCCGGCGCTGGGAGGTCCCCGCCGGCAACTCCGGCCTGGGCACCTCCGGCAGCGGAGATGTTCTGGCCGGCGCCATTGCCGGTTTCCTCGCCCGGAAAGCCAGCCCCGAACAGGCCGCCTGCTGGGGAACCTATCTGCACTCCACGGCAGGTGACCGCCTCTCGGCTGCCCAGGGTCCCATGAGCTTCCTGGCCGGAGAACTGCTGGATGCCATGCCGCGCGTCATGGCGGAACTGACCGTTTAGCCGTGGCAGACCCCCGCGTGCAGGCCTCCCTGTCCGGCGCGTTCACCCGCCGCGACGTTATTGCGGCCGGTTTCTATGTGCTGTTTGTTGGGATTTTCAGTTTTGCACCGGGACTCGGTATTCCCGGACTGACCCGGCTGATACCGGATCCGGTGCTGGCGGGCTATGCGGTCAATCTGGCGTTTTACCTCTCGGCCGGGGCGCTGGCGCTCTGGGCCTCGTGGCGGTTTGCCGTCCGGGAGGCCCGGCTCCTCGCCGCGCGTCCCTGGCTGACGCTGGCGGTGATTCCTGCCAGCGTCCTCGCCATGCTGGTGCTCACCGCCGTGGCCGCGGCCCTCACCGGGCCTCCGGAAACGGCGGTGAACCAGGAAGCAGTCCAAGGGCTGGTGGTGTCCCTTCCGCCGCTGCTGATCATTCCCCTTTTGGTGCTGATCGCGCCGTTCGTGGAGGAATACATCTTCCGCCATCTGCTGATCGGCAAGCTGAGCAGGTACCTGAACATCTGGGTTTGCTGCGTCATTTCGGTGGTGCTGTTCGCGGGTATCCACGTTGCGGGAAAGGAAGCGCCGGCGCTGGCCGTCCTGCTGCCGTACCTGGTGATGGGGGTCGTGCTGGTAGGCGTCTTTGTATGGGCGGGCAGCAACTTCATGCTGTCCTATGCCGTGCACGCCGCGAAGAATCTGCTGGCCGTCCTGGTGACCTACGCGATTCCGGCCGAGCTGCTGCAATAACCATGGAAGCCCCGCACGCCGGACCCTCCCGCTGCTGCCCATTGGCTTAGGCGATGCAGAATTCGTTTCCTTCGGGATCGGCCATGGTGTACCAGGAGGATGGCCCCTGCTCTTCCGAATACAGGAAGGTGGCTCCGCGTGCCTCAAGCTCCGCCCGCTTCACGTCCTTGTCCGCCCCGTTGATATGGATGTCCAGATGTATGCGGTCCTTTGCCGTCTTGGGCTCGGGCACGGGCTGGAAAAGGATGCGCAGGCGTTCCGGGGAGCCGACCTCGCTTTCCCGGCAGATCGCCGCGCCGTCGCGCCACCGCCGCTGCCCTTTATGGTCAACCAGTATGTCCGGGGAAATGGTCCCCTGATCCAGCAGGGAATCAATCATGGCCTGGTCCAGGGGTTCAATGACCCAGCCCAGCGTTTCCGCCCACCAATCAGCCTGCTCATGGGCGTTTTCGCAGTCCACGCATATTTGGATGTTGAAGCTCATGCCCGAAGCCTAGCCTCGCGAACCGCCGGCTGCGGAGATTCTGCGGACAACTTTCGTCCGCCGGAGCCATTCGTCACGCAAGGCCGGTCACATTGACCGCGGTACGCCGCCGTGCGATTCTTTACAGAACGAATGGTCAGTAAATGCTGTCCGGTCAGCGTCGGCCGGCGGCACACAGACGGTGGGAGCAACAATGACTGAAGCGTTTCTCGTGGGCGGAGTACGGACTCCGGTGGGCAGGTACGGCGGCGCGCTGTCCAGTGTCCGGCCCGATGACCTGGCGGCTCTGACGCTGCAGGAACTGGTGGCGCGCGAGGGACTGGATCCCGCCGTCGTTGACGAGGTGATCCTGGGCAACGCCAACGGTGCCGGCGAGGAAAACCGCAACGTGGCGCGGATGGCTGCCCTGCTGGCAGGCTTCCCCAGCGACGTTCCCGGCATCACGGTGAACCGGCTGTGCGCTTCGGGGCTGTCGGCCATCATCATGGCCTCGCACATGATCAAGGCGGGAGCAGCGGACATTGTCATTGCCGGCGGTACTGAATCCATGAGCCGCGCGCCCTGGGTGACCGAAAAGCCCACCAAGGCCTTCGCCAAGCCCGGTGAAACCTTTGACACTTCGATCGGCTGGCGCTTCGTGAACGAGCGCTTTACCTCGGGAGATCTCTCCCGCGACGGCAAGATGACGTACTCCATGCCGGAAACCGCAGAGGAACTGGCCGCCGTGGACGGTATTTCCCGTGAAGACGCCGACGCGTTTGCCGTCCGATCGCATGAGAATGCGCTGGCCGCCATTGCCGCCGGACACTTCAAGGACGAAATAGTTCCGGTCACCGTCCGCGGCCGCAAGGGCGACACCGTCGTGGATACCGACGAGGGTCCGCGCGAGGGCACCACCGCTGAGGTGCTCGCCAAGCTGCGGCCCGTGGTGCGGCCCGGCGGCATTGTCACTGCCGGCAACTCCAGCACGCTCAATGACGGGGCGTCGGCCATTATCGTCGCGTCCGAGCGGGCCATCCGCGAATACGGACTCACCGCCCGGGCCCGGATTGTCGACGGCGCGTCCGCGGGAGTGCCGCCGGAAATCATGGGCACCGGCCCCGTTCCGGCCACCCAAAAGGTCCTCGCCCGCAGCGGCGTGAAACTTGCCGACGTCGGCGCCTTTGAACTGAACGAAGCCTTTGCCACTCAGTCGCTGGCCTGCATCCGCCGGCTCGGCGTGAAGGAGGACATTGTGAACAACGACGGCGGCGCCATTGCACTGGGGCACCCGCTGGGTTCCTCCGGATCCCGGATTGCCATCACGCTGCTGAACCGGATGGAACGCGAGGGCGCAACACATGGGATTGCCACCATGTGCGTCGGCGTTGGCCAGGGCACCGCCATGCTGATTGAGGCCGTCTAAGTGGGAGCTGATTACTCTTCCTTCACCACATTGCAGGTCACGGAGGGGGAAGGGCGCGTCACCGCGGTCCTGAACCGCCCGGAGGTCCGCAACGCCATTGACGCCGCCATGGTCGATGAGCTGCACCTGCTCTGCGCCGATCTCGAGGAGAACCCCCGGATCCTCATCCTCACCGGCAGCGGCGGGGTGTTCGCCTCCGGTGCGGACATTGCCCAGCTGCGCGAACGCCGCCGCGACGACGCCCTGCGCGGCATCAACTCCACCGTGTTTGCCCGGATCGCCAAACTGCCGATGCCGGTCATCGCCGCGGTGGACGGATACGCCCTGGGCGGCGGGGCGGAGCTGGCCTTCGCCGCGGACTTCCGGATTGGCACACCCCGCGTCAAGATCGGCAACCCGGAAACCTCGCTGGGGATCCTGGCAGCCGCCGGCGCGGGCTGGCGGCTGAAGGAACTTGTGGGCGAACCGCTGGCCAAGGAGATCCTGCTGGCCGGACGGGTGCTGAACGCCGAGGAAGCGCTGGCCGCGCACCTGGTCACCGAGCTCGCCGAACCGGAAGACCTGCTGACCGCAGCACAGGCGCTGGCTGACCGGATTGCCCGCCAGGATCCGCTGGCGGTCCGGCTCACCAAAACCGTGTTCGCAGCCCCGGCGGATGCCCACCCCGCCATCGACAATTTGGCGCAGGGAATTCTGTTTGAATCGCAGGCCAAGTTTGACCGCATGTCAGCGTTCCTTGAGAGGAAGAAAAAGTAATGGCAGTTCCCTCCACAGTAGGAGTGCTCGGCGGCGGCCGGATGGGGGCGGGCATTGCGCACGCCTTCTGCACCGCGGGAGCCGCCGTCGTCGTCGTGGAGCGCGACGACGACGCCGCCTCCGCCGCCTACGACCGCGTGGCGTCCGCGCTGGCGAAAAGCGTTGAACGCGCCACCGTTTCCGAAAGCCTGGCCGACCTGACCGCGCGGCTGTCCGTGTCCACCGACTACGCCGCTTTTGCTGCGGCCGGGCTGGTGGTGGAAGCGGTGCCGGAGGACTTTGGCCTCAAGGGCGCTGCCCTGGCCGCGGTCGAGGAACAGCTGGCACCGGAGGCCTGGCTGGCATCCAACACGTCCTCGCTGTCCGTCACCGAGCTGGCACAAAAGCTGCAGCGTCCGGAACGGTTCTGCGGCCTGCATTTCTTCAACCCGGTGCCGGCCTCCGCCCTGATCGAAGTGGTGCTGGGCAAGCAGACCTCCGAAGAGCTGGCCGAAGCCGCCGCTTCCTGGGCCCGGGATCTGGGAAAGACACCCGTCACCGTCAATGACGCCCCGGGCTTTGCCAGCTCGCGGCTGGGCGTGGCGATTGCCCTGGAAGCCATGCGCATGGTTGAAGAGGGCGTGGCCTCCGCCGAAGACATCGACGCCGCCATGGTGCTGGGCTACAAGCACCCCACCGGCCCGCTGCGCACCACCGACATCGTGGGCCTGGATGTGCGCCTGGGCATCGCCGAGTATCTGGCGTCCACGCTCGGCCCGCGCTTCGAACCGCCGCAGATCCTCCGTGACAAGGTGGCCCGCGGGGAGCTCGGCCGCAAATCCGGCAAGGGCTTCTTTGACTGGTCCTAGCCGGCTGTCATGAGCAGCCGCGACGTTCACTGGGAGGGCGCCGCCAACGCACGGGACCTGGGCGGGATCCCGGTCGCCGGCGGCGGCGCCGTCCCCCCGGGCCGGATCTTCCGCATGGGGCGGTCCGAATGGCTCACCACGCGCGGCTGGGAACAGGCCCGCGCCGCGGGAGTCCGCACCGTCGTCGACCTCCGCAACGAAGAGGAGCAGGGACGCAGGGACACCGATCCGTTGCCGGATGCGGAGGCTGCCGCAGGAATCACGTTCCTCACCCGGCCCACGCAGGAAGCGAAGGATCCGGAGTTCACCGCGCTCACCGGCCCCTACATGGACTCCCCGCGCTTCTACCGGGAGAACCTGCGCCGCTGGCCGGAGAAAATCGCCGCTGTTCTGCGTGCCATAGCGGAGGCCGGTGACGGTGGGGTGGTGATCCACTGCTCTGCCGGGCGGGACCGCACCGGACTCATCGCCATGCTGCTGCTGCAGCTGGCCGGGGCCTCGCCCGAAGCCATTGCCGACGATTACGAGCAGGCGGTCCGCGGCATCAACGCCTTCCACTCCACGCAGCCGCATCCGCGGGAAAAACCGCTGACGGCGGAGCAGGAAGACGCGCGGGTGGCAGACGGCCGGAAGGAACTGCTCCGCGCCCTGGACGGTTTTGACGCGGAGCAGTACCTGCGCTCAGCGGGGCTTAGCCCCGCTGAGCTTGGGCGTCTTCGGAGTCGTTTGCGTTGAGCTGTTTACAGGGATGGACCCTTTCCGGCGTCGCCAAGTAGAAAAAAGAGCGCCGTGCGGGGCTGTCAAAGCCTCCGGGCACCAGCAGCGACGAATAGCGTGCGCACCACTGCACCTGGCCGTTGGAATGGGCCAGCGCCTGCGCCAGGGAGGGCAGGTCGTGGAACCACATCAGCTGCTGCTCGCCGTCCACGACCAACTGGATCAGGTCCAGATCGAGATCGACGTAGGCCTGGGCATCCACCCAGTCATCGTAAACAGCCAGGCGCTTGCCGTGAATGAGGTGGACGTTGTGGCCGGGGGTGTAGCTGATGCAGCGGGCGCCACTGGAGATACTCACAGTGTGTTCCTTTACGGTTTGTCCTTGCCCGCACCGGTTGGCCGCGGGCCGCTTCGTCATCCGAACCACCCGCCGAACAGTGGGGTTGGTGTGAGGCCAGTCGGAGCTTTTACAGACCCGGATTCCTCCGGGCATGTTGGCCACCTCTCGTGAAGCTGAGACAACCATAGCGCATGCCGGTGACAGTCGGGAACTGTCACCGGACCGGAGGCATCAGCGCCAGCCCGCCGCGGGCGCCACGTGCTTCACCAGGCTCTCCAGCAGCTGCGCGTTGTATTCCACGCCCAGCTGGTTCGGCACCGTAATAAGCACGGTGTCGGCGGCTTGGACCGCGGCATCGGCAGCAAGCTGCGCGGCGATTACATCCGGTTCACCGATGTAGCTCTTGCCGAACCGGGCCAGTCCGCCGTCCAGCCGGCCCACCTGGTCACGGGAATCCGTCTGGGCCCGCAGCCCGAAGTACCGGTGGTCGGTCTCGGTCACCAGCGGAATGACGCTACGGCTGACCGAGACAAGCCCGGTGCCTTCATGGCCGGCGTCGGCCCGCGCTTCGCGGAACACCTGAATCTGCTCCGCCTGGAGCTGGTCAAAGGGCACCCCGGTGTCCTCCGTGAGCAGAGTGGAGCTCATCAGGTTCATGCCCTGCTCGCCGGTCCACTTGGCGGTGGCCCGCGTTCCGGATCCCCACCAGATTCGTTCGCTGAGCCCAGGGGACTGCGGTTCAACCGCCAGCGTTCCGGAGCTGCCGGTCATGACCGGATCGGCTGAGGCCAGGCCTGCGCCGGCAATCGCTGCACGGAACACCAGGGTGTGCTTGCGTGCCTCGTCCGCGTCGGTGCTTCCCGCATCCGGAACATAGCCAAAGGCCTCGTAACCGCGCAGAGCCGGCTCGGGGGAACCGCGGCTCAGGCCCAGCTGCAGCCTGCCGCCGCTGATCAAATCCGTGGCCGCGGCTTCTTCCGCGAGATACAGCGGATTTTCATAACGCATGTCGATGACCGCCGTACCCAGTTCAATCCGGCTTGTCCGTGCGGCCATGGCGGAAAGCAGCGGGAACGGTGCAGCGAACTGCGGGGCGAAATGGTGAACGCGCAGGAACGCGCCGTCTATCCCCAGCTCCTCCGCCGCAACCGCCAGCTCGACGGTCTGCAGCAGGGCATCCCGGGCGGTACGGACAAAAGAACCCTGCACATCGCGGTAGTGTCCAAAGGACAGGAAACCGATTTTCTTCATGTTCAGGAACAGCACCGGTTTCGGAGGAGATATTCCCGGCTTCCGCCCGGCGGCGGCCGTCAACGGAAAGGCAGACAGCATGCACCTGACCATCGTCCCCGGCATCGGCGGTTCCAACGATGAGCACTGGCAGAGCCGGTGGCAGGCTGACGCTCCGGATATGTCCCGGATTTCGCCGTCGTCGTGGGACGACCCGAACTTGGAGAACTGGATGGATGCGCTGGATGCTGCCGCCGGGTCCCGGAACGGCGACACCATCCTGGTGGCCCACAGCCTTGGCTGCCTGGCTTCCGCGGAGTGGCTGCTGCGCAATCCGGACGGCGCCCGGGGCGTGCTGCTGGTTGCGCCGCCGGACCCGGCCGAGCCCGCCTTCCCGGACACCGCCGGCTCATTCCGCGATCCGAGGCTGGAACCGCTGCCGGTGCCCGGGCTGCTGATCGCCAGCGAGAACGATCCCTACTGCACGCTGCCCGGCGCCCGGCTGCTGGCCCAGGCCTGGAACATTCCGGTGATCGACGCCGGCCCGCTTACCCACATCAACGATGAAAGCGGCATCGGGAACTGGCAGCAGGGCCGGGACCTGCTGACCGCCTTCGCCGCGGGACTGGGCGTTTCCATTCCCCTTACCTGTTAGTCGGGTAAGAATGGGCCCATGAAACTTCCGGTAATGCCGCCCGTGGCCCCGATGCTGGCCAAAGCCGTCTCTTCGCTGCCCGAGGGGGAATACTCCTACGAGCCAAAGTGGGACGGTTTCCGCTCCATCATTTTCCGCGACGGCGATGAACTGGAGATCGGCAGCCGCAATGAAAAACCGATGACCCGGTACTTTCCGGAACTGGTGGAGGCGCTCAAGGCAAACCTGCCGCAGCGCTGCGTGGTGGACGGCGAAATCATCCTGATCAGCGCCTCCGGAAAGCGGCTGGACTTTGAAGCCCTGCAGCAGCGCATCCATCCCGCCGCCAGCCGGGTCAAGCTCCTGGCCGAGCAGACACCGGCGGCCTTCGCAGCGTTTGACCTGCTGGCCCTGGATGACACCAGCTATCTGGACCGGCCGTATGCCGAGCGCCGCAGCGCGCTGGAGACTGCCCTGGCCGGCGCCGCCGCCCCGGTCTACCTGACGTCCCGCACCACCGACCCCGGCACCGCGCAGCGCTGGTTCGGGGAATTCGAGGGCGCCGGACTGGACGGCATCGTGGCCAAGCCGCTGGCTGATCCCTACCAGCCCGGCAAGCGCACCATGGCCAAGTACAAGCATGAGCGCACCGCTGACTGCGTGCTGGCCGGCTACCGGGTGCACAAATCAGGGCCGGACGCCGTCGGCTCCCTGCTGCTGGGCATTTACAACGACGACGGCGTCCTCACCAATGTGGGAGTGGCCGGCGCGTTCACCATGGCCCGGCGCCGTGAACTGTTCTCGGAACTGCAGCCGCTGATATCCGACTCCGCGGACCACCCCTGGACGGCGGACAAGCAGGACACCGGAACCCGCACGCCCCGCAATTCAGAGGGCAGCCGCTGGAGCGGGAACAAGGACCTGTCTTTTGTTCCGCTGCGGCCTGAGCGGGTGGTGGAAGTTAAGTACGACCACATGGAGGGCGAACGGTTCCGCCACACCGCTCAGTTCCTGCGCTGGCGCCCGGACCGGAGCCCGGAATCCTGCACCTATGAGCAGCTGGAGGAACCGGCCAAATTCGATCTCGCTGAAGTGTTGACCGCTCCGGCCGGGACGTAGCTGGCCGCGCCGCCCCGGCCGGGACGTAGTTGGCCGCGCCGCCCCGGCCGGAGGGCCAGCCGTTTCGGCTAGCCGCGTCCGCGGCAGTGGCCCCGGCCCGGATTGCCCAGCCGCTCCACGTCAACGGCTGAGGTAATGGCTGCGAAGTAGCCCTCGCTGTAGCCGGCGGCCGTGGGATGCAGGGCAAAGGGATCAGTGATGTCCAGAATCCAGGGGTCCGCCGACCCGATGCCGTGGCCGGCGAAGGCCGCGGTCACGTCGACAAAAGTGCCGTCACCCACCTGCCCGGCCACGACGGCGTTGAGCGCATCGGTGCCGGCATTGAACAGGTTCTGTGCCTCGATGCTCAGGATTCCGGGTGTGCTGCCCTCAAACAGGTGCGGGTAACCGGCCACCACCAGCTCCGCCCGCGGTGCCGCTTCGCGGATCTGCGCAAAGCTGGCCTGCAGTTGGGGAACGACGGCGGTTTCCGCGAAGGCCTGCGCTGCCGCCAGCGCTGGGGCGCAGGTGTCCGGCAGTGCGGGTCCGGCGCAGGCTTGCACCACCGAGCCGAACTGGACATCGTTGCCGCTGATGGTGACGGTGACCAGATCGGTCTGCCGGTTCAACAGGTCTGCCGAGATGGCAGTGGAAATCTGCTCCGGCAGGTCCACCGGACCGGCGGGCGGGGCCGGCTCGGTGGTCAGCGCCGTGGCTCCGGCGCAGGACTGGTCACTGTCCAGCTCAACGCGCGGAAGAGCGTCCAGCAGGGTCGGATAACCCTCGGCCGTGCGGCGGCAGGCATCCAGCAACGGACCGCCGCCGAATCCTGAAGCATAGGAGTCCCCAAAGGCCACATAATCAACCGTCTTGTCCTTACCGTGCCCGTGACCCCTGCCCGGACCGTTCCCGTTCCCGTGTCCGTGCCCGCGCCCGTAGCCGCGGCCGCCGTCGGGCTGCGACTGCTGCCCGGGAGTCCGCTGCGCCTGCTGTCCGGAACCGGGCCCGGTGTCTGCAGCCGAAGCCGGGCCGGCTGCAACGCCGGACAGGGTGCCGGTGAGGCCCAGCAGCAGTGCGCCCACCAGCATGCTGTGGCGCCGCCGGGCGGGCCGACGAGATTCGCCTGATTCGCCGGGAGATTGGGGCAGTGAGGCTGCGGCCGGGGATTCGAACTCGTTCATGATGCTCCTTCTAAGGATGCGGGTGTGCGCTCCAAGGTAGTCCCGGACACTCCCCGCGGACACTGCGGGCGGGGCAACCCGCCGGGAACGGGTAGATATCCGGTGCTCCGTGGTCAGCGCACCGGATTGCCGCCGGATTGCCGCCGACATCATAGTGTGATGCGCAGCATCCTCCTGTACGCTAAATCTCATTACTGAACGTCCGGTCAGTTATCCTGCGATATACCGTTCCGCAGGACGCTGTACCGCCCGGGGCCGGTCCGCCGGCCGCAAGCACCGTTTTGAAAGGGCCAGTCAACGATGACCTCCACCGCCATAGACGTCCGCATAGTTCCCAGCTACGTCCGGGATTCCTGGTGGACGCCGGACCGCTCGGATCTCACCGCCGCGGAACCTGCGGAAGTCCGCGATGCCAGCACCGGCGAAACCCTGGCGCTGGTCAGCACGGCCGGGCTGGATCTGGCGGCCGCCGTCGAGCACGCGCGCACCGCGGGCCGGAAGGCACTGCAGGAACTCACCTTCCACCAGCGTGCGCTCAAGCTCAAGGAGCTGGCGACGTACCTCAACGCGCACCGGGACGAACTGTATGAGGTGTCCGCCCGCACCGGCGCCACCCGCACGGACTCGCTGGTGGACATTGACGGCGGAATCGGCGTGCTGTTCACTTTCGGCTCCAAAGGCCGGCGCGAGCTGCCCAATTCCACCGTTCTGGTGGACGGCCCCGCGGAATCGCTGTCCCGGGACGGATCGTTTCTGGGGGAGCACATCTACACCTCGCTTCCCGGGGTGGCAGTGCAGATCAACGCCTTCAACTTCCCGGTCTGGGGCATGCTGGAAAAGCTCGCCCCGGCGTTCCTGGCCGGCCTGCCCAGCATCGTGAAGCCGGCCACTCCCACCGGTTATCTGGCCGCTGAGGCAGTAAAGCTGATCATCGAATCGGGCATCCTGCCCGCCGGGTCCCTGCAGCTGATCTCCGGTTCTGCGCGGGATTTGCTCGATCACCTGGACTACCGCGACTATGTTTCCTTCACCGGATCCGCCTCCACGGCCAAGCTGCTGAAGGCCCACCCCAACGTCACCGAGGGCGGCGTCCGCTTCACGAATGAGACCGATTCGCTGAACGCCGCCATCCTCGGGCCGGACGCAGTGCCCGGAACCCCCGAGTTTGATGCGTTCGTAAAGTCACTGGTCACCGAAATCACGGTCAAGGCCGGCCAGAAATGCACCAGCATCCGCCGTGCCATTGTTCCCGCCGGTTTGGTGGACGACGTCGTTGCCGCCGCCGGCCGGCGCATTGAACAGCGCGTGGTGCTGGGCGATCCCCGGGCCGGGGATGTGACCATGGGGGCCCTGGCTTCCACCGAACAGCTCCAGGGAGTCCGCTCCTCCGTGCAGACGCTGCTCGACGCCGGAGCTGCCCTGGCCTGGGGTTCCCTGGACGCACCCGAAGTTGTCCGGGCCGACGGCACGCGCGCCGTGGCCGAAGCAGGTGCCTTCATGGCTCCCGTCCTGCTCACTTGGGCGGATGCTGAGAATGAAGCGCTGCACGCAGTGGAAGCCTTCGGTCCGGTGGCGTCGGTCATCGGTTACGACGACGCCGCCGACGCCGTGCGCCTGGCCGCCCGCGGCGGCGGATCGCTGGTGGCAACCGTGTGCACCAATGATCCCGCCACGGCCCGCGAGCTGACCCTGGGCATCGCCGCACACCACGGGCGCGTGTTGATCCTGAACCGTGAAGATGCCCGCAGCTCCACCGGCCACGGCTCGCCCGTGCCGCACCTGGTCCACGGCGGACCCGGCCGGGCCGGCGGCGGCGAGGAACTGGGCGGGATGCGCTCGGTCCTGCACCACATGCAGCGCACCGCCGTGCAGGGTTCACCGAACATGCTCACGGCGCTCACCGGTCTCTGGCACACCGGGGCTGACCGGAACTTCGACGGCGCCCACCCGTTCCGCAAGGACCTCTCGGAACTGCGGGTCGGGGACTCGGTCCGTTCGGACCTGCGGGAGGTCACGCTCGAGGACATCACCGCGTTTGCGAACAGCACCGGGGATACCTTCTACGCGCACACCAACTCCGCGGCCGCCGAAGCCAATCCCTTCTTCCCGGGCATCGTGGCCCACGGGTACCTGCTGCTGTCCTGGGCGGCCGGCCTGTTCGTGGACCCGGAGCCCGGTCCCGTACTGGCGAACTACGGCCTGGAGAACCTGCGCTTCATCACTCCGGTGGCCGCGGGGGATTCCATCCGGGTGACCCTCACGGCCAAGAAGATCACGCCGCGCGAAACCGATGAGTACGGAGAAGTCGCCTGGGATGCGCTGCTCACCAACCAGAACGACGACGTCGTCGCCACCTACGATGTCCTGACCCTCGTGGAGAAGTAACCCGCAGGCGGCCCCAGGGCCGCGCGTCCATTGTCCGGCCCGTGCGCCTGCGGGACCAAGGTAGCAAACCAAACGTATTTGATAGCAAACCATTTGGATTGTTAGCCTTTGGTGCATGGACACGTTACCGAAAGTTCCGCTCCGGGCTGGACGCAGGGAATGGGTTGCCCTCATTGTCCCCATCCTTGCCGTCACGCTCCTCGCCATTGACGGGACCGTTCTGTACATGGCGGTCCCCGCCCTGACGGCGGATCTGGCACCAACCGCGACGCAGATTCTCTGGATCGGAGACATCTATTCGTTCGTGCTCGCAGGGCTGCTGGTGACGATGGGTAACCTTGCCGACCGCATCGGGCGGAAAAGGCTGCTCCTTATCGGCAGCGTTGCTTTTGGAGTTGCCTCCGTCATGGCTGCCTTCGCCCCGTCCGCCGAGGTTCTGATTGCCAGCCGTGCCCTTCTGGGCATCGCCGGTGCAACGGTCATGCCGTCCACGCTTTCCATCATCCGCAACCTGTTCCACGACCCCGTCCAGCGCACGCGGGCGATTGCGATCTGGTCAGCCGGTGCCATGGCCGGAGGCGCCGTTGGACCGCTGGTGGGCGGGGCCCTTCTGGAGTTCTTCTGGTGGGGCTCGGTTTTCCTCATCAACGTTCCGGTGATCGCGCTGATCGTGGTGCTCGGCCTCTGGCTCCTGCCCGAGTCACGGAATCCGAACGCCGGAAAGATCGATCTTCTGTCCGCCCTGCTGTCGGTGCTGGCGATCGTTCCGCTGGTTTACGCGATCAAGCAGGTTGTCGGCTCCGGACCGGGCTGGCCTGTCCTCGCGGGCGTGCTGACCGGCCTGGGTGCCGGCTGGTGGTTCGTGCGCCGGCAGCGCGGTCTGAAGACCCCGATGGTGGACATCAGCCTCTTCCGCATCCCCGCGTTCAGCGGTGCGGTCGCGGCCAACACGCTGTCCATCTTCGCGTTTCTGGGCGTGCTGTTCTTCTTCTCCCAGTATCTGCAGCTGGTCCGCGGCTACTCGCCTTTCTGGGCCGGCATGGCGGAGATGCCGGCGACCGTTGCCTCGATCGCCGTCGTCGCCGTCGTTGGACTGACACTGTCGAAGCTGGGGCGCGGACGTGCCATCGCCGCCGGATTGTTTGTTGGAGCCCTGGGATTGGCGGCGCTTGGCGTGACGGAGGGCCTGCCCGGCTATCTTGGCATCGGTATGTCGCTTGCGGTCATTGGCCTGGGCACCGGGCTGGCCATGACCCTGTCCACCGATGCTGTGGTGGCTGCGGCGCCGCCCGAGCGGGCCGGGGCCGCAGCATCGATCTCCGAGACCGCGTATGAGCTGGGTATCGCTCTGGGCATCGCCGTCCTCGGTTCCCTGCAGACGGCCCTGTACCGTGCGCAGCTGGAAATTCCGGACGGCACTCCGCCGGAAACTGCGGCCGCTGTGCAGGATTCCCTCGCCAGCGCTGCCGGCCATTTGGACGGCAGCAGCGAGGTGCTGCTCGCCACCGCGCAGCATGCCTTCACCTACGGCATGCAGGTAACCTCATTTATTGCCGCCGCGCTGCTGGTTGTCGCCGCGATCCTCGCTGCTCGGCTCATTCCGTCAGAGACCACGAAAGAAGAGAGCCATGCCCCCCACTGAGACAGCCGCCGTACGGGACAAGGAGCGAACCCGGAAAGCGATCATTGAGGCGGCGTCCCAGACGCTGTATGAGCATGGCGGAGGCGTCAGTCTGGCGGATATTGCAGCGGCGGCAGGGGTATCCAAGGGGGCGCTGACCCACCACTTCACCAGCCGGACCGCGCTGGAGGAAGCAATTTTGGCGGATGCGTCCGAAAAGCTCTGGGAGGCTGTGCACGCCCATGTTGATCTGAGCGAGAACCGGCCCGGGAAACTGCTGCGCGGCTACGTCCGGGCGCTGACCGACGCAGATAATCCCACGGTACGCCGCCTCTTTGCCCCCACCTCCCTGCTGCTGATCATAGGCAGCGCCGAACCGGCCATTCAGGGCCTCCTTCGTGCGGACGCACAGAGGTGGCGGGAAGCGTTCGGTGCCGACGGGCTGGATCCGGCTACCTCCCTGTCCATCCGCAGCGCCGCCGAAGGCCTCGCCGGGTCCGTCGGCACTCCCTACCTCACTCCGGCTGAACTTCGGATGTCGCGGGCGAAGCTGCTGGAGCTGGCCGAGCCGGCCTAGCGCAGGGGCGGCCGTCCGGCGGCCCGTCCAAAGGGCCGTCATGACCGCGCGTGCAGCCCGTCAAACATGATGGAAATGACATCATCGGCCAGCTGCTCCGGGGAAATGGGGCCGCCGGGCTTGTACCACTCCACAATGGAGTTGATCGTGCCGAAGAGCAGGCGCGTGGTGGTGCGCGGATCGATGTCGCTGCGGAGGGTTCCTTCACTGCGGGCAGCATCCACCAGATTGGCCACCCGGTGGTCGAACTCCCGTCGCCGGGCCAATGCGTCCCGCTCAATCTCCGTGTTGCCCCGCAGCCTCAGCAACAGCGTCACGAACGGCAGGCGCTCGGTCAGGACCTGGATGGTTCCGCGGAGCACAAACTCCAGCTTGGCGTCAGCGGCGCCGCTGGAGGCCCGGGCGTCGTCGAGCACCGCCTCCAGGCCGTCCAGCGCGTTGTCCAGTGCCAGCCGCAGCAGGTCCCCCTTGGAGGGAACGTGGTGGTAGATCGCGGATTTGGTAATGCCCAGGTTCTCGGCCAGGATGCCCATGGAGGTGGCTTCGTAGCCGTGCTTATTGAACACATCCACGGCAATGGCGAGGACTGACTGCTGGTCATATCCGGGGCGGCCCCGCCGGACGGCGGCGGACGCCGCTCCGGCGGCGGCGGATGGTGTGGAAGGCATGGGCCTCATTTTCTCACGAACGTTCGGCAGGTTTATTTGAGCCGCGGGCCTGCCGGGGATTAACCGGGCAGCAGGCCGGACTCTTTTGACCGCAGGTCATAAATGCGGCGCAGCTTTCCGCTGGAACGGGCCAAGGTGCCCGGCTCGGCCACCTGGACGATGCAGGAAGAGCCCACATGGATCTTGATCTGTGCCTTCAGCTCCGCGGCGGCGGAACGGCAGTCATCAGCGGAGGAGTCTTCCCGGCGCTCGATCTTGACTGTGAGCTCGTCCATGCGGTCCGGGCGGGTGATTTCCAGCTGAAAGTGCGGGCTCAGGGCGGGGATGCGCAGGGCAATTTCTTCGATCTGGCTGGGGAACAGGTTCACGCCGCGCAGGATGATCATGTCATCGCTGCGTCCGGTGATCCGGCCCATCCGCCGCATACCCGGGCGTGCGGTGCCGGGCAGCAGCCGGGTGAGGTCGTGGGTTCGGTAGCGGATGATCGGCAGGGCCTCTTTGGTCAGCGAGGTGAAGACAAGTTCCCCGGGTTCGCCGTCGCCGAGCACTTTGGTGTCATCGAAGGGATCGATGATTTCCGGGCGGAAGTGGTCCTCCCAGATGTGCGTGCCGTCCTTGGATTCCACGCATTCGCCGGCCACGCCCGGCCCCATCACTTCGGAGAGGCCGTAGATGTCGCAGGCGTCCAGGCCCATGGACAGCTCCAGTTCGTGGCGCATTTCCTCGGTCCACGGCTCGGCTCCCAGGACGGCGTTCTTCAGTGAAGTGGAGCGCGGATCGATGCCGGCGGCGCGCATGGCGTCGGCAATGGTGAGCAGGTATGTGGGGGTGCACAGGATGGTGTCCGGCTGGAAGTCGGTGATCAGCTGGATCTGCCGTTCGGTCTGTCCGCCGGACATTGGAATGACGGTACAGCCGAGTTTCTCGGCGCCGGCGTGGGCGCCCAGACCGCCGGTGAACAGGCCGTAGCCGTAGGCATTGTGGACCTTGTAGCCGGGCTTTACTCCGGAGGCACGCAGCGACCGCGCGACCAGCGTGCTCCAGCGGTCCAGATCGCCCGCGGTGTAGCCGACGACGGTGGGCCGGCCGGTGGTTCCGGAGGAGGCATGGATCCGTGCCACCTGGTCCTGCGGGACGGCAAACATGCCGAACGGATAGGTTTGGCGCAGGTCTTCCTTGGTGGTGTACGGGAACTTGGCGAGGTCCGCGAGTTCCCGGAGGTCCTCGGGGTGGACGCCGGCGTCGTCGAACTTCTGCGTGTACAGCGGGACGCGCTCGTAGGCGTACTTGACCGTGTGCTGCAGCCTGGTCAGCTGAAGGGCTTCGATCTGGTCGCGGCTCATCCGCTCTTCGGGATCAAGGCTGGCGGGATCTGCTGCGGTGGACTTCAGGAGCGACGGGGAGGAAATCATGGAGGGGCCTTTGCGTTGGAGCGTCTCTGCGGTGAAGCGGATCAGCTGCGGGGACGGCGGGCGGGATTGGGAATGGAGCGTGAACGGCCGCGGAACTCAGCCACTACCCGGGTAGCGCCGTCAGGGGTGCAGGCTGTGACTTCGACGTCATATACGCCGCTTCGGCCGGAGGAGGCACGGTGCGCGGCCACGGCCCGCAGGGTTTCGCCGGGCAGCGCGGAGGAGATGAAGGTGACGTCCGCACCGGATGCAACGGTGATCAGCTCCGCCTCTGCGAGCTCGGCCGTGGAGGGGTTGCAGGCCAGGGCAAAGGCCGTGTCCGCAAACGCGAAGACCATGCCGCCCTGGGCCATGCTGAAGCCGTTGAGCATCTCGGGGCGCAGCACCATGCGGCAGCTGGCCTCCCCGGGAGCGAGATGCTCCACCGTGATTCCGAGCCAGCGGGCAACGGAATCATGTTTCAGAATCGGATGGATCACGCCGTTTTCCTGCGTTGGGGCGGTGACACCGGTGTCAGCCATGGGGCCCTCTCGTTTTAGTTACCGAATGTTCATTAGGTAATCCTGCGAGGGGCGGCGCTGTCAAGCACGGAGGAGTTGTGTGTCACATCCGCCCGGACCGGTTTATGCGGCGGGAGGACACGGCCCCCCGCAGTGGCGTACTTTGAGGAGGTGGATGCGTGTGAGGCTGCGGCCGATTTCTGGACAACGGCTCTGATGCTCCGGGATCCCAGTGCTTCCTGACTGGCTGGATCCGCAGGTTTTCCTGGCGGATCCGGCATTGGGACCCTGGGTGGTGCTGGTGGTGTGCGCCATTGTCTTTGCCGAGACCGGCCTGCTGGTGGGGTTCTTCCTGCCCGGTGATTCTTTGCTGTTCACCGCCGGACTGCTGGTGGCTACCGGCACCGTGCATATAAATATCTGGGTGCTCGGGCTTTTGATTTCCCTTGCTGCCTTTATGGGCGACCAGTTGGGTTACTGGATTGGGCGCAAAGCCGGTCCGGCAGTTTTCTCCCGCCCCGATTCAAGGGTGTTCCGGCAGGAGAATGTGGCCCGTGCCGAGCAGTTCTTTGCCCGGCACGGCGGCAAAGCGGTTACGCTGGCCCGGTTTGTGGGGGTGGTGCGCACCTTCACTCCGGTGGTGGCCGGCATCGGGCGGATGCCCTACCGCGTCTACATGGCGTTCGATGCCTTCGGCGCTTTGCTTTGGGGCGTGGGGGTCACAGTGCTCGGCTACGTGCTGGGCAACCGCTTCCCGTTCATCCGCGACCATCTGGATCTGCTGGTCCTGGCGGTGGTCCTGCTGACCGTGGTGCCGGTTGGGCTGGGTCTGCTGCGCCAGCGGCGCAGGGCGAGCGCGGCGGCCAAGGGCGGAACGCGGGCCGGCGGCAGCGCGACAGCCGGCAACGCCGGGGACAACAGCGACGGCGGAGCCGGGAACCCGGGGAGCTCCGGGACTGCGGGGCAGGCTGCGGAGGCCGGTCCAGTGGATCCGAACCCGGCGGACGAAACCAGTGCTGCGGAAACTTCAGCCGAGAAGCCGCCGCCGGCCGCCGCAGCGGAAGAGACCGATCCTCCCGCGGCCCGGCGTGCCTTTGCCCGCCGGGCCGCTTCCCCGAAGCGGGGAAGCGGCCGTACGGCCGCCGAGCAGGCCGGCCGCTAGTTGCTTCCGGTTTCCGGGGCGATCGGCTCCACCGCGCCGAGGGCGTCCAGCACAAACGCGTAGTCCCAGGCGCGGTCCTTCCACGCCTCGTACCGGCCGGAGGCGCCGCCGTGGCCGCCGTCCATCTCGATCTTCATCACGATCGGCTCGGATCCGGTGGTCACTTCGCGCAGCTTGGCCACCCATTTGGCCGGCTCCACGTACAGCACCCGGGTGTCATTGAAGGACGTCACGGCGGCAATGCGCGGGTAATCCACGGCCCGGATGTTCTCGTACGGGGAGTATTCCTTCATGTACCGGTAGACCTCCGGATCGGTGATCGGGTTGCCCCATTCCTCCCACTCCAGTGCCGAAAGCGGCAGCTCCGGATCCAGGATGCTGGTCAGGGCGTCCACAAAGGGAACCTGCGCCACGATCGCCTTGTACTTCTCCGGGGCCAGGTTCGCCACGGCGCCCATCAGCAGTCCGCCGGCCGAGCCGCCCATGGCCGCAATCCGGGACGGATCCACCCAGCCGGAGGACGCCATGTAGTCCGTGGCAGCCACGAAGTCGGTGAAGGTGTTCTTCTTGTTCAGTTTCTTTCCCTGGTCATACCAGGTGCGTCCCATTTCGCCGCCGCCGCGGATGTGCGCCACGACGAAGATGACTCCGCGGTCCAGCAGGGACAGCCGGGCCACGCTGAAGGCCGGGTCCATGCTGATTTCGTAGCTGCCGTACGCGTAGACCAGGGCCGGATTGGTGCCGTCCTGCTTGACCTCCGCCCGGCGCAGCACGGACAGCGGAATCCGCGCGCCGTCGGCCGCCGTAGCCCACGCCCGCTCCGCCACGTACTCGGCCGGGTTGTAACCGCCCTTGACCGGGGTCTCCTTGCGCAGCTCCAGTTCACCGGTGGCCAGCACGTAGTCATAGACGCGCGGCGGGGTCAGGTAGGAGGTGTAGCTGAGCCGGATGATCGGGGAATCGTATTCGGCGTTGGCCAGGTTGGCCGTGTACAGCTCCTCGTCGAAGGCCGGCTCCACGGGGTCTCCCTGCACTTCCGTGCCCAGGCCCTCCAGGGGCAGGACCTGCACGCGCTCGGTGGTGTCCTTGCGGACCGACACGATGACGTGCGTTTTGGTGACAGCCGCACCGTTGACGCGGACGGCGTCGTCGTGCGCCACCACGGTGTTCCAGTGCTGCTCGGCCACCGGATGCGCAAACTCGGTCTCCGCCACGAGGGAGAGCATGGAGTTCAGGGCGTCCTTGTTGTGCGTGATCAGGTAATGGCGCTCTCCGGCGATGGTGACGGGCTCGGCTTCGTAGAGAATGCGTTCGCTGCGCGGAATCAGGGTGCGGACCTCGCCGGCGGGATCCTCGAAGTCCAGGACCCGGTACTCGGAGTATTCGGAGTTGCTGATGCCGATCAGCAGCTGCCTGCGGTCCGCGGAGAGGTCAAAGCCGGTCCACATGGCGACGTCGTCCTCCTGGTAAATGACGACGTCGTCCTCCACCGGCGTCCCGAGGGTGTGCGCCTTGATCTGGTACGGGCGCCAGGAGTCGTCCACAACGGTGTAGAAGACCCGGGTGCCGTCGGGGGAGAAGGCCAGGGAGTAGAACACGTTGGTCACGGTGTCCGGGAGCAGCTCGCCGGTGCGCAGGTCCTTGATCCGCAGCGTGAAGCGCTCGTCACCCGCATTGTCCTCGGAGTAGGCCAGCAGGTTGCCGTCCTCGGTCACTGCCAGACCGCCCAGGGAGAAGAACGGCTTGCCTTCGGCTTCGGCGTTGCCGTCAATCAGGATCTGCTCGCCCGGAACCGGAACGCCGGGTGTCACGACGGGCGGAGTCCAGTCCGCGTCCAGGTCCCCGGTGTCCTGGGCGGCGGTGCGGCAGTGAATGGCATACTGCTGGCCCTCTTCGGTGCGGGAGTAGTACCACCAGCCCTTCTTGCGGGCGGGCACCGACAGATCGGTTTCCTCGGTGCGGTTCTTGATCTCGTCGAAGATTTCCTGCCGCAGCTTTTCCTGGTGGGCCGTGACCTCTTCCATGTAGGCGTTTTCCGCCTTGAGGTGGGCCACGACGTCGGGGTTTTCCTTCTCCCGCAGCCACTCATAGTCGTCAACGAAGGTATCTCCGTGGTGGACGCGTTCGGTGGGAACCTTTTGAGCAACGGGAGGTGTGGCAGAAGTAGTCATGTCCCGAATATATCGACACCGTCCGGGCGGGCGAAGAACCCCGCACTGTTTATGCTCGGGGCTTACCGGGGGCCGGCACTGTGTGTGGTGTTGTGTTGCGGTTGCGCCCGGCGCTGTGGTGGGGCCGGGTGGCGGGAATCAGACCTGCAGCAGCAGCCCGGCTGTCAGCGCGGCGGCGGCCAAAAACAGCAACCAGTTGCCGAGCACCGTGAGCAGGGTGGTACCGAAAGGCTGCTCCGCCTGCCAGGCGGGCGGATCCAGGATGGGATCTGCGGCAGCGCCCTTGCGGAACTGCCCCCAGAGCGAGGTGGACATCAGGAGCAGCCCGCCGATGAGGGCGGTTGGCACTGCCGGGAGGCTGAAAAGCACCAGGTCTGCGGCCAATACCGCTGTCCCCGCGAGCACCACGAGCACCGCCCCGGCTCCGAGGATGCGCTGCCGGAGCGAGGTCCGGGCCGCCAGGCGCCGCAGCAGCGGAGCACAGGCAGCCAGGGCAAGTCCGGCGGCAACCAGCAGGAAGCCCGGCAGGGTCACCTGAACGCGGGAGTCCGTGGAGCTGACGGCCGCGGCCACCGCGAAGAAACCGAGCAGGCCCAGACAGGTGGGTACCAGCAGTGCGGCCAGCGCCGTCCTGGATACCCTGCGGCGGGACGGATCGGGCTTCGGAGCGGAGCCGGGCGGACCGCCGGGAACCTCTACAGCAGTATTTGGGCCATCATGGGCTGTCATGGAGGCTTCCCCCGGAGATGTGTTCATTGTGTCCTTCATTGTCCAGGAAGGTCCCAACCGTACCGGCGAACCGTGTCCACAGTTCGCTCTGTCCGGCCAGTTCCTGCCGCCCTGCCGTGGTGAGGGAGAAGTACTTCCGCCCGGGACCGCCGTCACCGGGCTGCCAGGAGACGGTGACCCAGCCGGCGGACTCGAGGCGGGTCAGCAGCGGATACAGGGTTCCGCCCCGAACCGCACCAAAGCCCTGCCGTTCGAGCCGGGAGGCGATCGCGTAACCATAGGCGGCACCGCCGTCGAGCGCCTTCAGCACACACAGGCTGAGCGCCGCCCGCATCCAGTCGCTGGGCCAGGAGAAATTCTGCACGCTGAGATATTTTCACGAACTAGTAAGCCTGTCTATGTAGCGACCGCCCGCCGCCTTGACGTGCCCTCTGTCACACCTATATTCTGACCGAACGGTCGGTAATTATTCCTGCGCCCCAGGCATCCGACTCCTTCCGCACAGTGAGGTGGCAAAAATGTCGTTGCATACCGACGCTTTCCCCGGCACACAGGCCGAGGACACCGTCCCGGACCCCGGGCCAGAGGCATACTTTGAGCAGCTGCTGGCCGAAGACTCGCGGATTGAACCGAGGGACTGGATGCCCGAGGCCTACCGCAAGACCCTGGTCCGGCAGATCTCCCAGCACGCGCATTCCGAAATCATCGGCATGCAGCCCGAAGCCAACTGGATTACCCGCGCGCCCTCCCTCAAGCGCAAGGCCATCCTCATGGCCAAGGTGCAGGACGAGGCGGGACACGGCCTCTATCTGTACTCCGCAGCGGAAACACTGGGAACCCCGCGCGAAAAGATGACGGAAGACCTGATTGCCGGCAAGGCCCGGTACTCGAGCATTTTCAACTACCCCACCCTCAGCTGGGCGGACATGGGAGCGATCGGCTGGCTGGTGGACGGCGCCGCCATCTGCAACCAGGTTCCGCTCTGCCGTGCCTCCTACGGCCCCTATGGCCGGGCCATGGTGCGCGTGTGCAAGGAAGAGTCCTTCCATCAGCGGCAGGGATTCGAGATCCTCCTGGAACTGGCGAACGGCACCCAGGCGCAGCGGGACATGGCGCAGGACGCCATCAACCGCTGGTACGCCCCGTCGCTGATGATGTTCGGCCCGCCGGATGATGATTCGCCCAACTCCAAGCAGTCCATGGCCTGGAACATCAAGCGCTTCTCCAACGATGAACTGCGCTCCCGCTTTGTGGGCATGATCGTGGAGCAGGTCAAGGTCCTGGGCCTGACCCTGCCGGATGACTCCATCCGCTACAACGAGGACACCAACCAGTGGGAGCACGCGCCGCTGGACTGGAACGAGTTCAAGGAAGTCCTCGCCGGACGCGGGCCCTGCAACGCGCAGCGCCTGGCCCGCCGCCGCGAGGCACACGAAGACGGCGCCTGGGTGCGCGAAGCAGCAGCCGCATATGCGGCGAAACAGGCACAAAAGACGAAGGTGGCTTGAGTTATGGTTTCCGGTTCCACAACGGGCGACGACGGCGCCAAGCCGGTGGGTACGCAGACTTCCGCTGAGCCGGGGACGGCTGCCGAGGCTGCTGCGCTGAGCGCGGCCTGGCCGCTGTGGGAGGTGTTTGTCCGCTCCTCGCGCGGACTGTCCCACGTCCATGCCGGTTCGCTGCACGCTCCGGACGCGGACATGGCCGTCCGCAACGCCCGCGATCTCTACACCCGGCGCAACGAGGGCGTCTCGCTCTGGGTGGTGCCGGCGTCGGCCATTATCGCCTCCGACCCCGATTCCAAGGGGCAGTTCTTTGAGTCCCCGCAGGGCAAGGACTACCGGCACGCCACGTACTACACCAAGTCCGAAGGAGTGAAGCACCTGTGAGCTCGGACAGCGCCACGCGCATCACCCCAGGCAACGCCCTGCGGCCGGAGGATATCTCCGCGGCGGGCATCAAGGCTCCCGCCGACGTCGCTGAATACGCCCTGCGCCTTGGCGATGATTCCCTGATCCTGGCCCAGCGGCTGGGCTGGTGGATTTCCCGCGCCCCCGAACTGGAAGAGGACGTGGCACTGGGCAACATCGGGCTGGACCTGCTCGGACACGCCCGGTCCTTCCTGACCTACGCGGGGTCGGCTTCCGATAGAACCGAAGATGACCTGGCCTACTGGCGCCGCGAGGGTGAATTCCGCTCCGCACACCTGTTTGAACAGCCCAACGGCGACTTCGGCCGGACCATCGCGCGCCAGCTGGCGGCGTCCTTCTACCTCTACGAGCTCTACACCGCGCTGATGTCCTCCACCGATCCGACCCTGGCCGCGATTGCCGCCAAGGCCGTCAAGGAGGTCGACTACCACCGCGACCACAGCGCCCAGTGGATCCTGCGCCTGGCCGGCGGCACTGAGGAATCCCGGCGCCGCATCACGCGTGCGCTGGAACTGACGTGGCCGTACGTCGGCGAACTGTTCGAGGACGACGATCTGGTTGTGTCCCTGGCCGGAACCGGAGCGGCAGTGCTGCCGTCTTCGCTCCGCGCCGGGTTCGACGCCGGTGTGGGGGCAGTTTGCACCGAAGCCGAGCTTGAGGTTCCCTCGGTTCCGGCGGCTCCCGGCGGCGGACGCCGCGGAAAGCACAGCGAACATCTGGGGTATCTGCTGGCCGAGATGCAGGTCCTGGCCCGGGAGCATCCCGGCGCCAGCTGGTAGGCAGCCATGACTGATGTTGAGGACGCCGTAACAGCCGGCACCGAAACGCTCCGGCCGGCCGATCCCGCGGCTGCCCGAGCCTGGGACATTGCCGCCACGGTCTGCGACCCCGAGATTCCGGTGCTGACGATCGAGGACCTGGGTGTGCTCCGTGCGGTTGAACCGACCGGACCCGGCGCCGTCACCGTCACCATTACGCCCACCTACTCCGGCTGCCCGGCCATGGACGCCATCCGCCAGGACGTCACCGCTGCCCTCAACGCCGCCGGCTATGAACAGGTGCGCGTGAACCTGGTCCTCGCCCCGGCTTGGACCACGGACTGGATGAGCGAGGACGGCAAAGCCAAACTCAACAGCTACGGCATCGCCCCGCCCACCGGCAGGGCCGCCGCGGGACCGGTTCGGCTGGGCCTGAGCGTCAAATGCCCGCAGTGTTCCTCCCTCAACACCCGCGAACTGACCCGTTTCGGCTCCACCTCCTGCAAGGCGCTCTACGTCTGCCAGGACTGCAGCGAACCCTTCGACTACTTCAAGGTGCTCTAACCCATGACAACCTCCGTTCCTGCACCGGCGCCGTCCGCAGTGTCCGCGCCCTCCGCAGCGGAAGCCGCCCCGCCGTCGCCGGGCTCCGTGCCGTCCCGCCGAACCTCCTTCCACCCCCTCACCGTGGCCGCAGTGCGGCGGCTGACCGAGGACGCCATTGAGGTGACCTTCGCGGTGCCCGAGGCCCTGGCCGGGTCTTTCGACTACCTGCCCGGACAGTATGTTGCGCTGCGCACCACCCTGGACGGCTCCGAGGTCCGCCGCAGCTACTCCATCTGTGCAGAGCCGCAGCCCGGGGAGATCCGGGTGGCCATCAAACGGGACCTGGGCGGCAGGTTCTCCACCTGGGCCAACGAATCCCTCAAAGCCGGCGACGTGCTGGATGTGATGAGCCCGGCCGGCGGCTTCATTTCCAAGCATCCGCTGAACGGGCTGAACCACCCGCAGGACCTGGACGTCACCGGCGAGAACGTCTTCGCAGCGGTGGCGGCAGGTTCCGGGATCACCCCGGTCATCGCCATTGCCCGCACGATTCTGGCTGCGTCGGAGACCACTCGCTTTGACCTGGTCTACGCGAACAAGGCGGCTATGGACGTCATGTTCCTGGAGGAGCTGGCGGACCTGAAGGACCGGTATCCGGCCCGGTTTGCCCTGCATCATGTGCTCTCCCGCGAGCAGCGGATCTCGCCCCTGCTCTCCGGACGGATCGACGCCGAGAAGCTTTCCGCGCTGATCGACTCGGTGCTGCCGACGCAGCAGGTGGACGAGTGGTTCCTCTGCGGCCCCTTTGAACTGGTGCAGATGTGCCGCGACACCCTGGCCGAACGCGGCGTGGACGCGGAGAAGATCCGTTTCGAATTGTTCACCACCGGCCAGCCCGGCAAGCCGGAGGGAGCGGCGGGACGTCCCGTCGCCGTCGAACCCGGCGGCGACAACTACTCCATCACCTTCCGCTTGGACGGGCTGCAGGGCAAAGTGGCCAGCCCCACGCACGCCCGCGAATCCATCCTCAATGCCGCCCTGCGCGTGCGCCCCGATGTCCCGTTTGCCTGCGCCGGCGGCGTCTGCGGCACCTGCCGGGCCAAGCTGGTCGCCGGCACCGTGGAGATGGAGGAGAACTACGCGCTGGAACCGGACGAACTGGAAAAGGGCTACGTTCTGACCTGCCAGAGCCGTCCCACCAGCCCCGACGTCACCGTCGACTACGACGCCTAGTTTTCGAAGGAACGGAGCACCCGTGATTGACCTGAGCATCAACGGCGGCATCGCCGAAATTGTCCTGAACGCGCCGAAGAAGCTCAATGCCCTGGACGAGGAGGCGCTGGCGGAGCTTTCACAGGCGTACGACGACGCCGAAGCCGCCGGGGTGCGTGCCCTCCTGCTGCGGGGTGAAGGCCGGGCGTTCTGCGCCGGGCGGGACATTTCCGCCGTCGACCCCGCCAACGACGACGCCTACGCCTATCTGGGCGGCCTCGTGACGCCGCTGCTGAAGAAAATGGCAGCCTTCCCGGCGCCCACCTTCGCCGCCGCCCAGGGTGCCTGCCTCGGCGTCGGACTCGGACTGCTGGTGGCGACCGACGTCGTGTACGTGGCAGACGATGCCAAAATCGGGTCACCGTTCGCGAACCTGGGTGCAACCCTGGATTCCGGCGGACACTGGCTGTTCACCGAACGCCTCGGCGCCCACCGGACGCTGGACCTTATCTATACGGCGGATCTGATGAGCGGCACCGAAGCCGTAGCGGCCGGCTTGTTCAGCCGTTCGTTCCCGGCCGACGAACTGCAGGAGCGCACCCGCGGGATTGTGGAACGGGTGGCCAGCGGCGCAACCGGAGCGTTCCGGGCGTCAAAGTCACTGGTGGCGCAGATCCGGGATTCCCGGGTGGGGCTGTGGACCGCGATGGAGGCTGAGAACACCGCTCAGGGCGACCTCTGCCGTACCAAGGACTATGCCGAAGGATTTTCGGCGTTCATTGATAAGCGCAAGCCCGTCTTTCAGGGGTAGCGGCTGTCGCGTGGTCGCGTGGTCGCGTGGTCTCCCCGGGCCGCAGGCTTCTTCACCCCGCTGCCGCGACCAACGTCATCACCCGGCAGCGGCTGCAGCTCGGTGGGTTGCCGGACCCGGCACAGCTGCACCCTCAGTGGCGCCGCGTCCATCCTTCGTGCAGATAACGGGACTACGGAAAATCTCTCGTGCAGAAGACGGGCCTAAAAGGGCTTAAACGCGGATTATGGGCCCGTGAGGTGCACGAAGGATTTTGGGCGGCGGGTTTTGGGCCCGTCATGTGCACGAAGGATCCGCCCGAACGCACCGCAGCGTATTCGACAACCTGTAGAAATCCGGGGACAATATCAGCAGCCGGACGGAGCACCCGCCCACCCGGTTCGAACCGTCTCCGGGAGGGAACATGAGCACGCGCACCGCACGCCTGGTGCGCGGCTGGGCCGCAGCGTTGTCGGCCACGGCCGTTGCCGCAGCCTCCCACGTTCTTGCCGGCGGCGTCATTCCCCATCCGTCCATCGTGCTGTTCTGCCTTGCGCTGTCCGCCATGGTCTCCTGTGCCCTGGCCGGCAAATCCCTGTCGGTGCCAAGGATTGCCGGAGCAGTGCTGGCCAGCCAGGGAATTTTCCACCTGCTCTTTACCGTCGGCGGGGCGGGAACGGTCTCCGGAACTGCCGGAACTTCCGCCGCCGGCCTGGCCAGTGCGGGCCACGCAGGCCATGCAGCCCATGCGGATCCGGCCGCGCTGGCCGCGCAGTTCGCTGACACCGGCGCCGGTACGGCCATCACCATGGGGGCCGCCGGGCATGCCTCAGCGGCGATGTGGCTCGGACACCTTCTGGCTGCCGCGGCAACCGTGATGCTTCTGCGCAACGGCGAGGCCGCCCTGCTGCGGATCCTGGCTGCCATGCGGCTGACCATCACCGCCATCCTCCCGCTGATCCTTCCGCTGCCGCTGGGCCCGCGGATCCCCAAGCTTTCCACTCTGATTCCTGCTGATCCGCTGCCGAACCTCGGTGTTCCGCTGCTGGTAATGAGGCACCGGGGCCCGCCGGCCGCTGCTGTGTCCTTCTAGGCCCGCACCCTCCGGTGCTGAGCCTTTCTTCCAGCAGCCGCCGGTCATGAGCCGGCGCAGAAAGCAGCCATGCCTCAGCTCTCCTCTTCCATCATTTCCGGCCGGATTCCCTTCGGCTACCACTCCCGCACACCTGCACGACAGCCGCTGGCAGTCCGGATCCTTCTGCTCGGCGCCTTGATGCTTGCCGGGCTCGCGGCAGCACTTTCCACCGCCCCGGCAGCACTGGCCCACGACGAACTGGTGAGCAGCACCCCGGCAGCCGGTGAACGCTTTGAAACCTCGCCTTCCGAGCTGGAGCTGGTCTTCAGCAGCGCCCTGATGGACCTGGGCAACCAGATCATTGTGCTCGACGCCGACGGCCGGAACTGGGCGGAAGCCGCCCCGGTGCTGACCCGGACAAACCTGGTGCAGCCGCTGCCCGCCGACATGCCGGAGGGTGAGTACTCCGTCCGCTGGCGTGCCGTCTCCTCCGACGGACACCCGATCACGGGCCAGTTCGAATACCTGGTGGGTGCCAACGCCGTAGCCGGCTCGGCTGCCACCGCCGCTCCGGCCGAGAACGGCGCCGAGGACTCACCCGTAGAAAGCACGGACGGCGCAGAGAACCCGAAGAGCAGCGAGACGTCCGACGACGGCGGGAACACTCCGTGGCTTACCATCGTCATCGCCGGTGCGGCAGGCCTGGCCGTCTATGCGGTGTACGCGGTTCTCTCGCGCCGCAAGCGCAGCCGCACCGAATAACCCGACGCACCGGATAGCCGGACGCACCGGACCGGGCCAATCGCCCGGCTTCCTCCACCCCCACATCTCACGGCGCACCACCTTGCCCGGCTCCGGAGCGAGCCGGCCCGCGCCCATGCCCTTCAGGAGCTTCACCATGCCCTTTTTCAACTCCTCTGCCTCTCCCGCAGCCACAGAATCCACCACCGCTTCCAAGGGCCGCAAAGCCCTGGGCATCCTCTCCGCTGCCGCCCTCGGGGCGCTGCTGCTGGGCGGCTGCTCCGGCGAGTCATCTGCAGAGTCCACGCAGCCCCCGGCGGCCTCAGCCGCCGGAACCACCGCCGAAAGCGCTCCGGCAACCGAATCCCCGCTGAGCATCAGTGAGCCTTGGATCAAAGCCGCCGAGACCGGAATGACCGGCGCCTTTGGCGTCCTGGCCAACAACGGCGCGGAGGACATCCAGGTCATCGGAGCTTCTTCGCCGGCAGCAGCGTCCGTTGAACTGCACGAAACAGCAGCGGGCGCGGACGGACAATTTGCCATGGCCGAAACCGCGGACGGATTCACTGTGCCGGCCGGCGGTGAATTCGTGCTGGAACCGGGCGCAAACCACCTGATGCTGATGGGGCTCACCGGCCCGGTCCTGCCCGGTGACGAGGTTTCCTTCACCCTGGAACTTGCCGACGGAACCACCGTTGACTTCACCGCCACCGCCAAAGACTTCTCCGGGGCCAACGAGAGCTACCACGGCAAATGAGCGGGGACCGGGCCCCGGACGCCGGGGACCGTAACCGGGACATGAGCCCGCACAGCGGTTCCGGCACCGCCGCTGCCCGCCGCGGCGTAAACCGCCGGCACCTGTTGTTTGGCGGCGCCGCAGCGGGACTCGGCGCGCTGGCCGGTGCCGGCTTTGGCGGTGGTTCCGGTTCCGGAACGGAGGCATCGGGGGATCAGACAGCAGCTGCGGCGGTCGGAGTTGGAAGCGCCGTTGTGCCCTTTTACGGGCCGCGGCAGGCGGGCATCGAGACTCCGGCACAGGCCCACGCAGTTTTCCTGGCACTGGACCTGATGCCGAACCTGACCCGGCAACGTCTGGCGGCGCTGCTGCGCCTGCTGTCCGACGACGCCGCAGCCCTCACCTCGGGGCGTGCGGCACTCGCGGACACCGAGCCTGAGTTGGCGCTGAACCCTGCCCGGCTGACCGTGACGTTCGGTTTCGGCCCGGCACTGGTGGCGCTGGCCGCCCCTGATGCGGCGCCGGCATGGCTGCGCCCGCTGCCCGCCTTCGGGATCGACCGCCTGCAGCCGGCCTTTTCCGGCGGAGATTTGTTGCTGCAGCTGTGCGCGGATGACCCGCTGACCCTGGCGCACGCGCGGCGGATGCTGCTCAAGGATGCCCGTGCCTTCGCCGCGGTGCGCTGGGTCCAGTCCGGCTTCCTGCACGCCTCCGGAACAAAGGAAGCTGACGCCACGCCGCGCAACCTGTTCGGGCAGCTGGACGGCACCGGCAACCCCCGGAAAACCGCGGAGCGTGAACGGGTGGTCTGGGGCAGCCCGGAAATTGCGCCGTGGCTGGAGAACGGGACATCGATGGTCGTTCGGCGCATCGCCATGAACCTTGACGCCTGGGATGAGCTGGACCGCCGGGGCCGTGAGGAATCCGTGGGGCGCACGCTGGCCACCGGAGCTCCGCTGACCGGCACCGCGGAGCACGATGAACCGGACTTTGCGGCCCGCACCAGCCTCGGATTCCCGGTTATTGCGCAGTCCTCCCACCTGCGCCGTGCCCGGCCCGATGACGAGCGGCAGCGGATTTTCCGCCGCCCGTACAACTACGACGATCCGCCCGCCGCCGGAAGCGCGTCCGGCGGGGTGTCCAACTCCGGACAGATCTTCGTGTCCTACCAGGCCGACGTCGACCGGCAGTTTGTGCCGATCCAGCAGCGGCTGGACCAGATGGACATCCTGAACGAGTGGACCACGCCGGTGGGCTCTGCGGTGTTTGCCGTGCCGCCGGGCGCTGCGGACGGCGGGTTTGTGGGGGAGGCGCTCTTCAGCTGAGAATCCATCGGTCCGGCCGGGTTGTCCCCGGGACCCGGAGGAGACTAGGTTGGAAGTTAATGATCAGCATGCTGATGTTTTTCCGGAACGCTTCGGAGGCATAGGCAGTGACGGAGAGATGGAGGCACAGATGACGGACAGCTACGATCCGAACAATGACCCGGCCAATCCCGACAAGCCCAAGGATGCCGGCAAGAAGCTGAGTGACGCCAACCATGAGGGCGGCGGCAACAATGTTTCCAGCACGGTGAAGGGCGAACACGCCAATCCCGATCCCGAGGCGGGAAACATCACCGGGCTGGAGCCCGGCGGGGGAGTTCCCCCGGGAGAGACCCCTCCCGCCGAGGACCAGATGAGCATGGACCAGGGGCACGACGAATAAAGCCCCTGCACACAGTTGCGGCCCGTCACCGGAATTCCCGGCGGCGGGCCGCTGCTGTGTCTCGGGCGGGTTGAATCCGCAGGGAATCAGATGGTGGGGCTACCTCGCGTCCAAATCCTCGAACACCAGGAACGTCTGCGTGTCCAGGACGCCGGGCATGGACTGCAGCTGGTCGAAGATGACCTGGCGCAGATGGACGTTGTCCTCGGCCCGCACCAAAAGAATGACGTCGAAGGAGCCTCCCACCAGCGCAATGTGATGGATTTCGGGTATGGCCCGAAGCTGTTCGCGCAGCTCCCGCCAGGAATGCTGGCGCACCTTCAGCGTCACGTAGGCGGAGGAGCGCAGGCCCGCCTTCACCGGATCGACGACGGCGGTGAACCGGCTCAGCACGCCGGTTTCAGTTAGCTTCGCGATGCGGGAGTAGGCGTGGGCGCGGGAGATGTGGACGGCCTCCGCCACGGCGGTCACCGAGGCCCTGCCGTTTCCGGTGAGCTCGGCCAGGATGGCGCGGTCAATGTCATCCAGCGGCGGAGCAGCCTGATCCGTTGTGTCCCGTGCCATAGTGTCTACGTCCTTCGGGTAATCCAGCTCACACGTTACATTTCGTCCATAAGCTTAGCCCTTACGGCGGCAATCATCCACGTTTTTAGTCTCATGTGGATACGAATACGGGCCGTCAGCATACTGGGATAACAGAACATCCACGGCGAAGACGCAGTGGAAGTGCGGCTGACGGAGGCACAATGACTATTTCCACGGGCAATCCGCCCCCCGGCGCCATTGAAGACCGCCGCCGGAACGCACCGCGCACCGGCGCCGCCGGCACCGGCCCCTATTCGGACCTGCTGCCCTCGGATTCTCCCGTGCAGCTGGTGGACCCGGACGGGGTCCACCGCCACGATGACCGCTATCCGCTGCCCGACGGCGACTCCCTGCTCAGTGCCTACGCCCGGCTGGTGCTCGGCCGCCGCATCAATGACCAGGCCAATGCCCTCGTCCGGCAGGGCCGGCTGGCCGTCTACCCGTCCTCTCACGGACAGGAAGCCTGCCAGGTGGCAGCCGCCGTCGTCCTCGGGACACAGGACTGGCTCTTCCCCACCTACCGGGACACCGTGTCCGTGATTGCCCGCGGCGTGGAGCCGCTGCAGGTCCTGACGCTGCTGCGCGGTGACTGGCACTCCGGCTACGACCCCTATGAGCACCACACCGCGCCGCAGGCCACACCCCTGGCAACGCAGCTGCTGCACGCCGTGGGGGTGGCCCACGCCGCCAAGCTCAAGGGCGAGGACACCGTGGTCCTGGCCATGTGCGGGGACGGAGCCACCAGCGAAGGGGACTTCCACGAGGCGCTGAACTTCGCCGCCGTGTTCCACGTTCCGGTGGTCTTCTTTGTGCAGAACAACGAGTACGCCATCTCCGTGCCGCTGAAGAACCAGTCCGTGGCGCCGTCGCTCGCGCATAAGGCCATCGGTTACGGCATGCCGGGCGAGCGGGTGGACGGCAATGATCTGGCCGCCCTGCTCTCCGTCCTCGGTGCGGCCGTGGACCGGGCGCGCGAAGGGTCCGGACCGTCGCTGGTCGAGGCGCACACGTACCGCATGCAGGCGCATACCAATGCCGACGACGCCACGCGCTACCGCACGCAGGAAGCCGTCCAGGCGTGGGTGCCGCGGGATCCGATCACCCGCCTGAGCACCTACCTGCGCGGTCTGAATCTGCTGGACGACGACGCCGAAGCCGGCTTCGCAGCCGACGCCGAGGCCGTTGCCTCCGCCATCCGCGACGGACTGAACGCCGAGGTGGAACCGGACCCGCAGGAACTTTTTGCCCACGTCTACACCCGCCGCACCCCGCAGCTCACGGAGCAGGCAAACCTGCTGCGCGACGAACTCTCGCGCCAGGCCTGAAAGGCAGCCCCATGACCGTCACTGACACCCTTGAAGCACCGGCCGCGCCGCATCCGGCCGCGCCGGAATCGCTCACGTTCGCCAAGGCCCTGAACACCGCACTGGCCGATGAAATGGCCGCCAACCCCGCCGTCGTCATGTTCGGCGAGGACGTGGGTCCGCTCGGCGGCGTCTTCCGCATCACGGACGGGCTGACCGCCCGCTTCGGTGCGGACCGCTGCTTCGACACCCCGCTGGCCGAATCCGGCATCATGGGCATGGCTGTGGGCATGGCCATGAACGGGCTGCGGCCCGTGGTCGAAATGCAGTTCGATGCCTTCGCCTTTCCGGCTTTTGAGCAGGTGGTCAGCCATGTGGCGAAAACGGCCAACCGCACCCGCGGCCGGGTCCGCCTGCCGATGGTGATCCGCATTCCGTACGCCGGCGGCATCGGGGGAGTGGAGCACCACTGCGACTCCTCCGAGTCCTACTACGCCCACACCCCGGGCCTGACCGTGGTGGCTCCGGCCACCGTCTCCGATGCCTACACGCTGCTGCGCGAAGCCATCCGGCTCAATGACCCGGTGGTGTTCCTGGAACCCAAAAAGCTGTACTGGACCAAGGAGGACGTGGACCTGGCCGCGCTGCGCAGCCGGTTCGACGCGGGGGATGTCTCAGCGGACGGCACGGGGGACATTGCGGCGCACGACGACGGCGGCCGGCTTCCCGGCGGCATCGGCACCGCCGCTGTAGCCCGCTCCGGCACCGACGCCACACTGATTGCCTACGGACCCTCGGTGTCCACCGCCCTGGCAGCCGCCGAAGCCGCCGCGGCGGAGGGCCGGTCGCTGGAAGTGATTGACCTGCGCTCCATCGTGCCGTTCGACGATGAAACCGTCACTGCCTCGGTCCGCCGCACCGGGCGCGCCGTGGTCATCTCCGAAGCCCCCGGATTCGCTTCCGTGGCCTCGGAAATCGTGGCCCGTGTGCAGGAACGCTGTTTCCACTCCCTGGCCGCGCCGGTACTGCGCGTCACCGGGTTTGATATTCCGTATCCGGCCCCCAAGCTGGAGCACTGGTTCCTGCCCAGCGTGGACCGGATCCTGGACACCGTTGACGAACTGCAGTGGGAGGACCGATGAGCACGCGCACCTTCCTGCTGCCGGATCTCGGCGAGGGCCTGACCGAAGCCGAGCTGGTCACGTGGCTGGTGGCCGTGGGCGATGAGATCCGCGTGGACCAGCCGGTGGCCGAGGTGGAAACTGCCAAGTCCCTGGTGGAGGTTCCCTCACCTTTTGCCGGCACCGTGGCGCAGCTGCACGGAGAAGCGGGACAGACGCTCGACGTCGGCCGTCCCCTGATCAGCGTCTCACCCTCCGGTGCCGCCGACCAGGCGCCGCCGCCCGTTGCTCCCGAAGTTCCGGCCGCGCCATCTGCACCTGCTCCACCCGGTGCCAGCGACCCCGACGGGGAAGCGTACCGGCAGGAAGAGAAAGCCGGATCCGGCAACGTGCTGATCGGTTACGGCACACCCGGCGGTCATGCTGTGGCCCGCCGGACCCGCCGCCCGCGCAATGAAAGGACGGGAACACTTCCCGTACCGGCTCCTGCCCCGGCTCCCGTATTGGTACCGGTAGCGGCCCCCGTTTTGGCACCGGTCTTGGCATCGGCCCGTCCGGTCGAAGCTCCCCGCTGCATCTCTCCTTTGGTGCGGAAACTCGCCCGCGAGAGCGGGATCCGGCTGGCCGACCTGCACGGCTCCGGCGCCAACGGCCTGATCCTGCGCAGTGACGTGGAAGCCGCCCTGACCGGTAACGGTCCCGGCGATACAGCAGTCACGGCCGTCAGCGCTGCCGGTGAGGATCCGCGCACCGGCCTGGCCGTGGCATCACGGACGCCGGTCAAGGGACTGCGCAAAACGGTCGCCGCCAACCTCACCGCCAGCCGTGCCAATATCCCCGAGGCCACCGTGTGGGTGGATGTCGATGCCACCGCCCTGCTGGAACTGCGCGCTGATCTCAAGCGCCGGCATCCGGACAGCACTCCCGGGCTGATGGCCTTCCTGGCCCGCTTTGTGCTGGCCGGGCTGGCGAAGTTCCCCGAGCTCAATGCCCGCTTCGATCCCGCTTCCGAAAACACCGGCGACGGCGGTGCAAGCATCACCGCCTATGAGGGCGTCAACCTGGGCTTTGCGGCACAGACCGACCGCGGGCTGGTGGTTCCCTCCATCCGCAGGGCGGACACCATGAACGCGCGCCAGCTGGACGCGGAGATCCGGCGCCTCACCGCCTCCGCCCGGGACGGCAAAGCCACCCCGGCGGAGCTGACCTCGGGCACCTTCACCCTGAACAACTACGGGGTGTTCGGCGTGGACGGCAGCGCCGCCATCATCAACTATCCGGAATCCGCCATCCTCGGGATCGGCCGGATCATCGACAAGCCCTGGGTCGTGGACGGAGCGCTCATGGTGCGGAAAATGACCGAACTGACCCTGGTCTTCGACCACCGGATCTGCGACGGCGGGACAGCCGGCGGGTTCCTGCGCTACGTGGCCGATGCCATCGAGAACCCGGGCAGCGTCCTCGCGGACCTCTGACGGCGCAGCGCCTCGGGCCGGACCACGACGTCCCGCAACATTTGCAGGCCTTCGTGGTCCGGCCGCCGCGGCCGCGATACCTTGGAACCAGCAGTTGGAACTAGAGACTTCCGCCGGTGCGCCCAACGCCCCGGGCAGTTCACGGACCCACAAAGGACGGACCCATGACGGACGCATCCCGGCAGGCAACCGCGCAGTGGCAGGAGGTGGCTCCGCGGGTGCTGGTGCTTTCCAATCCCGGCTTCGGCATGAACACCGGCCTCGTCATCGGCGACGAGCAGGCGCTGATCATTGACACCGGTGCCGGTCCCCGGCAGGGCTGCGCCATCCTCACCGCGGTGCGGGAACGCACGGACCTGCCGCTGATCGCTGTGAACACCCATGCGCACTTTGACCATTTCTTCGGCAACGCCGTGCTGGCGGCCAACGGTGTGCAGGACATCTGGGCCACGAGCCGCTGCGCCGAGGCGATCCGGGAACACGGCGAATCCCAGCGCCCCGCCGTCGCCGACGTTGAAGCGGAGATGGCTGCCGGTGAGGGCACGTACACGGAAATTCTGGCCCCCAACCGCCTGGTGGACGGGGCTCCGGTGGACCTGGACCTCGGCGGCATCTCCGTGACGCTTTTCCACCTGGGCCGCGGGCACACCGACCATGACCTGCTCGTTGGTGCCGGGGACGTGCTGTTCACCGGAGACCTCGTGGAACAGGGAGCCGATCCGTCCTTTGAGGATTCCTTCCCCAAGGACTGGATCCGCACGCTGGGGAAAATGACGGCCTTGGAGGACCTTTACACACTGTTCGTGCCCGGGCACGGTGAACCCGTGACCGTTGATTTCGTGACCACGCAGATGAACAAGATGCGCACCGCCGTCGCCGTCACCCGCAGCGCCATGGACCAGGCCTCCGTGGACATGACCAAGGCCATTCCCATCCTGCCGTACGGCCCGGAGCAGTCCCGCTCCCTGCTGATGCGGCTGCGGACGCTCGCCCGCTGGAAATGGCTGAAGCAGTAAAGCGGTAGCCTGAACCGGTGCCTGCCGATTCCTTCAGCCTCAAATCCATAGCACTGCCGGCATTCGGGCCCACCCTCCTGTACGGCCTGGCCACCGGCGCCATCCTGCCGGTGATTGCCCTGACCGCCCGGGATCTCGGCGCCTCCGTGGCGCTGGCCGCGCTGGTCATCACGCTGACCGGAATCGGTTCCCTGCTCACCAATGTGCCCGCCACCGTGCTCACCACCCGGTTCGGGGAGAAATGGGCGCTGGTGATTGCCTCGGTCTGGTGCGCGGCGGCCATGGCCACTGCTGCGCTGGCGCCGGTGCTGTGGATCTTTGCGCTGGCCGTCTTCATGGTGGGCATGGCCGGCTCAGTGTTCGGACTGGCCCGGCAGAGCTACCTGACCGAGGCCGTTCCGCTGGACTACCGGGCCCGGGCGCTGTCCACCCTGGGCGGAGTCAACCGCATCGGCGTTTTCGCCGGACCGTTCGCCGCCGCCGCCGTCATCCATTTTTCCGGCACTTCCGGCGCGTACTGGGTAGGCACCGCGGCGGCCCTGCTGGCCGGAATCATCAGCCTGCAGGTGCCGGAGCTGCGCGTACCTGTGGCGGCCGGTCCCGGATCTCCGGGCCGTCCCGGCGGCGCGGACCCTGGACGTGCCGGGAAGAGCCGCCGCGGTGCCGGCGATCCTGCGTTTCCCGCACCCACCGTGCGTTCCGTGCTGCGCAGCCACGGCACCGTGTTCCGGACCCTGGGCCTGGGCATCCTGCTGATCGCCGCCGTCCGGGCCTCCCGGCAGGCCGTGATTCCGCTCTGGGCCCAGCACATCGGCCTGGACCCCACCCAGACCGCCCTGATCTACGGGGTCTCCGGGGCAATCGACATGCTGATCTTTTATCCCGCCGGCAAGGTCATGGATCTGTGGGGCCGGCGCTGGGTGGCCGTACCCTGCATGCTGACCATGGCCGCGGGCCTGGGCTTGATGCCGCTGGCCACCAATTCCACCGGGTTGCTGCTGGTGTCCCTGATCCTGGGTTTCGGCAACGGGATCGGATCCGGAATCGTCATGACGCTGGGCGCGGACTTCTCGCCCTCACCGGGCCGCCCGCAGTTCCTGGGCATCTGGCGCCTGCTGGCGGACAGCGGCACCATGGCCGGCCCGGCACTGCTCTCCGCCGTCACCGCCCTGGTGAGTCTCTCGGCGGGTATCGGAGCCACTGCCGTCCTTGGACTGCTGGGAGCTGCAGCGCTGTGGAAATGGGTTCCGAAGGGCAGGCCGGGGTATGGGCGCACGGGCGGGTCCGGGGCGCAGCCGGTCAGCGGTTCTGATCTCCCGCCTGCATAGAGAACAGCCAGCAGGCCAGCGCGCTGAGCACGTATCCCACTCCGATGATCAGGCCCAGTCCGGACCAGAAGTACAGCAGCATCGCCTCGCTGCTGCCCAGCATCGTCATGCTCTCTGTGGCGTAGAGGTAACAGCCCACACTGATCACAAGGGCCAGCAGTCCGGGAATCCAGCACACGGCCGCGAATACCGGAGCCGTGCCCCGGCCCCGGCCGCCGGGCGGCCAGTAGTTCCAGTCGGGCGTGACCCGCAGCATGACCAAACCGCCGATGAGTGTCCAGGTGCCCACCACCAGGAAGGAGGCCACGACGTCGGCGGGACGGTGCCAGAGGTTGATGAAGGTGGCCGCTCCGGCCAGTACGGCGTAGCTGCCGCCGGCGGCCGCAACGGCAGGCCGCCAGCGGGGCGAGGCGAGCAGGAAGACCACGGCTGCCGCGGAGGCTGCCAGCGTGGTGTGGCCCGAGGGCAGCGAATTGAAATCCAGAGTGACCACACCGCGGTCCGGGCGGTCAAAGAAGAACCGTTTGAGCAGCTGGCTGCTGACGTTGGCCGCTGTAAACGTGCCCAGCGCGATCACTGCCGGTGCCAGCCGGCGTCGTTTTATGGTGACGGCCAGCACCACCGCTCCGGCGATGAAGAGGGACAGCAGCGGCAGGTTGTCCAAAAACTGCAGCACCGGAAGCTTTGTTCCGGGCATTGCTCCTTCGGCTTCGCGCCAGGCCGATTCATCGGCCAGCTGGCCGGTGGTGGTGCGGACAAACGCCCAGTAGGTCACCGCCACCGCAGCAGCGCACAGCAGAGCCCCGAACAGGAACACGGCGGGGTTGGAGGCGGGTGCGCGCCGGACCGGAGCGCGTTTGTTCAGAAGATCACGGGTATTCATTGCCTACTAGTCTGCCACTGCATCTTGGCACTTGTCTGAATGCCGGCCGCAACCGGTGCCGGGAGGCACGGGATGCGCGCCGGGGCTAGGCTGGCGGGGTGGCTATCCCAGATTTGACCCCCGTCTCCGGATACCGTCCGGACCTGTCCGCCCTGCTTGCAGACGCCCGCGTGGTTTCGGTGCCCATGCGCGTGAAGTTCCGCGGGATCCTGCACCGCGAGGCCCTGCTGGTTCCCGGCCCGGCCGGCTGGGGCGAGTTCTCGCCGTTCCCCGAATACGACGACGCCGAAGCCGCGCCGTGGCTCGCGGCAGCCCTGGAGGCTGCGGGTGAGGGGTATCCGGATCCGGTCCGCACCTCCGTTCCGGTCAACGGCACCGTTCCGGCGGTGGGCGTGGAGCAGGTGGAAAGCGTCCTCGCCCGGTTCGGCGCGGTGAGCGCTGTGAAAGTGAAGGTGGCCGAGCGCGGCCAGTCCGTGGCCGAGGACCTGGCCCGGGTGGCCGAGGTCCGCCGGCTGCTGCCCGATGCCGGCATCCGGGTGGACGCCAACGGCGGCTGGGACGTGCCCACCGCCGTCGCCGCCCTGGAATCCCTGGCCGAAGCCGGCCTGGAATACGCGGAGCAGCCGGTCCCGGAGATTTCCGGGCTCCGGGAGGTGCGGCTGGAACTGCAGCGCCGCGGAATCCCGGTGCTGATTGCTGCCGACGAGAGCGTGCGCAAGGAAACCGATCCGCTGCGCGTGGCCCGCGAGGATGCGGCGGACCTGATTGTGGTCAAGGTGGCTCCGCTGGGCGGGGTGCGCCGGGCGCTGAAGATCGTTGCCGCGGCCGGGCTGCCCGCCGTCGTCAGTTCTGCCCTGGACACCTCTGTGGGAATTCGGGCGGGTGTGGCGCTGGCCGCCTCCCTGCCTAAGCTGCCGTATGCGTGCGGGCTGGGCACGCTTTCGCTGATGGCGGGGGATGTCGCCGAAGAACCCATGGTGCCCGACGGCGGTGCCCTGGCGGTTCGTGACGTGCTGGTCGACGAGGACATGCTCGAGCGCCACGCTGCGGCTCCCGAACGCCGGCAGTGGTGGCTGGACCGCCTGGAACGCGTGTACGGGCGGCTGATGAGTGGGGACGGGACAGCATGAAGTACGTACGTCCCGCATCAACGTGCGTGCTGGCAGCTGCCGGGCTGGCCGTGTGGATCTTTGCGGACAGGCTGTTCCTCGGGCTCGGCCTGACGGCCCTGGGCCTGGTGCTGGGTGCTTTTGCCCCGAGCATCCTTGGACGGTTGGGAACGGACAACAGCACCTCCGACGTGGATCCGGCACGGGTGAAGGAGTACCGGGCTCAGCACCCGGGAACGACCATCGCGGACGGGATCCGCGCTGCGCGCAAGTAACCCCCGGCCGGCACGGAGTCCTGCCGACGGCTAATCCCGCGGCTCTTCCCAGCGCCGGCCGCCGGACTTATGGTCAAGGTGTTCACTGCCTCAACCCGCAGATCCCTGGTGGGGCCGATCCGCAATGGCTGAGACACTTTCGCGGTGCGTCCCAGCGGCTGCACCCTGAGTGATGAGGATGCAGATATGGAAGACACCACCCTGCCGGAGAGCGTGGGCGGCCTGCGGCGGATTCTCTTTGAGGGATTTGCCACCGGTGACACCGGGATCGTGGACGAGCTGTGCGCTCCGGACCTGATAGAGCACCAGTTTGGCCTGGAGGGGCGCGGTGCCGAGGCGCTCGCAGGCGTCAAGGAGGCCATCCGCCAGGTTCACGAGGCCATGCCGGACCTGACCTATGAACTGCAGGACTGGGCCACCCGGGACCACACCGCGTGGGTGCGGTTTTACGGGCGCGGCACCAACACCGGGCCCTTCTTTGGGCCGCCGAGCGGCAGGGCGGTCGAGCTGACTGTCATCGACATTGCCGCCGTGGAAGGCGGGCGCATTATTGAACACTGGGGTGTGCCGGACCGGTTTTCCCTGCTGCAGCAGACGGGCGTGCTGCGCCGGCTGCGGCCGGCGGAGTCTCCCGGCTGAGTCCCGCGGCGCTGCCGGTCGAAGCAGCACCCGCGGCGGCACCGCACGCGTGCAAGGATCGACCCATGACCCTGGCTACCTTCACCCTGACCGGACAGATCTTTCGCCTGCGGCGGGCAACTGCCGCCGACGTCGGGCCGATAGTTGAACTGCTGGCTGCGGACGAGCTTCGGCGGGAGATCGACTCCGCGGATCCCGACCGGCGCGGTGCATATATGGAGGCCTTCCGGCGGATCGACGCCGACCCCGCACAGCTGCTGGTGGTTGGAGTCGACGAGCAGGACAAGGTGGTTGCCACGATGCAGCTGACCGTCATCCCCGGACTGGCTCGTGCCGGGGCAACCCGGCTGCACGTGGAGGCCGTCCGTGTTGACGCGCGGCTGCGCGGAAACGGGTTGGGCTCGGCCATGATGACATGGGCGGCAGAAGAGGGCCGACGGCGCGGAACTTCGATGGTCCAGCTGACAAGTGACAAGTCCCGCGGCGCCGCGCACCGGTTCTATGAACGGCTGGGCTTCACGCCGTCCCATGTGGGGTTCAAACTCTTCCTCTAGGCGGGTATTTCCACGGAAGCTGCTCCGTTGCCCGCGCAGGCCGGTTTGTTCACTCGTCGTTCAACCCGGAGTTCCCTGTGCGTTGTCTTGCACTGCCACGGTGGGCAGCGACACATCCGCCGGAGGAAAGGCCCGACCCTTGACCGACCTGCTCAATACACAGCCGTCCGCTATGGAACCCGCGGCGAGCGATAACCCGCAGCCGGCGGGCACCGCGGCTAAGAGACGGCTGCTCCCCATGCTCGGCCATACCCGCGGCAAGCGCAGCGCTGTTACCTGTGCGCTGAAGTGTGACAACGCCTGCAGCAAAGCGGTCTGCAACACCTCATCCAACAGTTATTTTCGGGATATCGTTTCAACGGAATTCTCCCGCCGCGCCGCGCTGGGCCTGGGTGCCGCCGGAGTCCTGAGCGCCGCGGTGGTGGCCATGGGCGGTGCATCGCCTGCCATAGCCGGACCCTCCGGGCAGGGCGGCGGCAATGCCGCCAAGAAACGTCTGGCCTTTGCTCCCATTGCCCCGGTGGATGCGGCGGTGGACAGCTTTGACGTGCCCGAAGGTTACGGCTGGGAGCCGCTGCTGCGGTGGGGGGACCCGCTGTTCGCCGATTCCCCGGAGTTCAATTTCGCCGGCCAGAGCGCTTCCGCGCAGGCCCGCCAGTTCGGCTACAACAACGACTATCTTGAGATACTGCGCCAGCCCAACGGCAAAAAGGGACTCCTCGTCTGCAACCACGAGTACGTGAACCCCGAGCTCATGTTCCCGGCCGCACCGGCCTCCGCGGCCGAGGAAGCGGAACGGCGCAACATCTTCCGCAATGCCGTTGGAATGTCGGTGGTGGAGCTGGAACGCAAATGCGCCGGCACCCCCTGGTCCTACATCCGCGGCGGCAGGCTGAACCGGCGCATCACCCTGGACACCGTATTTGAACTCACCGGCCCCGCTGCCGGATCCGAGCTTTTGAAGACAGCAGCAGATCCGCGCGGCCGGTATGTTGCCGGGACCCTGGGCAATTGTTCAGGGGGCAGCACTCCCTGGGGCACTGTGCTTTCGGGTGAAGAGAACTTCAACGGTTTTTTCCGTACCGAGGGCACCAGCACCGAGGAACGCCGCTACGGACTTGGGAATGCAGCCACCGCCATGGGCTGGGAAAAAGAGGATCCGCGGTTTGATGCCCGCACCTCCGGCACCCGCAACGAGCCCAACCGGTTCGGCTACATTGTGGAGGTGGATCCGGAGGATCCGAAGTCCACGCCCCGCAAGCACACCAGCATGGGACGGCTCAAGCATGAGGGAGCCAACGTCATCATCGCCAATAACGGCAAGGCCGTGGCCTACATGGGTGATGACGAGCGCTTCGACTACCTCTACAAGTTCGTCTCCAAGAACAAGTACCGGAAGAACGACCGGCGCCACAACATGACTCTGCTGACAGAGGGAGACCTGTATGTGGCGCAGTTCTCCGGGAATTCTCCGGTCACCGAGATCGACGGTTCCGGAAAGGTCCCGTCGGACGGAGCATTCGACGGCGGCGGAAAGTGGCTGCCGCTGGTGGTGGGCGGCAAATCCGCTGTTGCCGGGATGACTGTGCAGCAGGTGCTCGTTTATACGCGGCTTGCAGCGGACAAGGCCGGTGCCACCAAGATGGACCGGTGCGAGGACGTGCAGCCGAATCCCGCCACGGGGCGGGTCTACGTTGCCTGCACCAACAACTCCAACCGCGGCGTCGGTGCCAACGCTCCGGCAGACGAGGCAAACCCGCGGCGGGAAAACCGGGACGGGCACATCGTGGAAATCACCGAGAACCGTTCCGACGCCGCCGGAACCAGCTTCAGCTGGAACCTTCTGCTGGTGTGCGGAGACCCGGCCCAGGGCGATGCAACCTACTTCGGCGGTTATCCGCAGGACAAGGTCAGTCCTCTGTCCTGCCCGGACAATGTGGCCTTTGACTCCGCCGGAAACCTGTGGATTTCCACGGACGGCGCACCTTCGGGCATCGGCTTCAACGACGGACTGTTCAAGGTGGGCCTGACCGGGCGCGAGCGGGGCAAAGTGGAGCAGTTCCTGTCAGTGCCGCGGGACGCCGAAACCTGCGGCCCGGTAATCCACGATGAAGAATCCATGGTGTTCGTGGCGGTGCAGCACCCGGGAGAGGACGGAACCTACGGGGCCCACAACTCCTATTTCCCGGACTATGTGGCCGACGGCGGTGCGCCGGCATTCGGTGAAGCTAGGGTTCCCCGGCCGGCTGTGGTGCAGGTGTTCCGCAAGGACGCCAACCCGGGCCGCCCGGGACACAAAGGCCGACGCGGGAAGGGATAGAGTCGCCCGCCGGCAGCAGGCGCTCTCCTCCTAGGGGCCGATGTATTCGCCCGTGTATCCGTCCACGGTTCCCGCTTGGATGCCTTCGCACTGGGACACCCCGCCCGGCGTAACCGGCTCGTAGTTGAGGCAGAACGCAATGTAATACGGCGTGCCCTGCTGCCAGGCCGCGTAGGCCTGGTCATACGTAAAGGTAAACCGGGTGGGGCTGTCCTGCCAGGAAAGCTCCTCATAATCCGCCGGCCATTGCTGTTCCGGGTTGTTGTAGAAATAACACATTTGGGTGTCGCCGGACGTAAGGAAGGTGTCCCGGGCGCAGTATTCTGCCCTGGTGATGTCCCCGTTCATCACCGCATCCATAGCCTCTCGCGGCGTCGTCTCCAGCGCTGATTTGGGACGTTGCGGGGGCTGGGCCGGTGGGACCGTCGGTGCCTGGCCCGGTCCGGTGCTTGGCGGACTGCCCGTAACAGTGGACGGCTGCTCCCCTGCCGGAACTACGCCAGGGACAGGAAAAGCTGCTCCAGCTCCTTCTTGTCCATGGTGTTGTCCTCCTGGGTCAGGCACTGCTGAAGGCCGGTGGCAATGATGAGGAAGCCTGCCCGGTCCAGCGCCTTGGAAACGGCGGCCAGCTGCGTGACAACGTCCTTGCAGTCGCGGCCTTCCTCCAGCATGCGGGTGACAGCACTCAGCTGGCCCTGTGCCCGCTTGAGCCGGTTGATGACCGGGGTGAGCTCAGTTGCATCAAGTTCCATGGAATTTCTCCGAAGTTAGGCGAGCCCCCAGTTTATACCCCCATGGGTGTTTTGACTACCCCCGGGGGTATCGGCAATACTGGGTGGGGTATTCACCTTCCCCGTCCCGAGAGGACCCCATGGCTTCCGCAACACCTTCATCTACCGGCTCCGCAACCCCCGCATCCGCCGTCACCGCCCTTGATGCGGAGACCCTGCAGGCCTGGCAGCGAGAAGATCCGGACCTGATAGTGCTGGACGTCCGCTCCGCAGCAGAGTTCGAATCCCTGCACATTGCCGGCTCGGTCAACATTCCGCTTCCGCTGCTGAAGGACAACGCCGATTCCGTGGCCACGCGCCTCGGCGGCCGCACTGTGCTGGTTTGCCAGTCGGGTGTCCGCGCCGAGCAGGCCCGCCAGCGTCTCGGCGCAGCGGGCCTCGACACCGCCACCGTCCTCACCGGGGGAGTGCCGGGTTACGCGGCAGCCGGCGGCAAAGTTGTCCGCGGCAAGGAGCGCTGGGACCTGGAACGCCAAGTACGCATGGTCGCCGGATCCCTGGTGCTGACCGGCCTGACCGGCGGCCGCTTCGTCTCGCCGAAGGTCCGGACCTTGGCCGGCATCATTGGCGCCGGGCTGACCTTCTCTGCGGCAACCAACACCTGCGCCATGGGCAAGGCACTTTCGGTCATGCCGTGGAACAAGGCCGCCGTTGAGCCCACCCGTGACGATGTCCTCGCCAGCCTGCCGTCCGCAGCCGCCAAATCCCCGGAGGCAGCGGCGTCGTGATTGTTGCCCTTCTGCTGGGCCTGGTCGTCGGGATTGTCCTCGGCGTGGTCGGCGGCGGCGGCTCCATCATCGCTGTTCCGGCGCTGGTCTACGGCGTGGGCCTCAGCCCTGCGGAGGCGATCCCCACCTCTCTGCTGGTGGTGGGGGTATCCTCGCTGGCTGCACTGATCCCGCGGATCCGCGGCTCGGTGAACTGGCCGGTGGTCGCCCTCGTGGGTGCAGCAGGCATTCCGTCATCCTGGGGCGGCGCCGCAGTGGGCAGCCGCCTGGACCCGGACCTGCTGATGCTGGCCTTTGCAGCGATCATGGTCATCGCCGGAATCCGGATGCTCTCCGGCGCCAGGGAGAGCGACGGGTCCTGCAGTACCGGGCCCTCGAGGTCCTTCCGGACCTGCGCGCCCAAGGCAATCGCCGTCGGTCTGCTCGTTGGATTCCTCACCGGGCTGCTGGGGGTAGGCGGCGGCTTCCTGATTACTCCGGCACTGACGCTTTTCCTCGGGCTGCGCATGAAGCAGGCAGTTGGTTCTTCGCTGGCCATCATCGTCATCAACTCCGCCGCCGGATTCAGCGCTCACGCCTCCGGATTCAGCATTGACTGGTCCACCACCCTGGCATTCGCGGTTCCCGCCGTCGCCGGATCCCTCACTGCAGCCCGGCTGGCCCGCAGGCTCAGGGACAAGCAGGTCCGCCTGGCCTTCGCGATCCTCATCTTCCTGGTCGCGGCCTGGGTCATTGTCAGCACCGTCACGGGCTGACCCACCACTCCCGCCCCTCCGGGCACCAGTTCCAACCTCCCATTCCCACAGAAGGAGAAACCCATGCTTATCGAACGCATCTATGACGAAGACCTGTCCCAGGCCAGCTACCTGATCGGCTGCCAGGCCAAGGGCGAGGCGATCGTCGTCGACGCCCGCCGCGACATTGCCGGCTACCTGGATCTCGCCGCCGCCAACGGCATGAAGATCGTGGCCGTCACCGAAACCCACATCCACGCCGACTTCCTCTCCGGAACCCGGGAACTGGCCGCGGCCACCGGTGCCGCCATCTACGTGTCCGGTGAAGGCGGACCCGACTGGCAGTACGATTTCGACGGCAAACGCCTGCATGACCTGGATACCGTCAAGCTCGGCAACATTACGGTCCAGGCGCTGCACACCCCCGGCCACACCCCGGAGCACCTGTCCTTCCTGATCACCGACGGTGCCTTCAGTGACTCCCCGGGCTACCTGCTCTCCGGCGACTTCATCTTCTCCGGCGACCTCGGCCGCCCGGACCTGCTGGACGAAGCAGCCGGCGGCGTCGACACCCGTTTCGTTGGTGCCCAGCAGCTGTTCGCCAGCCTGCGGGACAAGTTCCTGACCCTGCCCGACTATGTCCAGGTTCACCCCGGCCACGGCGCCGGCAGTGCCTGCGGCAAGGCGCTGGGTGCCATCCCGTCCTCCACCGTCGGCTACGAACGCCGCTTCGCCTGGTGGGGCCCGTACCTTGAGGCCAACGACGAGCAGGGCTTCATTGACGAACTGCTGGACGGTCAGCCCGACGCGCACGCCTACTTTGGCCGCATGAAGCGCGAAAACCGGCAGGGCCCGGCCGTCATGGGCGAGCGGGCACCGCTGCAGGAACTGGCCACGGACGACGTCGTCCGTGATCTCGCCGCTGACCGCGCCATCTTCGTGGACACCCGCCCCAACACCCGTGTCCACGAGGGCACCGTCGCCGGGGCGCTGAACATCCCCGCCGGAAAGTCTGTCGCCAGTTTCGGCGCCTGGGTGGTGGATCCCGAGAAGGACCAGTCCCCGCTGGTGCTGCTGGCCGGGAGCCAGGATCAGGCGCAGGAACTGTGGGACCATCTGGTCCGCGTGGGTATCGACAACGTGGCCGGATACGTCACCAGCCTCGACGGGCTGCCGGCCTTCACCCCGCCGCTGGTCCAGCCGTCCGACCTTCCGGACTTTGACGCCGCGATGGTGCTGGATGTCCGGAACCGCACCGAGCACGCGGCCGGACACATTCCGGGCTCGCACCAGCTCAGCGGCGGCCGCGTGCTGTGGCACCTGGACGAACTTCCGGAGAGCGGGACCATCGTGACCTACTGCCAGAGCGGCGTACGGAATTCCGTGGCGGCCAGCGGCCTGCGCCGCGCCGGGTACGACGTCGTCGAACTGGACGGCAGCTACGCCGCCTGGGCGGCACAGAAGTAACCTCCGGAGACCCGGCGCGGACGCGCGCCGAACGGTGATTCGGAGCGCACGCTAAGGGGCGGGAATCCTCTTGCCCCTTAGCGTGCTCGGGCCTGCGGCTCCTGCGGCCTGCGCCCCAGAACGCTCGCGGCGCACACGCCGGCGGCAAGAAGAAATGCTGTGCCGTAACCCGCCGGTTGGATCAGCGCACCGGTCACCGCTGATCCGGCGGACTGCCCCAAAACGAGACTCGTGAACAGGACGGACGTCCCTGCAGCGCTGCTCGGCGATACCTGTGCGGCCCAGATAATGAGGACGGATGTTGCCGCCGTATAGGAAAGCCCAAACAGGGCGGCTGCAGCAAAGCCGGCAACGAGGTTCTGCGGAGCCAGGGCAAACAGGGCGGTTGCGAAAGCCGCCGCAATAACGGTTGCCGGCCAGGTAACCCGGAGGGGGTGCCTCGCCAGCCACGGGGCGGTGAAGACGGCGGCGGCTCCACCGAATCCCAGGGCAATCCAGACAGCCGCGGACTCACCGGTGGCCAGGCCGCCGCGTTCTTCAAGGAGGGCGCGGCCGTGCACCCACACGGCGGCGCAGCCGATCCCGAAGACAAAGGCAGCCGCTGCTGGATGGCGCAGGCCGCCTATGCTGCCCCCGAGCCGCACCGCCCGGTCCGGGGCGGGCTCAGCAGCCGGGCCGGACCGGTCCCGGGAGGTGTCTGCACGAAGCACCGTGACCATTGACGTCAGTGCGAGCAGCGCAATGAACCACCAGGCCAGACGCCAGGACATCTGACCCACTGCCAGGGCGAGGATGCCGGCGGCAATGACTCCAAACCCGGTGCCGGAGTTCACCACAGATTGGACCCGATCCTGCTCGGCACTCCTGATGTTGCGCTGCACCAGTTCCACCAGCCCGGGCGAGGCGAAACCTGCGCCCATGCCTGCCAGCAGAACTGCTCCAACAAACAGGCCGGCGTCCGGCGCGACGGCGATTCCCGCGCTGCCCAGCGTGGCCGTCATTCCGGCCAGAAGGACCACGGGCCGGGGTCTTGCCGGTGCGTAGCGGAAGCCGAGGGCGGCAGATGCGCAGTACAGCACAGAGGTCCCGGAGGCGAGCAATCCTCCCGCCAGGGGCGTCAGGGTGAATGCCGTCGAAAAGACAGGAAGGAAGAGCCCGTACCCGAGGCGGGCCAGACCGTACGTGGCCGCGATCAGGGCTGCGGCGCCGACCGTGAACATCGGACCTGCCTGCTGTTGGAGAGGCTGTAACGATCGTTTCATTGAAACGAACGTTATAGCATTGGAAGATGACTGCACAACCCGGCCCCCGCCAGCGTCTGCTTGATGCAGCGGAAGAGCTCGCCTTCACACAGGGAGTCGCCGCTACGCCGGTGGATGAGATTCTTAGACGTGCCAATGTTGCACCGGCCACCCTTTATGCACACTTTGGCAACAAGGAAGGGCTTATTGTTCAGGCCCTGCAGCGGCGTTTGGAGCGCTGGGATGAGGCATGGCAGCAGGAGATAGCCGCCGCATCCACGCCCAGGGAGCGGCTGCTGGCCGTCTTTCCAGCCCTGAAGCACTATCGGGCCCGCGTGACGGCTGCCCGGTGGTGCGCCTTTCTCGGGGTGGCGGCCGAGTCGCCGCGTCCCGGGCAGGCCCTGGACGACGCCTTGTCCAGTGACACGGACCTGCTGGAGGCGCGGCTGAGGGAACTGGCAGTCCCGGTGGCCGGTGCCGACAATGCGGATGCTTTGGCAGGGCAGCTGGTGCTGGTTTACACCGGAGTGCTGGGAATGCTCCTCCGCGGGGCGGACACGGAGACGGCAGCCGACGTGGGACTGCAAGCCGCGGATGCCGTGGTAAGTGCTGCGTTGACTTCAGGGGACGGGGCGCCGTGAGATCCATCTCCCGTGCCTGGCCTCACCCAGAGTTGCTTGTTCATTCTCTCGGCTAGGCGATGCCGGTGGTTCCCAGCAGCGTTCCCACCAGATAGGTGAAAGCCATCGCCAGCGCGCCCCCGATGACGAGGCGGGCCACGGCCCGGCGACGGGAGCTGCCACCCACCCGCGCACTGACGGCACCTGTGATGGCAAGGGCCGCAAGGACCGCGATGAACGTCACGGGAATACGGATTCCCGCCGGCATGAGGAGGATGGCCAGCAGCGGCAGAACGGCCCCGGCCGCAAACGCACCGGCTGACGCGAACGCTGCATGCCACGGGTTGACCACTTCGAGTTCATCGATGTTCAGCTCCACGGCGAGGTGCGCTGCGAGGGCGTCATGGTCGGTCAATTCGTCCGCAACCAGGCGGGCAGTCGCCGGAGAGAGCCCCTTCTGCTCATAGAGGCCGGCCAGCTCAAGCAGTTCCCCCTCGGGGTCTTCCCGCAGCTCCTGGCGTTCCTTTTCAATCAATGCCTCTTGGCTGTCGCGCTGGCTGCTGACCGAGACGTATTCCCCGAGCGCCATCGACACCGAACCGCCAACAACCGCGGCTGTCCCTGCCACCAGGATGGGAGCGAGGGTGTTCGTAACACCGGCGACGCCCACCACGGTTGCCGCCGTCGACACAATTCCGTCATTCGCACCAAGGACGGCGGCACGAAGCCAGTTCAAACGTTCCGCCACACCGCCTTCATGCGGTTCGCTGCGCTGTCCCGGTGTTTCTTCCATATGTGAAAGTAAAGCATTGGAACAAGTGCGGAACTACACTTTTACCGTAGACCTTGAATATTCGGATTACTGAGGAACCCATGGAGAAAGATGTGCGAGAAACGGCCGGAGCTGCGTTTAGCGGCCTTCAATTGCCCGCTCATGTAACTTTGGAATCCCTCATCGGTCACATCGAAGAACTTCGCGGACGCCCCATCAAGATTGTTCAGAGTGAAAACCTCTCCGGAAAGACTATTTGCGGTCTCTGGATTCCGCGTGAACATACGGACGTTGTCTACCACTCTGCGGCCCGGGGAAAGCTGCACCGCCAGCAGATGATTCTGCACGAACTCTCGCACATGATTCTCCGGCATGACGAATACCAGGAGGCAACCTGGCAGGGAGTCAGTGTTTTCCGGGAACTCTCCGGTGAGATGGTGGCCAAAGCCCTGGCACGCGGTGACTTCCGCTCCGACCTGGAAGCTGCGGCAGAACATCTTGCCGACCTGTTGGCTGCAGCAATCCGCGAATCCAGCCGTGAAATCTGCCGCTATGAGATGTACTTCGAGTGAATGCCCTCATAGCCGCCCTGTGCATGTGGCTGCTTGTGCTGACGCTGGCCCTTCGGGCCGGATCCCGGCCGGACAACACCATGCTGAAGGCAGCCATAATCATCGCCGCGTCACTGACCACCGACATTGACGGGATATACCTCGGGGCAGCACATGAATTGCCCTGGCCCAACGGGCTGGACCTGGCGGCCAACGTCCTGCTGGTCTTCGGCGTCTATTACCTGTCCCGGGCGATTGCCCGCGGGGCAAGGCCCGGTGACGCGTTTAGCAGCAGGGATGAGATGCGGATACGGCGTACTGCTGTGGCCGCAGTTGTCATTATGGGAGTGAGCTTCTATTTCATTGATGATCCCTATCCGTCGGCCTCTTTCATGCTGGACTACGGTCACCAGCCGGCAGCCGCCGTCTACTCCGGAATTCAGTACCTTTATATCCTGGCGGCGATGGTTGGAACGCTCATCACCTGTTGGCGGAATGTGCCGAAAATGAGGCGCAAACGCTTCCGGGTAGGATTTCGAATTATTGCCCTTGGTTGTGTCGCCGGAATCGTCTTGTCCATTTCGGTGCTGATTATGGACGGGGCAAAGGTGAGCGGCAACGAGGAGCTCAGGCAGGCTGTCGGATCCGTGTATGACGTGTCCAACCCGGCGACCGTGGTGCTGCTCTGCGCGGGCCTGGCGGTCGCCCCGATATGCCGGATCTTCAGTGATCTCAGCGTCCGGCGCAGGATCAGGGAGCTTGAGCCGCAGCTGACGCAAATCTGGCTTGGCACCGTGGCTCAGACGCCCGCCGTCAGCCTGGTGGGAACCACCGCCCGGACCGTCACTGCCCGGAGCCGCAAAAGCACGCGGGGTACCGCTGATACGATTCACCGCCTGGTGATCGAAATCCATGACTGGATGGACCTCGCCGAGAACCGCGGCAGGCAGCTGTCGGCCGCGCATCGGAGCGTTGTGGATGAGGCCGAGGCGCTGTGCCTGAAACAGGGGCGGTCCGTCTGATGACGCGGCCGCCTCTGGCCGTTCTGGCCGTCGTCCTTGGTGCCGTTTGCCTTCCCGCAGCGGCAGGTTCGATAATCCGGGCCAAAGCCACTGATGCAGGTCCCGGCCGGAAGCTGGTGGCGATCCGCGGACATGGGACGAGCGGTGAGCAGGAGTATCTGGACTTTGATCCCAGTGGATTCGGTGCACATCCCGGGCGGTTGAGCATGCGTGCCGCCTCCGGCGGTGAGTTGGTTGTACTCGGCCCGCCCGCTGTCGGCCGAGTGGCGCGGCGGATGGTCGAGAGGGGGAACGCCGCACGAATTGTTCGGGACGGATCGGGCCGGCTCAGCGGCCATCTGGGTGAAACCCCGGCCGATTTCGGAATTGCCGCTGAGGACACGTTGATTCAGGGGCTTCCGGCCTGGGTTATTCCGCCGCCGCCGTCGTCGTCGGGAAGCACAGATGTGTGGGTCATTCATGTCCATGGGCTGGGCAGTTCCCGCAGCCAGTGTCTGCGCGGCGTGGCGGCCTTCGCCGCCCTGGGCTACACCTCGCTGCTGCCTGCGTACCGCACGTCGCTGGACCTGTCGCCGGCGCCGGGCCGCAGCCATCTGGGCGCCAGCGAATGGAAGGACATTGAAGCCGCGCGACGCTACGCACTGGACCACGGTGCCCGCAGGATCCTGTTTGCGGGCTGGTCCCTGGGCGCGTCCATCGTGCTGCGCACAGTTGAGCAGCACCCGGCGGAAAGCACGTCGGGTGTCCTCCTGATATCACCGGCGCTGGACTGGCCCGGGATCATTGCAGCGCAGCTGCGGCGTGCAGGCTGCCCCGGATTCCTGGCACGCTGGCTGCCGCACACCGTCAACCTGGTTCGTCCGCCGGGGGAGCCGGTGCTCCGGTGGCAGGACATGCCCGGAACTCGTCTGGATAAGCCCTCGAATATTCCGACACTAATCTTCCATGGCACTCAGGACCGCTCCGTACCTGTGGAGCTCTCCCGGGCATTCGCGTCCCGGCAAAGCCGGAGTGCGGAACTCGTGGAATTTGAAGGCGCCCATCACACACTGGAGTGGAACGCCGCTCCCGAGATGTGGAACGCGGCCGTGCAGTCCTGGTGCCGGAACCTCGGACTGGGAGGTTCCTTACCGGCTGCTGGCCCGCGGCGCGCCGATGCCGGGATCGATCTGGAACGGACCGGAGGCTGAGGGCCGCACATCGAAATCAAAGATCGACGTCGGGATGTAGACGGTGGAGCATGAGTTCGGAATGTCCACGACACCTGAAAGCCGCCCCTCGATCGGTGCGGCGCCGAGCAGCAGATAGGCCTGCTCCGGGCTGTAGCCGAACTTGGTCAGGTAATCGATAGCGTGCAGGCACGCCCGCTGGTAGGACAGGTGCGAGTCGAGGTAGCGCTGCTCGCCGTCGAGCGTCACCGAGGTGCCGGAGAACGCAATCCATTCGCTGAACTGGGGCTCCACGTTTCCCGGCATGAAGATCGCGTTCTCCTGCACTCCATAGGTGTCCATCCCGTCTTTAATGATGTCCACGCGCAGATCGATGAAGCCGCCCATCTCAATGGCGCCGCAGAAGGTGATCTCGCCGTCGCCCTGGGAAAAGTGGAGGTCACCGACGGAGAGGTTGGCTCCGTCCACAAACACCGGATAGAAGATCCTGCTGCCCTTGGAGAGGTTCTTGATGTCCTGGTTGCCGCCGTTTTCCCTCGGCGGAGCGGTGCGCGCGGCCTCGGCTCCGACGCGGCCCCACTGGTCGCGCGGCAGGGCGCCAAGCACCGCGTGCTCGGCCTCCGGCGGCAGGGCAAGCGGCGGCACCCGGTGCGGGTCCGTGGCGATCAGGTCCCCTTCGCGCTTGTTCCACTTTGCCAGCAGAGCGGCCGACGGCGCGGTCCCCATCAGCCCGGGATGGATCAGGCCGGTGAAGGAGACAGCGGGTACATGGCGGGACGTCGCCGTCTGGCCGTTGAAATCCCAGATGGCTTTGTAAGCGTCGGGGAACTGCTCGGTCAGGAAACCGCCGCCGTTTTCACGCGCGAAGATCCCGGTGTAGCCCCAGCCCTGGCCGGCCAGCGGGCCGCTGTCTTCCTGCGGAATGGGTCCAACATCGAGGATGTCCACCACCAGCAGGTCGCCGGGCTTGGCGCCCTCCACGGCAAACGGGCCGCTGAGCTTGTGGACCGTGAGCAGGGGCGCGTTGAGGATGTCCTCGGCTGAATCGTCGTTGACGATGGCCCCGTCGAACCACTCGCGGCAGTCCACGCGGAAGGATTCCCCGGGTTTCAGCACGGCCACCGGCGGAATCTCGGGGTGCCACCGGTTATGTCCCAACTTTTCCTGGTCCTCGAACTTCTTCGACGAATCAAGGGGAAAGACGGTCTTGGGCATGGCTACTCCTCATACGGGTGGAAGGGCGGCGCGGATCAGTCGGGACGGGGCAGCTTTCGATGGAGCGGATTGGTGGTGATGCCGCGGGCTTTGCCGGCGCTGCCTGCTGGTGAGCGGACGACGGCGGGTTCGGCCGCGGAGCGTTCCGTGGCCTCGATGAGCCGGTAGGCACCGGAGGAACTGCTGGAAAGATGCGCGGCGGTGTACCGCCGGCGGGAAGGCGCTCCGCAGGCAGGGCAGGAAACGGAACCGGCGGCGTCGCCCATCGCCAACAGGACGTCAAAATCGACGCAGTTTGGGCAGCGGTAGGAGTAGAGCGGCATGGGTTCCTCTCTGACAGCCGTAGGAAGGGCCGGATGCGGACGGACTGGGGTGCCGCTCCGGCTTGGCCGCAAGCCTAGGGAGGACACGGCTGTGAGTCAACGCTTGGGCCGGCGGCTGCCGGGCCCGCGCAGGGAGGGCGGGCCCGGCAAGCCGGTGCCTAGTTCCTGAGGGTTTGCATCTTCCGGGCACGGGACGTGTGCGCCAGTTTGCAGACGACGGCGATGCACCCGGTGAGGGCTACGGTGGACAGCAGCTGCGTCCTGGCCGCTGAGTCGAAGCAGGCCAGCACCAGAATGGCTGCCAAAAGCACGATTCCGGCGACGGTCAGATAGGGGAAAGCACTCATCCTCAGCTTGAGCTCCTGGCCGGAACGGTCGGCCCGGCGGCGGAGCACAAACTGGGACAGAAGAACCGAAGCCCACACCAAAAGGATCGTGGATCCGACCAGGTTCAGCAGGGTGGGAAGGACCCGGTCCGGGAAGAAGAGTTCCAGCACCGTGGACACCACGCCAACCGCCACCGACGCGAGGACGGCCAGGACGGGAGCCTTTGCCTTATTGAGCCGCAGCAGCGCCTTGGGTGCGTCGCCGCGCTCGGCCAGCGAGTAACTCATCCGGGACGCCCCGTAGAGATTGGCGTTCAGCGCGGACAGCAGGGCGACGGCGGCGACCAGGACGATTGCGGTCTCCGCTCCCGGGATCCGGGCGATGGCCAGGACGGCGGCGAAGGGAGAGTCGAGCGCTTCGGAATCCCAGGGGACCACGGTGACGATGACAGCAAGCGAGCCGATGTAGAACACCAGGATCCGCCACACAACGGTCTTGATGGCTTTGCCCACGCTGCGGACGGGGTCAGCGGTTTCGGCTGCGGCAACGCTTACGATCTCCGTGCCGCCGAAGGCAAAGACCACCACAAGGAGGGCCGACGCGATCCCCGGCAGCCCGGCCGGCGCAAATCCGCCGTTCCCCACAAGATTGCCGAGCCCGGGGGAAGAGGAGTTGGGCAGCCAGCCGAAGATCAGGGCGGCTCCAATCAGCAGGAACGCAATAATGGCAGCGACCTTGAGGATCGCAAACCAGAACTCGAATTCACCGTAGTTCTTCACTCCCGCCACATTGATGAGGGAGAAGACGGCGATGAAAGCCAGTGCCATCAGCCAGACCGGCAGGCTGGGGAAGACCGAGGCGAGCAGGCCGGCAGCGCCGATTGCTTCAGCTGCAATCACTACAACAAGCTGGAACCACCACAGCCAGCCAACGGCCGAACCTGCCGTCTTTCCAAAGGCCTTTTCCGTATAGACGGAGAATGCACCCGAGCTGGGGTTCGCTGCTGCCAGCTCGCCCAGGGCCTGCATCACAATAATGACGAGTGCCCCGGCCACGAGATAGGAAATCAGCACGGCGGGCCCGGCTGCCTGGACGCCCACCCCGGATCCCAGGAACAGTCCGGCACCAATGGCGCTGCCAAGACCCATCATGGTCAGCTGGCGGGAACTCATGGATCGTCCCAGTCCGGACCGCGGCTCGCGGAGTGCGGTGCCGGGTTTCGTATCAGCGGTGGTCATGCAGATGCCTCACAAGCGTCAGGAAGCGAAGAAGCTCCGCTTCGAATGATGGAAATGACAGCCACACGCCCTTTGCCGGGGAATGTACAACGCTGGCAGTCCCGGGGTGACGCTAATCACTAATGGGGCCATGAGCAACTTTGCCGGGACAAGCTAGACAATTTGTACATAAAAGCAGAGGTAAAGGGTTCCCGCGACTGGCAGATTGTTCGGTGCTACCTAGGCAGCTTGTTTATGGAACAGCCCTTCTCTACCCTCATCGGGGAGCGCGCTGGCGCTGCGTCTACCCTTCAGCTCCGGCCCATGAGGAGAACCATGAACATCCCGCACCGTGCCGGGCTCGAGAACTTCCCGTCCTACCGTCAGGGAAAGACCCCCGCGGATGTCGGCGGTTTGAAGGCTTTCAAGCTCTCCTCAAATGAAAATCCCTATCCGCCGCTTCCCTCCGTTGTGCAGGCCGTGACCCGGGCCGTATCCGGCATCAACCTCTACCCGGAGATCGCCGCGGAAGAACTCACCGGCGCCCTTGCGGCTCGGTGGGCGGTGGAGCCGGAGAACATAGCCCTTGGCACCGGATCCGTTGAAGTCGCCAGCCAGATCATCCACGCGGCAACCAATCCGGGCGACCAGGTGATGTTCGCCTGGCGGTCCTTTGAGGCCTATCCGCTTTTGGTGACGGCAGCCGGAGCCACCCCGCAGCCCATACCGCTGGCTCCGGACGGCAGCCATGACCTGGCAGCCATGGCTGCCGCGGTCACTCCGAAAACCAGGGTGATCTTTGTCTGCAATCCGAACAACCCCACGGGCAACGTGCTCAGCGCCGACGCCGTGGAATCCTTCCTCCAGGCTGTTCCCTCCAGCACTCTTGTGGTGCTGGATGAGGCCTATCTCCACTTCAACCGTGCGGAGGACACCGCCGTTGGAATCGATATGTTCCGCAAGTATTCCAATGTTGCCGTGCTCCACACTTTTTCCAAGGCCTACGGGCTGGCCGGGCTGCGCCTGGGGTATGCCGTCGCCGCACCGGGCCTGGTCACTGCACTGCGCAAGGTTGCCGTGCCGTTTGGTGTCACGGCGCTGGCCCAGGAAGCCGGGCTGGCATCGCTGCGGGCCGAAGATGAGCTCCAAGAGCGGATTGACACGCTTGTTTCGGAACGCGGGCGGGTGTACGCCGCCCTGTTGGAAGCCGGACTGCCTGTCCTGCCTTCGGAAGCGAATTTCCTCTGGCTCCAGAGCGGGGACCGCACCGGCACGCTGGCCGAACTCTTTGAGCACAATGCCCTTTCCATCCGCGCGTTTCCCGGCGAAGGCATCCGCATCACCATTGGTGATACGGAAGCCAACAACAGGATCCTGGCGGTGGCCCGGCAGGCAACCGCGCTGCTGGCGCCCCTGCCCTAACCCGCCAAGGACCTGACATGACAGAACATCTGAACGTATCCGACGTCGTCGCTGAAGTGTGCATGCGGCACACCGAGGTGCTTTTTGGCCTGATGGGCAACGGCAACGCGTTTTTCACGGCCAACCTCACGGCCCGGGGCCTGCCGTACATCAGCGCCCGGCATGAAGCCGGAACCGTGGCCATGGCTGACGCCTATTACCGGGCGTCGGGCAAAATTGCAGCGGCCACCGTGACCTACGGCGCCGGCTTCACCAACTCCCTGACCGCACTCACCGAGGCGGCCAAGGCCCGCACCCCCCTGGTCCTGGTGATCGGCGAGGCCCCGACCTCCGGCCCCCGGCCATGGGACATTGACCAGCTGATGGTCGCCCGCGGGCTGGGCGTCCAGACCCTCACCGTCACCGCACGCAATGCCGCGCGCCTGACCGAGGAGGCCTTCACGACGGCACGCACTGAACGGCGTCCGGTCATCCTGTCCATTCCCTACGATCTCTCCAATGCGGTTGCGGAAACCCAGGAGCCGGCTGCACCGCAGGAACCGGGTGAGCGTGCGGTGCCGGACGCCGCCGTCGTCGAACAGCTTGCCTCGCTGCTGAACCGGTCCCGCCGGCCGATGATCCTGGCCGGCAACGGCTCCGTAATCTCCGGGGCAGGGGCGGCGATCGTAGAACTGGGCGATAAAATCGGTGCGCTCTTTGCCACCTCCGTCATGGCCCGCAACAGCCTGGACACGCCCTGGGACCTGGGCATCGCCGGAGGGTTTGCGCGGAGCGGACCGCTGCACCTCATGCGGTCGGCCGACCTCATTCTTGTTCTGGGGGCCAGCCTCAACGCCTTCCAGACGCGATACGGGTCCCTCTTTGCGGACGATGCCGAGATTATCCAGGTTGATGAACTCAATGAGGCCACCCACGAACGGGTCACCCGCTTTGTGCAGGCGGACACCCGGGAACTGGCTTCGGCCCTCACAGCTGCGGTCTCCGCGGTGGACGGAGGCTGGCGGAGCCAGCACCCGGAGGTATGCACCGAGTCCTTTGCACACGACCAGCCGGCGGATGAATTTGCAGCAGACGGGCGGCTGAACCCCCGTGCCGTGGCGCAGCAGCTTGATGCCCTGCTGCCCGCCGAGCGCACCATCGTTCAGGACGGCGGGCATTTCTGCGGCTGGATTCCCATGTATTGCCAGGCGCCCGACCCGCAGGGCCTCATGATGGTGGGCACGGCTTTCCAGTCCATAGGTTTGGGAATCCCCGCTGCCGTAGGGGCGGCAGCGGCCCGCCCGGACCGCACCACGGTGCTGATCGCCGGCGACGGCGGCGCCCTGATGGCGCTGGCGGACCTTGAGTCAGCCGTCCGGGCCATTCCGAGCGGAGTGATGGTGATCTTCAATGATGCGGCGTACGGTGCGGAAATCCACCAGTACGCGGCACGGGGCCTCGACGATACGGCAATGCAAATTCCGGAGGTGGACTTTAGCGCCCTGGGCCGGTCCCTGGGTGCCCAGGGTGTGAAAATGCATTCCCTTGCGGACCTTCAGGTGCTCAAGGAATGGCTCGCTGCCGGGGCCGAGGGGCTCTTCGTGCTTGATGTTGCCGTCACCCAAAGCGAGATCGCGGATTATATGCGTGAAAGTATGGCACCCATCCTTGCAGGAAAGTAATTAGTATTACCGCGAATTGACTGCTATGGCGGGGATTGTTCTATTACTAAATGACGCCATGGAATTCACCGGAATTGTTATGAATTGCAATGCATGCGCTATTGTCGTACGTTATGAATTCTGACCCAACACGGCCAAGCCAGTTGTCCGGCGGCACTGACAGGTCATCCGGTTCCGGTGCTGCGGAACGCAGGCCCGCCGGACGGCCCGTTGACCGAATGAAAAAAGCGCTGCGCCACGCCGCCTCTGAACCCTCCTTCGGCATTCACCCCGGGTTGGTCCCCGGCATCAGTGTCGAGGACACCGGGGCCAGCTTTCCGACCCGGCGCAGCGTGTTCGTCATCGCGCTGGCCGTAACGGCGGCGGTCCTTGCCTGGGCGATCCTGGCCCCGGACAACCTCAACCTGGTGGGCACCTCAATGCAGGGCTGGGTGGTAACCCACTTCGGCTGGCTGTTCAACGCCACAGTGGTTGCGATCGTGCTGTTCATGCTGGTGGTCGGCTACAGCCCCACCGGCAACATTCGCCTCGGCGCGGACGACAGCACCCCGGAGTACTCCACAACTTCGTGGATCTCCATGCTGTTCGCCGCCGGCCTGGGCATCGGACTCATCTTCTACGGGCCGATGGAACCGCTGAGCCACTTCCTGTCCCCGCCGCCGTCCACCGACGCCGAGGCGGGCAGCTCCGACGCCGTCCTTCCGGCCATGACGGATTCCTTCCTGCACCAGGCCACCCTTGCCTGGTGCATTTACGCCCTGGTGGGCGGCGCGCTGGCCTACGCCGCGTTCCGCCGCGGGCGGCTGCCGCTGATCTCTTCGCTCTTTGAACCCGTCTTCCCGAACGGCAACAACCGCGTCCTGGGCAAGGCCATCGACATCATGGCCGTTCTGGTCACCCTCTTCGGCACGGCAACCTCGCTGGGCATCGGCGCGCTCCAGATCCGGACCGGAACCTCGATCATCACGGGCCAGGAACTGGGCAACGGCTTCGTCGTCGTAGCCATCTGCCTCCTCACTGTTGTTTTCACCATCTCCGCCGTGGCCGGCATCAAAAAGGGCATCCGGCTGATGTCCAACACCAACATGGCGCTGGTGATTTTGCTTGCTGTTTTTGTCCTCGTGGCCGGACCAACGTTCTTCCTGCTGGACCTGCTGCCGTCCTCGCTCATCTCGTTTGCCGGAAACATGACGGACATGCTGTCGGTCTCCGCAAGCCAGGGTGAAGTGGAAGAGGAATACCTGACGGCCTGGACCACCCTGTACTGGGCCTGGTGGATTTCCTGGTCGCCGTTCGTGGGCATGTTCATTGCCAAGATTTCCAAGGGCCGTACCCTGCGGCAGTTCGTCACCGTGGTGATCTTTGTCCCCTCGGCCATCTCTGTTGTCTGGTTCACGGTCTTCGGCGGCACCGCCATCTGGATGAACATGAACGGCGAGGACATGGAAGTTGAAGGATCAGGGGAGAACGTCATGTTCGACCTGCTGGGCAACCTCCCCTTCAGCTCGGTGACCAGCGTCATCGGCCTGCTGGCCATCCTCGTTTTCTTCGTCACCGCGGCCGATTCCGCCGGCAACGTCATGGGGTCAATGTCCCAGTCCGGCCGGGCCGTGCCGTCAAAGCCGGTCACCATTGTCTGGTGTGCAGCCCTGGGACTGATCGCCATGTTCCTGCTGCTGGCCGGCGGACGCAATGCCCTGTCCGGGCTTCAATCCATCATGGTCACGTTCGCTCTGCCGTTTGTGGTCATCCTGATTGGCGTCATGATCTCCTGGGGCAAGGACCTTCGGAATGATCCGCTCATGATCCGCCGCCGTTACGCCCTGGAGGCCATCAAGGGCGGCGTGCGCCGCGGCATTGACGAACACGGCGACGACTTTGTGTTCGGCGCCGCCCACGTGCCGGAGGAAGAGGGTGCCGGTGCCGGTTTTGAGAGCGACGACCCGGCGCTGACCGAGTGGTACACGGACGGCATGCAGCATCCGGACGCCGTGCATGATCCGGAGCAGGAACAGCCGGATAAGGCGAAGGCCGGCGTCACCGACTAGCGGCAGAGTCGGCGGGAAGCAGAAGCGGGAACCGCAGAGTTCCCGCTTCTGCTCGTTAAGCAGCCGTGCGGCGCCGGATCGTTCGGGCGCCCTGACGCACAGCCTGTGATCCCGGCCATCGGCACACTTCCCCGCGCTGCCGGCGCGGCAGTTACGATGATCCCACCCTGGCCCCCGCCATATGTGCTGCGACAAGGGACAACACCAGCCGTCGACAACATGGCGGCATAAACCGATGTATCCGAGCAACGAAAGCGACTAGATGACAATGACGTCAGTGCTGCCTCAGGCATCCTCCCTTTCCCGCGTGCCTGATCCCTCGATGGCTGCAACCGCCTCCCGGACCACCAAGTCGGCAGGCCATGTAATTGTTGATTCGCTGGCGGCCCACGGAGTGGAGCGAGCCTACGTGGTGCCCGGCGAGAGTTTCCTCGATGTGCTGGACGGGCTGCATCATTCGTCGATTGAAACCGTCGTGTGCCGGCACGAGGGCGGGGCAGCCTACATGGCCGAGGCCGCGGGCAAGATGCAGCAGCTGCCGGGCATCGCCATGGTCACCCGCGGGCCGGGCGCTGCCAACGCGCACGTTGGCCTGCACACCGCCTGGCAGGATTCCACTCCCATGGTGCTCTTTGTGGGCCTGATCCCGTTTGAGCACCGGGACCGCGAAGCATTTCAGGAATTCGACATCAAGGCCTGGTTCGGCACCGGAGCCAAGCGCGTGATGGTGCTGGACCACGCGGAACGGGCGTCCGAAATTGTGGCCGAAGCGATCTTCGCCGCCATGAGCGGCCGTCCGGGCCCCGTCGTCGTCGGGCTTCCGGAGGACATCATCCGGCAGGAGATCAGCGCAGTGCTGCATCCGCCGATTCCCGTTGCCCCGGGCGGCATGACCGTGACGGACTGGAAAGCCCTGAAAGCCGCCTTGAGGGAAGCCGACAAACCGCTGTTTGTCACCGGTGGCAACGACTGGACGCAGGAAGGAGCGGACGCCCTCACCCGGTGGCTGGAGGAACACCACCTCCCGGCCGCCGCCGAGTGGCGGTGCGAAGGCACGGTGCCGTTCGACTCACCCTCATACGTGGGCCCGATCGGGTACGGCCGGCCGAAGCCGACCTATGACCTGTTGGAAGAGACCGATCTGCTGGTCTTCGTCGGCACCGTGCCCGGCGATGTGATCACTGACGGTTTCCTGGTGCGCCAGGACTGGACCAACAAGAACTTCCTCGTCACGATTGACCCCTCCATGCGGGGCCGGTCCGGACCTGTTTCCTACCAAATCGTCGCCAAGCCGGACGTCTTTGTCCGTGACCTGGTGCTGATGGATTTGCCGGTCAGGGATGAGTGGAAGGCATGGACCTCCCGCATGCGCCGCGAACAGGAGACCTTCTCCGCCCTGCCGCCGGCCGCTCCCGGGACGGGTCAGGCCCGGATGGATACCCTGATGGCCCATCTGGTGCCGACGCTGCCGAACGACGCCATGATCACCCTGGGCGCAGGTGAGCACACCAACTGGGCCCACCGCTATTTCCCCACCAGGAGTTACGCCTCCATGGTCAGCGCCCGCAACGGTTCCATGGGCTACTCCGTTCCGTCGGCGGTCGCAGCGTCGCTGACGTACCCTGGCCGGCGCGTCGTGACCATCGCCGGCGACGGCGAATTCCTGATGAACGGCCAGGAACTGGCCACTGCCGCCCAATACGGGGCAACCCCGCTGGTGATCGTGATGGACAACCAGGAATATGGCACCATCCGCACCCACCAGGAACGCCATTATCCGAACCGGATCTCGGGCACTCAGCTGAAAAACCCCGAGTTCGCACTCATGGCCCAGGCCTTTGGTGGGTTCGGCATCAAGGTGGAACACGACGCCGATGTTCCCGCCGCTGTGGAGGCTGCGCTTCGAGCCATTGATGAGGACAAGGCCTTTGCGCTCATCCACCTGGTTGTCGAGCAGCGGGTTCGGGCGTACTGAGGCACGCTTCACGGGGACGGACATCCAGGGTTTACCGAGGAGCAACCACCAGGCGATGCCGGACTATCCCGGTCGCTGATTGCCGCAATCAGCGAGCAGAACGTATTTAGGTCAACGAGGTTGCCTAGGGACGAGTCTCAGCAGTTGTCCCATGAAGTGGGCGGTCCGGCCACAGGTTTATAGATTGGAGGTATTCTGTGGCCGCCGCTCCTTCGTTGAACTCCAACAGGTTTCCGACCTTGTCCTGCAGCACTTCACGGACTTCGGCGGGGGTTGCGAAGAAGAACTCCTTGCGAGGATTTGCCTGATTGAGTGCTCTTGCTGCGAAGTGTTTGTGGAGTTCATTTTCGAGTGTTACTGCATCCTCGGAGAAGAACAGGGTGTGGATGTCGAAGCGAAACGGAACCGATGCTCCGCTGAGTTCTGCGACGCGGTCAGTTGGTTCAAGACGCCGGGTTAGGCCGATCTTGACGACGTCCTCACCGAACGCGCCCCGATTAGAAATTACGTAGATGTAGCCCGCGCGGATGTTTGCAGTTCGGAAATCATTCTGGGTAATAGCTTGGTCAATGGCCTCAAGCCGCAGTTCCAAACCGGGATCCGATTGACCCGACGCACGGAGCGCGTTCAGTGTGTTTAGGAGATGGCTGCGTTCCTTGTCTAGCTGGGCGCGCTCATCGGCAAGTTCACGTTCTACCCGGCGTTCCTCACGTAGGCGAGCGCGCTCTTCTCGCTCCGCTTCCTTCTCCTCCTGCTTCTTCATCAGCCAATCGGAGGTGAGCTCGATTTCTTCGATTCGCAGTGCGTGAAAGTCGTCGCTGATGTGCATTTCCATCAGAGCGCCAAGTTTGGCGATCGCTAGCCGAGAGGCATCGATGCGCCGCTTGGCAGTGAGGACATTACCGAGTTTTAAGGATCTGATGCTGTTGTCCGCTTCGGCGTTATAGGCGCGGAGCATAAGTTTGGCTAGATCATCAGTCATCCGCCGACCTTTGGCGAGAGAATTGTCGAAAGTAAAGAGATTCGACTTTATGATCGCCTTTCCCTGCCCCACTAGGTCAGCGATCCGGGCCTCAATATCGCGCAGGCGGTCGCGAAAGGCCTCAGCGTTTTCCAAGGGGTGGTGGTATCTGTATATGCCGACTTCTTGAAGCACCCGGGCATCATCGAGTTCAACGTAGGAGCCTGAGGCGGCGGTGGCTTCCGCCAGGCGCTGCCTCAGCAGTGCATTTTCTGCTTCTAGAAACGTCATGCGGCCAAAAGTCACTGACTGCTCGGCTGGATCGGGCGGAGGAGTAGGTGCCAACAGCGGGCCAGTGTCAACCCGATTGTTGGAGCCTTGGGCAGGCAACCAGAGTTGCCAGCCTTCAGGAGGCGCTGGCCACGCGGGATCGGGCTTCCAACCGACGGGAGGCCGCCAAGACGACGGTGGTCGCGGCCATCCAGGCGGCGGATTGAACACCAAGGATTCGTCGGTAGACATTAGGCGCGTCGGACTCCTGAGCCACTGGCCGGGACCAGCCCTAGGGGGTTCTTCGAGAGCGCGGCACCAAGGTGTTCCAACGTCGCCGACGGGATTACAGCTGACAAATCAATTTCAGCGAACGCTTCGCGGGAGGTGCCTACCGCAGCGAAAGGAATATAGGTTTCCTTACCTGTAGCCGGGTTGATCGTTTGCGTTCCAACTTCCAATGAGATGCTCTGAATAAGCTCGCGCCGATCGGCTTCGAAGACCTCGTGCAGGGTACGCAATGCGACCTGATGAACGATGCTGGTATACCGGTCTTTCGCATCCTTCTGTGAGAGTGCTGTAGCCGTTATTTCGTCGCTAGTTTTGACATATTTGTATGCCTTGACCGTCGGTATCAGACTCGGACTAGGGATGAGGACGCGCAGTGCAAGCTCAGCGCTCTCCGGTATGAACTGCGCCTCGTGTTCGGCCGTAAAGTCCCCGGGGTATACGGAATTCGCAAGCACGATTCCGACGTATTCCTGAACTGCTTCCACCACGCCGTAGCTGAGGTCTGTAATTAGCTGATCTAGGGAGGCGTTGTGCTGAGCGACTTCTTCCTCGCGTGCTACGCACTCGGCCTCGTAGCGCGTCCGTGCTGCAGCGAGGCCTCGTTGTCTTTCTTGTTCAAGCGCAGCATGTCTGGCGGCCAACTGTCGGCGCCTCCCCGGGAGTTGCTCCATCTCGCGCTCCCAGGAAGAGTATGCATCCGCGAAGGCGCTCTGGGCTTGTCCCTGCGCTTCAGCCAGTTTCTTTTTTCGTCCGAACAATCCGGTTGGCGCGGCAACCGCCTGCAATACCGGTACGGGAGGGTCATCTATCGGTTCAGGTGCAGGAATGGGAGCTTCGAGCCTGCTCACAAAAGGCGGGTGTTCGACGGTCCGCCGCAAGCTGTTGAGATCAACGTAGTCGTCCACATTCAGGGTGGCCTCAAGAAGGCTGTCGACCTCATCGTATCTGGCAGCGAGTTCAGCATTGAGCTGTTCGACTTCAGCCTGTCGCGCGGCGATGCGCGCCTCAACAGCTTCCTTCTCCAGTCGCTTGCGGTCGGCCTCTGAGGCACGTTGTAAGGTGAGCGCCGCCCTTTGTTCAGCTTTTCTTGCCTGCTCGGCGCGCCGCGATACTGCCGCCTGCTCCCGAGCCGCGGCGCGTTGGCGCTGCTCAGCCAACTTGGCTTGGTGTTGCATTTCCGCTAAGAATCCCCGACGCGCCACATTTACCTCTCAGATACAATTTTGTTCACATTATCAAGCCTTGGTCCGTTTCCTATCCGATTGAGTCACCGTCAGAATGTGTCGGAACTTAAAGACCCGGAAAAGGCGCCTCTGTTCATCTTTGGCTCCTGTAACCCGGTGTGTACCCTGGCGAGGGCTTCTTGCCCAAAGGGGGATGTTTTTTCTAAGGCATAGAACGTCAAATAGCGGACCAGCTTATCCACCGGCAAGAGTTAACGAACCGGACTGCAAGGGTTTTTCCGGACATTCGAATCCTCCAGAATTGAGGCTGCTCGGCACGGGTGCAGTGGACATCCGTCGGTACACCGCCGCCCCCAAACCCTAGGATGGAAGAGTGACCGGATCCTCGAAGTCCCCCAGCCTGACCCCATCCGCCCGCAGCACTGAACCGAAGGCGGCAACCAACCTCAGCTCGCTGCAGGCCGCCCGCTCGGCGGTATCCGCGCTGACGGCCGCCGGGGTGACCGACGTCGTCGTCGCCCCCGGCTCCCGCAGTGCGCCGCTGGCCTACGCGCTGGCGGAGGCCGAAGTGCAGGGGCGGGTCCGGGTCCATGTGCGGATCGATGAACGCGTCGCCGGTTTCACCGCCCTCGGCCTGGCCCGGGGCGGGCACCGCCCCGCCGCCGTCGCCACCACCTCCGGAACGGCAGTGGGAGAACTGGTTCCGGCCGTGATGGAGGCTCACCACTCCGGTGTTCCCCTGGTGGTGCTTTCCGCCGACCGGCCCGCTGAACTGCACGGCACCGGTGCCAACCAGACCACCGTCCAGCCCGGTATTTTCGCGCAGTTCCCCGCTTCGGCCGCTGACGTCCGGGCGGGGGAGGACCCTGCCGGCGCCATTGCCGCTGCCTTTGCCCGGGCGGGTGCGGAATCTCCCGCCGGACCGATCCACATCAACCTGCAGTTCCGCGACCCGCTGATTCCGCAGGCAGGGGATGAGGGGGAGCTGCCTGCAGCGGACGACGACGGCGGTGCGGCCGCTGCGCCGCCCTCCGAGCCCGCCGCCACCGGTCGGGAAGCATCAGTGCTGAACCGCTCCGATGCGCACCGAACCGTGGTGGTGGCCGGCGACGGCGCGGGAGAGATTGCGGCACTGTTTGCCCAGCGGGCGGGTCTGCCGCTGCTGGCAGAGCCCTCTTCCAATGCCCGTTTCGGCCCGAACGCGATCGGCGCGTACCGGCTGCTGCTGGAAGAGCTCGGCCCGGAGGTTGAACGGGTGGTCGTCTTCGGCCGGCCCACCCTCTCCCGGCCGGTGGCCGCACTGCTGGCCCGCCGCGACGTCGAAAAAGCCCTGTATGTTCCGCGCCCGGTCAACTGGTTCACGCCGGGCCGCCGGCCTGAAACCGTCATCCCGGACCTGGCCGGGCTCTTTGATTTCGCCGGCGCCGGAGCGCCGGGGTGGCTGCGGCGCTGGCAGGACGCGTCGGCGGCTGCCATGGCCGCGGTGTCCGCCCTGCTCGAGGCGGAACACGAACTCACCGGCCTGCACGTGGCGGATCTGGTCTGGGACCATGCGGACGGGAACCTCGTGCTCGGCTCCTCCAACACCATCCGGGACATGGACCTGGTGGCAGCCCCGGACTGGCATCCGCTGGACGTCTACGCCAACCGCGGGCTGGCCGGGATTGACGGCACCATCTCCACCGCCACCGGCATTGCCCTGGCCAACGGCATTCCCACCCGGCTGCTGCTGGGGGACCTGACCTTCCTGCACGACGCCGGCGCCCTGCTGCTGGGCACCGGCGAACCGGAACCGGACCTGCAGATTGTGGTGCTCAACGACTCCGGCGGCGGTATTTTCTCCCTGCTGGAGCACGGGGAACTGGGGGAGCGCGAAGAATACGGAGCCGCCGTCGAGCGCTTCTTCGGCACCCCGCACACCGCCAACCTGGCCGGATTGGCGGCCGGCTACGGCGTTCCGCACCGGCTGGTGCACAGCGTCGATGAGCTCGACGCTGCCCTGGACGCCCCGGTGTCCGGCCGGTCCATCATCGAGGTTCCGGTGCAGCGCAGCGCGCTGCGGGACCTGCATGCACGGGTCAAAGACGCAGTGAACGCCGTGCTGGCCTGATCCGGCCGGCCTCGAAAGACAAACAGCAGCCCTCCCGCACAAGTGCGGGAGGGCTGCTGTTTGTTACGGAAGAAAGCGCTAGAGCACCTTGGAGAGGAACTCGCGGGTGCGCGGGTGCTGCGGGTTATCCAGCACTTCGCCGGGGGTTCCCTGCTCCACGACAACACCGCCGTCCATGAAGACCACGCGGTCGCCCACCTCGCGGGCAAAGCCGATCTCGTGGGTCACCACCATCATCGTCATTCCTTCTTCGGCCAGCTGGCGCATGACGGCGAGGACGTCGCCCACCAACTCGGGGTCCAAGGCGGACGTCGGCTCGTCAAAAAGCATCATGTCCGGATCCATGGACAGCGCCCGGGCAATGGCCACGCGCTGCTGCTGTCCGCCGGAGAGCTGGGCGGGGAAGGCATCGCCGCGGTCCGCCAGGCCCACCTTGGCCAGGTTCCTGCGGGCGATTTCCTCCGCCTCGGCCTTGCCGCGCTTCTTGGCCCGGCGCTGGGCCAGGGTGAGGTTCTTCAGCACATTCAGGTGCGGGAAGAGGTTGAACTGCTGGAACACAATGCCGATCCGGGTGCGGACCTTGTCCAGGTCGGTCTCGGGGTCGGTGATGTCCACGCCTTCCACCAGGATGGTGCCGCTGGTGGGTTCCTCAAGGCGGTTGACGCAGCGCAGCAAAGTGGACTTGCCGGAACCGGACGGGCCGATTACGCAGACCACTTCACCCTGGTCCACATGGAAGTCGATGCCCTTGAGCACCTCGTTGGAACCGAAAGTCTTGTGCAGGTCCCGCACCTGGATGGCGGGCACCGCGTTGCTGGCGGCTGCGGGGGAGCTGGTTGCTTCAGTGCTCATGACCTTCACCGGCCTCTCTGGTTGTGTCGTTCAAGCCGTGCCACGAGCTGTGTCAGCGGCAGCGTAATGATCAGGTACATCAGGGCGGCCAGCACCAGCGGAGTGGCGTTGGCGTTCTGCGAGACTGCATCGCGGGCAAAGGTTGTGAGTTCCCGGTCGCCCAGCGCCATGCCGGCGATGAACAGCAGCGAAGTGTCCTTGATCAGGATGACCAGTTCGTTGGTCAGCGGCGGGGTGATGATGCGGAAGGCCTGCGGCAGGGTCACCGACACCATGGTCCAGGCCGGACCCATGCCCAGGGAACGGGCGGCTTCGATCTGGCCTGCGGGAACAGCCTGGATGCCGGCTCGGATGGTTTCGGCGATATAGGCTGCCGAGACCACGATCAGGGCGATCAGGCCGGCACCGGCGTTGCCGCCCGGCGGACGCCAGGAGAAGGCAATCGGCACCGCAAAGGCAAACGCAAAGATCACCAGCAGGGCCGGAAGGCCGCGGAAGATTTCAATGTAGGCAGTGGCGGCCCAGCGGTAGGGCGCCACTGGAGAGAGCTTCATCAGGGCCAGGATGAGGCCCAGTGCCAATCCGCCGGCAAAGGCTATGGCGGTGTAGATGATCGTGTTCTTCGCAGCCACGGTGATGATCGTCGGGAAGGCCTTCTTGGCCACCTCGGGATCAAAGAAGTTCACTCCGATGGCTTTCCAGTCCGCGAGGAGGACGATGGCAGCGATGACCAGGATGAAGACGGCATACAGGACTCCCCGGAAGAGGAGTCTGCGGGTGGACGGTTTCAAGATGGAGCCTTCCGGGGAAGATGTATGAGGCGCCGTCCCGGATGGTAACTTATCCGGGACGGCGGAACGTTCAGTGCTTTGTCAGTGCTTAGTCAGCGAAATACGAGTCGTAGATTTCGGTGTACTTGCCGTTGTCGCGCAACTCGGTCAGCTGGGTGTTGATCTTTTCGACCAGTTCGGTGTTGCCCTTCTTGGCTGCAAAGCCGTAGGACTCGTCGGTCGGGTACTCCTCGACAATATCGAAGGCACCGTCCTTGGTGTGGTTCGCATTGACAGCGATGTCCTGCAGGATCACGTCAATGCTGCCGGCCTTGATGGCCTGGAACATCTCGCCGTCGCCGGGGTATTCGATGATCTCGGCGTCCTTGGTGTTTTCCTTGGCATAATCCGCGCCGGTGGTGGACTGCTGTACGCCTACCGTCTTGCCTGCCAGGTCATCAATTCCCTTGATGTCGGAGCCAGCCGGAACCAGAAGAGTCTGCACCGAATCAAAATAGGAATCGGTGAATTCGATGTTCTGGGCACGCTCCTCCGTGATGGTGATGGCGCTGGCGCTGATGTCACACATTCCTGCGTTCACCGCCGTGCCGCTCTGGATGGCTTCAAATCCCTGCTGCTGGATTTCCACATCCAGATCCATGCCGGCGCCGATCGCCTTCATCAAATCGATGTCGAAGCCGGTGTATTCGCCGTTTTCTTCATATTCGAAAGGCTCAAAAGGAATCTCGGAGCACACCGTCAGGGTGCCTTCGGATACCAGTCCAAGCCCGGAATCACCCGCGCCCTCGGCCGTTGAATCGTCACCGCCGCAGGCGGTCAGTGCCAGGGCGCTCAGGGCTACAGCGGTGAGCGCGGTTCTGCGTGCTTTGTTCAGCATGGATCTACAACCTTTTCGTGGACGGAGCCAGTGGCGATTGCCCCTTCATAAACAGATGAAAGCAATCTAGATTCTACGCACGTCATATTTCATTGAGATGAATATTGCCGCGCGCCGTGCCCCGTCCAGCCGAGGCAGGTATTTATTCGGTGAAGTACTCGTCGTAGATTTCCTGGTACTTTCCGTTGCTGCGCATCTCGGCCAGCTGGGCGTTGATTTCCTTGATCAATTCCTCGCTGCCGTCCTTTTTGGCGGCCAGTCCGTAGGACTCTCCGGTGGGGTAGGTTCCCGCGATGCTGAACTTTCCGCCGTCGGTGTGGTCGAGGTTGACGGGCAGGTCCTGGAGGACGCCGTCAATGGTGCCGGCCTGCAGTGCCTGGAACAGCTCGCCGTCGGTCTGGAACGCGAGGACCTCGGCGCTGTCCGGGGCGTTGTCGCGGGCGTAGGTTTCCCCGGTGGTGCCCTGCTGGATGCCGATCTTCTTGCCGGACATGTCTTCCAGGGAGGCGGCCGTCGAATCGGCGGGAACGAGCAGCGACTGCAGGGAGTCGTAGTAGGGGTCCGAGAAGGCCAGGTTTGCCGCGCGGTCTTCGGTGATGGTGAGGGCGGCGGCAATGATGTCACACTGGTTGGCGGCCAGGACGGTCCCGCTCTGCAGGCCGTCGAAGCTGGCGTTCTGGACTTCCATTTCCAGGCCCATGCCGGCGGCAATCTCGCGGCTGAGATCCATGTCGAAACCGGTGTATTCGCCGTCTTCGCCAACATATTCGAAGGGCTCGAACGGGACATTGGAGCACACCGTCAGTGTGCCCTCGTTGACCAGGGGCGCCCCGGATTCTGTTTCCGCTGTGCCGCCGCCGCCGCAGGCGGTTGCGGTGAGGGCGGCGAGGGCCAGAACGGCCGACAGTGCGGTGCGAGCTTTGAACTGCATGGGAGTTAGAACCTCAGATCGGAAGGACGGGACCGGCTCCGGTGAGCCGATGCAGCTGCCTTGATGGGCGATGCATAGTTATGCACGCTCACTCAATTATACGCACTCCGAGGCGATGTCCATACACAACCTTCGTCACACCGTCAAGGGTGCCTCATAAGGTCTAGGGTCTGGGAGCCGGGCGGACGCGGTCCAGGTCGAGGGCTTCCAGCATGGGGCGGAACTTGCTCCAGGTCTCAGCCAGCTCCGCGGCCGGGTTGGAGCCAGCGACGATGCCGCAGCCTGCATAAAGACGCACGGTATGGGGATCTTCGATCACGGCGCCGCGCAGCGCAATGCCCCATTCTCCGTTGCCCGCCGCGTCCATCCAGCCCACGGGTCCCGCGTACGGTCCGCGGTCCATGTGTTCAAGCTCGCTGATCAGCTCGCCGGCCACACTCGTGGGGAAACCGCACACCGCCGCAGTGGGATGCAGCGCCTCTACCAGTGCGAGTGAAGTGGGGATCCCGCCGTCGGACCCGGGAGCCAGCTCGGCGGTGACGTCCGAGGCCAGATGCCACACATTGGGCAATTCCAGGACAAAGGGTTCGCTGTGCGAGGTCATGGAGGAAGTGAAGGGCAGCAGCTGGCGGGTGAGTGAATCAATGGCAATCTGGTGTTCGTGGCGCTGCTTGTCGGAGCCGACCAGCACCCGCTGCGGATACTCGGGGTCGTCAGCGGGGGCAGTGGCGCGGTCCAATGTTCCGGCCAGCACCCGGGCGCGGGCAACGCCGTTCTCCACCTTGATCAGCATCTCCGGCGTGGAACCAATCAACCCGTCCACGGAATAGGTCCAGCAGCTGCTGTAACGCAGGGCCAGCTCCCGCAGAACCTGTGCCGCGGACACCGGGGAGGCGAGGGAGGCCACAATGTCACGGGCCAGCACAATCTTGCTGAGGTCCCCGGCACTGATGTGCGCCACCGAGCGGGTGACGGCGTTCTTCCACTCGGCTTCGCTGAGGATGCCGGGCAGAAGGCGGTCACGGGTGTCCGGTTCACGGGCTGGAGGGAGGGCATCCAGATGCAGGGCGAGGGCTGCCTGCGCGGACGCCGGGCTCAGCTTGGCGTCGGGATCCGCAGTGGTCTGGGTAATCCAGGCGACGCCGTCCCGGGAGCCGACCACGATCTCCGGCACGATCAGCCGGGATTCAAAGGGGGAGCGCTTGGAAAAACCGAAGGAACCGAAGGCTGCCAGCCCGCTGCCGGGGACGGACAGCGGATCATCGATCTCGGCGTCGGAAGCAAGCTTCAGCCACCACTGCTGTGCATCGGCAAACCGCTCGGGTCCGCTGGCGGTGAAGCGGGCCGTTTCGCCGAAGCCCACCAGCCCCTCACCGCTGCGTATCCAGGCAAGCTGGTCATTGAGGACCAGATACTCCAGCAGCCCGATTGTGGCGGACAATTCACCAAGGGGCACGGTCAGGGAACGCAGGGTGGTCATAATGACTCCAGCCTACTCCTCGCGGCGGTATGCCCGGGCGTGCTTTCGGCGCCGCTGCGGGGGATGAGGCTCCTGCCCGTGAGGTGAAAGACACGGCGCGCGTTCGGTCCCTAGGACATTCTTTGAGACAATGATCGAGTGAAGCGCGCATCGTTGGAAAAACGCCCGGATGAAGTCGCTGCCATGTTTGATGACGTGGCACCGAAATACGACATCGTTAATGACGTGCTGTCCATGGGACAGACCCGCCGCTGGCGCCGCCTGGTGGTGGATGCCGTGGGTGCCCAGCCCGGTCAGCGGGTGCTTGACCTGGCCGCCGGGACCGGCACATCGAGTGAACCGTACGCGGATGCCGGCATTGATGTGGTGGCCTGCGACTTCTCCCTGGGCATGCTCAAGGTGGGCAAGCGCCGCCGTCCCGACATTGACTTTGTTGCCGGTGATGCCACCAACCTGCCGTTCGAGGACAACTCCTTCGACGCCTCCACCATTTCCTTCGGCCTGCGCAATGTGAACGAGCCCAAGAAGGCGCTCGCGGAAATGCTGAGGGTCACCAAGCCCGGCGGGCGCCTGGTCATCGCCGAGTTCTCTTCGCCCACCGTGCCCGTCTTCCGCACCGTCTACACGGAATACCTGATGCGGGCCCTTCCCGCCATCGCCCGCAAGGTGGCCTCCAATCCGGATGCCTATGTTTACCTCGCCGAGTCCATCCGTGCCTGGCCCAACCAGGACGGACTGGCTGCCTGGATCTCGGAAACCGGCTGGGACGACGTGGCTTACCGGAACCTCACCGGCGGCATTGTGGCTATCCACCGTGCCGTGAAGCCGGGTAGGACAGCCAGCTAAGTGAAGGTCCTCATTGTTGGAGCCGGCCCAGCCGGTTCCACCGCTGCTTACTACCTTGCCCGTGCGGGCGTGGACGTCACGGTCCTGGAAAAGACCGCCTTTCCGCGGGAAAAGGTGTGCGGCGACGGACTGACGCCCCGCGCCGTCCGCGAAATCCAGCTCCTGGGCCTGCCTCATGAGGAGTCCGAGGGCTGGCGCCGCAACAAGGGCCTGCGCCTGATTGCTGCGGGCCGGACCGTTGAACTGCCCTGGCCGGTGCTCTCCAATTTCCCCGATTACGGGTTGATCCGCACCCGCCTGGGCTTTGACGAGGCTCTGGCCCGCCATGCCCAGGACGCCGGCGCGCTCATCCTGGAGCGCCATTCGGTGACGTCCGCCCTTCGCGGCGACGACGGCCGGGTCACCGGAGTGGTGGCCAACGTGCTCGACGACGCCGGCCGGCGCACCGGGGAAACCCGTGAGTTCTTTGCCGACGTGGTGCTGGCGGCGGACGGCAACTCCAGCCGCACGGCGCTGAGCCTCGGCATCGAAAAGCGCGACGACCGGCCCCTCGGCGTTGCCGTGCGCACGTACTTCCAGAGCCCGCGCACCAACGATGACTGGATGGAAGGCTGGCTGGAACTGCCCGACGCCGCCGGAAACCCCCTGCCCGGCTACGGCTGGGTGTTCGGCGTGGGAGACGGCACGTCCAACGTGGGCCTGGGCATCCTGAACTCCTCCAAGGAATTCGGCAAGCTGGACTACCGCAAGGTCCTGCGCGACTGGACTGACGGCATGCCTGCCGAGTGGGGCTTCACGCCGGAAAACCAGGTGGGGGAGATCCGCGGCGCGGCGCTGCCGATGGGCTTCAACCGCACCCCGCACTACTCTCCGGGCCTGCTGCTGCTTGGCGACGCCGGCGGCATGGTCAGCCCGTTCAACGGCGAGGGCATCTCCTATGCCATGGAATCCGCACGGTTCGCGGCGGACTTCATTGTGGCCGCCGAAGCCGAGGCACGCACTCCGGGAATCCTGTCCGCCCAGGCAGCCTTCGACTACCGGCTTTCCGGCTACGCGGACCACATCCGCGCAGAGTGGGGAAGCCACTTCACCCTGGGCCGGATCTTCGCCGGATTGATCGGCAAACCGGCCATCATGAAGCTTGCCCTGCGCACCGGAATGCCCCTTCCCGTGCTGATGAAGTTTGTGGTGCGGATGCTGGCCAACCTCACGGACCGCAATGACAAGGGTTTGGAGGATAGAGTTATTGCCGTGCTGGAAGCACTTGTCCCGGCAGCCTCGAACCAAGACGGGCCCTCCCGCCCGCAGTCCAACCCGCTCCGACGAAAAGTTAGTTCACACCGTGACTGAATCCTCGAACACCAGCCCGGACATTGCCGCTGACGATGCCTCGCCCGCCCTGCCGGCAGGATTTGCGCTGATTGCCGAAGACCCCCAGCTGGGCCCTTCCATTGCCGCATCCCTGGAACTGGTGGAAACCCGGCTCCTGGAAGCGATCGCCAACGCCGATCCTTTTGCCGATGCGACCTCGCGCCACCTGGCCCAGGCCGGCGGCAAGCGGATCCGCCCGCTGCTGGCGCTGCTGGCCGCCCACCTGGGTCCCGAGCCGGTGAACGACGCCGTCATCCAGGCCGCCGTCGTCGTCGAACTGACGCATCTGGCCACGCTCTACCACGACGACGTCATGGACTCGGCGCCGATGCGCCGCGGTGCGCCCACCGCCCACGAGGTGTGGGGAAACTCGGTGGCGGTGCTGACCGGAGACCTGATTTTTGCCCGTGCCTCCTCGCTGGTGTCCGAGCTCGGCGGCGAAGCCCTGGGCATTCAGGCACGCACCTTTGAACGGCTCTGCATGGGCCAGCTGCATGAAACGGTGGGACCGCGTGAAGGCCAGGATCCGCTGGAACACTACCTGTCCGTCATCTCCGGCAAAACAGCGTCGCTGATTGCGGCCGCCGGAGAGTTCGGCTCGCTCTTCTCCGGCGCAGACCGCCGGGCCATCAACGTCATGGTGGAGTACGGCGAGAAGGTGGGCACCGCGTTCCAGCTGGCCGACGACGTCATTGACGTCACCGGCCTCGAGGCCAAATCCGGAAAGACCCCGGGCACCGACCTTCGGGAAGGCGTGCCCACCCTGCCGGTGCTGCTCCTGCGCCGCAACGCCGCTGCGGGGGACGCCGACGCGGCCGCCGTCCTGGAACTGGTGGACGGGGACCTGAGCTCGGATGCCGCACTGGCCGCCGCCGTGCGCGCGCTGCGCGGCAACCCGGCCACGGCCGAGGCCTGGGCCGTAGCCCGGCAGTGGTCCGACGAAGCCGTCGCCGCACTGCAGCCGCTGCCGGACACCGTGGTCAAGCAGGCACTGGCCAGCTTTGCCGTGGCCGTGGTGGAGCGGGACGTCTAGGAGCGGATTTTAACGGGCGCGGCCGCCCCCGGCAAGCCCTATAAGCATACTTACTATATTTTCCTGCAGGTCAGAAGGCACTTTCCGGGTCTCTGCAAGGCTGTGAACCACTACGTCGTAGTAGATTCCAGGGGGAGAGCATGAGTCAAGTTGTGTCCACGGGCCGTGAAGTTCAGCAGGCCGGGGCGGTGCCGGCCAGGTCCTTGCCGCAGAAGGCCGAGGTGACGGGCTGGTGGGTGCTGACGGTGCAGCCGGCGCGTCCGGAGGCGTGTGACGGCGTCGTCAGGCACGTGGTCACGCCGCTGATTGCCCAGGCCAGATTGTGGGGGGCCGAGCGGAGTTTCTACTTACGGCATCTGGATGCCAGGGAACCGAGCGTGCAGGTGCATTTTTTGCTCCGGGGCGAGATCGCGGGCCGCCTGAAGCGCTTTGCACAGGCTCTCGCGCTCCAGTGCTCGCCCCAGCTGGGGGAGCTGGATCTTTTCGAGAAACACCGCGGCGAATACCCGCCACCCCAGGGCGGGCCAGCCACGCCGCACATCGAGGCAGTCATGGCTTCCTTCGGAGGCATCAAGGGTATTGCGCTCACCAGCGAAGCGGCGGAACTCTCCTCGGACCTCGCGGCTTGGGCACTGGGCCGTTTTGCCGCGGCCGGCACCCGCTCGGCGTTCGCGGCCCTGCTTCTCCACGACACGGCTTATGCCATGATGCGCGGACCCCGGTCGGCACTGTGGCCGGATCGCCGGGCGCTTAGCTGGGACTACTATTGGACGAGGCATCTGCGCAGCTGCACGGAGTCTTTTGGCCCCCAGGCAGAACGCGCACGCCAAGCCCTGACATTGCGGACGGCTGCACAGATCGTTCCCGCACTCAATATCATGTCCGCCATCGCTGCCGAGCCGTCCGTTGACACCTGGCGTAAGCGCTGGAGCCGCGCCGTGGATTCTTACCTGTACCAGGCGGATAAGGCCCGCATCAGCCGCAGCGCGGAGTTCCTGACCCTTTATCAAAGCCGAAAATTGATCAACCGGTTTGGCATTACTCCCCAGGAGGAAGCCGCGCTTGGCCTTTACTCCCATGCCTGGAGCCGGGACCGTGAACCCGAGACTGACCGGTCACGGCCGTAGGGCCGGGGGGTAATACTCGCGGCGCAGCATCAATGCCGGGTCGGTCCGCCCGATAGCACGGCGCGAAGTTCGGCGGCCTTGCGGGCCCGGACGGCCGGCGGCACGATGGGCCGCTTCGGCGTGAAATACAGTCCGTCATCGGTCCAGCGGGGCAGCACATGCTGGTGGTAATGCCACACATGCTGGCTGCCCGCCGGCTCGTTGTGCTGCCGGGTCGTCACGCCGTCGGGCCGCCAGGCCTTTTTGATGGCCACCGCCATGTCCCGGGTGACGAGCATGATGCGGGCAGCGACGTCGTCGGGCAGTTCATAGAGCAGCTCAAAGTGCTCCCGCGGCGTCACCAGGACGTGGCCCGGCTCCGGATCAAAGCCGTGCGAAGCGATGAACGCCAGCACCAGCTCATCGGAATACACCAGGTCCCCGGGTTCGCAGAGGTTCCCGGGGGAGGTGAAATCCCCGGATGCCATGTCACAGAACGGACACTGGTAGTTTTCCGGCGCGTGGCTGGGCCACACATCATTAACGGTGCCGTGCTGCTGCATTCAGGTTCCTTCCGGGGCAGGGCTTAGTTGGGATCTTCCTCGAAGACCCACTCGAACATGTCAAAGACGTATTCGCTGAAGGTGCCCTCTTCGCTCTGCCAGTCACCGCGGGCGTTGTTGCGGCGCCAGACGATCGGGTCCGGGACATCCAGCTGGTCCACACGGAAGCCCCACGCGAACTTCTCGTCCTCGTCTTCCAGGAAGAGCAGGTAACCGTCTTCGATTTCCAGCTCGTCCGGATCCCAGAAGAAGTGGTACGCCTCCATGAGGTCTTCGCTGTTGCCCAGGGCAAGGTAGAACTCCCGCAGCACCAGGGGAATGGGGAAGTCGTGGGCGTCCAGCATCTCATTCAGGATGTCTGCGGGGATGCCGTCTTCTTCTTCGCGCCAGTCGTCCTCAAGATACTTGGGGACCAGTGCTTTGAATTTGTCCAGGAACATTTGGCTCAATGGGGTCTCCAAAATTGCGGGTGGTGTACTTCAATCCTAGCCGCGGGCGGAGGCAGCCCGGTGCACCCGGCGGCCGGGTCAGTGCATGCGGCGGGCGAGCCCGGGGTAGTCAATGACAACTCCGTCGGCGTCCGCGGTCAGCTCCGCGGTGAAGCCGTGGGAGGTGGAACTGAAGAGCACCACGCCGTAGCCCCGGTCCCGGTCATAGGCGGAAACCTGCGAATACACCTGATCGCTGGGCAGGACCCGCAGGCTGGGCATTTCCACCCGCGCTGCGGTGAGCTTCGTGTCATCGGCCGGGGCGGAGGCAGTCAGCAGGTCCAGGCGAAGAACGGGCATGGTGTTGGTCAGGGGGCACAGGGCCAGGTCCACATCCTGGGCGTTGTCCAAGGCGCCGGGATCCTCGATTCCCGGGGCGGGCAGACCCGCGTCGCCGGATTCCTGAGTCTCGGAGGACCACTTGCCGTCACCGGAGCGGGTCAGTTCCAGCGACCTGGACCAGCCCTGCCCCTCCACCCGGATGGAGAAGCGGGTGGTTACCCAGCCCGGAGAGGTGGACAGCGACCATGACGCCGAATACTCGCCGGTGGTGGACGTGCCGCTGGCAGCGAGTTCCCGGGAGCGGAAGGAGACCGCTGCGGTGTCCTGGCGTGCGGAGTCATCCTCGCCCTGCCAGCGGATGGTTCGGGCCGGCTGCACGCTGTTGGTCATCCCTCCAGAATATGGTTACCGGGCGGTAACGGGCAACGAGGTTTTTCGCAGGCTCACACCGCACCGAATGTCGAGATAATGCCCCTGCGCCCCCCGAGTGTCGAGGCGATACTCTTTTCAGCGCCTCAATGCGGCGCCATCTCTACGCTCGATGAGCCGGTGCGGCGTCATCTCTACACTCACACCGCGCCGAGGCCGAGCCTGCGGACGTTCAGCGCCAGGAACAAATGCACGCGGTCCGCGGTCGCTGCCGGATCGTAGCCGGTCAGCTCGGTGATCTGCCCCAGGCGGTAGCGCACGGTGTTCCGGTGCAGGCCCAGCTCATCGGCTACTGCAGCCACCGATCCGTTCAGGGCCAAATACTGCTCCAGTGTTTCCAGCAGCTTCGCATCATGGGCGGCGTCGAAATCCGTCAAGGGGTCCAGCGCCTCAGCGGCCAGATCTGCCAGCGGAACGTCGGTGCCGGACATCAGCAGTGAGGTGAGGCTCAGCCGCTCGGGTTCGTTGATGCTTTGTCCGCGCTGCAGGGACTCCTTGGCCTCAAAATAGCTCCAGCGCAGTCCGGCGCTCTCCGCATAGGAACCGCCCACGCCAATTTTCGCCGTCAGCCCGCTGCCGTAGAGATAATCACGCAGTATGCCGGCCAGGTCGGTGCGGGCTCCCTCCGGAACCACCACGGCAAGCCGGCCGTCGACGACGGCGGTGGCGGCGCCGTCGAACTCTGCGGGCAGCGGCAGCGTGGGCAGCGAACGCACCTGGCCTGAAGCCACCTCCACCAGAAAGGTCAGGTGCCGCCTGGCCATGGAGATCCCGGCGCCCTGGAGACGGAGCGCGGCGTCGTTTCCGGCCAGCCGCCCGGCCACGACGTCGGTAAGCAGCTGCCCGGTCACTGCCCGGTCGCGGGCGCGGCGGCGGGCCTGGTTGCTCAGCTCCACGCTGATCAGGCTTTGTGCGTAGGCCACGATGTCGGGGCGCCGGTAGGGTTCGGTGATCACCAGGGCGCAGCGGTCCCGCAGCCCGGTGGCGATGGGAACGCGGTGCCTGGACGCGGAGTCGCCGGCATCGGAGCCGGTCGCGAACACCCGTGCACCGTACTGGTGCAGGGACACGTGGTTGCCCAGCAGGCCGGCGAGTTCCTGCAGCAGTCCCGGCAGGCCCTTGCCGCCCAGCAGTGCTCCGGCCAGGGACTGGTGGGCGGCCAGCAGTTCCCGGAGCTGGGTGACGTGGTCCGCAGACAGCGCATCAGCCACCATCTTGCCCAGGGCCACAAACGGAGTTTGATAAGGCACTTCGAACACGGGCAGGCCCTGCCGGTTGGCGGCATCGATCAGGGCGGCCGGCACCTTTGCATGGCTCAGGCCGGTGCCGAAGCCGATGGCCAGTGCCCCCGCCCGGTGCACGCTCTCCACGAAGCTGCGCTGCACCGCCCCGGTGCGCTGCCGAAGTCCCGTGGTCAGGACCACCTCGCCGCCGCCGAGGAAGGGAAACGGATCCTCAAGTTCGGTGACGGCCACCCATTGCAGGGGAGCGGCGGCAACCTCAGCGGTGCCGTGCTGGATCAGGTCCAGCCCGGGAGCGGCCAGGAGGTCGGAAAGGAAAATCGGCATGGGGTAACTATAGGGGTGGCCATTTGGGCGTCTGCACAGGCGGCACGGTGTGTTCTTGTCCTGTTGCCCCTATGTGACCTGCGTTGCACGGCATAGGTTGGGAGAAAAGCCCCGGGCAACGGAGTCCGGGGACCGCCTTCTGAAAGGACAGTGCGAGCCATGGCCCAGACGCTGCAGAACTTTATCAACGGAGAGTTTGTTCCGGCCCGGGGAACCGAGCAGCTGGAAATCATCAACCCGGTCAACGGCGAAGTGGTTGCCTCGTCTCCCGTCTCGGTGCAGGCCGACGTCGACGCCGCCATGGCCGCCGCCGCCGCGGCCTTCACCACCTGGAAGCGGACCACCCCGTCCGAACGCCAGCTGATGCTGCTGCGCCTGGCAGACGCCCTGGAAGCCAACTCGGATGAGCTCGTGGAGGCCCAGCACCGCAACACGGGACAGGTGCCTTCCGTTATTGCCGCGGAGGAAGTAGCCGTGGGCGCGGACCAGCTGCGGTTCTTCGCCGGTGCCGCCCGCCTCCTGGAGGGCAAGTCCGCAGGGGAGTACCTGGAGGGGCACACCTCCTTCGTCCGCCGTGAGCCGATCGGCGTCGTCGCCCAGGTTGCGCCCTGGAACTATCCGCTGCTGATGGCCATCTGGAAGATCGGCCCCGCGCTCGCCGCCGGCAACACCGTGGTGCTCAAACCCTCCGACACCACTCCCGAATCCACGCTGGTCCTGGCCCGCCTCGCCGGCGAAATTTTCCCCGCCGGCGTCCTGAACGTCATCCTGGGCACCGGCGAAACCGGCGCCGCCATGGTGGAGCATCCCGTGCCCGGCCTGGTCTCCATCACCGGGTCCGTCCGCGCCGGCATCGCCGTGGCTTCCGGCGCAGCCAAGACGCTCAAGCGCGCCCACCTGGAACTGGGCGGAAAAGCGCCGGCAGTGGTCTTCGCAGACGCGGATCTGCAGAAGACCGCCCAGGCCGTGGCTGAATTCTCCTTCTTCAACGCCGGCCAGGACTGCACCGCCATCACCCGCGTCCTGGTTGAGGAATCCGCGCAGGACGAGTTTGTGGCTGCCCTGGTGGAACACACCAAGACCCTGCAGACCGGGAACGAGGATTCCGAAGAGAACTACTTCGGTCCGCTGAACAACATCAACCACTTCAATGCGGTCAATGCAGTCATCGACTCCCTGCCGGAGCACTGCAGCATTGCCACCGGCGGCAAGCGGGCCGGCGCCAAGGGTTTCTTCTTCGAGCCCACCGTCATCACCGGCGCACGCCAGGACGATGACATTGTGCAGAAGGAAACCTTCGGCCCGGTCATCACGGTGCAGAGCTTCAGCACCGAGGAAGAAGCCGTGGAAATGGCCAACGACGTCGAATACGCGCTGGCTTCCAGCGTCTGGACCTCCAACCACGGCCGCGCCATGCGCCTGGCCCGCGACCTGGACTTCGGCGCCGTCTGGATCAACACCCACATCCTGCTGACGGCCGAAATGCCGCACGGCGGATTCAAGAGCTCCGGCTACGGCAAGGACCTGTCCATGTACGGCGTGGAGGACTACACCCGGATCAAGCACGTCATGACCGCACTGGACGCCTAACCGGCACGCACCGCCACGGCGGCGCTGAATGCCCTGCCAAGACGCACCACCAACAACCCGCAGCACCGTTTGAAAGGCACAACCCATGAGCACCCAAGCCGTCTCACCCGCCTACCGGCTGGAACAGAAGCGCAGTATCAACGGCACCTTCCCCGGACCCAAGTCCGCTGAACTGAACCGCCGCCGGGCGGCCGTAGTCGCCAAGGGGGTTGCCTCCTCGGTGCCGGTATATGTCTCCGATGCCGACGGCGGGATCATCCGCGACGTGGACGGCAACTCCTTCATTGACCTGGGCTCCGGCATTGCCGTGACCAGCGTGGGCGCCTCGGACCCCGCCGTCGTGGACGCCGTCAAGGACCAGGTGGAGCACTTCACCCACACCTGTTTCATGGTGACCCCTTATGAGGGTTACATTGCGCTGGCCGAAAAGCTGCACGAAGTCACTCCCGGGGACCACGAAAAGCGCACCGTGCTCTTCAACTCCGGCGCCGAAGCCGTGGAAAACGCCATCAAGATTGCCCGGTCCGCCACCGGCCGCGACGCCGTCGTCGCCTTTGACCACGCCTACCACGGGCGCACCAACCTCACCATGGCGCTGACCGCCAAGGCCATGCCGTACAAGACCGGATTCGGGCCGTTCGCCTCCGAAATCTACCGGATGCCCATGAGCTACCCGTTCCGCGAGGAAAATCCGGAGATCACCGGCGCCGAAGCCGCGGACCGGGCCATCCTGGCCATTGAAAAGCAGATCGGCGCGGACCAGCTTGCGGCCATCCTGATCGAGCCGATTCAGGGTGAAGGCGGCTTCATTGTTCCGGCCGAAGGCTTCCTGCCGCGGCTGGCCGAATGGGCCAAGTCCAAGGGGATCGTCTTCATTGCCGATGAAGTGCAGTCCGGCTTCTGCCGCACCGGGGAATGGTTCGCCGTGCAGCACGAGGGCGTCATTCCGGACATCCTGACCATGGCCAAGGGCATTGCCGGCGGCATGCCGCTTTCAGCCGTGACCGGCCGGGCGGAACTGCTCGACGCCGTCCACGCGGGCGGCCTGGGCGGCACCTACGGCGGCAACCCGGTTGCCTGCGCCGCCGCGCTGGCAGCCATCCAGACCATGGAAACCGCTGACCTGGCCGGCCGTGCCCGCCGGATCGAGGAACTGGCGGTTCCGCGCCTGCGGCAGCTTGCGGAAGAAACCGGCGTAATCGGCGAGGTCCGCGGCCGCGGTGCCATGCTGGCGCTGGAATTCGTGAAGCCCGGAACCAAGACCCCGGACGCCGACCTCACCAAGGCCGTTGCCGCAGCCTGCCTGGCCGAGGGCGTCATCATCCTGACCTGCGGCACCTACGGCAACGTGGTGCGCCTGCTCCCGCCGCTGGTCATCGGCGAGGAACTGCTGGCGGATGCCCTGGACGTGCTGGAAGCTGCCGTCCGCGCCCTGGCCTGACCCGCCGGTTCCGCCGCAAGAAAAAGGCTCAGGCGGCGCCGGACTCCACCCGGAGTCCGGCGCGCCTGCCCAGACCCGTCACCAGCGCGTCCAGCCCCGCTTCGAAGGCGGTGTCGGCAGCCCGACCTTCGGCACGGCCCGGCTGTTGCTGCACCGCAGCCGTGAAGTGCGGGCTGTCCGCCGCCAGCGTGCCGGTGTCAAAAATGTCAGCCGGCGCCCCGGCGTCGTACGCCGAGCCGTAGATAAAAGATTCCAGCGCAACAATGGCGGGCACTATCCGGTTCGCCGGCCAGCCCGCACGTTCCAGTCCTGCCGCGACTGTCTCGTACATCGCGAGCGTGCGCGGAGCGCCGCTGACCTGCAGCACGGCAATGACCGGAATCAGCGGCGTGTGCCGGGCAAAAACATCCCGGTAGGAACGCGCCCACTCGCGCAGCGCCTCGTCCCAGGGCAGGCTGGCAAACCCCGACACGTCCACTGAGGACATCGCGTAGTCCTGCAGCCAGCGCAGCACTTCCTGCTTGGATTCCACGTGGTTGTACAGGGCCGACGGCGCCACCCCCAGACGGCGGGCCAGTGCGGACATGGTGAGGGCTCCGTAACCGCCGGAGGAGATGACCGCCAGAGCTGCCGTCACAATCCGCTCCTGCGAAAGCACCCGTTTCACCGGCCGTCCGGCACTCCTGCGGCGGGTTTCGTCCCTTGTCATGTGCCCTTTTCCCTTCGGCGGTACAGGTCTTCATGGTGTCACACGGGGAATTGCCCCCGTGGACCGGCTTCCCTGCGCACGTGACGCGCGCTACAGTTCTTCCAGTAAATGAATATCATTCATTTATTGGAAGAACGGCGGCCCTCCCGGCCGCGGGAAAGGACACCGTGAAAACGCTGGAACGTGACGTTGTAATCATTGGAGCCGGGCCCTCGGGCTTGAGCGCGGCCCGGAAGCTGAAGGCCGCAGGCCTGAGCGTGGCCGTGCTGGAAGCCCGTGACCGGGTGGGCGGACGGACCTGGACGGACACCATCGACGGCGCCATGCTGGAAATCGGCGGCCAGTGGGTTTCTCCCGACCAGACGGCCCTGATCGCCCTCCTTGAGGAACTGGGCCTGGAAACGTTCGAACGCTACCGCTCCGGCGAGTCGGTCTACATTGCCCCGGACGGGACGCGCAGCACCTACACCGGCGAAATCTTCCCGGTGAACGCTGAGACGGAAAAGGAAATGCTCCGCCTCATCGAACTCCTGGACGTGCTGGCCGCGGAAACGGATCCGGCGGCACCCTGGAACCATCCCCGTGCCCGGGAACTGGACACCGTCTCCTTCCATCACTGGCTCCGCGAGCAGTCCGCCGATGAAGAAGCGTGCAACAACATCGGACTGTTCGTAGCCGGCGGCATGCTCACCAAGCCCGCCCACGCCTTCTCCGCACTGCAGGCGCTGCTGATGGCCGCCTCCGCCGGCTCCTTCTCCAACCTGGTGGATGAGGACTTCATCCTGGACCGCCGCGTGGCGGGCGGGATGCAGCAGGTGTCCGAGCGCATGGCCGCGGACCTGGGTGACGACGTCGTCCTCTGTGCCCCCGTGCGCTTCCTGCGCTGGCCGGGGGAGGACGGCACCGCGCACGACGGCGTGACCGCCGTTGCCGACAATGTCACCGTTCACGCCCGCCGTGCCGTTATGGCCGTGCCGCCGAACCTGTATTCCCGGGTCTCCTTCGATCCGCCGCTGCCGCGCCGCCAGCACCAGATGCACCAGCACCAGTCCCTGGGCCTGGTGATCAAGGTCCACGCCGTGTACTCCACCCCCTTCTGGCGGGAAGCCGGGCTGTCCGGCACCTGCTTCGGCGCCGGCGAGCTGGTCCAGGAAATCTATGACAACACCAACCACGAGGACCCGCGCGGCACCCTGGTCGGTTTCATTTCCGATGAGAAGGCCGACCGGATGTTCGAGCTGTCGGTTGAGGACCGCCGCAAGGCCATCCTGGCGTCCCTGGCGGCGTTCCTGGGCGACGAGGCACTGACGCCCGAGGTCTACTACGAATCGGACTGGGGTTCGGAGGAGTGGACGCGGGGAGCCTACGCGGCCAGCTATGACCTCGGCGGCCTGCACCGCTACGGCCCGGACCAGCTCAAGCCCGTCGGGCCCATTTACTGGTCCTCCTCCGACCTCGCGGCCGAGGGGTACCAGCACGTGGACGGCGCAGTCCGGATGGGCCAGCTCACCGCCGAGCGCATCCTCGCCTCAGACCCCGGCAAGGGCTAGGCACACCCATGCGCTACGTCGTCGGATACACCGCCAACGAACGGGGCAGGGATGCCCTGAACCTGGCCGCAGCCCTGGCCCGGACCCAGGACGCGGAGCTGGACCTGGTCATGGTTGACCCGGTGCACTCTCCCTACACAGCCGTCTATCCGCCCGAAAGCGGCTACCGGGACCTGCTGGAAGAACAGCTGGAACAGTGGCTCTCCGAAGGTCTGGCCCAGGTGCCCGACGACGTCCGCGCCGCCGGATACATCCGCAACGCCGACTCCGACGCGCACGGGCTCATTGACGCCGCGGAGGAGTTCGGCGCCGGCCTGATCGTGGTGGGCGCCTCGAGCAACGGGATGTTCAAGCGCTTCACCGTCGGCAGCGTGGCGAATGCCCTGCTCCACGCCGCGCAGGTTCCGGTGGCACTGGCGCCGCACGGCTACAGCCGGACCGCACCGCTGACCCGGATCACCTGCGCGGTGGGCAACCGCCGCGGCGCCGAAGACGTCCTGGAAACCGCGGTGCGGACCGCCGCGCGGAGCGGGTTACCCCTGCGCCTGGTCTCCCTGGTAGCCCTCGATGCTCCGTCCCGGGATGAAAATGCCGTGTTGGAGGCGCATCTGCACGCCGAGGACCGCCTCGCCCAAGCCCGGGAGCTGGCCGCCGGTCGGTGCCCGGTCACCGCCGTCGTTGCCTCCGGCCGCACGATCGAGAATGCTGTCGACGATCTGGACTTCGACGACGGCGACATCATGCTCATCGGTTCCAGCAGGCTGGCCGCAAACAACCAGCTTTTCCTCGGACCCACTGCCAGCAAGGTGCTGCGCAGCCTCCCCGTCCCCATGGTCGTGGTGCCCCGGAATTTCCGGGCCGGCGGCACATCCAGCCCCTCAGAGGTGACCAAATGAGCTCCAGCAAAATACTTCCGGGCCGGGAAGGCGCCGCCGGCGGCCTCAGCCGCAAGGGATTGAAGGCGGGAACAGTAGGCCTGCTCGGGGCGGTGGTGATCGGCGTGTCCTGCATCGCGCCGGCGTACACGCTGACGGCCGGGCTGGGCCCAACCGTCTCCGAGGTGGGCGTGCAGCTGCCGGCCATCTTCCTGGTGGGCTTCATTCCCATGATCCTGGTGGCGCTGGGCTACCGGGAACTGAACAACGCGATGCCGGACTCAGGCACCTCCTTCACCTGGGCCACGCGTGCCTTTGGCCCGTGGATCGGCTGGATGGGCGGATGGGGACTGATCGCGGCCACCATCATCGTGCTCTCAAACCTCGCAGCGGTGGCCGTGGATTTCTTCTACCTCATGCTCGCGCAGGTCACCGGCAATGACTCCATTGCCGATCTGACCACCAACCTGCCGCTGAACATCCTCACCACCTGCATCTTTATTGCCGGCGCCTGCTGGATTTCCTACCGCGGGCTGGAAACCACCAAGGTTTTCCAATACGTCCTGGTGGGGTTCCAGCTGCTGGTTCTGGGCTGGTTCTCAGTGGCAGCGTTTATCCATGTAGGAGCGGGAACGGCGTTTGACGCCACTCCCATCACTGCCGAGTGGTTCAACCCCTTCGCCGTGGACTCCTTCTCCAGCTTTGCCGCGGGAGTGTCGCTGTCCATCTTTGTGTACTGGGGCTGGGACGTCACCCTGACCATGAACGAAGAAACGAAGGACCCGGACAAGACCCCGGGGCGCGCCGCCACCGTGACGGTGTTCGTGATTGTGCTGGTTTACATGATGGTGTCCCTTGCCGTGCTGGCCTATGCCGGAGTTGGAGAGGGCGAATTGGGGGCAGGAAACCCGGACAACCAGGAAAGCATCTTTGCCGTGCTGGCCGGTCCGGTGATGGGACCGTTTGCCATCCTCATGTCCCTGTCCATCCTCAGCAGCTCTGCCGCGTCGCTGCAGTCGACCTTCGTGTCGCCTGCACGGACACTGCTGGCCATGGGCCACTACCGTGCCCTGCCCCGGCGGTTCGGCAGCATCAGCCCGGTCCACAAGTCGCCGGGCTACGCCACGGTGGCCTCCGCCGTCGCCGCCGCAGGCTTTTACACGCTCACCCGGCTGCTCTCGGAAAACGCACTCTGGGACACCATTACCGCGCTGGGCCTGATGATCTGCTTCTACTACGGCATTACGGCAATGGCCTGTGTCTGGTTCTTCCGGGCGGAAGCGTTCAGCTCGCTGCGCAGCTTCCTGCTGAAATTCCTCGCCCCGCTGACCGGCGCCGTCATCCTGTTCGTCATGTTCCTCAAGACCGCGGTGGATTCCCTGGACCCGGACTACGGGTCCGGGTCGTCCATCGGCGGTGTTGGGCTGGTGTTCATTCTGGGAACCGGCGTCATCGCCCTCGGTGTCGTGTTGATGCTGCTGATGTATTGGCGCAACCCGGGGTATTTCCGCGGTGAAACCCTGCGGAAGGGTGCCGCGCTGCAGGCTTCGGAGCAGTAGATTCCCGCCCGAAGAATTCTTCGTGCAGGTAACGGGCCTAAAACCCGTCCGGCGAAATCCTTCGTGCAGCTGACGGGCCCAAACTCCCCATTTGAGCCCCTTTAAGCCCGTCAGCTGCACGAGAGATTTTCCATAGCCCCGTTAGCTGCACGAAGGATGCCAGCGAGTCACCGAGTGTCCAGCTTTGGCGGGTTCGGCGGCCATCAGGTTTCTCTGACAAGCGGAGGCTGAAGACGGCTTCGGTCCGCGCCGGGTGTGATCGTGCCTTATTCATCACAGTCCAGCGTGTCCAATTTGTCAACAGTGTTACTGGTGATATTAGAGGTGCCATTGTTTATTTAGGGACCCCTGCGGTAAGTTCACTGGGTTGCCCCGTGCCTTTTTGCCGGGCACCGCAGCTTTTGGGGAAGCTGCGCACGTTCCGGCTTCGGTGTTTTCACTGGGTCTCGAGGCATAAGGATGCCCTATGCGCATAAAGAAACTTGTGAGCGTCTTCGCGGCGCTTGCCATTGCACTTACGACGGCGGTGATCTCGATCCCGTCCGCGTCGGCAAGCAGCTCAGGGGATGCGCAGTTCGCGCAACGCCTCTACACCCTGATCAACGATTACCGGGCGCAGTATGCGCTGGCACCGCTGCGGTGGAATGACCAGATGTCCGCGGAATCGCAGTCCTGGACCCAGCAGTCAGCGGACCAGGCCAACGTCTACGGCGCCGGTGTCTTCCAGCACAGCCCGGGGTCCTATGCCTTCCACGAAAACATCGTCTGGAACATGAGTGCCGATGAGGCCTTCAACTGGTGGGTGAATTCGCCGGCACACCGCGCGAACATGCTCGGAGCCTCGGACACGGATATTGGACTGGGCGCGGTCCAGTTGACCGCCGGCCCGAACCAGGGCGCGTATCTGGCCACCGCCAAGTTTGGCCGGTACTCGGTGTCTCCGGAGGAAGAAGCGGCAGCGCGCGAGGAAGCCAACCGTGCCGCCGCTGAGCAGGCTGCCCAGGAAGCTGCCGCCCGTGCTGCTGCCGAGCAGGCGGCCCGAGAGGCTGCTGCTCAGAAGGCTGCAGCCGACGCTGCGGCTGATAAGGCAGCTCAGGAAGCCGCCGCACGTGCTGCTGCGGACGAGGCTGCGGCCCGTGCTGCTGCCGAGCAGGTGGCTCAAGAGGCTGCTGCTCAGAAGGCTGCAGCCGACGCTGCGGTTGAAAAGGCAGCTCAGGAGGCTGCGGCCCGTGCTGCTGCCGAAAAGACAGCTCAGGAAGCTGCCGCACGTGCTGCTGCGGACGAAGCTGCGGCTCAGGCTGCCGCTGAGCAGGCGGCGCAAGAAGCTGCCGCTGAGAAGGCTGCAGCCGACGCTGCGGCTGAGAAGGCAGCAGCTGAAAAGGCAGCTCAGGAAGCAGCCGCTCGTGCGGCTGCTGAAGAAGCTGCCCAGAACGCCGCCGTTGAAAAAGCCGCCGCGGAAACCGCAGCCAAGGCTGCGGACGAAGCCGCGGCTCAAGCCGACGCTGACAAAGCCGCTCAGGAAGCCGATGCCAGGGCTGCGGAAGATGCAGCAGCTCGGAAGTCCGCCGATGACGCCGCTGCTCTCAAAACCGCCGCAGATGCTGTGGCTGAGCAGGCCGCCGCCAAGCAGGCCGATGATGCTGCAGCCCAGGCTCTCGCTGCAAAGGCTGCCGCCGAACAGGAAGCGCGGCTGGCCGCCGAGCAGGCAGCGGCCCGGGATGCAGTCCCCGTCGCCACTGTGGAACAGGTTGTCTCCGGACGGGACTCGCTCCTCACTGCATCGACACAGGGCAACGTGACAGCAGCTGCTTCCGGCAGCCAGCTGCGAATCTCCGGCCTTGGAGCCGGCGCCGCTTATGAAGTGGTTATTCCCTCCGCAGGGGTCAACCTGGGCACTGTTACTGCAGATGCCACAGGCTCGCTTGCGGCAGGCATTCCGGCCGTTTTGGCAGCCGGCGAACACAAGGTGGCCCTGTTCCGGGACGGAGCCCTCGCAGGCTGGAGCACCTTCAGCGTGGAACAGGCAGTCACCGTCCTCGCCGCGCAGCAGGGTCCGGCTGCCGCGGATGGAACTGTGGAACTGGCCGCCACCGGGTTGAATGCGGCCGAACTGGCCATCGGCGGAATTGGAACCCTGATGGCGCTGACCGGTGCCGGTGCCCTCACGGTGGTCCAGCGACAGCGCCAAACCGCGGCCCGGCGGTAGACGTCAAGAGCAGTAAAAAGCCCCCGCAGTCCGGTGAACCGGGCCGCGGGGGCTTTTTTCTGCCGAAATGTTTAGTCGGCTGCCGCTGGTATTGCCGCAGCGGTCCGCAGAATACGGTTGCGGCGGGGACCACCCATCATGTCCACCGACAGGATGACCAGTGCCAGCCAGATCAGGCCGAAACCTGCCCAGCGCTCCGGAGGCATGGCCTCGTGGAGAACGGTCAGGGCAATAATGAACTGCAGGGTGGGGGCCAAATACTGCAGCATTCCCACCGTGGACAGGGGCAGCCGCCGTGCAGCTGCACCAAAGAAGATGAGCGGAACGGCCGTGACAATGCCGGAGGCGGCGAGCAGCCAGAAGTGGCCCGCACCGTTGGAGAGGATGGTTGCTTCCCCGCTGACCATCAGCCAGATCAGGACGCCGATGGACAGGGGTGTCAGAGCTGCGGTTTCGATGGTGAGGCTGGAGACCGCATCCACCTTTCCGCCCACTCCCTTCTTGACGAGCCCGTACAGGCCGAAGCTGAAGGCGAGGATCATTGCCACCCAGGGGACCGTGCCATAGGCGAAGGTCAGGACCAGTACCGCAATGAATCCCACGGCCATCGCCACCCACTGCAGCGGCCGGAGCTTTTCCTTGAAGACAATGACGCCCAGCAGGACGGAAACAAGCGGGTTGACGAAATAACCCAAGGCGGCTTCCACGGCATGTTCATTCAGGATCGCCCAGGCATACGTCAGCCAGTTGACGGCGATCAGCGCGGCGGCACCGGCAAGAGTCCCCACCAGCCGCAGATCCCGGCCGGCGGTAGCCGCAGCCTTCCATGACCGCATAACAGTGAGAAGAACGGCACAGAACACCAGCGAGAAAACGATGCGCGAAGCAACAATTTCCACCGCTCCTGCCGGAACCAGCAGGAGGAAGTACAGGGGCAGCAGACCCCACATCACATAGGCGGCGGCGCCAAAGAAAATCCCGGTTGTTGTTTCGCTGCGGCCGGATGCCGGAGGCTGCGCCGGCGGCGCACCCGGAGCGGAACGGATTGGTTCTGATAAGGATGCGGCGCGCTGGGCGTCTGTTCCGTTAGATGAAGACACGTGATTCACAACCGGGCAGCGCTGCCGCCTATTCCCGGCATGCAGGAGGCCGCTGACGCAGGACGGGGCCCGGGGGGAGCCAACCATCCGCGGCGGCCTTCGCGCCGAACCGTTTAGACGCCGTCGTACGCGGCATTTAGAATAGGAAACTGTGCGTTATTCCGCACGAGGTTTCCCCCGAGACGAAGGACTATCAGTGTCTAATTCAGCCGCGGACCGGTCGCAGCGCCCCATGCGAGTCGCCATTATCGGCGCTGGCCCCGCCGGTGTTTATGCCGCAGATATCCTCACCAAAGCTGAACGGGACTTCGAGGTCAGCATCGACCTCTTTGACAAGTACCCCGCTCCGTATGGCCTGATCCGTTACGGGGTTGCCCCTGACCACCCGCGGATCAAGGGCATCGTGAACGCCCTGCACAAGGTGATGGACCGCGGGGACATCCGGTTCCTGGGAAACGTGCACTACGGCAAAGACCTCACGCTGACGGACTTCCGGCACTTCTACGATGCGATCATCTTCGCCACCGGTGCCATCAAGGACGCTGACATGAGCATCCCCGGCGTGGAACTGGAGGGATCCTTCGGCGGAGCCGACTTTGTCTCCTGGTATGACGGACATCCGGACGTCCCGCGTGAATGGCCCCTGGATGCCAAGGAAGTTGCCGTTATCGGCAACGGCAACGTGGCCCTCGACGTCGCCCGGATCCTTTCCAAGCACGCCGACGACCTGCTGACCACCGAGATTCCGCACAATGTCTATGAGGGTCTGAAGAAGTCCCCGGTGACGGACGTGCATATCTTTGGCCGCCGCGGCCCGGCCCAGGTGAAGTTCACGCCGCTGGAACTGCGTGAGCTTTCGCATTCGCGCGATGTCGACATTGTGCTGTACCCGGAGGACTTCGAATTCGACGAAGGCTCCGATGAGCAGATCCGCACCAACAACCAGACCAAGACCATGGTCAACACGCTGACCAACTGGCTGGTCGAGGAGCAGGACTCCGGAGCCTCGCGCCGGCTGCACCTGCATTTCCTGCACAGCCCGGTGGAGATCTACGACGACCCCGCCAACCCCGGCAAGGTTGCCGGCATGAAGTTCGAGCGCAATGAACTGGACGGAACCGGCAATGCCCGCGGTACCGGAGAGATTGTTGATTATCCGGTGCAGGCCGTTTACCGGGCCATCGGCTACTTCGGTTCCGAACTGCCCGAGGTGGGCTTTGACGCCCGCCGCGGCGTCATCCCCAACGAGGGCGGCCGCGTCATCGACGAGTCCGGCAATCCCGTGCCGGGAATCTACACCACCGGCTGGATCAAGCGGGGCCCGGTGGGTCTGATCGGGCACACCAAGGGCGACGCCCTGGAAACCATCGGCTTCCTGCTGGAGGACCGGCTGAACCTGCCCTCCGCCGAGGAACCCGAGGAAGACTCCATCATCAAACTGCTCGAAGAGCGCGGCGTGGAGTACACCACCTGGGAGGGCTGGCTGAAGCTGGACGCCTATGAGAAGAGCCTTGGTGCCTCCTACATCCACCCGGATCCCGCCACGGGCGAACTGGTGCGCGAACGGGTAAAGGTTGTGGACCGCGAAGAAATGGTCCGCATCGCCCGCGGCCAGTAGCGGCCTCCGCTCCGGTTTCACATTGCGGCCTCCTTCCCATGGATGGGAGGGAGGCCGCATGAGTAGACTGTGCTGAAACCCGGCATAACGCCGGTGTTCAATGGTCTCCTTATCAGTGTGGATAGGTCGGGGCAGTGCATAATCAGGACTTTCTTGTTCCGCCGCGGGGCACGGCTGCCTCCACGCAGCATGACGCGTTCCGTGCGCATGAACTTCTGGGCTCACCCGACGGGCTGAGCCGCTGGCTGCGGCCGCCGGTCCGGGAATCATGGCAACGCTCCCTGCAGCACCAAACGGATCCGGACAAAGCGGTGCCACGGCTGGTGTTCAGCGGTCCGGAGCTGGCCGAATACCGCAGCTCCCACCCCCTGGCCTCCATCATGCCGGTCATCCGGCAGCTGCTGGTCCGTCCGGGCGCGGACAGCGGACTGCTCGTAGCGGTGGGCGATGAACTCGGCCGGCTGCTGTGGGTGGACGGTGATGAAGAACTGCGACGCCGCGCGGAGGGAATGCTCTTTGTCCCGGGTACTGATTGGTCCGAACCTTCCATCGGCACCAGCGCTCCGGGAACGGCGCTGGCCACGGGGCGAAGCGTCCAGATTTCCGGGGCTGAGCATTTCAGCCGGCAGGTCCACTCCTGGAGCTGCACGGCGGTGCCGGTCCGTGATCCGGACACCGGGTCACTGATCGGCGTCGTCGACATCACCGGCCGGGAGCAGGCGGTGGCGGCCCACACCCTGGCCCTGGTGGAAGCCACCGTGGCAGCGGCCCAAATCCAGCTGCGGGTGGAGCGGCTGCAGAACACCGGCCGGAGCAGGAACCGCCGGCCGCGCTCCCGCCGATCATCCGCGGATTCGGCTCCGGCCCAACCCCGCACTCGTGAAATGGGTCCGCCGCGCCCGGCGCTTCTGCGCCGGGACAGCCTGCAGATCCTGGGCCGGGACCAGGCTGTGGTGAACGTCGGCGGACGCCCCGCACCGCTCAGCGTCCGGCACGCGGAGCTGCTGACACTGCTGGCACTGCACCCTCAGGGGCTGACCGCCGACGAACTCTCCGTCATGGTCTACCCGGAATGCACCTCGGTCAGTACAGTCCGCGCGGAAATGCTGCGGCTGCGCAACCTGCTGGGCAAACACAGCGAGGGCACGCCCGAACCACACCTGATCCCGCAGTCCCGCCCCTACCGGCTGCCGCATGAGCTGCAGATCGATGCCCGGCAGGTGCTCGGGTACCTGGAGCGAGGCGCGTACCGGCTGGCCCTGGAACTGTACCGGGGGCCGGTCCTGCCGCGCTCCGAAGCCCCTGCCATTGCCGCGCTGCGCAGCGAGGTCAGTTCCGTACTCCGGGAGGCCATGCTCTCCGATGCAGGTCCGGATTCACTGCTGGATTACCTTTTATTGCCTGAAACGCGGAACGACGTCGAAGCCTGGGCTTTGGCGCTGCGGCTGCTGCCGCAGCGCTCACCCAGGCGGGCTTCCGTCGTGGCGCATCTGGAGCGGTTGGAAAGGGAACTGGGTTAGGCCCGGTTCACTGCTGCCATTGCTCGAACCGGATGAAATCGAACACGGCGTAGGGATCTTCCCTGACGCCCTCCGCGGTGTACGGCCACGTGGATTCGTTCACGGGACCGGACAGCCCTGAACCTGCGGTCATGACGATGGTGATGAAGAAGGGCTGATCGAAGGGCCATCCGCCTGCGGCGCGCGGATCCGAAGCCTCGGCCACGTGATAGGTTTCCCCGTCGATGGCCCAGGAAATACGATCCGGTTCCCACATCAGGGTGTGTTCAGCCCAGCGGCCAACCAGCGTGTTTCCCTGCCGGGTCGCCGTGATCGGTGCTCCGCCGGAATACCCCGGCCCGTGCAGGGACGCGAAGGGATTCGCGCCCCTTGCCAGGGCAATCTCGGTGGCATCGATTTCGCCGCAGGCCGGCCAGCCCACTTCGTTAATGTTCACTCCGTAGAGGCAGACACCCACACCGATGCCGTCACCTGAACTGACGTACTGCCGTGTGGTGAGGCGCCCGTACGGTCCAACGTTGAGTTTGTCCTGCGACGTGATCCCGCCGGCACTGTACGTATATCCATTCCGGCCGCCGGACTTCGCCTTCAGGACCAGATTTCCGCCGCTGACCGAAACCATCGCCGGATCGTTGTACTGTAGTTCGCCAAGATCACGGTTGCCGCCATAGTCCATGGCGGTCCACCAGGCCGTATTGAGCGACGTCCCGTCAAAACGGTCCTCCCAGACAATCCGCCAGCCGGTTTCCGGAGTTGTGCCCGACGGCGGAGCCGGATCCGGGCGGTCACGGTCCTGGACGGTGCAGGACGAAAGGAGGACTGCCGCCGGTGCTCCGGCGGCAAGACGGATGAAGCGCCGGCGGGTAAGCCGGGACTGATCAGCCATGGTTCGCTCCCTTCAGCGGGGGCCGGCCCGGACCACAGTTAGCTGCGCCCCGGGCGTTCCCCGTCCCGCGGCCGGGACACCCCGTCGTCCGGCGTGACGTCCTGGGAGCGGGACGGGGGACCGGCCTGGGGAGCGGCCTGAGGCCCGGTCACCGGACGGATCCGCAGACTGGTCAGCAGCCCGATCAGCAGGGCCGCGGCGGCAATCCACCCGGCCAGGGACGCGCCGTCGGTCATGGCTGCACGGGCGGCGTCGGCAATGTATGCGGTCTGCGGGTCCCCGGCCAGTGCCGCGATGCTGCCGCCGGAGCTGGCGTTGACCGAGTCCACGAGGGGTGCCAGCAGCGGGTTCGCGACGATGTCGTCGGCAAGCCGGGACTCGGTACCCTCCTTCAGCGTGGTGAAGAACGCCGTGCCCAAAACAGCGATTCCCAGAGCGGACCCGGTCTGCCGGGCGGTGCTTTGCGTTGCAGAACCCTGTCCGCTGCGGGCCACCGGAACCTCGGCCAGGACCACCGACGTGAGCTGTGCCGTGGCCAGCCCCACGCCCATGCCGTAAACCAGCAGGATCGGCGAAGTCAGCCACGCTGTGCTGTCGGGGCGCAGCAGCAGGGCCAGCGAAGCGATGGCCACGATTTCCAGGCCCAGACCGATGCGGACCACCAGAATGGGGGAGAGCCTGCGCGAGAGTGCCGCCACCCCGCCGCTGGCCAGGAAGGAACCGGCGGCCAGGGGAACCAGGGCCAGCCCCGCCTGGAACGCCGAGTAGCCCAGCACGTTCTGGAACCACAGCGGCAGCGACAGGATCAGGCCGAATTCCCCAAAACTGACAATCAGCGCCGTGACGTTGCCGTTGGCGAAGGAAGGAATTCGGAACAGGGACAGGTCCAAAATGACGCCCTTGCCCTCGTTGGTCCGCTTGCGCTCCCAGAGGATAAAGGCGGTCAGCGCCAGAACGGCAACAAGGAAGGCCAGCGGAGCCGGTGACAGGCTGCCCACGGTGAAGGAGGCGTCGTCGTCGGCGGTCCACCAGCCGTAGCTGCGGCCCTCGATCAGGCCGAACACCAGGGAGCCGAATCCCAGGATGGACAGCAGCGCTCCGACGATGTCCAGGCGCTGGAGCGCACCGGTTACGGGTTCGGAAGACTCCGCCACGAACAGCAGGAGCCCAGCGGTCACGAGAATCCCGATCGGCACGTTGATGCCGAAGGCCCAGCGCCAGCTCGCGTGCTCGGTCAGCCACCCGCCCAGCAGCGGTCCAACTGCCGCCATCCCGCCGATGGTTGAGCCCCACACGGCAAAAGCGATTCCGCGCTCGCGGCCGGTGAAGTTGGCATTGAGCAGTGCCAGCGTGGTGGGCAGGATCATCGATCCGCCGAGTCCCTGGAGCGCACGCCCGGCAATCAGCAGGCCGCCGCTGCCGGCCAGCGCGCACAGGACGCTGGCCACCATGAAAATAACGACGCCGGTGAGCATGATCCGCCGCCGGCCCACCCGGTCCGCTATCCGGCCCCAGGTCAGGAGCAGGGCGGCAAAGAGGAGGGTGTAGATTTCCTGGACCCACTGGATCTGCGTGCTGGAAATTCCCAGGTCCGCCACGATCGAGGGGATGGACACGGACACAATGGTGGCGTCCATGATGATGATGGCCACGCCCAGGCTGATGGCCACCAGGCCCCACCAGCGGTAACGAAGGTAGCGGTCCGCTGCGGCGGGTTCTGAATTCGGGAGCTGGGACATGCGCGTTCCTTCGGGCCAGGAATACTTTTCTCAGGCAACCATAAGGCCCGACGCCGCCGCACGGCACTGCGGCACGGCGGTTCTTTCCCATGCAACCTTGGTGCAACGTCCGGTTCCGTACTCTCGGGGTACGTCAGACATCGACGTCACGACTTCAGGAGCAGACATGACCGTATATGCGCAGCCCGGCACCGAGGGATCCAAGCTTTCCTTCAAGCCCCGATACGAGAACTGGATCGGCGGCGAGTGGGTGCCGCCGGTCAAGGGCGGCTACTTCGAGAACGTCTCCCCAATCACCGGCAAGGTGTTCTGCGAGGTTGCACGGGGCACCTCCGAGGACATCGACCTGGCACTGGACGCAGCGCACAAGGCGGCTCCGTCGTGGGGCAAGACCTCCGTGGCCGAGCGGGCACTGATCCTGAACCGGATCGCGGACCGCATCGAGGAGAACCTCGAAATGCTCGCCGTCGCCGAAACCTGGGACAACGGCAAGCCGGTCCGTGAGACCCTCGCAGCGGACATGCCCCTGGCAGTGGACCACTTCCGTTACTTTGCCGGAGCGGTCCGCGCGCAGGAGGGCACCCTCTCCCAGATTGATGACAACACCACGGCGTATCACTTCCATGAGCCGCTGGGCGTGGTGGGACAGATCATTCCGTGGAACTTCCCGATCCTCATGGCTGTCTGGAAGCTGGCCCCCGCGCTCGCCGCGGGCAACGCAATTGTCCTCAAGCCGGCCGAGCAGACCCCGGCCTCAATCATGGTGCTCATGGAGCTGATCGCGGACATCCTGCCCGCCGGAGTACTCAACGTGGTCAACGGGTTTGGCGTGGAAGCCGGCAAGCCGCTGGCATCCTCCAATCGGATCCGCAAGATCGCTTTCACCGGCGAAACCACCACCGGCCGGCTGATCATGCAGTACGCCTCGCAGAACCTGATTCCCGTCACCCTGGAACTCGGCGGCAAGAGCCCGAACATCTTCTTTGCGGACGTCGCCCAGGAGGATGACGCGTTCTACGACAAGGCGCTGGAAGGGTTCAACATGTTTGCCCTGAACCAGGGTGAAGTGTGCACCTGCCCCTCCCGGGCCCTGGTCCAGGAATCCATCTATGACTCCTTCATGTCCGACGCCCTTGCCCGCACGGCACAGATAGTCCAGGGCAACCCGCTGGACACCAACACCATGGTGGGCGCCCAGGCTTCCAACGACCAGCTGGAGAAGATACTCTCCTACATGGACATCGCGGAGCAGGAAGGCGCAAAGGTGCTCACCGGAGGTGAACGGCTGATGCTCGACGGCGACCTCGCCGGCGGCTTCTACGTTAAGCCCACGGTGTTTGAGGGCACCAACAACATGCGCATTTTCCAGGAGGAGATCTTTGGGCCGGTAGTGTCCGTGACCCGGTTCTCCGACTACGGTGAGGCCCTGGCCATCGCCAATGACACCCTGTACGGCCTCGGCGCCGGTGTCTGGTCCCGCAACGGCAACACGGCCTACCGCGCAGGTCGGGACATCCAGGCCGGCCGGGTCTGGGTCAACAACTACCACGCCTATCCCGCCCACGCGGCCTTCGGCGGCTACAAGTCTTCCGGCATCGGACGCGAAAACCACGCCATGATGCTGGACCACTACCAGCAGACCAAGAACCTGCTGGTCAGCTATGCCGAAAACAAGCAGGGTTTCTTCTAAGCCTGCTGCTTCGTTCCACCTCCGATAAATCCCCTTTATCTACGAAACGGACACGAAAATGACACAGATGAAAGCAGCAGTCGTCAACGAACTGGGCAAGGAACTGAGCGTTGAGGAAGTGAGCGTGCCGGACCCGGGTCCCGGACAGGTTTTGGTCAAGCTGGCGACCACCGGCGTCTGCCACACCGACCTGCATGCCGCCCAGGGTGACTGGCCGGTCAAGCCCACTCCGCCCTTCATCCCCGGCCACGAAGGTGTGGGCGAAGTTGTTTCGGTGGGAGAGGGCGTGACGGATATTGCTGTGGGAGACATGGTCGGCAACGCGTGGCTGTGGTCAGCCTGCGGTGTCTGCGAATACTGCCGCACCGGATGGGAAACCCTGTGCGAGCAGCAGCAGAACGGCGGCTACTCAGTCAACGGATCCTTTGGCGAGTACATGCTGGTTGACGCAAAATTCGCCGCTCGCATTCCCAAGGGTGCGGACCCGGTGGAGATTGCACCGGTGCTGTGCGCCGGAGTAACCGTCTACAAGGGGCTGAAGGTCAGCGAAGCGCGGCCCGGACAGTGGGTGGTGATCTCCGGCATCGGAGGGCTGGGCCACATCGCGGTCCAGTACGCCAAAGCCATGGGTCTGCGGGTTGCCGCGGTGGACGTTGCTGACGACAAGCTGGAACTGGCCAAGTCCTTTGGCGCCGAAGTGGTGGTCAATGCGCGCGAAGAGGACCCCGTTGAGGTCATCCAGGACAAGATTGGCGGCGCTCATGCCGTCCTGGTCACTGCTGTGCATCCCTCCGCCTTTGGCCAGGCAATTGGCATGGCCCGCCGCGGCGGAACCATTGTGTTCAATGGTCTTCCCCCGGGAGATTTCCCGGCACCGATCTTTGACATTGTGCTCAAGGGACTGACCATCCGCGGCTCGATCGTGGGCACCCGGCAGGACCTCGCCGAGGCCATCGACTTCTATGACCGGGGCCTGATCCATCCGAAGGTCAGCACCCGCAACCTCGACGAAATCAACGCCGTGATGGATGAGCTGGAGCACGGCAAGGTCGACGGACGGGTGGTTGTTCAGTACTGATGTTTCCGAACCAGGAAAGCGGCCGGGATCTTTCGGCTGCACCGGCAGGATCCGTCCTGGAAGCTGCCGTCACGCTGCCCGGGGAGAACTCCTCCCGGGTAGCGCTGACGGATGAAGCCCAGCAGCTTCTGCTGAAGCTGAGGGAACAGCACGGTCCGCTGATGTTTCACCAGTCAGGGGGCTGCTGCGACGGCTCGTCGCCCATGTGCTATCCGGACGGGGACTTCATCACCTCTGAAGCAGACGTGCTGCTGGGGACCTTCGAGTTGATCCCCGGGGAGCATCTGGACTTTTGGATGTCCCTGGAACAGTTCGAATACTGGAAGCACACGCACCTGACCGTGGATGTTGTTACGGGCAGGGGCAGCGGGTTTTCCGTTGAAGCTCCGGAGGGCAAGCGGTTCCTGATCCGTTCCCGTCTAATGGGTGCCTGACCGGGAAACGGCGCCGCAGAATGCCGGGCACAGGTGGGGGTGAACACAACAGCCGCCAAGCATAGTAAGGTTGCTGTTGATTCTTCCGCTTACGGCGGTAGTGTGCATATGAACAATGGTGTCTGACGGTATTCGCAATGCCCCTTAGCGGGCAGGATTGAGGAAAACCATGGTTAAGAAGTTCGTATTTCTCGCCGGCATGGGCGTGGGCTACCTGGTCGGCTCCAAGGGCGGCCGTGAAAAGCTGATGGAACTGTGGAAGGACCCCAAGGTTCAGGACACGGTTTCCCACGGCACCGAGTGGGCCAAGGAAAAGGCTCCGGGGCTGCAGGAAAAGGTTACCGAGGTTGCTTCCACGGCCAAGGACAAAGTCTCGCACTCCTCCGATTCCGGCAAGCCGGCATCGGGCTCATCCGCCGGTTCCAGCAGCTCGACCGGTTCCAGCAGCAGCTCCACCCCCACGGCAGCTGAGGCCAGCGGAACCAGCTCCACCGGCAACGGTTCCTTCACGACGGGCGGCCAGCACACCATGACGCCCGCAGAGGTGCAGCCGGAACCCAAGAAGTAATTCTCTGTCCCCATCGGTACTGCACTGATGCGGAAAGGCGCTGGCTGAACAGCAGTGTGACATCCCCGAAGGGGCGCTCCGGCAACGGGGTGCCCCTTCGGTGCCTCTTGGGTGCGTTTGACGTGGCAGAACACACATATTCGGCCTGCGGCGAATATCGGCCGATTGTTGCCCCGCGTGGCAGGAGACGTGCCTTCCATCCGTTACGATCGAGGCCGGATCCGAAGTTACAGCAGAAGAAAAGGAGTGTGAGCCAACACAAATGGCAACAGATTACGACGCACCGCGCAAGACCGAGGACGACGGAGCCTCTACGGCTTCCCTCGAAGAACTGCAGGCCCAGCGCAGTGTCACCCCGTCCGCCACCGCCGTGGACGTTGACGAGACCGATGCCGCGGAGAACTTTGAACTCCCGGGCGCGGACCTGTCCGGCGAGGAACTGCTGGTTCGGGTGGTTCCTGCACAGGATGACGAATTCACCTGTGCCTCCTGCTTCCTCGTCCGCCACCGCTCACAGGTGGCCCTCGAAAAGAACGGCATGAAGTACTGCTCGGACTGCGAAGGCTAAAACACAGTGCCTGCCCCGATAGCCGGTCTTGTCCTGGCGGCCGGGGCGGGCGCCCGTCTCGGGCTGGGCCCCAAAGCGCTGCTGCCCTTTCGGGGCAGGCCCCTGATTGAACACATCCTCACCCAGCTCAACCACGGCGGCTGTGCCAGTCTCACCGTGGTCCTGGGCTCGCAGGCCCCTCAGGTCCTTGAACACGCTCAGCTGGGCACCGCCCGCACTGTTCTGAATCCGGACTGGCAGACCGGCCTGGGCTCGTCCTTCCGCTGCGGGGTGGAAGCGTCACTGGCCGAGAATCCGGATACGGCAGGCCTGTTGGTGGCCCTGGCCGACCAGCCCGGCATCACCGCCGCCGCCGTCGCCCGCCTGATCAGGGCCCACCGGGCCGGACGCATCACGGCCGCCGGTTACTTTCAGGACGGCTCAAACGTCCTCCGCCGCGGGCACCCCCTCATTTTCGACCCGGAACTGGCAACCGCAGCAGCAGGCACGGCCGTCGACGACGCCGGTGCAAGGGCGTATCTGCGCGCCAACCCAGCCCTGATCGACGTCGTCGACTGTTCGGATCTGGACCGCGGGCGGGACGTAGACACACCCGCGGACCTGCCGCTGCTGGCCGACACGATGCCTAAGTGGCCGCATCAGCCGGGGAGCAGTTAGACTGATTCCTTCGTAGGGGAGTATCCACCTCGCCGCATTCCGTCAACACGTTGGGCACCGACGCCCCAGCCGGAAGCAGCGGGCACCCATTCACAAGGGCGCCGGAGAGACCTATGGTTCTTTCACGACCCTACGAAAGTGGATATCCATGACTGTTTCCCCCTTGATCTGGGGAGTGACGATCATCGTCATTCTGGGCCTGCTGGCCTTCGATTACTTCTTCCACATCCGCAAGGCGCACATTCCAACGCTCAAGGAAGCCGCCGTCTGGTCCGCCATCTATGTGGGCCTGGCCGTCCTCTTTGGCATCATGGTCCTGGTTTTCAGCGGACCCACAGACGGTGCGGAATACTTTGCCGGATACATCACCGAGAAGGCCCTCTCGGTGGACAACCTCTTTGTCTTCCTGATCATCATGGCCAGCTTCCGGGTTCCGCGTGAGGACCAGCAGAAGGTGCTGCTGTTTGGCATCGTGTTTGCCCTGATTGCCCGCACCGGCTTCATCTTCCTGGGTGCAGCACTGATCAACTCCTTCTCCTGGGTGTTCTACATCTTCGGGCTGATCCTGCTGATTACCGCCGGAAACCTGCTCAAGCCGGAGGGTGAGAAGGATGAAGCGAACAACTTCATCATCCGCATCGCCAAGCGGGTTCTCCCCACCACTGACCATTACGACGGCGACAAGCTGTTCACGATGGAAAACGGCAAGAAGGTCCTGACCCCCATGCTGCTGGTCATGGTGGCCATCGGCGGAACCGACATCCTGTTCGCCCTGGACTCCATTCCCGCCATCTTTGGCCTGACCCAGAGCACATTCATTGTCTTCACCGCCACGGCATTCTCGCTCATGGGCCTGCGTCAGCTCTACTTCCTGATCGACGGACTCCTGGACCGCCTGATCTACCTCTCCATTGGCCTGGCCGCAATCCTCGCCTTCATCGGCGTGAAGCTGGTGCTGCACGCCCTGCATGAAAACACCCTGAGCTTCATCAACAACGGCCAGCACGTGGAGGTTGTCGAGATCAGCACCGGACTGTCGCTCAGCGTCATTGTCGGCATCCTGGTGATCACCGTCATCGCCTCGCTCGTCAGCCCGGCGGGCAAGGCACAAACAGCGGTCAACAACGCCCGCCGGCATGCCAACGCCTATCTGGACCTGTCCTACACGGCCGACGACGGCGAACGTGAGCGCATCTACACCGCCCTCTGCGAGGAGGAACGGCAAATTTCACAGATGGACAAGAAGTACCGGGACAAGGTGAAGGACATCGAGGACATCCGCGCAGAGGTGGCCCGTGCCCATACAGCCCATGAGAAGTACATCCGCAACTAGGTTTCGCACCTAACGCATTTCACGGCAAGAGCCGGCGCCGCACTGCGACGCCGGCTCTTCCCCTGTGCTGCCCCGTCAGCTCCGAAGACGGCGCAGCGGCCGCGGGTTCTCCTGAAGCGGTGATCCGCCGGGCCCGCCGGACCGGTGCGCCGAGACGCTCATGACGATCCCGGCAAGGAGTGCGCCAAGGCCGCCGGCAGCCAAATCACCCATGGTGTCCTGGTAACCGACGTTGATGGTTGAGTCCACGTAGGAATGCCCCCACCATTCGCCGAGTTCCCACAGGACACTCACCGCCAGCCCCAGGGACAGGACCAGGACCGGAACCGCGAAGCGTGCCCGGGCAGGCGCTGAACGATCCGCCGGAAGAGGCACCCCATCGAGCCGGGACAGCAGGAAGTACGTCATGGCGGCAATCACGGCGGTCGCGGCGAAATGCACCGGAAGATCCCACCAGCCCACCCGCGCATACAGATTCAGGACGCTGCTCCAGGCCGCGGCCAGCAGGGTCAGGCCGTAAATGCCGTCGAAGAGCCGGGAAATATCCAGGCAGCGGGAAATCAGTGTTCCCATCAGAACCAGCAGGAACAGGGCCACATCCACCGGTCCGTACCAGAGGGCTGCAGCGGCGAGACTGAACAGGCACAGCAGCCGCACGCCGTCGGCGAAGAACTCTCCGGAACCAGCGGGGCGGCGGAGGAGTGCGTCGATCATGGACTCACGCTATCGCAGCACGCACACCGGCGGCAGGCAGGCCGGCCCGTGAGGCAGGTGCCGTGCCGGGGAAGCAGGGCTGCGCGTTAGACTTCCCCCATGTCTGCCGTCCTTCCCACAGTCAGCGTGGTGATTCCCTGCCTGAATGACGCGGCCGCCCTGGAAGCCTGCCTGACCTCCCTCGCCGGGCAAACGATTCCACCGCATGAAGTAGTGGTGGTGGACAACAACAGCACCGATTCCAGCGCCGCCGTCGCCCGCCGGTTCGGTGCCCGTGTGGTCTTCGAAGCGGAGCCGGGAATCCCGGCCGCGGCGGCAGCAGGCTATGACGCGGCGGCCGGCGATATTATTGCGCGCTGTGACGCGGACTGCCTCCTGCCGGCGGACTGGGTTCAGCGGATAGCAGAAACCTTTGCCGCTGCCCCGGCCCTCGGAGCGCTCTCGGGACCGGGTTCCTTCTACGGTTTCGCCAAGCCGCTGGGCGGCGTTCTCAGCGTGCTGTATCTGGGGTCCTACTACCTCGCGATGGGCTCGGCGCTGGGCCATCTGCCGCTTTTCGGCTCGAATCTGGCGCTTCGGACCTCGGTGTGGAAACGGGTCCGCTCCGAGGTGCACCGGCATGACCCGGAGATGCACGACGACGTATGCCTGAGCCTGCACCTCGGCCAGCGGTATGCCTGCCGTTTTGAACAGACCCTTGTGGTGGGAATGGCGCCGCGGGCCCTGATGGGAACGGCAAACCTTCGCCGGCGATTCCGGCGGGCGTTCCACACCCTGCGCGCCCACTGGCCCGCCGAGGCTCCGTGGGTGCGCTGGCCGCGCCGCTACGCCGGCAGGGAAGAGTTGCCGGCTGCGAAAACCTGCGGATAGAGCAGGGGCAGCTGCAGCACCAGCCAGGGGCTGAACGCCCAGGGAGTCAGCCGTACGGATTCGGCGAGGGCCAGCGGGTCAGCCCACTGCCAGTCCATGACTTCATCCGCTGCCGGCACCGGGTCTGCATCTGTCACGGCCGTGTAGACCGGGCAGATCTCATGCTCCACGATGCCGGAGGCGTCCACGGCCCGGTAGCGGAAGTCCGGCAACCGAAGCGTGAGCTGTTCCGGAGTGAGGACAAGCCCGAGTTCCCGGTCCGCCCGGCGCAGGACCGCGTCCTGCGTCGACTCTCCCGGTCCCGGATGTCCGCAGAAGGAATTGGTCCACACTCCCGGCCACGTGAGCTTGCCCAGGGCGCGGCGGGTCACCAGCAGCTGGCCGGCTCGGTTGAAGACATGCGTGGAGAACGCCAGGTGCAGGGGCGTGTCAGTGGTGTGGACCGTGGATTTTTCCTGGGTTCCGACGGGCGTGCCATCCGGATCCACAAGAACTACCAGTTCTCCGCGTTGCGCCATTTCTCCTCCGTATATTCACCGTGTTTACTGGACCTATGGAGACCGAACCCCTGCTCGACCCAGCCATCGGACGTGAGCAGGTGGAAGGTGTCCTGCAGGAATTTTTTGGGCAGGCGAAGCTTCGCGCGGCCAAACTCAGTCCCAGCTACCTTAGCCTCTGGGAAACACTGGAAAAATCCACTGCCGGCGGCAAGCGGGTCCGCCCGGGCATCCTGATGACTGCCTACCAGCATCTGGGCGGCACCGATACGGAGGCAGCGGCCAGAGTGGGTGCGGCTTTCGAACTGCTGCACACCGCCCTGATCGTGCACGATGACGTCATCGACCTGGACTTCATGCGCCGCGGGCATCAGAACGTCTCCGGCACCTACCGGTCCCTGGCCGAGACCGCCGGACAGACGGCTGAATCGGCCCGGCACCGCGGCATGTCAGCGGGCATCATCGCCGGGGACCTGGCGCTGGTGGGAGCGTTCCGGATGCTCGATACCGTGAACACGGATTCGGCCACCCGGCTCCGCCTGGCTGCGATCCTCGACGAAGCAGTGTTTGCTTCCGCCGCCGGCGAGCTGATCGACGTCGACTTTTCCTTCTCCCCGGGAGCCCCGCAGATCCCCGAGATCCTGGACATGGAGCGGCTGAAAACGGCCGTCTATTCCTTCGAAGCCCCGCTGCAGGCCGGCGCGGTGCTGGCCGGAGCGGACGACGACGCCGTGGCCACCCTCGGTGATTTTGGCCGGGACACCGGGATTGCCTATCAGCTGGTGGACGACCTGCTGGGGGTTTTCGGCAAGGAGAGCGCCACCGGGAAATCGAACCTGAGTGATCTGCGCGAAGGCAAGCGCACCGTCCTCATTGCCCATGCAGCCCGGGGAGAAGCCTGGGCGGAACTCTCGCACCTGATCGGCTGCCCGGACCTGACTGCCGAGGAAGCGGACCGTGCCCGGGAACTGCTGATCAGCTCCGGCGCCCGTGACTATGCCCGGTCCCTGGCGGAGGAATATGCAGACCGCGCCCGGTCACACCTGGACTGCCCGTCCATTCCGCCGTCGCTGCGCCTGGTGCTGGAACGCATCGTCGCCGGCGCCGTGAACCGGGGACGGTAGGTGATGGCCCCGGAAAGCGGACTGGCGCTTTACAACAAAGTGGCGGCGGAGACGGCGTCCGTGGTGATCCGTTCCTACTCCACGTCCTTTGGCCTGGCCTCGCGGCTGCTGGAGCCCGGAACCCGGCTGCAGATTGAATGCATTTACGCGCTGGTGCGCCTCGCAGATGAAATCGTGGACGGCGTGGCAGCCGCTGCCGACCTGCCGCCGGCCGAGGTGGCCCGCGTGCTGGACGTGCTGGAGGCTGACACCCTGCAGGCCCTGCGCACCGGCTACAGCGTGAACCTGGTGGTGCACGCCTTTGCACAGACGGCCCGGAGCACCGGCATCACCGAGGAACTGACGGTCCCCTTCTTCCGTTCCATGCGGGCGGACCTGCTCCGCGCCGAGCACACCCCGGAGTCCTTTGACGACTACGTCTACGGCTCGGCGGAGGTCATTGGCCTGATGTGCCTGCTCTGCTTCCTGGAGGGCACCGAGGTCAGCGAGGACCGCGCCAAACGGCTGCGGGAGGGCGCCCAGCGCCTGGGATCGGCCTTCCAGAAGGTCAATTTTCTCCGCGACCTCGCCGCCGACTTTGACGAACTTGGCCGCAGCTATTTTCCCGGCGTCAGCGTCGCGTCATTTTCGGAGGCGGACAAACACCGGCTGCTGGATGACATCGACGCGGACCTTTTGGTCTCCGGAGCTGCCATCGCCGAGCTCCCGCCGTCAGCCCGCGCCGCCGTCGCACTGGCGCAGGAACTCTTCAGCGAACTGTCCCGCCGACTGCGCGCCACCCCGGCCAGCGAACTGCGCAGCACCCGCATCCGGGTGCCCAACCCGGTGAAGCTGCGCATTGCCGCCGAAGTTCTCCTCACCCACCGCGTCCGCCGCCCGGCGCTTCGCCGCACCAAGGCCGGAAGGCAACCATGACCCGCAGGACCGTTCCCGCACCGCCCCGCACCGCCGTCGTCATTGGCGGCGGCATCACCGGCCTGGCCACCGCCGCGCTGCTGGCAAGGGAAGGCCTGAGCGTTACCGTGCTGGAGAAGCAGCCGGTTCCGGGCGGGCGCACCGGGACCTGGCAGAGCGCCGGTTTTAGCTTTGACACCGGCCCTTCCTGGTACCTGATGCCCGAAGTCTTTGACCACTTTTTTGCTCTGATGGGCACCTCCGCAGATGAGCAGCTGGACCTGGTCCAGCTCGATCCCGGCTACCGGGTCCTGTTTGAGGGGGCCGAGGAGCCGGTGGACATTGCCGCCACCCGCGCCGAGAACGTCAAGCTGTTTGAAAGCCTCGAGCCCGGTGCCGGAGCCAAGCTGGAAAAGTATCTGGATTCCGCCGTGGATGTGTACGACATGGCCAAGAAGCGCTTCCTGTACTCCACCTTCGCTTCCTTCCTGCCGCTGCTGCGCGCCGATGTGCTCAAGCGCGGCCCCCGGCTGGCCCAGCTGCTGCTGCAGCCGCTGAGTTCTTTTGTGGCAGGAAAGTTTACGGACCCCCGGATCCGCCAGATCCTGGGCTATCCGGCGGTGTTCCTGGGCTCGTCCCCGTTCACCACGCCCAGCATGTATCACCTGATGAGCAGGCTGGACCTGGCCGACGGCGTGCTCTATCCCATGGGCGGGTTCACCCGGCTCATCAGCGTCATCGCTGACCTGGCCGCCGCGGAGGGCGTCATCATCCGCACGGATGCCACCGTTACCCGGATCCTCACCACGGAGCCGGCTGCGATCCCGGCAGGCCGCAGACGCCTGAGCCGTTTCCGGCGGGGCCCCGCTGCCCGGGCCACCGGCGTCGAATACACCAACGTTGCCGGGCAGGCACTGGTCCTGGACGCGGACCTGGTGGTCTCCGCCGCAGATCTGCACCACACGGAAACCTCGCTGCTGCCGCAGCACCTGCAGACCTACCCGGAAAGCTACTGGAAACACCGTATTCCGGGCCCGGGCGGGTTGCTGCTGCATCTGGGCGTCCGGGGAGAGCTGCCGTCCCTGGCCCACCACACGTTGCTCTTCACGAAGGACTGGGAAGAGAACTTCGGCAAGATTTTCGGCAAGGAAACCTCCGTGCCGGATCCGGCGTCGCTCTATGTCTGCCGGCCCAGCGCCACGGACCCGGACGCCGCCCCCGAGGGGTTTGAAAACATTTTCGTCCTGGTGCCGGTGCCCTCGGATCCGTCGCTGGGCGCAGGCGGCATGGACGGCGACGGCGACGAGCGGATCGAGCGGATGGCCGACGCCGTGATCGCCCAGATTTCCGAGTGGGCCAACATCCCGGACCTCGCCGAACGGATCACCGTCCGCAGAACCGTAGGACCGCAGGACTTTGTCACGGACCTGAACTCCTGGCGCGGGACCCTGCTCGGTCCCGCCCACGTTCTGAAGCAAAGCGCCTTCTTCCGCGGCTCCAACGCCAGCCGCAAAGTGGACGGACTGCTCTACGCCGGCGGTTCCACGCTTCCGGGAATCGGCCTGCCGATGTGCCTGATCAGCGCCGAGCTGGTGCTCAAGCGCCTGCGCGGAGACACCAGCACTGAAGAGCTGCCGGTTCCGGGCCGAGGCTCCGGCCGGGGTGCGGGACAGTCCGGCACATTCCGGGCAGCGGGAAGCGGCGCGTAGTGGGGTTTCTCTACCTTCTCCTGCTGCTGGCCTCAATTGGCTGCATGGGGCTTCTGGACCACCGGCTCAAGCTCTTCTTTTTCGCTGACGCGCGGCGGGCAGCACTGGTCACGGTCATCGGACTGGCGTTCTTCCTGCTGTGGGACCTGGGCGGCATTGGGCTGGACATCTTCTACCGCGGTGAAACCCCCATCATGCTCGGCCTCGTCCTGGCCCCGCATCTGCCCGTGGAGGAGGTCTTCTTCCTGGCCTTCCTCTGCTACCTGACGATGGTCCTGTTCGGCCTGGTCTCCATGGTGCTGCGCCGTGCCTCCCGGCAGGACGTGAACCGGTGACCTACTGGGCGCTGAACGCCGTCTTCCTGATTCCGGCAGCCGCGGTGCTGATCCTCGCGCTGCTGCGCCGCACCGTCCCCGGAGCGGGCAGAAAGGGCGTCCTGGCCGCCTTGGGGATCACCGCCGTCGTCCTGCTGGTCCTCACCGCCGTTTTCGACAACGTGATGATTGCCGCCGGGCTGTTTGGGTACAACCCGGAACGGATTTCCGGCGCCTTCCTGGGCAGCGCACCGCTGGAAGACTTCGCCTACACCCTGGCTGCGGTCATGCTGCTGCCGGCGCTGTGGATGCTGCTGGGCCGACGGGGAGCGCCGGGCAAGAGCGGCGCCGCCGCCGGCAAATCAGTCAACGACACCGATCCAGCCAACGTCACCGATCCAGCCGCGAACACCAAGGAGAACCAGTGAGCACATCAACCCGGACCCCGGGCTCGACGCTGCGGATGCTGCTGGTCTCCTCCCGGCCGCTGTCCTGGGTGAACACGGCCTATCCGTTTGCTGCCGTCTACCTGATCACCACCGGACGGATCGACCTGACCTGGGTGCTGGGAACCCTGTACTTCCTGATTCCCTACAACCTTGCGATGTACGGGATCAACGACGTTTTCGACTACGAATCGGACCTGCACAATCCCCGCAAGGGCGGCGTCGAGGGGGCAGTGCTGGACCGCGGGTTCCACCGCGTCACCCTGTGGGCTGCGCTGGTCACGAATGTGCCGTTCCTTATCGCGCTGGTGCTGCTGGGCAGCCCGCTGTCCTGGCTGGTGCTGGCAATCAGCGTGTTTGCCGTCATTGCCTACAGTGCGCCCGGGCTGCGCTTCAAGGAACGTCCCTTCCTGGACTCGATCACCTCCAGCACCCACTTTGTGTCACCGGCGGTCTACGGGCTGGTCCTGGCCGGAGCCGTGTTCACTCCCGGATTGTGGGCCGTGCTGGGGGCGTTCTTCCTCTGGGGCATGGCCAGCCAGGCCTTTGGTGCCGTGCAGGATGTGGTGCCGGACCGTGAAGGCGGCATCAGCTCCATCGCCACGGTGCTCGGCGCGAAAACCGTGGTCCGGATTGCGGCCGCTGCCTACCTCGCCGGCGGCCTGCTGATGCTGCTGACCCCCTGGCCGGCGCCGCTGGGCGGACTGCTGGCACTGCCGTACATCCTGAATCTGCTGCCGTTCCTGGGGATCTCCGATGCCGATTCCGAGCGGGCCAACGCCGGCTGGAAGCGGTTCCTGAAGCTGAACTTCCTTACCGGTTTCCTCGTGACCATGCTGATCATCTGGTACTGGCCCAACCGCTAGCGCGAGATGCCCCTCCCCGGCAGCGCGACATGGCAGAAGGTGCGTCTCTGAGCGCTGGGACGTGCACGTTCTGCCATCTCGGGGAATGACAAGAGCGGCCGGCCCCCGAAGGGACCGGCCGCTCTTTAGTGTCCGGGCTCAAGCCGGAGGTGTGGAACTAACCGAAATTACTCGGCAACGCCCACAAACTCAGCCTTTTCGATCGGCGTCGTGTCGCCGGAGGCCAGGTTCAGGCGCAGCTTCTCGCCCAGGGTCGCGTCAACGTTGGTCCAGTACTGGATCGCGGCTTCGCGGATGTGCGGGCGCTGAACGCCGGAGACGGCACCGGTGATCGTTTCGAGGAAACGCTCCTTGGCGGCGTCGTCGAACACCTCGCGGTACAGCGTGCCGGCCTGGCCGAAGTCGCTGTCCTCGGAGTGCAGGGTAGCGGCGGCACGAACCAGCGAGCCGTCGCTCTCCCAGGAACCCTCGCCGGCACGTGCGGCATCGGCTACGGGGCCGCCCAGGGTGTTGGGCGCGTAGACCGGGGTCTCGGGGGAGTTGAAGAAGTGACGCTGGGCGCCGTCCTGCGAGTAGTTGTTAACCGGTGCCTTCGGTGCGTTCACCGGAAGCTGGTTGTAGTTGGCGCCGATGCGGTAACGCTGTGCATCCGGGTAGGAGAAGATGCGGGCCATCAGCATCTTGTCCGGGCTGGCGTCGATGCCGGGAACCAGGTTCGCGGGGGACAGGGCAACCTGTTCGATCTGCGCGAAGAAGTTCTCCGGGTTGCGGTTCAGGGTGTGGGTACCCACCTTGATCAGCGGGTAGTCCGCGTGCGGCCAGACCTTGGTCAGGTCGAACGGGTTGAACCGGTACGTCTTGGCATCTTCGTACGGCATGACCTGAACGTGCAGGTCCCAGGACGGGAAGTTGCCTTCGGCGATGGCCTCGTACAGGTCGCGGCGGTAGTAGTCGGCATCCGCGCCGGCAATCTTCTCTGCCTCGGCACCGTTGATCTCGTGGTTGCCCTGGTTGGACGTGAAGTGGTACTTCACCCAGAAACGCTCGCCGGCGGCGTTGATCCACTGGTAGGTGTGCGAGCCGAAGCCGGGCATTTCGCGCCACGACGTCGGGATGCCGCGGTCACCCATCAGGTACGTGACCTGGTGGGCGGACTCGGGGGAGTTCGTCCAGAAATCCCACTGCATGTCAGCGTCGCGCAGGCCGGAGCCCGGAAGGCGCTTCTGGGAGTGGATGAAGTCCGGGAACTTGATGCCGTCGCGGATGAAGAACACCGGGGTGTTGTTGCCGACGATGTCGTAGTTGCCCTCGGACGTGTAGAAACGCATCGCGAAGCCGCGGACGTCGCGCCAGGTGTCGGGAGAGCCCTGCTCACCGGCCACAGAGGAGAAGCGCTGAACGGTGTCCGTTACGGTGCCCGGCTGGAAGACAGCGGCACGCGTGTACTTGGAGACATCTTCAGTGACAACAAATTCACCGAATGCGCCGCCGCCCTTGGCGTGCACAATGCGCTCCGGGATCCGCTCGCGGTTGAACTGGGCGAGCTTCTCGACCAGGTAACGGTCGTGCAGCGCAATGGCTCCGTTGGGTCCGGCGCTCAGCGAGTTGGCATCGCTGCCAACCGGAGTGCCGGTCTGGGTGGTGGTGAAATTCGACATACTCTCTCTTTCTTTCAGGTGATGGGGGAAGTCAGGAAGCTTTTGCTGCGCAGTCGGCGCAGAGTCCGCGGTAGAGCACATCCGCAATCTGGATGGTCATGCCGTGGGTGTTTTCCGGTGTGAGGCAGGGTGCGTGCCCGACGGCGCAGTCCACGTCCTCGATCCGGCCGCAGCCGGTGCAGATGGCGTGGTGATGGTTGTCATCCACACGGGTCTCGTACCGGGCCGGTGAGTGCGGCGGCTCAATCTTCCGCAGCAGCCCGGTCTCGGTCAGGTCCGCCAGGACCACATAGACCGACTGCAGGCTGATGTCCGGAAGCTCGGTGCGCACTGCGGAAGCGACGTCGTCGGCCACCGCATGCGGGAACTGTTCGACGGCGGTGAGGACCGCCAGCCGCTGTTTCGTGACCCGGCGTCCGTGGGCACGCAGCTCTTCGGACCACTTGGCGGTGGTCTTGGCGGAGGCTGCTGTTGAGGTCATGTCCCCCAGCTAACCACTTATTATGAATTATTCATAATAAGACGCGGGGTGGCACACTAGTCTTGTTCAGGTATTTGGACACGGCGCAACAAATGACAGGGGAATCCTTTGGCGGGCACCAAGATGCGGTCGGTCCATCAGCGGGTGCAGGTGGGGGAGTACGACGTCGACATCCGCACCTACGGCGGCGGCGCCGACCACGTGGTGCTGGTGCACGGGATTGGAGCGTCCGGACGCTACTACTCCCGGCTGGTGGAGGAACTGGCGCGGACCGCCACGGTCCACACCCTGGAAATGCCGGGTTTTGGCTCCGCTCCGAGTCCGGGCAGGGGCCTGAAAATGGCGGACTTTGCCCGGATCAACTGCGAGGCGCTGCGCGCTGCGGGAATCGGCTCCGCGCAGTGGGTGGGCCATTCGATGGGATGCCAGGTAGTGACGGAAATGGCCATCTGCGCCCCGGAGCTGGTCACATCCGTGGTGTTGCTGAGCCCCACAATCAACAGCGGCGAGCGCCATGCCGTGCTGCAGGGACTGCGGCTGGCCCAGGATTGCCTGCGCGAACCCCTGGCCGTCAACTGGATCCTGCTGACCGATTATCTGCGGGCCGGTCCCCGCTGGTATCTGAAAACCCTGCCGAAGATGGTGGGGCACCGGCTGGAGGAGCGCATCGGCGAGGTGACGGTGCCGGTGACCCTGGTGCGCGGCACCCGTGATCCGATTGTGCCCTCCCGCTGGCTGCGGGAACTGGCCGCCGCCCGGCCGGGAGCCGTTGCCGTGGAAATGCCGGGGCAGGCCCACGTGTGCATGTTCACCGAGCCGTCGCGCACGGCTGCGCTGCTGCGGAAAGCAGCCCTCCCGCAGTGAACCGGAGGCAACGGAACCCGAAGCGTTGGCGCAGGTGGTTCACGTACGCCCGCGCCTGGGCCGTGGACTACGCGTACGTGGGGTACTGGCAGGTGAACGGTTTCCTCTTCCGGACGGATCCCGCAGCGTATCTGACGCCGGAGGGAGGAGCCCGCAAGCCTCCGGTCATCCTCATCCCGGGCGTGTATGAAAACTGGCAGTTCCTCCGCCCGCTGGCCGAGGCGCTCTCTGCGCAGGGCCATCCGGTGCACACGGTGGCGCCGCTGGGCTACAACCGCGGCCGGATCGACCGCATGGCGGCGCTGGTGCAGCAGTATCTGGTGGAGCGGGACCTGACCGGGGCCGTGGTGGTGGCGCACAGCAAGGGCGGGCTGATCGGAAAGGAGCTGATGCTCCTGCCGGAGGGCAGCCGCCGGGTAAAGCGCATGGTGGCCATCAACACCCCCTTCTCCGGATCGGTGTACGCCACGTTCTTCCTGGCGCCGTCCATCCGTGCCTTCTCGCCGCGGAACAAATTCCTGCGCCGGCTGCAGGACAGCAGGGACATCAACTCCCGCATTACCTCGGTGTACAGCCGCTTTGACCCGCACATTCCGGGCGGCAGCCGTCTTCCCGGGGCGCGGAACGTCCAGCTGGAAACCATGGGCCACTTCCGGCCGATCGGAGATCCCCGGCTGCTGGAGGTTCTGGAGCGGGAACTTGATGCAGACGCGGTGAACGGCTCGTCAGCCGGAGGCTCGGTGCCCAGCGAACCGGACGGCGGCCGGAACTAGGACTCGGGAACTAGGACTCGGGAACTAGGACGCCCCGCGCGCCAGGGCCTGCTCCACGGCCGACTGCGCCCCGTCCGTCCACGGCTCGCCGTGTCCGGTCAGCAGCATGCCCGCGCCGGTCTCGGCAAGCCGTTCCAGGGACCGGAGGGCCTGCGGGCTGTTGGCGGTGGCGGCGCCCGAAACAATCTGCGGTCCCTTTGCCCCTGTGTACGGGTTGAGGGTCACCAGGGAGTCTCCGCAGATCACCACGTTCCGGTCCGGATAATGCAGGGCCACATGGCCTGCGGTGTGACCGGGGGTGAGGAGGACCCGGGGCTTGCCGGGAAGGCTGGCGCCGGTGCCGGAGTCCAAGCTGTGCACATCGGTGACACCGCGGACGTGCAGCGCCCCGGCCAGGGTCATCGCCCCCAGATAGGGAATCGCCTTGGGGTAGCGGACCGGATACAGGAACCGGTTGTTTTCATGCTCGTACCGGTAGGGGTGGGCGGCAATGTACCGGTCGTCGTCGTGCACCAGGATCGGTGTGCGGAATTCCTTGCGAATGCGGGCCGCGGATCCCACGTGGTCAAAATGCGCATGCGTCAGGACCAGTGCGCTCACCGATCCCGGACCGTAACCGAGGTCGCGGACCGCCCGCTGCAGCTCCGGCCACATGCCGGGCAGGCCTGCGTCAATGATGGCGAGTCCGCCGTCGTCCTCCACAAGATAGGTGTTGACGTAGGCGTGCTCAATGCGGTGGATGCCCTCCGCAACGTTCCGAATAAACATCTGGCCTCCCGGGTAAGACAGCAGCGGCATTTCCCCCATCCTAAGCATGCTGTCTATTGACGCGCACGGTTCCGGAAGACAGCCGCCGCCCGCCCCGGACTTCCGCGGCCGGAACAGCACCCGCGCCGGTCTAGACTGCTCGGGTGCCAAGACTCCTCGCTGACCTCAGTCCACTGCGTGAAAGCCCTGATTTCCGCCGGCTCTGGACCGGAACGGCGCTTTCCGCCGTCGGCACTCAGCTAACCCTGGTGGCCGTCAGCCTGGAGGTTTACTCGCTGACGCAGTCCAGTCTCTATGTCGGGCTGCTTGGCCTGGTGGGGTTGGTGCCCCTGGTGGTGGCCGGCCTGTACGGCGGATCCATCGTGGACGCCTACGACCGGCGCAAGGTGGCCCTCTTTTCCTCGTTGCTGCTCTGGGGCTCCACCATCGGCATCGCAGCGCAGGCATGGGCCGGCCTGGGCAACATTTGGCTGCTCTACGCGCTGGTGGCGATCAATGCCGGGGCCGGCGGCCTGAACCAGCCCGCGCGCAGTGCCATCATTCCCCGGCTGGTCCGGCCGGAGCTGCTGCCGGCCGCGAATGCCCTGAGCATGATCACCTTCGGCCTGGCCATGACCATCGGCCCGCTGATGGCAGGGGTCTTGGTGGCCCGGGTGGGTTACGGCTGGACCTATACGATCGACGTCGTCACCTTTACCGCCGCTATGTGGGCGCTGTACCGGCTGGACCCGATGCCGCCCATCGGAGAGGTCCAGAAAGCCGGACTGAAGTCAGTGCTCGAGGGCTTCCGGTTCCTGGCCACCCGGCCGAACATCCGCATGACGTTCATGGTGGACCTGGCGGCCATGGTCATGGCGCAGCCCCGCGCCCTGCTCCCGGCAATCGGCGCGGTCCTGCTGGGCGGGGGCGCCACCACGGTGGGCGTGCTGCTGGCCGCCACCGCAGTGGGCGCCTTCCTTGCCGGCCTCTTTTCCGGCCCGCTGGGCGCGGTCCGGAGGCAGGGCCTGGCGGTGCTGTGGTCAGTGGTGGCGTGGGGCCTGTCCGTGTCCGCCTTCGGTGTGGTGGTGGTGATGGCCGGGCACAACGACGGCGCCGAACCCACCGCCTGGCTGATTCCCGCCGCCGTCGCCATGGGCTGTGCCGGCATCGCAGACTCGATCAGCGGTGTTTTCCGCTCCACCATCCTGCAGTCAGCCACCCCGGATGCCATGCGCGGACGGCTGCAGGGCGTCTTTGTGGTGGTGGTCGCGGGCGGCCCGCGCCTCGGCGACCTGGTGGCCGGCGTCGACTCGTCCTTCCTCGGCGAAGGGTGGGCAGCAGTCATCGGTGGACTGGTCTGCGTGGCGCTGGTGGCTGTCCTGGCCCGGAGTCAACCCAATTTCGCCTGCTACGACGCCCGGCATCCGGAGCCGTAACAGTCTTGCCGGATCACGTTTCCGGCACCCGGGCTGCCCGGAACACTCCCACCCTGTGGAGCGTTGATACCGGTGGATAGACTGATGTTTCGCGGATCCGTCGTCGTCGCCCGCAGTGCTGCGCCCCGATCCGCCGAGGAAGGATCACCCACGTGCACCAACATTTCAATGGACTGAAGACCGCAGCCCTGTTCGGGGTGCTCTTCGCCGTACTGCTGGGCATTGGCGCCCTGCTCTCCAGCGGAACGGGCAGCTCCAGCTTCATCTGGATTTTTCTGTTCATCGGGCTGGCTACCACGGCGTACAGCTATTGGAACAGCGACAAGCTCGCCATCCGCGCCATGCGGGCCGTCCCCGTGACGGAAGCTCAGGCGCCGGAGATGTACCGGATTGTGCGCGAACTCTCCGCCCGTGCCGGCCAGCCGATGCCCCGGCTGTACATCTCGCCGACCATGGCGCCCAACGCGTTTGCCACCGGTCGCAACCCCCAGCATGCCGCAGTGTGCTGCACCCAGGGGATCCTGGCATTGCTCAACGAACGTGAGCTGCGCGGGGTTCTGGGCCACGAGCTCATGCACGTCTACAACCGGGACATCCTGACCTCTTCCGTGGCGGCTGCCATCGCCGGCGTCATCACCTCGCTGGGCCAGTTCCTGCTCTTCTTCGGCGGCGGGGACCGCCGCAACGCCAACCCGCTGGCCATGATTGCCATGGCGATCCTGGCTCCGTTCGCGGCTTCCCTGATCCAGATGGCCATTGGCCGGACCCGGGAATACGACGCCGATGAAGACGGCGCCAAGCTCACCGACGATCCGCTGGCGCTCGCCTCTGCCCTGCGCAAGCTGGAAACCGGTACTCAGCGCGCACCGCTTCCGAACACTGACCAGCGGCTGGTCAACACGTCGCACCTGATGATCGCGAACCCGTTCCGCAACGGGGTCCGAGGGTTGATGGCCACCCACCCGCCCATGGCCGACCGTATCCGCCGGCTGGAAAACATGGCCGGCCGGCCGCTCGGCAGCTGACTCGCGGCACTCGATTCGCCCGGCTCCCGACCGGTATGGCTCCTGACCGGGCATGACTCCTGACCGGGGATCGGCGAGCCGGCGGTCGGCGGGTAGGCTCGGGGCCATGCGTCTCATCCTCATCCGTCACGGCCAGACCCCCTCCAATGTTGAGCACTTCCTCGATACCGCAGAGCCCGGCCCCGGGTTGACCGAGCTGGGGCTCGCCCAGGCGGCTGCCCTGCCTCACGCTCTGGCCGGAGAGCCGATCGACGGCATCTTCACCTCCAACTTGGTCCGCACCCAGCACACCGCCGGTCCGCTGGCGGCTGCGCTGGGCTTGCCGGTGGAAGTGCGGGACGGCCTGCGCGAGGTCTCCGCCGGCGAGTTGGAAATGCGCAATGACCGCGACGCCATCATCGCCTACCTCAAGACCATTTACAGCTGGGTCCGGGGTGACCTCGATGTGCGGATGCCCGGCGGCCCCGACGGCAGGGAAACCTTTGACCGGTTCGACGCCGTCATCGATGAGCTGCGGGCATCCGGGCTGACGAACCCCGTCATAGTCAGCCACGGCGCGATGATCCGTGCCTGGTCCACCGCCCGTGCCGCGAATACGCCGCCGGATTTCATCGTGGAGAACGCACTCAGCAACACCGGCGTGGCCGTGATGGAATCCGTTGACGGCGACGGCCACGACGGCGAGGGCACAGGCGCGCGCGGCAGCTGGAAACTGCTGACCTGGATGGGGCAAGCAGTAGGCGGCACCGCTCTGCGCGACTACGGCGAAGATGGCCCCGCCGGCGAAGACGTGCAGCTCTAGGAGCGAAACCGGACCCAAGGCATCCTTCGTGCAGATAACGGGCTTATGAAAATTCCTTAGTACAGATGTCCTTAGTACAGATGAAGGGGTTATTCGGAGCTTTTTGGGCAGTTTGAGCCCGTTATCTGTACAGAGGATTCACGGGGGTCCCTATTGAGCCCGTTATCTGTACAGAGGTTTCACGGTGGGCCCTGTTGAGCCCCTTATCTGCACGAAGGATTCATGGCGGACCCTGCAGAGCCCGGGCACGGCCCGGGCATGACAACGGCGCCGCACCCCGGAAGGGGAGCGGCGCCGTCGTCGTACTTTCACTGGTTCACCGGGTCCCGGGGGACGGCGGGTGAACCGCGAAAGGCCTAGCGGTAGTTGATGAACTGCAGGTCAACGTCCAGGTCAGCGCCCTTGAGCAGTGCCATGGTGGCCTGAAGATCATCGCGGGACTTGGAGGTCACACGCAGTTCGTCGCCCTGGATGCGGGAGTTCACGCCCTTGGGGCCTTCATCGCGGATAATCTTGTTGATCTTCTTCGCCTGGTCCTGGGCGATGCCTTCCTTCATGGAGGCTTCAATCCGGTATTCCTTGCCCGAAGCAAACGGCTCTCCGGCGTCGAGGGACTTCAGCGAAATGCCGCGCTTGACCAGCTTGGACTGCAGGACGTCCAGGACCGCCTTCACGCGCTCCTCGGAGTTGGCCTTCATCAGGATGTTTTCCCCGCTGAAGTCCACCTCGGCGCCCACGCCCTTGAAGTCGTAGCGCTGGGACAATTCCTTCTGCGCCTGGTTCAGGGCATTGGCAACTTCCTGCTTATCGATCTTGCTCACAACATCAAATGATGACTCGCTGGCCATTGGCGCTCCTTGCAGTAGTTGTATTTCTCCTGCTCCCAGCCTAGTAGCTCCGGGCATCCGTGGCAGCCCTCACAGGCTGCGCTCAGGCAACGCCGGGACTTGTCCCATCTTGGCGGGCGACAGTATGGGGGTGACTGACACCGCAAACGTCCCCGCAGAAGCAGGCCGCCGCCGCACCCAGCTGAGCAAGCTGCGCACCGCCGCAGCCGGTTCCGTTCTGGCAGCCGTCTCCATCACCGGCGTCGGCGTTTCCGCAGCCCCTGCCGGAGCGGCCGAGCTGCGGTCCTTCCTGGCACCGGTCGAGGGTTTCGACGACGCCGCACCGGAAACCGGCGATGTTGATGCGGCCTCAGCAGGTGCCGCAGCGAAGCGCCTTTCCGGTATCCGGGAGGACCTGGCCAATGCTGTTGCCTGGGGATCGGTGACACAGCAGCAGGCCGACTCGTTCTACGCGCAGATACAGTCCAGGATCTCCCGGGGGCTGTAGTCGAAGCACGGTGTTTAGGGCCCGCAGACCAGGGGTTCCGGTCTCGATTCGTATCTTGGGCAAAAGTTCTGTAAAGTTATTTGAGCCGCAGTCGCTTGCGGCAGTCTTCCGCGAAGAGGTTGATCGCGAAGATGTTCGGCAGATTACCCGAGCGGCCAAAGGGGGCTGACTGTAAATCAGCTGGCAACGCCTTCACTGGTTCGAATCCAGTATCTGCCACCGAACGGGAAGAACCCGCTCCACCAGGAAACTGGTTGGGGCGGGTTTTTTCTTGCCCTGCGACGGGGGAGCGCCTTCACCGTTGAGCGAACAGCTAGAGACTTCTCTGAGCGCGGCGGATAGCGTTGAAGGATGGCAACTATCGACATCACCGAGGCAACGTTCCCCGAGACCATTGAGGAAAACGACATTGTGTTCGTGGACTTCTGGGCAGACTGGTGCGGCCCCTGCAAGCAGTTCGCGCCGGTTTACGACGCCGTTTCCCAGAAGCATGACGACATCACCTTCGCAAAGGTGGACACCGAGAAGGAGCAGGGGCTGGCAGCCGCTGCCGGCATCACCTCCATCCCCACGCTGATGGCTTTCCGCGAGAAGGTCCTCGTCTTCTCCCAGCCCGGGGCACTGAACGCCTCCCAGTTCAGCGAACTGGTGGACGCGGTCAAGGGACTGGACATGAAGGCCGTCCACGAGCAGATTGCCGCTTCCGAGAGCGGTCAGGCAGCCGCCGGTTCCGACGGACAGGCCAACTAGCAGTACCAGGCACCGCAATAACGGCACCGTCCGTACGACGACGGCGGGCCGTCCGGCCGCGGAGGTTCCCCCCCCCCCAGGGGAGCCTCCGCGGCTTTTTTATTGCGTCTGCGCCACTCTGTTCCCGGACCCATGGGAGTTGTAGGCTCGGACGCACCCTGAGCGGAGCCGCCTGGGCCGGTGCACCATGCCGGCATCCGAGGCTGCCGCGGGGTTCATATCAACGACGATAGGACGAGGCCAAGACCCATGAGCGGAAACCGCGGAGTTGCCTACATCGAACCCGGTGTCGTGGAAGTGCAGGACATCGACTACCCAACATTTGAGCTCCGGGACGGGCCCGGAGTGAATCCCGCCAACGTGGGACGCAAAGTGCCGCACGGCGCCATCCTGAAGGTGGTGACCTCCAACATCTGCGGATCGGACCAGCACATGGTGCGCGGCCGCACCACCGCACCTCCCAACCTGATCCTGGGACACGAAATTACCGGGGAGATCGTGGAAACCGGACCGGACGTGGAATTCCACTCGGTGGGAGACCTGGTATCGGTTCCTTTCAACATTTCCTGCGGACGCTGCAAGAACTGCAAGGAACGGAAAACCGGAATCTGCCTGAACGTGAATCCGGACCGGCCCGGCAGCGCCTACGGATATGTGGACATGGGCGGCTGGGTGGGCGGCCAGTCCGAGTATGTGCTCGTTCCGTATGCGGACTGGAACCTCCTGCGGTTCCCGGACAAGGACCAGGCCATGGAGAAGATCCTGGACCTGACCATGCTCTCGGACATCTTCCCCACCGGTTACCACGGTGCTGTCACCGCCGGGGTAGGGGTGGGCTCCACCGTCTATATCGCCGGTGCAGGGCCGGTGGGCCTGGCCGCGGCTGCCGGAGCGCAGCTGCTGGGCGCCGCCGTCGTTATCGTCGGTGACCTCAACCAGGAGCGTCTGGCGCAGGCGCGCAGTTTCGGCTGCGAGACGGTGGACGTCTCCCTCGGGGATCCAAAGGATCAGATCGAACAGCTTCTGGGCGTTCCAGAAGTGGACTGTGCCGTGGACGCCGTCGGGTTCGAGGCGCGCGGACACGGCCACGGCTCGGCCACGGAAGCCCCGGCCACGGTGCTGAACTCCCTGATGGACATCACTGCTGCCGGCGGCGCACTGGGCATTCCGGGGCTCTACGTGACCGGCGATCCCGGCGGGGTGGATGAGGCGGCGCAGAAGGGGTCGCTGAGCCTTGACCTGGGCACCGGCTGGGCGAAATCGCTGTCCTTCACCACCGGGCAGTGTCCGGTGATGAAGTACAACCGGGAGCTGATGATGGCCATCCTGCATGACAAGGTGCAGATCGCCAAAGCCGTGAATGCCACGGCGATCAGCCTGGACCAGGCCCCGGAGGCCTACCGGGAGTTCGACTCCGGAGTGGCGCGCAAGTATGTGATCGATCCGCACGGAATGGTGGGCGCTTAACCGCGGCAGCACCTCGGGTTTGGCAGTGCCTGCTGCCGGAGAAGTCTGAAGGGCCGAAGCCGGTACGGTTTCGGCCCTTTGGGTGCGCCCAGTGCTGAGTTGCCTTCTCCTGGCTTTGCGCCCGGAAGTAAGCTCAATGCGCCGGGACCAGCAGAGCCTGCGGTTCCGGTGCCTCACTCACCTGATGCAGAGCCGGAAACGGGGATGTCATGTCCATTTGCAAGCCCGCCGCTCCACCTCCTCACGATGATCGAGTAATTCACCGCAGTGCCCGCATGCAGAGTGCATGCAACGGGGCCGCATTTCACCGGGACGGCCGGCCGTGAACGGCGCGGATACCGCCTGGGTCCTCATATGCGCGGGACTTGTCCTGTTCATGACCCCCGGGCTGGCGCTCTTCTACGGCGGCATGGTTCCGGTCCGCAACGTCCTGACCATGATGATGCAGAACATCATTCCGATGGGCATCATCACGATAACCTGGGTGCTCGTGGGCTACACGCTGGCGTTCAGCAACCAGGGGAACTCCCTGGTCGGGGAGTTTGACGCGTTCGCCCTGATCGACGTCGACACCCCCCAGTTCCACACGGTGGCCGCAGGTGTCACCATCCCCGCGCTCGCTTTTGTCGCCTATCAGATGATGTTCGCCATTATCACTCCGGCGCTGCTGACCGGGGCGACGGCGGGACGGCTGAAGTTCGCGGGGTGGACCGTTTTCCTGGCTGCCTGGTCCATCATCGTCTACCCGCAGGTGGCGCGCTGGCTGTGGAACCCCAAGGGATGGCTGACACAGCTGGGCGCGCAGGACTGGGCCGGCGGAATGGTGGTGCATGCATCTGCCGGTGCCGCCGCCGTCGCCGTGCTGCTGGTCGTGGGCCGCAGGCGGGGCTGGCCGAATCCGAAGACCTCTCCCAACAACCTGCCGATCATGCTCGTTGGTGCAGGAATCCTGTGGTTCGGCTGGTTCGGGTTCAATGCCGGTGACGGGCTGCAGGCCAATGACATTGCCGCCCAGGCCCTCATCAACACGCATGTTGCCGGCGGCGCCGCCATGCTCACCTGGCTGCTCGTGGAACGTCTGAGCAGCGGCCACTCCACCCTGGTGGGGGCAGTGTCCGGAGCTGTTGCGGGGCTGGCCACCATTACTCCGTGCGCGGGTTATGTGGGCACCGGTGCAGCACTTCTGATCGGGTTGATTGCCGGCTGCGTGTGCTGCTTCGCCGTGCGGCTCAAGCACGTGCTGCACTACGACGACGCACTGGATGTCATTGCTGTCCACTTCCTTGGCGGCGTGCTGGGATCACTGCTGCTGGGCTTTTTTGCCGACAGCTCGATCAACTCGGTCAGCGAGGACGGCGTTTTCTCCGGCGGCGGCGGGGTGCTGCTCTGGCACCAGATTGTGGCCGTTGTCTGCGTGGTGCTGTTTTCCTTCGTCCTCAGCTGGATTATCGCCGTGATTATCGACCGCACCATGGGGCTGCGCGAGCCCGGTCCGGAACAGGATGACCTGGACCGCGTCCAGCAGGGCGCTTCCGGCTATGCACTCAGCGGCATAACGTCCCGGCCCACCACCAGCGGACGGGGCGCGGAAACCGGCCTGCCCGCAGGCACCGGGACGGACGGCGCGCCCAATCCGCCGATCCATCTGATCAGTGCAGCCGTGGACACGGACCGCGTCGACGGACTGCGGGATGCTCTGCTGCTCGCCGGCGCCAGATCCATGGAACTGGCCGATGCCGCCGTCTACTCCGGAAAGGTCCGCACGGAGAACTTCCGCGGCGACCAGCGGAAGATGGACTTCGAGGACCGGCTGCGGGTCCAGGTCGCCGTGGACGATGAGCACGAAGAGTCCGTGACGGCAGTGCTCAAACGGTTCGGTGCCGATTCGGCAAGCATGTACCGGGTGGCCATCACGCCGTACTAAACACCGGTTCCATACTTATCGGCCGGGCGGCGGGGCTATTTGCTCGCAAGGCAACTCTTGATAGCGTTCGGGGCACTGATTGCCCCGCAGCCAAAGGAGCCTGCCTTGCCCTCATATGCCTCGTCGCCCTCCCCGGTGCCGCTCCTGCAGGAAACCATAGGAGCGAACCTGGACCAGGTTGCTCTGCGTTATCCGGACTCCCGTGCACTGATTGACGTTCCATCCGGGCGGACCTGGACCTACGCGGAGTTCAACAGCGACGTCAACAATCTTGCTGCCGGGCTCATCGCGCGCGGAGTCCGCGCCGGAGACCGGGTGGGCATCTGGGCACCCAACTGCCCGGAATGGACCCTCATCCAATACGCCACGGCAAAAGCCGGCGTCATCCTCGTCAATGTGAACCCCGCGTACCGCCAGAGCGAGCTGGACTTCGTGGTGAAACAAAGCGGAATGCGGATGCTCTTCACCGCGCCCAGCGATCCCCGGAACGACTACGAGGCCATGGCAACCAGGACACTGACCGTCGCCGAAGCCCTGACCGAGCTGGTGGTCCTCACCGGGCAGGCCGGCGACGGTTTCGATGCACTGGCCGACGACGGTCGCCGCGCCGGAGGCGGGTTCCTGGCGGAACGCATGGCCGGGCTTCGCCCGCAGGACCCGATCAACATCCAGTACACCTCCGGGACCACCGGCTTCCCCAAAGGGGCCACGCTTACGCACTCCAACATCCTGAACAACGGCTACTTCATCGGTGAACTGCTGGGCTACACGGAAGGGGACCGCGTGGTGCTCCCGGTCCCCTTCTACCACTGCTTCGGCATGGTGATCGGAAACCTTGCGGCCCTCTCCCACGGCGCGGCCACGGTCATTCCTTCCCGGACCTTCAACCCGGCTGCCGCACTTGAAGCGGTTGAGGCTGTGCAGGCCACCTCCCTGTACGGGGTTCCCACCATGTTCATTGCCGAGCTGGCCCTGGATGATTTTGCCGATTATGACCTCTCCTCGCTGCGCACCGGCGTCATGGCAGGCTCGCCCTGCCCGGAGGAGATTATGAAACGGGTCATCCGGGACATGAACATGTCCGAGGTGGCCATTTGCTACGGCATGACTGAAACCTCTCCGGTGTCCACCATGACCCGCCGCGGAGATTCCCTGGAGCGGCAGACACGCACCGTGGGACGCACCATGCCGCATCTGGAGACCCAGGTGGTGGATCCGGGCACCGGCGAGCAGGTTCCCCTGGGTGAGATCGGCGAGTTGTGCACCCGCGGATACAGCGTGATGTCCGGATACTGGAATGAACCGGAGAAAACCGCCGAAGCAGTCGACGCCGAAGGCTGGATGCACACCGGCGACCTGGCCCGGATGGATGAGGACGGGTACGTCAGCATTGAAGGCCGGATCAAGGACATGGTGATCCGCGGCGGGGAGAACATTTATCCGCGTGAGATAGAGGAGTTCCTCTACTCCCACCCGTCCATTCAGGATGTGCAGGTGATCGGTGTGCCGGATGAGCGGTACGGGGAGGAGCTGATGGCCTGCATCATTGCCGTTCCCGGGGCTCCGGAACCCGATGCCGCAGCCATTGCAGAGTTTTGCCGCGGACGTTTGGCCCATTACAAAATCCCGCGGTACGTGCAGGTGCGCGGCAGTTTCCCCATGACGGTGTCGGGAAAAATCCGCAAAGTGCAGATGCGGGCGGAAGCCACTGAACAACTGGGAACGGGCCCGGCGGAGGCACCGGTGCCGGCACAGCCCTAACGGTTGCGGTGGTCCTCCGGGGTTAGCCGCGGCCCGTAGGCCTGCTTGCGGAAGCCACTGAGGACCAGCAGCCGCACCACCCGCTGCCGGTGCCCGCGCCAGGGTTCGAGCAGTGCCAGCATCCCGGCGTCGTCGGTCCTGCGCCCGGTCAGCGCGTCACCCACATACGCGGCCAGATGGAAGTCGCCCACGGACACCGAATCCGGGGCTCCATGGGTGCGCTGGGTAATTTCCGCAGCGCTCCACGGACCGATTCCGGACACCGAGCACAGGCGGGCCGTCAGGTCCTCGCCAAGCGGAACGGAAGCCAGGCGTTCCAGTCCGGAGGCGACGGCGCAGGCCCGCAGTATGGTTCCGGACCGGTGCAGATCCACCCCTGCGCGGTGCCAGTCCCAGCTGGGGACGCGGCGCCAGACTGAAGCCCCGGGCGGAACCTTGAGTCCGGCCGGTGCCGGACCCGGCGCATCGGCCCCGTACCTGGCTACCAGATACCGCCACGAATAATAGGCCTCCATGGCCGTGACCTTCTGTTCCAGGATGACGGGAACAATGCTGTCCAGCATCCGGCCGGTCGCGGGAAGCCGCAGTCCGGGGTTCCGGTGCCGGGTCTGTGCCACCCCGGCGGGGAGGGTGGCAGCGAAATCCGGGTCATCGAAGGAAGTCCAGTCGTCGTTTTCCCCGAGCAGGGCCGGAACGCCTGCCAGCGCTGCCTCCGCACCGGGTCCCCAGGCGCGGGCCAGCACACGGGCGCCCGGTGCGGGGGCCGGCTGTTCGGTGAGGGCAAGAGTGGCGTCGCCTTCCGGCGTCGAGAACGCCAGCCACGCAATACCGGGGCCGATCCGTACCGCCGGATCCTTCCGCCCGTGGGCGAGGATGCCCAGCGACTGGGCTAAACGGAACGGCCGGTTCGATTCCCAAAGCAGGGAAAGGGATCCGGCTCCGGTTCCGGAAGCAGCGGACACCGGTACAGACAGGGACATAAGTCCATCGTCGCACGCACCTCCGACAGCTTTCCCCCGGGAGCGGGAACAGCCGGTGTGGTTTTTGCTACGCCGCATTCCGGGGAAAGCTGGACCGTTCGGGGTGAACAAGTAACGTGTTGCACATGAAGTATGCCAACACAGTCCTGGACCTGATCGGCAAGACCCCGCTGGTGAAGCTGCACCACGTCACGGAGGGCATCGCGGCCACCGTGCTGGTGAAACTGGAATACCTGAATCCGGGCGGATCCATTAAGGACCGCATTGCGGTCCGGATGATCGAGACCGCGGAACGGGAGGGCAAACTTAAGCCCGGCGGAACAATCATCGAGCCCACCAGCGGCAACACCGGCGTCGGCCTGGCCCTGGTGGCCCAGCAGAAGGGCTACCGCTGCATCTTTGTCACCCCGGACAAGGTTGGAGTGGAAAAGCGCGACGTACTGCGCGCCTACGGTGCGGAGGTAGTGGTCACGCCCACCGCCGTCGCGCCCGAAAGTCCTGACTCCTACTACGGGGTGTCCGACCGTCTGGTGCGCGAAATTCCCGGTGCTTACAAGCCGGACCAGTTCTCCAACCCGTCCGCCCCGGTCAGCCACTATGAGTCCACCGGTCCGGAAATCTGGGACGACACCGACGGCACGCTGACCCACTTTGTGGCAGGAGCGGGCACCGGCGGCACCATCACGGGCACCGGTCGGTACCTCAAGGATGTTTCAGCGGACCGTCCCTCCGGCCCCGTGCGGATCATCGCGGCTGACCCGGAGGGCTCGGTCTACTCCGGCGGCACCGGACGTCCCTACTTCGTGGAGGGCGTTGGCGAGGATATGTGGCCGGGCAACTATGACCCGTCCGTTCCGGACGAAGTCATTGCCGTGAACGACGCCGAGTCATTCGCCATGACCCGCCGGCTCGCCCGCGAGGAAGGACTGCTGGTGGGCGGCTCCTCAGGCATGGCGGTGGTCGCGGCACTGCGCGCGGCCCGCGAGCTGGGCCCGGACGACGTCGTGGTGGTGGTACTGCCGGACAGCGGCCGCGGTTATATGGGCAAAATCTTCAACGATGAGTGGATGCGCTCCTACGGTTTCCTGCAGGGGCCCGAGCAGGAGGCAGCCGTGCAGGATGTCCTGGCCACCAAGGACGGATCGCTGCCGGATTTGGTGCACACGCACCCGAATGAAACCGTCCTGGACGCCATCAACATCCTGACCGAATACGGGGTCTCCTGCATTCCCGTCCTCTCCCAGGAACCGCCGGTGCGGATCGGTGAGGTTCTCGGATCAGTCGACGAGCGCTCGCTGACGGAAAAGCTGTTCCGCGGCGAGGCCAAGGCCACGGACAGCATCAGTGAACACATGGGACCGCAGCTGCCGCTGATCGGTGCCGGGGACTCGGTGACGGCCGCCAGGGAGCGGCTGCGGGAGCACGACGCCGTCATGGTCACCTCGGAGGGGGCGCCGGTGGGAATACTCACGCGGCACGACCTGCTGTCCTACATGAGCGTCTAAGCAATAAGCCAGTTGAGCAAGGAGCAAACCATGAGTGAAGGCTTCAACACCCGCGCCATCCATGCGGGCCAAACCCCTGATCCCACCACCGGTGCGGTAATTCCGCCCCTGTACCAGAGCACCACCTACGCCCAGGACGGCATTGGCGGACTGCGCAACGGATATGAATACGGCCGGGGCACCAACCCGACCCGCGACGCACTGCAGGACCAGCTGGCCGCGCTGGAAGGCGCTGCCCACGCGTATTCGTTCAGCTCCGGGCTGGCCGCGGAAGATGCGCTCATCCGTGCGCTGCTGGCGCCGGGGGACCACATTGTGCTGGGCAACGACGCGTACGGCGGAACGTACCGACTGATCAACAAGGTCCTCTCCGGCTGGGGCATCACCAACGCCGCGGTGGACATGTCCGACGCCGGCGCCCTCACCGCAGCCATCGCGGCGGGCAACACCAAGATGGTGTGGCTGGAAACGCCGTCGAACCCGATGATGAAGATTTCCGACATCGCCGCCGTAGCCCAGGCTGCGCACGACGCCGGAGCCTGGCTGGTGGTGGACAACACGTTCGCGTCGCCGTATCTGCAGCAGCCGCTGGCCTTCGGCGCGGATATTGTGGTGCACTCCACCACCAAGTACATCGGCGGGCACTCGGACGCGGTGGGCGGGGCGGTCATCCTGAACGATGACGACGCCGCCGAAAAGATCGGTTTTATCCAGTTTGCGGTGGGCGCTGTGTCCGCACCAATGGAAGCATGGCTGACCACGCGCGGGCTGAAGACCCTGGGCGTGCGCATGGACCGGCACTCTTCGAACGCCATGGCCGTTGCCACCTGGCTGCAGGACCAGCCGGCCGTGGAAAACGTGCTCTATCCGGGGCTGGAAAACCACCCCGGCCATGCCCTGGCCAAGGCCCAGATGAAGGACTTCGGCGGAATGGTTTCGGTGACTTTCAAGGGCGGAGAAGCTGCCGCGCGGAAGGTGGCGGAATCAACGAAGGTGTTCACCCTGGCCGAGTCCCTGGGCGGGGTGGAATCCCTGATGAACTACCCGTCAGAGATGACCCATGCCTCCGTCAAGGGCACTGAGCTGGCGGTGCCGGAGAACCTGCTCCGGCTCTCCGTCGGGATCGAGGACGTCGAGGACCTCATCGCTGACCTCGAGCAGGCGCTGGGCACGATCTAACCGGGGAAAGCGTGATCCGGGGGCTACCGCCGGCCGAAGAAGCGCCGCCGGACCTTCGGATCACGTTCCTGGAAGAACCTGCTGCTCTGCGGAAGCCAGAGAATCAGCACACACAGCAGCAGCAGGCCTGCCAGGGCGATGAGGGCCGGACCGCGGAACAGCAGCGGCACCCCCACGATCAGGCCCACGGTTGTGAGTGTTTCGCGTGCACTGCGCTTGCCGGTCCGCAGCCGCAGGATGGTGAACGCGATCACCAGTGCCACCGCCAGCACCACGCAGCCCAGCCCGGTCAGCGCTGCGGCGTCCCGGTGCTGGGTGCGGGCAGAAACAATGAAGGAAATTCCGGCTGCGCCCACCAGGAATGCTGCGGCCAGCCAGGCACCTGACGCGGCACGGATGATCGAGGGCAGGGGAGTGCGCGGGCTGCGCGGCGCCGGCGGACGGATGGCGGATCGGATCACTGGCGGCCGGCCACCACGGGCGTCCGGGTTTCCGTGTCATAGCGGTACACTTCACGGCCGCCAATCCACACCTTCAGGGCCCGCTGCATCACGTCCAGCGGATCTCCGCTCCACAGCACGACGTCGGCGTCCTTGCCCGGTTCCAGCGAACCGATGCGGTCCGCCAGGCCAAGGACCTTGGCCGGATTGATGGTCACCGCGCGCAGCGCCGTCTCCGGGTCCAGGCCTTCCTTCACAGCCAGCGCCGCCTGGTAAATCAGGAAGTTGATGGGCACCACCGGGTGGTCGGTGATGATGGAGATTTCCACGCCCGCGTCCGCCAGCTTTCCGGGGTTTTCCATGCTTCGCTGGCGCAGCTCCACCTTGGAGCGGGTGGTGAACAGCGGCCCGATCAGAACCGGAACGCCGCGCTCGGCCAGCACATCGGCCAGCAGATGCGCCTCCGTGCCGTGGTCCAGGACCAGGTCATAGCCGAACTCGTCGGCCAGGCGCAGGGCCGTGCCGATGTCGTCCGCCCGGTGGGCGTGCTGGCGCCACGGAATTTCCCGGCGCAGCACCATGGCAAGGGCCTCGAGCTGGGGGTCGCGGTCGTCGTCGTCGTTCTTGCCCATGTGGTTCTGCGCATCCATGAACGCCTTGCGGATGACCAGTGCGGTGCCCAGGCGTGTGGAGGGTGTCTGCTTCTTGTCGCTGTAGACCCGTTTGGGGTTCTCGCCGAGGGCGGACTTCAGCCCGCTGGGGGAGCGGAGGATCATTTCCTCCACATACCGGCCGTGGGTGTGCAGGGCGACGGCGAGTCCGCCGATCGGGTTGCCGGAGCCGGGGTTGATGTTCACCGCGGTGACTCCGCCGGTCAGCGCGTCATCAAAACCAAGGTCATGCGGATTCACGCCGTCAATGGCGCGGACACCGGCCATGACCGGATCCGTCATTTCGTTGGTGTCGTTTCCGGCCCAGCCTTCGCCCTCTTCATGCACGCCCAGATGGGTGTGCGCATCCACCAGGCCCGGCAGGAGCCACCGGCCGCCGGCATCGAGCACCTCCGCACCCTCGGGAATATGCACGTCCGGACCCAGCTCCCGGATTTTGCCCTCAGCCAGCACCACGGTGCCGGTGAACGGAGGAGCTGTGACGGGAACAACACGTGCATTGATGATGGCCAGAACCGGTGCGGACATGAGCAACCTTCCAAGGGCGGATTCAGTGCGCCCAGCCTATCCTGCGCCCGGTAAAGTCCGTGGAAGCGCGGCCCGCCGGTAGACTTGCGAACGTAATATCTAGGCTGGCTGTAGTGCAGGGAGAATCATGGGCCTGAAGACCCGATCCGGAACGGCCCGGCTGGCGGTGACCCTGGCGGCGCTCCTCGCAGCAGTTGCCATGGCCGTGGCCGCCTTTGTGATTTCCCCGCGGCACGGACTCGATTTCAGTGTGTACCTGACCGGCGGGCAGAGCGTGCTCGACGCCGGCGGCGCGCTTTATACCAAGGAACTGCAGTACCGCGAAGGCAGCAGCCTCCTCTTCACCTATCCGCCGTTCTCCGCCCTGATGTTCGCCGTTTTGGCACCCTTCGGGCAAAGCATCGGGCTGAACATCTTCACCGGCATTTCGCTGCTGATCGCTGCAGCCACGGCAGTGCTGGGAGTGCGTTACGCTTTCCGCCAGCCGAGCGTCCGGGCAGTCCTGAAGAACCACCGGCTGCGGCCGCTGGCCCTGGCCGCCATCGGCTTTGTGATCCTGCTCGGCCCGTGGCGGGAAACCCTGGCCTTCGGGCAGATCAATATCTTGCTGTTCGGGCTGATCATGGCGGACTTCCTGATCAAGCGCGAAGGCTGGCCCGCCGGCCTGCTCACCGGCGTTGCCGCGGGCCTGAAGCTGACGCCGCTGGTCTTCGGCCTGTACTACCTGGCGCGCGGTGACTGGCGCGGGCTGCGCAACATGGCCTTTGGGTTCCTGGCCACCTTCGGGCTGGGTTTTTTGATCCTGCCGCGTGAATCCCGCACCTACTGGGCCGAGCTGCTGCCGGACACGTCCCGGATCGGCGGGGCCGGCTATGTGGACAACCTGAGCATCAAGGGCGCCATCCTGCACTTCATGGGACCGGATTTCCCGGTGGACCTGCCCTGGCTGCTGCTGGCGCTGCTAACCGTGGCTGCCTGCACCGTGATCATCCGGCTGGCCGGCAACCGCGGCGACCTGATGACCGCCCTGGCGGCAACGGCACTGCTGATGCTCCTCATCTCCCCGGTCTCCTGGTCCCATCACTGGGTGTGGGTGGCCCTCTTCATTCCCGTGCTCTGGCGCAACATTGCGGATTATTCTCAGAAGGGCAGCGGAGTGCGGCGCTGGGGGATGGTTCTGCTGGTTTCCTCCTTTGTGGTCTTCCTGCTTTCTCCCAAGGCCATCGGCTGGCTGATGGGAGCACCCAACCTTGATTCCCAGGTGCCGACGGCGTGGCTCATGGCCTCCAGCGTCGGCGTGTTCTGGGGCGTCGGACTCATGGTGTGGTGGCTGGTGGCGCTGTGGAAGAGCCGTCCGCAGCACTGGTGGACGCAGGCCGTGTCCGAGCAGGTCCCCGCACCCCGGGTGAACAAGGTCCAGTCCTAGGTTGAGATGGTGCCGTTCGGCCCGTCGAGTGTCGCGATAGCGCCGTTCGGCCCGTCGAGTGTCGCGATGGTGCCGTTTTCAACGCGCTGTTCGTGAATCTCCTCGACAATCGAAGGGTCTATTCGGCCGGATCTCGTTCCTCGAAATGAGGTGAGCCCGCGTCAATTGGCCGCACGTCAGCCGAGCCACCCATTGTCCCGGAGAGCCCGGCGGATCGGAGCAAGGACGGTGGCCTCGGATTGGCGCAGCTGCAACCGGTTGATCTTGATCTGGCGCCATCCTGCCAGTGCCGTCAGCGCATCCCGTTCATTGTCCGAGGCCTGCTGCTCCGGCGTTAGATGATGCAAGCCGTCGTATTCAACGCAAACGCGGTACTGCGGACTGCCTAAATCACTCCAAACTGCTCGGTGGATGCGGGGTGACACTATTGGGCAATTGACCGTGAATTCCGGCAACCCTCCGCGCAGCATCATCAGCCTAAGACGCGTTTCCGGCGGCGAGTCCACTCCCACCCGCACGAGCGTCAGGGCCTCTTTGATCCGCCGCAGGAAGCGGGCACCGCGAAGAGAAGCAACGTAGGAATGCAGCTCTGTCAGAGGAATGTTGGGGATCCGCGGCGGGCCGAAGTCCCGCCGGTGCTCGCTCACCAGCCAATCGGCAGCGGCTACTAAGCTGTCGAAATCCAGACGGCCGGCTATATCGACCCAAGTGCGGGCAAGACCGGTCAGGGGAATCCCTTCGATGTCCTCAACGTCCGACTGAAGAAGGCTGCGGCGATGACCCTGAACCCCCTTTCGGGCTACTGCCGCACTTCCAGCAGGGCGGGTGAAGTGCAACAGGCTCTCGGCCTCCAGATGCGGAGGCAGCGGCATCCCGTGCAACTGCGCGGCGGTCACATCGCTGACGACGGCGTCCGGCAGCAGAACAAGATGAGGGCGGATCCGTTGAACCAGCGATAGCTCCACACCAACCGGTACCCGCAAACTACGGCTGACGGTTCTCAGGTCCCGGGCTCGGGTTCGTTTGCGCGGAACCCCGCAAGCATCCGACTCCGGCAGAGCAAATGATCGCCGGGTCAGTGCGGGAGGAAGCTCAGGTGCGTTGCGCATGCCCGAATGCTTCCAGCGCCGGTACTGGCCCAGCAGCCGGCCGGCCGGCCCCGGTGGATTTCCGTTCTCGTGCGGAACCAATTGGATGCCCTGTGCAGGGAAGCATGAGGACTACGAGGACTACGGGAGCAGCGGGCACGAGCCGAGTGTCGACCTCATGCCGCCTCGGGCCAGCGAGAGTGGAGATGATGCCGCATTGGGGCGTTCATTGCGGCATCTTCCCTACTCTCGGGCGGCGGGCCGTCAGCAGCACCGAAATGCTCCGTCGTGGAGGAGTGCCAATCGGGAAGCCTGCTCGTAGGATGATCGGCATGACCCCGGGAACCCTGCTGGCCGTGTGCCGTGTCCATGAACTGCTGCCCACCACCGACAACACCGGCGTGACCGCGATCGACAAGCGCCCCGTCACCGGTGCGGTGAAGGTGCACGGCCTCGGGTTGAGCGGGGACATCCAGGCCAGCCGCAAGCACCACGGCGGAGAGTCGAAGGCGGTGTACGCGTATTCGCAGGACGACGCCGATTACTGGGCAGCAGAACTGGGCACCGACATCCGCCCCGGGCTCTTCGGAGAAAACCTGCGCATCGGCGGCATGCCGGTGTCCGACGCGGTGATCGGTGAACGCTGGCAGATCGGGGACGGCACCGTCCTGGAGGTGACCTGTCCGCGCACTCCATGCCGCAACTTCGCCCTGCGCATGAAGCAGCCGCGGTGGGTGCTCCGGTTCGCTCAGGCGGGCCGGACCGGAACCTACCTGCGTGTCATCCGCAACGGCAGCATCACCGCCGGCGATCCGGTCACCGTCATTGCACGGCCCGAGCACGGAATCACCTCGGGAGACGTCTTCCGGGGACTGACACCCGAACAGGCCGACGCCCTCAGCGCTGCCGCAGCCGCCGGGAAGGTCAAGCTCTCGCCGGAAATCCTCAAGGTGCTGCGGACTCTGAAGGTACGGGAAACAGCAGGGATTTCCGCACCGGCACCGGCCCGGTAGGACCCGATGCGGGGCCCCTGTGCCCAAGCTCACCGCCCGGTATGGACGGTCCGGCCCCTGCATGCCGTACACTTGAAACATCCCCCACTCCGGTATTCCCTTATTTTCCTGCGGTTTCTAATCGCAAGGTACGTTGTGTTGGGGCCCGCATTCTCGAATGCGGGCAGATTCATCTTTTGGGAGCGCCGGCAAAGAAATCGTCACACCGGCCACTGATCACAATCCAGTGAAATTGGTCTACAGCTGTGACGGAAAGTCCTGCCATGGGATTGCAATAGCGCCGGACTTACGTCCTGCGGCCGTTATGGCCGCACATCCCAAATGAATGAGGATTATTTCTTTTGCTTGACTCTGTAGAAAACACCGAAACCGCAGAAAACGCCGCTCCCGAGGCTGAAGAGAAGCAGGTTCTCTTCACCGATCTCGGTCTTGATTCCCGCGTTCTGCAGGCCCTGGTTGATGTCGGATACGAAAAGCCGTCCCCCATCCAGGCAGCCACCATCCCCCTCCTGCTTGAAGGCCGCGACGTCGTCGGCCTGGCGCAGACCGGTACCGGCAAGACTGCCGCGTTCGCCGTTCCCGCCCTGTCCCTGATGGCGGCCCTGCCGGCCACCAAGGACACCCAGATCCTGGTGCTGGCACCGACCCGCGAACTGGCCCTTCAGTCCGCTGAAGCCTTCGCTTCCTACGCCAAGTACATGGACAACTTCACCGTCCTGCCCGTCTACGGCGGATCCGCTTACGGCCCCCAGCTGGCCGGCCTGCGCCGCGGTGCACAGGTTGTTGTCGGTACCCCCGGCCGCGTCATCGACCACATCTCCAAGGGCTCCCTGGACCTGTCCAACCTGCAGTACCTGGTCCTGGACGAGGCCGACGAAATGCTCCGCATGGGCTTCGCTGAAGACGTCGAGCAGATCCTGGCGACCACCCCCGCCGACAAGCAGGTGGCACTGTTCTCCGCCACCATGCCCGGCGCGATCCGCAAGATTGCCAAGAAGTACCTGAACAACCCGGCGGAAATCACGGTCAAGTCCAAGACCACCACCGGTGCGAACACCCGCCAGCGCTACGTGCAGGTCATGGGCCCGCACAAGCTGGACGCGATGACCCGCATCCTGGAAAGCGAAGAGTACGACGGCGTTATCGCCTTCGTCCGCACCAAGATGGCTACCGAGGACCTGGCTGACAAGCTGAAGGCCCGCGGCTACCTCGCGGCAGCAATCAACGGTGACATCCCGCAGCAGCAGCGCGAGCGCACCGTCGAGGCCCTGCGCAGCGGCAAGATTGACATCCTGGTTGCCACCGACGTCGCCGCCCGCGGTCTTGACGTTGAGCGCATCAGCCACGTCATCAACTACGACATCCCGCACGACACGGAGTCCTACGTCCACCGCATCGGCCGCACCGGCCGTGCAGGACGCACCGGCGACGCGATCCTCTTCATGACCCCGCGTGAGAAGTACCTGCTGCGGGCCATCGAAAAGGCCACCCGCCAGCCGGTTGAGCACATGCAGCTTCCGAGCATCGACATTGTGAACAACAAGCGCCTGGCGAAGTTCTCCGAGCAGATCACCGAAACCCTGGCATCCGAGGATGTCTCGGTCTTCCGCGACCTGGTCACGACCTACCTGGCCGACCACGACGTCACCGCCGAGGAAGTTGCCGCAGCCCTGGCCGTTATGGCCCAGGGCGGCCGCCCGCTGCTGATGGAAGAAATTCCCCAGGCTCCGGCCCGCCAGCGCGAGCGCTCCGAAGGCCGCAACGACGGCAACGGCTCCCGCGGCCCGACACGCCCGCTGACCGAGGGCAATGCAACGTACCGCATCGCCGTCGGCCGCCGCCAGCGCGTCATGCCCGGCTCCATCGTTGGCGCCATCGCCAACGAAGGCGGACTCTCCTCGGCACAGATCGGCGGCATTGACATCCGCGCCGACCACACGCTCGTCGAGCTCCCGGCCGACCTCAGCCAGGACCAGCTGCGCGCCCTGTCCCGCACCCGGATCGGCGGCGAGCTGATCCACCTCGAGCTGGACAACGGCCGCAAGCCGGCCCGCGAACGCGAAAGCGGCGGCTTCAATGACCGCGGCGACCGCGGCGGTTTCAAGAAGGATTTCAAGAAGCGCGACGGCGAGCGCAGCTTCGGTGACCGCAGCGGCAGCGACCGCGGCGGCTTCAAGAAGCGCGACGGCGACCGCGGCGGCTTCAAGCCGGCCGGTACCCGCGCACCGCGTTTCCGCGACTAATCACTGCATGAGCCGGTGCGGCGCCGCGAGGCGCCGCACTGACACTGCGGACTGACGCAAAAAGGAAGGGCACCTCTTCGGAGGTGCCCTTCCTTTGTCATGTCAAGGTCGTGCAACAGGCGCCCGGCCAGCGGCGCGGTTAGGAAGCGAGGGTGCGCTGACTCTCCAGCCGCAGTTCCAGATCGTTCATCACGATGGCAGCCAGGTCTTCCAGGGTCCGCACGTCTTCGTCGGTGAAGTCGCGCGGCTCCCGGTCCAAAATGCACAGCGTGCCCAGATTGTGCCCCTCACGCGTGTGCAGCGGCACGCCGGCGTAGAACTGCAGGCCAAACTCCCCGGCGACCAGGGGGTTGGCCAGCGTCCGGGGATCGGCGCGTGCGTCGGAGACCACCCACGCATCCTCCTGCAGGATTGCCGAGGCACACAGTCCCGGATCCCGTGCGATCTGCTCCACATCCGTTCCGTGGTGGGACTTGAACCAAATCCGGTCCGTGTCCACCACGCTGACGATGGCCACCGGCACGGCAAACAGCCTCGCGGCCAAGGCAGTGATCCGGTCAAAGGCGCCGTCCGGCGGGGTGTCCAGCAGGTTGTAGCGCCGAACCGCTTCCAGCCGCTCGGCCTCGTTAGCCGGAATCAGCGGCAGACTCTTGCGATGGCGGGCGCGCGGTGCCACCGCCAGCTCGTACAGGGCAAGCGAGACTTCATGGGCCGTGGGCCGCGCCCCGGGCGCCAGGGCCGTCATTTCCCGCAGCAGCACCCGGAACCCCTCCTCGACCCCGTCGGGGATGGCAGGAGGGTCCAGAAGGCGTGCCACAGCACTTTCCAGGGCGGGCCCCGGATATGCGGGCACGCCGGTGAGGCACTGCAGCAGGACCAGGCCCAGCGAGTAGATGTCACACGGCGTGCCCACGGCGTCGCCGCGTGCCTGCTCAGGGCTCATATAGGCGGCGGTGCCGGTGAAGGTTCCGCCGTGGGGCTGCGGGTCGCGGGCGATCAGGGCGACGCCGAAGTCGGTGAGCTTGGCCCGCAGCCGTTCGTCGTCTCCCCGGTAGTCGAACAGCATGATGTTGGCCGGCTTCACGTCCCGGTGCACAACGCCGGCTCCGTGCATGTAGTCCAGGCCCACGGCCAGGTCGTAGCCCAGCTGGGCAACCTGGCGGGCGGGCAGCGGCCCGTCCTGCAGCCGCCGCCGCAGGTCGGCTCCCTGAACCAGTTCCATGACCAGGTACACCTGCTGCTCGCCGGCGCTGCTGAGGTGCGTACCGGCGTCGAGCAGCGTGACCAAACTGTGGTGGTTCAGCCGGGCCAGGATCTTTGCCTCGTCGTCGGCCTGCCGCTGTTCCTCGGGGGTCGCAGCGGCGGAGCGGATCAGTTTGACCGCAACGCTGCGGCCCAGGAACTCATCCCGTGCGCGGTAGACGGTGCCCATGGACCCCGCACCGATTTTCTCTTCCAAGCAGTACCGGCCGCCCAACAGGGCACCTTCCGGGTGCTGCGGTGAATCTGTCACCTATCCCTACTTTCTCGCCCCCTAAGCATACTGAGTAATGGTTGGTTCTTCTTACCTTTTCCGGCCGTTTGGGGGAGGCAAAATCCAGCCGCCCGGGGGGTCCGCAAAGGGTCCGCCAGCCTCTCTGCGGCAGTGGGCCGGATCACTTTATCGGCGCGGATTTTCCTCGATTTCACGTTCTCGAAAAGTGCTGGTAGAGTATTTACTCGTTGCCCCGATAGCTCAGTGGTAGAGCGCCATCTTGGTAAGATGGAGGTCCCGGGATCGATTCCCGGTCGGGGCTCTCAATGGGAGGGCCCGTGTTGCTAAGGCTGTTTGTTTTTGCAGAGGCCATTTAGGGACACGGGCTTCACTCATTTAGTGGCGGTGTAGCTCAGTTGGTTAGAGCGCACGACTCATAATCGTGAGGTCGGGAGATCGAGCCTCCCCACCGCTACCAGCAAAACCCCCGGAATCTTAGGATTCCGGGGGTTTTTTTGTTGCCCGGAACCCTTGGCGGCCAGCCTGGCGTGGCTGCGCGGTCGAACCCCTTGAGAATTTAGTCAGCTTGCTTATTGCGGTCCTCCCTTCCTAGGGTGAAGACACCGAACCATTACGTTCCCGTGCGGACCCCGCCTCAGGAACTCTGCGAAACGGAGGCAACATGTCTGATCATGATATTTCCGGCAAGAAGGTCGCTTTTCTCCTCACCGACGGTGTGGAGCAGATTGAGCTCACCAGCCCCTGGGAGGCCGTGAAAGCGGCCGGAGGCGTACCCACTCTGGTCTCGCCGTCCACTGGAACCATCCAGGGATTCGACGGTATGGACAAGGGCGAGACGTTCACCGTTGACCTGGCTGTGGCGGACGCCAGCGCCGAGGACTTCGACGCACTGGTCCTGCCCGGCGGCGTAGTCAACGCTGACTTCCTGCGCGTGGATAAGGACGCGCAGGCCTTCACCCGTGCGTTCTTCGAAGCGCACAAGCCCGTGGCTTCCATCTGCCACGGACCGTGGCTGCTGATCGAGGCCGGCGTCGTCAAGGGCCGGGACGTGACCTCGTACTACACACTGGCCACGGACCTGAAGAACGCCGGAGCAAACTGGAGCGACGAGGAAGTGGTGGTGGACCAGGGCCTGGTCACCAGCCGCAATCCGGATGACCTGCCGGCCTTCAACGACAAACTGCTGGAAGAAATCGCCGAGGGCGAGCACGAAGGACAGCACGCCTGAGAACCTTCGGGACACGCGGCGGTTAGCGCTGCGCCCGTCCGGTCCGGGCGGGATAATGGGGCGGGGACGCGAAAGCGTCTCCCGCCCCATTGCTTTAACTACGTACATCGGAGCTCCGCTTGTGACCACTGCTGCCGGCCGGTATCTGTGCGCTGGTGTTTCCTGGGACGACGGCGGCCCGTACCTTGCGCTGAGCTCTCCCGACGGTGCCTCCCGGCAGCTTCGGCTCGACGCCGGAACACGGTTGTCCTACCGGGTGCTCCCCGGCGACGGCGGTGCGCTGAGGCACTGCCTGGGCTCGGTGCAGGTGCAGGACCGGCACAGCAGGATTTCCCGGCCCTGCCCGGCGCATTCGCCCGCTGAGCGCGGTTATCAGTGCGGGTCCTGTTTTGCCCGGGACGACTGGCGGCTGGTCCACAACGTCCACCGCTCAGGAATTGCCTCGCCGGGGCTGTTGCTCTATCTGGCTCAGCCGCACTGGCTGTACATCGCCACCTTCGCGGACGGCACCACCAAGGTGGGGACCGCCGCGGAGGGCCGCAAACGCCTGCGCCTGGTCGAACAGGGTGCGGTGGCCGCCCGGTACGTCGCCCGCGCTGATGATGGCCGGGTGGTGCGGATCCTCGAAGACCTGGTCACGGCGGAAGCCGGACTGGTGCAGGCAGTGCGCTCGGGCACAAAGACAGCTGCGCTGACTCAGCCGCTGGCCGGCGCCGTCCTGGACCACACCAACTACGGTCACGCTGCCGCAGCGCGCGGGCTGCTCGCGGGATCCGGCCTCGACGGGTTCACTGTGGCGGACGAGACCTGGCAGCGTCCAGAGCAGGCCGGCCGGGTGCTGGGTGCAGCCGCGGCCGTTGCCTATCCGCTGGACCCGGGCGCCGGGGAGCACGGGCTGGTCATCGAAGCGATGGTGGGTGCCTCGGCCCTGGTCACGGTGGACGGCTCCGACACACCTTTCCTGGCGGATCTGGCCCGTCTCAAGGGCAGGCGGCTGCAGCTTGGCTCCTACCGGAGCCAGCTTCCGGCCCTGCAGTCAGCGCTCTTTTAGCCGTCGCTTTCATCCGCCGCCGGGAGCCGGCGTGCGGCGGAGGTGACGGACGTCCCGTTTCGCGGCCTGCGGCGGCGCCCCTGTATTCTGGGGGCATGCTAAACACCCCGTGGGAGACCGGTTCCGCCCTGTACCGCAAGCTGGTGGTCTCGGCGCTGGTCATCTCCGGCGCCGGAGTACTTATGGTGATCATCGGCGCTCTGACGGATGCTCCGCTGCTGATGTACGTTGCCGCCCCCGTGATTGTGGTGGGCATGTGCCTGCACCTCGGCGGTATGGTGGTTCGAGCCCGGGATACCCGGCGCAGGATGAAGGGAAGCAAATGAGCATCAACCCCGAGCTGCAGGGCCGCAGCTACCCCGCCGGAGAGCCCTACCAGGTGGGCCGCGAGAAAATCCGCGAGTTCGCCCGTGCCGTCAAGGCCGGCCACGCCGCCCACTACGACGTAGCGGAAGCCGAGCGCCTGGGCTACTCGGATTTGGTGGCTCCGCCCACCTTCGCCGTCATCGTGGCCCAGCGGGCCGATGCGCAGCTGATTTCCGATCCGGACGCCGGCATTGATTTCACCCGGGTGGTCCACGCGGACCAGCGCTTCACCCATCACCGTCCCATCGTGGCCGGTGATGAACTGGTCGCCGAACTTCATGTGGATTCTGTCCGGGCCATGGGTGACGGCGCCCTGCTGACCACCCGATCGGAAATTTCCACCACGGCGGGCGAGAAGATCACCACCGCCGTGTCATCCATCCTCGTCCGCGGAGAAGGGCAGTAACGCCGTGTCGATTGCATTGAGCGAACTCGCCACCGGACAGGAAATCGGCACAGCCACGCTGGAAATTTCCCGGGCGGACCTGGTCCGCTACGCCGGAGCCTCCGGAGACTTCAACCCCATCCACTGGAACGAGCGCTTCGCCCGCAGCGTGGAGCTGCCCGGCGTCATCGCCCACGGCATGTTCACCATGGGTGCGGCCGTGCAGCTGGTGACGGACTGGATCGGTGATCCGGGTGCCGTCCTTGATTACCAGACCCGCTTTACCCGCCCGGTTCCCGTGCAGGACGTCGACGGAGAGGCAGGCGCCGTCGTCGATATCACCGGAGTGATCGGAGCGCTTAACCCGGACGACTCAACCGCCCGGGTGGATCTCACAGTGACGTTCAACGGCCAGAAGGTCCTGGTCAAGGCACAGGCGGTTGTACGGATCTGGTGAGTGCTCTAACTTCTTTGCCCCTGGCCTCGCTGACTACGTCCCGGGTTGGCGGTCCCGCCCGCCGTTACATCAGTGCCGAAACCGAAGACGAGTTGATCGGGGCGGTACGCGCCGCCGATGAAGCGAAGGAACCGCTGCTGGTGGTGGGCGGCGGCTCCAACCTGCTGATTGCCGATTCCGGGTTCGACGGCGCCGTGGTGCACGTCGCCACCCGCGGCCTGGAGATCACCGAGCATGAGGGCACCGTCACTGTGCGGGCCCAGGCGGGCCACCCCTGGGATGAGCTGGTGGCCCAAACGCTGCGCGAGGGCTGCTCCGGACTTGAAGCGCTCTCCGGCATTCCCGGACTGGCAGGTGCGACGCCGGTCCAGAATGTGGGGGCCTACGGCGCCGATGTCTCGCACAGCATCACCGGTGTCCGGGCCTGGGACCGCGAGACCCGCACCATTGTGAACTTCGCCAATGAAGACCTGCAGTTTGGTTACCGCGACTCAGCGCTCAAGCGGGCCACGGTCAACGGCTCGCCGCGCTACGTGGTCCTGACCGTGGACTTTGCCCTGACCCGGGGCATGGAAAGTGCACCCGTGCGCTACGCGGAGCTGGCCCGTGCCCTGGGCGTGGAGGTGGGGGAGCGTGCCGCTGCCGACGACGTCCGCCGCGAGGTCCTGCGGTTGCGCGCAGGCAAGGGCATGGTGCTGAATCCTGAGGATCCGGACACCTACAGCACCGGGTCCTTCTTCACGAACCCTGTGGTTCCGGAGGCCGACGCCGCCCACCTGCCGCCCGAAGCACCCCGCTATCCGGTGGCGCAGCCGGGCATGGTTAAGCTCAGTGCAGCCTGGCTGATCGACCGTTCCGGTTTCCCCAAGGGCTTCGGTCTTCCGGAGACGGGCCAGGGAACGGAACTGGCCGGAGGGCGGGCATCGCTGTCCACCAAGCACACCCTGGCCGTCACCAACCGCGGCAATGCCTCCGCGGAGGATCTGCTGGCCGTGGCGCGGGCTGTGGCGGACGGCGTTGAGGACGCCTTTGGCATCCGGCTGCATCCCGAGCCGCTGCTCATCAACTGCTCACTGTAGGGCCCGGCACCGCACTGTAGGGCCCCGCTGCGCGCTTGTAGGGTCTGGCTGTGCACTGCGGAACCTGCTGCGCACCGCAGAACCTGCAGCAGCCTGGAACCCGGTGCCGCCTAGGACGGGGTGCCCCGGTTCCGGCGCATGACTTCCGCCGCGGCCAGAACGTCCCGAACCTGCCCGGCATGCCAGGACCGGTCCACCAGCGCCCGGCTGCAGAGCCACTGCACCAGCCGGGAGGTCAGGCTGACCTGGGTGCGGCGGTCCTGCAGCTCCGGGAGCAGCCACTGGGGCCCCAGAAAGCCGTGCAGCGTATACAGCAGGTCCTCGGCATCGAAGAGCCGCACAAAGGCGTTCTCCGGCGCAAAGGCCCGCTCCAGATCCAGCAGGGCGGCACGGTCCGGCGTCAGGTACATCCAGCCGTCCGTTTCCAGGTACAGCCGCAACTGTGCCAGGACCCTGCCGTACCGCGCTGCGGTGGCTGTCTGCTTGCCTTCGGCGCTGAAGGTGAAGAACGTGCGGAGAATTTCTTCCACGGTGAACTTGTCCATAGCCGCACCTTCCCACCTGCCACTGACACTCGATGGGCAGACAAAAGCGGACCCGTTCCTTCAGGAAGGGGTCCGCTTTGTCGGTTGGTTAGGCCTGCAGCTTGGCAGGCTTGAGGCCTGGGGGCCTGGCGGGGCTTAGAGGTTTCCGGTTGCGATCCGCAGCATGCGCCGGAGGGGTTCGGCTGCACCCCAGAGCAGCTGGTCCCCAATGGTGAAGGCGCTGATGTACTGCGGGCCCATCTCCAGCTTGCGGATCCGGCCCACCGGGATGTCCAGGCTACCGCTGACGGCCACGGGGGTCAGCTCAGCCATGGAGGCCTCCTTGGTGTTGGGAACCACCTTGGCCCATTCGTTGTCCGCGTCGATGATGCGCTCAATTTCCGCCACGGAAAGGTCCTCGGTGAGTTTGAGGGTCAGTGCCTGCGAGTGCGAGCGCATGGCGCCGATGCGGATGCACAGCCCGTCAAACGGAATCCGTCCGGCCGTCTCCCGGCCCAGGATCTTGTTGGTCTCGGCGCCGGCCTTCCACTCTTCCTTGGACTGGCCGTTGCCCAGGTCAGCGTCAATCCAGGGGATCACCGAACCTGCCAGCGGCACACCGAACTGCGAGGTGTCCAGATCCGGATTCTTCTGCTGGGCCAGCACCGCGCGGTCAATGTCCAGGATGGCCGAGGCGGGGTCCGCAAGCTGGTCCGCAACCACGGAGTTCAGCGAGCCGAACTGGTTCAGCAGCTCGCGCATGTGCCGGGCTCCGCCGCCGGAGGCCGCCTGATAGGTCATTGACGTGCCCCACTCCACCAGGCCGTTGCGGAACAGTCCGCCCAGGCCCATGAGCATGCAGGACACGGTGCAGTTGCCGCCCACGAAGTTGCGCACGCCCCGGGCCAGCCCGGCGTCGATGACATCCCGGTTCACCGGATCCAGGACGATGATCGAGTCCGACTCCATGCGCAGCGTGGAGGCGGCGTCGATCCACAGACCGTTCCAGCCGGCGTCGCGCAGTTTGGGGTAAACCTCGGAGGTGTAGCCGCCGCCCTGGGCCGTGACAATGATCGGCAGCTTGGCCAGCGTCTCAATGTCATAGGCGTTCTGGAGCTCTCCGGCACCTTCGGCGAAGGCCGGCGCGGCGCCGCCTGCGTTGGAGGTGGAGAAGAACACGGGGTTGATCAGGTCAAAGTCGCCCTCATCCTGCATGCGCTGCATCAGGACTGAACCGACCATGCCCCGCCAGCCGATGAAGCCCGCGGTGGGTACAGGGGTAGCTGCGAAAGTCATGCTTCCCAGTTTAGGGCAGGGTTGGCCCGCCGTGCTGATTGGTGACGCCGGCCTCGGCGTCCCGGTCCCGGGTCCAAAGGGCAATCCGGTAGGAGGTGCCGTTGGCCGCCGTATGCCAGCCCTCGGCGGGGCTGACCGCGGTGAAGCCCCAGTCCGGGCCCAGATGCGGCGCGTAGGTATCGCCCTCCGTGCTGGCATCGATGACGGTGACGACGGCGGCGTCCGCCAGCGGGGCGGCGGCCTCATACAGCTGCGCGCCGCCCACAATCCAGATTTGCTCTCCGCCGGGGCTGTGGCGTGCAGTGTCCAGCGCCTGTTCCAGCGAGGTAACGACGACGGCGCCCGCCGGGGAAATCTCCGCAGCCAGCGTTTCGCTGGAGCTCACCACAATGTTGGTGCGGTTCGGCAGCGGGCGGTAGGCGGGCGGAAAGGACTCCCAGGTGCGCCGGCCCATGATGACGGGATGCCCGGCGGTGGTCCTCTTGAAATGCGCCAGGTCCTCAGGCAGGTGCCACGGCATGCCGCCGTCCCGGCCGATGACGCCGTCGAGCGTCTGGGCCCAGATCATTCCCACCAGCGGCTGCGGTACACCGGCCGGACCGGCGGCGGCCAGTGCCTCGTCCAGGTCCATGCCGGCAGGAGGCTCCTCGGCGCGGCTGTCGCTGCCCGTGGGGAAATAGCGGATACCCGCGGATTCACTCAAGACGAGGCCTTTCAGACTGCTATCGGAGCTTTGATGCCGGGATGGTGGCGGTAATCCAGCACCTCGAAATCCTCCAGCGCGTAATCGAAGATGGAATCCGGCTTCCGTGCCAGCCGCAGCTGCGGGTAGGGGAAGGGGTCGCGGCTGAGCTGTTCGCGGACCTGATCCACATGGTTGTCGTAGATGTGGACGTCACCGCCGGTCCAGACAAATTCGCCGGGCTCCAGGCCGGTCTGCTGGGCAACCATGAGCGTCAGCAGGGCGTAGGAGGCGATGTTGAAGGGGACCCCGAGGAACAGGTCGGCGGAGCGCTGGTACAGCTGGCAGGAGAGCTTGCCGTCCGCCACGTAGAACTGGAACAGCGCGTGGCAGGGCGGCAGGGCCATGTTGTCCACCTCGGCCGGGTTCCAGGCCGTGACGATGTGCCGGCGGGAATCCGGATTGGTGCGGATGCTTTCGACCACCTTGGCGATCTGGTCGATCTGTCCGCCGTCCGGAGCGGGCCAGGAGCGCCACTGGACGCCGTAGACCGGGCCCAGCTCGCCGTCGTCGTCCGCCCACTCGTTCCAGATGCTGACCCCGCGTTCCTGCAGCCAGCGCACGTTGGAGTCTCCGCGCAGGAACCACAGCAGCTCCAGGGCCACCGACTTGAAGTGCACCCGTTTGGTGGTGATCAGCGGGAAGGATTCGCTGAGGTCAAAGCGCATCTGGCGGCCGAACACGCTGCGCGTTCCGGTGCCGGTACGGTCGGATTTCTGCGTTCCGTTGGCCATGACGTCGCGGAGCAGGTCTTCGTACGGGGTTGGGATAGTCACCGCTCCAGTCTAGCCACCGCAGACACCGGCAAGGGGGCAGCGGGCCCGCCCGGCAGTGCGATGCGCGCCACGCTGACGCGGGCCGCTGCCGGCTCAGCTGCCGGCCCGTCACAATCAGTCGTCGAAGGCCCGAAACCGCTCCAGCGAAACAATCCGTCCCTCCTCGGCGGAACTGACCTGGCAGATAATTGCTTCACCCGGGGCCAGGTAGGGGTCTTTCCCCGGCAATCCGATGGCCAGGCCCGTAGGCATGTGCCCGGAGAGTACCTCGAAGGTCAGGGGCAGCACCGGCCGGTGGGTGCACAGCACCACGGGCTTGGCCTTGTCGAACAGTGCTTCCACTGCCTTGCGGGCCTTGCCCGGCTTCCGTTTGGCGCTGTGCTCGGTAATGGCGTCCACCGTCTTGAACTTCACAGTCCGGGTTTTCACATACGGGCGCACCGTCTGGACGCACCGCACCCAGGGACTGGAAATGACCCGGTCCGGCAGCCAGGCGCTCAGCAGCCGCGAAACGGCCTGGGCCTGGCGCAGGCCGGTCGCCGCCAGCGGGCGGTCTCCCTCGGCGCGGGTCCAGGAGGAGCGGGGCTTGGCCTTGGCATGCCGGACGATGATCAGCGGCCAGGTCCGCAGCCTGCCGTCGGCATGGGCCTCTTCGAGGGCACGCAGCGGCAGCCGGTCCGAGGGATTGGTCAGCTCGGCATGGGCTTCCGCGGGGGAGCACCAGCGGACTCCGTCCACTTCCTTGCCGTCCGGATGGGGTTTGCCCTCCTGGATGCGGGCAGCCCAGTAGTGGACAATCTTCATGCCCGAGGACACCGGGTACACCGTGGCCGGAAGCGGGATGCCCAGCCGGATCCGCACTCCAACTTCCTCTTCGACTTCGCGGACGGCGCACTCGGGTGTGGTCTCGCCGCTGTCGATCTTCCCCTTGGGCCAGGACCAGTCCTTGTAGCGGGGGCGGTGGATCATCAGGACTTCCAGCTCCCCGCCGCGAATACGCCAGCACAGACCTCCGGCAGCAACCACCTTGATGTCTTCGTAGGCGGCAGGGACCTCCTTGGGGATGGCTTTGCCGCCCGTCTCCTCCGCGCCTTTCGTGCTTCGGACAGAGGAAACCTCGGTGCGCTCACTCATGGAAGTCCGCGGTTCGGTGGACATGGCCATCAGCGGCGGGCGACGGCACGCTGGCGGGACCGGGAGGCGAGCAGCCAGGACTGCACGTCCTGCAGCGGCTCGCCCTCCTCGTCCTTGTGGTGCCGGGTCCAGATGCCGTCACTTTCGAGGTGCCAGCTTGCCGTGGTCGGGTCCATGTAGCGGTCCAGGAGGGAGATGAGGTTGGCTATGTCGTCCCGGGAGGCCAGCTGCACGAGGGCCTCCACCCGGCGGTCCAGGTTGCGGTGCATCATGTCCGCCGAACCGATGAACACCACCGGGTCGCCGGCATTGGCAAAGGCAAACACGCGCGAATGTTCCAGGAACCGGCCCAGGACGGAGCGGACCGTAATGTTTTCGCTGAGCCCGGGGACGCCCGGGCGCACCGAGCAGATGCCGCGCACGATGACGTCCACCCGGACACCGGCCTGCGAGGCGCGGTACAGGGAGTCGATGATCGCCTCGTCCACCATGGAGTTGACCTTGATGATGACGCGGGCACTAAGACCGGCCTTCTTGTTGGCGATTTCCCGCTCGATGCGGTCAATCAGGCCGGACCGCACGGACCGGGGAGCCACAAGCAGGCGCTTGAAGGTGGACTTCGGGGCGTAGCCGGAGAGCTGGTTGAAGAGCTTCGTGAGGTCTTCACCCACCTGCTCGTTGGAAGTCAGCAGTCCCAGGTCCTCGTAGTAGCGGGCGGTGCGCGGGTGATAGTTGCCGGTGCCGATGTGGCAGTAGCGCCGCAGCCCGTCCACTTCCTGGCGGACCACCAGGGAGAGCTTGCAGTGGGTTTTCAGGCCCACGATTCCGTAGACCACGTGCACGCCGGCCTGTTCCAGCTTGCGGGCCCAGGAGATGTTGGCCTGCTCGTCGAAGCGGGCCTTGATTTCCACCAGGGCCAGCACCTGCTTGCCGGATTCGGCGGCGTCAATCAGCGCATCGACAATGGGGGAGTCGCCCGAGGTGCGGTACAGGGTCTGCTTGATGGCCTGCACGCGCGGATCCGCCGCGGCCTGCTCCAGGAACGCCTGGACGGACGTGGAGAAGGAATCGTACGGGTGGTGCAGCAGGATGTCCCGGCGGCGCATGGCGGCGAAGACGTCCGCCGGCTTGGAGGTCTCGGATTCCTTCAGGAGCGCGCTGGTGTGGGGAACCTGTTTGGGGTAGTGCAGGTCCGCCCGGTCGATCCGGCTGATGCCGGCCAGCCCCCGGAGGTCCAGCGGCGCGGGCAGCGCATACACCTCGTCCTCTTCAACGCCCAGCTCGCGCACCAGCAGTTCGCGGATGCTGGGGTTGATGTCGGTGGTGACTTCCAGACGGACGGGCGGGCCGAACCGGCGGCGCAGCAGTTCCTTTTCCAGTGCCTGCAGCAGGTTCTCGGCGTCGTCCTCTTCCACCTCCAGGTCCTCGTTGCGCGTGACGCGGAAGGCGTGGTGTTCCATGACGTCCATGCCGGGGAAGAGCTGGTCCAGGTGCTCGGCAATGACGTCTTCAAGCGGAATGAAGCGGGCCACCCGCCCGGCGACGTTACCGGCGCGCGGGCCGTCCACGGAGAGCAGGCGGGGCAGCTGGTCCGGGACCTTGACGCGGGCAAAGAACTCCTTGCCGCTGACCGGATTGCGGACCACCACGGCCAGGTTCAGGGAGAGCCCGGAAATGTAGGGGAACGGGTGCGCGGGGTCCACGGCCAGGGGTGTGAGGATCGGGAAGACCTTGGCCGCGAACTGCCGGTGCAGGTAGGCCTTGGACGTGTCGTCAAGCTCGTCCCAGCCCACCAGGAAAATCTGTTCCTCCGCGAGCGCGGGACGGATCTGCTTGGCGAAGACCTCCGCGTGGCGCTGCTGGAGGCGGTAGCCGGCCTCCACGATGTGCTCCAGCTGCTCAACCGGGCTCAGGCCTGCGGCGGAGGGCACCGCCAGTCCGGTGGCGATGCGGCGCTTGAGGCCGGCCACGCGGACCATGAAAAATTCATCCAGGTTGGACGCAAAGATGGACAGGAAGCTGACCCGCTCCAGAAGGTACAGGTCCGGATCTTCCGCCAGTTCGAGGACACGGGCGTTGAAGTGGAGCCAGCTGATTTCGCGGTCCAGGAAACGTTCCGGGCTGATATCTCCCTCGGGGACCAGGGCCGGACCAAAATCCGGGATATCAATCCGGTCCTCCGTGGCACGGGGTGCCGACATGGACTCCGCGGACCCGAAAGTGTAGTGCGGCTCAGCGGCGGTATCGGATCCCATGGTCTCTCCCTGCAGTATGGCGGCGGTTCGGACATACCCCGGGCTCGTGCCCCGGGTGATATCCGTCAAATCAACATTACAAGCTGTTTAGGCCTTGCCGGCCGCGTACATCACATCAGCATCCCAGCGGACAAATCCCAGCCGTTTGTACAGCGCCATGGCAGGGGCGTTGTCGGCGTCCACGTAAAGCATGATCGCCTGGAGTCCGGCGTCCTGCAGGTGCCTGATGCCGGCAACGGTGAGGGTGCGTCCCAGCCCCATGCCCTGTGCTTCCGGGAGCACGCCCACCACGTAGACCTCTCCCATGGACGGATGCCCGCCGGCGCCGGGATGGACCTTGGTCCAGTGGAAGCCGAGGATGGCGTCGTCGTCGTCCCGGACCGCCAGCAGGAAACCTTCGGGATCAAACCAGTCCTCTGCCATCCGGGCGTCCAGGTCGGCACGCGTCATGCCGCCCTGTTCGGGGTGATGGGCAAAGGCTGCAGCGTTGGCCGCCAGCCAAGCGTCCTCATCAGCGCCGGGCCGGAAAGCGCGCAGGGAGACGCCCTCGGGCAGCGAGGCGGCCGGCAGTTCAGCGGTGTCCGCACCCCGGGTGAGGCGCAGGCGCAGGAGTTCACGCACGGGACGGTAGCCAAAAATTCGGGCCAGTTCGACGGCGGCCTCATGATTTCCGTGCGACCACGCCTGGGGTGCCGGGACGGAACCGGCATTCACCTGCTCCTGGACAGAGGACGCAAGCGCGGTGCCCACGCCCTTCTCACGGTACGAAGGGTGCACCACCAGTTCCAGGACTCCCGCTTCTTCCGCTGTGCCGCCGGTCAGGACGGCGACGCCGGCCAGCGCCTGGGCGGCTGAAGGATCAGCGGACTCATCATTGGCGCAGGTGGCAAAAACCAGCAGTGCGTTCGGGTCGGTTTCGGCCGAGCGCAGGTCAACGAGGGTCTGCTCGGAGAGCGGAGGATTGCCGTCGGCCTCGGCGGCGGCAGCCGCAAGCTCACGGATTTGGGCAAGCAGATCCGGTTCGGGGGTCCCCTTGGTCAGGGCTACGGTCCAGGGCATCACACGTTCGTCTTTCATTGAAGAAGCGTAGCGCCCGGACGGCGGCGGGCAAGGCGGCAACAGCGAAAGCGGGTGCCGGATACCACGCCCTGTCCTGCAGGCAGAGTTCAGGCGTCCTGGCTTGCGGCCTGCGCCGATTCGCCGGCAAGGCGGGAGCGGGTGAAACGGTATCCGACATTGCGTACGGTGCCGATCAGGTTCTCGTGGTCCGGGCCCAGCTTGGCCCGCAGGCGCCGCACATGCACGTCCACCGTCCGGGTGCCCCCGTAATAGTCGTAGCCCCAGACCTCGTGCAGCAGCTGGTCCCGGGTGAAGACGCGCCCGGGATGTTGCGCCAGGTATTTCAGGAGCTCAAATTCCTTGTACGTCAGGTTCAGGGCGGTGCCGTTGACGCGGGCGGTGTAGCTGGCCTCATCAATGACGACGCCGGACGCGCGGATCTCCGATGCCGCCGTGTCGGATCCCGAATGGAGCCGGGCTGACATCAGGCGCAGCCGGGCTTCCAGCTCCGCCGGGCCCGCGGAGTCGAGGATGACGTCGTCGGCGAGCCAATTGGCAGCCACGGCGGCCATGCCGCCCTCAGTCAGGATGAGGATCAGCGGCGTGTCCAGACCCGTTGCCTTGAGCAGCTGCGTGAGGGAACGGGCGCCAACCAAATCCCTGCGGGCGTCAATAAGCACCACGTCGCTGGGTTCGGTGTCCAGCAGGGCGGTGGGCTCGGCGGGAACCACCTGGACCTTGTGGTTCAGCAGGCCCAGCGCCGGCAGGACCTCCACAGAAGGTCCCGGGCTGTTGGTCAGCAGCAGTATGTGCGACATGGATCCTCCGAGAGTTTGGGCGCACATCATCGGGCACAAGCTTGGCCACATCCGCAGGGGGCGAAGTGTTGAAAGTATACCCACGGCGCTCCGGCGGACCTGTAGCTTTCATCTGCACCGCGTAATAAGGCAGGATGGCTTAAGTGAAACTTTGGAGCGTAGCGGTGCTGGCGGCAGCAGCCCTCATTGGCATCGTAGGTGCTTCGTACTGGTCAGTGGCGGCAGTCGCCGTCGTAACCGGCCTGCTTGCGGTGCTGGTGGGAATCGGCTGGCCGCATCTGCTGGATGTCCCTGCCAAGAAAACCCAGGGTGCAATCCTGGCGCTCGCCGGCGCAGCCGCGTGTGCCGCAGCCTTTGTTGCCCCGGCCACCGCCCTGCTTGTCTGGCTGCCGGCCGTAGCGGCGGTGGGAGTCGGCGCCATCTTCCTGATCCAGCTGCTCCGGGGAACCGGTCAGGCCCAGCGCCTGGAGTCGACCATTGGCAACATTGCCGGTGTCCTGCTGACGGTGTTCGGATCCGGCTGGGTGGCAGCGGACCGGCTCGCCGCTGCCGACGGCAGCCCGGCCGGCCTCACCATCTCCGCGGCGGGCATCCTCGTTGCCCTGGCTGTCTCGCTCATCCCCCTGCCGGACCGGATTGCCGCACCGTTGGGTGTTGTTGCAGGCGCGCTGGCCGGTGCACTGGCAGGCGTAGTGCAGTCCGAAGCCGGCGTTCATCCCGCGGCCGCAGCGTTGATGGGCGCGGTCGGTGCTGCGGTAATCATGGCCGTGCGCCGGCTGGTGCTCTCCCGTGAAGACATCCCCACCCGCCGCGGACAGCTGGCGCTGGCTCTGGCGCCCGTCGTCGCGCTGGGCTCCGTGGTCTACTTCATGGCCGCCCTGCTGATTCCCTGAATTATCCCCAAAGCAGCACTGCGGGCCCAAGATTCCATCCGGGCAGGCGCAGCGGCACGTCATGTGGGGAAACGTCTGCGGCTCCGGTTAGGATGTAGCTATGGATTCGCTTGTAGCTATTGAGATCTTTTTCATCGTCCTGCTGGGCCTCTCCAGCGTTGCCATGGCCGGCTTTGCCGGTCTGGTCATCAGTCGCCTGTACAAAGGGCAGAAGTAACCCACCCGCAGCAACCTAAGGAGCAGGTGAGCGCCATGCCCATGGAGATCCCCACAGATCTAACCCCTGAACTGGTGCCGCTGTCCTGGCTCCTTGGTGTCTGGGAAGGTTCCGGCAGGCTGGGAGAAGGTGAGGCTGAGTCCGAGCACTTCACCCAGCGCGTCACCTTCAGCCAAAACGGACTGCCGTACCTGAAATATGAGGCAGAAAGCTGGCTCACGGATGAGGAGGGCACCGTCCTGCGCCCGCTCGCCGTCGAGACGGGCTTCTGGGCGCTCGACCGTCCCCTTAATGAAGCCGACGGCGGCCCCGGGCTGACGCCTGCGGATATCGTTCCGGCGCTGCGCAGCGCGGACGAAGTGGAGAAGCTCCGCAATGACAGCGGGGGCTTCGACATCACTGCCACCATTGTTCATCCCGGCGGGATTGCCGAACTGTACTACGGGCAGATCAAGGGCCCGCAGATTCAGCTGAGCACCGACCTCGTCATGCGGGGCGTCAACTCCAAGGAATACACCGCGGCCACCCGGATCTTCGGCCTGGTCAACGGTGACCTGTTCTGGCGCTGGGACGTGGCCGACGGCGGCAACGCCCTGAAGGCGCACGCCTCCGCCATCCTCAAGAAAAAATCCTGATTCCTGTACCGCAGCTGCCGGGCGGAATAGCCGCCCCTGCGAGGACGTTGCACGCTTTATGACTTATGTGAGCCCTCTCCTGTCCCGCCACGGCGCGGTGGAAGCCGGCGGCCTTGATGCCGGTGTCGCCGCCCACTACGGTGACCCCCTGCGAGAACAGCGCGAACTGGCGCGGGGCAACGCCGTGACCGACTTGTCGCACCGCGGCGTGGTTACGGTCAGCGGCCCCGACCGGCTGAGCTGGCTGAACACCCTCTCCTCCCAGAACGTGACCAACCTGCAGCCCGGGGAAAGCTCGGAGCTGCTGCTGCTGAGCGTCCAGGGCCGGATCGAGCACGACGCACGGCTTGTCGACGACGGCGCCGCCGCCTGGCTGATCGTCGAAGCAGCCGAGGCGCCGGCTCTTGCCGAGTTCCTGCAGCGCATGAAATTCATGCTCCGGGTGGAAGTGGCCGACGTCAGTGCCGACTGGGCCGTAGCCGGAACCACCTCGCCCGTTCCGGAATGGTCCGGGTACCGCTCCTGGACCGATCCGTGGCCCAACGTCGGCCCCGGCGGATTTGCCTACTCAGTGGTGCCGGAGGACTCCCATCCCGGACGTGACAGGCCCTGGCAGGAGTACCTCATTCCGGCGTCGGAACTGGAACAGGCAGTGGAGGCCTCCGGCCGCTCGCTGGCCGGCACCATGGCCTCCGAAGCCCTGCGCATTGCCGCCTGGCGTCCCCGGCTGGGTGCAGAAACCGATGAGAAGACCATTCCGCACGAACTGGACCTGATCCGTACCGCGGTTCACCTGGCCAAGGGCTGCTACAAGGGCCAGGAAACCATCGCCCGCGTGCACAACCTGGGCCATCCGCCCCGCCGGTTGGTTTTCCTGCAGCTGGACGGGTCCCAGCACACCCTTCCCGCCCCGGGGAGCACGGTTCTGCTGGGTGAACGCAAGATCGGCACCGTCACGTCCGTGGCACAGCACTATGAAATGGGCGCGGTTGCCTTGGCCGTCATCAAACGGTCAGCGGATCCCAGCGTCCAGCTGGTGGTCGACGACGACGGCGAGCCCTACGCGGCTGCCCAGGAAACCATCGTGGCTCCCGACGCCGGCGCCGTCGTGGGACGCGCCACGGGCTTCCTGCGGACACCGCGGCCCTAGCAGCACCCCGCAAAAAGACGTCAGACCCGGATACACCCCCCCAGAGGAGATCTATGAGCACCCCGGAACCCCGTCCCGAGATCGACGACGACATCATTGAGCTTGCGGGCCTGGTGTTTGACGCCGCGCGGGCCGGAGACACCGAAGGAATCCGCGGCTACTTGGACGCCGGGGTCCCGGTGAACCTGACCAACGGATCCGGGGACACCCTGGTGATGCTCGCGTCCTACCACGGGCATGCGGACCTCACCGCTTTGCTGGTGGAACGGGGCGCCCACGTGGATACGCAGAATGACCGGGGCCAGACGCCGCTGGCAGGCGCCGTATTCAAGGGCTACCCGGAGATAGTGAAGATCCTTGCCGCCGCCGGAGCGGATCCGGACGCCGGTACGCCTTCCGCGCGGGCAACCGCAGAGTATTTCTCCCGGTAGGAACTGCTGGAACTGCTCTAGCCGGCGCTAAGAAGACAGCCGGACTTCCGAGCGGATGCCAGCCGCGACGAAGCCTGCTCCTGCTGCGGTCCGGGCGGCGCCAACGTTGTCCAGCGGAACCCTGTACTGCGGGATCAGCCCGGCAGCCATGGACTCCTCGACGGCCACGGACGTGATGTGGCGCCCCAGCCCCCGCCTGCGGTACGCCGGAGCGGTCAGCGAGACGATGTCCGCGAGAATGCCGTCGCGGATGCTGTAGCCCGCTCCGGCCAGGGGAACAACAGCGTCCGTACTGTCATCCACCACTATGAACAGCTGTTCCTGGTGTGCCAGACCCGCCTCAGCCACGTCATCGGGCGGGCACAGGCGTTCCAGCTGAACAGCTAAGTCACGGTCCTCGCTGACGGCAAGTTCGTCCTCCGGCTCCACCGGCGGCGGAAACGAATCGGCAAAACAGAGGTGTTCGGAGCTGACCGTCCGCCCGCCGTACTCCTGTGAGAGGCCGGCGAGGGCAGTGTGCCGGCTCAGCTCGTCCGCTGACTTGCCGCGTGCGCGACGGATGGCCCATTGGGGTCCGCAGAAAACTTCGCGCCCAAACAGCCGGGTAAAGGACACGCTGGGTGACTGGTCCTGGACGCTGTAAATGCGGGTGCCGTCTGGGGCACCGGCCAATGCATCGTCTGCCAGACCGAGGCGCCGGGACCAGGCGAGCTGAATGATCGCAATCGTTCCGGGGTCCAAATTCATACGTTTCAAATTACACCGGTCTGCACATTGCACCGTTCACCATTGCGCGAGGCCGCTGCCAAGGTGCCTGCCGGTTTAGCCAAACAGAATGGCTGCTTCGTCGTACCGGCGCTGGGGGACCGTCTTGAGGTTGTCCAGGGCCTTCTCGAAGCCCACGTGTGCGATGTCCGTGCCGTGCAGGGCCACCATGGTGCCCCACAAGCCGTCGATGACCGAGTCCACGGCCGCCATGCCCAGGCGGGTTGCCAATACGCGGTCATAGGCGGTGGGAACGCCGCCGCGCTGGATATGTCCCAGGACCGTGGCGCGGGTTTCGATGCCGGTGCGGGCCTCAATCTCCGGGGCCAGCAGTTCTCCGATTCCACCGAGCCGGGGCCGGCCAAAGGCATCCAGCCCGCGCTCGGAATGGGGGGACTCCATATCGGTGGTGACGAAGCCTTCGGCGACGACGACGAGAGGCGCACGGCCGCGGTCCCGGGCCTGGGTGACCCACTCCGCGATCTGGTCCAGGCTCTGCGGGTTCTCCGGGATCAGGATGGCGTGTGCTCCGGCAGCCATGCCCGAGTGCAGGGCAATCCAGCCAACGTGGCGGCCCATGACCTCGGCAACCATGCAGCGGTGGTGGGATTCGCCGGTGGTCCGCAGCCGGTCAATGGCCTCGGTCGCGATCTGCACCGCTGTGTCAAAGCCGAAGGTGTAGTCGGTCGCATCCAGATCGTTGTCCACGGTCTTAGGGACGCCCACGATGTTCAGCCCGGCGTCGGTGAGCCGCTGCGCAGCTGCCAGCGTGCCCTCGCCGCCAATCGCGATGATGGCATCGACCCCCAGCCGGTCCATCGTGGCCTTGATGTTTGCGGGTCCGCCGTTGGGTCCGTCGAAAGGATTGGTGCGGGAGGTTCCCAGAATGGTTCCGCCCTGCTTCGAGATGCCGCGCACACTGCTGCGGGGCAGGTCGATGATGTCGCCGTCCACCACTCCGCGCCATCCGTCCAGGAAGCCCACGAATTCCACATCATGAACCTTGATCCCCTTCAAAACCGCTCCGCGGATCACTGCGTTGAGTCCGGGGCAGTCGCCTCCGCTGGTCAGGATGCCGATCTTCATGGTTGAAACCTCTGGTTCGGTTGTGCGCGGCTGGTGGATCTTCAGCCTCGATTCTAGCCACCGCCGGGCCGGCAGCCATCGCAGCGGGACTCAACCGGCGTCATACGGGGCAAATGAGATGCCCCCGGGCCAGCTGGGCCGCCGGACTAGCGGTTTCCGAGCAGGCGTTCCAGGACAATGGTGCCGTCGGTTTTGGGCAGCAGGAGCCAGGCGGCGAGGTACGTCCAAACGCCTACGAACGGGAGCAGGAAGCTGAGCAGGACGGCGATCCGCACCGCCGATACATCCCAGCCGTACCGGTCGGCAATTCCTGCACAGACGCCTCCTGCCCAGCCGCGGGTCCTGCGGACGGGGGAGGAACGCAACATATTAAAGAAACGGTTCATAATCTACAGACTGCCTGTTCTGGAAGTGATTGGAAGGCGTTTCCGCCCGGGGTGAAACAGCATTGCGTTCGGCGCCTGATTCTCAGGGGCGTTCCCGGTTGCGGCCGCCCATTGCGGCAATGGCGCCGCCGATCAGCAGGGCGGCTCCTGTGCCAAGGGTCAGGCCGAGCAGGACGGCCAGCGGATCGAGCCTGATGGCGGTCAGTTGCCAGGCCAGCAGAAGCGCGCCGACGGCGGTGATAAGCAGCCCCCACACAATGGTGGATGTGCGGGGTGGGCGCCTGCCGGGAACCGGGTCAGAGGAGCTGTCGAAGGCAATATTGGAGGGGGAGGTCGTCATCGGTTCAAGTCGCTTTCGTTCACGGTCACCAGCACGGTGCTGGCGGCTCCCTTGATGCGCAGCACGAGGGCCTCGCCCTCCGGGTCATTCAGCCGCTGGTCGGATGACTTCCACAATCCGCTGGAATCGGTGAGGCTGACACCGTCGTCGATCATTACACTGCCGGCAAACATGTCTGCACGGACCACCACGGGGATGTTGTCCGGCACCAGGATGGTGAGGTCGCTCGCAGCGAGGCCCACCGGTACCTCCACTGGAAAGTCTGTTTCGTTGGAAAGGTAGCGCAGGTCCAGCTGCCCATCGACGCCTGCGAGCGTATAGCCGGCCGTGGCAGGCTGCGATGTGGTGGGCACCCAGTCGGCTTGGTTGGCCACGACGACGGTGCCGTAGGTACCGAGGTTGGTGCCGGCAACGCCGGCCGCAACCAAGGCGGCGACGGCTGTCAGCCCCAGGATTCCGGAGGACCTGCCCAGCGCACCGAGGACGACTATTCCGAGCCCGTTGGCTACGGCAGCGGCTGCAAGGGCCACGGCCACGGGATGTTCAATGCTGACGTAACCGGCATAGTCCAGGGTCAGGACCGTGCCGATAACCAGCAGCACGGCTCCCAGGACCACCGCCGCTTCGGCCGCGGCCGGAGAGGTCCGGGTCCGGCCGCGGTCGGTCTTTGCCGCTTTGGCCCCTCGTGGTTCGGGGAAGTCCGGCGGATTCGGAGTCGGAGTGCCGGGTGCATACTGGTACGACGCCGGCGGAGCGTCCGACGCCGGCCCGGCGGCGCCTCCCGCTGAAGACGGGCTGGTGCGGAGTTTTTCCGGTCTGCGGCTGGAACGGGTGAAGACCCAGTAGGCCACCAGAGCCAGCCCAACAATCCAGAAGAGCGTCCAGAAGAATCCACCCAGAAGTCCGTCGCCCGCCCAGAAGATGCTGGGGCTGCCCGCCCCCAGGAGGCAGGCCACCAGGGCTCCGGTGGTTCCGGACGTCCAGGAACCGCGCAGTGCTTCCTCGGTGTGGATGCGTCCGTCCGGTTCCGGCAGCAGGGCCCAGGCCAGACCGTAGAGCAGCAGACCGCCCCCGAACAGTCCCAGCACGATGAACAGGCCCCGGACCAGCACGGGATCCAGACCTGTCCGCGCCGCGATGCCCGAGCAGACTCCGCCCAGCCACCGGTCTTCTTCTCCGCGGACAATGCCCAGGGACCGGAGCCAGGTGAAGAATCCGTTTGGGCGGGGAGCAGTGTCGGTTCCGGTTCCGGCGCCGGAACCGGAACCTGCCCCGGGGACCCGGTGCGAGCCCGATGCCGAAAACGGCGGAAGCGGCAGGGTGGGATTGTCCGCTGGGGTGAAAGGCGGCAGGGGTTCAGTGGGGGAGCCGGACGAATCCGGATCTGCTGGGTGCGGGTTCATAAGACCATCTTTGTTTGCGCAGCAGCCGGAGCGCATCGGGGACTTCCCTGAGCGGACCCTGAAAACGCCCTGAACATCAGCTGGAGACCCGTAATCCTCCCCGGATGCGGGCGAGGACGTGCTTGGATGAAGATATGTTGGCTCCGCTGCTCCGTCCGGATCACCGCCTGATGGCAGGCGTCTGCTCCGGCGTTGCTGCGCATCTGGGCTGGTCCGTAACCTTGGTCCGCGTGCTGATGGCGGCGCTCGCGCTGGCCGGAGGGGCCGGGGTGGTTCTGTATGCCTGGCTGTGGGTTCTGGTGCCCACAGCCGAGGAAGCGGCTGCCGGCGCCGAGGCGGACCGCAGCCCGCGCAGTGTGGCAAGGAACTTCGCGGAGTACCTCAGCCGACAAGATCCTGCAGCCTCCGGATCCGATCCGGAGGCTGCCCGCGCCGCCCGTTCCGGCTGGGTTGCGGCGGCGGCCAGCAGAGAGGTTCTGGGCGGACTGGCGCTGCTGTTTGTCGGGGGCGCATTCATTGCCCAGCGGTTCGGCGCACAGGTGAACTGGCCGGTGCTGCTCCCAGTGGGGACAATCGCCGTCGGAGCCGTCCTGGCCTGGTCCCAGCTTGATGAAACCCGGCGGGCAGGACTCATTAGCAGTGCGGGCGCGGACCGCCGGTCCGGGGTCCTTCGGCTGGCGGCAGGGTTGCTGCTGGTTATTGTCGGAGTGCTGCTCATGGTTTCCGATGCCTTCGCCTGGGACATCCTGCTCGCCGGGCTGCTGGCCGCCGCCGCTGTCCTGGGCGGCGTGGGGCTGGTCTTCGCACCCTGGGCCGTCAAGTACTGGCGTGACTTGGAAGCAGAGCGGGCAGGGCGTATCCGGGAACGCGAACGGGCCGAAATTGCCGCCCACCTGCACGACTCGGTGCTGCAGACCCTTGCCCTCATCCAGAACCGGGCCGGTTCGGAGCAGGACGTTCTGCGTCTTGCCCGCGCACAGGAGCGCGAGCTGCGCCGCTGGCTCTATCTCGACGATCCGCGAACGGCCGGTCAGCTGTCGGAGGCCATCACCGCCGCCGCAGCGCATGTCGAGGACGAATACGGGTATCCCGTGGAAGTGGTGGCCGTTGGCGATGCATCGCTGACCTCCGCGACGGAAGCCATGGTGCTGGCCGCACGGGCAGCGCTGATCAATGCGGCCCAGCACGCACCGGGTCCGGTGTCCGTCTATGTTGAATGCACCCCGGACAGAGCGGAAGTGTTTATCCGCGACCGGGGTAAAGGATTCAATCCTCAGCAGGTTCCCGCTGACCGCCTCGGTGTCCGCGAATCCATTGTCGGACGAATGAAGCGCCATGGGGGCACCGCCGTTATCCGCAGTGGAGCGGACGGAACAGAAATACGCCTGGCGCTTCCGCTCACCCGCACGCCTCCGGAAAACCCGGAGAACCACCCCGCATCAGACATTCCCCACGCATCGGACATTCCCCACGCATCGGAGCAACCATGATTACCGCCCCCATCGACGTTGTGGTCGTGGACGACCACGCAATTTTCCGCTCCGGCCTCAAGGCTGACCTGGACGCCCGGCTGCGCGTGACGGCTGAGGCGGACACTGTGGAGGCGGCCGTTGCCGCGATCCGCACGCACCGCCCCGCCGTCGTCCTCCTGGATGTCCATCTGCCCGGCGGGGTGGGCGGCGGCGGAGCGGAGGTCATCGCCGGCTGCCGGGACCTGCTCGGAACAACGCGCTTCCTGGCCCTGAGCGTTTCGGATGCGGCTGAGGACGTGGTGACCGTAATCCGCGCCGGAGCCCGCGGCTACGTCACCAAAACGATTTCCGGCGCAGAAATCTCCGACGCCGTCGTCCGGGTGGCCGGCGGCGACGCGGTGTTTTCACCGCGGCTTGCAGGATTCGTGCTCGATGCCTTCGGGACGGCCGCGGTGGCGGCGGTCGACGACGAACTCGACCGCCTTTCCGCCCGGGAACTGGAAGTTATGCGGCTGATCGCGCGGGGCTACAGCTACAAGGAGGTGGCCCGGGAACTGTTCATCTCCGTCAAGACGGTGGAAACCCACGTTTCGGCCGTCCTGAGGAAGCTGCAGCTCTCCAACCGGCACGAACTCAGCCGGTGGGCCGCCGACCGGCGCCTGCTCTAGGCAGCGCGGCCGAGGAATTCCGTCAGGCGGGACATGCCCTCGGCAAGGTCCTCATCGCCCAGCGCGTAGGACAGGCGAAGGTAACCGGAGGGGCCGAACGCCTCGCCCGGAACCACCGCCACCTCCACCGTCTCCAGGATCAGGGCGGCCAGCTCAGCGGAGGTCTGCGGGCGGATCGGACCGTTCACACCCGGGAACTCCTTGCCGAGCAGCCCGCGCACATCCGCATAGGCATAGAAGGCGCCTTCGGGCATGGGGCATTCGACGCCGTCAACGGAGTTAAGCGCCGCAACCATGGCCTTGCGGCGGCGGTCGAAGGCCTGCTTCATTTCCTCAACGGCGGTCAGCGGACCGGAGACAGCGGCAAGGGCCGCCATCTGGGACACGTTGGCAACGTTGGAGGACAGGTGTGACTGCAGATTGGTAGCGGCCTTGATGACGTCGGGGGCGGCGATCATCCATCCCACCCGCCAGCCGGTCATCGCGTAGGTCTTGGCCACACCGTTGAGCACAACCACCTTGTCGCCCAGCTCCGGCGCCGCCGTCGCAATGGACGTGAACTCCACGCCGTCGTACGTCAGGTGCTCGTAGATCTCATCGGTGACCACCCACAGCCCGCGGGCAGCAGCCCACCGGCCGATTTCGGCAACCTGCTCGGCGGGATAAACGGCGCCGGTGGGGTTGGAGGGAGAGCAGAACAGCAGCAGCTTGGTCTTATCGGTGCAGGCAGCTTCCAGCTGCTCGACGGTAACCATGTAGCCCTGCTCGGGGCCCGCGAAGACTTCCACCGGAATGCCGCCGGCCAAACGGATGGCTTCGGGATACGTCGTCCAGTAGGGGGCCGGCAGCAGGACTTCATCGCCGGGATTCAGGAGGGTGGCAAACGCTTCATACACGGCCTGCTTGCCGCCATTGGTGACCAGTACCTGGGACGGCTCCACGGCATAACCGGAATCCCGCAGGGTCTTGTCTGCAATGGCCTGCTTCAGCTCCGGGAGCCCGCCGGCGGGGGAGTAGCGGTGGAAGCGCGGGTTGCGGGCGGCCTCCACTGCTGCGTCGACAATGTAGCCGGGGGTCGGGAAGTCGGGCTCACCGGCACCGAAACCGATAACCGGGCGGCCTGCGGCTTTGAGGGCTTTCGCCTTGGCGTCTACGGCAAGGGTCGCGGACTCCGCGATGGAGGCGATTCGCTCTGAAATTCGGCCGGTGGAAGGCATGGCGTTCCCGTCTGTGGTTGCAGTTTGATTCTCAATGGAACATGTGGCGTGCGGGGCCGCCGACTTCCCGGCGGCCACTTCCAGTTTAGGTGCAGCAGCGTGCGGCCGCCGTTTCTTACGTCGGCATCTGGCGGAAGAAACGGCCGGTGAAGCCGCTTTTGCCTGTCCCGAAGGCGCTCCCGGAACGCTCCCCTTAACGCATTCCGCAACGCTCGGCGCGATGGTGCCGGGGCACTGCTGGGACACTGCCGGGACACTGTCCGGAGCGCCGGTTCGACGGGAGGCGAATCTTTGAGTAGACTTGATCTTCGTGTTGAAGTCATGACACTGGTCTGTGCCTGTCGCCGGTTCGCTGACGAGGGGTATTACCGGTACAGTGGGTTCTTCCATAGGGTAGTGGCGCAATTGGTAGCGCAGCGGTCTCCAAAACCGCAGGTTGCAGGTTCGAGTCCTGTCTGCCCTGCGCACGGCTGTCATCACGGCAGCTCAGCAGAAGTCCTTCATGAAGCAGCAGTCCCAGCACATGCTGCGGCTGTGAACCGAACAGATGAGTGAGGCGATGGTGACCGAGACAGCTGCCAGCAGCTCCAAGGGACACCCCTCCAGCGGGCCCAAGAAGCGCGGCTTCTTCGCGGCAATTGCGCTCTTCCTGCGTCAGGTTATTGCGGAACTGAAAAAGGTGGTCACTCCCACCCGCAAGGAACTGCTGAGATACACCATTGTGGTTCTGGCCTTCGTGGTCGTGATGATGATTATCGTGACAGTTCTGGATTTTGTCTTTGGTGCAGGCGCGCTGGCGATCTTCGGCTCGGGCAGCGGCGAAAGCTGACTCCGGGCCTGCGTTTCGCCCCAAGGGCAGGAACCTCAGGCCTTTGAGCTAGAGCCAGTGACAAACCCCATAGAGCTCTGAAGAAGAAAGCAGGAATCTACGTGTCCGAGCAAGAACTCGAATCACAGATCAATGACGAAGCCGCTGATCTGGATGCCGAGGATGAAACAACCGCAGCAGACGCCGTTGAGGCGCCCGCCGAGGCTGACGTTCCGGCAGAGGATGCCGACGCCGCCGACGAGGTTGTGAACTCTGATTCCGCAGACTCCGAAGACTCAGAAGAAGAGCCCGAGGAAGATCCCGCAGAAGCCTTCAAGGCCAAGCTTCGCCGCCAGGAGGGTGACTGGTACGTCATCCACTCCTACGCCGGTTATGAAAACCGCGTGAAGGTCAATCTTGAGACCCGCATCCAGACCATGGACATGGAAGATAACATCTTCGAGATCCAGGTTCCGATGGAAGAAGTCGTCGAGATCAAGAACACCACCCGGAAGATCGTCAACCGGGTCCGTATTCCCGGCTACGTTCTGGTGCGCATGGAACTGACCGACGCCTCCTGGGGCGTTGTGCGTCACACTCCCGGTGTTACCGGCTTCGTGGGCAACGCCCACAACCCGGTGCCGCTGAGCCTCAAAGAGGTTTACTCCATGCTGGAGCACACCGTGGTGTCCCCGAAGATCGAAGCCGGCAAGCCCGCGCAGGAATCTTCGAACTACGCAGTGGACTTCGAGGTTGGCGAGCCCGTCACGGTCAACGAAGGACCGTTCGAGACGCTCCAGGCCACGATCTCCGAGATCAAGCCCGAGTCGCAGCAGCTGGTGGTCCTCGTGACCATCTTCGAGCGCGAGACTCCGGTGACGCTTGGCTTCGGCCAGGTCACCAAGCTGCAGTAGTACAAAAGACTTCGTTGTCTGCAGGTCCGCTTTACCCTGCCGGCAGCGTCCGGCCGCCACGCCATGGCGGCCACCAACCCGGACGGACGCTCCTGTTCCCCGGGAACATAATTTAGAGAAGGACCCTTTCATGGCCCCCAAGAAAAAGGTCACCGGCCTCATCAAGCTGCAGATCAACGCAGGTGCCGCCAACCCGGCTCCTCCGATCGGTCCGGCACTTGGCCAGCACGGTGTCAACATCATGGAATTCTGCAAGGCGTACAACGCTGCAACGGAATCCCAGCGCGGCAACGTTATCCCGGTTGAAATCACCGTTTACGAAGACCGTTCGTTCACCTTCATCACGAAGACCCCGCCGGCTGCACAGCTGATCAAGAAGGCTGCCGGTGTTGCCAAGGGTTCCGCAACCCCGCACACCGCCAAGGTTGCCAACCTGACCCAGGCACAGGTCGAAGAGATCGCCACCATGAAGATGGAAGACCTCAACGCCAACGACGTCAAGGCTGCTGCCAAGATCATCGCCGGCACCGCCCGCTCCATGGGCATCACCGTAGAAGGCTAATTAGCCTTTTTCGTGAGGCGGGTCCGCCCGCCGAGCAAACATTTACACTTTCAAAAAGCTGTTCGTGCCACAGGGCACGACGGCGCGTGGCAGGGCCGAGCGCGGTCCGACAGACCACAACTGCACAAGGAGAAAAAGCAGATGGCAAAGCGCAGCAAAGCATATGAAGCAGCTGTAGCCAAGATCGATGCGGACAAGCTGTACGCACCGGTTGAGGCTGTAGAGCTGGCAAAGGAATCCAACCCCTCCAAGTTTGATGCGACCGTTGAGGTTGCTTTCCGACTGGGCGTTGACCCCCGCAAGGCCGACCAGATGGTCCGCGGCACGGTTAACCTGCCTCACGGTACGGGTAAGACTGCCCGCGTCCTGGTTTTCGCAACGGGCGAGAAGGCAGAGCAGGCTATTGCAGCCGGCGCTGACTTCGTCGGTTCCGATGACATGATCGAAAAGGTTGCAGCAGGCTGGGTCGACTTCGACGCCGCCGTTGCCACCCCGGACATGATGGGCAAGGTTGGCCGCCTGGGCCGCGTGCTCGGCCCGCGTAACCTGATGCCGAACCCGAAGACCGGCACGGTTACCCCGAACGTCGCCAAGGCTGTTAGCGACATCAAGGGCGGAAAGATCGACTTCCGCGTTGACAAGCACTCCAACCTTCACTTCATCATCGGCAAGGTGTCCTTCGATCAGCAGAAGCTGGCCGAGAACTACGCCGCAGCCCTTGAAGAAGTTCTGCGCCTGAAGCCGTCCGCGTCCAAGGGACGCTACATCCAGAAGGCAACCGTTTCCACCACGTTCGGCCCGGGCATCTCCGTTGACCCGAACGTCACCAAGGTTCTTGCCGACGCATAGTCCGGCTTAGGGGCGCCCGCGTCCCGGATCTGTCTTAGAGGCGGCCGCAGCATTTCGCTGCGGCCGCTTTTTTGTGCTCTGGCTCCAGGTCGGGCAGGATGTGGGCCATGACACTTCCAGTTGCAGAGATAGCACCGATGCCCATTCCTGCGAGCCTGGATTCAGCTGATCCTGCCGCGGCGGGCTTCACTGCCGCGGTCGAGCTCCTGAATGCGAATCTGCGGGAGATCTGGGGCAACGACGACTTTCGGGACGCGCCTGCGACGCAGCTGGCTGGCTTCCACCCTTCACCGATGAGGCGGCGGCTCCTGCTCGGGGCATGGGTCGGTGATGAGCTGGCGGGGGTGGCCACGCTGAAACTGCCGCTGATGGATAACACCCACTCTGCCTGGGTGCATGTGACAGTGGCTCCGGCTTTCCGCCGTTGCGGCCTGGGCTACCGGTTGTATGCAGCAGCTGAACAGGCGGCGGCAGCCGACGGGCGAACGACCCTTCTGGGGGAAACCGACCATCCGGTGTTCTCCGGCGTTGTTACCTCTTCCATGCTGGCCCCGAAGAGCGGGACCGGGGTTATTCCCAAGGACGGCGCCGCGTGCTTCGCCGCGGACCGGAACTTTGACCTGGAGCAAGTGGAACGCGTGAGCCTCCTGGACCTGACAGGCAGCACTGACTGGCAGGAACTGCTGGACTCGGCCGCGACTGCCAGCTCAGAGGAGTACGCCCTGGAATTCTGGCAGGGGGCCTGCCCTGAACACCTTGTGGATGCCTATGCGCTGCTGCGGCAGAAAATGAGTACCGATGCGCCGATGGCAGGCCTGGACCTCGAGGAGGAACAGTGGGACGCCGCGCGCCTGCGCGAGGGGGAGCGGAAGGTGCGTGAAATGGACGCCGAGGAGCTGGTAACTGCTGTCCGCCACGTTCCCACCGGACAATTGGCCGGACACACGGTGCTCATGGTTTTCAACAGCAACCCTGAGGTGGCCTTCCAGGATGACACCCTGGTTCTGGAGGAGCACCGGGGACACAGGCTGGGCATGCTGCTCAAGGCTGCAAACCTGGTGCGGCTGCGCGAGGCACTTCCCGGGGCGTCGCGGGTCTGGACCTGGAACGCGGCCGAAAACGGATACATGCTGTCCATCAATGAGATGCTCGGTTTCGCTGCGGTGGGATACTCCGGGGAGTGGCAGAAGGTAGTTCCCAAAGCCTGACCGGACCGGATTTGTCCCGCCGGGAAATCTCCCGTACGCTGGATATACCAAAGACCGTCGGTCGATGTGCTTTCAATCCCACTCTCATCCTGGATCTCCGGGACCGCGGGTGGACTCCGGTTGATCGGACATCCGAAAGTCCCTTCAGAGGGCGGCCTGCGCAGGTGAACGAACTCAGCCACATGGTGCGCCTCAACGCGTGCCTGCTGCTAAGCCCCGTGCATCTGCCCGGGGCGTTTTTTATGTTCGGGACCCGATCCACCGGCACTATTCCCCGGAAGGAGGGTTATGGCAACGCCAACAAAGGTAACGGCAGTTGAAGAAATCACCACCGATTTCAAGGAATCAACCGCTGCTGTCCTAACCGAATACCGCGGGCTCACCGTTGCACAGCTCAAGGAGCTGCGTCGTTCGCTCGGCCAGGACACCAAGTACTCGGTCGTCAAGAACACCCTGACTGGCATTGCAGCCAAGGAAGCCGGCATCGACGCGTTCGACGGCCAGCTTGCCGGCCCCACTGCAATTGCCTTCATCAAGGGTGACGCAGTTGCAGCTGCAAAGAGCCTGACGGATTTTGCCAAGACCAACCCGCAGCTGATCATCAAGACCGGTGTCTTCGAGGGCAATGCCCTGGACGCTTCCGGTGTTGCCGCCCTGGCTGCCCTTGAATCCCGTGAGCTCCAGCTTGCACGCGTCGCCGGTGTCCTCAAGGCACCGATGTCCATGCTGGCACGCTCGGTCGACGCTCTGCGCGTGAAGCTTGAAGAGGGAAGCGATTCTGCTCCCGCCGCGGAAGAGGCTCCGGCCGCCGCAGAAGAAGCTCCGGCCGCAGAAGCAGCCACCGAAGAGTAATCGCTCTTCCAATCCACACTCCGGTGCCGACGCACCAATAAGGTGCCCGCGCACCACTTATAGGAAGGACGCCACACCATGGCGAAGCTGACCAACGAAGAGCTCATTGAAGCCTTCAAGGAACTGTCCATCATCGAGCTCTCCGACTTCGTGAAGCTCTTCGAAGAGACCTTCGACGTTACCGCTGCTGCTGTTGCAGTTGCCGGTCCCGCCGCCGGTGCTGCCGACGCCGAGGAAGAGAAGACCGAATTCGACGTCATCCTCGAAGCTGCCGGTGACAAGAAGATCGCAGTCATCAAGGAAGTTCGTGCCCTGACTTCCCTGGGCCTGAAGGAAGCCAAGGACGTTGTAGACAGCGCCCCGAAGGCTGTCCTGGAAGGCGCTACGAAGGAAGCCGCAGAGAAGGCAAAGGAAGCCCTCGAGGCTGCCGGCGCCACGGTTACCGTCAAGTAGTAGATTTTCCTCCGCAGCTTCGGCTGCCGGATTCATCAAGGCCGCGTTCCGCAAGGAACGCGGCCTTTTTGCATGTCCGGGCTGTCTGCCGTGAAGCCGCCGGTCCGGAGGAAGCACACTGCGCTGGCGCACGGTACTACTGTGGACCCGGTTGATGCGGATCTGACGGCGTGCTTCGGAGAATCTGCCGGGGAGGGAACAGGGTCTATGGCACGGATGGTGCTGCTGTGGATTCTGGCTGCCGGCGCGGCTGCCTGTATTCTGACGGGCGCACTGCCGCTGTCAGAGGCCCGTGCGCTGCTGGACCGGATAGGGCCGGTCCTGCTGTTCGTTACGGCAGCGACCGTCGTCAGCTGCCTCGCAGATGCAGCCGGCCTGTTCCGGGTGGCCACCCGCTTCATTTCGAGGGCCGGCCGCGGCCGCATCTTTGTCCTGTGGCTGCTGGTGCTTGCGCTGACTGTTCTTTCCAGTGTTTTTCTGTCGCTGGACACGGCCGTTGTGCTCGTTGCTCCGCTGGTAATTTCCCTGGCCTGGTCCGCGCGGATTCCGCCCATCATTTTTGCGGTGAGTACAGTGTGGCTGGCTAACACCGCCTCCCTGCTGCTCCCCGTGTCCAATCTGACGAATCTCCTGGCCCAGCAGCGGGCGGACCTCCATCCGGTCGCCTACGCCGGACTTGTCTGGGCTCCCGCGCTGGCCGGGATCCTGGTTCCTGCCCTGTTGCTGTGGCTGGTCTTCCGCCGGCAGCTGCGGGGACGCTATCTGCCGCCGCAGGACCCGGTGCCGGTGCCGGACCGCGGTCTGCTCGTGCTGAGCACGGTGGTGGTGGGCCTGCTGCTGCCCGCGCTGGTCAGCGGCATCGACGTATGGATCCCCGCCGGCCTGGCGGCACTGGTACTCGCCGGAGGATTCCTGGCCAAGCAGCGCACTGCCCTGAGGCTGGACATTCTGCCGGTGCAGCCGGTTGTTCTCTCTGTCTCCCTGTTCGTCCTGGTCCAGACCGCCCACGCGCAGGGATTAACCGGGTTCCTTGCTCAGGCAGCGGGGTCCGGAGAGGACTTCGGCGCCCTCCTGCAGCTGGCGGGCGCAGGTGCAGTCGCTTCGAATGCCGTGAATAATCTGCCTGCTTATCTTGCCCTGGAGCCGTGGGCTGAGAGTCCCGTCCGGCTGGCATCCCTGCTGGTCGGCGTGAACCTTGGCGCTGTTGTGACGCCCTGGGGCTCGCTTGCGACGCTGCTCTGGTATGACCGCATGCGTTCGCTCGGCGTGAGAGTCCGCTGGGGACGGTTCATTGCTGCCGGCCTGGCTGCCGCCGTCGTTACCGTGGTGGCGGCGACGGCAGCCCTTACGCTGGCCAGTTGATGCGGGGTTAGGCTTCGTCGCGGAACAGCAGCAGCGCTTCACCCTGTCCGCCGCCTCCGCAGAGGGCAACGGCAGCCTTCCCGGAGCCGCGGCGCTGCAGCTCGAGGGCCGCGGTCAGTGCCAGCCTGGCTCCGGAGGCACCAATGGGATGGCCGAGGGCAATTGCTCCGCCGTAGAGGTTGCACTGCTCCAGATCCATGCCGAGCTCGTTGAGGGACTGCACGGCAACCGCTCCGAAAGCTTCGTTGATCTCGATGAAGTCCAGATCCGACGTGCTCCAGCCGGCCCGGTCAAGGGCGGCAAAAACAGCGTTGGAGGGCTGGGAATGCAGGCTGTTGTCGGGGCCGGCCACCTGTCCCGGCGCGCCGACGACGGCGAGCACCTCCAGGCCGTTCTCCTCTGCGTAGGTGCGGGTGGTGAGGATCAGCGCGGCAGCGCCGTCGGACAGCGGGGAGGAGTTTCCGGCTGTGATGGTGCCTTCGGCGTCGAAGGCCGGGCGCAGGCCCGCCAGTGTTTCAGTGGTCGTATTGGGCCGGATGCCCTCATCCGAGGTAAGGACAAGGGGTTCCCCGCGGCGCTGGGGAACTGTCACCGGCACAATCTCGGCGTCGAAAATGCCTGCTGCGACGGCGGCTGCGGCCCTCCGGTGCGAGGCGGCGGCGACTTCATCCTGCTCGATCCGCTTGATCGCCAGCTTGGTGTTGCCGCGTTCCGTGGAGACACCCATGGAGTCATTGTCGAAGGCGTCGGTGAGGCCGTCGTGTGCCACCGCATCAAGGGCTGCGATGTTGCCGTAGTTCCAGCCCTGGCGGGATCCGGGCAGCAGGTGCGGCCCGCGTGTCATGGATTCCTGCCCGCCGGCCACCACCACGGTGGCTTCCCCGGCCCGGATGAGCCGGGCGGCGTCGATCACTGCGGCCAAGCCCGAGAGGCAGACCTTGTTTACCGTGACTGTGGGTACGTCCCAGCCGATGCCCGCCTTGATGGAGGACTGGCGCGCAGGGTTCTGCCCGCAGCCTGCCTGGACCACGTGGCCCATGATCACGGCGGAGACGTCTTCTGCCCGGACGCGGGCCTTTTCCAGTGCGCCCGTGATGGCAAAGGCGCCAAGTTCAACGGCTGTGAACGGTGCCAGCTGGCCGTTCAGCCGGCCCTGGGGGGTGCGGGCACCGCCGACAATGACCACGTCGGTTCCGGCTGCGGCATCTTGGAATGGGCGGTTGCTCATGGCTGGGAATTCACTTTCGTCGTTGAAATCTATCGTTGAAATCTCGGGGTTTCCGGCGATTGTTCCCGCAGGGCGAACCCGAAGCACGCCGGATCCCGCAAGGGGGAGTGGCACCGGGCACACACTCAGCGCTGGAACAAGGGTACGCCAAGCAATCGGGCCCGTGGAGAGCAGGGTCACAGCGCGGTGATGCACAGGGCACCCCCGACGCACGGAATCGGGTCATCGTGCGGTAAGGTATCTGTATCCGATGCGTCAGCGGTGCGCCGGTGTAGCCTGTAGTTCCCCGCAAGAACGGTGTTCCGGAGATCCAATCCAGAGCAGACCGGCGGGTTGAGCATGACGCAGGGTAAGGGACCGGGTAGACTTGTCTGCCCACAATGCCCTATAGTGGATATTTGCTTCCCTCTCTTAACCTTCAGCCTTCATATAGCGGTGGGCTTTGTCCTGTGCCAGGCAGCGTTTCGCGCGCCCGGCAGGACGCAAGGACGCACACGGACCAGGTCCGTTAGTGCAGAGAAGGAGGCGCGAAACACGCCTGAAGGTCTGTGGAAGGATCCCTCTTGGTCGCCTCGAGCACCTCTAATAATGCAACCGCTAACATCCCGGAGAACATCGCTCCCCGGATTTCATTCGCAAAGATTCACGAACCGCTTGACGTTCCCAATCTTCTTGCCCTGCAGACCGACAGCTTTGACTGGCTTGTCGGCAACGAGCGCTGGAAAGCGCGCGTAGAAAAGGCAAAGCAGACCGGGGAGCAGGGCATTGCCACTACTTCCGGTCTGGCTGACATCTTCGAGGAAATCTCCCCGATCGAAGACTTCCAGGGCACCATGTCCCTGAGCTTCTCCGAGCCGGAGTTCGCCGACCCGAAGTACACCATGGCGGAGTGCAAGGACCGGGACGCCACGTACTCGGCCCCTCTGTACGTTAAAGCCGAATTCATGAACAACAACACGGGTGAAATCAAGCAGCAGACCGTGTTCATGGGCGACTTCCCCCTCATGACAGACAAGGGAACGTTCGTCATCAACGGCACCGAGCGTGTTGTTGTTTCCCAGCTGGTCCGTTCGCCGGGCGCCTACTTCGAGCGCACCGCCGACAAGACCAGTGACAAGGACATCTACACCGCGAAGATCATTCCTTCCCGCGGTGCATGGTTCGAACTGGAGATCGACAAGCGCGACCAGGTGGGCGTCCGCCTGGACCGCAAGCGCAAGCAGTCCGTCACCGTGCTGCTGAAGGCACTGGGCTGGACCGAAGGCCAGATCCTGGAAACCTTCGGTGAATACGACTCCATTCGCGCCACCCTGGAAAAGGACCCGACGGAAACCCGCGAGGATGCCCTGCTGGACATCTACCGGAAGCTCCGTCCGGGCGAGCCGCCCACGGTTGAAGCTGCCCAGACTCTGCTGGACAACCTGTACTTCAACCCCAAGCGCTATGACCTGGCCAAGGTTGGCCGCTACAAGATCAACCGCAAGCTGGGCATCGACAAGCCGCTGACGGATTCCGATGCTTCGGTCCTGAACAATGACGACATCGTCGCCATGATCAAGTTCCTGGTTGCCCTGCACGCCGGTGAAAAGACCGTTCCGGGCAAGCGCAACGGCGAAGATGTCGACATCCGTGTTGAGGTCGATGACATCGACCACTTCGGCAACCGCCGCATCCGCGCCGTGGGCGAGCTCATCGAGAACCAGATCCGCACGGGCCTGTCCCGCATGGAGCGCGTTGTCCGTGAGCGCATGACCACCCAGGACGTCGAGGCCATTACGCCGCAGACGCTGATCAACATCCGCCCCGTCGTGGCAGCGATCAAGGAGTTCTTCGGAACCTCCCAGCTCTCGCAGTTCATGGACCAGAACAACCCGCTCGCCGGACTGACGCACAAGCGCCGCCTGTCCGCGCTGGGCCCGGGTGGTCTGTCCCGTGACCGCGCAGGCATGGAAGTCCGAGACGTCCACCCCTCGCACTACGGCCGCATGTGCCCCATCGAAACCCCTGAAGGCCCGAACATTGGTCTGATCGGTTCGCTGGCGTCCTACGCCCGGATCAACGCGTTCGGCTTCATCGAGACCCCGTACCGCAAGGTCATCGACGGCGTTGTCACCGACCAGGTTGATTACCTGACCGCTGATGACGAAGTTGAGCGCACCATTGCCCAGGCAAACGCTCCGCTGCGCGAAGACCAGCACTTTGCCGAGGACCTCGTCCTCGTCCGTGCCCGCGGCGGTTCCGGCGAGCCCGTTCTCGTTGAGCCCGAAGGCGTGGAGTACATGGACGTCTCCCCGCGCCAGATGGTGTCGGTGGCTACGGCCCTGATTCCGTTCCTGGAACACGATGACGCCAACCGCGCCCTCATGGGTGCGAACATGCAGCGCCAGGCTGTGCCGCTGCTCCGTTCCGAGCGTCCCGTTGTGGGTACCGGCATGGAGAAGTACGCCGCCGTTGACGCCGGTGACTCCGTTACCGCCGTCAAGCCCGGTGTTGTCACCGAGGTCTCCGCTGAGCTCGTTACCGTCATGAACGACGACGGCACCGAGTCCAACTACCCGATCATGAAGTTCGCACGCTCCAACCAGGGCAACGCGTACAACCAGCGGGTACTGGTTTCCGAAGGCGCACGCGTCGAGGTCAACAGCATCATCGCCGACGGTCCCTCCACGGACCAGGGTGAACTGGCTCTGGGTAAGAACCTGCTCGTGGCATTCATGTCATGGGAAGGCCACAACTACGAAGATGCCATCATCCTCTCGCAGCGCATGGTCTCCGACGATGTCCTGACCTCCATCCACATCGAGGAGCACGAAGTTGATGCCCGCGACACCAAGCTTGGTGCCGAGGAAATCACCCGTGACATCCCGAACGTGTCCGAGGAAGTGCTCTCCCAGCTGGACGAGCGCGGCATCATCCACATCGGTGCCGAGGTTGAAGCCGGCGACATCCTGGTTGGCCGCGTCACCCCCAAGGGTGAAACGGAACTGACTCCGGAAGAGCGCCTGCTGCGCGCCATCTTCGGCGAGAAGAGCCGCGAAGTCCGCGACACTTCCCTGAAGGTTCCCCACGGCGAGTCCGGAACGGTCATCGGTGTCCGCATCTTCGACCGCGACAACGACGACGAGCTGCCCCCGGGCGTGAACCAGCTGGTGCGCGTCTACGTGGCGCACAAGCGCAAGATCACGGACGGCGACAAGCTGGCCGGCCGCCACGGCAACAAGGGCGTCATCTCCAAGATCCTTCCGATCGAAGACATGCCGTTCATGGAAGACGGAACCCCCGTTGACATCGTCCTGAACCCCCTGGGTGTTCCGGGTCGTATGAACGTGGGCCAGGTTCTGGAGATCCACCTGGGCTGGGCTGCCAAGCAGGGCTGGAAGATCGACGGCGATCCGGAATGGGTCAAGAACCTGCCGGCACTGCCGCGCGAGTCCGGTCCCACCACGGTTGCCACCCCGGTGTTCGACGGTGCCAGCGAGGACGAGATCACCGGCCTGCTGGATTCCACCAACGTGACCCGTGACGGCAACCGCCTGATCGGTGCTTCCGGTAAGGCCAAGATGTACGACGGCCGCTCCGGCCAGCCGTTCCCGGAACCCATCTCCGTGGGTTACATGTACATCCTGAAGCTGCACCACCTTGTTGATGACAAGATCCATGCACGCTCCACCGGCCCGTACTCCATGATCACGCAGCAGCCGCTGGGTGGTAAGGCACAGTTCGGTGGCCAGCGCTTCGGTGAAATGGAAGTTTGGGCCCTGGAAGCGTACGGCGCCGCCTACACGCTGCAGGAACTGCTCACGATCAAGTCCGATGACATCCATGGCCGCGTGAAGGTTTACGAGGCCATCGTCAAGGGCGAGAACATCCCGGAGCCCGGCGTTCCCGAGTCCTTCAAGGTGCTCATCAAGGAAATGCAGTCGCTCTGCCTGAATGTGGAAGTACTCTCCACCGAGGGCAACACGATCGAAATGCGTGACTCGGATGAAGAAGTCTTCCGGGCCGCGGAAGAACTGGGTATCGATCTGTCCCGCGCAGAGCCCAGCTCCGTAGAAGAGGTTTAGCCGAGCCGGCCGGTCCGCGTCAGCGGACCGGCCTCCGGCAGCCCCTTCCCGTACCCGAGACATTCAGATTTAGAGAACAAGAGAGAACAGGGACCCATGTCCAACGATTCCACGTTCGGCCTCATGCGAATCGGCCTTGCCACTGCGGATGAAATCCGCGGCTGGTCTTACGGCGAAGTCAAGAAGCCGGAAACCATCAACTACCGAACCCTGAAGCCGGAGAAGGACGGTCTTTTCTGCGAAAAGATCTTCGGTCCTTCCCGCGACTGGGAATGCTACTGCGGTAAGTACAAGCGCGTGCGCTTCAAGGGCATCATCTGTGAGCGCTGCGGCGTCGAGGTTACCCGTGCCAAGGTGCGCCGCGAGCGCATGGGCCACATTGAGCTTGCAGCTCCCGTAACCCACATCTGGTACTTCAAGGGTGTCCCGTCCCGTCTGGGCTACCTGCTGGACCTGGCTCCGAAGGACCTCGAAAAGGTCATCTACTTCGCCGCCTACATGATCACCTCGGTGGACGAAGAAAACCGCCACGCGGAACTTCCGAACCTGCAGGCCGAGCACGACCTGGAGCGCAAGCACCTCGTCGACCAGCGCGACGCTGACATTGCTGCCATCGCCAAGGATCTTGAGGGCGAAATTGCTCGCCTTGAGGGTGAAGGCGCCAAGGCAGCAGACAAGAAGAAGGCCCGCGACTCCGCCGACCGCCAGATGGCCAAGGTCCGCCGCGACGCCGACAACAACATCGAGCGCCTCGAGCAGGTTTGGGAGCGCTTCAAGAACCTCAAGGTCGGCGACCTGGAGGGCGACGAAGGCCTGTACCGCGAACTGCGGGACCGCTACGGCCTGTACTTCGAGGGCTCCATGGGTGCCGAAGCCATCAAGCAGCGCCTTGAGGACTTCGACATGCAGGCTGAGTCCGAGCTGCTGCGCGACATCATCCAGAACGGCAAGGGCCAGCGCAAGACGCGTGCCCTGAAGCGCCTGAAGGTTGTCAACGCATTCCTGACCACCACCAACAGCCCGCTGGGCATGGTCCTGGACGCTGTCCCGGTCATCCCGCCGGAACTGCGCCCGATGGTACAGCTCGACGGCGGCCGTTTCGCGACGTCCGACCTCAACGACCTGTACCGCCGCGTCATCAACCGCAACAACCGCCTGAAGCGCCTGCTGGATCTCGGTGCCCCCGAGATCATCGTGAACAACGAAAAGCGCATGCTCCAGGAAGCTGTTGACTCCCTGTTCGACAACGGCCGCCGCGGCCGTCCGGTCACCGGACCGGGCAACCGCCCGCTGAAGTCGCTCTCTGACATGCTCAAGGGCAAGCAGGGTCGTTTCCGCCAGAACCTTCTGGGTAAGCGCGTTGACTACTCCGGCCGTTCCGTCATCGTTGTTGGCCCGCAGCTGAAGCTGCACCAGTGCGGTCTGCCCAAGCAGATGGCTCTGGAGCTCTTCAAGCCGTTCGTGATGAAGCGCCTGGTTGACCTCAACCACGCACAGAACATCAAGAGCGCCAAGCGCATGGTCGAGCGTTTCCGCCCGCAGGTCTGGGATGTCCTGGAAGAGATCATCACCGAACACCCGGTGCTGCTCAACCGTGCACCCACCCTGCACCGCCTGGGTATCCAGGCATTCGAGCCGCAGCTGGTGGAGGGCAAGGCCCTTCAGCTGCACCCGCTCGTCTGCGGTGCGTTCAACGCTGACTTCGACGGTGACCAGATGGCAGTACACCTGCCGCTGAGCCCGGAGGCCCAGGCCGAGGCACGCATCCTGATGCTGTCCTCGAACAACATCCTGAAGCCCTCGGACGGCCGTCCGGTGACCCTGCCTTCGCAGGATATGATCATCGGCCTGCACCACCTCACCACCAAGAAGGAAGGCGCAGCAGGCGAGGGCCGGTTCTTCTCCACCGTGTCCGAAGCCCTGATGGCGTTCGACCTCGGCGAGCTGGACCTGAATGCCCAGGTCAGCATCCGTCTGGACGGTTTTGTCCCCTCCTCGGACCGGCCGGCTCCGGAAGGCTGGGAAGAAGGCACTCCCGCCCTCATCCAGACCTCCCTCGGCCAGGTCATCTTCAACCAGACTCTGCCGGCGGATTACCCGTGGGTTGAGAAGGTTGCAGACAAGGGCCAGCTGTCCACCATTGTGAACGACCTGGCAGAGCGTTACCCGAAGGTCATGACGGCGGCAACGCTGGATAACCTGAAGGACGCCGGTTTCTACTGGGCCACCCGCTCGGGCGTTACCGTTGCCATCTCGGACATCTCTGCGCCGATCGATAAGCCCGCCATCATGGAGGTTTACGAAGCACAGGCCGCCAAGGTTGAAAGCCAGTACGGCAAGGGCCTGATCGCCGAAGACGAGCGCCGCCAGGAGCTCATCGACATTTGGAACAAGGCAACGAACGAAGTTGCTGCGGCCATGCGTGCGAACATGCCCAAGGAAAACAACATCAACCGCATGGTGTCTTCCGGAGCCCGTGGTAACTGGCTGCAGGTTCGCCAGATTGCCGGTATCCGCGGCCTGGTGGCCAACCCTAAGGGTGAGATCATCCCCCGCCCGATCAAGTCCTCGTACCGCGAGGGCCTGTCGGTGCTGGAGTACTTCATCGCCACCCACGGTGCCCGTAAGGGTCTTGCCGATACCGCTCTGCGTACCGCCAACTCGGGTTACCTGACCCGTCGTCTGGTGGACGTTTCCCAGGACGTTATTGTCCGCGAGGAAGACTGCGGCACCGAGCGCGGCCTGAACGTGACCATCGCGGTTCCGGACTCCAACGGTGAGCTGCAGCTGCACGAAGAGGTCGAGAACTCGGCGTACGCCCGTACGCTGGCCACCGACGTCGTCGACCCCCAGGGCAATGTCCTGGCCAAGGGCGGCGACGATGTGGGCGACGTCCTCATCGCAAAGCTGTTCGAAGCCGGTGTCACCGACATCAAGGTCCGCTCCGTACTCACCTGTGAGTCCGCCGTCGGTACCTGCGCACTGTGCTACGGCCGCTCCCTGGCCACGGGTAAGACCGTGGACATCGGCGAGGCCGTGGGCATCATCGCCGCACAGTCCATTGGTGAGCCGGGTACCCAGCTGACCATGCGTACCTTCCACACCGGTGGTGTTGCTTCCGCGGAAGATATCACCCAGGGTCTGCCCCGTATCCAGGAGCTCTTCGAAGCACGTACCCCTAAGGGTGTTGCTCCGATCTCCGAGACCGCGGGCCGGGTCACCATCGAAGAGTCCGACCGCCAGATGCGTCTGGTTGTCACTCCCGATGACGGCTCGGAAGAAATTGCGTACCCGGTCCTGCGCCGTGCCCGCCTGCTGGTTGCCGACGGCGACCACGTTGAGGTTGGCCAGCAGCTGGTCTTCGGTGCGGTGGATCCCAAGCAGATCCTCCGTATCCTCGGCCCGCGCAAGGCACAGGAATTCCTGGTGGACGAAGTCCAGCGCGTGTACCGCAGCCAGGGTGTAGGCATCCACGACAAGCACGTGGAAGTCATTGTCCGGCAGATGCTGCGCCGCGTGACCGTGATCGAGTCCGGCGATTCGGACCTGCTCCCGGGTGAGCTGGCCGAGCGCCGCCGCTTCGAGAACGAGAACCGCCGCGTGGTTTCCGAGGGCAAGCGACCGGCTTCCGGCCGTCCCGAGCTCATGGGTATCACCAAGGCGTCGCTGGCAACCGAGTCCTGGCTGTCCGCTGCTTCCTTCCAGGAAACCACCCGCGTCCTGACGCAGGCGGCCATGGAAGGCAAGAGCGATCCGCTGCTCGGCCTCAAGGAAAACGTCATCATCGGTAAGCTGATCCCGGCCGGAACGGGCCTGCCCCGTTACACCGAGGTCACTGTCGAGCCGACCGAAGAAGCAAAGGCCAATCTGTTCACCGGCCCCAGCGCCTTCAGCGACTTCGACTACGCCGGAGTGGACGGCGGCCTGAGCCCCGAGTTCCACGCCATCCCGCTGGATGACTACGACATGGGCAGCGACTTCCGCTAACCCGCAGCGCTGCCGCCGGCTTCCCTGCCTGCTGCAGTAAGGAAAGGTCCCGCACCGTTTGGTGCGGGACCTTTTGCGTTCCGGGAGCCCCTCCGGTGCCACATCCTGTTCGGATGGTGAACACCTGTACACATTGCGAACAAGTGGGTAGGGTGATCTCAACCACCACAGGAATCTAGGGGAAACCGTGCTCAGGATTGTGCAGGACGTGGACGAAGCCGTTGCGCCCATTACCGACGGCGCCACCGTCATGATCGGCGGATTCGGCAAGGCCGGGCAACCCGTGGAGCTGATTGAGGCGCTGCTGAGGCAGGGGGCTGCGAACCTGACGGTGGTGAATAACAACGCGGGCAACGGCGAGCACGGCCTGGCAGCGCTCATTGGAGCCGGCCGGGTGAAGAAAATCATCTGCTCCTTTCCACGGCAGTCCGACTCGCAGATTTTCGATGCGAAGTTCCGGGCCGGAGAAATCGAACTCGAGCTGGTGCCGCAGGGCAACCTGGCCGAGAGGATCCGTGCCGCGGGTGCGGGCATCGGCGGCTTCTTCACGCCCACCGGGTATGGAACCATGCTGGCCGAAGGCAAGGAGACCCGGATGATCGACGGCCGGGGCTACGTCTTTGAATCCCCGCTCGCTGCGGACTTCGCCTTGGTCAAAGCACTGCGCGCCGACCGCAGCGGAAACCTCGTCTACCGCAAGACCGCCCGCAACTTCGGTCCCATCATGGCCGCGGCCGCAGCGAACGCCATCGTCCAGGTCCGCGACGTCGTGGATGCCGGGGAAATCGACCCGGAGAACGTGATCACTCCGGGCATCTACGTGAACACGCTGGTGCGCGCGGCACAGGATCAGGAGCCGGCAGCAGCATGAACACTTCACTCTCAGGCACAGCCGCCGGAACGGACCCCGGCACGCGCCTGGACAAGTTTCAGATCGCGGAACTGGTGGCGCGGGATATCGCCCCGGGCTCTTACGTCAACTTGGGCATCGGCCAGCCGACCCTGGTGTCCAACTACCTTGTGCCGGAACAAGGCATCACCCTGCACACTGAGAACGGGATGCTGGGGATGGGGCCGGAAGCGCAGGGAAATGAAATCGACGGCGACCTGATCAATGCCGGGAAAATCCCGGTTACTGAGCTGCCGGGAGCGGCGTACTTCCATCACGCTGATTCCTTTGCCGTCATGCGCGGCGGGCACCTGGACGTCTGCGTGCTGGGGGCTTTCCAGGTCTCCGCCTCGGGTGACCTGGCCAACTGGCACACCGGTGCCGCCGATGCCATCCCGGCGGTCGGGGGAGCCATGGACCTGGCAACCGGCGCAAAAGACGTCTACGTCATGATGTCCCTGTTCACCCGTGAGGGAATGAGCAAACTCGTCCGCCAGTGCAGCTACCCCCTGACGGGGGTGGGCTGCGTGACCCGCGTCTACACTAATGAAGCGGTCTTCCTGCTGAAGGAAGGCCGCGTGCACGTGCGCGAAACCCACGGAATCAGCTTCGAGGAGCTGAGTGCCGCAATGGACGTCCCGCTGATCCGCGATCCGGCCGGCACCTGAGACAGGACCGGCACCGTTATCCATAAGGGAGACATGAGCGAGAACTCCGCTGCCAGCGGCCAGCACGTCCAGTCGCTGGCCCGCGGCCTGAGCGTGATCCGGGCGTTCGACGCCGACCACGTCAGCATGACCCTCAGCGAAGTTTCCCGCCGAACCGGGCTTACCCGCGCCACCGCCCGGCGGTTCCTGCTGACCCTGGCGGACTTGGGCTACATGCGCACCGACGGCCGCAAGTTTGAGCTGACTGCCCAGGTGCTGAACCTGGGATATTCCTACCTCTCGGGGCAGACGTTCCCGCAGCTGGCGCAGCCTTTGCTGGAAGACCTTTCCCGCACCGTCTTGGAGTCAACGTCCGCGTCTATCTTGGACGGTGAGGAGATTGTCTACGTAGCCCGTATCCACACGCGCCGGTTGATGCGGGTCGGCATCGCCGTCGGTACCCGGTTCCCGGCATACGCCACCTCTATGGGACGGGTGCTGCTGGCCGGCCTGCCGGCTGCGGATCTGGAGCAGTACCTGGCCCACGTACAGCCGGAGCCTCTCACGGAGCGGACCATTTCCTCCGTTCCTGCTCTCCGTGAACAGATCAACCGGGTTCGCCGGGCTGGCTGGGCCGTGGTGGACCAGGAGCTCGAGGCGGGGCTGCGGTCTGTTGCCGTTCCGGTCCGCGGTCCCGGCGGCGATGTGATTGCAGCCATCAATACGTCCATGCAGGCCGCGCTGGGCGCCGGCGGTAGTACGCTGGAAGAAGCTGTGGCGGCGGTGCTGCCGCATTTGCAGCAGACGTCGGCGAAGATTACCGCCGCACTGGTGGCCGGGAGCTAGCTTGTGGAATGTGATTCCTCCCATACCGGCGGGCGGCGGAGCTTAAGTCTGTTAGACTGGTAATCAATTGTTTGTGTGGCAGTGGATGAAGGACGCTCACCGTAGCGGGCCTGTTTCCGGGTTGCAGGGTTCCTGTGCAACGAATGCCACACTTTTGCACGCCTACGGTCGCTTTCGGTGAGAGCTTCTGAGCTTTCATGGCATTGCGGCAACGACGACTTAACGCGCATCGCCTCGGCTGTTTGGACAGCTGACAGCGGGGCGGAGCAACCAAGAGAATTTATCTCGAGAAAAAACGGAGAACACGAAAGTGCCTACGATTCAGCAGCTGGTCCGCAAGGGCCGGTCACCCAAGGTCTCTAAGACCAAGGCTCCTGCCCTCCAGGGCAGCCCGATGCGCCGTGGTGTCTGCACCCGCGTTTACACCACCACCCCGAAGAAGCCGAACTCTGCGCTCCGTAAGGTTGCCCGCGTGCGCCTGAACGGCGGCATCGAAGTTACTGCCTACATCCCCGGTGTTGGCCACAACCTGCAGGAACACTCCATCGTCCTCGTTCGCGGTGGTCGTGTGAAGGACCTGCCCGGTGTTCGTTACAAGATCGTTCGCGGCGCACTTGACACCCAGGGTGTTAAGAACCGCAAGCAGGCTCGCAGCCGTTACGGCGCGAAGATGGAGAAGAAGTAATATGCCCCGCAAGGGTCCGGCCCCCAAGCGGCCGCTCGTACTGGATCCCGTTTACGGCTCCCCGCTGGTCACTCAGCTGATCAACAAGGTTCTCGTAGACGGCAAGAAGTCCACCGCTGAGCGCATTGTTTACGGTGCACTCGCAGGCGCTCAGGAGAAGACCGGGGGAGACCCCGTTGCAGCCCTGAAGAAGGCTATGGACAACATCAAGCCGAGCCTTGAGGTCAAGTCCCGCCGCGTCGGCGGCGCCACCTACCAGGTTCCGGTTGAGGTCAAGCCGGGTCGTGCAACTGCACTGGCCCTGCGCTGGCTGGTTGGCTACTCCAAGGCCCGCCGCGAGAAGACCATGACCGAGCGTCTGCGCAACGAAATCCTGGACGCTTCCAACGGTCTTGGTGCAGCTGTGAAGCGCCGAGAGGACACCCACAAGATGGCTGAGTCCAACAAGGCCTTCGCCCACTACCGCTGGTAAAAAGCCTGGCCGACGGCGGCCACTCCTGAAGGCCCTGCATCCCGCTTTGGCGGGGTGCGGGGCCCAAAGCAGATAAACGCAGTCGAACCGGCGAACACCAAATATAGGGAGAAACCGTGGCACTTGACGTGCTTACCGACCTGAACAAGGTCCGCAACATCGGCATCATGGCCCACATTGATGCTGGCAAGACCACCACCACCGAGCGCATCCTGTTCTACACCGGTGTCAACCACAAGATCGGCGAGACGCACGATGGTGCGTCCACCATGGACTGGATGGCACAGGAGCAGGAGCGGGGTATCACCATTACCTCCGCAGCAACCACCTGCTACTGGGACAACAACCAGATCAACATCATCGACACGCCGGGTCACGTTGACTTCACTGTCGAGGTTGAGCGGTCCCTGCGCGTGCTTGACGGCGCCGTAGCCGTATTCGACGGCAAGGAAGGCGTGGAGCCGCAGTCTGAGACTGTTTGGCGCCAGGCTGACAAGTACAACGTTCCGCGTATCTGCTTCGTCAACAAGATGGACAAGCTCGGCGCTGACTTCTACTTCACCGTCGACACGATCATCAACCGTCTTGGTGCCAAGCCGCTGGTTCTCCAGCTGCCCATCGGTGCCGAGAGCGAATTCGAGGGCGTCGTTGACCTCCTCGAAATGCGCGCCCTGACCTGGCGCGGCGACTCCAAGGGTGATGTCACCATGGGCGCCAAGTACGAAATCGAGCCGATCCCCGCAGACCTGCAGGAAAAGGCCGAAGAGTACCGCGCCGCACTGATCGAGACCGTTGCCGAAGCCAGCGACGAACTGATGAACAAGTACCTCGAGGGTGAAGAAATCTCCATCGAGGAACTCAAGGCCGGCATCCGCCACCTGACCATCAACTCGCTGGTCTACCCGGTTCTCTGCGGCTCCGCATTCAAGAACCGCGGCGTTCAGCCGATGCTTGACGCCGTCGTCGACTTCCTGCCCAGCCCGCTTGACGTCCCGAACATCAAGGGCCACGACATCCGCGACGAAGAGGTCATCCTCGAACGCGCCGCTGATGCCACCGCTCCGTTCTCGGCTCTGGCATTCAAGGTTGTGACGCACCCGTTCTTCGGCCGTCTGACCTACATCCGCGTGTACTCCGGTCACGCTGCTTCCGGCGCCCAGGTCATGAACGCGACCAAGCAGAAGAAGGAGCGCATCGGAAAGCTCTTCCAGATGCACGCCAACAAGGAAAACCCGGTTGACGAGATCACGACGGGTCACATCTACGCTGCAATCGGCCTGAAGGACACCACCACGGGTGACACCCTGTGCGACCTTCAGAACCCGATCGTGCTGGAATCCATGAGCTTCCCGGAGCCCGTGATTTCCGTGGCCATCGAGCCGAAGACCAAGGGTGACCAGGAGAAGCTCTCCACGGCCATCCAGAAGCTCTCCGAAGAGGACCCGACCTTCCAGGTCTCCCTCGACGAAGACACAGGCCAGACCATCATCGCCGGTATGGGCGAGCTGCACCTGGACATCCTGGTTGACCGCATGCGCCGCGAATTCCGCGTCGAAGCCAACGTGGGCAAGCCCCAGGTTGCTTACCGCGAAACCATTAAGCGCGCTGTGGCCAAGCATGACTACACGCACAAGAAGCAGACCGGTGGTTCGGGTCAGTTCGCAAAGGTCCAGATCGCCATCGAGCCGCTGGACACTTCAGACGGCACGTTCTACGAGTTCGAGAACAAGGTCACCGGTGGCCGTATTCCTCGCGAATACATCCCCAGCGTTGACCAGGGTATCCAGAGCGCGCTCACCGATGGTGTGCTCGCCGGCTACCCGGTTGTCGGTATCAAGGCAAGCCTGCTTGACGGTGCTTACCACGATGTTGACTCCTCGGAAATGGCGTTCAAGATCGCCGGGCGTCAGGCTTTCAAGGAAGCCGCACGCATGGCGAACCCTGTGCTGCTCGAACCGCTGATGGATGTTGAAGTCCGCACCCCTGAGGAATACATGGGTGAAGTTATCGGTGACATCAACTCCCGTCGCGGACAGATGCAGTCCATGGAAGACGCCGCAGGCGTGAAGGTCATCCGCGCTCACGTGCCGCTGTCCGGCATGTTCGGGTACATCGGCGACCTGCGTTCCAAGACGCAGGGCCGCGCTGTGTACTCCATGTCGTTCAACAGCTACGCCGAGGTCCCGAAGGCAGTTGCCGACGAGATCATTCAGAAGACGCGCGGAGAGTAAAACCCTGGTTGGTGTTCCGGGGGAAACTTCGGAACACCAACCGTGTGCAGCGGGCCAGGGCTTCGGCCGGAAGCCCGCTGCATAGCCAGACTGAGCGGCCTCGCCAGGCTGCTGCGGATAAACGGCAATTTCATCAAATAAACAGCCCCCAGTAGACTTACATCAGTTTCAGCAGCGAGAAGCGCTGTTGGAGATTGAGTCTTCAACCTTTCTAGGAGGAACCCGTGGCGAAGGCAAAGTTCGAGCGGACTAAGCCGCACGTCAACATCGGCACCATTGGTCACGTTGACCATGGAAAGACGACGTTGACCGCTGCCATTTCGAAGGTGCTTGCTGACAAGTACCCTGATCTGAATGAAAAGCGCGATTTCGCTGCTATCGACTCTGCACCTGAAGAGCGCCAGCGCGGCATCACCATCAACATCTCGCACATCGAGTACCAGACCGAGAAGCGCCACTACGCACACGTAGACGCCCCCGGTCACGCTGACTACATCAAGAACATGATTACTGGTGCAGCTCAGATGGACGGCGCAATCCTCGTGGTTGCCGCTACCGACGGTCCGATGGCTCAGACCCGCGAGCACGTTCTGCTCGCCCGCCAGGTTGGTGTTCCCTACCTGCTGGTCGCACTGAACAAGTCCGACATGGTCGACGATGAGGAACTGCTGGACCTCGTTGAAATGGAAGTTCGCGAACTGCTGAGCTCCCAGGAATTCGACGGCGACAACGCTCCCGTCGTACGTGTCTCCGGCCTCAAGGCTCTGGAAGGCGACCCGAAGTGGGTTGCTTCCGTTGAAGAGCTGATGGACGCCGTTGACAACAACGTGCCGGACCCGATCCGCGACAAGGACAAGCCGTTCCTGATGCCGATCGAGGACGTCTTCACGATCACCGGTCGTGGAACTGTTGTCACGGGCCGCGCCGAGCGCGGTACCCTTGCCATCAACTCCGAGGTCGAGATCGTCGGTATCCGTCCGGTCCAGAAGACCACGGTTACCGGTATCGAGATGTTCCACAAGCAGCTTGACGAAGCATGGGCAGGCGAGAACTGTGGTCTCCTGCTCCGCGGCATCAAGCGCGAAGACGTAGAGCGCGGCCAGGTCATCGTGAAGCCGGGTTCCATTACCCCGCACACCGACTTCGAGGCCAACGTCTACATCCTGTCCAAGGATGAAGGCGGACGCCACAACCCGTTCTACTCGAACTACCGCCCGCAGTTCTACTTCCGTACCACGGACGTAACCGGCGTTATCACCCTGCCTGAGGGCACGGAAATGGTTATGCCCGGCGATAACACTGAGATGACCGTTGAGCTCATCCAGCCCATCGCCATGGAAGAAGGCCTCGGCTTCGCTATCCGTGAAGGTGGCCGCACCGTTGGTTCAGGCCGCGTCACCAAGATCATCAAGTAATTTCATTTACTTGCTGAATCTTCGGTAAGGATCCGGCCTTCGGGCCTGGAAACAAACCGATGAACGTCCCCGTTGCGCAAGCAGCGGGGACGTTCTTGCGTTAACGCGGCTTCAGCTCGGAGGTTCCCGGGCATGCCGTTATCCCCAGATACTGACTAAGTGCCCGCGCGTTCATACGGCGCCACTATGCTGTGAAGCAGTTTCGGTCTCGCCTACCGGGGGTTTCGCAATGGGGATAGTGGTCATGCTGGTGCTGGTGCTGGTGCTGGTGCTGGTGCTGGTGCTGGGCTTTGGCATCGGCTGGTTCGTTCGGGGCAGCAGGCCCGCCGCCGGTGCGGTGGCCGAGCAGGCCGAGGGACTTGGGGAGCCGGACCAGGCGGAACTTCTTGCCCGGGCATACGGCGACGGGTATGACGTTGGCTACCGGACAGCGTCCGGTGCCGTTCGCGCAGGAGTGCTCACAGTGAGCGCGAAAGCGCCCGCCGAAAGGGCTGCTGCGCCTTCACCCTCGTCACCCGCTGCAGCTGATTTGCCCGCCACTCCCGGCGCCCGGAAATTGCCGCAGCCGGCCGGTCCGCCAACGACGCCGCGTCTGGCTGGTCCTCCGCCGGCAACCCCTCGGGTGGCGGGCCCTGCCCGGCCGCGTGCGGCCGCTCCTCCGCCTGTCCCGCTTCCGGATCCCGCACAAGCTGCAGCAACGGCTGCTGTGGAAGAAGCCCGTAAACAACAGCGCGACCTGCGCAACATCAACATCACGCTCTATGCTGCCTGTCTGCTGCTGGTCGCGGCGGCGTCGCTGTTTATCGGGCTGGCGATCCCCGAGTCCGCACGCTTTGCCGGTGTCACGGCAGTGGCCGTGTTTTTCTACGGGGGCGGGTTGGCCGTGCACGCCCGCAGCCGCCGGCTCCGCCCGGCCGGCGTGGCATTTACCGGAACCGGGCTGGCGCTGATTCCGGTGGTGGGCCTGGCCCTGAATAACCTTGTGCTGCACGATGCCCCGCTGGCATGGCTGGCCACATCAGGTGTCGGGACTGCAGCGTTCGCCTACGCGGCAGCGAAGCTGGACAGCCGCGTCGTCGCTTACCTGTCCATGACTTTCCTGCTTTCCACCGCGCTGGCCTCCGGCGCCGCCATGCGATCCGGAATCGTCTGGTACTTCCTGTTCACGGTCCTGCTGGCCACGGCAATCTCCCTGTTGGCCATGCATCGTCCGGCATGGCTCAGGAATATCTACCTCGATGCCTTTGTCCATTCCCACCGTTATCTGGTCCCGGCGACGGCGGGTGTTGCGGTGCTGACTGCAAAGGAGCTGGGAGGGTGGCAGTTCTCCTTCCTTTTCCTCTCATTTGCCGGTTATTACGCCGTGGTCTTCCTGCAGAGCAGGCGTCGGGAACGTCTCTTCAGCAGCTACGGATTCCGGATTTCCGTCACCGCCGGCCTGAGCGTGCTGGCTTATAAACTCACCGGGGACGCCGGCCAGTCCCTCCTGGTTCTTGCCCTTCTCCTGTCCCTGCAGGTTGCCGGCTTGTTTGTCTGGCGCCGGTATTACAACGCCGCCGGGGGCAGGAAGTTCTTCGGCGCGGACCTCGCTGTCCTGCTGGGAGTTCAGGCACTGACGGGCCTGGCCTCGGGGTTCTACGGCATGGACCACACCGGCGGCAGCATCCCTGTGTTCACGGCCACGGCGGTTCTGGTGCTGCTGACGTTCATGACAGCCGAGGCGAAACTGACTGCAGGACCCACCGCGGCCCCGGCAGCCGCAGCGATAATCCTCGGATTCATTCCGCGAATCTTCCACGCTGACGGAGGAACCCTTTGGCCTGCTGTCCTGCTGGGCGGGCTCCTGCTTGCATACCTGTGCGTCAGGGCTGTGCGCGCGACCGGCCCGTGCCGCCAGAGCTTTGCCCTGGCGGCACGGGCCGCGGCCACCGGCCTGGTGCCCGTCCTGGCGGTTGCCTCCCTGGAAGCAGGGGGAGCTGGAGCAACGGACATCTGGATCTGGTCTTTGACGCTCACGACGTCAGCGGTGCTGCTGAACCAGGCCATGTCCGTGTATCTGGAAGCCGCGGGGAAGCCTACGCTGTTTGCTGATGCAACTCTGGGGGTCGCAGCGGCGCTGGTGCCGTTGCTGACCGTATGGCTGCGCTTTGTGGAGGATCCGCGCAGCTCAGTGACGCTGGCAGTCCTGGTGTCGGCATTGATGGTTAATACCCTGACGTCGTTGTTCCTGCGCAGGTTCTTTGCGGACAGGGGATGGCTTGAGTGGGTGGCTCCGGCAGGATTTGCCGCTGCGGCTGTGGTGGGTGCGGGACTTCTTGGCGTGCGCGGGTATGAGGTGCTGGCCGGTGCGGGGCTGGCATACTGCGCTTTGATGGCGATGTGCTGGGCCAGGGAACAGGCCAGGGGCGTGTATCTGCTGGCAGGCCAGGTGCTGCTGACAGTGCTGGCGGCGCTGGCCGCGGCTGATCTGGAAGTCGGCGTTCACGGGTTGTTTATTGTCGTTGCGGTGTCTGTGGCGGCGCAGCAAATGCTGCGTACGGTGCTCCAGGACCGGTTTGCCGGCGTTGGCTTGGGACAGCTGGCGCTGGTCGCCCAGTGGGGGAGCGTCGCGGTGCTGGTGCTGCTGCCGGTTGCCTACATCCTCATAGCTGCACGGCCGCAAACCGGGACATATCTGCTGTTGCTGTCTATCGCGGCCGGACTGACACTCTTTGCGCAGGCGGCTGCGGTCGCCCGGACAATTGCCGGCCGGCCGGTGCGGGAGGCTGTTGCAACGCTCGGCGTGGCAATGGTGCTGGTGCCGGTGCTGACGGTGTGGCTGCGCGTCGTGGAGGATCCCCGCAGCGCGGTGACGCTGGGCGTTCTGGCAGCGGCACTGGTGGTTAGCATCCTCACATCGGTGTTGCTGCACAGGTTCTTTGACGTCAGGGCATGGCTTGAGTGGGTGGCTCCGGCAGGCTTTGCTGCCGCGGCCGCGGCGGGTGCGGGAATCCTTGGCGTGCGCGGGTATGAAGTACTGGCCGCTGCGGGCCTGCTGTACTGCGGGTTCCTGGCCATGCGCTGGGCGAGGGCGGAGGTGCGGGGCGTGTATCTGCTGGCGGGCCAGGTGCTTCTGACGGTGCTGTCAGCCTTGGTGGCAGCGGATCTGGAGGTCAGTGTCCACGGGTTGTTCGTTGCCGTTGCAGTCTCGGTGGCAGTGCAGCAAATGCTGCGAACGGTCCTGCAGGACCGGATTGTCCAGAGTGGTTTGGGACAACTGGCCCTGGCCGCCCGGTGGGGGAGCACCGCGGTGCTGGTGTTGCTCCCCTTTGCTTACTTCTTCATCACCGGTGCGCAGCCCAGGCGGCATGTGGTGACCCTGTCGCTGATACTGCTCCTCGGCGTGTGCCTCACGGCCGTCGTGAAGAACCGAACCGGAAATGACCTCTACCCCGGTGCGTACGCGCTGGGAATGCTGCCGCTGGTGCTTTCACCCGTTTTCGACTTCGCCGGCGGCGGCACTCCGGGGGAACCCGGCTCGTCCGGCTCTCCTCTTTCCATTGCCGCAGCGTCGGGAACGTTGCTGGCGCTGGGGGCGGCAGCCCTCTTCGGTGAGACTCGGCGGGGTGCCGGGCCCGGCATCCGCAATCCCCTGCTCGCCGCTGCCGTTGCTTATCCGGTTCTGGTGCTGCCGCTTGCCGAGGTGGACAACAACAGCCTGCTTGCCGGGTTGGGCGTCCTGCTGCTGGCCGGTGTCTGCTTCTGTGTTTCCTTCACCAGAAAAATGCCGTGGCTCGCTGCGGCAACTCCTCTCGGGACCCTGGCCGCGGCCTTTCTGATCCACGCCTGGCTGGTCCAAGACATTCTCGGAGTCCGGCCGCTGCCAGGTGCAGCCCAGCTGTGGCCGGGCTTCACCTCTGCCCTGTGCCTGTATGCCGTTCGTTTCGTATGCTCTGTGCTGCCCCAGGACCCCGGAACGGTGCTGCGCCAGCGCATTCTTGGTACCGGTGCCAGCGTGATTGCCGCGGGAGCGGCTGCCGCAGCAATGTCCACCTCCAATGTCTCCGCGGTATACGGATCAGTGGTCCTCGTCTGCGCTGCAGCTGCGGCAGCCGCTCAATTTCCGCCTGCCCGCAGGGAAATCGCAGCCGAAGCAGCGGCACTCGTGGCCGCCGTGGCGGTACAGCGCATCATTTGGTACTTCACCGAGGACATGGGATGGTTTTGGGCTCTTCAATTCTGGGTTCTCTCCCTGGCCGTGCTTGCCTGCTACGAGTTCCTGCGGAACCGCGGACAACGCGCAACTGTCGTCCTGTCGGTATCAGCGGCACTGCTCTCCGGCACAGGATTGACTACAGTGGCGAGTGCCGATGCCGGCGAACAGGTGTGGGCGTTGCTGGCCCATGCCGGGCTGCTGGTCTTCGGAGTCCTGACCAGCAGGAGGGTTTTTACGGTGTGGGGAGCGGCCGGAGTCGCCTTTGCCGTCCTCTGGTACCTGCGCGGTTACACCTTTCTGCTGCTGGCGCTGCTGGCCGCGGCACTGATTACCCTCGCCGTCTGGCGGCTGAACCGGGTGCGGACAGACACTGCCGCGGAGTCCGGTCCCTAACCCCCGTTCGCCGCACTGTCTGTGGACCGGACAGCGGTTGGTCTAGGATCGTCTGATGGAACTGTTGATCATCCTTGCCGTTATTGTGGCTGTGGCCGGAGCCGTTGTCTGGGGACGGCGCACTTTTCGCCGTGAAATTGACCGGACAAAGCGGATTCGCCGATCAAACCGCCGGCCCTAGGCGCAAGGGGCTGCGCTGCCCGCGGTTTTCCGCGTCCATTCCCCTGCGCTAAACTGGGGAACGTTGGCTTAGCGGACAAGGGCCGGCCACGGCAGCCGCATACGCGGAGGCCAATGGCGCAGGGCTGCTCGCACCCTGAGTCCGAACAAAGCAATACAGGGCCAAACAGCTGCGGATGACCGCGGCGGGCCCGACGGCAGCGATGCCGCCGATTGGCGCTATCGCCGCCGTTCTGGCAGACTAGAGAAGTTGTTCAAGCGCTTTTGTGCCCACATGTCTCCGGTTGATCTGAACAGATCGGCAAAAGGAACGTGATGAGATTGCGTCCCGGTCAGGATAATGCCTGATGCAGGGTCGAATCCTTCAGGGGAAAAGCCCATATATAACCCGCCCCCAATCTTGCCCAGGGCGTCGCAGATACAGCATCCGCGACACGCCCGAGCGCGGGGGTCGGAGCCTCGGCAGGGTGAGGAACCCGGATTTATCCGGATTCAGTCTGTTGGAGGAGTGCCAGGCCGTAAAGGCAGCTAGGTACAAAAACTGTACAGAGAGCAATACTCGAAGAAAGAGGCACGACGCCATGGCGGGACAAAAAATCCGCATCCGGCTGAAGTCGTATGACCACGAGGTCATCGACGTATCAGCACGGAAGATCGTTGAGACGGTCACGCGTGCAGGCGCAACGGTAGTAGGCCCCGTGCCGCTGCCCACGGAAAAGAACGTGTACTGCGTTATCCGTTCGCCGCACAAGTACAAGGACAGCCGCGAGCACTTTGAAATGCGCACGCACAAGCGTCTGATCGACATCATTGACCCCACGCCTAAGGCCGTTGACTCGCTGATGCGTCTTGACCTGCCTGCAGACGTGAACATCGAAATCAAGCTGTAGGGGGGGAGCGGATACTTATGTCTACTTCACTTACACGCCAGGTCAAGGGCCTTCTGGGCACCAAGCTGGGCATGACCCAGGTCTGGGACGAGAACAACAAGCTCATCCCCGTCACGGTTGTCCAGGCTGACTCCAACGTCATTACTCAGCTGCGCAACGCGGAAAAGGACGGCTACACCGCCGTTCAGATCGGCTACGGCCAGATCGACCCGCGCAAGGTGACCAAGCCGCTGGCCGGCCACTTTGAAAAGGCAGGCGTTACGCCTCGCCGCCACGTTGTTGAACTGCGCACCGCAGACGCCGACACCTACGAGCTGGGCCAGGAACTCTCCGTTGAGATTTTCGAAGCCGGCCAGAAGGTCGACGTCACCGGAACCTCCAAGGGCAAGGGCTTTGCCGGTGTCATGAAGCGTCACGGCTTCCACGGCGTCGGTGCCTCCCACGGTGCACACAAGAACCACCGTAAGCCCGGTTCCATCGGTGGCGCATCCACCCCGGGCCGCGTCTTCAAGGGCGTTCGGATGGCTGGCCGTATGGGCGCCGTCCGCCACACCACGATGAACCTCACGGTTCACGGTGTGGACGCTGAGAAGTCGCTGCTTCTGATCAAGGGTGCCGTTCCCGGCGCCCGCGGCCAGGTCGTCCTCGTACGCACCGCCGTGAAGGGAGCTTAGTCTCATGGCTAACGAAACCACTGTTGAATTCCCCGCAGCGCTCTTCGACGTTCAGACGAACGTTCCGCTTCTGCACCAGGTAGTAGTTGCTCAGCTTGCAGCTGCCCGCCAGGGTACGCACAAGACGAAGACCCGCGCAGAGGTCTCCGGTGCAGGCCGCAAGCCGTTCAAGCAGAAGGGTACCGGCCGCGCCCGTCAGGGTTCCATCCGTGCTCCTCACATGACCGGTGGTGGCGTGGTTCACGGACCGACGCCCCGCGACTACAGCCAGCGCACCCCCAAGAAGATGATTGCCGCCGCACTTCGCGGAGCACTCTCCGACCGGGCACGCAACGGCCGCATCCACGTGCTGGAAACCCTGGTAGCCGGCGAAACGCCGTCCACCAAGGCTGCACGCGAGTCCCTGCGTTCACTTACCGAGCGCAAGAACATGCTCGTTGTCATCGAGCGCGCCAACGACGTTGCTGCACTGTCCGTGCGTAACCTCACCGCTGTTCACGTGATCTACGTAGATCAGCTGAACACGTACGACGTGCTGGTTGCCGACGACGTGGTCTTCACCAAGGCTGCCTACGACGAGTTCGTCGGCAAGAACACTGTCAAGGAGGACGCCAAGTGAGCGCGACCACCGCTAAGGACCCTCGCGACGTAGTGCTTGCACCCGTCGTTTCGGAAAAGAGCTACGGCCTGATCGACGAAGGTAAGTACACCTTCCTGGTCGACCCCCGCTCCAACAAGACCGAGATCAAGCTGGCCGTGGAGAAAATCTTCTCCGTCAAGGTCGACTCGATCAACACCATCAACCGTGCCGGTAAGCGCAAGCGGACCAAGTTCGGATGGGGACAGCGCAAGAACACCAAGCGCGCCATTGTCACCCTGAAGGACGGCACAATCGACATCTTCGGCGGTCCGCTCAGCTAGGGCGGAGACCACTTTAACGAGGAATAAATAATGGGAATCCGTAAATACAAGCCGACTACCCCGGGCCGTCGCGGCTCGAGCGTAGCCGACTTCACCGAAATCACGCGGTCGACGCCGGAAAAGTCGTTGGTACGCCCGCTGCCCAAAAAGGGCGGCCGTAACAACACCGGTAAGATCACGACCAGGCACAAGGGTGGTGGACACAAGCGTCAGTACCGTCTGATCGACTTCCGCCGCCACGACAAGGACGGCGTCGACGCTCGCGTTGCCGAGATCGAATACGATCCGAACCGTACCGCTCGCATTGCGCTGCTGCACTACGTTGATGGCACCAAGCGTTACATCATCGCTCCGAACAAGCTCAAGCAGGGCGACCACGTAGAGGCCGGAGCCGGCGCTGATATCAAGCCCGGCAACAACCTGCCCCTGCGCAACATCCCCGTGGGTACCACCATCCACGCAGTTGAGCTGCGTCCGGGCGGCGGCGCCAAGATGGCCCGCTCCGCCGGTGCATCGGTTCAGCTTGTTGCCAAGGAAGGCCGCTTCGCCCAGCTGCGACTGCCTTCCGGTGAAATCCGCAACGTTGACGCACGCTGCCGCGCAACCATCGGCGAGGTCGGCAATGCCGAGCAGTCGAACATCAACTGGGGTAAGGCTGGCCGTATGCGCTGGAAGGGCGTACGCCCGACCGTCCGCGGTGTCGCCATGAACCCGGTCGACCACCCGCACGGTGGTGGTGAAGGTAAGACCTCCGGTGGACGCCACCCGGTCAACCCGAACGGTAAGCGCGAAGGCCGCACACGCCGCCCCAATAAAGAGAGCGACAACCTCATTGTGCGTCGCCGTCGTTCCGGCAAGAACAAGCGATAGGAGCCTGGAAACATGCCACGCAGCCTGAAGAAAGGCCCCTTCGTCGACCAGCACCTGTTCCTTAAGGTAGCGGCCGAAAACGAAAAGGGCACCAAGAACGTCATCAAGACGTGGTCCCGTCGTTCGATGATCATCCCCGACATGCTCGGGCACACGATCGCCGTTCATGACGGACGTAAGCACATTCCGGTGTTTGTCACCGAGTCGATGGTCGGGCACAAGCTCGGCGAATTCGCTCTGACGCGGACATTCCGCGGCCATGTGAAGGACGACCGCAAGGGCAAGCGCCGCTAGGCGCTGCTCTTTCGGCAGAAGACGAGAGAAGGAAAGCAATGGAAGCCAAGGCAATTGCGCGTCATATCCGCGTAACGCCTATGAAGGCCCGGCGCGTCGTCAACCTTGTTCGTGGCAAGCAAGCGAATGAGGCTCTGGCAATTCTGAAGTTTGCCCCCCAGGCAGCATCGGAGCCGGTACTTAAGGTAGTTCAGTCGGCCATGGCCAACGCACGAGTCCTCGCGGACCGTGACGGCGTGGCCTTCGACGAGGGTGACCTCTTCATCAGCGAAGCATTCGTTGACGAAGGGCCCACCATGAAGCGGTTCCAGCCCCGTGCACAGGGCCGCGCGTACCGCATCAACAAGCGGACCAGCCACGTCACTGTGGTTGTCGCAACCCCCAAAATCGAGGAGGAACGCTAAGTGGGACAGAAGGTAAACCCGCACGGGTTCCGACTCGGCATCACCACTGACCACGTATCGCACTGGTTTGCTGACAGCAACAAGCCGGGCCAGCGTTACAAGGACTTTGTCCGCGAGGACATCAAGATCCGTCAGCTCATGTCCACCGGCATGGACCGTGCCGGCATCGCCAAGGTTGAGATCGAGCGCACCCGTGACCGTGTCCGCGTGGATATCCACACGGCCCGCCCGGGTATCGTTATCGGCCGCCGCGGCGCTGAAGCAGACCGCATCCGCGGCGAGCTGGAGAAGCTCACGGGCAAGCAGGTTCAGCTGAACATCCTCGAGGTCAAGAACCCCGAGATGGAAGCACAGCTTGTTGCCCAGGGCGTTGCTGAGCAGCTCTCTTCCCGCGTGGCTTTCCGCCGTGCGATGAAGAAGGCCATCCAGTCCGCACAGCGTGCCGGCGCCAAGGGTATCCGTATCCAGTGCTCCGGCCGTCTGGGCGGCGCTGAAATGAGCCGTTCGGAGTTCTACCGCGAAGGCCGTGTGCCCCTGCACACCCTCCGCGCGCAGATCGACTACGGTTTCTTCGAAGCCAAGACCACCTTCGGCCGCATTGGCGTGAAGGTCTGGATCTACAAGGGCGACGTCACCGCTAAGGAACTGGCTGCACAGCAGGCTGCTGCACCGTCCCGCGGCCGCTCCAGCGACCGTCCGGGCCGTGGCCCGGCTGACCGCGGAGACCGTGGCGGCGACCGTCGTCGTCGTCCCGAGCGCGGCGACAAGGCTGCCGCTCCTGCTGCTGCAGAGGCTCCGGCCGCTGAGGCAGCTGCCCCCGCAGCAGAAGGAGGACAGGCTTAAATGCTTATCCCACGTCGAGTCAAGTTCCGTAAGCAGCACCACCCGGGTCGTTCCGGCGCTGCAACCGGCGGCACCGCAGTCAGCTTCGGCGAGTGGGGCATCCAGGCTTTGACGCCTGCGTATGTCACCAACCGCCAGATCGAAGCTGCACGTATTGCCATGACGCGCCACATCAAGCGCGGCGGTAAGGTCTGGATCAACATCTACCCTGACCGTCCGTTGACGAAGAAGCCGGCCGAAACCCGCATGGGTTCCGGTAAGGGTTCTCCGGAGTGGTGGGTTGCAAACGTCAAGCCGGGTCGCGTTCTCTTCGAGATCTCCGGTGTTAATGAAGAGGTAGCTCGCGAGGCCCTGCGCCTGGCGATCCATAAGCTGCCGTTGAAGGCACGCATTGTGCGTCGCGAGGGTGGTGAATAGAAATGGCAATTGGTTCAAAGGAACTGGCACCGAAGCAGCTTGACGGCTTCGATAAGGACCGTCTCGTTGAGGAACTTCGCAAGGCCAAGGAAGAGCTGTTCAACCTGCGCTTCCAGTCCGCAACCGGTCAGCTGGAAAGCCACGGCCGTCTGCGCGTAGTAAAGCGCGACATCGCACGTATCTACACCGTGCTGCGTGAGCGCGAGCTGGGGATTCGTCCCGAGGTTGTTGCTCCCGTTGAGGAAGCAGCTCCTGAAAAGGCAGCGAAGAAGTCCAAGAAGAAGGCTACTGAGTCTGAAGCTGAAGCCAAGGTCGCTGAGGATGATGCCAAATGAGTGAAAACAAGAATGAGGCAGCAGTGACAACTGACGCAAACGGAGCCGAGCCCCGCGGGGACCGGAAGACCGCACGCGGCTACGTGGTTTCTGACAAGATGGATAAGACCGTCGTTGTTCAGGTTGAAGACCGCGTCAAGCACGCCCTGTACGGCAAGGTGCTTCGCCGCACTTCGAAGCTCAAGGCCCACGACGAGCAGAATGCTGCCGGCGTTGGAGACCTCGTGCTGATCGCCGAAACCCGGCCGCTCTCCGCTACGAAGCGGTGGCGCCTGGTCGAGATCCTCGAAAAGGCTAAGTAACCAGCAGTACATCCGGCCGGGCGCCGGCGGGCTGATCCCCTTGGGATGAGCCCGCCGGCAACCGCCAACCGGCGACAGGGCCCCGGCCGCGTTATCATCCGATTTCGCTTCCGGGGCCCTTTCGCGATAAACTTGAAATCTTGTCTGTGCGGTGCGGAAGTGTGTCCAGTTTTGAACTGCTCTTCCTCACCGCCGTATGAGACAAAAGCCCGATAATCTTGTTCGGCACTTTGCCGCGGTCCGCCGCGGTGCACCCCTGGCGGGGAGGTGCTGAGTACCAGTATTACGGGGTCCACCCATATCCGTTCCGCAAGGCTCATATTGAGAACCGGCGCGACGACAGGAGTAATAAGTGATTCAGCAGGAGTCGCGACTGAAGGTCGCCGACAACACGGGTGCCAAGGAAATCTTGACCATCCGCGTTCTCGGTGGATCCGGCCGTCGCTACGCAGGCATTGGCGACACCATCGTTGCCACCGTCAAGGATGCAATTCCCGGCGGCAACGTCAAAAAGGGCGACGTGGTCAAGGCCGTCATCGTCCGTACCAAGAAGGAACGCCGCCGCCAGGACGGTTCCTACATCAAGTTCGATGAGAACGCTGCAGTGATCTTGAAGAATGACGGAGACCCCCGCGGTACCCGCATCTTCGGCCCGGTCGGCCGCGAACTTCGCGACAAGAAGTTCATGAAGATCATTTCGCTGGCTCCGGAGGTGCTGTAGTCCATGGCAAAAATCAAAAAGGGTGACCTGGTTCAGGTCATCACCGGTGCAAAGGCTGACCGCGGCGGCGACCGCGGCAAGCAGGGCAAGGTTCTGAAGGTTTACACCGACACCAACCGCGTTCTGGTTGAAGGCGTCAACACAGTTAAGAAGCACACCAAGGTCGGACAGTCCTCCAAGGGCTCCAAGACCGGTGGCATCGAGACCGTCGAAGCCCCCATCCACGTTTCCAACGTTGCAGTGGTTGACCCGGAAACGAAGAAGCCGACCCGTGTTGGCTACCGCCAGGAAATCGTCGAAAAAGACGGCCGTGAGCGCACTGTGCGTATCCGCGTCGCTAAGGGCTCTGGGAAGGACCTCTAATGACTGAGACCGTCACCAAGACCGTCCCCCGTCTGAAGACCCGCTACGCAGCGGAAATCAAGCAGACCCTGCAGGACGAATTCAACTACTCGAACGTCAACCAGGTTCCCCGCCTTGTCAAGGTGGTTGTGAACATGGGTGTTGGAGATGCCGCTAAGGACTCCAAGCTCATTGACGGTGCAGTCAAGGACCTGACCCAGATCACGGGTCAGAAGCCGCAGGTCACGAAGGCCCGCAAGTCGATCGCACAGTTCAAGCTGCGCGAAGGCATGCCCATCGGTTGCCACGCAACTCTGCGTGGAGACCGCATGTGGGAATTCGTCGACCGCCTGGTCACCCTGGCTCTGCCGCGTATCCGCGACTTCCGCGGCCTGAACGGCAAGCAGTTCGACGGCAACGGCAACTACACGTTCGGTCTGACCGAGCAGTCGATGTTCCACGAAATCGATCAGGACAAGATCGACCGCGTACGCGGCATGGACATCACCGTGGTTACCACCGCAAAGACCGATGACGAGGGACGCGCGCTGCTGAAGGCGCTCGGCTTCCCGTTCAAATCCGAAGATTAATTACTACGTAACAGGTCCGACGGACTCCCGGCCAGGTGCGCCTGAGCCGGATATCCGCAGGAAACCGTTACGAGGGAGGGCAAGAGCCCAATGACAATGACAGATCCTGTCGCAGATATGCTCACGCGTCTGCGCAATGCAAACTCGGCATATCACGATTCCGTGTCCATGCCTTACAGCAAGCTCAAGGCGCGCGTTGCTGACATCCTGAAGGCCGAGGGCTACATCGCCGGCTGGAAGGAAGAAGAAGCCGTGGTTGGCAAGAAGCTGACCCTTGATCTCAAATTCGGTCCGAACCGCGAGCGTTCCATCGCCGGCGTGCGTCGTATCTCCAAGCCCGGTCTGCGCGTTTACGCGAAGTCCACTAACCTGCCGCGTGTTCTCGGTGGTCTGGGTATCGCAATCCTGTCGACGTCGTCAGGTCTCCTGACCGACCGCCAGGCCGCCAAGAAGGGTGTAGGTGGGGAAGTCCTCGCCTACGTCTGGTAGCAGGGAAGGGAAAGAAAAATGTCACGTATTGGACGTCTGCCCATCCCGGTTCCTGCCGGAGTAGATATCGCGATCAACGGCAACGTTGTATCCGTCAAGGGTGCCAAGGGAGAGCTGAGCCACACTGTGCCCAGCCCGATCACCGTCACCATTGACGACAGCACCATCACCGTTGCCCGTCCGAACGACGAGCGCGAATCCCGTGCCCTTCACGGCCTGACCCGCACCCTGATCAGCAACATGATCACTGGTGTGACCGAGGGTTACAAGAAGGACCTGGAAATCGTTGGTACCGGTTACCGCGTAGTGGCCAAGGGCTCGGACCTCGAGTTCGCCCTGGGCTACAGCCATCCGGTTCCGGTCTCGGCACCCGAGGGCATCACGCTCACCGTCGTGGGCCCCACGAAGGTCACAGTGTCCGGCATCGACAAGCAGCAGGTGGGCGAGGTTTCGGCCAACATCCGCAAGCTGCGCAAGCCCGATCCCTACAAGGGCAAGGGTATTCGTTATGCCGGCGAGATTGTCCGCCGCAAGGTCGGAAAGGCTGGTAAGTAACCATGGCCATCAGCATTAATAAGAAGCGCAATTCCAAGAGCAAGTCGGCTGCGCGTAACCGCCGCCAGCTTCGTATCCGCAAGCGTATCTCCGGTTCCGCGGCTCGCCCGCGTCTGGTGGTAAACCGCTCGGCCCGCCACGTATTCGTCCAGGTTGTCGATGACACCCGCGGCGTAACCGTGGCATCGGCTTCCACCATGGAAGCTGACCTGCGCGCACTGGAAGGCGACAAGACCGCCAAGTCCAAGCGCGTTGGCGAGCTCGTTGCAGAGCGCGCCAAGGCTGCCGGCGTCGAAGCCGTTGTCTTTGACCGCGGTGGTAACCGCTACCACGGCCGCATTGCTGCAGTTGCAGACGGCGCACGTGAAGGTGGGCTGGCACTGTGACCGAGGTAAACAAGGAAAAGGAAAATCAGGTGACTGAAGCTACAGCTGCTGAGGCAACTGAGACCAAGGACGCCGCCGCTCCCGCCACTGACGACCGCCGCGGCGGACGCAAGGGCGAGCAGCGCTCCGACCGTGGAGGCCGCGGCGAACGCGGTGGCCGCGGTGGCCGCGATGGCGGACGCAACGATGAGAAGGACAAGTTCATTGAACGCGTCGTGACCATCAACCGCGTTGCCAAGGTTGTCAAGGGTGGTCGTCGCTTCAGCTTCACCGCTCTGGTAGTTGTCGGTGACGGCAACGGCATGGTCGGCGTTGGTTACGGCAAGGCCAAGGAAGTTCCCTCCGCAATTGCGAAGGCTGTTGAAGAAGCCAAGAAGACTTTCTTCCGCGTCCCGCGCATCGGTGGAACCATCCCGCACCTGGTCCAGGGTGAAGCTGCTGCAGGCGTCGTCCTGCTGCGTCCGGCTTCCCCGGGTACCGGTGTTATCGCCGGTGGTCCGGTCCGCGCCATTCTCGAATGCGCCGGCATCCACGACGTACTGTCCAAGTCGCTCGGGTCCTCCAACGCCATCAACATCGTGCACGCCACGGTTGATGCGCTGAAGCGCCTCGAAGAGCCTCAGGCAGTGGCTGCACGCCGCGGCCTGCCGCTGGACGAGGTTGTGCCTGCTGCGATGCTCCGCAACATGCAGAAGGCAGGTGCCTGATGACTACTCCGAAGAACGTTGCCGTCAGCACGGCAACCCTGAAGATTACTCAGATTAAGTCCACCATCGGTGGTAAGCAGAATCAGAAGGACACGCTGCGCTCACTGGGCCTGCGACACATCGGTGCTACCACCGTTCGTACCGCAGACGCCGTGACCGTTGGCATGATCAACACGGTTCCGCACCTCGTGAAGGTTGAGGAGGCGAATTAACATGGCCGAAGAAAACAACAACGAGCACGCGCTCAAGGTCCACCACCTGCGTCCGGCACCCGGTGCCAAGACGGCCAAGACCCGTGTTGGCCGCGGTGAAGGTTCCAAGGGTAAGACTGCAGGCCGCGGTACCAAGGGTACGGCTGCGCGTTACCAGGTCAAGGCCGGTTTTGCCGGCGGCCAGCTGCCGCTGCACATGCGCCTGCCGAAGCTTCGCGGCTTCAAGAACCCGTTCCGCGTCGAGTTCCAGGTTGTAAACCTGGACAAGATCTCGGAGCTGTTCCCCGAAGGCGGCGACGTCACGGTTGCCGATCTGGTTGCCAAGGGTGCCGTTCGCAAGAACCAGCCCGTCAAGGTCCTCGGAACCGGCGACATCACCGTCAAGGTGAATGTCACCGCCGATGCCTTCTCCGCCAGTGCGGCAGAGAAGATCACCGCAGCAGGCGGAACGACCACGGCGCTCTAAGCACCGTGTCCGTTTCGTGCAGCGACTTCGGGCGGCCGGGAAACCGGCCCCCGACGTCGCCTGCGCGGCAAGCAGGACGTGAACTAAACTCTTGGCGGGTCGCAATGCGGCCCGCCGGGGGTTTAGTTTTGTTTTAAGGCACTACCACGCCGCGGGCTCCGTTAACGTTGTACGGAGCTTGAGCGGATAGACTCTGTTTTTGTTACCAGTCCAATCGGACTTCATATACTTCAGATCTCATTCAGGAGGACGCTTGCTTAGCGCTATTGGCCGGGCTTTCCGGACGCCAGACCTGCGACGCAAGCTGTTGTTTACGCTGGGAATCATCACTATCTTCCGCATGGGTGCTTTTATCCCGGCCCCGGGTGTTGACTACGGCAATGTACAGCAGTGCTTAGCTCTGGGTGCCACTTCGGGTGGCCTCTACGAATTCGTTAACCTATTTAGCGGCGGCGCCCTGCTGCAGGTCTCCATCTTTGCCCTGGGCATCATGCCGTACATCACCGCCAGCATCATCGTTCAGCTGCTGCGCGTTGTGATCCCGCACTTCCAGGCACTGTATGAGGAAGGCGCGCAGGGTCAGTCAAAGCTGACCCAGTACACGCGTTACCTGACCATTGCCCTGGGCCTGCTCAATGCCACCACGGTGGTCTCCCTGGCCCGCACCGGTGCGCTGTTCAACAACGCCTGCTCCGTGCCGATCATCCCGGACGACAGCATCATCACGATCCTGCTCCTGATCATCACGCTGACCGCCGGCACCGGCCTCATCATGTGGATGGGTGAACTGGTCACGGAAAAGGGCGTCGGCAACGGCATGTCCCTGCTGATCTTCACGTCCATTGCCGCCGGTTTCCCGAGCTCCCTCGGTGCGATCCTCAGCGCCCAGGGCTGGACGGTCTTCCTGGGCGTCCTGGCCCTTGGTGTGCTGGTGGTGGCCCTCGTGATCTTCGTCGAGCAGTCCCAGCGGCGCATCCCGGTCCAGTACGCCAAGCGGATGGTCGGACGCCGCACCGTCGGCGGCACCAACACCTACATCCCGATCAAGGTCAACATGGCCGGCGTGATTCCTGTGATCTTCGCGTCCTCCATGCTTTACCTGCCGTCGCTGATCGCCCAGTTCAACACTCCCTCCGAAGGCACTCCGCCGGGATGGGTGGTCTGGATCAACAACTACCTGACCAAGGGCGATCACCCGGTCTACATGGCGGTCTACCTTCTGCTGATCGTGTTCTTCACGTACTTCTACGTGTCGATCACGTTCAACCCGGAGGAAGTCTCCGAAAACATGAAGAAGTACGGCGGCTTCATCCCCGGCATCCGGGCCGGCCGTCCCACCGCCGAGTACCTGCAGTACGTGCTTTCCCGCATCACTCTGCCCGGCGCCATCTACTTGGGCATTGTCGCCCTGATTCCGCTGATCGCCCTGGTGGCGATTGGAGCCAACCAGAACTTCCCGTTCGGCGGAACCTCGATCCTCATCATGGTTGGCGTGGGGCTCGAAACAGTCAAACAGATTGATGCACAACTGCAGCAACGTCACTATGAAGGGTTATTGCGATGACAAGAATGCTCATTATCGGGCCTCCCGGCGCCGGTAAAGGTACCCAGGCCGCCCGAATTTCGGAGCGGCTGGGAGTCACGGCAATCTCCACCGGTGACATCTTCCGGACCAACGTAAAGAACGAAACACCGCTGGGCGTCGAGGCCAAGAAGTACATCGACGCCGGAAACTTTGTTCCGGACTCCGTCACCAACAAGATGGTGCGTGCCCGGCTCATGGAAGACGACGTCAAGGACGGCTTCCTCCTGGACGGTTACCCGCGCACCGCTGCGCAGGTTGAGGAACTGGACGACATCCTGGCCAGCAAGGGCCAGAGGCTCGACGTCGTCCTGCAGCTGACCGCCGATGACGAAGAGCTCGTGCAGCGGCTGCTCAAGCGTGCCGAGATCGAAGGACGCGCCGACGACAACGAGGAAGTCATCCGCCACCGCCTGGAGCTCTACAAGGCCCAGACCGCCGACGTCGTCGCCAGCTATGACAGCCGCGGCATCGTGGCTCGGGTGGACGGGCTGGGCGGCATCGACGATGTCACCGAGCGCGTGATGGAAGCCCTCAAGGATATTCACTAAAGAGTTAGAAGAGATATGTTCGGCCAGCCTCGAATCCAATACAAAACCAACTCGCAGATGCGCACCATGCGCGAAGCGGGCCTCGTGCTGATCCGGGCGCTGGATGCGGCTGTCGAGTCCGCGGTGGTGGGGGCAACCACCGCGGACATTGACGCAGCATTCGCAGCAGTGCTCAAGGAGGCCGGCGCAACCTCGAACTTCCTCGGCTACCACGACTACCCGGCAACGGTGTGCGTGTCAGTCAATGAAGAGGTTGTGCACGGCATCCCGGGGGAGCGTGTGCTGGAGGACGGGGACATCCTCTCGATCGACGGCGGCGCCGTGGTCCGCGGATGGCATTCGGACTCTGCCCGTACGGTCATTGTCGGAACTGCGGATCCGGAGGACCAGCGGCTGTCGGACGTCACGGAGGAAGCCATGTGGCACGGCATCGCCGCTGCCGCCAAGGGCCGCTTCGTGGGGGACATCGGCGCGGCCATCGACGATTATGTTTCGGGCGTTCCGGGCAAGCCGCTGGGAATCCTCGAGGACTACGTCGGCCACGGCATCGGAACGGAAATGCATCAGGCCCCGGATGTGCTGAACTACCGGACCTCGCACAACGGACCCAAGCTGCGCCCCGGTCTCTGCCTGGCGATCGAACCGATGCTGGTCCGGGGCAAGATCGAGACTGTCACGCTGGAGGATGACTGGACCGTGGTGACCACGGACAAGTCGCGTGCCTCCCAGTGGGAGCATTCCGTTGCCATCCATGACAAGGGAATCTGGGTTCTTTCGTCCCCTGACGGAGGAGCTTCACGGCTTGCCCCGCTGGGCGTGACGCCGGTGCCGATTCCCGAAGACTAGGCCCCGCCCGCGTGCTGCGCAGCCCGTTCCGGATTCCCGGGGCGGGCTGCTGCCTTTTGCGGCTTGCGGGCCGGCGCCGGCGGGATTTAACTTAATGGCCGGTGTCGAGTAGTGTTATCTGTTGGTTGTCTCTACATTCGTGCCCAATTCCAACGTCACAGGCCGCTTCAAAACGGCCTGCCGCGCGGGAAGTGCGGCGGAAGCACCGAGGGAACCAAAGACATAAACCGTCCTGCGCGCATGCGCACGGACACAGACGTTAGCGGAGGATATGGCCAAGAAAGACGGCGTCATTGAGATTGAGGGCTCGGTCAACGAAGCCCTGCCCAACGCGATGTTCCGCGTTGAGCTGGCCAACGGCCACATTGTGCTCGCACACATCTCGGGAAAGATGCGTCAACACTACATTCGCATCCTCCCCGGAGACCGCGTTGTGGTGGAACTTAGCCCGTACGACCTCACTCGGGGCCGTATCGTCTACCGCTACAAATAAAGACCCGCACCAACCAGCGTCCCGGACATTTGGGACGACGGCTGCCCTGCGGTACAACCCTGCAACCACGCAAAGGATAACCATGAAGGTCCAGCCGAGCGTCAAGCAGATCTGCGATAAGTGCAAGGTGATTCGCCGTAACGGTCGAGTCATGGTGATCTGCGAGAACCCGCGCCACAAGCAGCGCCAGGGCTAATTTCCTGCTCTCAGGGACGGCCCACGCGTAGTAGTAATTCAATATGGCAGTGCAGCGCTGATACGCGTAGCGCATACCCCCGGCACGGAGGCCGGGGACCTGGCAACAGGGACGCACTGCTTCAGACCTCCGGTGACACAAGAGGAGAACCGCCAATATGGCACGTCTCGCTGGCGTTGACATTCCCCGCGAAAAGCGGGTAGTGATTGCGCTTACCTATATCTACGGCGTGGGCAAGACCCGTGCAGACCAGACCCTGGCAGAGACCGGCATCAGCCCGGACACTCGCGTCAAGGACCTCACGGATGCTGAACTCGTTCAGCTGCGTGACTACATCGAGGGCAACTTCAAGGTTGAGGGTGACCTCCGCCGCGAGGTAGCCGCTGACATCCGCCGCAAGGTTGAAATCGGCAGCTACCAGGGTATCCGCCACCGTCGTGGCATGCCCGTTCACGGCCAGCGCACGAAGACCAACGCTCGTACCCGCAAGGGCCCGAAGCGTACGGTTGCCGGTAAGAAGAAGGCCGCCCGCTAAACCTAGCGGTGTGAGGCTACGGCCCCTTTAGCGGGCCACCAAAACCAAACTCTTTGTAGGAGAAGTAATGCCCCCCAAGACTCGTGGAGCGGTCCGCAAACCGCGTCGCAAGGATAAGAAGAATATCGCGCTGGGCCAGGCGCATATCAAGAGCACCTTTAACAACACCATCGTGTCCATCACGGACCCGTCCGGTGCTGTTATCTCATGGGCTTCCGCCGGTGAGGTTGGCTTCAAGGGCTCGCGTAAGTCCACCCCGTTCGCTGCGCAGATGGCTGCTGAAGCCGCTGCAAAGCGTGCCCAGGAGCACGGCGTCCGCAAGGTCGACGTCTTCGTGAAGGGTCCGGGATCCGGCCGCGAAACCGCTATCCGCTCGCTCCAGGCCACCGGCCTGGAGGTTGGCTCCATTTCGGACGTCACCCCGAGCGCGCACAACGGCTGCCGTCCCCCGAAGCGCCGCCGCGTCTAAGCAGCACTTGCGGTTCCGGTAATATCCGGCGGGCGGTCCACCCTTTTGGGGGCGGGCCGCCCATCGGACGCCTCCGGCTCCGGGCACGTGGCTGTTAAGCCGTCCAAGACGCCCGCGGAAAGACCCGTCGTCGTCGTTTCCACCATTTGTGTTGCGTCATATAGCGGACGCTCGCTGAAAGGAAATGCAAGTGCTCATTGCACAGCGCCCCACCCTCACTGAAGAAGTCGTAGCTGACAACCGTTCACGGTTCATCATCGAACCGCTGGAACCCGGTTTCGGCTACACCCTTGGCAACTCCCTCCGCCGTACGCTCCTGTCCTCGATCCCGGGTGCTGCAGTAACCAGCATTCGCATCGACGGCGTGCTGCACGAGTTCACCACGGTTCCGGGCGTGAAGGAAGATGTCACCGAGATCATCCTGAACGTCAAGAACCTGTCGGTCTCCTCGGAGCACGACGAGCCCGTGGTCGCCTACCTGCGCAAGCAGGGTCCCGGCGTCGTCACGGCTGCGGACATTGCTCCGCCGGCCGGCGTGGAGTTCCACAACCCGGATCTGCACATTGCCACCCTGAATTCGAAGGGCAAGTTCGAACTCGAGCTGACCATCGAACGCGGGCGCGGCTACGTTTCCGCCAGCCAGAACAAGTCCGGTGACCAGGAGATCGGCCGCATTCCGGTTGACTCCATCTACTCACCGGTCCTGAAGGTGACCTTCCGCGTGGAAGCCACCCGTGTTGAACAGCGCACCGACTTCGATCGCCTGATCGTTGACGTTGAGACCAAGGATGCCATTGCACCGCGCGACGCAGTCGCCTCTGCCGGCACCACCCTGGTTGAACTGTTCGGCCTGGCCCGTGAACTGAACAGCGCTGCTGAAGGTATTGAAATTGGCCCGAGCCCCACGGATGCCGCACTGGCCGCCGACATGGCACTGCCGATCGAAGACCTTGAGCTGACCGTGCGTTCCTACAACTGCCTCAAGCGTGAAGGCATCCACACTGTGGGTGAACTCGTTGCCCGCTCCGAGGCTGACCTGATGGACATTCGCAACTTCGGTGCAAAGTCCATTGATGAGGTAAAGGCAAAGCTGGTCGAGCTGGGTCTGTCCCTGAAGGATTCCCCTCCCGGGTTTGATCTGGCCGCCCGTGCCGCAGCTATTGAAGAGGACGAGTCCGAATACTCGGACGACGAGCTCTAACACACGCAAAATATTGCCGTGCGGACGCTAACGTCGCGTGCGGCACCGTTTGAGGAGAAAAAGTAATGCCTACACCCACCAAGGGTAAGCGCCTCGGAGGCAGCCCGGCCCACCAGCGCCTGATGCTGGCGAACCTGGCAGCCCAGCTGTTCGAGCACAAGCAGATCACCACCACGGTGACGAAGGCCAAGCGCCTGCGTCCCTACGCCGAGCGTCTGATCACGTTCGCAAAGCGCGGAGACCTGTCTTCCCGCCGTCGCGTCCTGGGCCTGATCTCGGACAAGGGTATTGTCCACGAGCTCTTCACCGACATTGCTCCGGCAGTCGAGAAGCGCGACGGCGGCTACACCCGCATCACCAAGATCGGCAACCGCAAGGGCGACAACGCTCCCATGGCTGTCATCGAACTGGTTCTGGAGCCCCTCTCGGCCAAGCAGGCCGTAGTGGCCGAGGCCGAAACCGCAGCTGCTGTGTCAGCTCCGGTTGAGTCCCCTGAATCTGCTGATTCCGCTGAGTCCGCTGACTCGGTCGATTCCGCTGAGTCTGCCGACTCGGTTGATTCTGCCGACGAGGCAGTCGTCGTGTCCGAAGAGGCACCCGAAGCAGTCGTAGAAACCGAAGAGAAGAAGTAATTTTTCCTCTCGCACTCCGTCCCTTAATATTGAGGGCATGAGTATCGAAAGGCCCGCCGTACCTGCAGAGGACGGCGGGCTTTTTCGTGTCCGGATGGACCTGTCCTACGACGGCGCCTCCTTTTACGGGTGGGCCGCCCAGGATGACCTGCCCACCGTCCAGGGCAGCCTCGAGGCAGCCCTCGAAGTCCTGATCCGCAGGCCCGTGCGGGTAACCGTGGCCGGCCGGACGGACTCCGGTGTCCATGCCCGCGGACAGGTGGTTCATTTCGACCTCACCGGCGCGGAATGGAACGGTCTGACCCGCGGAGCGGCGCTCACCCCGGAAGAGGCACTGCTTCGGCGCATGCGGGGAATCCTGAACAAGGACCTCACCATGCCCCTGCGCAAAGCCAAGGCTGCCAAGCGGGTCATACATGCCATGGAGGGGGCCATAACCGTCCACTCCGCGGCTCTGGCTCCCGAGGGGTTCGACGCGCGCTTTTCCGCCCTGTGGCGCCGGTACAGCTACCGGATAGCGGACCGCGAAGCCAGCCGGGACCCGCTGACCCGCTCCGTGACCCTGTGGCATGACTTCGCCCTGGACGAGCACCGCATGAACCGGGCTGCGGAAGAGGTCCTGGGCGTTCGGGATTTCCTGTCCTTCTGTAAACCGCGCACCGGCTCCACCACTATCCGGGAGCTCCAGGAGTTCTCCTTCCTCCGGCGGCCTGACGGCGTGATCGAGGCCCATCTGCAGGCGGACGCTTTCTGCCACAACATGGTCCGCTCGCTTGTTGGCGGAGCAGTCCTCGTGGGAGCGGGGGAGCGGAGCCCGGAATGGCTGGGGCGCAGGCTCCAGGCCCGCATCAGGGACTCGGACTCCATGCTGGCCCCGCCGCACCCTTTGATCCTCGAAGAGGTGAGGTATCCACCCGAGGAAGAGATGCGGCGCCGGGCGGAGAGCACGCGCGCGATGCGGGCCCTGCCGGGTTTTTGACCTGGCCCGGGAAGCAGGCTATTGTTTATAGTCGTTGTGCGTGTCCTACCTCGATAGGTCTATGCCCACGGGAGCGGCTCAGTTGCAGAGCCACCTGGCCCCGGGGAAATAGCCGAGTACATCAGGACCACTGGTTACATCAGTCCTCACCTGACCATCCGGTAAACGCATAGAGAAGCTGCGGAACATATGGCATCCATATGGTCCGCGCCACCTAAGAAGAAGAAACGAAGGCAAAAACCGTGCGTACGTACACCCCGAAGCCCGGCGACATCAACCGCCAGTGGCACGTCATTGACGCCACCGACGTTGTCCTAGGCCGTCTTGCCAGCCAGACCGCAACACTGCTGCGCGGAAAGCACAAGCCGACCTTCGCTCCCCACATGGATATGGGCGATTTCGTCATCATCATCAACGCTGAGAAGGTTGCCCTCACCGGCGCCAAGCTCGAACAGAAGCGTGCCTACCGCCACTCGGGTTACCCGGGCGGCCTGTCCTCCGTCAACTACGCAGAGCTGCTGGAATCAAACCCGGTACGTGCAGTTGAGAAGGCCATCCGCGGCATGCTGCCCAAGAACTCCCTGGCTGCCCAGCAGATCAGCAAGCTCAAGGTCTACCGCGGTGCAGAGCACCCGCATGGAGCCCAGCAGCCCAAGACCTTCGAAATCACCCAGGTCGCCCAGTAGTTCTGGCCCGCCAACTAAAGAATTAATTCAAGGAGAATCGTGGCTCAGAACACTGAAGAGCTCAATGAAACAACCGAGGAGCTTTCCAGCTACACCTCGGAAACCCCTGATGCAGCTGAGGCTGCTGTCAAGGAACGTCCGGCACTGACCGTCGCCGGTTCGGCTGTTGGCCGCCGCAAGCAGGCAATTGCCCGCGTGCGCGTTGTTCCGGGCAGCGGCAAGTGGCTGGTGAACGGCCGCGACCTGGCCGCTTACTTCCCGAACAAGCTGCACCAGCAGGACGTCAACGAACCGTTCAAGATCCTTGATCTCGACGGTGCCTACGACGTTATCGCACGCATCCACGGTGGCGGCCCCTCCGGCCAGGCCGGCGCACTGCGCCTGGGCGTGGCTCGGTCGCTGAACGAGATCGACCGCGACAACAACCGCGCGACCCTGAAGAAGGCCGGCTTCCTGACTCGTGACGCACGCGTCATCGAGCGCAAGAAGGCTGGTCTCAAGAAGGCACGCAAGGCACCTCAGTACTCCAAGCGCTAAAAAAGCGCCTACCCTGGCTGCTGCCGCTGCGCGTCAGCAGTCAGGGGCCCTCGGCGTTTTTTGGCGTTTAGCTTCACAAGCGCCAATTCGTCGCTGTTCAAAAGGCCGTCCGCTTCTGCGGGCGGCCTTTTGGCGTATCCGGGAGCGTTTTTGCCCTTGGGCGGGTGCATCGGGGAAGGCCGAAGATTACCGGAAAGGTGCCTCTTTAGCAGTCTGCCAGCGGCCCGGGAGGGTGACGTTGGCCGCTGAACTGCTCCAAAAAACCCGCCGCTTACCGGCATTCGCTTAGTAGCCTGCTCCGATAGGGTGGCACAATAGCCCAGTGGGCTGTCGGTTCGGCGGCCTCCGGCCCTGCCCCCTGTTTGAGGATTATGTGCGATGACTAGATTGTTTGGAACCGACGGCGTGCGTGGACTGGCCAATGGCCTGATCACCGCTGAAGTGGCCCTTGGCCTGGCACAGGCGGCCGCCGTCGTTCTGGGGCACAGGCGCGTGGAAGGCGGCCGGCGTCCCGTCGCGGTTGTCGCCCGCGATCCCCGCATCAGCGGTGACTTCATCTCAGCTGCAGTGGAAGCAGGACTGGCGAGCTCCGGAGTGGACGTTTACGACGCCGGTGTGCTCCCCACGCCCGCTGCGGCCTTCCTGATTGCCGACCTCGATGCAGACTTCGGTGTCATGATTTCCGCTTCTCACAACGCGGCCCCCGACAACGGCATCAAATTCCTGGCCCGCGGCGGCCAAAAGCTCGACGACGCCGCTGAAGACGACATTGAACTCGAAATGAGCAAGCCCAACCTGCGGCCCACTGGTGCCGAGGTGGGACGCATCCACCGCTTCGCTGATGCTGAAGACCGCTACGTGATCCATTTGCTCCAGACTCTTCCCAATCGGCTGGACGGACTCAAGGTTGTCCTTGACTGCGCCCACGGTGCGGCCAGCGGCTGCTCGCCGCAGGTCTTTGCGGACGCCGGAGCGGAAGTGGTTGTCATCGGTGCCGACCCCGACGGCATCAACATCAACGACGGCTACGGTTCCACCCACCTTGAAAATCTGCAGGCCTCGGTGCTGGCGCACGGCGCGGACCTGGGCATCGCCCACGACGGCGACGCCGACCGCTGCCTGGCCGTAGACCATGAAGGCACAGTGGTTGACGGGGACCAGATCATGGCCATCATGGCCGTTGCCATGAAGGACGCGGGCAAACTCAAGGACAATGCCCTGGTGGCCACCGTGATGAGCAACCTCGGCCTGAAGCTCGCGCTGCGCGACGCCGGTATCTCCGTCATCGAAACCGGTGTGGGTGACCGCTACGTGCTGGAGGGCATGCGCGCAGGCGGGTACAGCCTGGGCGGCGAGCAGTCCGGCCACGTTATCTTCTCCGAGTTCGCCACCACGGGGGACGGCGTGCTCACCGGTCTCCAGCTCGCAGCGCAGGTCAAGCGGACCGGACGCACGCTCAAGGAACTTACCGAAGTCATGACCAAGCTTCCCCAGGTCCTGATCAACGTCAAGGGCGTGGACAAAGCAGCCGTCAACAGCAACGAAGCAGTCCGACAGGCGGTCCTCGACGCCGCGGAAACCCTTGGGGAAACCGGCCGCGTACTGCTCCGCCCGTCCGGCACCGAACCCCTCGTGCGGGTGATGGTGGAAGCGGCAGACATGGAGACCGCAGCGTCGGTGGCCGCGAAGCTGGCCGAAACCGTTGAAAGCAACCTGGCACTGGAACCCTTCGCCCGCGCCTGACCGGCGCTGCTGCGCCCTGACCGGCGCCTGCCCCAAGGTGCTGCTGCGCCCTACGTCTTGCGCAGCAGCATCCGGGTCACCGCATGATCCGCATTCTTGGTCAGCACCAGCTGGGCCCGGCCGCGGGTCGGGAGCACATTGGTGACCAGGTTCGGTTCGTTGATGCGCTTCCAGATATCCAGCGCGGTGGAGCGGGCCTCCTCATCGGTGAGGGCTGCGTACCGGTGGAAATACGATTCCGGATCCGCGAAAGCCCCGTCGCGCAGCGACAGGAAACGCCGGACATACCATTCCTCGATGTAGGAGGTTCGGGCATCCACATAGATGGAGAAATCGAAGAAGTCACTCAGCGCCAGGCCGGCGCGCCCGTCAGCGCGTGTCCGGGCCGGAGCGAGGACGTTCAGGCCCTCGACAATCAGCACATCGGGGCGCCGGACCACGATCTCCTGGTCCGGAACAATGTCATAGGTCAGGTGTGAGTACCGCGGCGCCCGAACTTCCTCTGCACCGCTTTTCACGGCGCTGACAAACCGCAGCAGCGCCCGGCGGTCGTAAGACTCCGGGAAGCCCTTCCGCTCCATCAGCCCGCGCCGCTTGAGCTCGGCGTTCGGATAGAGGAAACCGTCGGTGGTGACCAGTTCCACGTTCGGCGTTTCCGGCCAGCGGCGCAGCATCTCCCGCAGCACGCGGGCGGTGGTGGATTTGCCCACAGCCACCGAGCCGGCAACTCCGATGACAAAGGGCGTCCGGGTGGTCTTCTCGCCCAGGAATGTGGTGGTGGCGCTGTGCAGGCGTCCCGCAGCCGCAACATAGAGGTTCAGCAGGCGGGACAGCGGCAGGTAGACCTCGCGCACTTCGTCGAGGTTCAGTTTTTCCCCGACGCCCCGCAGCCGCTGGATATCGTCCTGGTTAAGCGGGGACTTGATCTCGTTGGAGAGCCGGGACCATGTTTGCCGGTCCAGCTCCACAAACGGCGTATTGCCGTTCTCGGCTCCGTTGCCGGAGCCCTTGGCCGCCGGATATGAGCCTGGGTGTGATGTTCGGTCTGCCACTTTATGATTCTGCCCTGCCAAGCAGTCAAACCAAAACGCCGTCCCCCGGGCACAGAGCGGTGCCTGAGGGCGCGCGCCCGCTTGGCGCGGCTGCCGCTCTTCCCGGTACTCTTACGGGTATGTGTGGAATTGTTGGATATGCAGGCCGCCGCCCCAGTGCCGCCGCCGCAGCGCAGCTGAACAGTCATGAGCATGGAGCCCTTGACGTGGTCATGGAAGGCCTGCGCCGGCTCGAGTACCGCGGCTATGACTCCGCGGGTGTAGCAGTACTGACCGAGGCCGGGATTGAGTCCCGCAAGAAGTCGGGCAAGCTTGCCAACCTGGTCGCCGAGCTGGAGGCCGCACCGCTGCCCGAAGCAACCACCGGGATCGGCCACACCCGATGGGCAACGCACGGCGGACCCACGGATGAGAATGCCCATCCGCATCTGGCCGACGAAGGACGCCTGGCCCTGATTCACAACGGCATCATCGAAAACTTCGCGGAGCTCAAGGCCGAACTGCTTGAAGCCGGAACAGAATTCATCTCCGAAACTGATACTGAGGTAGCCGCAGCCCTGCTGGCCACCATCTACCGCGGCGAAGGCGGAGGGGACCTGGCCCGCTCCATGCAGCTGGCCTGCCGCCGGCTGGAAGGCGCCTTCACCCTCCTGGCCATCCACGCGGACTCGCCCGACGTCGTCGTCGCCGCCCGCCGCAACTCCCCGCTCGTCGTCGGGCTCGGAGACGGTGAGAACTTCCTGGGCTCCGATGTCTCCGGCTTTATCGACTTCACCCGCCGGGCGGTTGAACTGGGCCAGGACCAGATTGTCACCATCACCCCGGAGGCAGTGGAAATCACTGACTTCTACGGAAACCCGGCCTCCGGCACCGAGTTCGAGGTCGACTGGGACGCAGCCGCCGCCGAAAAGGGCGGCTACCCCTCCTTCATGGAGAAGGAGATCAACGACCAGCCGCAGGCCGTGGGGGACACCCTGCTGGGCCGTTCCGACGTCGACGGCCGGCTGACCCTGGACGAGCTGCGCATCGATCCCGAGGAACTCAAGGCAGTCAACAAGATCATGGTCCTGGCCTGCGGCACGTCCGCCTACGCCGGACAGGTTGCCAAGTACGCCATTGAGCACTGGTGCCGGATCCCCGTTGAGGTGGAGCTGAGCCACGAATTCCGTTACCGCGATCCGATCGTGGACGGCAACACCCTGATCGTTGCGATCTCGCAGTCCGGCGAGACCATGGATACCCTGATGGCTGTGCGCTACGCCAAGGAACAGGGTGCCAAGGTGCTGGCGATCTGCAACACCAACGGCTCCACCATTCCGCGTGAATCCGATGCCGTGCTGTACACGCACGCCGGTCCGGAAATCGCGGTGGCCTCCACCAAGGCGTTCCTGGCGCAGATCACCGCCGCCTACCTGCTCGGCCTGTACCTCGCCCAGCTGCGCGGCGACAAGTTCCAGGGCGAGATCAAGGACCTGCTGGCTGATCTGGGCAAGGTTCCCGCCAAGATCCAGCAGGTGCTGGACAACTCGGGGCAGATCAAGGAACTGGCCGAACTCATGGCCGACACCAAGTCGGTGCTGTTCCTGGGCCGCCACGTTGGCTTCCCGGTGGCCATGGAGGGCGCCCTGAAGCTGAAGGAACTGGCTTACATCCACGCCGAAGGCTTTGCCGCCGGCGAGCTGAAGCACGGCCCGATTGCCCTGATCGAAGAAGGCCAGCCGGTGTTCGTAGTGGTTCCTTCGCCGCGCGGCCGGGACTCGCTGCACGCCAAGGTCGTTTCCAACATCCAGGAAATCCGTGCCCGCGGAGCCAAGACCATCGTGATTGCCGAAGAGGGCGACGACGCCGTGAAGGCCTACGCCGAGCACGTGTTCTATGTGCCGGAAACGCCCACCCTGCTGGCGCCGCTGCTGACCACGGTTCCGCTGCAGATCTTCGCCTGCGCACTGGCCACGGCCAAGGGATTTGACGTTGACCAGCCGCGCAACCTCGCCAAGTCCGTCACGGTTGAATAACCGATGATCATTGGCATTGGCGTTGACGTTGTTGACATGCCCCGGTTCGGGCGCCAGCTGGAGCGGACGCCGGGCCTGCGGGCCCGGCTGTTCGTGCCGGCTGAACGGGAGCTGAACCTGCGTTCACTCGCAGCCCGTTTCGCAGCGAAGGAAGCGGTCGCGAAGGCGCTTGGAGCTCCGGCCGGCATGAACTGGCAGGACTGCCAGGTGGATCTTGACGCTGCCGGCGCGCCCAGCGTGAGCGTGCGGGGCACGGTCGCTGCGGCCGCCGAGGCAAAGGGCGTGCGCACCTGGCACCTTTCCCTGAGCCATGACGGCGATGTAGCCACTGCCATGGTGGTAGCCGAGGGTTAGTCTGTAGGCATGATCAGCGCCTACTCGGGCACCGCTGTGCGGGCCGCCGAAAAACCGTTGCTCGACGCCGGGGACGGTCCGGATCTGATGCAGCGGGCCGCGTACGGGCTGTACGCAGTCTGCGCGCGGGAGCTGCTTCGCCGGCGCGGTTCGCTGTACGGGGCCCGGGTCACCGTGCTCGCCGGCGCCGGTAACAACGGCGGCGACGCCCTCTATGCGGGGGCACGGCTGGCCGGCCGCGGCACGGCGACGACGGCGGTCCTGACCACGGACTCCGCCCATCCCCAAGCCCTGGCCGCCTTCCGGGCACAGGGCGGGAGAATCGTGTCCCTTGCTTCAGCAGGGGAGGAGTCTCTCCGGATCTGCGCCGCTGCCGACTTGGTCATCGACGGAGTCCTGGGAACCGGCGGCAGGGGCGGGCTGCGGGGACCTGCCGCACGCCTCGCGCAGGAGCTGACTGCGCGCACCGCTCTCACCGGCCGCGGGCCGCTGATGATCGCCTGCGACCTGCCAAGCGGCGTGGACGCAGACACCGGCCAGGCCGACGGCGAACACTTCACGGCGGACGTCACCGTTACCTTCGGTGCGGTTAAGACAGGCCTGATGACCGGACCGGGGGCGTTGGCCGCCGGCCGGATTGAGCCGATTGACATAGGCCTGGGAACACCGCCGGGTCCGCGGCTGCAGCGGCTCGAGACAGCTGATGTGGCACAGCTGCTGTCCGTTCCGCGCAAGAGTGACCACAAGTACACCCGCGGCGTGCTGGGCATTGCGGCCGGGTCGGCAACGTACCCGGGAGCCGCAGTCCTGGCCACCGGAGCGGCCCTGGCCACCGGCGTCGGCATGGTCCGCTACCTGGGCCCGGAACCGGTGTGCCGGCTGGTCAACGCCGCCCATCCGGAGGCGGTCTGCGCCACCGGAACGGTTCCGCCCGCCCACGTGCAGGCCTGGCTGGCCGGTCCCGGGGCGGGAACGGATGAGGAGCAGCGCCGCCGGGCCGTGGACGCCATGGCCTCCGGGCTTCCCGCGGTCATTGACGCCGATGCCATCAGCAGCGTGGAACGCGGACTCGGTCCGCAGGTGATCCTGACCCCGCATGCCGGAGAGCTCGCCGCACTCCTGCACAGGCTCGGCGATACTGTCAGCCGCGACCTGATCGAAGGCGACCCGCTGCGGTACGCCCGGCGCGCAGCTGAACTCACCGGGGCCACCGTGCTGCTCAAAGGTTGGGCCACCGTCACCGCCGCTCCCACCGGGGAAACCTACAGCCAGGCCGATGCCACACCCTGGCTCGCCGCCGCCGGATCCGGGGACACCCTTTCCGGAATCCTGGGTGCCCTGCTGGCCACGGACCGGGGCAGCCGGGACGCGCAGCGGCCGCCCCCGCCCGGGCATTACGCCGCTCTCGCCGCCGCTGCCGCCAGTATCCACGGCCGGGCCGGGAGCCTGGCAGCGCAGGCGGGACCGGTCTCGCCGTCGGCCCTGCCGGCCTCAGTGCGTGCCGTGATCGCGGAGCTGCTGACGGCTCGAGCCGGCGCTGAACGGGGCTGAACGGCCGGGAATACGCCGCCGGGGCAGGGGTTAAATAAGGAGTAGTAATTCCATCCGTTTAATGCTTGGCCCCATCTGGGGTAAAAACATAAGTAGACATACTATTTTTGTGTTGTCATCTGGAACTAGTCAGGAGCTCTACATGGAAGTTTGGCCGGGAGAAGCCTATCCGCTGGGCGCAACGTACGACGGAAACGGCACCAACTTTGCGCTGTACAGCGAAGTTGCGGATTCCGTCATGCTTTGCCTGTTCGACGAGGACGGCAACGAGGAACAGGTCAAGCTGACCGAGGTCGACGGATACGTCTGGCACTGCTACCTGCCGCAGGTCCTGCCGGGGCAGAAGTACGGCTTCCGCGTGGACGGACCTAACGATCCCGCGAACGGTAACCGCTGCAATCCGAACAAGCTGCTGCTGGATCCCTACGCCAAGGCTGTTGCCGGCGAGATCGACTGGGACCAGTCGCTGTTCGGCTACAACTTCGGTGACGAGCATTCCCGCAATGACGAGGATTCCGCCGCGCACATGATGATGGGCGTGGTGATCAACCCGTTCTTCGACTGGGACGGCGACCGCAAGCCCAAGGTTCCGTACCACCAGTCGGTGATTTACGAGGCGCACGTCAAGGGCCTGACCCAGCTGCACCCGGACGTCCCCGAGGAACAGCGCGGCACCTACGCCGGTGTGGCACACCCGTCGGTTATTGCGCATCTGCAGAAGCTGGGCATCACCGCCATCGAACTGATGCCGGTGCACCAGTTCGTCAATGACTCCACGCTGCAGGACAAGGGACTGTCCAACTACTGGGGCTACAACACCATTGGCTTCTTTGCCCCGCACAACGCCTACAGCGCCACCGGCGACAAGGGCCAGCAGGTGCAGGAATTCAAGGCCATGGTGCGCGCACTGCACCTGGCCGGGATCGAAGTGATCCTCGATGTGGTCTACAACCACACGGCCGAGGGCAACCACATGGGCCCCACGCTGTCCTTCCGCGGCATCGACAACGCGTCCTACTACCGGCTGGTGGAGGATGACAAGCAGTACTACATGGACTACACCGGCACGGGTAACTCGCTGAACGTGGGCAACCCGCACTCCCTGCAGCTGCTGATGGATTCACTGCGCTACTGGGTGACGGAAATGCACGTGGACGGCTTCCGCTTTGACCTCGCCTCCACGCTGGCCCGTGAGTTCTACGACGTCGACCGCCTGTCAGCCTTCTTCGAACTCGTGCAGCAGGACCCGGTAGTTTCCCAGGTCAAGCTGATCGCCGAGCCGTGGGATGTTGGCCCCGGCGGCTACCAGGTGGGCAACTTCCCGCCCCAGTGGACCGAATGGAACGGCAAGTACCGCGACACGGTCCGAGATTTCTGGCGCGGAGAGCCTTCCACCCTGGGTGAATTCGCCTCCCGCATCACCGGCTCCGCCGATCTCTACGAGTCCTCGGCCCGCCGTCCGGTGGCCTCCATCAACTTTGTCACCGCCCACGACGGCTTCACGCTGCATGACCTGGTGTCCTACAACGAAAAGCACAACGACGCCAACGGCGAGGACAACAACGACGGCGAATCCCACAACCGGTCCTGGAACTCGGGAGTGGAGGGGCCCACCGATGATCCGGAGATCCTGTCCCTGCGTGCCCGGCAGCAGCGCAACTTCCTGGCCACCCTGCTCCTGTCACAGGGCGTTCCCATGATCGCCCACGGTGACGAGCTCGGCCGCACCCAGCAGGGCAACAACAACACGTACGCGCAGGACTCCGAGCTGAGCTGGATCAACTGGGAGAGCATGGATACCCCGCTGATGGAGTTCACCGCTGCGGTCAACACGCTGCGCGCCGAGCACCCCACCTTCCGCCGCCGCCGGTTCTTCGACGGCCGTCCCGTGCGTCGCGGTGAAGGCGAGGCACTGCCGGACATCGTTTGGCTCAACGAAGACGGAAGCCCGATGACCCAGGACGATTGGGACACCCCGGTGTCCCGCTCCCTGGGGGTCTTCCTCAACGGGCAGGGCATTTCGGGCCGTGACGCCCGCGGAGAGCGGATCACGGACCTGAACTTCCTGCTGTACTTCAACGCCCATGAGGAAGCGGTCAAGGTAACCCTCCCGTCGAGCGAATATGCCCCCATGTGGGACGAAGTCATTGACACTGCGGGTGAGTTTGCCGACTCGGGCTCCATTCCCGCCGAGGCCAAAATAACCATCGCTGCCAAGTCCATGGTGGTTCTGCGGGCGCACGAAGAGGAAGAGGAGCACGACCACTCGGTTGCGGCTTCCCTGGCGGCACTGGCCGGTTCAAAGCAGCACAGCGGTGAGGCTGCGGTATGAGGACTCCGCTGTCCACGTACCGCCTCCAGATCCGCCCCTCGTTCACGTTGTTCGACGCCGCAGAGCTGGTGCCGTACCTCGCGGACCTTGGGGTGGACTGGGTCTACCTCTCGCCTATCCTGACGGCCGAAGAAGGGTCCGACCACGGCTACGACGTGGTGGAGCCCTCCTCGGTTGACCCCGCCCGGGGCGGCGCGGAGGGGCTCAAAGCCCTCTCCGACGCCGCCCATGCGGCGGGCATGGGCGTGCTGGTGGACATTGTTCCCAACCACATGGGTGTTGCCACTCCGGCTGCCAACAAGTGGTGGTGGTCCGTCCTGGAACAGGGCCGCGGCTCCCGCTACGCCGAAGCCTTCGACATCGACTGGGACGCCGCCGACGGAAAGCTGCGCCTGCCGGTCCTGGGCGACGGTGATGACGAACTGTCCGCCCTGAAGCTGGTGGACGGCGAGCTGCACTACTACGACAACCGGTACCCGGTGGCACCGGGCACGGCATCCGAGGGCGACTCTCCCCGGGACGTCCATGCCCGCCAGCACTATGAACTGGTCAACTGGCGCCGCGCGGACAATGAGCTGAACTACCGCCGGTTCTTCGGGGTCAACACCCTGGCCGGCATCCGGGTGGAAGAGCCCTGGGTCTTTGACGAAGCCCACGCCGAAGTGAAGCGCTGGTTCGACGAGGGCCTGGTCGACGGGCTCCGCATTGACCATCCGGACGGGCTGGCTGACCCCAAGGCCTACCTGTCCCGGCTGCGGGAGCTCGCCAACGGTTCCTACATCCTGGTCGAAAAGATCCTGGAACCGGGGGAGAAGCTGCCCGCGGACTGGGAAACGGAAGGCACCACGGGCTATGACGCCCTGGCTGACGTTGACCGGTTGTTCGTGGACCCGGCCGGCGAGGACCAGCTCACTGCGCTGGTGCCCACCGAGCCGTACCCGGACATGATCCACGGCACCAAGCGCGGCATCGCGGACCACCTGCTGAACTCGGAAGTCCAGCGCCTGGTGCGCCTGCTGCCGGCGGACTCGGGACTGGATGCCCGGACAGCCGCAGATGCCATTGCTGAACTGCTGGCCTGCTTCCCGGTCTACCGCAGCTACCTGCCCGTTGGGGCGCAGTATCTGACGGAGGCCGTCATTGCGGCTACGGTCCGCCGTCCGGACCTTGCCGCTGCTCTGCGGGTTCTGCACGGGCTGCTGAACCCGCTGAAGGCCGGCAGCACGGAACCTGTGTCGCTCTCCGACCTGGGCGAACTGGCTGCGCGTTTCCAGCAGACCTCAGGCATGGTCATGGCCAAGGGGGTGGAGGACACCGCCTTTTACCGGTATTCCCGCCTCACGTCGCTGAACGAGGTGGGCGCAGACCCGGCCCACTTTGCCGTGGCACCCGCTGAGCTGCACGCCCGGCTGCTGCGCCGGCAGCTGGAGCAGCCGGCTGCCATGACGGCGCTGACCACCCATGACACCAAGCGGAGCGAAGACACCCGTGCCCGGATTTCGGTCCTCGCGGAAATCCCCGAGGAATGGGCGAAAACCTTCGCTGCGCTGGAGGACCTGGCACCCATGGGCGACGGGGCCATGGCCAACCTGCTGTGGCAGGCCGTCATTGGCGCGTGGCCGCTGAGCCGCGACCGCGCCCATGCCTACGCCGAGAAAGCTTCGCGGGAGGCAGGGGCCAGCACCACGTGGACGGCCCCCAACTCCGAGTTCGAGGACCGGATGCATGCCGCCGTCGACGCCGCTTTCGATAACCCTGAGGTGAACGCACTGGTGGTCTCGCTGGTGGAGCGGATCCGCAGCGCGGGGTACTCGAACTCCCTCGCGGCCAAGCTCCTGCAGCTGACCATGCCCGGCGTGCCGGATGTGTACCAGGGCACGGAGTTCTGGGACCGCTCCCTGGTGGATCCGGACAACCGGCGCGAGGTCGACTTTGAACGCCGGCAGCAGGTGGCGGCGTCGTTTACCGACGGCGCCGCCCCCGCAGCGGACGAGGACGCAGCGGCAAAGCTGCTTCTCACCACTCGGGCCCTGCAGCTCAAGCGGGAACGCCCGGAGCTGTTCAGCTCCTACGTTCCGGTGTCGGTTGAAGGACCCGCCGCGCAGCACCTGTTCGGGTTCAACCGCGGCGGCGCGATTGCCCTGGTAACCCGTCTTCCGCTGAACCTGTTGCAGCGCGGCGGTTGGCAGGACACCGCCGTCGTACTGGAAAGCGGCACCTACCGTGACGTGCTCACGGGCACGTCCCATGAAAGCAGCGGCCAGCTGGCGGCTGCCGATCTGTTTGGTATTTATCCGGTGGCACTGCTGGTTCGGGAGGACGGCGAATGAGGACCAATTTTGATGTGTGGGCACCCAAAGCCACCACAATGACCCTGGTGGCCGACGGGCGGAAGCTGTCGATGAGCCGCGGCGAAAACGGCTGGTGGCACGCCCAGCACGCTGAGCTGACCGGAGACGTTGACTACGGCTATCTCATTGACGACGCCGAGACACCGGTTCCGGACCCCCGGTCGCGGCGCCAGCCGCACGGCGTCCATGGCCTCTCGCGCACCTTTGACCCCGATCAGTACCGCTGGAACGACGCCGGCTGGGTCTCTCCCGGGCTCGACGGCGAAGCGATCTACGAGATGCATATCGGCACCTTCACCCCCGAAGGGACGCTGGACGCTGCCATCGGCAAGCTGGATTACCTGGTGGACCTGGGTGTCCGCTACGTGGAGCTGCTGCCCGTCAACGCCTTTAACGGAACCCATAACTGGGGTTACGACGGCGTGCTCTGGTACGCCGTCCAGGAGACCTACGGCGGCCCCGAGGCGTACCAGCGCTTTGTCGACGCCGCGCACCAGGCCGGCCTGGGAGTCATCCAGGACGTGGTGTACAACCACCTTGGCCCCAGCGGGAACTACCTGCCGATGTTCGGCCCGTACCTCACCGAGGGCAAGTCCAATACCTGGGGAGATTCGCTGAACCTGGACGGTCCGCTGTCCGACACCGTCCGCCAGTACATTGTGGACAACGTTCTCATGTGGTTCCGCGACTACCACGTGGACGGACTGCGCCTGGATGCAGTGCACGCCCTGCATGACGAGCGGGCTGTCCACATCCTGGAGGAGATCGCCGTTGAGACGGAAAAGTGCGCGCTGGAACTGGGCAAGCCCCTGTTCCTGATTGCTGAATCCGATCTCAACGATCCCCGCCTCATCATGCCCCGCGACGCCTGCGGCTACGGGTTGGACGGTCAGTGGTCCGACGACTTCCACCATGCCGCGCACACCAACCTCACCGGTGAAAACGGGGGCTACTACGGGGACTTCGATTCCGTGGGCGCCCTCGCCAAGGTGCTGACCGAGGGGTTCTTCCACAACGGAACGTTTTCCTCCTTCCGGGGCCGCTGCCACGGAAGGCCCCTGGATAAGAGCGCCGTGACGAGCCGGCAGCTGGTGGTGGCAACCCAGAACCACGACCAGATCGGCAACCGTGCGGCAGGGGACCGGCTGAGCGCAAGCCTGGGCTACCCGCAGCTGGCCCTCGCATCCGTGCTGAACCTGACGTCCCCGTTCACGCCCATGCTCTTCATGGGCGAGGAATTCGGCGCGTCCACGCCGTGGCAGTTCTTCACGTCGCACCCCGAACCAGAGCTGGGCAAGGCAACCGCGGAAGGACGTCTGCTGGAATTCGAGCGGATGGGCTGGGATCCGGACACCGTACCCAACCCCCAGGACCCTTCAACGTTCAGCAATTCCAAGCTGGACTGGTCGGAAGTGGACCAGGGCGACCACGCGAAGCTGCATGACCTGTACCGTCAGCTGCTGGCCCTGCGGCGGAACCGGCCGGACCTGACGAATCCGGATCTCGGCAGCGTGGAAGTGGAGTATGACGAGGTGGGCCGGTGGCTGGTGCTGCAGCGCGGGGAAACCGCCGTTGCGCTCAATTTCTCCGATGCTCCCCGCGAGGTTCCGGTTCCGTTCTCCGGGTCCAAGGTACTGCTCCAGACCGAACCCGCCGAGCTGTACGGGGATGCCCTGCAGCTTCCCGGCTACGGCGCCGCAGTCCTCGCGGCAACGAATGGCAGGATGTAAGCCATGACATATATTGCCGCGGATAACCGCTACGATTCCATGCCCTACCGACGGGTCGGCCGCAGCGGGCTGCACCTTCCCGCCGTGTCCCTCGGACTGTGGCACAACTTCGGTGACGACAAGAAGTTTGAAACCCAGCGCGAGATCCTCCGCAGGGCCTTTGACCTGGGCGTGACCCATTTCGACCTGGCCAACAACTACGGTCCGCCCTACGGTGCTGCTGAAACAAACTTCGGCCGCCACTTCAAGGACGACTTCCGGCCGTACCGGGACGAGCTCGTCATCTCCTCCAAGGCCGGTTACGACATGTGGCCGGGGCCCTACGGCAACTGGGGATCGCGCAAGTACCTGCTCGCCAGCCTGGACCAGTCGCTGGAGCGCATGGGCCTTGACTATGTGGACATCTTCTACAGCCACCGTCCCGATCCGGAAACCCCGCTGGAAGAGACCATGGGCGCCCTGGACACGGCCGTACGCTCCGGCCGTGCCCTCTACGCCGGCATCTCCTCCTACTCTCCGGAGAAGACGATTGAAGCTGCACGGATCCTGCGGGACATGGGAACTCCGCTGCTGATCCACCAGCCCTCCTATTCCATGCTGAACCGCTGGGTGGAGCACGGAGATCCGAACCTGTTTGCCGCACTGGAAACGGCAGGGGCCGGTTCAATCGCGTTCTCGCCGCTGGCCCAGGGGCTGCTCACCAACAAGTACCTCAACGGGGTGCCTGAAGACTCGCGGGCTGCTGCCGGCAAGTCGCTGGATCAGTCCCAGCTCTCCGAAGACAACCTCCGGCGGGTGCGGGCGCTCAATGACCTGGCCGAATCCCGCGGCCAGACGCTGGCCCAGATGGCCATCGCCTGGGTGCTGCGCCCGCAGGCCGGCGGCGGAGCCATTACCTCCGCTCTGGTGGGTGCCTCGAGCGTGAAGCAGCTGGAGGACAGCCTGGCGGCGGTGAACAATCTCGACTTCACGGCCGAGGAACTGGAAACCATCGACAAGCATGCCGTTGATTCCGACATCAATTTGTGGGCCGCCGCGCTGGAAGCCTAATCCGTGCGGCTGCAACCGCCTCCTGGGGTTGCAGCCGGCGGCCTTTCCCGCGGGGTTTCCCCTGCACAGGATTTCCCTGTGCAGGGGAGGCCTCGTTGAAAATGAAATAATGGTCGAGTGAATGACCAACAAGCTGCTCCCGCCGCCGAACGCCAGGCCCTCATTGACCTGGCCGCCGTGCGGCACAACGTCCGTCACCTCGTTCGGCTGGTAAGCCCCGCCCGGGTGATGGCAATCGTCAAGGCCGATGCCTACGGCCACGGTGCCGAGCAGGTGGCACGCACCGCTCTGGAAGCCGGAGCCTCCTGGCTCGGCGTCGCCCACATCACCGAAGCCCTGGCGCTGCGAAGCGCCGGAATGACTGCGCCGGTCCTGGCCTGGCTGCATACCGTGGACAGCCCCTTCACTGAAGCCGTAGCCGCCAACGTTGACCTCGGCATTTCCGGATGGGAACTGGAATCCGTGGTGGCGGCCGCCCGGAAACTGCAGATCCCGGCACGCGTGCACCTGAAGATCGACACCGGGCTGGGCCGCAACGGCTGTCCGCCGGACAAATGGGAGGCCCTTGTGAGCCGGGCCCTGGCCTATCAGGAGGAGGGGCTCCTGCGCGTGGTGGGCATCTTCTCGCACTTCTCCGTGGCCGATGAACCGGACCGCCCGGAAACCGACGAGCAGCTGGAACGGTTCCGCACCGCCGTCGCCGTCGCCGAAGATGCCGGAGTGGACCACGAAGTCCGGCATATCGCCAATACCCCGGCGGCGCTGTCCCGCCCGGATTCACACTTTGACATGGTTCGCGTGGGCCTGGGACTTTACGGCCTCTCGCCCTTTCCCGGCCAGACGCCGGACGAGCTGGGCCTGCGCCCGGCCATGACGCTGAAGACCACCATCGCCAACTGCAAGGAAGTTCCGGCCGGCCAGGGAGTTTCCTACGGGCTGCGCTACTCCACCACCGAGCCCACCACCCTTGCTCTGGTGCCGCTGGGCTACGCCGACGGCGTTCCGAGGGTGGGCACCGGCGGTCCGGTCTGGGTGGACGGAAACGTCTATCCGGTGGTGGGCCGCATTGCCATGGACCAGATGGTCATTGACCTGCAGACCACCGGGATCGCGGGAACCGGCAAGAATTTGGTGGGCCGGGAAGCCGTGCTGTTCGGCGGAGTCGGCCTGCCCTCGGTGGATGAATGGGCCGAAGCCAGCGGCAGCATCAACTACGAAATCATCACCCGCATCAGCCCCCGCGTTCAGCGGACATACATCGACTCCGAGGCAGCCCAGGCATGAGCGAAGAATTCAGCACCAGCGCATCGGCGCCGGTATGGGAAGAAGAAATCCGCACCACGGACGCACTGCAGACGCAGGCAGCGGCTGAAGGGTTGGGCCGGCAGCTGGCAGCGGGGGACCTGCTGCTGCTGACCGGTGAACTGGGAGCCGGCAAAACCACGTTCACGCAGGGCCTTGGCCGCGGGCTCGGAGTCCGCCCCGGGATTATTTCCCCGACATTCGTGCTGGTGCGCATCCATCCCAGCCTCGGCCAGGGCCCGGATCTGGTGCATGTTGACGCCTACCGCCTCGGTTCCAGCGGTGAGATTGACGACATCGACCTGGAAAATACGATGGACACCTCGGTCACCGTCGTGGAGTGGGGCCGCGGCCTCGTGGAGCACCTCTCCGACAGCCGGCTCGACATCACGATCATCCGTCCCACCGGCGGCGGTTCCGCGCCGGTACAGGGAACCGCCGGCCTCAGCTTCGACTACGACGACGATCCCGACGAAGAACGCGTCATCCGCATCGCCGCCTACGGCCCGCGGTGGAAGGACACCCGGCTCTCCTAAGCAAATGCACGCCCCGGCCGGCCGGGGAAAGCGGGCACCCAAAGGAGACGTAAAATAGGCACCGTGCTTATTCTCTCCATTGATACCTCCGCTATTGCCAGTGCGGCACTGCTGACCGGGGAAGGGGAGATCCTGGCCGAGTTCGCCACGGAGGACACCCGTTCCCACGCCGAAGTGCTGGCACCGGGCATCTCCGACCTGATGGAAACCGCCGGCGTCAGCGCCGCGGACATCGACGCAGTTGTCGTCGGGGTGGGACCCGGGCCCTTCACCGGGCTGCGCTCCGGCATTGTCACCGCACGCACGCTCGGTTTCGCCTGGAACAAGCCCGTGCACGGGGTCATGAGCCTTGATGCCATCGCCGTGGATGCAGCCCTGGACGCCTGGCGGCTGGGCGTCGACGAATTTGTGGTGGCCACCGACGCCCGGCGCAAGGAAGTGTACTGGGCGCATTACCGCAGCACCGGAGGAACAGCGCAGCTCCTGGCCGGGCCGTTCGTCACTGACCCCGCAGAGGTTCCGGACTTTCCGGCCTACGGTGCGGGCGCCGGCCTGTACCCGGAGGTGCTGCGCGGCGTCGCGGACTTCGCCGGCACCCAGCCCACGGCCGCCGCCCTCGGCCGCACCGCCGTCGTGCGCCTGGTCCGCGGCCTGCCGCTGCTGGACACCACACCGCTGTACCTGCGCGAGTCCGACGCCAAGGTGCCCGGACCGCGGAAGCGCGCCCTGTGAGCCGCGAACCCGGAACCGCCGGCACCGCAATCCGGGCCATGACCTTTGACGACATAGCAGCAGTGGACGCTCTGGAGCGGGCACTGTTCCCGGTGGACGCCTGGCCGCTGCAGATGTTCTATGACGAGCTCAACCAGGCCGATACGCGCTCCTACTACGTGGCCTGCGACGCCGCCGGCACAGTGATCGGCTATGCCGGGCTGATGTGCGTCCTGCCGATCGCCGACGTGCAGACCATCGCCGTGGCGCCGGAGGCCGAAGGAGCCGGAATCGGCTCAGCTCTTCTGGCCACGCTCATTGACGAAGCCAAGTCCCGCGGTGCCGAAGACGTGCTGCTGGAAGTGCGGGCGGACAACCCCCGGGCGCAGCGGCTCTACCGCTGGTTCGGGTTTGAACAGATCCACATCCGGCCGCGCTACTACCGCGACGGCGCGGACGCACTGATTATGCGGCTGGCCCTTTCCGCCTGGAACGGGTCTCCGCGCGCAACAATGAAGGACGGGAAATGAACCGCACCGAGCCCCTGGTGCTTGGCATCGAATCATCGTGTGACGAAACCGGCGTCGGTATTGTCCGCGGCAGTGCCCTGCTGACCAACACGGTGTCCTCTTCCATGGATGAACACGTCCGTTTCGGCGGCGTCATCCCTGAGATTGCCTCCCGCGCCCATCTGGATGCTTTTGTGCCCACGCTGCAGCAGGCCCTGGACGAGGCGGGGGTGACGCTGGCGGACATTGATGCCATTGCCGTGACCTCCGGACCCGGGCTGGCCGGAGCGCTGATGGTGGGCGTGTGCGCCGCCAAGGCGCTGGCCGTTGCCACCGGCAAGCCGCTGTACGCGATCAACCACCTGGTGGCGCACGTGGGCGTGGGCGTGCTCGACGGCGGTGAACTGCCGGACAATCTCGGCGCGCTGCTGGTGTCCGGCGGCCACACCGAAATCCTCAGCGTGAAGTCGCTGACCGGTGACGTGCAGCTGCTCGGGTCCACCATCGATGACGCCGCCGGTGAAGCCTATGACAAGGTGGCCCGCATCCTCGGGCTGGGTTATCCCGGAGGGCCGGCCATCGACAAACTGGCCCGGCAGGGAAATCCCAAGGCCATCCGCTTTCCGCGCGGCCTGACCCAGGCCAAGTACATGGGTTCCGCGGAGGAGCCCGGCCCGCACCGCTATGACTGGTCCTTCTCCGGGCTGAAGACTGCGGTGGCCCGCTGCGTGGAAGCCTACGAAGCCGCCGGCGAGGAACTGCCGGTGGCGGATATCGCGGCTTCCTTCCAGGAAGCGGTGGTGGATGTCATTACGGCCAAGGCGGTCCTGGCCTGCACCGAACACGGGATCACGAACCTGCTCTTGGGCGGGGGTGTGGCGGCCAACTCCCGGCTCCGCGAGCTGACCCGGCAGCGGTGCGAGGCCAAGGGTATTTCCCTGCGGGTGCCGCCCATCTCGCTGTGCACCGATAACGGGGCCATGGTGGCTGCGCTGGGAGCCCAGGTGGTGATGGCAGGTGCCGAGCCGTCCGGAATCGGGTTTGCGCCGGATCCGTCCATGCCGGTCACCAGCGTCCACCTCTAACCCGCAGCACCCGGGCAAGGATATTGCTGCCGCCTCTTCGGCGGGGCGGCGGCCGAAGCTATATTGGCGTTACCTGTGGCAACTGCCTAACGAAGGAACGTCATGCCTGATGCGATGGTGCCCGGCGCCAAGACGAAGTTTCTGGAAACCAGTGCTCCCCTGACCGAGTCGGTCGGGGAGCTCACTGCTGAGCAGTGGGCGGCCGAGTCGGCCTGCTCGGGCTGGAGCCGGGAGGATGTGGTGCTGCACCTCATCGATACCCAGCGCGAGTTTTTCACCGGCCACGGAATACGGCTCGGGCCGCCGCCGGAGACCGGTGATCCCGCGGCCGCGTGGCGCACCCACCGGCAGGACGTGGCTGATCTTCTCTCGGACCCCGATGTTGCCGGACACCGGTTTGAGGGCTGGTCCGGAGAGACCACGGTGGGCAGGACCCTGAACGATTTCTACGGCTTTGACATGCTGGTGCACGGCTGGGATGTCCTCGCGGGAACCGGGGCTGACCGGGTGTTCTCCGACGCCGAGATGGACGATCTGGAAACCGCCATGGCGGGGTTTGGCGACCAGCTGTACGCGGAGGGAATCTGCCGGGGCCCGCTGGCCGCTCCGGAGGATGCGGACCGGCAGACCCGCATCCTGGCCCGGCTGGGCCGCCGGGGCTAGCCGGCCCGGGCCCTGGTTAGGCCTCGCCGCGCAGCTGCCGGATTCCGTCCTGAACGACGGCGCGCAAATCGCCGTCGTTCTCTGCCGCGATCCTCCGCTGGCGCTGGTAGCCGGCGCCGCGCTCAATGATTGCGGCTACGTCCGCCAGTTCGGCAGAGCAGCCGAGCTTCTCAGCTACGGGAGCCAGCCGGGGGAGGACGTCCTCCAGGAGATGGTCCGTCACGAGCTTTTCGTTGCCGGCAGCATCGAGGATGATGATGGCGTCCAGTCCGTAACGGGCGGCGCGCCACTTGTTTTCCTGAACATGCCAGGGCGGCATGGTGGGAATGGTTCCGCCGTTTTCCAGGATGGTGGAGAACTCGTCCACCAGGCACTGGGTCAGGGCTGCCAGGGCGCCGACGTCTTCAATGGTGGCCATGCCGTCGCAGATGCGCATTTCGATGGTGCCCAGGCCCGGAACCGGGCGGATGTCCCAGCGGATTTCACTGATGGAGTCGATGACCCCGGTGGTGAACATGTCCTGCACATAGGACTCGTACTCCGCCCAGGAGCCAAACTGGAAGGGCAGGCCCGCTGTGGGCAGCTGCTGGAACATCAGGGCACGCTGGGAGGCGTAACCGGTGTCCTCGCCGGACCAGAACGGGGAGGAAGCGGACAGGGCCTGGAAATGCGGGAAGTAATTCACCAGCCCGTCCAGGACCGGCAGCACCTTGTCCCGGCTGTCCAGGCCCACGTGGACGTGCACTCCGTAGATGAGCATCTGCTGGCCCCACCACTGCGTGCGGTCAATCAGCTTGGCGTAGCGTTCCTTGTCCGTGACCGGCTGCGAGCGCGGCGCACTGAACGGATGGGAACCGGAGCAGAACAGCTCAACGCCCATGGGGTCGGTGACCCGGCGCAGCACTTCCAGGGAGCGGGTCAGGTCCGCCTTGGCGTCCGCAACGGTGGTGCAGATGCCTGTCACCAGCTCAACGGTGTTTTCGAGCAGCTCCTGTTTAATGTGCGGATGCTCGTCGCCTTCGTTAATGTCCGGGTGGGCGGCGCTGACACCGCGCAGGACCTCATCGGCTACTGACATCAGCTCGCCGGTTTTCCGGTCAACAAGTGCCAGCTCCCATTCAACGCCGAGGGTTGACTGTGCCGACTGGGCGAAACCGATGTGCAAACTGTCTCCTGCTGTATACGTAACCGTTGGAGGAACTCGGTCCCGCATCAAAGCGCGTGAGAACCTCAATCAATCCTAGCGGCGGGAAACCGGGATGCCGTCCACTCCCCGAAGCCCGCCCCCTCGCCGAAGCCCTGCCCCTTCGCGCGAGTGCCCGGACATAATGGGAGCATGCCCATCCTGAACAAAGACATGACGCTGTGCATTTCCCTCGCGGCGAGGCCGTCAAACATCGGAACGCGCTTCCACAACTACCTGTATGACCTGCTGGACCTGAATTATGTCTATAAGGCGTTTGCCCCCGCGGACCTTGCCCAGGCCATCGCGGGCGTCCGCGGCCTGCCGATCCGCGGCTGTGCGGTCTCCATGCCGTACAAGGAAGACGTCATGGCGCTGGTGGACCGGATGGATCCCTCGGCGCAGGCAATCAGGTCGGTAAACACCATAGTGAACGACGACGGCGTCCTCACCGCCTACAACACCGATTACCTCGCCATCGCCCGGCTGCTCCGTGACCACCATGTCCCGGTCTCCTGGTCGGTGCTGCTCCAGGGATCGGGCGGCATGGCCAAGGCTGTGGCGGCGGCACTGCGGGATGCGGGATTCTCGGACGTCACCATCGCGGCCCGCAACGAGGCGAGCGGCCGGGCGCTCGCTGATCTCTATGACTTCAACTGGCGGCCGGAGAGCGGTGAAAGCACCGCGGACCTGATCATCAACGTGACGCCGCTGGGTATGGCCGGAGAACACGAAAATGTCCAGGCCTTCTCCGAGACCACGCTGGCTGCCGCGCGCACGGTGTTCGACGTCGTCGCGCTGCCCGCAGAGACGCCGCTGATCACGGCAGCCCGGGCCGCCGGCAAAGCCGTGATCACCGGTGCCGAAGTGATCGCAATCCAGGCGGAAGAACAGTTTGTGCTGTACACCGGGGTGCGCCCGACCCCGGAACAGGTCCGGGCTGCCAGCGAGTTCTCCCGCGCCTAGGCCGGGGCAGGCGCGGGTACCGGCTCCACCACAACCGCCACCCGGTCTTCCCCCAGACGGGTCAGGATCAGGGTTGCCTTGTTGCGGCCTTTGCCGGAGCCGGTCAGCAGCTGCTTGCGCACTTCTTCGGGCGTGACGGACATGCCGCGCTTTTTGATGTCAAGGACACCGATTCCGTTGGCCTTGACCCAGGCCTTGAGCGCCTTGACGTTGTAGGGCCGGACTTCCAGCACCTTGTAGGCACGGGCAAAGGGGGTTTCCAGCAGTTCGGGAGCCCCGATGTAGGCGATGTGCGGATCCAGCAGATGCCCGCCGAGGGAACGCGCGATGTCGGCGACCAGGCCCGCACGGATGACCGCGCCGTCGGGCTCATACAGGTAGGCATCCACGGGGCCGACTGAAACATCCTCCTCACCGGGGGCATAGTCCAGGGGCGAGGTCAGCTCGGCCGCACCGTTGGGCCCGATCACCAGGGCCGCCCGGCGGACACCTTCACGGCGCAGGGCGTTGAACCACAGTGTGGCCTCGGTGACGTCGCCGTCCACGGATACCCACTGCACCTCGCAGTTTTCCGGCAGCGCCTCGTGCGGGATGCCGGGGCCCATCTTCACGCCCACCGGCAGGCCGCGGCCGGCCAGCGCTTCCACGAAGGACAGGGGCGGGGAGAAGGCCTCGGGATCAAAAATACGGGTGGTGCCCGAGGTGGAGGTGGTGCGGCGGGCAGGATCCAGCCAGACGCCGTCGAACCCGCTCAGGTCAAAGTCCTCGGCCGCGCCCTGCACCACCGACGCGTTGGGCCAGGGCATGAGGTTGATGGTTGCGGCAGCGGCGGTGATCTCGTCCAGCTCCACGGCTGTGACCTTCCGGTCCAGGGTGGCCAGGGCCAGGGAGTCGGCACCGATGCCGCAGCCCAGGTCCGCAACCTTCTCCAGCCCGGCCTGGACATAGCGCTGGGCGTGCAGGGCCGCGACGTTCAGGCGGGTGGCCTGCTCCAGCCCCGGTGCCGTGAACAGCATGTGCTCAGCAAACGGCCCGAATTTGGTCCGCGCCTTCATCCGCAGCTTCGCCTGGGTGAGGACGGCGGCGACGACGTCGGGGGAGTGGCCGGCCTTGCGCAGGTCAGTGTTCAGCTTGAAGGACTCGGACTCCAGATACGGGCCCAGGGAGTTCAGCAGCTCCCAGCCTTCGGAGGTCAGAACATGGGCAAGGGAGGTATCGGGCATGCTTACCAGCGTAGTAGTTCTGCCGCCGCGCACGTTAGCTGTAGGTTGGGCGGCATGACGAAGATTGCCGCCGAACCGCTGTCCGTGCTGCGTGCGCGCACCAGTTACAAATGGCAGACCTATCCGGCTGACGTCCTCCCGCTGTTCGTGGCGGAAATGGACTATCCGCTGGCCGAACCCGTGCAGCAGGCGATCATCGGCCGGGTCCTTGCCTCGGACACGGGCTACGTTGCCGGACCCGATCCCGTTGCCGCAGCCTTTACCCGGTACGCCGGACGGACCTGGGACTGGAATCCGGACCCCGGGGACGTGCGGACCACCACCGATGTCAGCGTGGCCATTGTGGAATGCCTGCGCCAAACCGTGCCCGTGGACGGCTCGGTGGTCATTACCCCGCCGGTCTACCCGCCGTTCTACGAACTGCCGCTTGAAGCGGAGGCGTCAGTGGTTGAGGTTCCCCTGCTGCTCACCGGCAGGGGCTGGCAGCTGGACCTGCCGGCAGTGGAACGGGCCTTTGCCCGCGGTGCCGATGCCCTGCTGCTGTGCAATCCGCACAACCCGCTGGGCATGGTGCACTCCGCGGAAACCCTGCACGCGCTCGCGGACCTGTCCGCCAAGTACGGGGTTGCCGTGATCAGCGATGAGATCCACGCACCGCTGACCTACGCGCCCAACACGTTTACCCCCTACCTTTCGGTCTCGGACAATGCCCGCGAATTCGGCATCTGCGTCACGGCCGCCAGCAAGGGTTGGAACATCGCCGGAACCAAGTGCGCGGTGATGGTTGCCTCCAGCGCCCGCACCCGCCTGCAGCTGGATTCCATGCCGGCGGAGGTGTCCGCACGGACCTCCATCCTGGGACTGCACGCCGCGGTGGCCGCGTACGACGACGGCGGACCGTGGCTCGCGGGCGTCCTCGCCTCCCTGACGGACAACCGGCGGCTGCTGGGCGAGCTGCTGGCAGCCGAGCTGCCCGAAGTTACCTACCGTCCGCCGTCGGCCGGCTACCTGGCCTGGCTGGACTTCCGCGGCCTCGGCTGGGGTGCGGACCCCGCCGCAGTGGCATTGGGACAGGGACGGGTGGCCCTGGAACCGGGCCTGAAGTTCGGCCGGCTGGGGGCGGGCTTTGCCCGGCTGAACTTTGCCTGCTCACCGGAGGTACTGACCGAGGCCGTGGCGCGCCTGGCCCGGGTGCGGGAGACTTCAGCGGGCGGCGACCAGCCCTGAGGACCGGCAGGCTGGAAGGGTGCTGCCCGCCTTCTCCAGCTGCCTGCTCAGCTTCATTTACGGGGGATTTGCTGGGCGGCCCGGCTGCCACGCCGGGCGGAGCTAGGCTGCCGGGGCCAGGATGCTCAGCTGCCGCGGCGCAAGAGCTGCGCTCCCTCGCCCGCCCAAAAGGGGCAGCGCCCCGGTTTCGGACGTACGGCGCAGCTCCGAGAGGGCCTCGGGGGTACTCGTGGCCTGATGGAGGTCCAGCACCACGTTCAACCCGGGGAGCGTGGCATTGGCGCGGCGGGCCAGCACATACAGGACCCTGCTGTTCTGTTCCGTGACCCTGCCCCGCACCACCAGCCGTATCTGGCTCAGATCGATGTCGAGCTGGATGACGACGCGCAGCTTGGGCTCCATGGACGGCCTTCCTCGGTGTGCCCGGCCCTTTGGCCGGATCCCCACGCTAAAAGGCGCCCGCGGCGCGCCGCAACGGTGGAGCCCGATACTCCGTCAGACGGAGCCCACTTTGGGCGGGGCGGGGTCAACGGACTAGGCGAAGTAAACGCCGATCCGGTTGCCGTCGATTTCTTCAATCCTGATATCGATGTCGTAAATGTCGCGCAGCACCGCCGGCTGCATGATCTGCGCCGGGGGTCCCTGGTGGATCAGCCGGCCCTCGCGCATGGCAATGATGTCGTCGGAGTAGCAGGAGGCAAAGTTGATGTCGTGGATGACCAGGACCACGGTTTTCCCGAAGTCGTCCGTGAGCCGGCGCAGCAGGCGCATCATTTCCACCGAGTGCTTCATATCCAGGTTGTTCAGCGGCTCGTCGAGCAGCAGGTAATCGGTGCCCTGGGCCAGCACCATGGCAATGAAGGCCCGCTGGCGCTGGCCGCCGGAGAGCTCATCCACAAACCGGTCCGCCAATGCCGTGAGGTCCAGGTAGGCCATGGCCTCGTCGATAAACGCCTTGTCGGCGGCGGTGGGCCGTCCGCCGTTGTGCGGGTAGCGGCCAAAGCCCACCAGGTCCCGCACGGTGAGGCGGACCGTCAGTGTGTTGTCCTGGCGGAGGATGGCCATTTTGCGGGCCAGATCCTTGCCCGGGGTTGCCGTGACATCCAAGCCATCCACTTCCACGGTCCCGCTGTCCATCCGCAGCAGCCGGGAAACCATGGACAGCAGGGTGGATTTTCCGGCGCCGTTGGGCCCGATGATGGAGGTGATGCCGCCTTCCTTGATCTCGCAGCTGACGGAGTCGACCACCATCTGGCCGTTGTAGGACTTGGAGACGCCGGTTACGGAGATCATTTGACGTTGCCTCTCAGCAGCAGGATAAGGAAGACAATGCCGCCCACGAACTCAATGACGATGCTCAGCGCGGTGTCGAATGCGAAGATCCGCTCCAGAACCAGCTGTCCGCCCACCAGGGCAATGATCCCGAGCAGGACGGCGATGGGAAGCACCGCCGTATGGCGGAAGTGGGAGCACAGCTGGTAGGCAAGCGAGGCAACGAGCAGGCCGAAGAACGTCACCGGACCCACCAGGGCGGTGGAGACTGCCACCAGCACGGAGCAGATCACCAACGTGGCGGTAACAGCGCGGGTATGGTTCACGCCAAGGTTGACGGCGGTGTCCCGGCCCAGTGCCAGCACATCGAAGGACCGGCGCATCCGCCAGGCCGGGATGCTGACCAGCACCACGGCGGCGGCGGAGTACCCCAGCAGCGCGCTGTCCACGTTGTTGAAGGACGCAAAGAACAGATCCTGCAGGATGATGAATTCGCTGGGGTCGATCAGCCGCTGCAGCAGGGAGGAAAAGCCGCGGAACATGGTGCCGAAAATGATGCCCACCAGCAGCATGAGGTGCAGGGACCTGCCGCCGCCGGTAAACAGCCAGCGGTAGAGCAGGAATGAGAAACCCACCATCAGCACGATTTCGATGACAAAGCGCAGCGGTTCGGACATGGTGAGGACAAACTGCCCGCCGAGGACAAAGACCAGAACGGTCTGCAGCAGCACATAAAGGGCGTCAAAGCCCATGATCGACGGCGTCAGGATGCGGTTGCAGGTCACCGTCTGGAAGAGCACGGTGGACACGCCCACGGCATAGGCCACCAGGATCATGGAGGCAACCTTGACGGCGCGGCGGGGAAGGATGTATCCGAGGTTGCCGCGCAGCTCGATGGTCATGAAGAGGGCCACGAGGGCGGCGGCGGCAATTCCGAGCGTGATGATCCAGAACTTGGGCGGCAGGGACCGCACCGGGTGCCGGCGGTGCGAGACAAGGGCGGTGGGAAGCGGGCTGGTGGGGGCTTCAGTGCCGGATTTGGTGCCGGATTCAGCCACGGGAGGCACGCTTTCGCAGGAGCAGGTACAGGAACAGGACGCTGCCGATGGCGGAAACGATCACGCCCACCGGAATTTCATACGGGTAGCGGATGGTGCGCCCGATGATGTCGCAGGCGAGCACAAACCCGGCGCCGAAGACCGCCACCCAGGGCACGGCCCGCCGGACATTGTCACCGATCAGCAGGGACACCAGATTGGGAACTATCAGGCCCAGGAACGGAATGGAGCCCACGCTGACAACGACGACGGCGCTGATCAGGGACACGATGACCAGGCCCAGGGCCATCACCCGGTTGTAGTTCAGGCCCAGATTGGTGGTGAAATCCGCGCCCATGCCGGCAACCGTGAAGCGGTCCGCCGCCAGGTAACCGATGACGGTGAGGATTCCAACGATCCACAGCAGCTCATAGCGGCCGCGCAGGACACCGGAGAAGTCCCCGACCATCCAGCTGTTCAGGGTTTGCAGCAGATCCGTGCGGTAGGCGAAAAAAGTGGTGACAGCGGAAATGACGCCGCCGAGCATGATGCCCACCAGGGGAACAAGGAGGGTGTTGCGCAGCGGAAGGCGGCGCAGGATGAGCAGGAACAAGGCGGTCCCGGCCATGGCAAACACCGTGGCCGTGGACATTTTCATCATCAGGGACGCGCCGGGCAGCAGGACGGTGACCACCAAAATACCCAGCGACGCCGATTCCACGGTGCCCACCGTGCCCGGTTCCACGAACTTGTTGCGGGCCATCAGCTGCATGATCAGCCCGGCGACGCTCAGCGCCGTGCCCGCAAGGATGACGCTGAGGGTGCGGGGAACCCGGCTGACCCAGAACACCTGCCAGGCAACCGGGTCGCCGGACAGCAGCGAGGACAGGGAGACGTCGCTGACCCCCACGAACATGCTGGCCACGGCCAGCACCAGGACCGCAGCGGCACCCAGGGCAAGGCTTGCAGCGGTACGCGGAAGCCGCCGTCGTCGGGGGGCCGCGGCGGCGGAGGGTGGAATCGGTGCCGGGGGAGGAACCTGGCTGGGGGCGGGCACGGCGGCGGCGCTCATAATTCTGTCCGGTCTCGTTTGGGTTCCGGCGCCGGCGCCGGAACCCAAACGGTGAGAGAGGGTTAGGAGACGGCGTCCTGAACGGTGGAAACCATGCTGTCCACGTTGTTCAGCCCGTATCCGACGAGGTACCAGCTGGAGGCATCCAGCATCGTGATGTTGCCGTTCTTCGCGGCCTTGGTGCCGTCCACGAGCTCATTGCTCATCACGGCGGAAGCGGCCTCGCCGCTCTGGCCCACGGCGACGTCGCGGTCAATCACAAACAGGTGGTCGGGATTCTGGCTGGCAATGAATTCCGCGGTGATGGACTCGCCGTGGGAGCCCTCGTGCTTGATGTCGGCCACCGGTGTTACACCGAGGACGTCGTGGATGATGCCGAAACGGGAACCGGCGCCGTAGGCGGTCATTTCACCGCCGCTGGTCATGACGATCAGGCCGGTGCCGGCCTCCGCTGCAACGGGTTTGGTTTCCTCGATGCGCTTGTCGATCGCGGCGAGCTTTTCCTCAACCGTGTCTTCCTTCTCGAAGATGCGGCCCAGGGTGCCTGCCGCTTCCTTGAAGGAATTGATGGAATCCGCAGCGTCCACGCTGAGGTCGATGGTGGGGGCAATCTTGCTGAGTTCCTCATAGGAGCCCGCAACACGGCCGGAGATGATGATCAGGTCCGGGTCGCCTTCGCTGATGGCTTCGAAGTCCGGCTCCTTCATGCTGCCGATCTTCGCGTACTCGTCTCCGGCGTACTTGGAGAGGCTTTCGGGATACGTGGCGGCAGGGACACCGTCGACATCGACGTCGAGGGCATCCATGGTGTCCAGCGCACCCAGGTCAAAGGTGTACACGGTTTCAGGATTGACCGGAACCTCGGTGCTGCCCTGGGCGTGCTCCACGGTGATCATGGACGGCTCGGCCGAGGCATCCGCCGAGGCTTCGGTTTCCGATCCGCAGGCGCTCAGCGCAAGAAGGGAAGCAAATACGGTCCCGGCAACAAGGCGGGACTTGGTGGGAGTTTTCACGGTAGGGCTCCAACTGCTTGGGTCGATCGTCCGGCCCGGTGGGGAACCCCACCAATAGGACAGATATTTTCATTAGGACACAAAAACATTTGCTAATTCTGCGCGCCTTTGAAAACTACCTTGTTAGGACAGCCTAAGCAACTTTGGCATCTCATGAGGTAACGCATATTCTCCCCGCGGCACTGAATGCCGCGAAAATTGGCACTCGCCTTGACCGAGTGCCAGCCCTTGCATAAAGTCGGACCTAGCACTCTCCTAGGGAGGGTGCTAATTCCCGAGGGAAGCGCCAACCGGCACCGCGACGACGGCCAGCGCCCACCGACGGTCCCCATCCGTTAGTAACTACGCAAAGGAGAGCCCGAGTGTCGGTCTCGATTAAGCCCCTTGAGGATCGCATTGTTGTCCGCCCCCTCGAAGCCGAGCAGACCACTGCTTCCGGCCTCGTCATCCCGGACACTGCAAAGGAAAAGCCCCAGGAGGGCGAAGTTGTTGCAGTAGGCCCCGGCCGCGTTGATGACAACGGCAACCGCGTTCCCGTGGATGTTTCCGAAGGTGACGTTGTCATCTACTCCAAGTACGGCGGAACTGAAGTCAAGCACGGCGGCCAGGAGTACCTGGTGCTGTCCGCCCGCGACGTGCTGGCCATCGTCGTTAAGTAGTTGAAAAAGGGAAGCCCCGGCCAATCTGGCCGGGGTTTTCTGATGCAGGTGCAGATGTAGCTGTCGGAAAGGACACACACATGGCAAAGCAATTGGAGTTCAACGACTCCGCCCGCCGCTCGCTGGAGGCCGGCGTCGACAAGCTGGCCAACACCGTCAAGGTGACCCTCGGCCCGCGCGGCCGCAACGTAGTGCTCGCCAAGACCTGGGGCGCTCCCACCATCACGAACGACGGCGTGACCATCGCCCGTGAAGTTGAGCTGGACGATCCGTACGAGAACCTCGGCGCACAGCTGGCCAAGGAAGTCGCCACCAAGACCAACGATGTTGCCGGCGACGGCACCACCACGGCCACCGTCCTGGCCCAGGCCCTGGTCAAGGAAGGCCTGCGCAACGTTGCTGCAGGCGCAGCTCCGGGCCAGCTCAAGCGCGGCATGGAGACTGCTGTGGAAGCAGTGGCCGCACGCCTGCTGGAAAACGCCAAGGAAGTTGAAGGCAACCAGGTTGCGCACGTCGCTGCCATCTCCGCGCAGAGCATGGAGATCGGCGAGCTGCTGGCCAAGGCTTTTGACACCGTCGGCAAGGACGGCGTCATCACCATCGAGGAATCCTCCTCGACCCAGACCGAACTGGTCATCACCGAGGGCATGCAGTTCGACAAGGGTTACCTGTCCCCGTACTTCGTGACCGATCCGGAGCGTCAGGAAGCCGTCCTCGAAGACGCGCTGATCCTGATCAACTCCGGCAAGATTTCCTCCGTGGCCGAGTTCCTGCCGCTGCTGGAAAAGGCACTGCAGGCCTCCAAGCCGCTGTTCATCATCGCCGAAGACATCGAAGGCGAAGCCCTGTCGACCCTGGTGGTCAACAAGATCCGCGGCACCCTGAACGTGGTTGCCGTCAAGGCCCCCGGTTTCGGTGACCGCCGCAAGGCCATGATGCAGGACATCGCCACCCTCACGGGTGCGCAGGTTGTCTCCCCGGACCTGGGCCTGAAGCTGGACCAGGTTGGCCTGGAGGTGCTGGGCTCCGCCCGCCGCATCACGGTCACCAAGGACAGCACCACCATTGTTGACGGAACCGGCTCGGAATCCGACGTCGCGGACCGCGTCGCCCAGATCCGTGCCGAAATCGAACGCACGGACTCCGACTGGGACCGCGAAAAGCTGCAGGAACGCCTGGCCAAGCTTTCCGGCGGCATCGGCGTGATCAAGGTTGGCGCAGCCACCGAGGTTGAGCTGAAGGAAAAGAAGCACCGCATCGAAGACGCTGTGTCCTCGACGCGTGCTGCCCTGGAAGAGGGCATTGTGGCCGGCGGCGGTTCCGCGCTGGTCCACGCTGCCAAGGCCCTGGACACCGATCCCGAGGTCCTCAAGCTTGAGGGCGACGCCGCCACTGCAGTGGGCCTGGTGCGCCGCGCCCTGGCACAGCCGCTGCGCTGGATCGCCGAAAATGCCGGTGCCGAAGGCATGGTTGTTGTCGCCAAGGTCACCGACCTCGAGGTCAACAACGGCTTCAACGCCGCCACCGGCGTGTACGAGAACCTGATCGAGGCCGGCATCATTGACCCGGTCAAGGTCACCCGTTCCGCCCTGCGCAACGCTGCGTCCATCGCCGCGCTGGTCCTCACCACCGAAGCTCTTGTGGTGGAGAAGCCGGCCGACGACGACGACGAAAGCAACGGCCACCAGCACTAGGTGACCTGTTAGCCCCGGTGCCCGCGGAAAACCCGTGCGGCACCGGGGCTTTCGCGTGTCCGGGGATCTGCCCCTCCGCAGCAGGGGGCGGAACCGCTGTGATGGATGCCACCAGTAAGGATTTGGAATAGGGACCGGCCGTCTTTCGTTTTAGGATGGTAAGAAGCCCGCCGGTCCGTTCTCCGGCTTTTTCTTCCATTTCTCCATCCCTCCGGTCCTTCGCGAAAGAGGCGCAGTTTTGAGCCAGCAGTCCCCAGAGCATGACCCGTTCGGCTTCATCGGCCTGACCTACGACGACGTCCTGCTGCTGCCCGGCCCTACGGACGTCATCCCGTCCGAGGCGGACACCTCCTCACGGCTGTCCAAGCGGATCACCGTGCACACGCCGCTGCTTTCCGCTGCCATGGACACGGTCACGGAATCCCGCATGGCCATCGCCATGGCCCGCCAGGGCGGCCTCGGCGTTATCCACCGCAACCTGTCCATTCCGGACCAGGCTGAGCATGTGGACCGCGTCAAGCGCAGCGAATCCGGGATGATCACCAACCCGGTCACCATTTCCCCGGACGCCACCCTGCAGGAACTCGATGACCTGTGTGCGCATTTCCGTGTGTCCGGCCTGCCGGTCGTAGACGCAGAGAACAAGCTCCTGGGCATTGTGACCAACCGCGACACCCGCTTCATTCCGCGGGCAGACTACCCCCGCCGCAAGGTCAACGAAGTCATGACCCGCATGCCCCTGATTACCGGGCGCGTGGGCATCAGCGCCGAAGAGACCATGGAGCTGCTGGGCAAGCACCGCATCGAGAAGCTGCCGCTGGTCGACGACGCCGGCCGCCTGCAGGGACTCATCACGGTCAAGGACTTCGACAAGGCCGAGCAGTACCCGCTGGCCACCAAGGACGAGGAAGGCCGCCTCCGGGTCGGTGCCGCCATCGGCTTCTTCGGTGACGGCTACGAGCGCGCAATGACCCTGGTTGAAGCCGGCGTGGACATCCTCGTGGTGGACACCGCCAACGGCCACAGTGCAGGCGTGCTGGACATGATCGCCCGCCTGAAAAAGGACCCCGCCGTTGCGCACGTGGACATCATCGGCGGACAGGCGGCCACCCGCGAGGGCGCGCAGGCCCTGATCGACGCCGGTGCTGACGCCATCAAGGTCGGCGTCGGACCCGGCTCCATCTGCACCACCCGTGTAGTGGCCGGTGTGGGCGTTCCCCAGATCACCGCCATCTATGAGGCCTCCAAGGCGGCCATCCCGGCCGGAGTGCCGCTGATCGCCGACGGCGGCCTGCAGTATTCGGGCGACATCGGCAAGGCCATCGTTGCCGGCGCCGACACCGTCATGCTGGGCGGCCTGCTCGCCGGTTCGGCTGAAAGCCCGGGTGACCTCGTCTTCGTCAACGGCAAGCAGTTCAAGTCCTACCGGGGCATGGGTTCCCTCGGCGCCATGCAGAGCCGCGGCAAGAACACCTCCTACTCGAAGGACCGCTACTTCCAGGCGGACGTTCCCTCGGATGAGAAGCTGATCCCCGAAGGCATCGAAGGCCAGGTTCCCTACCGCGGACCGCTGTCCGCCGTGGCCCACCAGCTCGTGGGCGGCCTGCGTCAGACCATGTTCTACACCGGTGCACGCACCATCGAGGAACTGAAGCAGAAGGGCAAATTTGTCCGGATCACTCCGGCAGGCCTGAAGGAATCGCACCCGCACGACATCATGATGACTGCCGAGGCACCGAATTACGGCACCCGCCGCTAAGCCGCCAAGACCGGCAAAACAGCAGCAGCCGCGTCCCGTCCCGCACCGGGAAGGACGCGGCTGCTGCTGTTTTAAGCTCCGGGCGCGTGCCTGGGATAACCTAGGGGTGTGAGTAATGAGATTGAAATTGGCCGTGGCAAGCGTGGGCGCCGAGCCTACTCCCTCGATGATGTGGCAATTGTGCCGTCCCGGCGCACGCGGGACCCGCAGGACGTTTCAATCAACTGGCAGATAGACGCCTACCAGTTTGAGATGCCGGTCATGGGTGCTCCCATGGACTCGGTGATGTCCCCGGCTACGGCAATTGCCATGGGCAAGCTGGGCGGACTGGGCGTGCTGAACCTGGAGGGCCTGTGGACCCGCTACGAGGATCCGCAGCCCCTGCTGGATGAAATCGCCGTCCTGAGCCAGGAGAACTACAACCCCGCAGCCACCCGCCGGCTGCAGGAAATCTATGACGCACCCATCCAGGCGGAACTGATCACCTCCCGGCTCGCCGAAGTGCGCGACGCCGGCGTGACCGTTGCCGGGTCCCTGACCCCGCAGCGCACCCAGGAGTTCTACAAGACCGTATTGGCCGCCGGCGTGGACATCTTTGTCATCCGAGGCACCACCGTCTCCGCCGAGCACGTCTCCAAGACCGTTGAACCGCTGAACCTCAAGCAGTTCATCTACGAACTGGACGTTCCCGTCATCGTGGGCGGCGCCGCGGGCTACACCCCGGCCCTGCACCTGATGCGCACCGGCGCAGCAGGCGTCCTCGTCGGCTTCGGCGGGGGAGCAACCACCACCACCCGCCGCGCGCTGGGCATCCACGCACCCATGGCCACCGCCATCGCCGATATCGCCGAGGCACGGCGCGATTACATGGATGAATCCGGCGGCCGGTACGTCCACGTGATCGCCGACGGCGGCATGGGCACCAGCGGCGACATCGTCAAGGCCATCGCCATGGGCGCCGACGCCGTCATGCTCGGCTCCGCGCTGGCCCGCGCCGAGGAAGCTCCCGGCCAGGGATGGCACTGGGGCCAGGAAGCACACCACAGCGAACTTCCCCGCGGGGACCGGGTCCGGCTGGACACGGTTGGCCCGCTGCAGGAAGTCCTCTGGGGGCCTTCGCACCACACCAACGGCACGTCCAACCTCATGGGCGCACTGCGGCGTGCCATGGCCACCACCGGCTACTCGGACGTGAAAGCGTTCCAGCGCATCGAGGTGCTTGTCGCGCCCTACCTATCCAGCATGTAGTTCCCTAGAGTGGCTGCAGCGGACGCAGCGCCGGCGGGTCCCAGAGAGGAATCTGTTCCATGAGCAAAGATGCACTCAGCCCGGAATATCGGGAAGACGCCCTGGCCGCGCTGCGGTCCACTGCAGAACCAGGCCAGGAACTGGACATCCTGATTGTGGGCGGCGGCGTGGTGGGCGCCGGAGCAGCCCTGGACGCGGTGACCCGCGGGCTCAAGGTGGGCATGGTGGAGGCCCGGGACTGGGCCTCGGGCACGTCGTCGCGCTCCTCCAAGCTCATCCACGGCGGACTGCGGTACCTGGAGATGCTGGACTTCGCGCTGGTGGCGGAGGCACTCAAGGAACGCGGGCTCCTGATCCAGCGGATCGCTCCGCACCTGGTCAAGCCCGTACCGTTCCTGTACCCCCTGACGCACCGCTTCTATGAGCGGCCCTATGTGGGTGCGGGCATCATGCTGTACGACACCATGGGACTGACCTCGGGCAACTCCCGCGGGGTGCCCATGCACAAGCACCTCAGCAAGAAATCCACGCTCCGGGCCGCCCCCAGCCTCAAGGATGACGCCATGATCGGCTCCATCCGCTACTACGATGCCCAGGTGGATGACGCCCGGTACGTGGCGAACATGGTCCGGACCGCGGCGCACTACGGCGCCACCGTGGCCAACCGGCTCTCCGTGGTGGATTTCCTGCGCGAAGGCGAACGCGTGGTGGGCGCCCGGGTCAAGGACTCCGAGTCCGGACGGGAATTCGACATCTTCGCCCGCCAGGTGGTCAACGCCACCGGGGTATGGACCGATGAAACGCAGGCCATGGTCACCGACCGCGGGCAGCTGAAGGTCCGGGCCTCCAAGGGCGTGCACCTGGTGGTGCCGCGGGACCGGATCCAGTCCACCGTCGGCATGATCCTGCGCACGGAAAAGTCCGTCCTCTTTGTCATTCCCTGGGGCAGGCACTGGATTGTGGGCACCACGGACACGGACTGGAACCTGGACAAGGCGCATCCCGCGGCCACCTCAGCGGACATCGACTACATCCTCGAGCACGTGAACCGGGTCCTCAAAACCCCGCTGACGCGCGAAGACGTTGAGGGCGTGTACGCCGGGCTGCGGCCGCTGCTCGCCGGCGAAAATGATTCCACGGCCAAACTGTCCCGGGAACACGTGGTGGCGCATCCGGTGCCGGGACTGGTGGTGGTGGCCGGCGGCAAATGGACCACCTACCGCGTGATGGCCAAGGACGCCGTGGACGAGGCGGCCCGCGCCCTGGACGAGAAGGTGCCCGAAAGCTGCACCTCCACCATCCCGCTGCTGGGTGCGGTGGGCTACAAGGCCGCCTGGAACCGCCGGCACCGCACCGCAGAGCACTACGGGGTGCACGTGGCACGGGTGGAGCACCTGCTGAACCGCTACGGTTCCCTGGCCACCGAGGTCCTGGAACTGATCCGCCAGAACCCTGAACTGGGGGAGCCCCTGCCGGGAGCCGACGACTACCTGCGCGCCGAAGTCGTGTATGCCACCACCTCCGAGGGGGCCCGCCATGTGGAAGACGTGCTGGCCCGCCGCACCCGCATCTCCATTGAGTCCTGGGACCGCGGAGTGTCCGCGGCTCCCGTCGCGGCGGAGCTAATGGCTCCGGTCCTGAACTGGGGGCCCGAGCGGGTGCAGCAGGAAGTGGCCCACTACGAGGCACGGGTGGAAGCCGAACGGCTCAGCCAGGAACAGCCGGACGACATCTCGGCGGACGCCGCCCGGTTGAAGGCCCACGATATTGCGCCGCTCAGCTGAGGTGGAACCCGAGCTCTCCCTGCAGGAAAGGGACGCAGTGCTGACGGTGCCTGAAATGGTGATCCTGGAGATGGAGGCGGCCGACCGCACGGACGCCGCCGCGCAGCTTGCCCAAAAGATGTATGAGCAGGGGCGGATTGATGATCTGGACGCCTTCCTCAAACAGGTAAACGCCCGGGAACACCAGATGGCCACCGGGCTGCCCGGCGGAATCGGCGTGCCGCATGCACGCAGTGAACATGTGCTGCAGACCTCGATTGCCGTGGGGATCACCCGCTACGGGCACAGCATCGATTTTGGCGCGTCCGACGGCCCGGCCACCGTGATACTGCTCATAGCAACGCCCGCGGGTGCGTTCTCTGAACATCTGGAAGTCCTGGCCACCCTGGCGCGGTCTTTGTTCCGCCCGGCCTTTCGGGATTCCCTCCGCCGGGCCAATGATCCCGAAGTCATTGCCGAACTGATTAACTCCTCACTGGTCTTCTTTGACCACTGAGGGCTGCGGAGGCCAAGGCGCCGGCATTGGGTTTTCCGCACGGTTACGACGTACGGTTAAAGCGTGCTGAAAACTGCCCTGCAACCCCGCTGGATCCTCGCGCTGCTCTTTGCCCTCGCGCTGTCCGCGGTATTTGTCCTTCTGAGCCAGTGGCAGTTTTCAACCGCCGAGAGCGAGCCGCCTCCCGCAGCCTCCACCACCGAGGAAGTCCGGCCCCTGACCGACGTCTTCACCCCCGGGGTGGAAATGATGGGCAGTGCAGCTGACCAGGTGGTGTCCATGAACGGATCCTTCAACGACGAAGACACGGTGCTGATCAGCGAGCGGCTGTACGACGGTGAGACCGGCTACTGGGTGGTGACGGCTTTCGCCGTCGACGGAGCGCCCCAGGACGCCGTCATGCCGGTGGTCCGCGGCTGGGTTGCCGATCCGGACGATGTTGAGCCGGCCCCCTCCGGTGCCGCCGCCGTCGTCGGACGCCTCCTCCCGCCGGAAGGCCCCGTTCCGCAGGCTCCGGACGAGGACGGCATCCTGCCCAGCCTCGCCAGCGCCGAACTGATCAATGTCTGGGACACCCCGGGCTATGCCGGCTTTGTGTCCGCGAACGAGATCACCGTTGGCGGCGAGGCTGTCCCGACCGGCAGCATGCGCACCGTGGACGTGGCGGCCCAGCCCCAGGAAACCTCGGTAAACTGGATGAACATTTTTTATGCCGTCGAGTGGTTTGTCTTTGCCGGGTTCGCTGTTTTCCTGTGGTGGCGCCTCGTCGCGGATGCCTACCGGAGCTCCCTCGAGGACGACGACGAGTACTACGAAGACGACGACGAAGACGACGACGAGGGCCCCGCGCCCGTGCGTCCGGCCCCAACCAGTGAGGTACAAAAGTGAGTGATCCCACAACTGCAGCAGCCCGGAAACCGCGCCGGAAGAAGCGCCGTTTCGGCGGCACCCACGCGCAGATCCGTTCTGCCCTGACGTTTTACAAGGTGTTCTCCTACGTCACGGGTGTGTTCCTGCTGCTGCTGTGCGTGGAGATGATCCTCAAGTACGGCCTCAAAATCGAAGAAATCACCGTAGGCCCGCTGAACCTGTTCACCGGCGTCCTGATTGCGCACGGCTGGCTGTACGTGGTGTACCTGCTGTCCGACTTCCGCCTGTGGCAGCTGATGCGCTGGCCCTTCTCCAAGTTCATCCTGATTGCCCTGGGCGGTGTCGTCCCCTTCCTGTCCTTCATTGTGGAAGCCCGGACGCACAAGCAGGTCCTCGCCGAGCTGGCTGCACACCCCGAAGCCGCTAAGCGCTACTGAAAAACCGGGAGTGCTGCGCGCCACAGCCTGCCGGCGGATGTGCGGCTTGCAAGCTCCGGAGACTATCCTTGTAGGGTGACTAATTCCGCGACCCCTCCCATAGAAGAGCGCCCTGTCCTAGTTGTGGACTTCGGCGCCCAGTACGCACAGCTCATTGCCCGCCGGGTACGCGATGCAGATGTCTATTCCGAGGTGGTGCCCCACACCTGGACCACGGAACAGATCATGGCCAAGAACCCGGCAGCCATCATTCTTTCCGGCGGCCCCTCCAGCGTGTACGCGGAAGGTGCACCTGCTGTCAGCGAAGGCCTGTTCGACGCAGGTGTCCCCGTCCTGGGGATCTGCTACGGCTTCCAGGCCATGGCCAGCGTCCTCGGCGGCAAAGTCGCCGAGACCGGCCTGCGCGAGTACGGTTCGACCGACGCCACAGTGGTGGGCGGCGCCCGCTCCATCCTCGAAGGCACCCCCGAGCACCAGAACACCTGGATGAGCCACGGTGACAGCGTCCAGGAAGCCCCTCCCGGATTCGACGTCCTGGCCACCACCGCCGGCGCTCCGGTTGCCGCAATTGCAAACGAAGAGAAGCGCCTCTACGGCGTCCAGTGGCACCCCGAGGTCAAGCACTCCGTGCACGGCCAGTCCGTCCTGGAGAACTTCCTCTTCAAGGGCGCAGGACTGGACCGCAGCTGGACCACGGGCAACATTGTCGAAGAGCAGGTCGAAAAGATCCGCGAGCAGGTGGGCAGCGCCCGGGTGATCTGCGGACTCTCCGGCGGCGTCGACTCCGCCGTGGCAGCAGCACTGGTACAGCGCGCCGTCGGCGACCAGCTGACCTGCGTCTTCGTGGACCACGGCCTGCTGCGCGAAGGCGAAGCCGAGCAGGTGGAACGCGACTTCGTGGCATCCACCGGTGTCAACCTCTACGTCGCCAATGAGCAGCAGCGCTTCCTGGAAGCCCTGGCCGGCGTCACGGACCCCGAAACCAAGCGCAAGATTATTGGCCGTGAGTTCATCCGCGCGTTCGAAGAAGCTGAACGCGCCATTATGGCCGAAGCAGAAGCAACCGGTGAACCCATCCGCTTTCTGGTCCAGGGCACGCTGTACCCGGACGTCGTCGAATCCGGCGGCGGCGAGGGTGCAGCCAACATCAAGAGCCACCACAACGTGGGCGGCCTGCCCGAAGACCTGAAGTTCGAGCTGGTGGAACCGCTGCGCGCCCTGTTCAAGGACGAGGTCCGCGCCGTGGGCCGCGAGTTGGGCCTGCCGGCGGAAATCGTCGGACGTCAGCCGTTCCCCGGCCCCGGCCTGGGTATCCGCATCATCGGCGAGGTCAACCAGGAACGCCTGGATCTGCTGCGCCGCGCCGACGCCATCGCCCGCGCCGAGCTCACCGCAGCCGGCCTGGACAATGACGTGTGGCAGATGCCCGTTGTCCTGCTGGCAGATGTCCGCAGCGTGGGCGTCCAGGGTGACGGCCGAACCTACGGCCATCCGATCGTCCTGCGTCCGGTGTCCAGCGAAGACGCGATGACCGCTGACTGGTCACGCCTGCCGTATGACCTGCTGGCACGCATCTCCAACCGCATCACCAATGAAGTCGACGGGATCAACCGAGTGGTTCTGGACGTCACGTCCAAGCCGCCGGGAACCATCGAGTGGGAGTAGATTGACCGCGGGGGACAGCCGAACAGGCTGTCCCCCGCGTTGCTATGTCGGGCAAACCCGGCAAAAAGCGATAGTTTGGAAGGTATGCCAATTTGGTCAAGATCGTCGCGCGGAAGTGCAGAAAAGAGGGCATCAGTGTCTGAGCAGAATCCCGGGGACAACGCCTCGGACTTCCTGCTGCCGTGGCTGGGACAACTGGGACAGCATGCCGGATCGGACACGTTGCTTCACTTCACCCCGTCAGCGTCCAACAGCATCGACCTGACTCACGCGCATCCCTCAGGGCTGGCCCAGCTGCTGGCAGGACGCCGCACGCGGCTGTCCACCCTGCTGCGTGACTCGGAGCAGTACGGAGCGGCCATGAAGGCCGGGCGCCTCCTGCGCGCAAAAATCTACGAACTCGGCACGGACCGGGGGATCGACGTCGGCTATCTGGCTGCAGGTACGGCCTCCTGGCGCTACGCCGCGGACGACGCCGTCCGCCCCGAGTCGCTCACCGCTCCGGTGCTGCTGACTCCGATTTCACTGACCGTACACCCGTCCCAGGATGACTATGAGCTGCAGCTGACGGACAAGGCAGCCCTGAACCCGGCATTTGTCCGCCACCTGCAGTACGAGCAGAACCTGGACCTCGATGCGGAAGCCCTGGCCCGCCTGGCCTACGGCACCGCACGCCTCGATCCGCATCCCGTGCTGGAGAAACTGCGGGCCGTCACGGAGGGTGTCCGGGGCATCAACATCGAACACCAGCTGCTGGTGTCCACCTTCGCCGACCTCTCGGATCTGGCCGAGGACAGCGCCCTGGATCCGGCGCACCCTATCCTGCGCGCGCTCATGGATGCTGCCCGCGGCAAGAATCCCTCCATCCCGGAAATGACGGACCCCGGACTCCCGCCCCTTGACGACCGGCTTCCCGCGGATGAGCTGCTGATCCTGGACGCTGACAGCGAGCAGCAGGACGTCCTGGACCTGATCCTGGACGGCCAGTCCATGGTGGTCTCATCGCCTCCCGGAACGGGCCAGACGCAGACTGCCCTCAACGCCGCTGCCGCGCTGATGAACGCCGGCAAGTCCGTGCTTGTGGTTGCCGAACGCCGGGGAACACTGAACCAGTTTGTCTCCGAGCTTGATTCCCTCCACCTGGGATCCGCGGTCCTGCAGCTCAACGCCGGTTTGACCGAGCAGCAGATCAAGGACCAGCTGGTGAGGGCCATTGTCCGGAACGAGAAGTCCACAGCTCCCGAGCTGGAGAGCCTGCACCGGGTCCTGGTCTCCAACCGGCATCAGCTGCGCGACCATGTGAAGTCCCTTCACAACGTCCGCGACCGCTGGGGCTGCTCGCCCTACCAGGCCATGCAGTCCCTGGCGGAGCTCACCTCCATGTCCCCGGCGCCGGCCACGCCTGTCCGGCTGAAGCGGAGTGTGCTGGACAGCATCACTGACCGCACCGAGCTGACCGGCCGGCTCCGCCGGGCCGCCGAGCTGGGAAGCTTCAGCCGTGCAGCCACCAGCAGCCCCTGGTTCGGCGCCAAACTGCTCAACCGCAAGGAAACCGAAGAAGCCTTCGAGCTGACCCAGAGCCTGGCCAAGGACCTTCCCGAGCTCCGGGCGCAGGTGCTGGCTGTTGCCGAGCATTCACAGATCCGGCTGGGGGAAACCTTTTCCCAGTGGGGCGAGCAGCTTGAACTGATGGTCGCCGTGCGTGAAAGCCTGGACAAGTTCACCCCGGATATCTTTGACCGGCCGGTGAGCGACCTGATTTCCGCCACCGCTTCTTCATCCTGGCGCCGCGAACGCGCCGTGGACATGAGTTCCATGACCCGCTCCCGGCTCCGGCGCGTGGCCAAGGAATACATCCGTCCCGGCGTGCACATTTCGGACCTGCATTCCTCTCTCGTTGAGGTCCAGCAGCAGCGCGCGGTATGGGCACGGTACGCCACTACCCAGCGCCATCCGTCAGTGCCCACCGGACTGGCGGACATCAACCGGTCCTACATCACCGTCAAGGACCAGCTGGACACCCTCACCGGTATCCTCGAGGGAACCCCGAACAAGCCGGACCTCGCCGAGCTGCCCCTGGATGAGCTGGAGAAGCAGCTCGATGCCTTGGCCGGGGACCGCGAAACACTGGAAACGCTGCCCGAACGCACCCTGCTGCTGGACGAAATGCGGGACCAGGGCCTTGGCGAACTGCTTGACGACCTTGAAGCCCGTGAAGTAGAGGCCCGCCAGGTGGGTTATGAGCTGGAACTGGCCTGGTGGCAGTCTGCCCTTGAAGCCATGATCAGCGGCGACGACTACCTCGCCATGTCCGATGGCGACAGCCTGCGCCGTCTGGAAGCCGAATACCGGCTGGCAGACAACGCCCATATTGCCTCCGGCAGTTCACGGGTCCGGTCTTCCCTGGCTGACCGCTGGCGCCGCGGCGTCAAGGCATCGGAATCCGATGCCACGATCCTGCGTGACGCCATCAAGAACGGTCCGCTGACGCTGGCGGACCTGTGCACGCAGTCCCCGGAACTGGTTTCTTCGCTGCTGCCGGTCTGGACCGCCAGCCCGCTGGTCCTGCCGATGGTCCTGCCCGGCAACTGGTCCTTTGACGCAGTCCTGGTGCTCGACGCCGAGTCCACCTCCCTGCAGGCCGCTGTTCCCGCCCTGGCGCGTGCCGCGCAAGTGGTGGCGTTCGGCGACGGACAGCTTGGCGGCCCGCGTCCGTTCACGATCGGCGTGGAGCCCGTACCGGCAGCCGCGGTGCAGCAGGACATGGTGAGTGTTTTTGAAGCCCTGACCAAGATCCTTCCCACCCGCACCCTGTCCACTGTCTACCGCGGCACGGACCGTGCGCTGCTGAACCAGCTGAGCCGCAGTTTTTACGACGGCCGGCTGACCACTGTTCCGCGCGGCTCCGACATTTCCTCCAACGAACGCTCGCTGGTTGTCGAATATCTTGCGGACGGCACCGGCATGCCCAGTTCGGAGCATGAAGGCGTGGAAAGCGTCGCGGCCGAAGTGAACCGAGTGGTCGACCTGGTGTTTGAGCACATCCGCCGCCGCCCCCACGAGTCACTCGCCGTGGTTACGGCAAGCCCGCGGCACGCCGTACGGGTTGCCGAAGCAATCCGAGTCCAAATGGCCAACTTCCCGTGGGCCTCGGACTTCTTCACCCCGGGCAAGGAATCCTTCCGTGTGGTTCCGGTGGACCGGGCAGCGGGGCTGGTTCGGGACAGCGTGATCTTCTCGCTTGGTTTCGGCCGCACCCCGCACGGCCGCGCGCTGCACACTTTCGGTCCTCTCTCCTCGTCCCACGGGCGCGGAAAGTTCCTCACCGCCATGACCCGCGCACGCAGCAGGATGCACGTTCTGACCTGCTTCCGGCCTGAGGATCTGGACAAAACACGGTTGGGCTACGGTGCTCTGGATTTCTACGAGCTCATCAGCCGTGAACTGGATTCATCCGCAGCAAACACCGCCCGGCGCAGCAGCGCGGCAGCGGATTCCGCTTCCCGCAGGTCCGACGGCGCCGGCGGAATCATGGATGAAGATGCCCTGGTGGCAGATCTGGTGGAGCGGCTGCGCGCCCGCGGCGCCAAAGTCTGGGACCACTATCAGGGAACCATCGACATTGTGGCCACAGTTGACCGCAGCAACGCTGACGGTGAACCGACCGTGCCCATGGCCATTGAGTCTGACGGCACGGAGCATTACCGGACTATGAGTGTGCGTGAACGCAGCCGGCTGCGGCCGCAGCTGCTGGAACGGATGGGGTGGCGCTACATGCCGCTGTGGACCATAGAGGTCTTCAGCGACCCGTCCGCCTGCGCCGACCTGGTGGGACGCTATCTGAACCTGCCCGCTCCCCGTGAAAATGACGGAAGGTCCGCCCGAACCGGGGGCACCTCGGTGAGCGGCTCACTTGCGCGCCGCGGCAGCCTTCGCTCAGCTCCTCACGGCAGCACCCGGGCGAAGGCAAGGACTGCGGAGTCAGCCCAGCCCGCGCAGGCTAACGGTTCGGAAGGCCCTGCACAGGAGGCGCACCGGCCGTGACGCCGAGGAAGCCGCACCGCCGCGCCAGCGGAGGAACCGTCAGCGAGAAGGCAAACCGGGAGACGCCTCCGGCGGCTGCCGGCAAGCCTTCCGCTGAACGGGCGGTCCCGAAGGTGAAGGCGGCCGAAGATGATCCCCGCGTGTGGGGGGACGCACCGGAAGATCGGGATTCCTGGCTTCTGGAACAGCGTCCCCCGCACTGGGGCTGAGGCAGGGAACTAGCCGCCGGTCAGTATCAGATGGACCTGGCCGGTCCCCGATGCCGCCGCCAGTGCTGCAGCCTGCGCGGGGGCTGCTGCCAGCACCACCAGGGCACCGGTTTCAGCAGATCCCGGCCAGGCCGAAGCGCCGTCGGCCGCAGTCCACAGCACCGGCACAGCGGATGCCAAAAGAACGGGATCTGCGGATACTTGGCCGTCTGAACTGCCCGCCACCACGTCCACCAGCTGCCCCGGAGAGAGCAACCGCGCCATGGCCGGATCTGCGGGGCGGACGGACACCGCAACGGTCCCGGGCGGAGCGCCGGTCAGGAGTCCGGTTCCCACCAGGGATGTCTGCATCAGCGGACTGCCGCGGGTCAGGGGAGTGGCCAGCCGCCGGCCGGCAGCCTGATCTGGCGAGGTAAAGGAATCCGGCGGGACGGCTGCCTCGGGCACCGCGACCGTGCGGAGGTCCCCGGCGGTGAGCACTGCACCCGCGGGCAGATCCGCGGCGGAGACCACCAACGCATGGCCGCCGGACTCCGGAGGCAGCAGCGACTGGACGGCAACTCCGGCCGCAGCGCAGCACGTCAGGGCGGCAAGCAGACGCCGCCTACGCAGCATGAACCGCCGCAGACGGAGCATAAGGCGGGAAGCAGAGCGGGAAGTTGCCGCTGGATATGGATGCACCCTCCGACCGTAGGTCGGATGCACGCCGGGCGAAGACCGCCCCGGGGAATTGTGGATGGCCCCTCCCCGGACGTCCGGTGGGGAGGAGGGCTATCGATCGAGGTACCTAGGAGGCGGAGGAACCGGCCCCGGCCGATGCGCCTGCTGCAGAGGAGGAAGCTGAAGAGTCCGAACCTGAAGATGCCTTGGCAGGGGCGGAGGCGGGAGATGAGTCCGTCTTGGAAGGGGCCGCGGGAACCGAGTTCTTCGCGTCGCGCGAATCAGTGCGGTAGAAACCGGACCCCTTGAAGACCACGCCTACGCTGTTGAATTTCTTGCGCAGGTTGCCGCTGCAGGCAGGGCACACCGTCAGGGTGTCATCGGTAAAGGACTGCTGGATGTCAAAAGCGTGACCGCAGTCCTTGCAGGCATAGGCATACGTAGGCACTGTTACTTACTCCTCCTGAGAACCAAGATGTCAGGCCCCCGGCCGGGCTGGCCCGTCGGAAACGGCAGCTGGCACTCGGTGGCCTTGAGTGCTAACTATACACCGGGGGTGCCGGGAGCTCCGTCCACTGTGAGGGGGTCAACACGCCGGTGACAGGCTGATCCAGGGAATCGGAGATCCAGGACCCTGCGGGAGCAAATTCGGAGTCATAGACCACAGCCACCGCGGGAATCGAATTGCCGGCCGACCGCAGTTCCGCCAGGAAACGGTCGTAGTAGCCGCCGCCCTTCCCCAGCCGCACTCCGTCCCGGTCGACGGCCAGGGCGGGAACGAGGAGAAGTCCCAGGTCCGGAAGATCCTCCACCGGCAGGCGCGGTCCGGCAGGTTCGGGAACGGATGGGAACAACCCCGGCACCAGAGGCACCCCGGGTGTCCACCGGCACCAGGAGAGCATCCGGTCGGGCTCGCAGACGGGCACGACGACGTCGTATCCGCGCTCATGCAGCCCTGTCAGCAGCGGTGCAGTGTCCGGTTCCCGTCCCGCCGAGAGATACGCGGCAACGGTGGCCGAAGAAGGAACAATATCCGCGATGGCGCTGAACGCCCGGGCGGCAAGTGCGCGGCCGGCAGCCGGCGGGACGTCAGCGGGAAGCTCCCGGCGGCGCCTGCGGTAGGCGGTCCGGGCAACGTCCTTGGGAACAGCAGAGCGAATCATGTGTCCATTGTCGCAAATGGCCCTTGCCAAATGACGGGCATTTGGGAAAAAGGGGCCGTGCTTATGTACTCTTACGGACATGACTTCTCGCGCCACCGTAACCAAAGCCGTAATTCCCGCAGCCGGGTTGGGTACCCGTTTCCTGCCGGCAACTAAAGCCATGCCGAAGGAAATGCTGCCGGTAGTTGATAAACCCGCCATCCAGTATGTGGTGGAAGAAGCGGTAAATTCCGGTATGTCGGACATCCTGATGATCACCGGCCGCAACAAGCGTTCGCTGGAAGATCATTTTGACCGCGTTCCCTTCATCGAAAAAACGCTGGAAGACAAGGGCGACCTTGAAAAGCTGGCCATGGTCCGGGCGGCTTCCGAACTGGGAGAAATCCACTACCTGCGCCAGGGTGACCCCAAGGGTCTGGGCCACGCAGTGCTGCGTGCCAAGCTTCACGTAGGCAACGAACCGTTTGCCGTACTGCTCGGTGATGACCTGATCGACGCCCGTGACGAACTTCTGACGAAAATGGTGGAGGTCCAGGCCAAGACCGGCGGCTCGGTCATCGCACTGATCGAAGTTGAGCCCTCCCAGATCAGCGCCTACGGCTGCGCCGACATCTCCGTGGTCGAGGGTGAAGATTACGTCCGCGTGAACAAGCTGGTGGAAAAGCCCGATGTTGACGAGGCGCCCTCCAACCTTGCGGTCATCGGCCGTTACGTCCTGCACCCGTCAGTCTTTGAAGTGCTGGAGAACACCGGCCCCGGCCGCGGCGGAGAAATCCAGCTGACCGATGCGCTGCAGACCCTCGCCGCCCGCGAAGAGGGCGAAGGCGCGGGAGTTTACGGCGTCGTGTTCCGCGGCCGCCGCTACGACACCGGTGACAAGCTCAGCTACCTGAAGGCAGTTGTATCACTGGCCTCCGAGCGCGAGGACCTTGGCCCGGACCTGCGCGAGTGGCTCAAGGAATTCACCGGGACTCTCGAAAGCTGATGCTGTGTGGGGGTCGGCCATCTGGCCGGTAACGCTGGAATGCGGTGACGTGGGGCTGCGCCCCATCCGCTACCGCGACCAGCGTGAATGGACCGGCCTCCGCAGCCGCAATGCAGCCTGGATGGCACCCTGGGAAGCGAGCAACCCGCTTCCCGGCGGAGATCTGCCGTCCTACGCGGGCATGGTGCGCAGCCTGAATCAGCAGGCCCGTCAGGATTCCGCCCTTCCGTTCGTCATCACCGAACGCGACGATCTGCGTTCGGTGCCGGCCATTGCCGGCCAGCTGACCGTCTCGACCATCGTCTGGGGATCTGCCCGCATGGCAACCCTGGGCTACTGGGTGGATGAGGCAAGAGCCGGCCGCGGGCTCGCACCGACGGCAGTCGCGCTGGCCACCGACCATTGTTTTCAGTCGCTCGGACTGCACCGCATGGAAATCAACATCAGGCCGGAAAACGCAGCCAGCCTTCGCGTTGTTGAAAAGCTGGGTTTCCGTGACGAGGGACTGCGGAAACGGTACCTGCATATCGCGGGGCAGTGGGCGGACCACCGAAGTTTTGCGCTGACAACCGAAGACGTGCCCGACGGCCTGCTGAAACGATGGCTGGCGTCCCGATAAGGGAAAATGGATCTTTTTTGCCGGTGAAGCCCGACACACCGGCAGTAATGCGCTGTCCGATGTGGACTTTCTCATACCGTCATAGATGTGGACTTCCCTCTTAACAGCTCCCTGATCCTGGCCGTCACCGTTGGTCTCTGGCTGCTGTGGGTTGCCCCCTATTTTTTCCGCCGATCCAAGACCGCTGGCACGCCTGCCGCTACGGCACCCGCAGCTGCCGCACCCGCGGTCCTGCCGGCTCCCTCGTCAACAGCCATCCGCTCTTCCATCTCCGCCGATGGACTGTCCCAGCAGGGGAACACCATGCATAACGACTCTTTCCATCAGCCCGGACACCCCGCAACTTTCCATCAGCCCGGACACCCCGCAACAGGAACCGGCTCCGCCCCCGCTGCCCGGGGCGCCGCGGGCACACCGGAAACAGCTCAGCCGCACTCCGATTTCTCGATCCGCTACGGCCGGACCGCTCTGGCCCTCGCCGGCGCCCTGGCCCTCGCCGTCGTCATCATTGGGCTGCCGCTGGCCGTCTTCGGTGCTGCCTCATGGTGGCTGCCGGTGAACGCCCTGCTCGTGGCTGCAGGGGCGGTCGCCTCGTTGCGCGCCCTGGCCGTGCGGGGCCGGCGGCTTCGCGTGGAGGCAGCGTTCCGTGACGCCATGAGCGTGGGCCGGCAGCTGCCGCCCGCGCCGCAGCCCGATCCCGAGCCCCTGCCTGTTCCCGAGAAACCCGTGCAGCGGCGGGAAACAGTCCTGTTCGACCGCGAGGACTCGGCGGGCACAAAAGCCGCCGCGGGCAAGGGCGCGTCCGCCCAAGCGAAGATCATTACGGCACCGGGATCTTCGGACCGCCCGCTGACTCCGGCGGAACTTCGCACCGCCGCTCTTGAGAGTGCCGCCGCTTCGGCGAAGAAGTCTTCGGACCGTCCCGCAGGCCCGCCCAAAACCTCCACCACGCCATGGGAACCCGTAGCTGTTCCCAAGCCCATCTATGTTGAAGCACCCGTGGCCCAGCGTCCCGTTCCGGCACCCCTGGTTCCGCCGCAGACGCCCAAGTCCACCGCCCGGACCCCCCTGCGCCCCGGTGCAGCCCCGGTGACCGGCAAGATCAACCTGGATGATGTCCTGCAGCGCCGCCGCGCCTAGAACACCGCGTCGACGCCGAACCGGCAGGAACCGCACAGCATGAACCCCGCAGCATGAACCGCAGCGCCCGGACCGTCGTGACCGGCGCGGAAGCTGTTCATAAAGCCAGGCTGGAGGGCCCGGACATGTCCGGTCCCCTGACAGCGGCACTGCGCCCCCTGGGGCTGGTGCCGCTTTCCTTTATCCACCTGCGCTCCCATCACCGGCCGGGTGCCGGCGTCAGCGCCCTCTACCGGGTGCAGGCCGTGCCCCGTCGCCGGGGCTCCGCCGGCCAGGCCGCAGGCGGACCGGTGCGCCTTCAGATCGGTGCCACGACGGCGTCTCTTACCCCGGAACAAAGCAGGAACACGGTGCGGGGTGCAGTGGGCAACACGGACATGCGGCTCTGGGTTCACCCGCGCGACCCTGTCCTGACCGGGCTGCCCTGGGCAACCAATGCCGCCGCCGTGGCACGCGGTCTGTTTGGCGGAGAAACGGACGGCGAGCACTGCGTGCTGCAGCTGGCCGCTTACCGCCCCCTGCGCCGGGCGGTAATCCGGGCGACCTTCAAAGAATCCGCCGTGTATCTGAAAGTCCCGCAGCCGGATCTGGCCGCAGGTCTTCGTCGCCGTGTGGAAGTGGCAGCTGCCGCCGGCCTGCCGGTTCCGCCGTTGCTGGCCATCGCACCGGGAGAAAATCCCGCATCGACGTCGGTCCTGGCGTTGGGCGCGCTGCCCGGCCAGTCCCTCCATCGCCGGCTCAGCTCCGTCCATGATGCGGATTTTGATCCGGACGCCCTGACGGATCTTCTGGCCGGGCTGCCCGCCGCAGCCCTTGAATTTCCGCGCAGACCGTCCTGGTCCGAGCGGGTACTGGATTATGCAGCGGCTTCGGCTGCAGTGCTTCCGGCCTACGCAGGGCGGATCATGAACTGTGCCAGGGAAGCCGACGCCGCCGTCCGTGCCGTGGATGCCGGACCGGTGGTGCCCGTCCACGGCGACTTTCACGGCGGAAACCTGCTGGCCATTTCCGGCAGCGGCGGCCCTGAACTCAGCGGACTGCTGGATCTGGACGGGCTCGGACCCGGACACCGGGTGGATGACTTGGCGTGTTTCCTCGGGCATCTGTTCGTTTTTGCCGCGTTGAATCCCAGTGTCCATGCACTGCGCAGCACCGCCGCACGCTGCGCTGCAGCGTTCGCAGACGAGACGGACCCGGCGGCACTCTACTCGCGGTCCGGCGCCGTCGCACTGACACTGGTTGCCGGAGCCGCCGGCCGGGGACGCCTGGGCGCAGAACAAACGCTCGCCGCGGCAGAAGAACTCCTGGGCCGCTCCCGCAGCAGTTCCTGATGAGCGGCCCCCCTAGAAGGTGGGCGCCAGCTTTTCCAGCAACGGCTCCGTCCGGTACGGGATGTGTTCGTGCAGCGCCAGCACCGTTTCGCTGCGGATGACCCCTTTGATCCGCAGCACAGAGCGCAGGGCCTGCTGCAGGTGCTGGGTGTCCGTGGCGGTGAGGCGGCACCAGACGTCGCCGCGGCCGGAAATCTCATGCACCTCAAGGATCTGCGGAAGGGTCCGCAGTCCCGCAATGACCGTATCCAGTTCCCGGTGGGAGACCTCGAGGGTCACGAAGGCGAGGACGTCATATCCCAGGCGGGCCAGGTCGACGTCGCGTCCGCCCGGGCGGATTAGCCCGGCCCGGTCCAGGTGTTTCAAGTGGCTTTGGGTGGTGTTGCGGGCAATGCCCAGCGTTTCACTGAGCTCGCCAATCTGCGCGCGGGGATCCCGAACCAGTTCCAGCAGCAGCTTCAGGTCAAGGGCGTCGAGGTTGCCCATAGCGCTCATCTCCTCTCAACGAAAACGGAGATATTGATCAAAACCGTCAAAATCGGGCACATTTGGCTCGGATCGGGTGCAGCAGGCTCCATCCTAAAGGGAATTCCATCAGAACCGTTCACCCGGTGACAAATGGATGGGCCATCGGCACCGAGCAAAAAGGGTAGGAAAAGCGCGTTGACAGTCCTTAGTGAACTGCGGATGCAGCCGGCTCCGGCCGGACGCCGCGAATGGGACGCTGCCCGCCGGCCGCGGCTGCTCCTGACCCTCGCGGTCATGACCATGCTGCTGGTGGGCGCCAATATCGCCACCCCGCTCTATCCGCTGCTGGGAGACCGCCTGGGGCTGACCTCCTTTGGTGTCACCGTGGCCTTCGCCTCCTATGTCATTGTCCTGGTGGCGGGACTGCTGCTGGTGGGGCACTGGTCCGACTTCATCGGCCGCCGGGCAGCCCTGGTGCTCGCCGGCGTCGTGAGCCTTGTGGGCGGCGTGCTGTTTGGAACCGCAACGGGCATGGGTGCCCTGATTGTCGGGCGTGCCCTGCAGGGAGCATCGGTGGCGCTGGCAACGGGTGCCAGTTCCGCGGCGCTGCGGGAACTGCTGCCGCACCGTCCGGAATGGGCCACCCGCTTCACACTGATGGTTTCCGCCGGGGGAGTGGCAGCGGGACCGGTGATCGGCGGCCTGCTCTCGCTGCTTCCCGCCCCCACGCTCACGCCATTCCTGATCCATTCCGCCGTTCTGGCGGGGCTGTTGATTCCCCTGTGCCGGATCAAAGCCCGTCCCGCCATTGCCGCTCCGCCGCCCGGCCGTGCGCTGAAGGCATTGCGGCCCCGGCGGCTGGCTGTTTCCCACCGGGCCCGGGCCCAGTTCTGGATGGCTTCGGTCACCGGATTCCTGAGCTTCGCCGTCTTTGGCTTCTACCTGTCCCTGGCACCGACGTACTTCGCCGGCATTGCCGGGACGTCCTCACGGCCCGTCATCGGCCTGCTGGCCGCCCTGGCCCTGGCCGCCTCCGCCGTCAGCCAGCTCACCGGCATCCGCGGCCGCTGGGTGGTTCCGGGCGGCCTGGCCCTGATGGCCACGGGCGTTGCCCTCATCCCGGCCGCCGGCGCCCTGGGCAGCGTACCCCTCCTGGTGGTTGCCTCCCTGGCAGCAGGATTCGGCCAGGGCATGGCGTTCCGTGCCGTCTTCAATGACGTTGCGGCGAGCGTTGAGGCCGCCCAGCACGCGCAGATCATCAGCACGGTGTACGTCATTACCTACCTGGGCAGCGCGATTCCCGTCCTGGGCCTGGGTGCTGCCGGTGCAGCCTGGGGTTTGTCGGTGTCGGTCATCTGGTTTGCCGCGGCTATTGCCGTGAGCTGCATGGTCCTGTGCGCTTTTGCCCTGGTCCGGACCGTCCGCGCCGCCCGGCGCGGAGCCTGACCGCTTTGGCTCCGGATCCTGCGGAAGGACCGGGCGGCCCCTGACCGCTGCCTAAGACGTGCCGATCGGTGCCGGCGGAAAGTAGGCTGGGCAAATGGATATTTTGCGGGGCGAACCAGCCGCGGGTTCCGGCACCCGAGTCATCGGGCTGGACATCGGCGGAACCAAGACCCACGGGCTGCTCCTGGTGGACGGCGTCCCCGCGGCCGAGGCCATGGCCGGCAGCGCCAATGTTCAGAACGTGAGCCCGGCGCAGGCAGCGGCCAACCTGGCGGAAATCTTTGCCTCCCTGGGAGCCGGAACGGTGCACCGCGTCATTGCCGGCTCCGGCGGCATTGATACCGACGACGACGCCGCCGCCCTCCGCACGCTGATCAGCCCGCATGTGCCGGGCGCGGCGGTGGACGTCATCCACGACACGCGGCTCATTCTGGCGGCGGGTGAAAGCCCGGCAGGCATTGCCCTGATCGCCGGCACCGGATCGGTGGCCTGGGGACTGAGCTCCTCAGGCGAAGAGGCACGCTCGGGCGGCTGGGGCTATCTCCTGGGTGATGAGGGCAGCGGCTACTGGGTGGGCCGGGAAGCCGTGCGCCACACCCTGCGCCGCTTCAACCTCGGGCAGGAACCGGATGAGTTGTCCGCCCTGCTGCTCGCCGCCTGCTCGGTTGACGAACCGGAGGAGCTGATTTCCCTGTTCCACTCCGCCGAAACCGGCAGGCGGTACTGGGCGTCCAAATCCTCCGTCGTCTTTGCTGCTGCCGTGCAGGGCAGCGCCGCCGCGCTGGAGATTGTGGCAGCTGCGGCACGCCACCTGGCCGGGCTGGCTGCGGATACCGCGCGTCTGCTCGGCATCGACGGACCGGTGGTGGTTGGCGGCGGGCTCGGAATGAACCAGCCGCTGCTGCAGGACCGCCTGCGGCAGGATCTGGAGCGGTCCGGACTGACCGGGATCCGGTTCCTGACACAGGACCCGGTCCACGGCGTACGGTACCTGGCCGGCCGGGACATCCAGCGTGGCTGATTTCGACACGCGCGTCGGCGCCTATGCCGTAATCATCCGCGACGGCAGCATCCTGCTGTCCCATTGGAAGGACCACGGCTACTCCAGCTGGACCCTGCCCGGCGGGGGACTGGAAATGCGCGAAGACGCTCCCGCCGCCGTCATCCGGGAGGTCCGCGAGGAAACAGGTTACGACGTGGAGCTGGAAGAGCTGCTCGGGGTGGACAGCATCTTCATCCCGCCCGAACACCGGTTCCCCGGTGAACATCCCCGGCTCCTCCACGCGCTGCGGATTATTTACCGGGCACGGGTAACCTCGGGGGTGCTGACCCACGAACTCGGCGGCAGCACGGACCAGGCGGCCTGGGTGCCACTGGAGCAGGTTGCCGAGCTGGGTGAAGCCGCCCTGATACAGGTGGGGCTGGAGATGGCCATCCGGACGCCCGCCGGTTCCGAATGAACTCAGAACGAACTGCTGGACTGCGTCCACCGTGTGTCCTACCGTGAACACACGGCAGGACACACGCTCCGCAGGACTCCCCAAAACCCAACGGAAGGTATCCCCATGACCCCGCCGGACCCCGCACCGCGGGCCGCCCAGCCCATGATCAGTTTCCGCGGTGTCACCAAATCCTTTGCCGGGTCTGCGGCAGCTGCCGTCGAAAACCTCAGCATGGACATTGAACGCGGGGCCATCACGGTCTTCGTGGGGCCTTCGGGATGCGGGAAGACCACCTCGCTGCGCATGATCAACCGCATGGTCGAGCCCACGGCCGGCTCCATCACCGTGGACGGCACGGATGTCAGCGGCGTCAAGGCCCCTGCACTGCGGCGCTCCATGGGATACGTCATGCAGTCCGCCGGCCTGATGCCGCACCGCACGGTTCTGGACAACATCGCCACGATTCCCCGGCTGAACGGGCAGTCCAAGGCCAGCGCCCGGGCGCGCGCGGCGGAACTGCTCGACGTCGTCGGGCTGGCCTCCTCGATGGGCGGGCGCTACCCGGCCCAGCTCTCCGGCGGACAGCAGCAGCGCGTGGGAGTGGCCCGCGCACTGGCAGCCGATCCGCCCGTGCTGCTGATGGATGAACCCTTCAGCGCGGTGGACCCGGTGGTCCGGGCGGAGCTGCAGCAGGAATTGCTGCGGCTGCAGCGGGACCTGGCCAAGACCATCGTCTTTGTCACCCACGACATTGATGAAGCGACCATTCTGGGAGACAAGGTGGCCGTCTTTGCCGTGGGCGGACGGCTGGCCCAGTACGCAGCCCCCGAGGAAATCCTGCGCGCCCCCGTGGACGACTTTGTGGCGAGCTTTGTCGGCCGTGACCGGGGCTTCCGGCATCTCTCCTTCCAGACGGGGCAGGGAGTGCCGCTGCATCCAATCCAGCTGCTGGATCCCGCCCGGCTGGCCGATCCCTCCGTGGCTGTGGAGGGGGACTGGGCGCTCGCAGTGGACGACGGCGGGCTGCCGCTGGGCTGGGTGCCCGCCTCCCGCCGGGCGCAGATCACCGCACCGGCGCAGCTGGTCCCGGGCGGATCGCTGTACCGGGAAGGCCGAAACCTGCGCCAGGCCCTGGACGCCGCCCTGTCCTCGCCCGCGGGCCTGGGTGTCGCCGTGGACGGTGACAACCGGGTGATCGGTGCCATCCGTCCCGATGAGGTGCTGGCCCGGATCGAGGCGGCCCGGCTGCAGCGGAGCGCGGGCTGAGATGGAGTGGTTCCTCGCCCACACTGACCAGGTGTTCCGGCTGACCGGGCTGCACCTGTACCAGTCGATCGTTCCGCTGGTCCTGGGCATCATCATTGCGGTGCCCCTCGCCGCCCTGGTCCGCAGAAACAAACGCCTGCGTGGGGCCGTGCTCGCCATCGGATCGCTGCTCTACACCATTCCGTCCCTGGCGCTCTTCGTCACCCTGCCGGCCATCCTGGGCACCCGCATCCTGGACATCAGCAACATCATCATTGCCCTGACCATCTATGCCGTGGCGCTGATGCTGCGGGTGGCGGTGGATGCCTTCGACTCAGTGGACGACGGCGTGCGGCAGGCCGCCGTGGCCATGGGCTACCGGCCGCTGCGGCGTTTCCTGACCGTGGACCTGCCATTGTCGGTGCCGGTGCTGATTGCCGGCCTGCGTGTGGTCTCCGTCAGCAACATCTCCATGGTCAGCGTGGGGGCACTGATCGGAGTGGAAAACCTGGGCTTCTTCTTCCGGGACGGCCTGCGGCGCTACTTCATCACCGAGATCATGGTGGGCATCATTGCCACCCTGGTCCTGGCTTTCCTCATGGACCTGGTCTTTGTCCTGCTCCAGCGGGCGCTGACCCCCTGGCTGCGCGCGGGAAACACCGGCGGCAGCGCGGCGGGCGGACGGGGCACGCGGAAGAACCGCCGCTCAGCGGCCGCGGACGCCGAGGGCAGCACCGGAACCGCCGCGGCACACGGCACGCCGGCCGCCCCGGACGCCGCACTGAAGGGGGCATAACCCGTGGCCCTGAACATTCCCCGCACCCAATACACCTCCACCAACGCCCTGGGCCAGGGCTGGGAGTGGCTGACCGATCCCGCCAACTGGACCGGCGCGGCCGGCATCCCGATGCGCACAATGGAGCATCTGGGGTACACCGGCCTGACCCTGCTGATCGCGGTGGTGATCTCCGTGCCGATCGGCCTGTACATCGGCCACACCGGCCGCGGCCAGCTCGCCGTCGTGACGGCGTCCGGACTGCTGCGTGCCCTGCCAACCCTGGGCATGCTGACCCTTTTTGTCCTGTTGGCCGGCCTGGGCCTGATGCCGCCCATCTGGGCCCTGGTCCTGCTGGCCGTTCCGCCGCTGCTTGCTGGAACCTATTCCGGCATCGCCTCCGTGGACCGCAGCATTGTGGACTCGGCCCGCAGCATGGGCATGACCGAGCTGCAGGTCCTGTTCAAGGTGGAAATCCCCAACGGACTGAAAGTGCTCTTCGGCGGGCTGCGCGGAGCCACCCTGCAGGTGGTGGCCACAGTGGCCGTGGTGGCAACCATCAACCTCGGCGGGCTGGGACGGTACCTGATTGACGGCGTCGCACTGGCCGATTACGGACGCGTTTTTGGCGGAGCGGTCATCATCGCCGCACTGGCTCTTGCCGTGGACGGCGTGATTGCGTTGGCCGCACGCCTTTTGATTTCGCCCGGGCTGCAGGAAGGCCGCGTCTTAGCGGCGGATGCAGCCGCCGGGACAGCAACCATACCGACCGGCGGCGGATCTGCCGCCGCCGGCTCACAAGGAGGAAAACAATGATGCAGCACAAGCGCCGGAACTCCCGGCCCAAGGGCCTGACGGTCCTGGCCGGAGGCTTCACTCTGACCGCCCTCGCCCTGGCCGGCTGCAGCGGCGGAGGCGGGGACCCCCTGGCCTCGGAATCGCCGTCGGAGAGCGCAGCTTCCGGTGCCGCAGCCGCCACCATCGTGGTGGGCTCCGCCGACTTCCCCGAGTCCGAGACCCTCGCCGAAATTTATGCAGGTGCCCTGAACGGCGCCGGCATCCCCGCGGAGACCAAGCTCAGCATCGGTTCGCGCGAGGTATACCTGCCGGCACTGCAGGACGGGTCCATCAACCTGATTCCGGAGTACACGGGCGCGCTGCTGGTCGGCGTGGACCCGGACACCGAACTCGTGGACGCCGGTGAGATTGTTGACGCCCTGCCGGCGGCCCTGCCCGAGGGGCTGGAGATCCTGGAACCCTCCGACGCGGAGGACAAGGACGCCATGGTGGTCACCAAGGCCACGGCGGAGAAATACGATCTGGAGAGCATCGAGGACCTGGCCAAGGTGTGTGACCAGCTCACCCTCGCCGCACCGGCGGAATTCGCGGAGCGCGCCCAGGGGCTGGCCGGGCTCAAGGACAAGTACGGCTGCGAGTTCAAGGAGTTCACGCCCATCGGAGACGGCGGGGGACCGCTGACCGTCGATGCCCTGCTCAAGGACGATGTGCAGGTGGCGGACATCTTCACCACCACGCCGGCGATTGCGGAGAATGATCTGGTGGTCCTGGAAGATCCCAAGCAGAACTGGCCTGCCCAGCAGGTGGTTCCGCTTGGCTCTTCCGCGGTGATCACTGATGAAGCCGCGGAGGTGCTCAATAAGGTGTCAGCACAGCTGACCACCGAGGACCTCATTCAGCTGAACCAGGAAGTCAGCGGTGACCAGAAGCTGGATCCCAGCGAAGCGGCCCAGATGTGGCTGGTAGAGAAGGGCTTCGTCCAGTCCTAGACGGACCGTAGGCAGCCCGGGCTGCCGCAGTAACCGGTTCCGGATAACCGAGTCGCAGGGACCCCTTTCCGCTTCACATGTGCGGGGAGGGGTCCCTGCCTGTGGCACCATGTTTTCATGGCCGAATTCAAGCAGTCCCACAAGCTCCACAACGTTCTCTATGACATCCGTGGGCCGCTGCTGGAGCATGCACAGCGTATGGAAGCGGCCGGGCAGCGGATCCTAAAGCTGAATATCGGCAACCCGGCGCCCTTCGGTTTCGAGGCGCCCGAAGCGATCTTGGTGGACATGATGCGCCACCTCCCCAAGGCCCAGGGCTACAGCGACTCCCGCGGCATTTTCTCCGCCCGCACCGCCGTCGTACAGTACTACCAGAGCCGCGGCATCCAGAACATCGACGTAGACGACGTTTACCTCGGCAACGGGGTCAGCGAACTCATCACGCTCTCACTGCAGGCCCTGCTGAACAACGGCGACGAGATCCTGGTGCCCGCACCCGACTATCCGCTGTGGACCGCGTCGGTTTCCCTGGCCGGCGGCACCGCCGTGCACTACCTCTGCGACGAAGACCAGCACTGGTGGCCGGACGTCGAGGACCTCGAGTCCAAGATCACCGACCGCACCAAGGGCATTGTGCTCATCAACCCCAACAACCCCACCGGAGCGGTGTATCCGGAACACATCGTCAAGGCCATCGTTGACCTTGCCCGCAAGCACGGGCTGATCATCTTCTCCGACGAAATCTACGAAAAGATCCTGTACGACGACGCCGTGCACGTGAACTCAGCCACGATCACCGGCGAAGAGGTCCTGTGCCTGACCTTCAGCGGCCTGTCCAAGGCCTACCGGATTGCCGGCTACCGCAGCGGATGGATGGCCATCTCCGGACCCAAGCATGAGGCGCTGGACTACATTGAGGGCATCAACCTGCTCGCCAACATGCGGCTATGCGCCAACGTTCCCGCGCAGCACGCCATCCAGACCGCATTGGGCGGCTACCAGAGCATCAACGATTTGATCCTGCCCGGCGGCAGGCTCAAGGCGCAGCGCGACCTGGCCCACAAGATGCTCAATGAGATCCCCGGTGTGAGCTGCGAACTGTCCATGGGCGCCCTGTACCTGTTCCCGAAGCTGGACCCTGAGGTCTATCCGATCGCCAGCGACGAGCAGTTTGCGCTGGACCTGCTCAAGCAGCAGAAAATCCTGATCTCCGTGGGCACAGCCTTCAACTGGGTGCGGCCGGACCACTTCCGGATGGTGACCCTGCCCAACGTGGACGACATCGAGGACGCCATGGTCCGGCTCGCGGAGTTCCTTAGCACCTACAAGCAGTAGGCCTACTCCCCGTTGGCCTGCTCCCGGGCGGCGTCCAGGCGGCGGCGGGCACCTTCCAGCCAGGACTCGCAGCGGGTGGCCAGCTGCTCGCCGCGCTCCCACAGAGCCAGGGATTCCTCCAGCGACGCGCCGCCTGTTTCCAGCCGGCCAACGACTGACACGAGTTCGTCCCGGGCCTGTTCATAGCTCATGGCTTCAATGTCCGCCGGGATTGCTGTTGCTTCGTTTGCTGCGGGGCTCATGGGGTGTTTCCTTCTGTTGGCGTGGTGTTCGGTGAGGGTTCCGGCGCTGAGTATGCGGTGGCTGCGGCGGTGGCCGCCAGCTCGCCCACGGCAACCCGGATGCGCAGGTGCGCTGCTTCCGGTACGGCTGCCGCTTCCCGGACCACGGCGCCGTCCGCCAGCTGCACGACGGCGTAGCCGCGGTCCAGGGTGTTCTGCGGCGAGAGTGCGCGGACCTGGGCGCGGAGGTAGGAAATGCGGTCGGTGTCCCGCCGCACTTCGGAGCTCATGAAGGACAGGGCGCGCTCCCGGAGCCGGGAGACTTCCTGGGCCCGCCCGTCGATCATGGTTTGGGGAGCAGCCATCACCGGCCGGGAACGGATGTGGTTCAAACGTTCCGTTTCGCGGCCGACTGTCAGTTCCACGATGCGGCGCAGCTGGGCGCGGGCCGCGCCGATGCGCTGCAGTTCCTCGCCGACGTCGGGAACAATCCGCTTGGCCGCATCAGTGGGTGTGGAAGCCCGAAGGTCCGCAACCTCGTCAAGCAGCGGACGGTCCGCTTCGTGTCCAATGGCGCTGACCACCGGGGTGCCTGCGGCCGAAACGGCACGGACCAGGTCCTCATGGCTGAACGGCAGCAGATCCTCCAGGGAGCCCCCGCCGCGGGCAATGACAATGACGTCAACTTCCGGCATCGCATCCAGCTGTGCCAGCGCCCGGGTAACTTCCGCCACCGCGTTGACACCCTGCACTGCCGCTTCACGCACTTCGAAGGCCACGGCGGGCCAGCGGAGCGCAGCATTGCGCATGACGTCCTTCATGGCGTCGGAGTTGCGGCCGGTGATGAGCCCGATGCGCCCGGGCAGCAGCGGCAGTGGCAGCTTCCGGTCGTCGCGGAACAGTCCCTCCGCAGCCAGTGACTGGCGCAGCCGTTCAATCCGGGCCAGGAGATCGCCGACGCCCACCGGACGGATGTCCCGGGTCTGCATGGAGAGCCGTCCGGTCTTGACCCAGAAATCCGGTTTGACCTGGGCTACCACCCGGGCGCCGCGTTCCAGCGGCAGCTCCATCCGGTTCATCACCGTGCTCCAGACGGTCAGGGACAGCGAGATCTCCGCATCGACGTCGCGCAGCGTGATGTAGGAGGCGTTGGCGCGCTTGTTCAGCTCGATAATCTGCCCCTCCACCCAGGTGGCGGGGGCACGGTCAATGTAGCTTTTGAGGTTCCGTGAGAGCAGCTGCAGCGGCCACGGATTCTCGGGACTGGTTTCCGCGGCAGTCTTCGGCAGGCTCGTCGGAACGGCGGGCTCGTCGGGACCGGGTCGGTCTGTGGGGTCTTGCATAAGTTAATGTCTATCAGGTGCCGCCCCCATCGGTGGTTCCGGAACTCGAGTGAGGAAACAACAGATGCGCACATTCGGCTCGGCCATCCTGGGTTTGGTTGCCGTCCTGCTGGCAGCGGCGGCGCTGTGTTCGGCCTGGCTGGCGGACAGCGTCGTGTCTGAAGACGGGTTTGTTGCCCTGGGTCAGCCGCTGGGCACGGACGCAGCCTTTCAGCAGGACCTCTCGGAGGAGATCGGCTCGCAGGTGGCACAGAGCATCCAGCTGCCCGACGCCGTCGCCTCCTTTGTGGAGCCCCTGATCACCAGCGCGGTGCAGGGAGTGCAGTCGCTGCCCGGCTACCCCGAGGCCTGGGATGAGACGCTGCGCCGCTCGCAGGCCCAGACGTTCGACGGCGACGGCGGAGTCACGCTGGACCTCGCCCCGGTGGTCGGGCTTGTGTCGCAGGAGCTCGGCGGCGGAACCGGGATTGATATTCCGGCGCCGGAACAGTCCCTGATTGAACTTGGCGGAGCGGACCAGCGCGATGACATTCAGCTGGCGGTCAATGCCGCCAATGCCTGGCCCTATTTGGCTTTGGGAGCCGGCGTGGCCGCAGTGCTGTCGCTCCTGGCAGCCCGGCGCCGCGGTTCGGCCCTGGCCTGGATGGGAACGGGTGCACTGCTCGCGGGGGGAGCGCTCTGGTTTGCCGCCGGCAGTCTTCCGTCGCTGGCCGAACGCCCGGCCTACGCCAGTGCGCTCGCCGAAACCTTCGCCGCCGGTTTTGCATCCGAAGCATCGGGCAGCCTGCAGGCGTGGACCATTCCCTTCATTCTCGGCTCCGCAGTGCTGCTGGTGCTGGGGCTGCTCCTGGGCGCCGTGGGCGGGCGACGGCGGCGCTGACCCCGGCGGTGCAGGCCCGCGGCCGGTCCGGTTCCGCTCCGGGTATCGCCCTGGTCACAGCTCCTGCGCCCTCAGCGGACGAAGGGCCGGTGCGGACATTCGGTGCCGGGGCACCCGATACCATGGAGGCATGACCAGCACTGCCGTTTCCGTGCCTATGCCCACCGTGCCGCGCAGGCGCCGCAGTCCGCAGGAGGTAGCCGCCGCCGCACCCGTTTCCGGTGCCCGCCGCGTCCTGCTGGCTGCACCGCGCGGCTACTGCGCCGGCGTCGACCGCGCAGTGATTGCCGTGGAAAAGGCGCTGGAAGCCTACGGCCCGCCCGTGTACGTCCGCAAGCAGATTGTCCACAACCTCCACGTGGTCCAGACGCTTGAGGAAAAGGGCGCCATCTTCGTTGACGAAACGGACGAGGTCCCGGAAGGCGCACGGCTGATCTTCTCCGCGCACGGCGTCTCTCCCGCCGTCGTGCAGTCCGCGAAGGACCGGAACCTGCAGACCATCGACGCCACCTGCCCGCTGGTGACCAAGGTCCACAAGGAAGCGGTGCGGTTTGCCCGCGACGACTTTGACATCCTGCTGATCGGCCACGCCGGCCACGAGGAAGTGGAAGGCACCTACGGCGAGGCGCCCGAACACACGCAGATCGTCAACGGTCCCGAAGACGTGGACAAGGTTGTGGTCCGGGATCCGGACAAGGTGATCTGGCTGTCCCAGACCACCCTGAGCGTGGACGAAGCCATGCACACGGTGAACCTGCTGCGCAAGCGGTTCCCCACCCTGCAGGACCCGCCCAGCGACGACATTTGCTACGCCACCTCCAACCGGCAGGCTGCCATTAAGAAGATCGCCCCCGAGGCGGATCTGGTGCTGGTGGTGGGATCCGCGAACTCCTCGAACTCCGTCCGTCTGGTGGAAGTTGCGCTGGAATACGGCGCCAAGTCCTCGCACCGCGTGGACTTCGCCAACGAAATTGACGAGAGCTGGTTCGAGGGCGTTGCCACCGTTGGTGTGACGTCCGGTGCCTCGGTGCCGGAAAACCTGGTCCAGGACGTGCTGCACCTGCTGGCCGAGTACGGCTACGGCGACGTCGAGGAAGTGGTGACGGCGCAGGAGGACATCATCTTCTCCCTGCCCAAGGAAATCCGCGCCACGCTCAAGGCCATGGGGGACACCTCCCGCGGTCTGGGCGGGCGGCGCGCCGGAGCCTGACGGCCACCGGTATGATTGGTTAACGTGGCTCTTACTATTGGCATCGTCGGCCTGCCCAACGTCGGCAAATCAACCCTGTTCAATGCGCTGACCCGCAACAACGTTCTGGCGGCGAACTATCCGTTCGCCACCATCGAACCGAATGTCGGCGTCGTGTCCCTTCCGGACCCCCGCCTGGCCAAGCTGGCCGAGATTCACGGTTCCGCGCGCATCCTCCCGGCAACGGTGTCCTTCGTGGACATTGCCGGCATCGTGAAGGGCGCGTCGGAAGGCGAAGGGCTGGGCAACCAGTTCCTGGCGAACATCCGTGAGGCCGAGGCTATTGCCCAGGTCATCCGCGTGTTCGATGACCCCGATGTCATCCATGTGGACGGCAAGGTGGATCCGCGCTCCGATATGGAGACCATCAACACCGAACTGATCCTGGCCGACCTGCAGACGCTGGAAAAGGCGATTCCGCGGGTGGAAAAGGAAGTCAAGATCAAGAAGCGCGACGCCGCGCAGCTGGCGGCCATGCAGGCCGCGCAGACCGTGCTGGAGCGCGGCGACACCATCTTCTCCTCCGTGGAGAAGGACAAGCTGGACATGGAACACCTGCGCGAGCTGAGCCTGCTCACCGCCAAGCCCTTCATCTACGTGTTCAACGTGGACGACGCCGTGCTGGGCAACCCGGAGCGCCAGGAGGAACTGCGCGCCCTGGTGGCCCCTGCGGATGCCATCTTCCTGGACGCCAAGCTCGAAGCCGACCTGGTGGAGCTGGACGAAGAAGAAGCCCGCGAGATGCTCGAGATGAGCGGCCAGGAAGAGTCCGGCCTGGACAAGCTGGCGCGTGTTGGCTTCCACACCCTGGGCCTGCAGACCTACCTGACGGCCGGTCCCAAGGAAACCCGTGCGTGGACCATCCGCAAGGGCGACACCGCGCCGCAGGCTGCCGGCGTCATCCACTCCGACTTCCAGCGCGGCTTCATCAAGGCCGAAGTTGTCTCCTTCGATGATCTGGTGGAGGCCGGTTCCATGGCTGAGGCCAAGTCCCGCGGCAAGGTCCGCATTGAAGGCAAGGACTACGTCATGGCCGACGGCGACGTGGTGGAGTTCCGCTTCAACGTTTAGTTTTTGCCTGAATCAATAGAAATGCCGTCCTTCATGAAAACGTAAGAGGGCGGCATTTCTATATCGGCGGCAAAAGCTTTGATAAGTGTCTATTCAGGCCGTGCGCCAGTCGGTTACCTTCGACTGCTTGCCAACGATGCTTATGCCACCAACCAGGATTTCGCGCCCCGTAGGGGCCCGAAGAACCTAAGTTATACAAGGACGCTGTGCTGCGGGCATCTACCCTGCAAACTCAAAGGTGATGGTGACCTCGGGATCGACGGTTGCGATAATCGCGGAGTAGACCGCCTTCGCCTGGTCTTTCAATGCTGCTTCATGTTTGCTGATGTACGTCTGTTTGTTCTCGTCGCTGAGAATGTTGTTGATCATGCGGGTTTGAACGGCTGGCGGTGTCAGCCAGCTAAGCGCGTTGTGGCTCTCGAGGGGGTCCTCGAACACGGGATCGTCAAAGCCGATGCCGATGAATTCAGGGATAGTCACGTGAAACGACCCTGCGCCGGTGGGTTCGATCTTCACCTGTGACCCGTCGATGCCTAATTTTGCGTCGAACTTGTACTGGATCAGCGTCGTTTTCTCGCTCTCGGGTATGGCCATGCCGAAAATCTCGCCATTGCTTTCTTGTCTCTCGACACCCTCGATGTAAAGGCTCAGCAAGGCGACCTCTTGCATTTGCGTGACGGACTGAACCACCTGAGAATCGCGTTCGCTCGAACTGCTGGTGAATAGCGAACCGAGAGCGAGAGAGTTGAGTCCACCGAAAACGAAAGCGGCGCCCATTCCCGCGAGAACGAAGAAGTTGATCAGTAGGAAAGGCCAAAGCAGAACCCGTTTTTTAATAAAGTGCATTACGATTCAGTCTCCAGTTTTGTTCGACGTCGAAACGCTTTCGATATTCCGCGGTGTTGAATGGTCACAACAGATCGCGGCGTCAAGTCCCCTCGAACCATATACGCAATTAGAAGTTGGCCGATTATGACGCGCCTTCCGACCTAGATATGCGGCTGCGAGCCGATGCGGACGTGTCGGGTGCCTTGAATCCGAAGGTGGGCGGTTCCCTTGCCTCGCATTGCTCGTACGTGTCCAATGGCCGGCCGCTCTGGGCGGCAGCAGCGGGGGTTCCGACTGGTGGTCGCTCAGGATGCTGCCGTTCCGAACTTGCTGGTCCGCGTCTCGGAGCGCGCACGACTATGGACGCAGGATGGTTGGTCCCGGGCGCCGGGCTCGACTGGCAGCTTCCAGAGGTAATTCAGCGACGGCGACGGTGGAATTTAGGTTTGCGCTCTAACTTCTGAAGGCGCGGTGTGGGCGACCCCTACCTCGCCACCCCGACATTGAGGTCCGCGGACCGGCCCCCGGACATCCCACCGACGTGCTCATCCAGCTCAGATGCCCATGTCGTCGTGGACACCGACGGTGGCGAACATGACCTTTCCGTCTGTGCCGCGCCAGAAGTGCAGCCGGCGGGCCGATGCGGTGGCGACCTGCAGGGCAACCCGCCAGGCGGTGCCATACTCTGCGTGCTCGATGAAGCCGGTGCCGGTCTTGGGTCCGCCGCGGAGCCGGTGCATGTCGCGGCCGGCGGAGGTGTCGGCGATGCCGGTGAGGACCTCCACAGCGACCGCGACAATTTTGGACCGGTCGACGCCCTGAATCCGGTCGACACTCTGTAGGAATTTTCCCGTGAAGCCGTAGTCCGCCAGAGGGGTTTCGTCCTTGGACGCGGCCGGGATGCGGGTCGCCCATTCAAGGTAGACATCGTGGCGGAACTGTTCGGCGGGGTCGGCGAACAGCGGGCCGGTGTCTGCGCCCGCCGAGATTTCCCGGGAGAGCTGACGGGCACGGGCAGCACGGGTCTGCTCGGTACGGACACTTTCTCGCAGGCGTTCGTTCTAATGGGCCAAGGCGGTGTTCTCAGCAGCCAGGGTGTCCGCATCACCGAGCGCCCGGGTAAGGTCCCTGACGAGTTCAATCCGCTCCCGTGTCAACAGGGCAACCTGCCGCTGGGCCTGGTCCAGGGCGGCTCCGCCGGGTCCGGGTGAGGGCACCGGGCCAGCCGACTTTTGATTTGAGGCCGTCAGACGCAACGCGGTGGCCTCGGCTTCAAGGCGGCGGTTGGATTCGTCGAGATCGTGAAGTGTCGTCCGGATCAATTCCAGGGCGGAGGCGACGTCGGTGTGCGCAGCAGCGGGAGGCACCGATGAAGGCGGCGTCTCACCGTCGTCGGCCGCGGCTGGCGCGTTGTCTTGAGTTGGGGCACGTTCTTCCCCTTCTGGACCCGGTTTCGGTTCCGCAGACTCAATTGACTCAGCGATCTCCACAGGCTGCGCGGCCCGAGGGCTCCAGGTGATCCAGGGTTCGGCGCCGACGCAGAACGGCAGGGCCGGTGTGATTGACTCCGGTTCGGGGTCCTCCGCGGTGGAGAACTTCCAGCCCTTGCCATCGGCGCGGCCGGAAAGCTCAACGGGGACGGCAATGACACTGCCCGGCTCCCGTGGGGAGGCGTGGCGGACGACGAGACCGGGGAACAGTGCGATGCGTTTCTCGTTCAGGACCAGGGCCGGGTGGATGATGCCGGCGGGGGCGTGGGCGGCGGCTTCGGCGACGGTGTGGATGCCGGAGGTGATGGTGAGCAGCCCGTCCCGGACGGTGCCGGTCAGCTTCTGGCCGAGTGTGAACAGGCGCTCCGGCTCTATTCCGGGCGCCAGAGTGGCGGTGTCGATGCGGGCCATGCCGTCAGCCAGTTTCACCAGTACCCCGTCCGGGGGCAGCAGCATGGAGACCTCGCACCCAACAACTTGGGTCACAGTCGAGCGGGCCGGGCTGCTTGAAGTCGTGACGGGGGGCGCGTAGGGGTCCATCTTGTCGACGTCGCGGGCGAGGAGATCGACAGCGTCGCGAGCTTCAGTATCCGAGTAGGCCAGCCGGAGGACGGAAATCCTCTGGTTGCTGTGCCATGCGTTCCCGGTCGGGTAGGAGCGGGCGGCGCCGCCGTAGACGGATGTCTCCTCAGGCATGGCCTCATCGAAGGGGTAAGCCACCGCGGGTGTGGCCAGGAGGCAGACCGTGGCCTTGTTTCCGAGACGCCTGGCGACGGCGGCCGGATCAATCCGGGGCCCGTCCTTGGTGGAGGAGATCACCACGACCGGGTGGTCCCGCTCCGGGTGGCAAAGGAATGCTGCGAGGTCGAGGGCGTCACTGGGCGTATCGACCGTCGAGTAGGTGACGGCTGTCTCAGGTGCGGTGGTCAACGGGTCCTTCAACGGTGGGTATTCAGCCACCATGTGCGGACGACGGAAGCCACCTCCCCAAGGCGGTCATTAGTACTGATGCAACGACAGCATAGCGGGAATGGTCAGCTGGCTATTTCGAGGCTCGGTTGTAGGCGTCCAACGGCACGCTGCTCGGGTTCAAAGCGATGATATGAAGCAACAGGGAGATTTTGGGGCTATCAGCCTCGTTGATCAGTTCGATAGATATCTAATCAGCGCTCAACGGCTGCCCGCCGCGCTTTAGACCGGACCGACGCAGACAACACTTTTGGAGAGCGCAGGCGGCCACTGTATTCAATTGTTTGGATTGAATACTGAACAAGACAAGCATTCCGACACTCCTTCCTCGGAGGGAACGGCACTGTCTTTGGCCAGGATTCCTAGAATGGCTGTTCCGAATGAGCGCATATCGTTGGTCGCGCACTTCTAAGCCGTGCTCAAGCTCGAGTGGCAGCGTGCGAAAAGGGAGTCGGGACTGGTTCCGTGGGGGGGGAGGTTGGAGGGCCGGCCTCAGCGTGAGATGGCAGAGCCGAGGAGCCGCGAGGAATGTGTACGGACGGCCGAGCAACTCTCACCGCCCGTTGGATAGCACCGGCTTTTCCATTTTTCCATGGTCTGCGACACCCCATGGCGATAAAATTAACAGCAGAGGAAGAGAGGAGGAGCAGACAGAATCATGAGGTTTGACGGCGTGAAATCAGCGTTGTCCCGACTCACCCGCAAGCAGAAGATCGCGTCCGGTGTTGCCGCCCTCATCCTTTTTGGAGGCATCGCCGGCGCCGTCGGCGGAGAGAATCCGGAACCGGCCCCGAAGCCCGAGGTGACTGTCACCCAGGAGGCCACCAAGTCCCCCGACCAGTCTCAGCAGGATGCTAAAACGGCGGCCCCGGAAAAGGAACCGCTGGAAGTCATTGAGCCTGTCCCGGCAGAGATTACGGACGGCATGCTGGCCAGTGCTCCTAACGTATATCGCGGCGGCAACGCAGCCGCCGTGCAGGACCCCGAGACCGGTCTCTACGTGATCGCTATCGAAGCGTGGGTTGACGGTGACCCCCAGGTAATCCGTATGGGGCGTGAATCCCTGGAGCCCGGACCCTCGCGGCAGTGGACGCTGGACAGGAACGCGGAGGAGGCTTTGCCCCGGGTCCCGAAGGCCATGGACAGCTCCGAGGGCCGCACCCTTATTCTGAGCGACGCGTTCGAGACGGCTTACAACGCTGCCATCGACTGAGGCAGGTCCACCAACCGCTACGACCGAGCCACGAACACCCAAGGGTACAGGCACGAAAGAACCAGAGCGGGAGACGGGATTTGAACTCACGACAACCTGGATGGAAGCCAGGAGCTCTGGCCAGCTGAGCTACTCCCGCGTGATGGCCGCCGGCGAACCGGCGACCTCGAGTTTGGTTCGGGGATTGAACCCGCGGCCTGGTCCTTACACCAAGGACGCGCTCTGCCACTGAGCTAACCGGGCTGAAACACCCTGGGGTGTGCGCCTGCCGGGGCAGGAGTTCGAGCGGAAACGGGGATTGAACCCGCGCCGCTGCCTTGAAGCGCAGTGTCCTAGGCGGCTAGACAATGGGCTTGCCATCGGTCGGCAGTGCAGCGATTGTCTCAAGACTTCCAGTTCGCACGCTCTGCTTCGGGTGCGCCGGCGAGCTGCTTCCTTACCCGCCAAGAAACGGCTATAGCTGTTCGTGCCCCGCGAGACATAATGGCGGTGCAGAGTCTCGACGCCCCCCGCGAGCGGCGGAGCTGTAACAGGTGTCCAACGCAGATCAAGCGCCGATGGCTGTACGGGCGCGTTCTCATCCATAGGTGTTCTATGACGTTATTCAGCTACGGAACGTGGTGGAGTTCCGCTTCAACGTTTAGGCGACGCTAAAAACAGCCGGCAGCCCCTTTCCTCCAGCCGAGGAAAGGGGCTGCTTCTGTATGGTGTCGTTCTTCTGCCGTTCTTCCGGTCCCGTGCTGTGCTTCCCGTCTGAGGTCTTGGGTCAGTGCCCGACGGTGAACCGCTGGCGCGGATGCGCGCGCTTCTCGATCTCGTCGACGAAGGCCAGCGCATAGTCGGTACCCGAGATTTCCGAGGATCCGTCGTCCTTGGATACCAGGACGTCGCCGCCGGTCCGGTAGGCGCCGGTGGTCTCGCCGGGAACGAAGGAACCGAAGAGGGCGGCCGGGCTCACATAGAACCAGTCGAGATCCTCGGGGGCCTGCCGCAGTGCCTCGAGAACCTCCGCGTGTGCCAGGGCCTCAGGCTTCCAGTCGTCGTGGAAGTCCGGGGTGTCGACCAGGCGCGGGCCGTTCTCAGCTACCAGCGACGAACCGGCACCGCCCACGAAGGAGAGGCGCACGCCGTTGGTGCGCGCGGCGTCGATCAGCCGGGGCACAAGGGTGGTGAGCGGGGCGCCGTCGACGTCGGCTCCGTGCACGGCCACGACAAGGTCGTCAGCGTTCTCCACGGCTGCCGCGAGTACCTCCGGCGAGGCCAGTGAACCGGTGCGGTATTGAACTCCGTCCAGCGGCTGGTCCGGGGCATTGCGGGAGTAGGAGATGACCTGGTGCCCGCGGGAAACCGCTTCGCGGGCGATGTTTCCGCCGGCGTATCCGGTTCCGCCGAAGATGACTACTCGTGACATGTCTGTTCTCTCCTCGCAGTTACTCGCCGGCCGTTGCCGGCGAAGGGGGAACTCCCGGTGTAAGCAGCGTATTCCCGGTCCGGAGATTGGGGGAGGAATGTATGCCCATCCGCGGTGGTCGGGATTCCTTTGGAAGCTGCGTCGGCGGAGCATTGCGCGTGGACCGGGGGCGACCGAGAATCGCACTATGGGCCAGCTCACTTTCAGTTTCAATGTCACGTTGGACGGCTGCATCGACCACAGGGAGGGGATTGCCGACGACGAGACGCATGCCCACTACACGGGGCTTCTGGACGAGAGCGGGGCAATGCTCTGGGGTCGAACCACATACGAGCTGATGGAAAGCTACTGGCCCCTGGTCGCCCGCGGGGACGTCGAAGCGCCGACGGCGATGCGCGACTGGGCGCTCAAGTTGGAGGCCAAACCCAAGTACGTCGTGTCCGCGACACGCAGCGATTTCCCATGGAACAACAGCCACCGAATCGAGGGCGACCTGCGCACCGCAGTGCAGGAACTCAAAGACCGGACTCCCGACGGCGTTCTCCTCGGCAGCGGCAGGCTCGCCGCAGCGCTGGACCGGCTGGACGCGATTGATGAGTACAGATTCCTCGTCCACCCGATGATCACGGGGCATGGGCCAACCCTGTATCAGGACCTTCTGCCCGGCACGCGCCGCCTGGAGCTAATCTCTGCCGAACCGATGCGCAACGGTGCGATCTCCGTGCACTACCGGCGGGCAGACTAACACGGCTCGGGCTATTTGACGTTTGTCGCCGGGCCGGGCAAGGATCAGGGGATGGGGGAAACAACCGGCACCGGCACCATGAGCCTTTACTCGTTCCACCTCGCCGCCCTGCCGCCGCTCACCGCCGTCGGCGCCATGCTGCGGCCACTGAGAGCGCCCGGCCTGGTTCACGCCGAAGTGTTCGCCGGAATGGCGCTGGGTGCGCCGATCGTTTCCCCTCGCCGGATGCAGCTAAAGCGCACGGCGGTTTTCGCGCAGTGGGAGGACGAGCAGGCGCTGTCGTCCTTTCTTTCCAGCGATCCCTTGGGACGCAAACTGGACCAGGGCTGGCACGTCCGGCTGCGGTACCTGCGCCGCTGGGGCGAGGTTTCCGAGTTCAGCGGGCTGCCGGAAACGGCGGAGCCCTCGAGGCCGGATGAGCCGGTCGTCGCCGTGACACTTGCCCGGCTCCGCCTTCCGGAACTGCCGCGGTTCATCCAGTGGGGCCGCCCGGTGGAGAGCCAGATTCGGGACCACCCCGAAGCAACACTGGCCCTGGCAGGGCTCCGGCTCCCTCGGACAGTCTCAACGTTCTCCATCTGGACCAGTACCCGCGCGATGACCGGGATGGTGTCCGGCCGCGACGACGGGGAAGCCGCCCGCCGCCACGCGAAGGCAATGGTTGAACGCGAACGCCGGGACTTCCACCACGAATTCACCACGCTGCGCTTTCGACCGTTGTCAGAGCATGGTTCCTGGGAAGGCCGGTCTCAGTACGTTCCCTGGCGCGAATAGGGGAGCGGCTACCCGGGGGCGGCGTCACCCTTGCCGCCACCGATTATGGACGCATTGGCCCGCTGCGTCTCCTGCTCCACGGCCCTACGCGGCACGGCTCCACAGCAGGTAAGCCTGAGCCAGCTGCGCCTGGGCATCCGGGGCAGCATTGCGGATGGCAGCGACCTGCGGGCGCGTGATCGTCGCAACCGCAACAATAACCTCCAGCGCCGTAAGCGACTGCCGGACCGCCCCATTTGCCTTCAGGCCAGCCAGCACCTCATCCAACGCCTCTACGGCAGGGCGTTGCACCTGCGCCAGGGGAGTTGCTTCCAGATCGGAGGCGCTGCCTGCCTGCAAGGCGAGACCGTCGGTCAGCGCACCCAGTTCCATCGACATCAACTGCGACAAAAGCCGTTCCCAGGATGCGGCAGCATCTGTCCCAAGTCCCGCCTGAGCTTCGCGGGCGGCGTCAAGGATGCCCTCGACGGTGTCCTGGACGACGGCCCTGACCAGATCATCGCGGGACGGGAAATTGCGGTAGAGGGTGGCTATACCCACGCCGCTCGCCGCTGCCACGGCCTCCAGCGCAACATCCCCGCCCCGCTGGGCAAAGATGTGCCTCGCATGGCTAATGATCGCTTCTCTCCGACGTGCGGCGTCAGCCCTCATTCCGGCTCCCTTCAAGTTGACTTCCAGTCTAAACCGGAGGAATATCATCCGTTAGTTGCGGAGGAAATTCCTCCAGATAGGAACTTTGAAGGACCATGACAGCTCAAGCGCCGGCATCCGGCTCCCATCGCAAGCACGCAGCCATTTGGGCGGGCCTGACCGTCGGACTCTCGGTCATCCTGCTTGCCCTGCTGATGCTTTTCATCTCACCCTCCCTCCATTCCGGGCCGCGGGACCTGGGCCTGGGCGTAGTCGGATCGCAGGAGAAAGCCGAGGCGGTCTCGGAAACCCTGGAGTCGCAGTCACCGGGCGCCTTCGCCGTCCACGCCTATGGAAGTGCCGACGCGCTGGAGCAGGGAATCCGGGACCGGGAAATCGTCGGCGGCGTCGACTTCTCGGATCCCGAAGACATGCAAGTGTACGTGGCGAGCGCCGGCTCAACCGCAGTGTCCGGGACGGTCAGCAATGTCGGTGCCACGATGGCGGGCAGCATGGGGCAAACGGCTGAGATTGTGGATGTGGTTCCGCTTCCCTCCGGAGACCCGACGGGCGTGGGCATCGGCGGTCTGGCGTTCCCCCTGGTCTTCGGCGGCATTGTCCCTGCGGTAGCGTTCCGCTCCATGCTGTCCGGGAAACGCTGGTGGATCTTCGCCGGCCTCACCGGTTTTTCGGTCGCGGGCGGATTCGTGGTTGCTGCCGTGTTGAAGTACCTCTTCGGCAGCATCGAGGGGCCCCTGGTTCCAGTTGCCGCAAGCGTGGCCCTTGGCATCGCAGCGCTGGCCCTGCCCCTGGCCGGCCTCAACGAGTGCTTCGGCACCAAAGGATTCACCATTGCTGCCATGTCCATGATGTTTGTGGGCAATCCTTTCGCCGGAATCTCCACCAGCGCACAGTGGCTTCCCGCCGGGGTGGCCATGATCGGCCAGCTCCTGCCGCCCGGGGCTGCCGGCACCCTGGTCCGTTCCGTGGCGTACTTCGACGGCGTCGGCGGGGGTGCTGCGGCTCTGACCCTGAGCATCTGGGTGCTGGCGGGGATCGTGCTGTGGTTTAGCGGCCCGCGCATCGCGGCTGCCAAGGACCGGAAAAAGGCAGCACTCGCGACGGTCTGAGCTGTGCGGCCGCCCTGTGGAAAGCAGGCGCCCCATGTCTGGTGCTGGCGAAGCCGGTGGCCCGGAAGAGAGCGTCGGCGACACGAGGTTGTTCGAGTACGGAACATGGATTCCGCCTCAACGTCTAGTTCCGTCTTCTGAATCAGAAGGAATGCCGTCCTCTGCGAAAGCAGATAAGGGCGGCATTTCTTATAACAGAATCGAGGGCCGGCAGGTGATTAGCTCTCCGTGAACTTCATCCGGTGCAGGCCTAGACTTTGACGGGACGAATTCCCAGCTATTGCAACTCCTATCAATATCCGGTCCGGAACTGTGACCGGGGCGAAAACTGCGTGGTAGGGCCCGGCGTGTTTGCGACCCCGCGCCCTTGACGCTTGTCACGCTACTCTTGGCGCAAACGAGATGATTTGGCCAGATAGGGGGGGCGGGCTCCGAGAGTCCCGTCAAACCAAGGATGCCGATCACAGTAGCGGAAGCCAATCCGGATTACGACGAGCATAGATGGAGAAACGTTGGGTGCGTTGACTGAGGCATATGGGGACTTATCCGCCAGCGGGACTGCTTTCGCTCACTTGGGACTCCGCCAGGTTGCGGAGGACGAGATCGTTCAAGCCATCGAATCTGGCAGAGTGCTGAATTCAGGTGGTGATCCTGCCGCAGTCGAGGATATCCCGGCTGACGAAGACGTCACCGGCCGTTACTTGGATATTGAGGCCGACCCACCGTTGGCAACCGCCGTCCTGGATGGAGGCACGCTTCGGAAGGTGCTTCTTCGCTACGCGGGCCAGTCTCGCGGCGATGCAAGGTACGACCCCCGTGGATTGCGACTTGAGCAAGTGGTCATCACAGGAGACATGAACTGGTCATGGCTGGATCTGCCTTTCCCGATCGGATTCTGGGGTTGCGCATTTCATGAGTTCTTCATGAACCTGGACCATGCGCGCGTCCCCCGGCTCGTGTTTGACGGGTGCCTCTTCGGACCGCCGCGCTGGGGGAGCAGCGCATTCAATGCAACGGAGTCCAAATTCGACAGCGCGATTCGATTTCTTGATTGTGAGGGACTCAGCCAGCTCTTCCTGTTGGATTGTGAGCTGGGAACATTCGAACTTCGGGACCATCCGGGAGGTACCGAGGAGAAATTCCGCCTCGTCCTAACGGGGTCGACGATCAACCAGTTCATCGTCTTTGGAGACAACGATCCCAAGGAAACGATTCCAGCGAAGGACGGGCTCGACGGAATACGAATTCAGCGGTTGAAGGTGTGGGGATGGGATGACGCGCGCCATCGGACTGACGCGTGGAAGGCCAATTGGATTCAGGAGTGGCTCGCTGGAGGGGTCATCCCACACCCGTTGCGCAAACAGCGTGCGGCACGCGCGGCGCTCAATCCGCACCGCCGACAAGTCTGGTCTGAGTTCGCTGATGCGCTTGATCGCGACTATCTAGAAGAGCCGGCGATGGCGATTCGCATCGCTGCCGAGCGGCACCGAGACTCGAGCCAACGCTGGCTCACTCGCGTGGTTCGGTGGCTTACGCTCGACGTGACCGTGCGGTACTTCTATAGAAATGTCCGCGCCATTGGCTGGCTTGCGTTGATTTGGTTGGTCGTTGCGACCCTCGCCTGGTGCAACATTCAAGATCTGTACCGGGATGGTACCGGGTCTGCCCCCGGCGGCCCGCTCGAGGCCGGGACCAACGGGGTCCTGTGGGCAATCGCGTACGGCCTCGATATCGTCATTTCTCCGCTGCAACTCGGATTTGGTGCTGTTTGGCCGACCGCTCCGCTGCTCACAGTGGTATTTGCGGTCCTTAAATTGCTGGCGATCACATTGTTCGGTCTCTTCATCGTAGGGATATCGGGAGTGGTCCAGCGCCGTCGCAGCTGAGCGAAGCAAGCGCCGGCGGAGCCCTGGGAATTCACGTCAGCTGGCCCGCCGCGCGTGCTGAGTGCCGGGTACCTAATGCGTGTGTACCGACAGCTACGATCAGCTCGGCGATATGGACGCACCAATCGCCGGAACGGGGTGCGCTGTGGAGGACGGAACCAGGGGGCTGGAGGAGAGATACCCACGGTGGAGGGCGGCCAGGGACCGCGCGGTGCCCGACGACGTCGCCCGCCTGCTGGCGAGCGTGCCGGAGTGGTTCGGGCAGCCGGAGTCAAATACCGAGTACATCGAGGCCGCCCGAAGCAAGGAAACGTGGACCGTGCGCGACGACGCCGGCAGCGTCGTCGGAGTCACGCTGGTTGACCGGCACTTTCCCCACGCGGCCGAAATCCACCTCACGGTGGTGGACCGCGCAGTCCACGGCACCGGCGTCGGAACCGCGATGCTCGCCGCCGTCGAGGCAGATGCGATCGCGCGGGGCGTCCGTCTGCTGGAGGTCAAGACTCTCGGTCCGTCGCATCCGGACGCCGGGTACGCGCTGACCCGGCACTTCTACGAGAAGTGGGGCTTCCTTGCTCTGGAGGAAACGGACCTGTGGGGTGCTGGAACGCCCTGCCTGATTATGGTGAAGCCGCTGGTTTCGAAATCCTCGTCCGGCCACCCTCACCGGCGTACCGTGCAGAAGGCTGTCGGCTACGTTCTTCACGAGGAGCGCCTCCTGGTGTTCACACACAATCACGTATCGATGGAAATCACCGGCGTGCAGGTACCCGCGGGAACCATCGAGCCGGGAGAACCGCCGGCCGAAGCGGTGGTCCGTGAAGTGTACGAAGAGACCGGGCTGCGGACGCGCGTCGTCCAGGCGCTCGGTGTAGAGCAATACGACGTGTGGCCCTCGAAGCCCGAGGTTCATGAACGGCACTTCTTCCAGCTCGAGCTTCTCGATGAGACGTTCGAGGAGCGCTGGATTGCCGGAGAAGACCACCCGTCCGACGGCGGTGAACCTCAGTCATGGACGTGCTGGTGGATGCCCCTGCAGGACGCACACGTCCTGTGTGCCGGTTTTGGGGCGCGGCTGGGCGGGCTTGCGGAGACTACGCACTGTGCAGTGACGGATGGTTCCGGTAGCGTGACCGACCACTGACTGAGGCTGATGGGGGAGGAACCAGACATGGTGGACGCGGTTCAGGTGGCGAATTATTTTTCGAGGGTGCTCAGACGGGGACGGTTGGAGGAGATCACCTTGCAGGACTCCTCCGTGTACGTGCTAACAGGACGTGAGCAGCTTGCCACGGGAGCCTTGAGCGCGGAGGACACCGCAACACTGTTCTCCGATCCTGACAAGGAGAAGGCCGGACGCCGCGCTCCGCAGAACGCATCAGGCTCGCCGCGGCCCACCGAGGCTGAATCGAATGGAGCCACACCGATTTCCGTGGTGGTGTCCCTCGTTTCACTGAGCCAACTCACCAATAGCGGCCCGGCAGCTCACAGCGGTCTGCTGCTCCTAGCCGCAAACCTGTTTCCGGACGGACGGCTGGTGCCCGTGCTGGAGACGGCTTCCTCTCCATGGATACCGTCCGAACGTCTGGAATCACCCTTGGTCAGCGGCAAAAAGGTCATGGTCGGGTCGCTGAGCGATTTTTGGCAGTATGCACGGTCCGTGCTGGGTTCCGATGTCTCCCAGAACGAGTCCTTCGCTGACGCGATGAAGGTGGCGGACCGGTTGTTCGAGGAGGTCGCAAAGCAACCCATTGCGGACTACGCGTCCAGCCAGAAGATGCGCGGGGAAACGGTTGAGCATGAGCTGTGCTTTGTCCAGAAGACAGACCGGATCTACGCGGTGGCTGCCCTCCTGGACCTTTATGACTTTCTCGGCACGGCGAAGAAGATGCCAGCCCTGGTGGAGCGGATGACGGCCGGATGGTCAGGTGAAAGACCTCATCAGGTGGGGATCCACGACGGCGGCGGGCTGTACGGGGCTGCCCTCATGTCATGCGGATCAATGGGAGACCGAAACCCGTTGGCGGATTCGCAGCGACGCGCTGTGCATGCGTTCCTCAGTGGGGCGGGCAGTGAGGTCACTGCCGTCAGCGGTCCTCCCGGCACCGGCAAGACGACGATGCTGCAGGCGGTCGTAGCTAACCTCGTGACTCGCCGTGCCCTGGAAAAGGGATCTCCGCCTGTCATCGTGGGCACTTCCACCAACAACCAGGCGGTCACCAACATCATCTCCTCGTTCGCCTCGGTAGCGAAGGACGAGCCCGGCCCGCTGGAGTTCCGCTGGCTGCCGCAGGAGCGGAACGGGGAGGCATCCGCCGATGAAGCGCTGCGCTCGCTGGCGGTCTACTGTCCGTCAACAGGGAAGCTGGCCGAAGCCAGGACGAAGTTCCTGGTCGAACAAAAGGACAAGGGCCAGACGTATTCCGCGTACAGCAGCCAAGCCTACATAGCCGGGGCGAAGGACCGCTTTGCACTCAGCGCCCATGCCTTTTTCGGCAGCATCACCGATATTCCCCAGCTGCAGCAGTGGATTCACGACGCTCTGACGGAATTGGACGGGTACCGCGTCGAACTGGTGACCACCATGAGGTCGCAGGGGCGCTCTAACCGTTACGTCAGCCTTTGCGAAGAAGTGGAGGCGTCGCCGCATCTGCGGACCCTCGGTCGGGTGCGGGAGTTGAAGGAGTGCGATTCCCTGGAGCTGCTCGATCAGAAGCTCGATGTGACGCTCCGGTATGCCGAATTCTGGCTGGCCGTGCACTATTTCGAGGCCCAGTGGCTTCTCACCAAGGACTTCATCGAGCCCGAAGAACGGTTCAAACAAACCTCAGGCGTCATGGAGCGGTATTGGCGGCAGGCCGCTGCTCTGACACCGTGCTTCGTCATGACCGTCTATCAGGTGCCGAAGTACTTCAAGCTTTGGACAAAGCAAGGAGAACCCGCCCGCTTTGACACCGGGCGCATCGACCTGCTGATCGTAGACGAGGCCGGTCAGGTGGATACCGCGCTTGGCCTGCCGAATTTCGCGCTGGCCTCGCGTGCCCTGGTAGTCGGCGATGAGAAACAGTTGCCGCCCGTGTGGTCCATTGACGAGCAAACGGACTGTGAAGTGGCGCAGAGTGCCGGCATTTCTGCACCCGCATGGTCAGAGGATTTACAGAAGCGCGGCGTGACGTGTTCCGAGCATTCAAGCCTGATGCGGACGGCTGCCCATGCTTCAAGCTGGAGCTACGGAAAAGGATCTCCGGGGCTGTTCCTCGCGGAGCATTTCCGGTGCCACCCGGACATTATTGGATTCTGCAACACCCTTCTGTATGACGGGTTGCTCAAGGCGGAGCGTAATGCACAAGAATCCAAGCTCCATGGGGCGTCTCCCGCCTTCCTCTGGATTGACGTGCCGGGTTCGCATGATTCCCAGCAAGGGTCCAGCCGTACCAACCAGGCGGAGGCGGAAGCGGTCGCCGCCTGGATCGTGGAGAACTATGCACGCTTCCGGGATGTCTACTCCACCTCTGAACCGGATCCGAACAAGCGCGTTGCCGAGGATGCCCTGATCACGGTCGTGACGCCGTTTAGCGCCCAGGCCCGGTTGATCAGCCAGGAGCTGGAGAAGGCAGCGAAAGCGGCGGAGGCGTCAGCGGATCTGCCGGAACAGCTATGGACGAAGATTACGGTGGGCACGGCACACCGTCTCCAAGGTGCGGAGCGGCCAATCGTTCTCTTTTCCGCTGTGTACGGTGAGGGCAGTCCGGAGGCAGGCTTCATTGATGCGAATCCGGAATTGATGAACGTGGCAGTTTCACGTGCGAAGGACCTTCTTGTGGTTTTCGCGGCCGCGAACCGATGGGACAACGGCAAAGTCTTCAGCGTGATGTCCGCCTTCGCCCAGCGCTCAGTTTCAGTGCCCGCTCCCATTGAGGAGTTCGATACCGCAGTGGAGGGGGAGTGCAAGGCAACAGGCACCGAGGCACTCGAGGGTGAAGCGCCGTCGGAGTCCGCGCCCCTGGACGCTGAGCTTCCGCGGGCCGTGACGCTGACTACCGTTATCAGTTCATGGTCGAAAGCAGGCGAGCTTCGCCCGGAGGATGCCGGCATGAGTGCCATTGCCCTGAACAAGCGGCTCGGAGAGATAGGAGTTCTCGACGGAGAGCCGGGTGCATGGGAGCCGTCGAAGCTGGCCCGAACACTGGGCGCGGTGGTGGAACAGCGGGCCAACAGTGCAGGGGAGCAATACGACTCCATCATGTACACGCCACAGATTCAGGCGATACTGCTTAGCCTCTACCGCCTCGGAAAAATCTAACCAGGGTTAGCTGCTTACCCCAAGGGCTTTGCCAATGGTGGAATCGTCACTAAGAATCCCGAGCATGCAGGCAGCAAGGTCCCGGCGGGGGATCGAGCCGCCCAGCCGCCCGCCGTCGCCCGTTTCCAGCGCCTTCCAGGTGCCGGTTGGCTCCTTGTTCGTGAGCCCGGTGGGCCGGACGATGGTCCAGTCCAGGCCGGAACCCTGAACGGCAGCTTCCTGCTCGTTGTGGTCGGCCAGCGCCTTGGCCAGCACGGCCTGCATAACAATGCGCAGCGGGGCTGGCATCTGCGAACCCGAATCTCCGGCGCCCAGCGAGGACTGCACCAGGAGCCGGCGCACTCCGGCATCCTGCATCGCCGCGATGACAGTCTTGGTAACGGCAGCGCGCTGCCGGGGAGCTCCCTTGGCGCCGCCCACGGTGACGACGACGGCGTCGGCTCCCGCAACGGCCTGCGCTGCCACGGCGGGATCGGAGGCATCCCCGGCGACGGCCCGGATGCCGGCGGGTGCGCTCCCGGTGCGGGAAACGACGGTGACTTCATGGCCCGCTTCATGCGCCAGCGCGGCCAATAGGGCTCCGGTGCCTTTGGATCCGCCGACAATGGTGATTTTCATGAGAGTCCTCCGGTTTGATGGCCGCGCTGTTGAAGCCTGTGTCCATCGTATCCATGCCCCGCGTGCCGGAGCAGGGCCGGGGGGCTGGCCGGGCCCCGCCCGAATGCTCGTGGGAACCCGGGCGGTGTGCAATTATCACTGGGTGTGCGATCGACGCCATACATCCCGGGGAGCCCAGAATGCGTTTGAACCGCCTGACCAAGTTGGGTGCCGCATGCGCTGCCGCCGCCCTGGCACTCAGTGCCTGTACCGCCGAAGCTGAAAACACTGAGGAATCGCCCGGCGCCTCACCCACTCCGGGAGGCCAGGTCCAGGTTGCCGAGTCCGGAACTTTCAGTTCATTCAATCCCCAGGCGGCATCCGGCAACACGGAAATCAACCATCGGATCGCGTACGCCACCCACTCCGGCTTCAACTATGTGGACAACAACCTGGACATTGTTCCACTGGATGAGTTCGGCACGTACGAGAGAGTATCCGAGGATCCGCTGACGGTTAAGTACACGGTCAACGAGGGGGTCGCCTGGTCCGACGGCGCCCCGGTGGGAGCGGATGACATGATGCTCGCGTGGGCAGCGGCATCGGGCCGCTTCAACGACGAGCTCAGGGCCACCAACGGCACGGTCCTCTCCGGCACGCGCTATTTTGACTACGCCGGATCCACCGAAGCCCTGGCGCTGACCGGCCTGCCTGAAGTCAGCGAGGACAACCGCTCGATCACGCTGATCTACTCCCAGCCGTATGCGGACTGGGAGACCGCGTTCGGGTCGCTGACGGACGGCGGCGGAATCGGCGTCCCGGCGCACATTGTGGCCCAGCGTGCCGGGCTGGCGGATGAAAAGGAGCTGACCTCGCTGATCCGGGACACCCCGGCAGGGGATGTCCTGGCCCCGGCGCCGGAGAATCCGCAGCTGCGCGCCGTCGCCGACTACTGGAACACTGCCTTCACTGCCCCGACCCTGCCCGAGGATCCCGCCCTCTACCTCTCCACGGGTCCGTACATTGTGGAAAAGATCGATCCGGGCGTTTCCCTGACCCTGGTCCGGAACGCGGACTACACGTGGGGGCCGGTGCCGGAGCTAGACGAAATCGTCGTCAGTTTCATCCAGGATCCTTCGGCCCAGGTGTCCGCGCTAAGGAACGGTTCGGTGGATATCATCTCGCCGCAGCCGGACCCTGGCACACTGCCGGCCCTCAACACCATGGGCAACATCAACCTGCATCAGGGGAACCAGCTCGCCTATGAGCATGTGGACCTGAACTTCACCGGTGTTTTTGCCGAGGAAAGCGTCCGTGAGGCTTTCCTGAAAACGGTGCCAAGGGCGGCCATCGTCGAAGAGACCGCGGCGCAGCTCCAGCCCGGCGTGGAACCGCTGGACTCGCAAGTATTCCTGACTGATCAGGCCGGCTACGAGGATGCGGCGGCCACGAACGGATCCGAGGGGTTTGCGAAGGTGGACCTGGACCGCGCGCGGAAACTGCTCGACGGCGCAGCGCCTCAGGTGCGGCTCCTGTACAACCGGGACAACGCCAACCGTGCAACGGCTTTCAAGCTGATGGAACAGTCGGCCGAGGAGGCGGGGTTCGACGTCGTCGACGGCGGCCTCCCGGCCGACCAATGGGCCGCCCAACTGGGGACGGACACCTACGACGCAGCCATCTTTGGATGGACGGCATCGGGCGTGGGCGTTTCCGGCACACCCCAGGTTTTCCGCACCGGCGCGGCGTCCAACTACAACGGGTTCTCCAGCCCCGAGGCGGACACCCTCATGGATGACCTTCTCGCCGAGACCGGTTCCCAGCGCCGTGATGAGCTGCAAACCCGTGTCGACCGGCTGATCTGGGAGGCACGCTACGGGCTGCCGCTGTACCAGGTTCCGGGCCTGCAGGCCTCGGCGGACACCATTGAACATGTGGAGTACATGCCCAACTCCACCGGTTTGTGGTGGAACTTCTGGGAATGGTCCGTTGCCCGCTAACAGCGTACGGCCTGCGCGGCCCCGGGGCTTCGGGCGGGAATAGTGCCACGTGGTGAAGCAGAAAGATAGCTTTGTGTCGTAACACGACCGCCGTATGCCAAATCGTTACATGTGCATGTTTTTCTATATATTCCCTCACGAGGGGCCGGTTGAGGCCCCTCTCACAACCGCCTCAAGCTCTCCGCAGGTCATTTGCTCCCGCCGGTGATTAGTACGGTGTACTCCAAAGCAATATGCTTTTGAACTTGTGAGTCGGCTCACTGTCCCGAGAGCCGCAGTGCTGACGCCCAGTCAGCCTTATTTCAGAACATAGGAGGCGGAATGCGCTACACACGCACTTCCAAATTGCTCAGCGTCGCGGCAGTTGCTGCACTGGCGCTTAGCGCCTGCGGCGGCGGCGACGATTCGGCCCAGTCCGGCGCGGAAGGCGACACCAGTCGCGTCATCATCGCGGATGGTTCCGAGCCCCAGAACCCGCTGATCCCCACGAACACGAACGAGGTTGGCGGCGGCGCCATCTTGGACCTGCTGTTCGCCGGCCTCGTCAGCTATGACGCAGATGGCAAGCCGCAGAACGAGATGGCAGAGTCCATCGAGACTGATGACGCCCAGCACTACACCATCAAGCTGAAGTCGGGCAAGACCTTCACCAACGGTGACCCGGTTACCGCCTTGTCCTTCGTGGACGCCTGGAACTACGGTGCAGCTGCCAAGAACGCCCAGCTTTCCGGCACCTTCTTCGAGAGCATCGAAGGCTACGCCGAAGCCAGCGCTGAAGGCTCCACCCTGGACACGATGTCCGGCCTGACCGTCGTTGACGACACCACCTTCACGGTGGCCCTGAGCCAGCCCGAGTCCGACTGGCCGCTGCGCCTTGGCTACAGCGCGTTCTACCCGCTGCCTGCGGCAGCGCTGGCGGACCCGGCTGCCTACGGCGAAAACCCCGTCGGCAACGGCCCGTACAAGTTCGACGGTGAAGGCGCCTGGGAGCACAACCAGCAGATCAAGCTGGTGCCGAATGAGTCCTACGAGGGACCCCAGAAGGCCCAGAACGCCGGCGTGACGTTCAAGATCTACCAGAGCGACACGACGGCCTACCAGGACCTGATCTCCGACAACCTGGACGTCCTGAAGACCATCCCGACGTCTGACGTCAAGAACTTCAAGAGCGACCTCGGCGAGGAGCGCTCCATCGAGTCCCCGTACGCCGGCAACCAGACCATTGCCATCCCGTACTACCTCCCGAACTGGAGCGGTGAAGCCGGAAAGCTCCGCCGCCAGGCCCTCTCCATGGCGATCAACCGCGACGAAATCACCCAGGTGATCTTCGCCGGCGGCCGCACGCCTGCCGAGGACTTCACCGCACCGGTGCTGGACGGTTACGACGCCGACCTGCCGGGCAGCGAAAACCTCGAGTTCAACCCGGACAAGGCCAAGGACCTGTGGGCCCAGGCGGAGGAAATCTCCCCGTACGACGCCTCGCAGCCCCTGACCATCGCGTACAACGCGGACAAGGGCGATCACAAGACCTGGGTTGAAGCCGTAGTCAACGGTGTCAAGAACAACCTCGGCATCGAGATGACCGGTAAGCCGTACGCAACCTTCAAGGAAGCCCGCACCGAGGCCACCAACGGTGTCCTCACCGGTTCCATCCGTTCCGGCTGGCAGGCTGACTACCCGTCGCTGTACAACTTCCTGGGCCCGATCTACACCAAGGGTGCAGGCTCCAACGATGCGCGCTACGACAACCCCGAGTTCGAGGCCCTGCTGGACAAGGGCCTGGCTGCCACCTCGGTTGAAGAAGGCAGCGAGACGATGAACCAGGCGCAGGAAATGCTCCTGGAAGATCTGCCCGCCATTCCCCTGTGGTACCAGGTTGCCCAGGGCGGCTGGAGCACCAACGTAGACAACGTTGAGTTCGGCTGGAACGGCGTGCCGCTGTACCACGCCATCACCGGCAAGTAATCCCTCACAGCCTAAGGGGCCCGGCTGCGACTGCAGCCGGGCCCTTGGGTCGCTCCAATGTAAAGGTGCTCTTTCGAATGAGTTTCACCAACCCCCCACAGAATGCGCGTCACGTGCCAGAGGCTGACGTCTGATGGCCGGCTATGTCCTGAGGCGCTTCCTGCAGCTGATCCCCGTCTTCCTGGGTGCCACGCTGCTTTTGTATTTCCTGGTCTTTAGCCTGCCGGGCGATCCCACGGCAGCCATCTGCGGCGAAAAGGGCTGCACGCCCGCCGTCGAGGCCGCGCTCCGCGCCCAGTACAATCTGGACCAGCCCTTCTGGATCCAGTACCTCACGTACCTTAAAGGCGTCCTGACCTTCGACCTGGGCACCAACTTTGCCGGCCGTGAAATCTCCACGATCATCGCCGAGGTCTTCCCGACCACCGCGAAGCTGGCCATCATGGCGCTGGTTTTCGAAGCCGTCTTCGGTATTGTCTTCGGTCTTCTGGCCGGACTGCGCAAGGGCAAGATCTTCGACTCCTCCGTCCTGGTCCTTTCCCTGGTCGTCATCGCCGTTCCGATCTTCGTGCTCGGCTTCCTCATGCAGTTTGTTTTCGGTGTCAAGCTCGCCTGGACCAATCCGACTGTCAGCGGCGACGCCACGTTCACTGAACTGCTGCTGCCCGCAATCGTTTTGGGACTGGTTTCCTTTGCCTACGTACTGCGCCTGACCCGCACCAGCGTGATCGAAAACGCCAATGCGGACTACGTGCGCACGGCCACGGCCAAGGGCCTGAGCCGCCGCCGCGTCGTCGTCGTACACATCATGCGCAACTCCATGATTCCCGTGGCCACCTTCCTGGGTGCGGACCTTGGCGCCCTCATGGGCGGCGCGATCGTGACCGAAGGAATTTTCAACGTCAACGGCGTCGGCAACACCCTGTACCGCGCCGTGCTTAACGGAGAGGCTCCGGTGGTCGTTTCGATCGTCACCGTGCTGATCCTGATTTTTTGCCTCGCCAACCTTTTGGTAGATCTGCTGTACGCGTGGCTGGACCCGAGGATTCGATATGCCTGAGAATAACCAAGCACTGACCCCCGCAAACCGCGGCAAGGTCTCGCAATACCCGATTGAACACTTCGTGGCCGACGTAGAGGAAACTCCGGTCGCGGCGGTCGACAGTTCCACCGCCGACGGCGCTCCCCGCAGCCTCTGGAGTGAAGCCTGGCGCAGCCTGCGCAAGCAGCCGCTGTTCATCATCAGCGCCCTGCTGCTGCTGGCCGTGCTTGTGGTGGCTCTCTTCCCCGGCATCTTCACCAATGAACAGCCGAACGACAACTGCCTGCTGATCAACTCCGACGGCGGCTCGGCTCCCGGCCATCTGCTCGGGTTCACCCAGCAGGGCTGCGACGTCCTGGCACGGGTGGTTTACGGAACACGCTCGTCCCTGACCGTTGGCCTCTTCGCCACTCTCGGCGTCGTGGTTCTTGGCGGCGTCATCGGCGCCCTCGCCGGCTTCTTCGGCGGCTGGGTGGATGCCATCCTGGCCCGCGTAGGAGACATCTTCTTTGCACTGCCGATGATCCTGGGCGCAATCGTCGTCGTCCAGCTCCCGTTCTTCCGTGAAAACCGCAATGTCTGGACAATCGTCCTGATCCTCGTGACCTTCGGATGGCCGCAGGTGGCCCGCATTACCCGCGGCGCCGTCCTCGAGATCCGCAACGCGGACTTCGTCACGGCGGCCCAGTCGCTGGGTGTGTCCCGCATGTCCGCGCTGATCAAGCACGTCATTCCGAACGCGCTGGCCCCGGTGATCGTCATCGCGACCATTTCACTGGGAACCTTCATCGTGGCCGAATCGACGCTGTCCTTCCTGGGCATTGGCCTGCCGCCGGACGTCATGTCCTGGGGCAACGACATCTTCTCCGCGAAGTCCTCCCTGCGCAGCAATCCGTGGGCCATGTTCTGGCCCGGCCTGGCACTGTCCCTGACCGTGCTGTCCTTCATCATGCTCGGCGATGCCCTGCGGGATGCGCTCGACCCCAAGTCGCGTAAGCGATGACTAAGGATCTAAACATGTCTACGCAAAGCATGAACCAGGCGCAGGCCCTGGGCGGGCAGCCCCAACCGCTGCTCGAACTGCGGGACCTCGCGATTACCTTCAAGACGAACAACGGCGATGTTCCGGCCGTCCGCAACGCACATCTGACGATCATGCCCGGTGAAACGGTCGCGATCGTAGGAGAGTCCGGATCCGGCAAGTCGACGACGGCGCTTGCCGCCATCGGCCTGCTGCCCTCCAACGGTTCGGTGTCCGGCGGAAGCATCATCTTCGACGGGGAAGACATCACCCACGCGAGTGAAAAGCGCATCATCGAACTGCGCGGAAACTCGATCGGCATGGTTCCCCAGGACCCGATGTCCAACCTGAACCCGGTCTGGAAGATCGGTTTCCAGGTCAAGGAAACGCTGCGGGCCAACGGCCTGCCGCACGATGCCAAGGACATTGCACAGGTCCTCAGCGAAGCCGGCCTGCCGGATGCTGCGGAGCGCGCCAACCAGTACCCGCACGAGTTCTCCGGCGGCATGCGCCAGCGCGCGCTGATTGCCATTGGACTCTCCTGCCGTCCGCGCCTGCTCATCGCTGATGAGCCGACGTCGGCCCTGGACGTTACGGTGCAGCGCCAGATCCTGGACCATCTGGACCGCATGACGGATGAGCTGGGCACTGCTGTCCTGCTCATCACGCACGACCTCGGCCTCGCCGCCGAGCGCGCGCACAAGGTTGTGGTGATGTACAAGGGGCAGGTGGTCGAAGCCGGCCCCGCACTGGAGCTCCTGACCAACCCGCAGCACCCGTACACCCGCAAGCTCGTGGAATCAGCACCGTCCCTCGCTTCCCGGCGGATTCAGACGGCCAAGTCCCTGGGCATGGAGGGTTCGGAGGTCCTGGCCTCCAGCCCTGAAGCGGTCACGAACGAGAGCATCATCGAAGTCAAGCACCTCTCGAAGGTGTTCAAGCTGCGCGGTGCGCTGGGCAAGTCCACGGACTTCACGGCCGTTGACGATGTGTCCTTCTCAATTCCGCGCGGCACCACCACCGCTGTGGTGGGGGAGTCGGGTTCCGGCAAGTCCACCGTGGCCCGCATGGTGCTCGGCCTGGAAAAGGCCACCGGAGGCGACATCCTGTTTGACGGCGTGGACATCACCACGCTGAACCGCAAGAAGATGTTCGACTTCCGCCGGCGGGTACAGCCGATCTTCCAGGATCCCTACGGTTCCCTGGATCCGATGTACAACATCTACCGGACCATTGAAGAGCCCCTGCGGGTGCACGGCATCGGAAACTCCAAGAGCCGGGAGAAGAAGGTCCGCGCACTGCTGGACCAGGTCTCCCTGCCGGCGTCAATGATGCAGCGCTATCCCAATGAACTCTCCGGAGGACAGCGGCAGCGCGTGGCAATCGCCCGGGCGCTGGCACTGGATCCTGAAGTGGTGATCTGCGACGAGGCGGTGTCCGCCCTGGACGTCCTGGTCCAGGCACAGATCCTGAACCTTCTGGCCGACCTGCAGTCGGAGCTGGGCCTGAGCTACCTGTTCATCACCCACGACCTCGCGGTCGTGCGCCAGATCGCCGATCAGGTCTGCGTCATGCAGAAGGGCCGGATTGTCGAGACCGGCTCCACCGACGATGTGTTCGACAACCCGCAGCAGGAGTACACCCGTGCCCTGCTGGCAGCGATTCCCGGTGCGGGGCTGATGCTCCCGCCGGCCGTCGCCTAACGGCTCGTACACCGCGACATACAGGGAAGGCAGGCAGCCCGTCGGGCCGCCTGCCTTCCCTGTATCTGCAACCCTGCCATGGGGTGCAAAACACGCCCATTAGGGAACTTATGGTCTTCGGATTAGAATAGTAGCGTGCCCGCTGACGGCGGCGCCTTCGGTACATTCTTACGGAGCATACGTGCAGAGCGGGATTCGTACAGAACGGCCGGATCAACCCGGACACATGACCGGGCTACTGTGCACCACCTTCGAACTTATCTCCTATGAATTGAGTCCTCACGCATGTCAGAAACCAACACGGCTGTAAACACCGCAGTACGAAGCGATCTCCGCAACGTTGCGATTGTGGCCCACGTTGACCACGGTAAGACGACGCTCGTCGACGCCATGCTGAAGCAGACGAACTCGTTTGCCGCCCATGGTGACGTGGAAGAACGCGTGATGGACTCCGGTGACCTGGAGCGCGAAAAGGGCATCACGATCCTGGCCAAGAACACCACGGTGTTCTACAACGGACCGGCTGCCAAGGGTGAAACCATCACCATCAACGTCATCGACACCCCCGGCCACGCTGACTTCGGCGGCGAGGTCGAGCGCGGCCTGTCCATGGTTGACGGCGTTGTCCTTCTGGTCGATGCATCCGAGGGCCCGCTGCCCCAGACCCGCTTCGTCCTGCGCAAGGCCCTGGCCGCCAAGCTGCCCGTTATCCTGCTGGTCAATAAGACCGACCGTCCTGACTCCCGCATTGATGAGGTTGTCAGCGAAGCCATGGACCTGCTGCTGGGTCTGGCCTCCGACCTCGCGGACGAAGTTCCGGACCTTGATCTGGACCTCGTCCTGAACGTTCCTGTTGTCTACGCTGCAGCCCGCGTTGGAGCTGCCTCCCTGGAGCAGCCGGCCGACGGCGAAGCTCCCGCCAATGACAACCTGGAACCGCTGTTCCAGACCATCATTGATCACATCCCGGCTCCCACCTACGATCCCGAGGGCGTCCTCCAGGCTCACGTCACCAACTTGGACGCGTCCCCGTTCCTGGGCCGCCTGGCACTGCTGCGCATCTTCAACGGCACCCTCCGCAAGGGCCAGACCGTTGCCTGGGCCCGCGCTGACGGCACCATGAAGACCGTGAAGATCACCGAGCTCCTGGCCACCAAGGCCCTGGACCGCGTACCGACCGAATCCGCCGGTCCGGGTGAAATTGTTGCTGTTGCCGGTATCGAGGACATCACCATTGGTGAAACCCTGACCGACGTTGACAACCCCAAGCCCCTGCCGCTGATCACCGTGGACGATCCCGCGATCTCCATGACCATCGGTATCAACACCTCGCCGCTGGCCGGCCGGGTCAAGGGTGCCAAGGTCACGGCCCGCCAGGTCAAGGACCGTCTCGACAAGGAACTGATCGGTAACGTTTCGCTGAAGGTCCTTCCGACCGAGCGTCCGGATGCCTGGGAAGTTCAGGGCCGCGGCGAGCTCGCCCTGGCTATCCTCGTGGAGCAGATGCGCCGCGAAGGCTTCGAGCTGACTGTCGGCAAGCCGCAGGTTGTCACCAAGGTGATTGACGGCAAGATCAATGAGCCGATGGAGCATATGACCATCGACGTACCCGAGGAATACCTCGGCGCCGTCACGCAGCTGATGGCCGTCCGCAAGGGCCGCATGGTCAACATGGCCAACCACGGCACCGGCTGGGTCCGCATGGAATTCATCGTTCCCGCCCGTGGCCTGATCGGCTTCCGCACCAAGTTCCTGACGGAAACCCACGGTGCAGGCATCTCCGCATCCATCGCCGAGGGCTACGAGCCCTGGGCCGGCCCGATCGAGTACCGGACCAACGGCTCGCTCATCGCTGACCGCTCCGGCGTCGTCACCCCGTTCGCGATGATCAAGCTGCAGGAACGCGGCTCCTTCTTCGTGGAGCCCACCTCCGAGGTTTACGAGGGCATGATCGTTGGCGAGAACTCTCGCGCCGATGACATGGATGTGAACATCACCAAGGAAAAGCAGCTCACCAACATGCGTGCCGCTTCCTCGGATACCTTCGAGAACCTGACCCCGCCGCGCAAGCTGACTCTGGAAGAGTCCCTCGAATTCGCCCGCGAAGACGAGTGCGTGGAAGTTACCCCGGAGGCCATCCGTATCCGCAAGCTCGTCCTCGGTGCATCCGAGCGTGCCAAGGTTACCCGCGCCCGCGCCAAGAGCTAATCCCATTACCACGGCATCAGCGCCGCTGCACCGGGTCCCGCGCTGGCGGGGCCCGGTTGCTGCGGTGCTCGGCGGCCTGCTGGCCTCTGTGCTGGGGACCGGGCTGCACGCCCAAATCCTCTACCTCGGGGATACGGGTCTGCCCCTGGGTGCGCTTGCCGCACTGATCCTCAGCTGCGCCGCCACCGTGTTTGCCGGCCTCTGGGCAGGCAAAGTGGTGTGGAGCGCGGTGGCAGGGCTGCTGGCTTACCTGGTGCTGGGACTCTTTACGCTGGACCTGTGGGACAGTCCGCTGATCATCACCGGCACATCCCTCGCGGAACAGCCAGACATAGTCCTGTCCGGGCGTATCTGGCTCTTTGGCCAGGCTGCGGCCACCATCGTCGCCCTGATGATCACCTCGCGGGTCCTGGCCGGTGACCGCCGTGCTGCCGCTGAAAATGCGGCGGCGGAGCAGATTGCCGTACAGCACCCGTATCCGGGATAGCAACAAGGTCAAAGCAAGAAATCGTTAAACAGAACAACGGATGCCGCGGGAAACCGCAGCGTCCGTTGTTCTGTTTAACGGGGGTGTGGCCCTGACGACGGCGGTGTGGCTCTGACAACGGCGGCAGCGGCGGTCCCGGCAGCCCCGGAGGGAGCGGCCCTCAGTGCCGCGGAGCACGCCGTTCCGGGGGCGGGGGGACCTGCTTCGCGGCCGTTATCAGGGCATAGGGCACCGTCACGTTTCCGCGGCGCCCGGCGACCGTCACGCCCGCTGCGTCTGTTTCAACCACATAGCCGAGCACGTCGGTGAAGCCGCCTTCGATGCGGTACCGCACCACCACCCGTGCGCCGTCGGGCAGGGCTTGGAGCAGGGCGGCGGGGCTCGGAACGTTCACCGTTACATGGTACGCGGGCACTGCCCGGCTGGGAGATAATGGTCTGGGCTACTAACGTGGAACCAACACTTCGCGGATTTTTTCCTTCGGGACGGTCCGCAGATCAGGAAGGCAAGGGACGTGACGTACGTAATTGCGCAGCCATGCGTAGATGTAAAAGACAAGGCATGCATTGAGGAATGCCCGGTGGACTGCATCTACGAAGGTGAACGCTCCCTCTACATCCACCCGGACGAATGCGTCGACTGCGGTGCCTGTGAGCCCGTCTGCCCCGTCGAAGCCATTTACTACGAGGATGACACGCCCGAAGAATGGGCCGACTACTACAAGGCCAACGTCGAGTTCTTCGATGACCTTGGTTCTCCCGGCGGAGCCGCCAAGATCGGCAACACGCACAAGGATCACCCGATCATTGCCGTGCTGCCGCCGCAGAACCAAGAGGCATGAGCACCGTACCGTCCCGCGCCTTCGGGCTGGATTTGCCGGAGTACCCGTGGGAAGCCATGGCGCCGTACGCCAAGCTGGCATCCGAACACCCGGACGGTGGGGTCAACCTGTCCATCGGAACACCGGTGGATCCCACTCCGGCGGTGATCCGCGAGGCCCTGGCTGCGGCCGCGGATGCTCCCGGATATCCCACCACGCACGGAACACAGTCCCTTCGCGAAGCAATTGCCCAGTGGTACGCACGACGGCGCAATGTGCCCGGGCTGGATCCGCAGGACATTATGCCCACCGTAGGCTCCAAGGAGCTGGTGGCTTGGCTGCCGCTGCTGCTGGGGCTGGGGGAGGGCGACGTCGTCGTCCGTCCCACGGTTGCCTACCCCACCTATGACATGGGCGCGGTCCTGGCCGGTGCCACCCCGGTGGCCGCCGACAACTTGGACGAGCTCGATGACGAGGTCCGCGCCCGGGTGCGGCTGGTCTGGGTCAACTCGCCCGGCAACCCCACCGGGATCGTGCGGTCTGCGTCCTCGCTGCGCACCCTGGTGGATGCCGCCCGGGCTGTGGGCGCGGTGGTTGCTTCGGATGAATGTTACGCCGAACTCGGCTGGGGACAGTGGGACCCGTCCCGCGGAGGTTCCCCGGTGCCGAGCATCCTGGATCCCGCAGTAAGCGGCGGCAGCAATGAACTGCTGCTCTCCGTCTACTCCCTCAGCAAGCAGTCCAACGTCGCCGGGTACCGGGCCGCTTTTGTGGCCGGGGACAGTGCGATCATGGCCAACCTGGTCAACAGCCGCAAGCATGCCGGCATGATTGTCCCCGCCCCCGTGCAGGCTGCCATGCAGGCCGCGCTGGCGGATGACGCGCATGTGGCAGAGCAGAAGGACCGCTACCGTGCACGCCGCGAGCTGCTGGTGCCTGCGCTGGAGGCCTTCGGGCTGCAGATCCACCACTCCGAGGCCGGCCTGTATCTCTGGGCCACAGCGGGGGAGGATACCTGGACAACGGTGGAGCGGCTGGCCCGGTTGGGCATCGTCTCCGGACCGGGCGTCATCTACGGTGACGCCGGGGCCGGCTTCGTCCGGATAGCCCTGACCGGTTCCGACGAGCGGGTGGCCGCTGCCGCTGCCCGGCTCACTGCTGCCGGCTTATAACCGCACCTGACCAAAAGCTGTATGTATCGGCTACACAACAACGCGCTCCTCGATTAGTCGTAGAGCCCGCCTAAAGGGTAGCGTTTTGCCTAAATAGATTTAGCGGAATTGACACTATGGGCGCTCCCATCCATGCAGCGCCTGTAGCTCTGGTTTCTTCAAACTCCTGAAGGAGACTTAATGACTGAGCGTCCCAGTGCACAGCTGCACTACGGGGAAAACACCGAAGACCGCCTGGAGCTTCCCCGGGTTCGCGCCGTGGAAGGCAACGAGGGCTTTGATGTCTCCAAGCTGCTGAAGCAGACCGGAACCGTCACGTATGACCCCGGCTTCATGAATACCGCCTCCACAAAGTCCGCCATTACGTATATTGACGGCGATGCCGGCATTCTGCGCTACCGCGGATACCCCATTGAACAGCTGGCGAAAAATTCCAGTTTCCTGGAGACTTCCTACCTGCTGATCTACGGGAATCTCCCCACCGCTTCCGAGCTGGAAGATTTTGACCAGCGGATCCGCCGGCACACCATGCTGCACGAGGATCTCAAGAGCTTCTTTGGCGGCTTCCCCCGGGACGCCCACCCGATGCCGGTGCTGTCCTCGGCGGTAAGCGCACTCTCCACCTTCTACCAGGATTCTCTGGACCCCTTCGATGAAGAGCAGGTGGAGCTCTCCACCATCCGCCTGATGGCCAAGCTGCCCGTCATCGCTGCGTACGCGCACAAGAAGAGCATGGGCCAGCCCATGCTCTACCCGGACAACTCCATGAACCTCGTGGAGAACTTCATGCGTCTGAGCTTCGGTCTTCCGGCCGAGCCGTACGAAATTGACCCGGACCTGATCAAGGCCCTGGACCAGCTGCTGGTCCTGCATGCTGACCACGAGCAGAACTGCTCCACCTCCACGGTCCGCCTGGTCGGCAGCGCCGGCGCCAACATGTTCACCTCCGTTTCCGCCGGGATCAGCGCCCTCTCGGGTCCGCTGCACGGCGGTGCCAACGAGGCCGTGCTGAACATGCTCCGCGAGATCAAGTCCACGGGCATGGCACCGGAAACCTTCATGGAGAAGGTCAAGAACAAGGAAGACGGCGTGAAGCTCATGGGCTTCGGGCACCGCGTCTACAAGAACTACGATCCGCGCGCCAAGATCGTCAAGGCCACCGCCCACGACATCCTGGCCAAGCTCGGCGGCAATGATGAGCTGCTGGAGATCGCCATGCGCCTGGAAGAAAAGGCCCTGGCCGATGATTACTTCATCGAGCGCAAGCTGTACCCGAACGTGGACTTCTACACCGGCCTGATCTACAAGGCCATGGGCTTCCCCGAAAAGATGTTCACGGTGCTGTTCGCCATTGGCCGCCTGCCGGGCTGGATTGCCCAGTGGCGCGAAATGATGCAGGACCCGCAGACCAAGATCGGCCGCCCGCGCCAGCTGTACACGGGCTCGCCCGAGCGCAACTACCCCGTGCGCTAGGCCCGCAAAAGCCTGAACATACGGAAAGGGCCCCCGGAATCCGCTTGGATTCCGGGGGCCTTTCCGTATCAGCGCTTGGATCAGGAGGCGGCGTAACCCTGCGGGTTGTTCTTCTGCCAGCGCCAGTGGTCCTCGCACATGGCGTCCAGGCTGCGCTCCGCAGACCAGCCGAGATCGGCCAGGGCGGCGGAGGGATCGGCGTAGCTCACGGCGGCGTCGCCGGGACGCCGGTCGGCGAACTCGTACGGGATCTCCTTGTCCGCTGCCTTGGAGAAGGCGGCGAGGACCTGCAGCACGGAGGATCCGTTGCCGGTGCCCAGGTTCCAGCGGTGCACGCCGGGCTTCGTGGTGATGTATTCCAGCGCGGCGAGGTGTCCTGCGGCGAGGTCCACCACGTGGATGTAGTCGCGCACCCCGGTGCCGTCTTCGGTGTCGTAGTCGTTGCCGAAGACCATGACCTTCTCCCGGCGGCCCACGGCCACCTGCGCTACGAACGGCAGCAGGTTGTTGGGTACGCCCGTGGGGTCTTCGCCAATCCGGCCGGACTCGTGGGCGCCGGCGGGGTTGAAGTAGCGCAGCAGGGCAATGTTCCAGCGCTCGTCCGAAGCTCCCAGATCAGCCAGGATGTCTTCGATCTGTTCCTTGGTGCGGCCGTAGGGATTCACGGCATCCATCGGCATCTTCTCGGTCAGCGGAACCTCTTCGCTGGCTCCGTAGACGGTGGCCGAGGAGCTGAAGACCAGGGTCCGGACTTCGTGCTTGTCCATCATCCGCAGGAGATTCAGGGTGCCGCCCACGTTGTTGTGGTAGTAGTACAGGGGCTTCGCCACGGATTCGCCCACGGCCTTCAGGCCGGCAAAGTGGATGACGGCGTCAATCCGGTGCTCGGCAAAAACACTGTCCACGGCGTCCTCGTCCAGCAGGTCAGCCCGCACGAAGACGGCGCTGCGCCCGGCCAGGTCCTGGACCCGGTTCAGGGATTCCTCGCTGGAGTTTGCCAGATTGTCCAGGACCACAACGTCGTGGCCCGCTTCCAGCAGCGCCAATGTCGTATGGGATCCGATGTATCCCGTGCCTCCGGTAACTAGTATTCGCATACCAACAGACTAATGGATTCCCCGGATCAATCCGGGTTAGGACTGGTCCATCGCCCGAAAGACAGTGACGACGACGGCGCTTCCCGAGGAGGGAGCCGCATCCCATGTACCGCTGGCACGGGTCCAGCGCCGTTCGTCAAACGCCACGGAATCCAGGGAAAGCGCGGCGGCGTTGGCCACGGACCACTGGGCCAGGGACCAGCCGTACGTGCCGGTCCCGGCAATGGTGATGCGGTCTCCTTCAACAGTGGCATCCACCGAGCCGTACACCGCGGTCACCGCCGCCAGGACGGCGTCCGGACTGCCGGAGGCCGTGGGCGGATCCAGGGTGCAGGTCAGGGCAGCCGGAGACTGGCCGGTCAGGGCGGAAGCGAAGGCCTTCGCTTCCGCCTCGTGATCGGCATATGCGTCGGGGAATGCACTGCGCTGGACAGTCTGGGCCGCGACCGTCAGCGGCAGATCCGCGTAGTTCGGTACTTTTTCCAGGGCGTCATAGAAGGCATTGACGGCGTAGACCGGATCCATCACCTGGTCTTCGCTGCCCCAGCCCTGGGACGGGCGCTGCTGGAACAGGCCGCGGGAGTCCGGACCGGCGTCGTCCCCGTAGTCGAGGTTTCGGAGGCTGGACTCCTGGATGGCGGTGGCCACGGCAATGGAAGCGGCACGCGCCGGCATGCCTCGTCGGACAGAGATCCCCGAGATCAGCGCGGCCACTTCAGCGCGCGACGGAGGCAGTGAATAGGAAGCACCGTTCGCCGTTGCCGTGCAGGCAGCAGGCGCCCGCCTCTTCTCCTCCGGTTCCCTGAGCACCGATACCGCATACACGGTGACGGCCACCAGGAACAGGATCACCAGCACCATGACCGGGAGATAACCGAAGCGGTTCCGTGAGCGGGAATCCGGAGGCACGGGCACCTGCTGCTAGTTGGCGTGCAGGGCAGCGTTGAGTTCCACGCTGGCACCGCTGCGGGCGAGGGCTTCCACCGCCCCGGTGGTTGAGTTGCGGCGGAACAGCAGGTTGGGGACACCCGAAAGTTCCACGGCCTTGACCACCTTCGGTTCCTTGCCGGGAACCAGCACGGACACCCGGGTGCCGGCGGTGACGTAGAGGCCGGCTTCCACCACGGACTCGTCGCCAATGCTGATGCCGACGCCGGAATTGGCACCCAGCAGGACGCGCTCACCCAGGGCGATCTTCTCGCGCCCGCCGCCGGAAAGGGTGCCCATGATGGAGGCGCCGCCGCCCACATCGGTTCCGTTGCCCACCACGACGCCGGCGGAGATGCGGCCCTCCACCATGGAGACGCCCAGCGTGCCGGCGTTGAAGTTGACGAAGCCCTCGTGCATCACGGTGGTGCCTTCGGCGAGGTGCGCGCCCAGGCGCACCCGTCCGGCGTCGGCGATGCGCACGCCGGAGGGAACCACGTAATCGGTCATCCGCGGGAACTTGTCCACGCCGTAAACCGTCAGCGGGCCGCGCGCGCGCAGGCGCAGCCGGACCGTCTCAAAGTCCTCCACGGCGCAGGGCCCAAAGTTGGTCCACACAACGTTGGGCAGTTTGCCGAAGATGCCGTCCAGATTGAGCGAATTGGGAGCGGCAAGGCGGGTGGAGAGCAGGTGCAGGCGCAGGTAGGCGTCGGCGGTGTCCGCCGGAGCGGCGTCGAGGTCGATTTCGGTGCGCAGCACCTCGCCGTGTGTGCCGCGGTCGGCATCGGTCATGGCAGCTGCGGCCGCTTCCAGCTCGGGCGCGAGGGTATTGCCGGCAGAGGAATCGGCTGCGTCCCGGCCATCGAGCACGGGCCGCGGGTACCAGACATCCAGCACCGTGCCGTCTTCGGTGATGGTGGCCAGGCCCAGGCCGGAGGCGATGCGGGCGGTCGGGGAGGAAGAGCGTGAAGTCATGGAGCAAGTCTACCGATCGGTGTCTGCCGGCAATGGCGGCACCGGCCCGGCTTCTGGCCCGTCACCCCAACATCGGTAGGGTGGAAACATGTTGAATTCTTCCGCCGTGCCCCTGGACCTGACCCGTGACGTGGCTTTGCTGACCGCAGACCTCATGGACATTGAAAGCGTGTCAGGCAACGAAAAGCGCCTGGCCGACGCCGTGGAGAAAGCCCTGCGCGCCCTGCCCCATCTGGAGGTGGTGCGCGACGGAGACTCCGTCATGGCCCGCACCTCGCTGGGCCGCGCCGAGCGCGTGATCCTGGCCGGGCACCTGGATACCGTTCCGCTGCCCACTGTTCCGGGCTCCCGCGGAACCGTGCCCTCGTCCTGGGACGGAGAAGTGCTGTACGGACGCGGAGCCACGGATATGAAGGGCGGGGTTGCCGTACAGCTGGCGCTGGCCGCAGAGTTGACCGATCCCTCCCGGGACGTAACCTACGTGTTCTATGACCATGAGGAGGTTGAGGCCTCGCTGTCCGGGCTGGGACGCCTGCAGGAAAGCTACCCGCAGTGGCTGGAGGCCGACTTCGCGGTGCTGCTGGAACCCACGAACGGCACCGTGGAGGGCGGCTGCAACGGAACCATGCGCTTCCATGCCAGCACCGCGGGTCGGGCCGCTCACTCCGCCCGCGCCTGGATGGGGGAGAATGCCATCCACGCCGCCGCTGAGATCCTGACCCGGCTGCGGGACCACGAACCGGCTACCGTCTCCGTGGAAGGCCTGGATTACAGTGAGTCCCTCAACGCCGTGAAGATCTGGGGCGGCACAGCCGGAAACGTCATTCCCGACGCCGCCACGGTGGAAATCAACTACCGCTTCGCTCCGGATAAATCGGTGGAGGAGGCGGAGGCCTATGTGCGGAACCTGCTGTCCGGCTTTGACCTGGTCCGCACCGACGCAGCCGCCGGTGCCCGCCCCGGGCTGGACCGCCCTGCCGCGGCGAGCTTTGTTGCCGTTGTGGGGGAGGAGCCCAGGCCCAAGTACGGCTGGACCGACGTCGCCCGGTTCAGTGCGCTGGGCATCCCTGCCGTGAACTTCGGTCCGGGGGATGCCCTGCTGGCCCACACCGACAATGAGCATGTTACGGCCGGGGCGGTGCGTGCCTGCCTGGCTGCGCTGCGGACCTGGCTGGGCTAGCGCCGATGCAATAAAGGGGAGGCCCGGCATCTGCCGGACCTCCCCTTTATGACGTTTCCTGCGGTTCTGTTGTTTCAACCGACCGGCTATTTCACCGGAGCCTGCACGCCTTCCGGGTCAATGGCGTCTTCACGGACCAGGAGCTTGCCGGCACGTGCGCCCAGCAGGCGCGAGAGCCGCTGCGCGGTGAAGGTCAGCAGGATGTTGATCACGATGAAAATGGCGGCTGCGACCAGAAGTGCCGGCAGCATATTGCCTTCACCGGCCCCCAGCCGCTGGGCGTTGGCCAGCAGGTCGGAGTAGCCAATGATGTAGCCCAGGGCCGAGTCCTTGAGGATGACCACGAACTGGCCCAGCAGGGCCGGCAGCATGGCCACCAGGGCCTGCGGTATTTCAATGCTGCGCAGGGACTGCCCGGGGGTCAGGCCGATCGCCAGCCCTGCCTCCCGCTGTCCCTTGGGCAGCCCGAAGACACCCGAACGGACCAGCTCGGCAATCACTGAGCCGTTGTAGAGGGTCAGCGCCACCACCACGGCTGCGAAGGGAGCGTTCGCTGCCTCCATCGGGGTGGACTTGGCGAAGAACTGGTACAGGAAAATCATCATCAGCAGCACCGGCACGGCACGCAGGAATTCGACGACGACGTCGCACACCCAGCGCAGCGGAGCCAGCCCGGAGAGCCGTCCGAAGCCGAAGAGCAGGCCGAAGGCAATGGAGGTAACCACGGCAACTCCGGCCGCCTTGAGGGTCTGGAGCAGCCCCGGGAGCAGCGTATAGCGCCAGGTGGACCATTCCAGGAACGGCGTCCATTTGGCCGCCTCGAACTGGTCCTTTGCCGCCATTCCGTTCACGATGAAGGCAAGGATTGCCAGCACGACGAGCGCGCCGAGGATGTTGAAGATGAGGATCCGGCTGCGTGCCTTGGGTCCCGGGACGTCAAACAGAACTGCCTGTGTACTCATCGGGCAACCGCCAGTTTCTTCGAAGCCCAGGTGGTGAGCAGGCCGATGGGGATGACAAGCACAACGAATCCGAGCGCGAAGACGAGGAAGATCTGGGTCATGACGTCGGGCCGGAATTCGATCAGCGTCTTCATGAGGTTGGAGGATTCCACCACGCCGGCCGCGGCGGCGACAGTGGTGTTTTTGACCAGGGCTATGAGCACGTTGCCCAGCGGCACCACTGCCCCGCGGAAGGCCTGCGGCAGGATGATCAGCCGGGCAGCGGGCAGGAAGGACAGGCCGATGGACCGGGCTGCTTCCGCCTGGCCCAGGGGAACGGTGTTCACGCCGCTTCGGATCGCCTCACAGACGAAGGCGGCGTGATAGACGCTCAGGGCCACCACTGCCAGCAGGAAGAAGTTGAGCGTGAAGTCGGAGCTGAGGCTGATTTGGAGCTGCCCCCAGAGACCCAGCACGGAGAAGACCATGATGATGGTCAGGGGAGTGTTGCGGAAGATGTTGACGTAGGCGGTGCCGAACCAGCGCAGGCTGGCGATCGGGGAAATCCGCATCACCGCCAGGAGCGTTCCGAGCACGAGTGATGCGAGGCCGGCCCAGAACGCGAGCTTGATGTTGACCCAGAACGCGGCGGGAACGTCCTCGAAGAGGGCGAAGAATTCACCCATGTTGTACCTCTTCTATGGTGGAAACCGGTGCATGTGCAGGAAGGATCCCTCCCTGCACATGCACTGTGGCGGAGAGCCGGCGGGCGGGCCGGATGTCGCGGTTAGGCGCAGGCTTCGGGCTCCGGCGGGTTCAGGGCTTCGTTGTAGGTGTAGTCGGCACCTTCGGTGTTGGCCTTGATGGACTCTTCCCAGGAACCGTCCTCAATCATCTTGCGGATGGCCGTGTTGATGGCCTCGCACTGGTCGCTGTCCTTGGAGATGCCGACGCCGTACTTCTCCTCGGTGAACGGGTTGCCGACCACCTTGAACTTGCCGGCGTTGGCGTCCGTGGATGCCAGGCCGGCCAGGATGATGTCATCAGTGGTGACTGCATCAATCTGGCCGCCCTGCATGGCGGTCACGCAGTTGGCGTAGCCGCCCTGTTCCAGCAGGTTTACGTCCGAGGCCAGCGTGTCCTTGACCTTCTGGGCGGACGTGGAACCGCTGACGGAGCAGAGGTTCTTGCCGTTCAGATCCTCGGGACCGTTGATGTCAGTGTTGTCCGCGTTGACCAGCAGGTCCTGGCCGGCCACGAAGTACGGTCCGGCAAAGGCGACGCGTTCCTTGCGGGCATCGGTAATGGAGTAGCTCGCGAAGATCATGTCCACCTCACCGTTCTCCAGCACATTCTCACGCTGCAGGGAGGGGGTTTCCTTCCACTCGATCTGGTCTTCGGAGTAGCCCAGTTCGTTTGCCACATACTTGGCAACATCAATGTCGAAGCCGCTCGGCTCGTTGCCTTCCATGAAGCCAACGCCGGGCTGGTCGAACTTGATGCCGATGGTGACCTTGTCTCCGGAGCCTGACTCTCCGCTTCCGGCTTCGTTGCCGGAGTCGCCTCCGCAGGCGGACAGGGACAGTGCGGCGGCAGCAGCGAATGCCACTGCGGCGTAACGGGTCTTGCGCATGATTTCTCCTTGCATAGCGGCCTCCCGGACGGGTTGGCCTTCTTCAAGGGGTTGCCCCCATCTGGTGAATCGGGTGGATCTGGTGCGGGTGGAACGAGGAAAACTGCCGAAGCTGTGGAGCTCCGGCCATGAGGTGCGGCGCCCTAGTGGGCGAGGATCTTGCCCAGGAAATCCTTGGCGCGGCGGCTCTGCGGGCGGGTGAAGAACTCCTCCGGAGTGGCCTCTTCAACGATCTGTCCGTCGGCCATGAACACCACGCGGTCGGCGGCCTTGCGGGCAAACCCCATTTCGTGGGTAACCACGATCATGGTCATGCCTTCCTTGGCCAGGCTCACCATGGTGTCCAGGACTTCGTTGATCATTTCCGGATCCAGTGCCGAAGTGGGTTCATCAAAGAGCATGACCTTGGGCTGCATGGCCAGTGCACGGGCAATAGCCACCCGCTGCTGCTGGCCGCCGGAAAGCTGGGCCGGAAGCTTGTTGGCCTGGTTGGCCACGCCCACCCGCTCCAGCAGTTCCATCGAGAGCTTCTTGGCTTCGGCGGACTTCATGCCCTTTACCTTGACCGGGCCCAGGGACACGTTGTCGAGGATGGTCTTATGGGCAAACAGGTTGAAGGACTGGAAGACCATGCCGACGTCGGCACGAAGCTTTGCGAGTGCCTTTCCCTCTGCCGGCAGCACTTTGCCGTCAATGGAGATTTCTCCGTCATCAATCGTCTCGAGCCGGTTGATGGCGCGGCAGAGTGTGGACTTTCCGGAACCGGAGGGGCCAATCACCACCACCACTTCGCCGCGGGCAACATCAAGGTTGATGTTGCGCAGGACGTGGAGGTCGCCGAAGTGCTTGTTGACGTTCTTAAGCGAGACAAGAGGAGCAGCAGAATCAGGCGTCGCGCCTTCAGTTGTGTCACGGGTCATAAGAAGAAAGATATCCAATGATTGTGTCCAAGATGTGTCCTGGTCCACATTTCGTCCGCAATCGTGACGCAAGAGCAACCAAACCGCTCCGGCGGCGGGTGTGAGATCCCGGACATGCATGTGGCTACCCTTGAAGCATGGAATTCAGCGACAACACATCCCGTGGACGAACAGGCGCACCCCGTAAGCGCGGTCCCGTGGAGCTGCGCCGGGCGCAGGCCCGGGCACCCCAATCGGACCGCTACCTGCTTGACTCCTCCGATCACACGCATTTCACGCATACGGATCCGTGGCGGGTGCTGCGCATTCAGAGCGAGTTCGTGGAAGGGTTCGGCAGCTTGTCGGAGCTGGGTCCGGCGGTCAGTGTTTTTGGTTCCTCCCGCAGCGTGCCGGGTTCTCCCTATTACAAGCTGGGCGAAGAAGTGGGCCGGCTGCTTGCGGAAGAGGGGCTGGCCGTCATCACCGGGGGCGGACCGGGCTCCATGGAAGCAGCGAACAGAGGGGCCGTCGAGGCCGACGGACTGTCGGTGGGCCTGGGGATTGAGCTTCCGTTCGAAACCGGCCTGAATGAGTGGGTGGATCTGGGCATCAACTTCCGCTACTTCTTTGTGCGCAAGACCATGTTCGTCAAATATGCCCAGGGCTTCATTGTGCTTCCCGGCGGGTTCGGAACCATGGATGAACTTTTCGAGGCCATGACCCTGGTCCAGACCCAGAAGGTCACTTCCTTCCCGATCGTGCTCATCGGAACGGACTTCTGGGGCCCCCTGATGGACTGGATCAAGGGCACCCTGCTGGCTGAGGGGATGGTTTCCGCGAGGGACCTGGACCTGATCCACGTCGTGGACGACCCGGCGGAAGCCGTTGAGCTGATGATCAGCGACAGTGCCGGGCACGTCTCGCCGTAGTCCGGCTTCGGCGCCGGAAACAGGAAGGGTCCGGGTCCGGTCTGGCACGATGGTCCTGTGACAACCTTTTTGGTCTTCGTAGCCGTAATAGCAGCAGGGGCCGTGGCTCTGGCAGCAACAGGGATCCTGCCCCGCCGCACGTCCGGTCCGGTTGCCGGTCCAGTTGCCGCCGGCGGTCCCGGTCTGGCCGAACCTGATCCGCGGCTGCCGCCGGTCCTGCTGCCGGACCACGTCCAGCCGGCGGATATCGGCAGGCTCCGGTTTTCGGTGGCTCTGCGCGGGTACCGGATGGACCAGGTGGACGCTGTCCTGGCCCGGCTGGAATCCGCCCTTGCCGAGCGTGATGCTGCGCTCGCGGCAGCGGCCGAACGGCCTCCGGGCCGCGCTCCCCAGGATCCGGGGACGCCTTCATGAGCACTGTGGCGGGAGCCGACGGGCTGCTGCGCTGCCCCTGGGCCGTCGCGAGCCCCGATTACCAGCAGTACCACGATGAGGAATGGGGCCGTCTGGTCACGGGTGAAAGTGCCCTGTATGAACGTCTTTGCCTGGAGGCCTTCCAGTCCGGCCTGAGCTGGATCACGATCCTGCGCAAGCGTCCCGCCTTCCGGGAGGCCTTTGCGGGCTTTGATCCGGAAGCGGTGGCCCGGTTCACCGACGCGGACCGGGCACGGCTCATGGCAGACGCAGGCATTGTCCGCAACCGCGCAAAGATCGACGCCGCCATCGCCAACGCCCGTGCGCTCCTGGACCTGCCCGACGGCGAGAGCCTGGAGTCGCTGCTCCTGGCGCACCGGCCGGCCTCTGAACGGCCCGCACCGCGGGACATCTCCGACGTTCCGGCCATTACGCCGGAGTCAACAGCCCTGGCGAAGGCCCTCAAGAAGCGGGGCTTCCGTTTTGTCGGGCCCACCACCGCCTACGCAATGCTGCAGGCTACCGGTTATGTGAACGACCATTTGGAAAGCTGCTGGGTCCGCAATGCCGGATAGCGCGGCCCCGGAACGGGAGATCCGTCCGCCGTCGCGCGTCAACGCTGCCCTGATACGCACCGCGGGCCGCGCGGCTGCGGTCTTCCACCGATGGCCGTGGTACTGGAAGGTCCTGGCGATCTGGGCACTGGCCCGCCTCTTCTCGTTCGCCGTACTGGTGGCAGTGGCTGCCCAACAGGGGCTGAACCCCTGGGGGTGGGCGGGACCGCCGTCGTACCTGCAGTTCATCGGAGCATGGGACAGCGAGTGGTACCAGCGCATATTTGCCGGCGGCTACCCCGACGAAATCCCGCGCGACGCGACGGGACGGGCGCAGGAGAATCAATGGGCCTTCTATGCGCTCTTTCCGGCACTTGTGCGGGCGCTCGCGGCCGTCACCGGGCTCGGCTGGGAAATCCTCGCCCCGCTGGTCGCCACCGCCGCGGGGTTTGGTGCCGCCCTGATGATGTACCGCCTTTTTGTGCTGCGGGCCTCTTCGGCAGCGGCGCTCTGGGGAGTCCTGTTAGTGGCCGTGAGCCCGGTGTCACCCATCCTGCAGATACCCTACGCGGAGTCGCTGAACCTGCTCCTGCTGGCGGCGTCGCTGTATCTGCTGGTGACCCGCCGGTATCTGCCCGCAGTGCCCGTGGTCCTGCTGATGTGCCTGTCCCGGCCGGTGGGCGTGGCCTTTGCCCTGATGATGGGCATTCTCTTCCTGCGCCGCTGGGTGCTCCGCAAGCAGGCAGCCTTCCCCCGGGCCGAAGCGCTGCAGATGGGCGTTCTGACGGCGGCCTCCGGCATCGGAGCTCTCGTCTGGCCGGCAATCGCCTGGGTGTACACGGGCGACCTGCGTGCATACACGGACACAGAGACCGCATGGCGCGGAGACACCCTGCTGTTGTTTCAGCCGTGGATTGGTGAAGCTGAACGTCTTTTCGGGCCGGTCATGGGTCCGGCGGCCTTGCTGGTGCTGCTGGCGCTTACGGCAGCATGCTTGATGTCCGAACCGGTGCGCCGGCTCGGCGTTGAGATGCAAATGTGGTGTGCGGCGTACGTGCTGTACCTGCTGGCTTTCCTGAACCCGCTGACCAGTACGTTCCGGCTGCTGCTGCCGCTCTTCCCGCTGGGCTTGGCCCTGGCGTCCCTCAGCGGTTCCCGCGCCTACCGCACAGCTGTGGCGCTGGCCTTCCTGGCACTGCAGATCGTATGGGTGGCATGGCTGTGGAGATGGACTCCGCTGCCCGGCGGAGGGGATTATCCACCCTAGGCCTGTGGCGGGGAACACACGAAATTTCGTTTGCGTCACCTTTGTGCGGAATAATGAAGGCAATTGCCGCCGGAGCAGCTTTTGAAGCCGTGCGACAGAGGATTACATGTGACTGGGGGACAGCCCGCAGCGCATTGTGAAAGGGGAACTGGAACATGGCTGCTATGAAACCGCGTACAGGGGATGGGCCAATGGAGGTCACCAAGGAAGGGCGAAGCCTGATCCTGCGGGTGCCGATTGACGGCGGGGGGCGTCTCGTCGTTGAGCTGAACGCCGAGGAAGCGGGAATGCTCAAGGACTGCCTTCTGGGCGTTACGAGCTAGGACACCACCCATGCAGCGAGCTCCCAGAGGTTCATCCAAGGCCGCCCCGTCCACCGGGGAGGCCTCCGGGCCTGCGATGCCGGACACCGCCACGACGGCTGTGTCCGCAGCGGAGCGGCTGCACCCACGGACCGGCGCCCCCACCGCCGGCACCGGGCTGCACCCGGCACCTGAGGAGGGAATTGACGTCCTGGCCGTGGCCATGGCGGCGGCTCCGGAAACCTCAGTGCGGGACGATACCGAGGAAGCGCTGCATCCCACTCCGCAGCCCCGGAGGGGTGCCGTTGAAACGGCACTCTGGTACGGGGTTGATGTTGCCGCCCGGGCGGCAACGGCGGGGATCACCGGCAAGGCCGGGGAAACCCTATTGGTGGAGCCGCCGTCGGGTAAAACCGGTGAGCTGCCTGCAAAACTGATTTATCTGGGTGTCGGGGATGAAAGCGTTGCGGGCATGCGCCGCGCAGGTGCGGCGCTTGCCCGGGCAACCCGGGGTGCCCGCCGGATCCGGGCAGCCGTGGTTGACGGTCTGGTCCCCGAGGCACAGCAGGCCTTCCTGGAAGGCTTCTTCCTGGGCGGATACCGCGCCCCGCGGCAGGGTAAATCACCGGCCGGGCCGCCCGTGGCCCAGGAAATGCAGCTGACCGGCCTGGATCCCGAGGCTCTCCGTCTGGCCCAAATCACTGCCCGCGCCGTCTGGCTCGCGCGGGACCTGACCAACCTTCCGCCGGACGTCGCCACTCCGGAATGGATGGCGGCCCAAAGCCGTGTAGTCGCTGACCGTTCCGGCCTTTCCATCTCCGTGCTGGACGAGGCAGAACTTTCACAGCAGGGATTCGGCGGCCTGACGGCTGTGGGATCCGGCTCGGCAAATCCACCGCGGCTGGTGCAGGTCTCCTATCAGCCCTCCGGCGGGGCAGCTGCTTCCGGGCAGCATATTGTGCTGGCCGGCAAGGGCATCACCTTTGACTCCGGCGGCATTTCATTGAAGCCGCGGGAAGCGATGATGAGCATGAAGATGGACATGGCCGGAGCGGCCGTAGTCCTGGCCGCTGTTGAGGCAGCCGCGGCACTGGAACTGCCCCACCGGGTCACCGGAATCCTGGCCCTGGCCGAAAACGCCATTGGTGCCTCCGCCTACCGTCCCGGCGACGTTGTTGCCACCTACGGCGGAACCACGGTGGAGATCGGCAACACGGACGCTGAAGGCAGGATTGTCCTGGCTGACGCGCTCGCCTATGCAGCTGCCGAGCTGGCTCCGGACGTCCTGGTGGACATCGCCACCCTCACCGGTGCCGCGGCTCTGGGCCTGGGCCAGCAGTACGGGGCCGTATTCTCCAATACCGCGCAGCTGCTCAGCGCGATGGAGAAGGCGGGAAGCGCCTCAGGTGACCGGGTCTGGCCGCTGCCGCTGGTGCAGGAGTATGACTACGCCCTTGCCTCGGACACTGCCGACCTTGCCCATGTGGCGCCTCCGGCCCTGAAGTTCGGTGCCGGAGCAATTGTTGCCGCTTTGTTCCTGGAGAAGTTCGTGGACGGTGCTCACTGGGTGCACCTTGATATTGCAGGGCCAATGCGGGCCGGTACGGACAGCCACGAAATCGCGAGGGGCGCCACCGGCTTCGGCACGCGTCTGCTGATCAGCTTCCTGCGGGACGCGTCGAGCCTGAACCTGGCTGCGGAGTAGCCGGGCCCCTACCGGTCCGGCTAGCTGATCTTCACGGCCAGCAAGAGGCCGTCGCCGGTGGGGAGCAGGGACGAAACGAGCGCTTCATTCTCCCGGATGGCTTTTCCGACCTTGCGCATGGTGTTCGTGGTGGCTTCGCGGATGGCGGGGTCTGAAACCTTGTCATGGTCCAGGGCATCGTTGACCACCAGCAGCCCGCCGCGCTTGAGGAGGCGAACGGCCTGCGTCACGTAGAGCGGGAAGGACGGCTTGTCCGCGTCGATGAAGACCATGTCATAGGCGGCGTCGGTAAGCCGGGGGAGGACCTCGGCGGCCCGTCCGGAAATGGTGCGCGTCCGGTTCCCGGGCACTCCGGCCTCACGGTAGGCCTCCCGTGCTGCACGCAGGTGATCCACGTCCGAATCAATGGTGGTCAGGACCGACTGGCGGCCCAGTCCCCGCAGCATGCAGACGCCGGAGATGCCGGCGCCGGTGCCGATTTCCACCACTGTCTGCGCCTTGGACGCTGCAGCCAGAACGGTGAGAGCGGCTCCGACCCCCGTGGACACCGGAGTGACCCCCAGCTCATGGGAACGTTCCCGCGCGCGCAGCAGCACTTCGTCCTCGAAGGGCAGCCCCTCCGTGTAGGACCAGCTGGTCTGCTTGTCGGCGCTCATTGGTGTCACTTTCATTGGAGTGGTCAGTGCTCAGTCAAGCTTAAGGCCCGGCGGCGGTCTGCTCCGCACCAGGCGGGACCTGGACTGCTCCGCCGCGCCCGCTCTGCCTTGTGCGCATGCGCTGGGGGTGCTAACAGAGAATTCCCAGATTGATGCGTCAACATTATATGCAGGATTAGTGCAAGGGATTCGTTTCGCCGCGTGCGCGATGGCATTGCCCCAGGGAAGGAGGAAGACCTTGACGAACACGTCCCCAGCGCCAGCCGAAGGCCCGGCGGAACCTGAGTGGGTTCGGCCCACCTGGGAGGAAGTGGTAACGGCACATTCGGCCAAAGTCTACCGGCTGGCCTACCGTCTGACCGGTAACCGGCACGACGCCGAGGACCTCACCCAGGAGGTGTTTGTCCGTGTCTTCCGTTCCCTGGCGAACTTCCAGCCCGGCACCCTCGACGGGTGGCTGCACCGCATCACCACGAATCTCTTCCTCGACCAGGCCCGGCGCAAGAGCCGGATCCGATTTGACGGCATGACCGAAGAAGCGGAAAGCCGGCTGCCGAGCAACGGGCCCGGGCCCGAGCGGAGCTTCGAGTTCAACAACCTTGATGTCGACATCGCCCGGGCTTTGGACGAGCTTCCCCCTGACTTTCGCGCTGCCGTGGTCCTCTGTGATCTTGAAGGGCTGTCCTACGACGAAGTGGCGAATGCCCTCGGAGTCAAGCTGGGCACTGTTCGGTCCCGGATACACCGCGGCAGGACCATGCTGAAAGAGAAGCTGGCACACAGGAACCCCGGGCTTCGCGCCCAGAGCGCTCCGCGGCTCAAGCTTCCCCGAGTGGCGGGCGCCAGCTGACATCCATGCGACATCCCAAACGCCTCCTGCAGGAGTATCTGGACGGTCAGGCAACCCCCTCCCGCGCTGCGGCAGTGCAGGCCCACCTCCAGCGTTGTGCTGCGTGTCGAGCCGACGTAGCCAAGGAACGCCGCCTGCGCAGCCGCCTGCGCTCCCTGGAAGTACCTGCGCCCAGCCCGGATCTGCGTGCACGGATTGAGCGCACCGTACACATAGCCGGGAACCAGGCAGCCGGGAACGGGGAGAGCGGGGGCTATGCCGCCAAACCTGCGTCTTACCCCTCCAGAACACATCGCCGCAGAATCGTGACGGCAGCAGGACTCCTCGCAGCCGCAGCAGGGATGGTCTTGTCCACTGCCTACCTCCTGGGCGGATGGGCGCAGGACTCCTCCCCCCAGCAGGCATCGCCGGGGTTGGCTGCGGGGTGGACCGAAGTCACCGGGGGCGAAGAGGTCCACGCGCTGGCGCCGGAGCAGCTGGCAGAACTGCGGGTGCGAGGTTGGGCATGCCCCGAGCTGGCTTCCGCGGGCATGACCATGGTGGGGGCCAGGGCAGCACGCGTTGACGGGCAGCCGGCCGTGATCATGACGCTGGAAGGCAACGGCGGCACAGTGACCGTCTACGAGACACACCCCGAATCCTCGTCCGAAGAAGCAGCGGTGGACGGGGTGAGCGGACGCCCGGTTTCAGAGGAGGGATTCGTCCTCCGGGAACAGACCCCCGGACGCCCGCAGGTTTGGACGCATCCGCAGCGTCCGCACCGGGCCGTCCTGGCCTCGCACCGGGTGACTTACACCATTGAGGCAGCGCCGCCGGGGGATGTCCTGGAAGAAGCTGTCTCCGAGATCTCCCTGTCAGAGTCTTCCCGCCTGGTGCTGCACGCACCGGATACAGCACAGGGCATCTGGGACAGGATTCGGAACGGGCTGGCCGTGATGGCCGGCGGAGGGCCGCGGGAATGACCGGATTGCGGACAGGAAATCCCACTCGCCCGTCAACTGGCCTGCAGCGCCGCTGGAAAGGTAGTCTTCACAGGTGATCGGAATCAACGGCTATGAGCTGCTCGTCCTGGCAATCCTTGCCGTGGCGGTGCTGGGCCCTGAGCGGCTCCCGGAATATGCCTCCCAGCTTGCCCGTCTTGTCCGCGAAGTGCGGCGGATGGCCACCGGCGCCCGGGAGCAGCTCCGCGAAGAGGTCGGCCCGGAAATCGACGAGGTGGATTGGCGCAAGCTTGATCCGCGCCAGTACGATCCGCGCCGAATTATCAAGGAAGCCCTGCTTGACGATTTCGAGAACGCCGTAAAGCCTGTCAACACACGGCCAGCCGCTGCTGCTCCGCGCGGCAGCACCCACGCCCCGGGCACGGAAAATGCGGCACCGTCTGCTCCGCCGGCGGTCAAGCCGCTGATGCGGCTGCAGAACGGCGAACGCGCTCCCTTCGACACCGAAGCCACCTAGGCCCGGCGGACAGCTCAGCGCGGAGTAACGCCCAGCAGCAAACCCGACAACCCGCGGGGACGGCGCGCCAGGGACGCTGCAATCCGCCGCAGCTCCGCACCCGCAGAGCCTTCCACAGCAGCTGCCTCCGAGAGCACCACCGGCGCTCCGGAATCCCCGCCTGTGCGCAGATCCACATCGAGCGGAATGCTGCCCAGCAGCGGAATGTCCTTGCCGAGCGCATCACTGAGCCGCTGAGCCACCAGGGCTCCTCCGCCTGAGCCGAAGAGCTCCATCCGTTCACCCGTCGGCAGCTGCAGCCAGGACATGTTCTCGATGACGCCTGCCACGCTCTGACCGGTTTGGGAAGCCACTGTTCCCGCACGTTCGGCGACGTCAGCTGCGGCTGCCTGCGGGGTGGTCACCACCAAAATTTCCGACTGCGGCAGGAGCTGCGCCACCGAAATGGCAATGTCTCCGGTTCCGGGCGGAAGGTCCAGGAAAAGGACGTCGAGGTCCCCGAAATACACGTCAGTGAGGAACTGCTCCAACGCGCGGTGCAGCATGGGCCCGCGCCAGGCCACCGGAGCGTTGTCCGCAACGAACATGCCGATGGAAATGGTCTTGATGCCGTAAGCCACGGGCGGGAGGATCATTTCGTCCACCCGTGTGGGGGCCTGCGTGATGCCCAGCAGGCCGGGAACGGAGAACCCGTGCACGTCCGCATCCACGATTCCCACCCGCAGGCCGGCGGCGGCCATTGCCGCGGCGAGATTCACGGTGACGCTTGATTTCCCCACGCCGCCCTTGCCGCTGGCTACCGCGTAGACGCGGGTGAGCGAGCCCGGCCGGTTGAAGGGAATGTCCTTGACGCCGCCGGGGCCGCGCAGCTTTTCCTTCAGGGCGGTGCGCTGATCAGGAGTCATGACACCGAGGTCCACCCGGACCCCGGTTACTCCCTCGACGCCGGACAGGACACGCTCGACGTCGGCGGTAATCGTCTGGTGCAGCGGGCACCCGGCAATGGTGAGCAGCACGCCTACGGAGGCGACGCCGTCGTCGTCCACCGAGACGGCGCTGACCATCCCCAGTTCGGTGATTGGCCGTCGAAGCTCCGGGTCCAGGACCGCATCCAGCGCGGCCAGGGCGCGGTCGGCCGCGGATTGCAGTGGTGCCACGCTTTAGTTTTCCCTCCCGCCGGGATTGAGCTTGGGCATGTGTTCAGTCACCGCGGAGGCTCCCGAATTATCCGGACGACGGCGCTGGCTGCGCTTCGAAGGGGCATCATCGGACGGATCGTTGGCTTCGAGCAATTCTTCAAGGAGGCTGCGCAGCTCTGATCGGACGTAGTCACGGGTGGCGACTTCACGCAGGGCAATGCGCAGCTCCGCGATTTCCCGGGTCAGGTACTCGGTGTCCATCAGGTTGCGCTCGGCGCGTTCGCGGTCCTGACGCACGGAGACCCGGTCCCTGTCATCCTGCCGGTTCTGGGCAAGCAGCAGCAGGGGAGCGGCGTAGGAGGCCTGCAGGGAGAGCATCAGGGTCAGCACGGTGAAGCCCAGCGCGGCCTGGTCAAACCGGAGGGGTTCAGGGCCCCAGGTGTTCCACGCCAGCCAGACGGCGCAGAATACGGTCATGTAGACCAGGAACTGCGGGGTGCCCATAAAACGGGCAAAATTCTCGGTGGCGTGGCCGAAGGCGTCCGGGTTGGGAGACAGCCGGGGAAGCCACCGGGTACGGGCGGTCCGGGGTGTATCCAGGCCGCTGGTCTGCGACTTGATTTTTTCAGCCATGGGTCCTTCCCTGCTTTGCATCTGTGGGGGCGTCGTCGGAGGCACGCCAGTCATCGGGGAGGAGGTGGTCCAGGACGTCATCCACTGTCACCGCCCCCACCAGACGGCCGCCGTCGTTGACGACGGGCAGCGAGTTGAGGTTATAGGTGGCCAGCATCCGGGAGACTTCGCTGATGCTCGCGTAGTCCCGGACGGGTTCCAAGTCCGTATCTAGGATATTCCCCAGCGCTTCGGGGGGAGCCGAGCGGAGCAGCTGCTGGATATGCACGACGCCGAGGTAGCGTCCCGTGGGGGTCTCCAGCGGAGGCCGGCACACATAGATGGAGGAGGCCAGCGCGGGTGTCAGCTCCTCGCGGCGGACATGTGCGAGGGCTTCGGCGACTGTTGCCTCGGGCGGGAGAATGACCGGAACAGGGGTCATCAGCGACCCGGCGGTGTCCTCTTCGTAATTCAGCAGCCGCCGGACATCACGTGCGTCCTCGGGGTCCATCAGCTGCAGGAGCTCTTCCTTCTGCTCTTCCGGCAGCTCATTGAGCAGGTCCGCGGCGTCGTCGGGGTCCATTTCCTCCAGCACATCGGCCGCGCGCTCGACGTCCAGGGACTGCAGGATCTGGACCTGGTCATCGTCCGGCAGCTCCTGCAGCACATCGGCGAGCCGTTCGTCCTGGAGCTCGCTGGCCACTTCGATGCGGCGCTTGCCGCTCATCTCGTGCAGCGCATCGGCGAAGTCCGCGGCCTTCAGGTCATCGTTTTGCGCCACAAAGGAGGTGGCCGCCTGGGGACCGGAGGTATCCCAGTGGATGATGTCCTTCCAGTCCACGATCATCTGTTCGCCGCGGCGGCGCAGGGGACGCAGACGGGATTCCGATCCGCCCCGGCGCACGAAGAGGTTGGAAACGTGCCAGTCACCGGCACGGTTCTGTTCAATGGCAATGTCTTCGATGGTGGCGGTGCCGCTGCCGTCGCGCAGCTCCACCCGACGGTCAAAAAGCTCTCCGACCACCAGCATCTCCGCGCCGCGCTGATCAAAGCGGCGCAGATTCACGAGGCCGGTGCAGATGATCTGCCCCGGATCCATCGAGGTGACGCGGGTCAGCGGGACGAATACCCGCTTCTTGCCGGGAACCTCCACCACAATGCCCACGGCCTGCGGCGGGCGCCCGGGGCCGCGGTCCAGTACGACGGCGTCACGCAGGCGGCCCAGACGGTCGCCCAGGGGGTCGAAAACGTCGAGGCCGAGCAGGCGTGCGATGAAGACTCGGGTAGGATTTTTGCTCACATTCTTAGGCTACGTGGTGCCCGCCCCTTCCGCCGTATCGGGGACCACTGCCCGGCACCCCTTCCTCGACCCGGCGGGAGCGGTTCCGGTGCCGTTCGTTCACTTCGAGCGATACCTCCACCACGCAGACCCGTTGTGGGAGAGAATGGAGAAATGTCTAACCTCTTCGGTTCAAAGCCGCCAAGCGATCAAGGCCGCGCCCTCCCACAAGGGGAAACGGTGGGCCGTTACACCGCCTACCTGGACGCCCAGAAAGCAGTGGACTATCTGGCAGACAACAAGTTTCCGGTTCAGATGGTTTCCATCATCGGAAACGAGCTGAAGTCGGTGGAACGCGTCACCGGAAGCTTGTCCTATCCCAAGGTGGCGCTGTCCTCCGCCGCCACCGGTGCCTGGTTCGGCCTTTTCGTCGGTTTGGCGCTAATGCTTTTTGCCGGCGGAGAGAGCTACATTTCCCTGCTTCCGCCGATCGCACTGGGTGCGGTCTTCTGGCTGCTTTTCGGGGTGCTGGCCTACGCCCTTCAGCGCGGCAGGCGGGACTTCACCTCCATCAGCCAGGTGGTTGCCACCAGCTACGACGTCATCGTGGCACCGAAGGCTGCCAACGATGCCCGGCGGCTGCTTCAGCAGCTGCCGATGGTAGGACAGCACGGCCATCCGCAGCCGCCGCACCGTCCTCCCTACCAGGGCCCGCAGCAGGGTCAGGGCCCGTACCAGGGCCAGCAGGGCGGGCCCGCCGGTCCCGCACCGGAACGGCCCGCAGGATGGACCGATCCCTACGCCGGCGGGAACGGCCAAAACCAGCCTGCCGGCACCGGTGCGCACAGCGTCGGATCCAACCCCGCTGCGGATGCTCAGGCACCTGCCGGAGGCGTGCCCCGCGGACAGTTCCCGGATCTGCCCGACGGCCGTCCGCAGTATGGAGTCCGGCTTCCCGCCGCTCCTGCCTCGGCCCCCGGAAGTGACCGGCCCAACCAGGACGCTGACGCCCCGAAGACGCCGCCGGTTACTGCTGCTCATCACACCGGTGAGGGACAGAATTCCGACGGCGACGCCGGAACAGGTAACAGGTAACAGCAGGCATCATTAACGGCAGGCATCATTAACAGCAGAGGCTCCGCACCCAAGGTGCGGAGCCTCTGCTGTTGCTGCTGCCCGTGTCAGCCGGATGACGGCTTCCGGGCAGGCCATGCGTTATTCGGCGGCGTAGATTCCGGCCATCCAGTTTTCAACATCTTCCGGGTTGCGCGGCAACGCGGCGCTGAGGTTTACGGGGCCCTCGGCGGTGATCAGGATGTCATCCTCGATCCGCACGCCAATGCCGCGGTACTCCTCGGGAACGGAGAGGTCCTCGTTCTTGAAGTAGAGGCCCGGCTCGATCGTGAACACCATGCCCTCGGTGATGACGCCGTCCAGATACAGTTCCTTGCGGGCCTGCGCGCAGTCGTGGACATCCAGGCCGAGGTGGTGGCTGGTGCCGTGCGGCATCCAGCGCCGGTGCTGCTGTCCCTCATCCGAAAGCGCCTCTTCCAGGGACACCGGCAGCAGACCCCAGTCGGACAGGCGCTCGGCCAGGACCTTGACGGCCGCTGCATGGACATCGCGGAACTTCGCGCCCGGCTTGGCCGCAGCAAAGCCGGCGTCAGCGGCGTCGAGGACCGCCTGGTAGATCTTGCGCTGGACCGGCGAGTAGGTGCCGTTGACGGGCACCGTGCGGGTGATGTCGGCAGTGTAGAGGCTGTCCGCCTCAACGCCCGCGTCCAGGAGCAGCAGTTCACCGGCGTTGACGGTTCCGTTGTTGCGGATCCAGTGCAGCACGGTGGCGTTGTTGCCGCCGGCAGCGATGGTGTCGTAGCCGAGGTCATTGCCTTCTTCCCGGGCACGGGCAAAGAATGCGCCTTCGACAACTCGTTCGCCGCGGGGATGGGCAATGGCGCGGGGCAGTGCCTTGACGACCTCGGTGAAACCGTTGACGGTGGCGGCAACCGCGGCCTCCATCTGCTTCACTTCCCAGTCATCCTTGATCAGGCGCAGCTCGGAAAGGGCCTCGGTGAGTTCACCGTCCAGAGCATCGAGGGCACTGAGGTCCACGTTTTCGGGATCCATGGCGGTGTTGTAGCGGACGGTGTCCACCAGCGCATCAACCATCTCGTCCACCTTGCGGAGCAGGCGCACGGAGATGCCTCCGAACTGGGGGTCGCCTACGTTGTTGGTGATGGCTGTTTCGGCCTCATCCAGGTGGCGGGTCGGCAGGTCCAGCATGGCGCTGACCTGTTCCAGGCCCAGGCGGGAGCCGATCCAGAACGCGCCGTAGCGGGCGTTGGAGTAGAACTCTTCGCTGTCGGTTCCGGCCAGCGGACGGAAGTACAGGACGGCAGTGTGGTTGCCGCCGTCGTCGCCCGTTCCCGGTTCCACCGGCTCCATGACCAGTACGGCGTCGGGCTCGCGGTCCAGGCCCAAACCGGTCAGGTGGGCAAAACCGGAGTGCGGCCGGAAACGGTAATCAGTGTCATTGGAGCGGACCTTCAGCGGTCCGGCGGGGATGACGAGGCGCTCACCCGGAAAACGCTCGGACAGGGCACGACGGCGCTTGGCGGCGTACGGGGCAACTTCGTCGCGGGCGGGAAGCTCTGCGTTATCCTCGGCCCAGCCGGTGGACATGAATGCCTTGTAGGCCTCGTTGGAGGGCTTTTGCGAGCGGTTGTTTACGCGGTCATCCAAGGGCTGCCCTTCGGACAACTCCCCGATTCCCGACGTGTCGGCGGTGGTCAATGGATTCGCATCAGTAGTCACCCTTCAATGGTCTCACTGAGCGGACGGGGCGGCCAAACATCAGCGGAAGGTTCTGCCTGCGGGTCCAACCCGGGAAAGCGCCGGAGCAAGTAGATTGATCAGGTGAGAATCGACCTGCACACGCACTCAACAGTTTCCGACGGAACCCAGCCGCCGGCGGAGGTGATGCGCTCAGCCAAAGAAGCCGGGCTGGACGCAGTGGCGCTGACGGACCACGACTCCACTGCGGGGTGGCAGGAAGCTGCAGACGCCGCCCGGAAACTGGAGATCACCCTGGTGCCCGGGATGGAGGTGTCCTGCCGCAGCAGCGAAGGCATCAGCGTGCATGTGCTCTCCTACCTCCACGACCCCGCAAGTCCGGAACTGCTGGCAGAAATCGGCCGGTCCCGCTCGGCGCGGGTGTCCCGGGCGGAGATGATGGTCCAGCGTCTTTCGGAGGATTTCCCCATCGACTGGGAGCTGGTGCAGCAGCATGTGGCTCCCGGGGCCACCATCGGACGGCCGCACATTGCGGATGCGCTCGTGGCCGCGGGCGTTGTGCCGAACCGCTCGGCCGCCTTTTCCGGCATTCTTACGGCACGCTCACGCTACTTTGTTGCCCACTATGCCCCGGACCCGGCCCGCGCCGTCGAACTGATCCGGAAAGCCGGGGGAGTGCCGGTGTTTGCCCACCCCGTGGCCTCTTCGCGGGGCCGCGTGGTGGGTGAAGCGACATTCCGGGAGATGATCGACGCCGGTCTCATGGGGGTGGAGGTGGACCATCGCGACAATCCGGATGAGGGCCGTGCCTGGCTGCGCCGGCTGGCCGAAGAGAACTCGCTGCTGATGACCGGTTCCAGCGATTATCACGGGACGGGCAAACCCAACCGGCTCGGTGAATGCACCACCGCGCCGGAGGTTTTGGAACAGATCGAGTTCCGAGCCACCGGCTCGCCCGTGGTCCGGAACTAAGGCGCTACACCGCGCCGGCTGCCGCTGACTCTGCTGCTGAGCCGAGGGAAACGACGTCGGCCGCATGTCCGAGCCGCTTGGACATCACCTCGATGGCCTGCGGGTTGGCGTCCACGCAGACAAACCTGCGGTTCAGCTTGGCAGCCACGGCGCCGAGAGTGCCGGACCCGGCAAAGAAATCCAGCACCCAGTCGCCTTCGCGGCTGCTGGCAGCCACGGTGCGGCGGAGCAGGCCCTCGGGCTTTTGCGTGGGATAGCCGGTCTTCTCCTTGCCGGTGGGAGAAACAATGGTGTGCCACCAGACATCGGTGGGCAGCTTCCCCAGTGCCACCTTTTCCGGAGTGACCAAGCCCGGCGCCATGTACGGCTCGCGGTCCACTTCAGCATTGTCGAAGTGATAGGAGGCCGGGTTCTTGACGTAGACCAGGATGTTGTCGTGCTTGGCGGGCCAGCGGTTCTTGGCCCGTCCGCCGTAGTCGTAGGCCCAGATGATTTCGTTGAGGAAGCAGTCCCGGCCGAACAGGGCATCCAGCATGACCTTTGCGTAGTGCACCTCGCGGTAATCCAGGTGCACGTACAGCGTTCCGTCGTCGGCGAGCAGCCGCCAGGCTTCAGCCAGCCGGGGCTCCAGGAAAGCCCAGTAGTCCTCAAAGGCGTCGTCGTAGCTGGACAGCAGGCCCTTAACGGTGCTGTAGCTGCGGCCCTTGAAGCCGATGCGGTCTCCGCTGCCGTCGGTGTTGCGGACCATGGTGGTCTGCTGGCGGCGCTGGGACCGGCCTGTATTGAAGGGCGGGTCCACGTAAATCATGGTGAAGGCACCGTCCGGCAGGGTTGGCAGGAACACCGCGTTGTCCGCGTGTACCACCAGCGACCTGCCGGACGGTGACCAAAGGGGAATGCTCATGGGCTGTGGTGCTGCCCGGCTATTCGGCTGCGGGTGCTGAATTGCCCACTACTTCGCCGTTGCGGCGGCGAGTGCGGCTGCGGCTGCGGCGGGGACGGTCCGCAGAAGTATCAGCGGCTGCAGCGGGTGCCTCGGCAGTGCGTACCGGTGCTGCCTGCTGGTCATCCGAACGGCGTGAATCGTTCCGCTTTTCGGTGCGTGCACGATCTCCGCCGCCGCTGCGGGGCCGGTCGCCGCGGGTGCCGCCGGCGCGTTTCCGGTCTCCGCCGCGGGTGCTGTCGCGGGAGCCGTCACGGGCAGGGGCGGCGGCGTTCTTCTTGCCGGTCTCGCCCAGGTCCTCAATCTTCTCCGCGTCGATGCCGGCGTGCGTGCGCTTGTTGCGCGGCAGCCGTCCCTTGGTGCCTGCCGGAATGTTCAGGTCCGTGTACAGGTGCGGCGAGGAGGAATACGTTTCCACGGGCTCGCCCTGGTCCAGGCCCAGGGCCTTGTTGATCAGGCCCCAGCGGGGAACGTCGTCCCAGTCAACAAACGTGACGGCGGTTCCCTTGTGGCCGGCGCGGCCCGTGCGGCCGACGCGGTGCAGGTACGTCTTCTCGTCTTCCGGGCACTGGTAGTTGATGACGTGGGTGACGTCATCAACGTCGATGCCGCGGGCGGCAACGTCGGTGGCCACCAGCACGTCCACCTTTTCGTTGCGGAAGGCTCGCATAGCCTGTTCGCGGGCGCCCTGGCCCAGGTCTCCGTGCATGGCGGCGACGGCAAAGCCGCGGTCCGTCAGCTCCTCGGAGAGCTTGGCGGCGGTGCGCTTGGTCTTGGTGAAGATGATGGTGCGGCCGCGGCCCTCGGCCTGCAGGATCCGGGACACAACTTCGCTCTTGTCCAAGTTGTGGGCACGGTAGACAACCTGGCGGATGTCCTTCTTGGTCAGGCCTTCGTCATCGGGATCCGCTGCCCGGATATGCGTGGGCTTGGTCATGTAGCGGCGGGCCATGGCGACGACGGCGCCGGGCATGGTGGCCGAGAACAGCAGCGTCTGGCGCACTGCAGGAGTAGCCGCCATCAGCGTTTCAACGTCCGGCAGGAAGCCGAGGTCCAGCATCTCGTCGGCCTCGTCGAGGACGACGATGCGAACGTTCTTCAGCGAAAGGTGCTTCTTGTTGTACAGGTCGATCAGGCGTCCCGGAGTACCGACGACGATTTCCACGCCGGCGGTGAGGGCCTCTATCTGGGGCTCGTAGGCGCGGCCGCCGTAGATCGTGACGATGCGGGCACCGCGGCGCTTGGCTGCGGTGGACAGGTCACCGGCCACCTGGACTGCGAGTTCACGGGTGGGCACCACGATCAGGGCCTGCGGAGCACCGGGCACGGCGAGGGACGCGTACGCTTCGTCGTCGGGCGCGATCACTCGCTGGATGGCGGGAATGCCGAACCCGAGCGTCTTGCCGGTACCGGTCTTGGCCTGGCCGATGATGTCATGGCCGCCGAGGGCTACGGGCAGCGTCATCGACTGGATCGGGAAGGGATGCGTAATCCCGGCCTCGGAAAGGGACTGCACGATGTCGGAGCGGACGCCGAAATCTGCAAACGTCAGTTCCGGAATAATGGCCGCTGCCTGCGACGTGGCAAGTGTTTCGGCCACGTTCAAAGCTTCATTGCTGTCATCAGCGGTGAGATGCCGGGTTTCGTCTACCTGGGAGAGTTCAGAGTTCAATTAAATACCGTTCAGTTAGGCATCGCGGCACCATGCTCAACGAGTGGCTGTGGAAGCCCATACCGGAGCTAATGGCGCGCGCAGGATGCGTCCAGCGGAAGCCGATCGCGGGCTAACAACTGCAGGTCCGCCGCGGTGCATCGGGCACGGGCGACGGCCAAAAATATCAAGATCGCGTAGGTATTGCGGGTCTGGCTAAGGTCTATCAGAGATGTGTAAGACGACCGGGCATCCATTACTACCCTTTAAGTCTACCCGGTGGGCGCCGGTGACTGCGCATTGGCGGCGCAGGCGCGCGGAGCGTCAGATCCGCCGTGAACGGCGCGGCGGCACGGATTCGCGGCTGCGGGTTTCGTCCGCAGGCGGCGGTACGCTGGGTTCCATGACACACCGGACTCCTCCCGAGCTTGATTCCGTTAGCACCCAGCCGGTTTCGGGCGGCATTTACCACCGGTTCCTGGCTGATCTTTTTGGAGTCATGGCCTACGGGGAGCTTTCTGCGTTTGAACGCATGTCCTCAGATGCCCGGTTTTCCCCGACACTGCACGACCGCACGGTTCTTGGCGGGCTGGCGGTGCGCGAATACGAGCATTTTGAGCGCGTCACCGGGCACCTGCGCACGCTGGGAATCGACCCCGAGACGGCAATGCGGCCGTTCCAGGCGTCGCTGGACGCATTCCACGACCGGACCAGGCCGGCGGACTGGTTTGAGTCGCTGATGAAGTTCTATGTCACCGAGGCCATCTCCGATGACTTTTACCAGCAGATTGCCTCCCGGCTGGATGCCGTGACGGCCGAGCTGGTGCTGGGGCTGCAGGAGCCGGAGCCCGCCGGTGACATCCTGGAAGCCCGGCTGCAGCAGGCGCTCTCCGATGATCCGCGGCTTGCCTCCCGGCTGGCCTTGTGGGGCCGGCGGCTGGTGGGCGAGGCGCTGACCCAGGCCCAGCGCGTGGTCCTGGAACGCGCTGTCCTGGGCGGGCTGCTGCAGGGAACGGACCAGGGACTCTATGAGGATGAGCTGAAGTCTGTGTTCGCTGCGTTGACCCGCAACCACTCGCGCCGAATGAGCCGGCTGGGACTCACCGCCTAGCCGGAAAAATCTGTAGTTTTGGGCGGGCGCGGCGCACCTGAACCGGACGGCGGCCGATATACGCTGTGCCCGTCGGGCAGGGACTGTTCTCCCGCCCCGAAGCCGGTCATCAGCGCCGGCGAAACCTTATCGTCCCCGGGGGGACAGTCTTTGGGGGACGGCATGGCCGGCAAATCTGCTCTGAAACGCACTGTGTTGTATGCCTGCGCAGCGGCACTGGCGGTGTCGGGAGCGTCGACAGACAGCTCTGCCCCCCAACCTGATGAGCAGCGCGTTTCGGTGCAGGCCGCGGCAGGCAACGGTCAGGAGGCTGCCGAGGCCGAGGAAATACTCTCCGGGACCGACCGGCAGGACATTGGCGCTGTCGGGAGGCCGGGGGCAGATTCGGAAGTTTCCGCCGGCCCGGACTTGCCCGCAGCATGTCCGGCACCGGTCGCCTGCACCCGGCCGCTCCCCACGGAAGTGGTCCGCTGGACCGCCGAAACGGGAGCCGTGACCCTGAACAAATCGGTGGATGAGCTGAGCCGGCGGGAGGACTTTGCGTATCTGGGCCGGCCGGTGAGCTCCGAATACAGCAGTGCCGGCGTGTACCGCACCGACTTTGAGCACGGTGCGTTGATCCGCGTGCCGGAATTGAACCGGATTATGACCCTGGAAGCCAACGTCGCCGGATCAGCCGTCGTCATCGGCGACTCGCAGGCCGGCCCCGGCAGCTGGATGGACCAGGGACTGGCCGGGCTGGGTTACCGGACATATCTGCGGGGCGCCGGCGGTACGGGCTATGTCTCGGGCAACGGAACCGTCGACAACTATTACACCGCTCTAACCACGCAGCAGTGGCTGCTGCCGTGGGGGAACCCCAAATTGGTGGTCCTTCAGGGCGGGGGAAATGATGCCGGGAGGGCAACGAATGCGGAGATTGCCGCAGAGGCGGCTCGCATGATCGGCGAAGTCCGCCGCACCTATCCGCACTCCCGCTTAGTGATGATCGGGGTTATTTCCTCCGGAACTGACTCCTTCGGAAGCCAGCGCACTGCAGTGAACTCCCTGCTGGGCGACGTGGCCTCGAAACACGGCGTTCAGTTCCTGAGCGTGGGGGACTGGTGGACCAGGTTTGGGCTGGGCGGCTATCTAGAGCCTGACGGCCGGCATTTCACTGCTGCCGGACAGAAGGCGGCCGGCGGAATTCTGTCACGCGAACTCGGGACCCTGCTCGCTGCCGACTCGGGAAGCACCGGAGCCGGCAGCTGAACCGGGACAGTTAGAGGCGCAGCACCCGCTCGAGTTCGGCGGTGTCCTGCGATTCCCGCAGGGGAGCCACGGCCAGCGCTGTTATGACTGCGGCCACCGCACCGGCACAGGGCGGCAACGCCCACGCAAGCCAATGAAGATCCGGATCCGATCCGATGCCGCCCAGCTGCAGGAAAACCCACAGCACCATGGCAGCGGCAACGCAGACGCCCGGGAGCAGGAAAAGACCGTAGCGGGACCGGCGGCGGTCCACTGCCCGGATCAGGAAACCGGCCGACAGCGCGGCGAGTGCAACAACCACCAGGCTGATCATTGTCCGGACTCCTGAGCGACGGGACGTACTGCGCGGGACCGCATGTGCGGACCCGCTGTGAATGACGGAGAAACCTACAGAGCGCCGAAACCGACGCGGCGGACCTCTTCGGCGCCGATTTCCACGTAGCCGATGACTCCTGCGGGAACCATGATGAGGCGGCCCTTGTCATCCTTCAGGCGCAGTTCCTTTTGGCCGTTCAGGGCCTCCGCCACGACGTCGGCAACGGCGTCAGCGCTCTGGCTCGACTCAAAGACGATTTCCCGGCCAACATTCTGAATACCGATTTTTACTTCCACCGTGGTGCCTCCTGTATTAACGAAACGTAGCTGCTGAAAAATCTACTCTAGATTTCCTTGGGGAACCGGCTGATTCCGCGCCAAGCTAAACGATAGACAAGTTCGGAGGCCGCATCGATGTCCAGGTCCCCGTCCGTCTCGAGCCAATAACGGGCGCTGACCTGCGCCATTCCTGCCAGCGCCCGCCCCAGCAGGGTTGCCTCCACGGGGGAGAGCTTGGTGTCCTCGGCTATGACACCGGCGATGCTGGCCGCGAAGCGCGCATTGAATTCTTCAATCCGTGCGCTGATTTCCAGGTCATTCGTCAGATCGGACTCAAAAACCAGCCGGTGGCCCTGGCTGTCCTGGGCCACGAAACGGAAGTAGGCCCGCATGGTTTCGCGCACCCGCAGCTTGTTGTCCGTCGTAGAGTTCAAGGCAGTGGTGAGGAACTCCGTCAGGGTTCCCAGATGATCCTCCAGCAGCGCCAGATACAGCTCCCGCTTACCCGGGAAATGCTGGTAAAGGACCGGCTTGCTGACCTGGGCCGCCTCCGCGATGTCATCCATGGCCGCACCGTGAAAGCCATTGCTGACGAAGACTTCCTGCGCGGCGTTCAGCAACTGGCGCCGGCGTTCCTCCCGGGGGAGCCTGGTCGACTTGCCGGTTTGCTGGTTGCTCACGTGTACGGACCTCTCAAGGGCTGCGGGCCAAGGTGGCCGGACAATAGCCCCCAGTTTACCCACGGGTACTGCGCCCAACAGGTTCCGCAGCACGTTTGGGGACTAGATTGGGAGTCATGAGTGAGCCAAACGCCGCGCTGCCGCCGCTGGTGGAACCCGCCGCCGGACTGACAGACGAGGAAACACTGCGCTATTCACGGCACCTGATCATTCCGGAATTTGGAATTCCTGCCCAGCAGCGGCTGAAGAATGCCCGCGTCCTGGTCATTGGCGCCGGCGGACTCGGATCTCCTGCGCTGCTTTACCTCGCCGCGGCAGGAGTGGGAACCCTGGGCATTGTCGACGACGACACCGTGGACGCCTCCAACCTGCAGCGCCAGATCATCCACGGAGTGTCCGACGTTGGCAGCTCCAAAGCCGAATCCGCGCGCCGGAGCATCCACGAACTCAATCCCCTGGTCCATGTCCGGCTGCACCCGGTGCGCCTGGACGTCACGAATGCCCTGGAGATCTTCGCCGACTATGACCTGATCCTGGACGGCACCGACAACTTCGCCACCCGGTATCTGGTCAATGACGCGGCCGAGATCCTGGGCAAACCCTATGTGTGGGGTTCCATCCTGCGTTTTGACGGCCAGGTCAGCGTGTTTTGGGGCCGGCACGGACCCACCTACCGGGACCTCTATCCCGAGGCGCCGCCGGCCGGTTCGGTCCCCTCCTGCGCTGAAGGCGGCGTGCTCGGCGTGCTCTGCGCCCAGATCGGCGCGGTAATGGTCAATGAAGCCGTCAAACTGATCACCGGTACCGGAGTAACGCTGCTGGGCCGGGTCCTGGTGCTCAATGCCCTGGACATGTCCTGGCGTGAAATCCGGGTCCGCAAGGACCCGGCAGCCGTGCCGGTGACGGAGCTGGAAGCGGATTATGACGCTTTCTGCGGGCTGCCGCCCCGCGCGGAAAGCACGGAAAACCGGGAGGAAGTTCCCGCCGTCGGCGTCCGGGAACTGCAGCAGCTGCTGGCAGCCCGGACCGCGGGGGAGCGGGACTTTGATCTGCTGGATGTCCGGGAGCCCGGGGAATACGCGATCGTGAGCATCGACGGCTCAGTGCTGATGCCGCGGGCCGGAATACTCTCCGGGGAAAGCCTTCCCGAGCGCGGCCGCGACCTGTATGTGCACTGCAAATCCGGGGGACGTTCAGCGGAAGTGGCAGCGTTCCTCAAGAGCCGGGGTTACGAGCGGGTGTTCAACGTTTCCGGTGGAATCCTGGAATGGGTGCGGGACATCGAACCCGCGAAAACCGTCTACTGATTCAGGGCGCCGGTTCAGGCGGAGGCTGCGGTGTCCGTGCCGTCTTCGGAAGCGGAGGAACCGGCGTCGGGCTGTCCGTGTTCTGCGTGGGGCGCTGCCGGGCGCCGGCGTTCCACCGGCTGGTCAGGGGTGATTCCAAACAGGGCCTCGAGGCCCTTGATGTAGTCATCCTGCTGCCCGCTGGCAGCAAGTTCACGGGCCCGGACGGTGGGAACGTGCAGGAGCTGCTTGACCATGCGGCGCATGGCGAACTCAACTTCCTCCGCCGCGCCGGTGCAGCCGTGCTGGGCACGCACCTTTTCCAGCTCGGAATCCAGGACGTTCAGGGTATGCCGGCGCAGGGCCACAATGGCGGAATCCATCTGGCGGCTCAGCTGGAGCTCGGAGAACGCCTTGGCTGCATCGGCCACGATGCCGCTGGCCTGCTTGAGCGATTCCGCCTGCTCTGCCGGGGCCGCCAGCCGCACTGACTCCAAAGTAATCAGGTCCACGCCGTCCACTTCGCGGACGTCGGGGTCGAAGTCGTGGGTCAGGGCCAGGTCGATGATGATCAGCGGCTTGTTGCTGGCGGTGCGGACGCGGCGGATGTCCTGGGCTCCCACCTGGCTTTCGCTGCCGCTGCAGCCAATCACGACGTCCGCTGCGGCCAGTGCTGCCGGCAGCGAATCACGGGTCAGCGGGGTGCCGCCGCGCGATGCGGTGAAGGACTCGGCGCGGCCCGAGGAGGAATAGACGCTGACGCGGGTGCAGCCGCGCTCCTTGAGCAGGGCCATGGTGGCTCCGGCATATGCGCCGGTGCCGAACACCACGACGTCCTTGGCGGACCAGTCCGCGTCCATCGAGAGGTCAGTGGCCAGTTCCAGCGCCACGGACACAATGGAAAGCCCCCGTTTGCCGAGGGCTGTCAGTGCTCCAACATCTTTGGCTGTGCGTGAGGCTGTCTGGAAAAGCCGGGTCAGGCCGCCGCTGGCGGTGCCTTTTTCCTGGGCTTCGATCAGGGCCCGCCGGACCTGGCCGGCGATTTCGCGTTCGCCCACGACGGCGGAGTCCAGGCCGGCTCCGACGGCGAAAAGGTGCTTCGCCACTGATTCGCCGGTATTCGTGGCGAAGGAGCGGGACACCAGATCCTTGGTGAGTCCGGAATGCCGGCTGATTTCTGCGACGACGGCGGAGCGGGCTGCTTCAATGTCCGCCTCCGATTTGGCCTCGCAGTAGACCTCAAACCGGTTGCAGGTGGCCAGGACCACGGATCCGGTCACCGCCGATCCGGTTTCTAGCAGGGAGGAAGAGACCTGGGAGGCGCCGGCGCTGAGGCGGGCAACGGTTTCCAGATCAACATCGGAGTGCGTCGCAATAAGTGAAAGTAGAACCACAGTGCCTCAATACTAGCCACCGTCTTCGGTAACACCCCAATAGGGCGCCCTTACCTGGGCCCTTTTGGGCCGTGTTTCCCGTCACCGTAAAGCTAAGGAAAGGCTCGTCAGGACCGCCCGGTTATCCTTCGCGGAGAATTTTGGAGAGAATCAGGGTATGACTCTTAGCGCCTCTCATCCGCTCATGGATGGCCGCACGGCCGATTCCCCCCTGATAACGGCATACCGGGGTGGAACTCCGTCCCGCCGGCCGGTCTGGTTCATGCGCCAGGCCGGAAGGTCGCTGCCGGAATACCGCAAGCTCCGGCAGGGCATCGCCATGCTGGACTCCTGCCTGGATCCGGCGCTGGCTTCGGAGATCACCCTGCAGCCGGTCCGCCGGCACGACGTCGATGCCGGCATCTTCTTCTCGGACATCGTCATTCCGCTCAAACTGGCCGGCGTGGACGTGGACATAGTTCCCGGCGTGGGCCCCGTCCTTGGCACTCCGGTGCGCTCCGCAGCGGACGTGGCTGCCCTGCCCGTCCTGACCGAGGATGCGCTGGAACCAATCCGTGAGGCTGTCCGGCTCACCGTGGCGGAGCTGGGAAACACGCCGCTGATCGGTTTCGCCGGTGCCCCCTTCACGCTGGCCGCCTACATGGTGGAGGGCAAGCCGTCCCGAGACCACCTCGGTCCGCGCACCATGATGCACGCCGACCCCGAAGCGTGGAGCGCCCTCACCCGGTGGGCGGCCGATGCCTCCGGGATGTTCCTGCGTGCGCAGCTTGAAGCAGGCGCAAGTGCCGGGCAGCTCTTCGACTCCTGGGCCGGCTCGCTGGGTCTGGCTGACTACACCGCCCACGTGGCTCCGGCGTCGGCCCGTGCACTGGATCATGTCCGGGACCTTGGAGCGCCTCTGGTGCACTTCGGCACAGGCACCTCCGAGCTGCTCGGTGCCATGCGCGACGTCGGTGTTGACGTGGTGGGCGTGGATTACCGGCTGCCGCTGGATGAAGCCAACCGCCGCCTCGGCGGGACCACGCCGCTTCAGGGCAATATTGACCCCGCGCTGCTGAACGCTCCCTGGCCGGTCCTGGAAGCACATGTCCGTGAGGTCCTGGCCGCCGGAGCCGCCGCGCCGGGCCACGTGGTCAACCTGGGCCACGGCGTTCCGCCGGAGACGGATCCTGACGTGCTGACGCGGGTGGTCGAACTCATCCATTCGGTGGAGCCGTAACCATGCCGCACCGTCCCGTTCTTCCCCATTTCTCCACGGCACTGCCCCATTTCCCTGCAGCACGGAAAGCCGCTGTGGAAGCTGAGGCTGCAGAGCCCGCTGCACCGCGCGTCAGCGCCGTCGTGGTGGGCGGCGGTATTTCCGGACTGATAGCAGCCCGCGACCTGGCCCTCAGCGGCCTGGCCGTGACCCTGTTTGAGGCCGGCACCGAACTGGGCGGGTGCGTGGGCACCCATCAGGTGGCGGGACTGACTCTGGACAGCGGGGCCGAATCTTTCGCCACCCGCTCCCGGGCAGTACCTGAGCTCATCGAGGAACTTGGGCTGGGCGACGCCGTCGTGGCCCCCGTTCCCGGCGGAGCCTGGCTCCAGCTGGCCGGAGATGACCTCCCCTCCGCTGCCCAGCGGATGCCCCAGAGCGGGTTGCTCGGCATTCCGGCAGACCCCCGTGCTCCGGAAATTGTCCAGGCCATTGGACGCACCGCGGCCGCACGGGCAGCGCTGGACAAAGTGCTGCCCGTGGGCAGCCTGACCCGCCGGGACACCGTGAGCCTGGGCGAAGTGGTCCGGGCTCGGATGGGCGAGGTTGTGCTGCGCCGTCTGGTGGCTCCCGTAGTGGGCGGCGTGTACTCCTCGGATCCGGATGTCCTGGACGTGGACTCGGTGGCCCCGGGACTGCGCGCAGCGCTGGCCAAGCACGGCTCCCTGGCCGGAGCAGTGGCCTCCATGCGTGCCTCGGCACCGGCCGGCTCCGCTGTAGCCGGCCTGGCCGGCGGCATGGGCATGCTCACCCGCGCCCTGGAAAAGGAACTGGTGGCCCTGGGCGTCAATCTTTGCACCGGCACACCCGTTGCCGCCGTGGAGCGGCGCAGCGGCGGCGGCTGGCTGGTTACCCCGGCTGCACCTGACCCGACGGCCGAGGCAACGGTGTCCGCGGACGTGCTGGTGACGGCCACCGACGGCCCGTCCGCCGTGGACCTGCTGGCCGGAAACGTTCCGGAACTGGCGGCGGCCCGCCCCGGTGCCGGACCCGGCGTCGCCCTCGTCACCCTGGTGGTGGACCAGCCGGACCTGGACGCGCACCCCCGCGGCACCGGGATCCTGGTTGCCGCAGATGTTGAGGGCGTGGATGCCAAAGCCCTGACCCACGCCACCGCCAAATGGCAGTGGCTTGCCGACTCCACCGGACCGGGAACGCACGTGCTGCGGCTCTCCTACGGGCGGGCACTGAGTGCTGCCGATGCTGCCGCGGCTTCCCGGCCGAGCGCGGTGGACCGGAACGACGATGACCTCTTTGCCCAGGCACTGGCGGACGCTTCGGCGCTGCTCCAGGTGCCCCTGGGTGTCGATGACGTTGTTGGCTGGGACGTTGTCCGCTGGGTCGGCGCCCTGCCCTCGGCCGCCGTCGGGCACCGTGACCGGGTGGCTTCGGTGCGCGCCGCAGTGGAAAAAGTGCCCGGCTTGGAAGTGGTGGGGGCCTGGCTGGCGGGAACCGGGCTGGCTGCCGTTACTGCCGACACCCGCACCCGGATGACCCGCCTCTTGGAGCAGCTGGACCGGGTGTGACATTAAGCACTTTCTACAACAAGTAGAAGTGGAGTATTTCGTCTAAGGCTGTCCAAAAGGGCAGACTGTTAATCATGAGTGAGCCCATGGGTCAGAGCACCGCAGAAACAGCCGACACCGAAGAACAGTTCTTTACCCTCTGGACCGTTTTCAAGCGGTCCGCCGCAGGTGGAGTAACCGCAGCGGCTGAGGATTCCGAGGAAAACGTCAGGGCCTTTGAGGCGCTGGCTGCCCAACTGGCTGATCGCCACGTAACTCTTCGCGGGTTGTACGACGTTTCCGCGATGCGTGCCGACGCCGATGTCATGGTGTGGCTGCACGGCGGCCGCGCGGAGGACCTGCAGTCCGCCATCCGCGACATCCGCCGCTCCGGCCTCTTCACCGGCACGGAGATCGCCTGGTCCGCCATGGGCGTGCACCGCGACGCCGAATTCTCCAAGAACCACTGGCCCTCCTACGCCCGGGGCATCGATCCGGAAGCCTGGATCTGCGTCTACCCGTTTGTCCGCTCCTACGAGTGGTACCTGCTGCCCGCCGAGGAACGCGGCAAGATGCTGCGTGACCACGGCATGCTGGGCCGCGAATTCCCGCAGGTCCTCGCCAACACGGTGGCTTCCTTTGCACTGGGGGACTGGGAATGGATCCTGGGCCTGGAAGCTCCCAACCTGGTTGACCTGGTGGACATGATGCGCCACCTGCGCTCCACCGAGGCCCGCAACCACGTCCGCGAAGAAATCCCCTTCTATACCGGCCGGCGCATCGCCGCCGCCGAGGTTGCCGAGGTACTGAAATGACGACATCCCTGAACCACGAGTCCGCCGGCGAGCCCGCTTCCTTCAACCCGCTTGAGGGTGTGGACGAGAACGGCCGGATGGAGCCCAAGCATTACGACGCCATCCTGCTGGCCTCCTTCGGCGGTCCCGAAGGGCAGGAAGACGTCATCCCGTTCCTGCGCAACGTCACCCGCGGCCGGGGCATCCCGGACGAGCGGCTGGAAGAAGTGGCCACCCACTACCGCGCCAACGGCGGCATCAGCCCGATCAATGAGCAGAACCGCGCGCTGAAGGCAGCCCTCGAGGCTGAGCTGAAGCGCCGCGGCATCGACACCCCGGTGCTCTGGGGAAACCGCAACTGGGCGCCGTACATCAAGGACGTGCTGCAGGAAGCCTATGACACCGGCTACCGCCGCCTGCTGATGGTCACCACCAGCGTGTACTCCTCGTACTCCAGCTGCCGCCAGTACCGCGAGGACCTGGGCATGAACCTGCTGGCCACCGGACTGGACAAGAAGCTCCAGGTGGACAAGGTCCGCCAGTACTTCGACCACCCCGGTTTCGTTGAGCCGTTTGTGGAAGGCGTCCGCGACTCCCTGGCGCAGGTCCGAGCCCAGCTGGCCGAACGCGGCGAGGAGGGCGGGAAGATCGAGATCCTCTTCTCCACGCACTCCATTCCCACGGCCGACGCCGAAGCCTCCGGCCCGCGCGACCGCGAGTTCGAAGAGGGCAGCGCCTACGTGGCACAGCACCTGGCCAATGCCCGCGCCATCATGGACCGCATCCCGGAAGCTGCCGGCCTGGACTGGCAGCTGGTCTACCAGTCCCGGTCCGGATCCCCGCACACCCCGTGGCTGGAACCGGACATCAACGACGCCATCGCTGAACTGCCCGCCAAGGGCGTCCAGGGCGTGGTGATTGTTCCCCTGGGCTTCGTCAGCGACCACATGGAGGTCCTCTGGGACCTGGACACCGAGGCGATGGACACGTGCAAGGAACTGGGCCTGGCCGCCCACCGCGCGCCCACGCCCGGCATCCATGACACCTTCGTCGCCGGCCTGGTGGACCTGCTCTGCGAGCGCACCGTCGAGAACAACATCTCCGACCGTCCGGCCCTGACCAAGCTCGGACCCTGGTACGACGTCTGCCGCCCCGGCTGCTGCGCCAACCTGCGCGGCGAAAAGCCCACCATTGCGGGCGCCGATTCCACAGTGGGGATCCAGTAGTGGCCCATTCGCCCGTCCTGATTGGAACCCGGGGCAGTGCCCTGGCCGTCACCCAGACCACCACCGTGGCCAACGCGCTTGCTGAACTGGGCGGCTTTGACGTTGAACTGGTCCGGGTCCGGACCGAGGGCGACATCAACCGCGCAGCACTGTCCCAGATCGGCGGCACCGGCGTATTCGTGGCGGCGCTGCGGGACTCGCTGCTGCGTGGGGACTGCGACGTCGCCGTGCACTCCCTCAAGGACCTGCCCACCGGGGCAGCGGACGGCCTCACCATCGGCGCCATCCCGGCCCGGGTGGATGTCCGGGACGCCCTGTGCGCCCGCGATGGCCTGACCCTGGCCCAGCTGCCGTCCGGTGCGCGCGTGGGCACCGGATCGCCGCGGCGTGCCGCGCAGCTGCGCTCGGCACGTCCCGATCTGGAGATCGTGGACATCCGCGGCAACGTGGACACCCGTCTGGGACGCGTGGCAGGGCTGGTTGAGGGCGCCCCCGGCGACCTCGACGCCGTCGTACTGGCCGCCGCGGGACTGGCCCGCCTGGGCCGGCTGCAGATGGTTTCGGAATTCCTTGATCCCTCCGTCATGCTGCCGGCCCCGGGCCAGGGTGCGCTGGCCGTGGAATGCCGCACCGCCGATGCCGCAGAAGGTCCGCTGAGCCGTGCGCTGGCCGTCTATGACAACAACGCCTCCCGTCTGACGGTGACTGCCGAGCGGGCGCTGCTGAACCGGCTGGAAGCAGGCTGCACCGCTCCCATCGGCGCGCTTGCCACCTTGACCGACGCGCGCCTGCACCTGGAAGCAGTGGTCTGCAGCGACGACGGCGTTAGGGTGCTGCGGCGATCGGCCGCTACCGCCGAACTCGACGAAGACGGCGCCCGGGGCCTGGGCATCCGCCTGGCCGAGGATCTGCTCGCCGCCGGCGCAGCGTCCCTGACGGATCTCGCAGTCAGCTAATGTCCTTGACCGGGAGCCGCTGACATGCCGGAGCAGCAGGAAGCGCGGCCGAATCTGGCCGGGCTGAACGTCGTGCTGCCGCGCACCCCGGACCGCGCCGCCGCAATGACCGCCGAACTGGCGGCCTGCGGCGCAAAGGTGTCCCTGATGCCGCTGATCGATTTCCAGTTCCCCGCCGACACGGGAGAATTGGACGGTACGCTGCGGTCCCTGCGCTCCGGACGGTTCGCCTGGGTGATTTTCACCAGCGTGACCACGGTGCGTGCGATGGTGCGGCGCTGCGCTGCCCTGGGCGTGCCGGTGGCCTCGGTGATTCCCGCCGGCACCCGCATCGCCGCTGTCGGCAGCGGTACGCGGAAGGCGCTGGAGGACATTGGGCAGGACCTTGACCTGATGCCCGACGGCGACCAGTCCGCCCGCGGACTCGCTGAATCCTGGCCGCACCCCGAGGACTCCGATCCCGAGGGCGGGGCACTGCGCATCCTGCTGCCGCAGGCAGACCTTGCGGACCCTGCTCTCCGCGATGCGCTGACCTCCCTGGGATGGGACGTCCGGGCCGTGACCGCATACTGCACCGTGGATTATCCCGCCGCGGGCGTCCGTTTCACCCCCGCCGCCGAGGCCGGCCCCTCCGGCGGAAACCTCCTGCTGACGCCGCAGGAATTCGCGGCCGCTGCACCCGCAGGCCCCCGCGCCGTGGTGCTGACCTCACCGAGCATCGTCCGCCGGTTCCTGCGGCTCTGTGCTCCCGTGCCGCCGGGCACCGTGCTCGTTGCCATCGGGGACAGCACCGCCGCGCAAATGGCTGAACTCGACATGCCGGCGGATGCAGTGGCGAACCAGCCAACCCCTGAGGGAATAGCGCGGGCACTGTCTGTTGCTATGTCTACGGGTCCTACAAACTAGTTTCCCATCATTACCGGAAGGCAGATTTACCTCTATGAGCTTCCCCCAGCACCGTCCCCGCCGGCTCCGCACCACGCCCGCCATGCGCCGGCTGACCGCCGAATACCGGCTGGATCCCGCCGAGCTGATCCTTCCCGCCTTTGTCCGCGAAGGCATCACCGAGCCCAACCCGCTCACCTCCATGCCCGGCGTCGTCCAGCACACCCTGGACTCCCTGAAGAAGGCCGCCGCCGAGGCCGTTGAGCTGGGCGTGGGCGGCATCATGCTCTTCGGCATTCCCGCAGAGCGCGACGCCGTCGGCAGCGCCGGCACCGACCCCAACGGCATCCTGAACCGCGGGATTGCCGCCGTCCGCGAGGAAGTCGGCGATGACCTGGTCATCATGAGCGACGTCTGCCTGGACGAATTCACGGACCACGGACACTGCGGCGTGCTGGATGAAAACGGCGTCGTGGACAATGACACCACTTTGGAGATCTACGGCCGGATGGCTGTGGAACAGGCACGTGCCGGTGCGCATGTCCTGGGCCCGTCCGGCATGATGGACGGCCAGATCGCCGTGATCCGCCAGGCCCTGGACGAGGCCGGCTTCACCGATGTTTCACTGTTCGCCTACGCCGCCAAGTACGCCTCGGCGTTCTACGGCCCGTTCCGCGAAGCCGTGGACTCCCAGCTGCAGGGCGACCGCCGCACCTACCAGATGGATGCCGCGAACCGCCGCGAAGCCCTCCTCGAAGTGGAACTGGACCTCGAAGAAGGCGCGGACATGGTGATGGTCAAGCCGGCCATGAGCTACCTGGACGTGCTGGCCGACGTAGCCGCCATGTCCCCGGTCCCGGTGGGCGCTTACCAGATCTCCGGCGAGTACGCGATGATTGAAGCCGCCGCCGCCAACGGCTGGATTGACCGCCGCCGGTCCATCGAAGAGTCCGTCCTGGGCATCAAGCGGGCCGGCGCGAACATGATTCTCACCTACTGGGCCACCGAGCTGGCGGCCTGGCTGAAGGAAAGCAAGTAATGTCCTCACCTGTCTCACCGTCTTCCTCCGAAGAACTCTTCGACCGCGCCCGGGCACTGATGCCCGGCGGCGTGAACTCACCGGTCCGGGCCTTCGGTTCCGTGGGCGGAACGCCGCGCTTCATGGTCTCCGCCAAGGGCCCGTACATCACGGACTCCGAAGGCCGCGAATACGTGGACCTCGTCTGCTCCTGGGGCCCCGCCCTGGTGGGCCACTCCCACCCGGACGTCCTGGCGGCGGTGCACGCCGCCGTGGATAACGGCTTGTCCTTCGGCGCGTCCACCCCGGCCGAAGCCGAACTCGCGCAGCTGGTCATGGACCGGGTTCCGGGCGTGAAGCGCCTGCGCATGGTTTCCACCGGCACCGAAGCCACGATGACCGCGGTCCGGCTGGCCCGCGGCTACACCGGCCGGAACCTGATCATCAAGTTCGCCGGCTGCTACCACGGCCATCTGGACGGGCTGCTGGCCTCCGCCGGCTCCGGCCTGGCCACCCTGGCCCTGCCGGGCTCCGCCGGCGTCACCGCTGCCACCGCCGCCGAGACGCTGGTGCTGCCGTACAACGACGTCGCTGCCGTTGAGAAGGCCTTCGCCGACCACGGCGCGGACATTGCCGCCGTCATCACGGAAGCAGCGCCGGCCAACATGGGCGTCGTGACTCCGGCTCCGGGCTTCAACGCGGCCCTGTCCCGCATCACCGCCGAAAACGGCGCCCTGCTGATCCTGGACGAGGTCCTCACCGGCTTCCGCACGGGTCCGGCCGGTTACTGGGGCCTCACCGGTGCGCAGGAAGGCTGGACTCCGGACCTGTTCACCTTCGGCAAGGTCATCGGCGGCGGCATGCCCGTCGCCGCACTGGGCGGCCGTGCCGACGTCATGGACTACCTGGCCCCGCTGGGCCCGGTCTACCAGGCCGGCACCCTCTCCGGTAACCCGATCGCCATGGCTGCCGGGGTTGCCACGCTGAAGGCCGCCACCGCGGAGGTCTACGCCACCGTGGACGCACGCTCCGCCGAGCTCTCCGCCGCGGTGTCCGCCGCTCTGACGGAGGCCGGAGTGGATCACAGCATCCAGCGGGCCGGAAGCCTCTTCAGCGTTGCCTTCGGCACCTCCGCCACGGGCGTGCACAACTATGAGCAGGCCCAGGCGCAGGAAGCCTTCCGGTACAAGCCCTTCTTCCACTCCATGCTGGATTCGGGCGTGTACCTGCCGCCGTCCGTCTTTGAAGCCTGGTTCCTCTCCGGGGCGCACGACGACGCCGCCATGGAACGCATCTACGCGGCGCTTCCGGCGGCCGCGAAGGCTGCCGCGGACGCCACGCCGTAGCCGGGCGGCCGCCTCAGCGCGCAGCCGGTTCCCGGCCGCACGACAAAAAACCCCGCACGTCCCTGATCCGGGAGGTGCGGGGTTTTTTGATGCGGCTTTCAGTGCGGCTGATGCCGCCTGCTGCCAAAGCTGCTGCTAGAAGGCAGCGGTCATGTCACCGTTGGGCCAGGTCTCTTCAATGAAGGCCTTCACCTCGGGGGAGTGGAGCAGCTCTTCAAGCTTGTCGATCCGGGCGTCCCTGTGGCCGGTCTTCCAGGCGAGGAAGTTGGCGTACGGGTTGTCCTCCACCGATTCCACCAGCAGGGCATCGTCGGTGTTCAGGCCTGCTGCCAGGATGTAGTTGCCGTTGAGGATGGCCAGATCAACAGTGTCATCGCTGAGGTCATTGACCAGCAGTTCCGGCTGGTTCTCCACGAATTCCAGGTGCTTGGGGTTCTGCTCGTCCGTCAGGGCGAGCACGGAGGCGTCGTCCTCCACGTTCTCCAGCAGGCCGGCTTCCTCCAGGAGCGTCAGTGCGCGGGCCTGGTTGGAGGGGTCGTTGGTGATGGCCACCCGGGCGCCGTCGCCCACGGACGAGATGTCCTCGTGCTTTTCGGAGAAGACGGCGTACGGCTCAATGTGGATGCCTTCGCCGTGCTCAAAGTCGTAGCCACGGCTCTGCACCTGCTCTTCGAAGTACGGCAGGTGCTGGAAGTAATTGGCGTCCAGGGAGCCGTCATCAAGGGCGATGTTCGGAGTGACGTAATCGTCGAACTCCTTGATGTTCAGCTCCAGGCCCGCGTCCGGTGCCAGATGATCGGACACGAACTGCAGGATCTGGGCGTGCGGCAGCGGACTTGCGCCCACTGTCAGGGTCACCGGGTTGGCCGGGTCCAGGGTGTCGACGGCGTCGCTGGAGGCGTCGGAGCCTCCGCAGGCCGACAGCGCCAGGGCTGCGGCCACACCGGTGGCAACGAGGGTCAGTGATTTACGCATTTGATGCGTTCCTTTCAAATGACACGGGTCAGGAGACGTCCAACCCGGACAGTGGGCAGCTAGCGGCTACTGGCTGCGGTTTCACGTCCGGCATTCCCCGCAACTGCGGGGCCTGCCGGACGGAAGGTTTCGGGGCGGCACGGGGCCGCCGTCGGATGGAAGCGGCGGCAATCAGCGGGAGAGGGAGGACGAATCCGTCCGGCCCTGCACACTCTGGTCGGAGGAGGAAGCGGAGCCGGCAGCGCCGATGGAAGCGCTGACGCCGGCGTCCGGGGCTGCGGCGGCTGAACGACGGCGGCGCCGGGCTCCGCCGTCGGCCGAGCGGTGGTCGACGCGGCGGGCCACGATGTCTCCGGCGATCTGGATGATCTGGACAATCACCACAATCACGATGATGGTGACCAGCATGACCCCGCTGTCGAAGCGCTGGACGCCGTAGTTATAGGCCAGCTTGCCCAGCCCGCCGCCGCCGACGATTCCGGCCATGGCGGAGTAGCCCACCAGGGTGACCATGGTGGTGGTCAGGGCCGCAACCAGGCCAGGCATCGCTTCGGGAAGCAGCACCTTGGTGATGATCTGCATTTTGGTGGAGCCCATGACCAGGGCCGCGTCGATCTTGCCGCCGGAAACGTCCCGCAGTGCGGTTTCAACCAGCCGGGCGAAGAACGGGATGGTGCCGATGCTCAGGGCCACGCACGCAGCGATCGGGCCGATCGAGGTGCCGGTGATGAAGCGGGCGAGCGGAATGAGGGTCACCATGAGGATCGCGAAGGGAACCGAGCGGGTGATGTTGACGATGACGCCGCTGACAATCCGGTTGGTGACCGGCATGGGCCGCAGCCCGCCGGATGCACTGGTGTGCAGGAAGATGCCCAGCGGAACACCGATCAGCAGGGTCACCAGCCCGGAGATTCCCACCATCTGGAGGGTTTCCACCAGGGCGTCCGGCAGGGCTTTGGTGATGCCGGGGTTGTTGAAGAGTTCAGTCAGGAAATTCATGCGGCCACCTCCACGGCGACGCCCTGATTGGCGAGGTAGTCGGTTACGGCGGTCATGTCCGTATGCACGTCCAGCTGGATCCGCAGACGGCCGAAGCGCCTGCCGGCCAGTGTCTCGACGCTTCCGGCGAGGACATTGACATCGGTGTTGAAGCGCCGGGTGAGGGCGGAGAGCACGGGCTCGGTGGCATTGCCGCCGGTGAGCAGCAGTTCCAGCACGGGGCCGGTGGGATCACCGGGCAGAAGCGGAGTGGCGGGCAGCGGAATGAGCTGCTTGGCCAGCCGGCCGCCCAGGTTCGAGGCCACCTCGTTCAACGGGCCGTGCTCCGCCACCCGTCCTGCTTCGAGCAGGGAGACGGAGTCGCAGATGCGCTTCACGACGTTCATCTCATGGGTGATGATCAGCACGGTCAGGCCCAGCCGGTGCGACAGATCCGAGATCAAATCCAGAATGTCATCGGTGGTGCCGGGGTCCAGGGCCGAGGTGGGCTCGTCACACAGCAGGATGTCCGGATCGGAGGCCAGCGCGCGGGCAATGCCCACCCGCTGTTTCTGCCCGCCGGAAAGCTGCGCGGGATAGGCGCCGGCAAAACTTTCCAGTCCCACCAGGCGAAGGAGGCTGGAGACCTTGTCCTTGATGTCCTGTTTTTTGGCTCCGGCGAGTTCCAGCGGATGCGCAATGTTGGCGGCCGCTGTGCGTGAATCCATCAGGTTGGCATGCTGGAAGACCATGCCGATGCGGCGCCGGGCGGTGCGGATTTCGGAATCCCGAACCGCGGTCAACTCCCGCCCGTCGATGGTGACCGAGCCCGACGTCGGCCGGTCCAGCAGCGTCAGGCACCGCACCAGGGTTGACTTGCCGGCGCCGGAATGTCCGATAATCCCGTGAATGGATCCCCTGGGCACGCTCAGGCTCACGCCGTCGAGCGCAGTGACGTCTCGGTCGCCCTGGCGGTATACCTTGCGCAGGTCCGTAACTGTGATCATTGATCCTCGTGGTCTGTATATGGGGGCTGGTCATCGGACAGCTGCCAGGGCACGCAACGGTGCCGGGGCCGTCCGGGTGCCGGGGCCAACTGGAGGTGTCTGCCAATCACGTGGCACGAGACGCGGGACCTCGGGAGGAACCCCGCCACAGGGTTCTCCAGGGCACGCCTGGGGCGCCATCAGCGCCTAACACAGCTGCAAGTATCTCATGCAGACGCTCCAAGGCATGATTCGTTCGTCCTGTGTGAAGCAGTGCTCCGGGCTGCGGCTTAGTGTTACGCCGTGAACCTGGCGGAGCGTCATGCCGGCGGCGGCTGCGTGTGCAGCGGGTCCCTTAGCCGCGGGCGGGCCAGGTCCCGTCCACCACGGCGCCCGGATCCTTGCGCCGCAGATAGTCCTGGAAACTGGCAGCCTGTTCGCTGGCCCATCGGACCTGGTCCTGGTGGAGCTGTGAGGCGTCACCGTGCAGTACGGGGAACTTGCCGGCCAGCGCCCGGGCCACCCCGATCGTGGCCATGACATCGGCAGCGGAGGTGTGGGCGTTTTCGAAGCCGATGCCGTAATGCTCGGTCAGCGCTGTCAGGGTGCGTTTTCCCCGCCGGTAACGGTCCACCTGCTTGTCCAGGATGTAGGGGTCGATCACGGGTGCGGGAACCGGAGCAGCCAGGCCGAAGCGGCTGCACTCGCGGTTCAGGACGGTGAAGTCGTAGGAGGCGTTGAACGCCAGGACGGGAATGCCGGCGGAGAACATGCTGCCCAGCACGCCGGCGATTTCGGCGGTTACTTCGGCCGCGGGACGGCCCTGTGCACGGGCGTGTTCCGTGCTGATGCCGTGAATGGCCGCCGCCTCGGCGGGGATGTCTTCTTCCACGGCGGCGAGCCACTCATGGTGCTGCAGAACTTCCCCCCGGCCGTTCACGAGGATGATGGACGCGGTCACGATGCGTGCCGTCTGCGGGTCGCGGCCGGTGGTCTCAAGATCAAAGGCCGCGTGGGGAAGTTCATGCCAGCTGTTCATCAAATAAACGTACCTTTGGGCACTGACATTCGAAGATTCGGGGCGTCCCTGCCGTCCGGTCTACGCTGGACACATGCGCAGGAACTACGTCGATGCCGTGCGTTCGGTGGTTGGGCTGATCCCGCCCGCACATGTCCTTTCCTACGGGGATGTGGCGGAGATCCTCAGCCAGGGCGGTCCGCGGCAAGTGGGCGCAGTTTTGTCCCGGCACGGAGCGGGGCTGCCCTGGTGGCGCGTGATCCGCGCCGGCGGTGAACCTCCGCGGTGCCACGGCCTGCGGGCCTGGGAGCATTACGCTGCCGAAGGCACCCCGGTGAAGGGGACCCCGGACGACGACGGCGGCGGCTACCGGGTGCGGATGGGCGCGGCCCGGTGGTTCCCTTCGGAAGCGGACTGGGCAGCACTCGAGGTCTTGCGTGCCGGGCTGGCTGAAGCCGGTCCGAAAGTGTCGGCAGGACGTGATGAAGTAGAGGCATGAGCGTAAAACTGCACCTGGTGGGGCCCTCGGCGGCAACTGCACAAACCCCGGAGCTGACCCCGGACCAGCAGGCGGTGGTGGATCTGCCCGCCGGCAGCGGGCCGGTCCTGGTGCTGGGCGCCCCCGGCACCGGCAAATCCACTGTGCTGGTCGAAGCCGCCGCAGCCCGAATCAACCGCGGGCTCGATCCGGCGGGACTGCTGCTGCTGGCCCCCACGCGTCTGGCCGCGGCGGCCCTGCGCGATGCGCTCTCGGCCCGGCTGCAGGGCACGCTGAGCACGTCTCCCGCCCGCACCTGGGCTTCCTACGCTTTTGACCTGATCCGGCGCGCCAAGGCGGAGGGCCGCCTGCCCTACCTGACACGGGCCCCCAAGCTGCTGTCGGGTGCGGAGCAGGACGTCATCATCAAGGAACTTCTGGAAGGACACGGCCAGGAGGGCATTCCTGCCCTGCCCTGGCCGGAGTCGCTGGACCTGGCCCTGCCGACGCGGGGCTTCCGGCAGGAAATCCGGCAGCTGTTTGACCGCATCATCGAGTACGGGATCTCCTCGGAAGAGGTTGCCGATCTGGGACGACGGCACAACCGGCCGGACTGGGTGGCTGCCGCCGCCCTGTACGCGGAATACCGGGATGTCCTGGACATCCGCATGCCGGAGGCCTTTGACCCGGCCGGGATCATCACCACCGCACTGGAAATCCTGGAAGCTGATCCGGAGTTCCTGGCGGCGGAACGCGCCCGGCTGCAGCTCATCCTCGTGGACGACCTGCAGGAGGCCAACCCTGCCATCCATGCTCTGCTGGGCCTGCTCGCCAAGGACAGGGACGCCGTGGTGACCGCCTGCCCGGATACCGTGGTGCAGGGTTTCCGCGGAGCCCGCCCGGATCTGCTGGGCAAGCTTGCATCCACTCTGGGCGAAGGACTGCAGACCTTCGTCCTGTCCGGTCCGCACCGGCTCACGGGATCGATAGCCTCCGCCTGGCTGCGCACCGCCTCCCGCATTTCAGTGGTCGGGCAGCTTCCCCGGTACCGGGCTGCTGTTCTTCCCGCCGCTGATCTTCCCGTTACCGGGCCGGAGGAACCGGCCGAGGGCGCAGTCCAGGGTGAGGTACCCGCTGACGCGTTGGCTGCGGGCCGGGCCGAGGCCCACGTCGTCGATTCGCCCATGCACGAACTGCGGTACATTGCGCAGCGAATTCTTCAAGCCCAGCTGCTGGACGGGCGGAGGCTGGAGGACATGGCCGTCATCGTGCGCACGGGCGGCCAGCTGGCACGCATTCAGCGCTACCTCAGCGGCCAGGGCATTGACGTGAAGGTTCCCGTGGCGGAGAAGGCAGTGCGCGATGAAGCCGCCGTCCGGCCGCTGCTGGAGGCCTTCGCCGTCGTCCTGAACCCGGACCTGCTGACACCGGAAACTGCGGTCTCGCTGCTCACCTCACGAATCGGCGGTGCCAGCTCCATTGAACTGCGCCGCCTGCGCCAGTCCCTGCGCCGGGAAGAAATGCGCGGCGGAGGCGGACGCACCAGCGACGCACTGCTGGTGGAAGCCCTGACGGACCCGCTCTCACCCAGCGGACTCGCGCTCGCCGGTCTGTCATGGGAAGCACGGGCCGCCCAGCGGCTGGCCGCCATGCTCCGCGCGGGGCGTGCTGCCGCGGACCAGCCCGGCGCCACGGCCGAAACCGTGCTCTGGGCGCTGTGGTCGGTCTCCGGCTGGTCCAAGAAATGGGCCGACGCCGCACTGTCCGGCGGGCCTGGCGGCGCACGGGCGGACCGGGACCTGGACGCCATCATGGCGCTGTTCCAGACTGCCGAACGCTATGTGGACCAGCTGCCCGGTTCCACCCCGGCCCAGTTCCTTGAGTATCTGACCAGCTCAGAGCTACCCATGGACACCCTGGCTGCCCGTGCCCAGCGCCGTGATGCAGTGGAGCTGCTGACTCCTGCCAGTGCTGCCGGACGCGAATGGCCCATGGTCATTGTTGCCGGCGTCCAGGACGGGGTCTGGCCCAACCTCCGGCTGCGCGGAGAACTGCTGGGCAGCGGGGACCTGGTGGCCGCCATCGAGCACGGCGACGGCTTCGCCAAGCACCGCAGCCCGCAAACCCTGATGCACGCCACCCGGCACGATGAACTGCGGAGCTTTTCCACCGCCGTCTCGCGCGCCCGGGAGCTGCTGATCTGCACGGCGGTGTCCTCCGATGATGAACAACCTTCCCCGTTCCTGGATCTGGTGGAACCCCTTCCGCCGGAAGCTATGAAACGCGAACGCACGGAGGTGCTGCGTCCGCTCACGCTGCGCTCGCTGGTGGCCGAGCTGCGTGCCTATGCGCAGCAGCCTCAGGAGAAACCCGATCTCGCCCGTGAGGCCGTGCATCATCTGGGCACCATGCTCAACCACCCCGTCCGTGTGCCCGGCGCGGCACCGTCCGAATGGTGGGGGCTGGCACCGCTCTCCACGGACGCCCCGGTGGTTCCGGCACAGACGCCCATTCCCGTATCGCCGTCCAAGGTTGACGCCGTACTGAAGTCTCCCCTCAGCTGGTTTGTTTCAGCTGCAGGCGGGGAGCAGGCCACCGACTTCGCCCGTTCCCTGGGTACCTTGGTGCATCAGATTGCGCAGGACCTGCCGGACGCTTCCGGCAGCGAATACGTCGCGGAGCTGCAGCGGCGCTGGCCGGCCCTGGGCATGAAGGACAACTGGGAAGGCAAAGTGGATTTCAGGCGTGCCGAAACCATGGTGCGGAAACTCGCCGAATACGTCATCAAGATGCGGCAGGAGGGCCGTTCCCTGGTGGATGTGGAACGGGACTTCGCCGCTGAGCTGCCGGTGGAAATCCGCGGACAGGAACGGACCGCCCTGCTGCGCGGGCAGATCGACCGGCTGGAGATGGACGGCGAGGGCCGGTTGTTCATTGTTGACCTCAAGACCGGTAAATCGGCACCCAAGAAAGATGATCTCAAAGAGCACCCGCAGCTGGCCGCCTATCAGGAGGCCGTGCGGGAGGGTGCCGTAAACCGGGACAAGCCTGCAGCGGAAGGGGAGGGCCCCGCATCGGAGCCGCCCGCGCCGTCGGCCCTGCCGGGCGGAGCGGCACTTGTCCAGCTGGGCACCACCAGCAAAGGCGTGTCCGTGCAGGAGCAGGAACCGCTGGATCCCGCAGACACCCGGGCGCAGGACATGATCCGGACGGCGGCGGCGCTGATGTCCGATTCCACCTTCGACACCGTGCACGACCCCACCCGCAGCGGTTTCGGCGGCCACGGCTGCCGTCTTCCTGAAATCTGCCCGCTCTGCCCCGAAGGAAAGCAGGTCACTGAATGAGTGCCCCCCTGAGTGAGACCCTGCCCCCCGAGGTCCCGGGTTCCCCCCGGTATTCGGCCCGTGAGTTGGCTGAAATGCTGCACACCGATCCGAAAAGCTCGGTGCAGTACCCCACGGATGACCAGGTCGGCATCATCGAAGCACCCCTGGAACCGCTGCTTGTCATTGCCGGTGCCGGCTCGGGGAAAACCAAAACCATGGCCGACCGGGTGGTGTGGCTGGTGGCGAACCAGCTCGTGCGCCCGGAACAGATCCTGGGCGTGACCTTTACGCGCAAGGCAGCAGGAGAGCTGGAGACCCGAATCCGGCAGCGCCTTGACCTGCTGCACCGGGTTCTTGCGGTTGGCACCGCGGATCCGGGCCTGATTCCGCCGGGAACCGATCCGGATGAAAGCGCCGACGCCCGCCTGGATCCCACCGTGTCCACGTATCACTCCTATGCGAACGGAATCGTCAACGACTACGGCCTGCGGCTGGGTGTGGAACGGGATTCCGTGATGCTCGGCGGAGCCCAGTCCTGGCAGCTGGCCACCGAGGTGGTCGAGGGGTATGCCGGGGACTTTGAACACTTCACCGCCGCCAAATCCACCCTGGTCAACGGCGTCCTCCAAATGGCCGGCGAATGCGCAGAACATTTGCAGAACCCCGCAGACGTCCGGGAGCACCTGGTCTCGCACCTGGCAGCAGTGTCCGCCCTGCCGTACCAGGCCGGCAAAACCAAAGCCGCAACCGCTGCAGTGCAGAAGCTGATGGACCGGCTGCGCACCCGGATTTCCGTTACCGAGCTGGTGGAGAATTACCGGAGGGCCAAGTCGGAGCGCCGGCAGCTGGACTTCGGTGACCTGGTGGAACTTGCCGCCCGGATCGCCGCCACCATCCCCGAGGCCGTGGAGATGGAACGGGCAAAGTACAAGGTAGTGCTGCTGGATGAATTCCAGGACACCTCCCACGCCCAGATGGTGCTGTTCTCCCAGCTGTTCGGCGACGGCCGTGCCGTGACCGCTGTGGGTGATCCGCATCAGTCGATCTACGGTTTCCGGGGCGCATCAGCGGGCCAGCTGGGCACCTTCCGGAACCAGTTCCCCCTGTTCCTGCCCGACGGTTCGCGGGCACTGGCTCCGGTGGCCAACCTGTCGGTGGCCTGGCGCAATGCCACCTCCATCCTGGCCACGGCGAACGCCGTCTCGACGCCGCTGAATACCATTGCGCCCTGGCTGAAGCAGCAGCGGCTCCCGCAGGTTCCGGAGCTGCAGGCCCGGCCCAAGGCTCCGGTTGGCGAGGTGTACCTCGGCCGCTACCTGGCTGACGTTTCCGTGCCTGCACACGGGGAATCCGAGGCGATCCTCGGCGAAGCCGACGCCGTGGCAGAGCAGGTGCTGCAGCACCGGAAACGGCGGTTCGAAACCGATGACGCGGGCAAGGATCTGCAGCCCACCGTGGCGGTCCTCTGCCGCGGCCGCAAACAGTTCGGCCCCATCCGGGAAGCCCTCGAGGCGCGGGGCATCCCGGTGCAGATTGTTGGGTTGGGCGGGCTGCTGTCCACCCCGGAAGTGGTGGATGTTCTGGCAGTCCTGCGGGTCCTCGGCGATCCGGGGCGGTCCGATTCCATGCTGCGGATTCTGGCCGGAGCCCGCTGGAGGATCGGCCCCGCTGATCTGATGGCTTTGGCTGACTGGTCCCGGCACCTGGTCCGGGTCCGGGAGCGGGCCATGTCCGTGGCGGACGCTGCGGATGTCCACCGTCCCGACGAGGCGCCGGACGGCACTGAAACCGTGGTGGAGGCAGACATGGCCGAAGCAGGCTCCCTGGTGGAGGCTGTGGACTCCCTGCCGCGGCCGGACTGGGTGTCCAACGCGGGCAGGTCCATCTCCGCAGAAGGGCTGCGCCGGCTGGCGCTGCTGCGCGATGAGCTGCGGGACCTGCGCAGCTATGTCGGAGAAGATCTCACCACGCTGATCGGCGAAGTTGAACGGCGGATCCTGCTGGACATTGAAGTGGCGGCCAAGCCCGGGGTCACCATTCATGAGTCTCGGCGGAACCTGGATGCCTTCATAGACGCCGCCGCGACTTTCAGCTCCTCGAGCGAGCGGGTGGACCTGATGGCCTTCCTGGCATGGCTGGAGGCGGCCAATGAGGAAGAAAACGGCCTTCCGGTGACGCAGCTTGAGGCCAGCCGTGAAGCCGTACAGCTGCTGACTGTTCATGCCTCCAAGGGGCTGGAATGGGACGTAGTGGTCATTCCAGGCCTGAATGAGGGCCAGTTCCCCAATGACCGTGATTCGCGCTGGAGCAGCGGAGAAGGGGCCATTCCCTGGCCGCTGCGCGGAGACGCCCCCGATCTTCCCCAGTGGGACTGGGAACAGGAGGATCAGAAAAGCTGGGTGGACAGCGAGAAGGCCTTCAGCGAAGACGCGCGCGGGCATGCCGAGCGCGAGGAACGCCGTCTGGCGTACGTGGCCTTCACCCGGGCCAAGTACGTGCTGATCTGCACCTCGAGCGTGTGGGGAGGGGGACGGTCCAAACCAACTGCGGTTTCGCGCTATCTGCAGGACCTCTACGACCTGGGGGAAGCCGGAGCACCCGGCTTCCGCCTGATGTCCTGGGTGAAGGAGGGCGACGAAGGGGACACCAACCCGGCCAACGCCGATGTCCAGCGCAAAAGCTGGCCCATCGATCCCCTGGGGAAGCGGCGCCCCGGCATGGAGGCAGCCGGGGTTGCCGTACTTGAAGCTGCAGCCCGGCAGACGGCCCGCGTGGGCCAGTCGGAAATCGACATCCTCACTGACGTGGACGGCAGCGCCGGCCAGGCGCAGCATGAGTCCTCCGGGAGTGTGTTTGAACCTACGCGCTGGGCCAAGGAAGTAGAGCTGGTCCTGGCCCGGCACCGCCCCTCGGACGAAGTGGTTGAGGTCGAATTGCCCGCCCACATTTCCGCTTCCCTGCTGGTGGACCTGAAAGATGATCCGCAGGAGGTCACCAGGCAGCTGCGGCGGCCCGTGCCGCGGGAGCCGGGCATGGCAGCACGCAAAGGAACGGCATTCCACGCCTGGGTGGAGGAGTTCTTCGGCACCAGCGGAATGCTGGACATCGATGAGCACCCGGGAGCTGCCGACGCCTACGTGGATGAGGCCTACGAGCTCGATGACATGATTGCCACATTCGAGGCCTCTGCGTGGGCCCGGCGGACTCCGGCCTATATCGAAGTTCCGGTGGAGACACGGGTGGATACCGTGGTGGTGCGCGGACGCATCGACGCAGTCTTCCAGGACGAGGACGGCACCTGGGACCTGATCGACTGGAAAACCGGAGCACCTCCCACGCGGGACAAGCTTGAGGTCCGCTCCGTGCAGCTGGCCGTCTACCGGCTGGCCTGGGCCAGGCTGAAGCAGGTGCCGCTGGAGAAGGTCAATGCGGCGTTCTACTACGTGGCGGCGGACAAACTGATCCGTCCGTTCAACCTGCTGGGCGAAAAGGACCTGGAGGACATCATCCGCAGGGCCAACTCCGCGGACTCCTAGGGAGCTGCCGGGGCGGCCCGGCCTGGTGGAGGGCGGCCTGTTCGGGGGAGGCCTGCACAGGGGGCAGGCCGCTCCTACTTCCTCTTCTTCAGCCGCCCTGATTTCTTCGAGAAACCGGATTTCTGCGCCTTGGCCGTGCCGGACTTCCCGTTCGGGTCCAGCTCCTGGGTACCTGCTGCGGCGCTTGAGCCCTCGGATGAAACGGCGACGACGGCGATCGCGCCGGTGTCTGCGGCATCCGGGGATTCCGAGGCAGGCGCGGCTTCAGCACCGGCCGGATCTTTGCCGCCGGACTCAGCGGAGCCTGCCGGGGCGTCATCAATGGGCATGACGCTCACCCGGGTGGACACCGCGCACACCCCCGCGCTTACGGAAGGCCTCTTGGTCGGGGCGGGATGGGTCACCGGCAGCACAACCGAAGGAGCGGCGGCGGACGCGGAAAGAGCAGCAGCGGCACGAATGGCCTCCTCGGCCGCCACCCTTTCTGCTTCGGCGGCTTCGGCGGCTTCGGCGGCGGCCTCAGCGGCGGCTGCCGCTGCTTCCTCCGCCTCGATCTTCTCTGCAGCTTCCTGCTCCAGGATGTCCGCCTCGAGGGTGGCGAGCATTTCCTCGGCCTCGGCAATCATGGTGGAGTTTTCAGCAGCCACGCCGCGCACCAGCCACTGAGCCAGGGCAAACTCCGCGGACAGGGCGGCACGGCGCATCAGGTGCGGGTCCGGCGCTTCCGGGCGGGCCTCGTTGTAGGCGGCATGGACCGCGTCGGTAAAGGCCGGGTCATTGGCGGCAATCAGCCAGGCGAAGTCGTCTGCGGGGTCTCCGATGCGCAGATCCGTCCAGCCGGTAACGGCGCTGATCCGACCGTGGGAGACGAGCAGGTTGTCCTCATGAAGGTCGCCGTGAACCACGGAGCACTTGAAGCGCCACAGGGTGACATCTTCCAGGGCATGTTCCCAGCGCCGCAGCAGCACAGCCGGGATCTTGCCCGTGGTGGCGGCCTGGTCCAGCTCGTTGAGTTTGCGCTGCCGGAATTCGTTCGCGGAGTAGCTGGGCAGGTCGGCGTCGTGCACCAGATCATGCGGCAGGCTGTGGATGGCAGCCATCGCCCGGCCCACTTCCCGGGGCAGCGTTCCGCTCTCCGCCACCAGCGAATCAATGTCGCGGGTGGAGCCGGGCAGGTGCGAGTACACAAAGGTGCACAGATCACCCTGCCGGACTGTCCCGGCCACATGCGGGAGGGCAAACGGCAGCTCTGCGCGCACCGCAGGCACAAAGGCCCGGAGCACCAGCAGCTCGGTTTCCAGCCTCATGCTGGCGTCAATGTGCTTGGGGGAACGTACCCGCCATTGCTTTCCGGCGTCGTCAACCAGGACAGCGGAGTCAAAGTCCGCGGCATCGTCGGGGGAGCCGGCGACGCCGGTGGGGGCCAGCCCGGAGACGGCGGCGCTGGCCAGTGCGGCCAATTCCATGGGGGTGCGTTTCACATCTTCAACCGTAGAGGTACATGTGGTGCGAATAACCATAGGCTGGCGGCGAGTCGCCGGATGCGTGAGCAATAACTCAGGCTGGGCAGGTAGCGGAAGTCCGACTACAGGTTGTTGGCCGCAAGTCAGTACGGTAGAGATATGAGCAGCCCAGCACCGGTAGCAGTTGTACCCCCTCTTGGAATTTTGCCGCTGGCCCGCACAGCGGTGGACCGCGGTTCGGACCGCCGCGTGGCAGCGGACCTGTTCGAGCAGATCCGTGCGAACCCCTCCACACGCGTTATGTACATGGCCGGAGGCAAGGCCCTGATCAGCAACACCGAGGTGGTGCTCGGTTCCGTGGCGCACAGCGGCTTCGGGGAGGTGCCCGTCTATCTGGGCCGCACCCTGGCTGACGCGCAGGAACCGGCCGGCACCGACGTCGTTCTGGTTACCCTGGACGAGGAAGATCCGCTGCTGGAGACCGACGGCGCCCGGTGGGCGTCGCTGCGCGAAGTCGCCGTCCTGCTGGGCGAACTGGATGCGGCCTTGTTTGTCGAGGCCGCCGCCATTTCCAACTGGCACGCAGCCCACACCCACTGCCCGCGCTGCGGTGCCGCCACCGTTCCGGAGCAGGGCGGCTGGGTCCGCCGCTGCCCCGAGGACAACAGCCAGCACTTCCCCCGCACCGACCCGGCCATCATTGTTGCCATCACCGACCCGCAGGACCGCATCCTGCTGGGCTCCGCGGCGGCTTGGAAGGGCAACCGCTACTCGACTCTGGCGGGCTTCGTCGAGCCCGGGGAATCCCTCGAAGCGGCCGTCATCCGCGAGGTCGCCGAAGAATCCGGGCTGACCGTCCACTCGCCGCAGTATCTGGGATCCCAGCCCTGGCCCTTCCCCTGCTCCCTGATGCTGGGCTTCACCGCCCGCACCGAGGACGCAGAAGCCACCCCGGACGGCGTCGAAATCTCCGATGTGCGCTGGTTTACCCGTGAGGAACTGGGAACTGCCGTGGCCAGCGGCGAGATCACCATCGCAGGCGGGATTTCCATCGCCCGGAACCTGATCGAACGCTGGTACGGAGGACCGATCAGGGAACCGGAGCTCGAGGCGCAGGCATGAGCCCAGACTCCGTTGAAGCCCGCATCCTCGCGGGACTGGATGATGAACAGCGTGAAGTAGCCACTTCCCTGACCGGGCCGCTGTGTGTCCTTGCCGGTGCCGGAACAGGCAAGACCCGGGCCATCACGCACCGCATGGCGTACGGCGTGCACACCGGGGTCTACAAGCCCCAGCGCGTGCTGGCAGTGACGTTCACTGCGCGTGCCGCCGCGGAAATGCGTACCCGCCTGCGCGACCTGGGTGCTGGAGGCGTCCAGGCCAAGACGTTCCACGCTGCCGCGCTGAAGCAGTTGCAGTATTTCTGGCCGCAGACCGTGGGCGGGCAGCTTCCGGACCTGCTCAGCCACAAGGCCCAGTTCATTGCCGAAGCAGCCCGGCGCCTGCGGCTGTCCACGGACCGCGCCGCCATCCGCGACGTCGCAGCCGAGATCGAGTGGGCGAAGGTGTCCATGCTGACCCCGGAGAGCTATGTGTCCGCTGCCAAGGGACGCGATGCCCCGGCCGGCTTTGACCTCATCACCATCTCCCGCATCTTCCAGGCCTATGAAGACGTGAAGGTGGACCGCAACGTCATCGACTTCGAGGACGTCCTGCTGATCACCGTGGGCATCCTCCAGGAAGATGAACGGGTCGCCGCCACGGTGCGGGACCAGTACCGCCACTTCGTGGTGGACGAGTACCAGGACGTGTCCCCGCTCCAGCAGCGGCTCCTGGACCTGTGGCTGGGCGGACGCGACGAACTGTGCGTGGTGGGCGACTCCAGCCAGACCATTTACTCCTTCACCGGCGCAACGTCCAAGCACCTTTTGGGTTTCCCGTCGCGGTTCCCCAACGCCCCCATCGTCAAACTGGTGCGGGACTACCGCTCCACGCCCCAGGTGGTGGGGCTGGCCAACCGCATCCTGGCCGCCCGCACCGCCGAGGGCGAGCGCTCGCGCTTTGCCCCGCCGTGGCCCAAACCGCTGGAACTCATTGCCCAGCGCCCCGCAGGTCCCGAGCCCACGTTTACGGAATGCGCCGACGACGACGCCGAGGCCGCCTCGGTGGCCGAACGCATCAAGGTGCTGATCAAGGACGGCGTGCAGCCCGCGGAGATCGCCATCCTGTTCCGCACCAACGGACAGTCCCAGGCCTATGAACAGGCGTTGGCCACGGCCGGGATCGGCTACCAGCTTCGCGGGGGAGAGCGGTTCTTTGCGCGGCGCGAAGTGCGCGACGCCATGCTGCAGCTGCGCGCTGCATCACGCTCCGTGGGCAACGACCCGGTGCCCCAGCTGGTCCGCGACATCCTGGCCTCCCTGGGCTACACCCCCGAGGCTCCGGCCGGCGGCGGGGCGGTGCGCGAAAAGTGGGAATCGCTGGCGGCACTGGTGTCCCTGGCCGACGAACTCACGACCAACCGCACGCAGGACCCCGACGCGATCTTCACCCTGATGGACTTTGTCGCCGAGCTCGACGAACGTGCCGCCGCCCAGCATGCTCCCACGGTCCAGGGCGTTACGCTGGCATCCCTGCACTCCGCCAAGGGCCTGGAATGGGATGCGGTGTTCCTGGTGGGGCTGAGCGAGGGGCTCATGCCGATTTCCTTTGCCGACACCCCCGAGGCCGTGGATGAAGAGCGGCGCCTGCTGTATGTGGGCATTACCCGTGCCCGGGAACATTTGTGCCTTTCCTGGTCCACTGCACGCACCCCGGGCGGGCGGGCCAACCGCAAACCGTCCCGGTTCCTGGACGGCCTGCGCCCGCAGACCACCCGCGACCTGCAGCGCAGCGCCGCTCCCAAGACACCGGCACGGCGCAAATCCAGCGGTCCGGCCAAGTGCCGCGTTTGCGGAACCCTGCTCACCACCGGTGCCGAGCGCAAGGTGGGCCGGTGCGGGGAATGTCCCGTGACCTACGAAGAGAGCACGTTTGAAGCGCTGCGGGAGTGGCGCAGGGAGGCGGCGTCGGAAGCAGGTATTCCCGCATTCGTGGTGTTCACGGACGCCACCCTGGTGGCGATTGCCGAGGACCGCCCGCCGTCCCTGAACCGGCTGGCCACTCTTCCCGGTGTTGGACCCTCAAAGCTGGAGCGCTACGGCGAGGCCGTGCTGCGGGTGCTGGCGGACAATTAGCCGGGACGCTGGTCCTCGCCCGGGTTCGAGCCGCGGCCGCGTCCGTAGCCCTGGTCCTCTGCGGATTCCGGGTGCCTGCGGTCTTCCAGCGGATGCCCGCCCGCCTGCGTGCGGGCGACGTCGGCACCGTACGGCGCGCGCGGACGCGGCGGGAGCTCGTCGATGAGCTCGTTCGCGGCATGGGCGAGGATGTCCCGCTGCAGCGGAGGAAGCGACAAAGAGCCGTTGATGTAGGCATCGACTTCGTACTCGCCCACAATGCCGCCGAGACTGACGTACTGCATCCACACATCGGGCACGCACAGCCGGGCGTCGTCGAGCGCTTTCTTGAGCAACTGCCGCTGCTCCGGCTCAACTGCCTCGAAACCCATCTTCTGCCCCTAGCCGCGCTGTCGTTTCCCAACGCTCTTGATGACGTGCTCTGAGACGCTGTGCAGGGAATATCCGCTGCTGCGTCACCGAACATCAAAGACTCCTTCCCCCAAAGGAGTAACCTTTGAGCGCTCCGGTGATGTCCTCCGGATGGATCATGGGGACCGGATCAACGAGGCGCTCAGCACAAATCTTAACCCGGTCCCGGGTGCCGGGCCAGCTTACGGATACTCATGGTCGTAGATCTTCGTGGTGCTTTGGCCTGCACCGGGTCCCGTGCGACGGGCCCATTCCCCGCACAGCGCGCTGTACCACTCGAGCGCGAAGGCAGATGGATGATCTGAATCCAACTGGTGAAAAACCCGGTCCGTCAGGGCCTGCAGGGTGTGCTGAGGAAGGGCTTCCAGGGCCTCGGTGTCCAGCGGATCCGACGGCAGGTCCATCCACGACAGCGCAGAGGGGCGGTGGGCGGGGAAAAGCTCCTGGTTCACCTGGTGACTCCGCGGGGCCGTCTTCGGTGCTGGGCATTGGGGTAGAAGATCCGGACATTTCACGAAGAGTTCGGACTTGCCGAAGCCGGTGCCGCTGCGCAGAAAAGCAACAGCTTCCCGTTCGATGTGCCGTGCCCGTGTCAGGTCAACCGTGATCCGGTCCCGGTGGAGAAGGGCAGCGGCTTTTTGAATGATGTTCGGCAGGGCCTGGCAGCTTTCGGCCGTCAGGCAGCCCGATACTTGCAGGACCGCCGCTGCGAGGTCGGCATCAAGCTGGACGAGGACATGCAGTTTGTGTTCCACGGGTCTCCAAAAGAAGAGTTCCTGGGCACACTGCTGAGCCTCTGCTCCTAGGGTAAAGGCCCGAGCTTGGCGGGAACAAATCGGAAGGACGGGTGCGTCAGAAATCGAAGTGTGTCCGTGGTGCTCGTTCGCCCACTGAGGCCACCAAAAGCGCCGCCAGGTCCCGGAGTTTCATGTTGCGGCGGCTGCAGGCGGACCGCAGGATGGTGAAGGCTTCGTCCTGGCCGCAGCGGTTCTGTCCCATCACAATTCCCATGGCCAGATCGATGGTGGTGCGGGACTCCATGGCCGCCCTCAAGTCTGAGGACTGTTCCTCCCTTGATGCCAGGCGTGCGGCGATGCGGAGCGGCTTGAGGATCCGGCGGGCGTACGCCTCGGCGCGGGAAACGGTGCCGGCATCGAACCGGTTTGGCCGGGCCGAGTACAGCGTGAGCCCGGCACATCCTTCGGTATCGAGATTCAGGGGAACGAAGATCAGGGAGCGCACGCCAAGCCGGTGCGCGACGTCGGTGTAGGCACCGCCGGCGGGGTCGTTCCAAAGGTCGGATATGTGCACAGTGGACTCTTGGCTCACGGCTGCTTTCGCCGGTCCCCGTCGAAAGGCATACTCCAGCTTTTCGACGGACGGGGGCGGCTCGCTGCTGAACCCCATGCAGACGGGCTTACGGTCGCGGAGCAGGGCTATGGCGGTGAGTATCGGGTCGGTGTCCGTCGAAAAAATCTCTGATGTGAGGACGGCGAGCCGATGCAGGAACTCCGGAACGGTGCAGCTCGAGAGAATGACGTCTTCCAAACGGTCCAGCAAGAAGCTGTCCAGGGTCTCGGATGATCCGGTATGGCTCTCCGTCGAATGCCTGACCTCTGTAGGGGTCCCCTGCAGGTGATTCATTTGGTGGTCCTCCCCACCCTCGATGCTATTGCCAAGTTTGCTTATTGCTTATCCGGGTTGGATTCCAGCACTGGTCCGGTGCAGCCGCCAGTGACGTCCCGGCCAATGACCGGGCCTGATCTGCGGAAGTGAACAGTGTTTTTTCATAAGCAGGAACTTCAGTTCAAGGCAACGCCGGATGAGCCGGATGCCGTCTGCGCACGCAAGCTTCAGGAAGTGCTCGGCGGACAGCACGGTGAAATTACCGCAGCAATGCAGTACGGCTTCCACTGCTGGAATTCGCACCTGCCCGGCAAGTACCAAGATCTATTTTAAGGGATTGCGGCTGGGGAGACGGAGCATGCGGAGATGCTCGCGCTAGGAGGCCCGGGCCGGGGAACCCTTCTGCTGCAGCCGGCAGCCGCAGCCGGGGTGGAATGAGAGCTTCTTGAACCCGATGTACCCGTCCGCCGACCGCAGCACAAGTACGGCCGACCACACGGCGGGCTGGACGACGCCGTCCAAATAGGCCAGGGCCTGGGCGGCTGCGGTACCGGCGGCCACAAGCGACCCGGAGGTTTCCTCTCCCTCAGGTGCCGCCTCGGCCGATTGCCGGTTGAGGGCGTCGGCGGCGGAGTACCAGGTGGTGTCGCCGTCGGCCAGTTGCCGTTCCAGGCACTCCAGGCAGGGGGTCAGCCCCGGGACAACAAGCGGACCCACGTCCACCCCGGTTTCCTGGACGGTGACGGTCAGCTGCGGATGCTCCCGTGCCGGCACGCCTTCCCTCCGTCCGGCCAGAGGCGGGTTTCCCACGCAAATGGCCAGATCCAGGTGCATGGTCTGCACGCCGGGGCGCCGGACTGGATTGGTCAGGACCTGGACCGTGGGATCCACCCGGTAAATGTGCCGTTTGACGGCCTCGGCCCTGCCCATGCCCAGATCGGTGAGGGAATAAGCGGGTCCGAGGTCTGAGGGAAGGACTATCCCGGGGTCCGAGAGCATCAGCGTGCCCACCCCTCCTGAGGCAAGGGTGCGGGCGAGCAGCGCCCCGGTGCGGCCGAGCCCGCTGACTTCAACGGCGGCGCGGGCGCGGCGCCGGATCAGCGCGGAACCGTTCACTGAGTACGCTGCCGAGAGCCGGTCAGCGTCCGCGGCGAGGCGTTCGGCCCGCAGCGCCGGCACCGGTGCTTCGCCCGTTTCCGGTGTGTCCGGAAAGGGCAGCAGGACCGGGGAGAGGGCCTGTGTCAGGGCGTGCGCCCGCTGCGGAGGAACGGCGCACCGGCGGGCTTCGGCGGCCTCCGTTCCGTCGTTAAGTCCGGTGCGCAGGGCGGCAAGGAACGCAAGATCGGTTTCCTGCAGTCCGCGCAGGATCAGGGCGTTGGGCCCCAGTCCGTATTGCCGGATTGAGTCTGAAACCTCCAGCACATGAAGTCCGGGATTGATCCGCATGGAAACCTCCAAAGTGGAAATCCGCTCTGCAGCAGGCGGGAGGGGCCTGCTGAGCCATCTTGGCACGCGTTCCGGAGCGGGCGTGTGGTTATCCACAGGTGCCCGGGTCCGCCGTCGCCTCGCCTAGGGTTAAGTCATGTCTTCGCAAGATGCACCCCGCTCGGCACAACGCAGGCTCCACCCCGGAGGGAGTGCGGTGCCGTCGGTTACCAGCACCGGCATCCCCATCGAAGTGCGCCGGTCGGCCAAGCGCCGGCGTACGGTGAACGCCGCCTTCCGGGATGGGAAGGCAATCATTTCGATTCCGGGCCACTTCACGAAGGCCCAGGAAGCGGAATGGGTCTCTCGCATGGTGATGCGCCTGGAGCAGCGCACGGCTCCGGCACGGCTGCCCGATCCGAAGGACCGTGCCGGCGAACTTGCCGAGCGCGCGGCTGAATTATCCCGGCAGTATCTGGGCGGGGCTGCCCGGCCGGTATCGGTGCGTTGGGTGAGCAACCAGAATTCGCGCTGGGGTTCCGCCACACCGGCCCGCGGCACCATCCGGTTGTCGGACAAGCTGCAGGGAATGCCCGGCTGGGTGGTGGACTATGTGCTGCTGCACGAACTGGCACACCTGATCGAAGCGTCCCATTCAGCCGCGTTTTGGCGGTTGCTGGAGGCCTATCCGCAGACCGAAACCGCGAAGGCCTATCTCCAGGGGGCGGCCTTTGCCTCCGCACGCGGGCTGGAAGGCACCATGCAGGAGGACCAGGGCGCCGAAGAGGCTGGAGCAGAAGAGGCGGGCGCAGAAGAGCCGGGTGCAGAAGAGCCGGGCGACTAGCTTTCGCTCGCCGCCCGGCTCCTCACACAGCGCGCCCGTCCGGGAGCGGTTAGGGCTTGGGTGTCTCGCCCTCGCCGGACGGGTTTCCGTCTTCGCCGTTATCCGGGTCCTCGTTCGAGCCCTCTTCCGGTGTTTCCCCGGCAGCGGCCGGATCTTCGGCGGGGGTGTCGAAACCGCCCTCAAGCAGGCGCTGCAGTGCCGCATCGACGTCGGAATCCGATGCCTCCAACAGCTCGCGCCGCTTGCTGAAGCCCTGGGGATCATCCAGGTCCTTGGACGTGGGCATCAGGTCCGGGTGCTCCCAGACGGCGTCGCGTCCTTCGATGCCCCGTTCCTCACGCAGCTGCGACCACAGAGCTGCGGCATCCCGGAGCCGGCGCGGGCGAAGCTCAAGGCCCACCAGGGAGGAGAAGGTGTGCTCGGCGGGTCCGCCGCTGGCACGGCGGCGGCGGATCATCTCCCGCAGGGCGCCGGCGGAGGGCAGATTCACGGTGGCGGCGGCGGTGACCTCGTCCACCCAGCCCTCCACCAGGGCCAGCGCTGTTTCAAGGCGCTCCAGCGCCGCATCCTGGGCCGGGGTGCGCTCCGGCTGGAACACTCCGCCGGACAGGGCTTCCTGAATGGATTCCGGATTGGACGGGTCGAGATCCCGGGCCACTTCTTCAATCTTGGAAATGTCGATGTGGATTCCGCGGGCGTAGCTTTCAATGGCACCGAAAAGATGCGCCGCCAGCCAGGGGGCGTGGGTGAAGAGCCTGGCATGGGCGGCTTCCCGAACGGCAAGGTACAGCCGGATTTCAGTCTCGGGGATGTCCAGGCCTTCGCCGAACTTGGCGACGTTGGCAGGCAGCAGCGCCATGGTTCCGCCCGCCAGCGGAAGGCCGATGTCGGTTGAGCTGACAACCTCTTTGGAGAGGGCGCCCACGGCCTGGCCCAGCTGGATACCGAACATGGCGCCGCCCATGTTGGCGAGCATCGAGGATGCTCCGCCCATCATGGTCTTCATTTCTTCGGGCATCTGGGTGCTGATCGCATTGGAGAGGGCCTGCGAGATGCTCACCGCAACCGGTTCCGTCAGCCTCTTCCAGGAATCCATGGTGGCTTCCACCCACTCGGCCCGGCTCCACGCCTGGCCCAGCGCGGAAGTCGACGCGAAGTCGGTGACCGGATCCAGCCAGAGCTGCGCGATGTGCAGGGCTTCATCCACTTCGCGGCGCTGCGCCGGCAGCACCGAGGGGTCGCTGTCGCTTGCCGCGACGCGGCGCGCGTTGTCCTTGGCGAGCTGCCAGTTGACGGGGCCTTCCGACGGTGCGCTGAACATGGCCTGCACCTGCTGGAAGATCATCGCCATTGCGTTGGGGTCGGAGGGCAGGCCAGCGGCCTTGGCCAGGTCCTGCGGATCCATGCCGCCGGCACCCGCTCCGCCGAAGAGCCGGGCAAGCATCTCAGAAAGCGGATCCTGGGGTGTGTCCCCGGAGTCGGAAGGGTTGGAGCTCATGGATACCACCGGTCCTGTGGAAGATTGACGTGCATTGCGCGGTGCAGAAACCCGCCGTCGGGCGGGGCAGCTGCTCCGGATCATGGACCGCTGGAAGGCGGCCTTGGTTTCCTTACGTTACCGGCCCGCCGGGATGCCTGTCCTGCATTCCCGGTTACGTTCGCTGTTGGCAAAGCGCTCAGGGAGCGCCCTGGCCCGCCCGTCCGGGCATCGCGGACGGTAGGCTGGTGCCAGTGTTCGCCGTGTCGGCCCCCTGCAGGCTGCCGCGGATCCCGCCTCAGAAAAGGGTAGGCCGCTTGCGCCCCTCAAATAATCCGCATGATCCCTCTGCCGCGGGCGCCCCTGCTCCGCTGCAGCCCCGTCCCGCCCGCCGTAGGTCCAGTCCGCGGTCGCGTGCGCTGGTGGTTTCGGGGGCACTGACCCTGGCGCTGGGCGCCGTCGCCGTGTTCCTGCCCGCACCGTATGTAGTGGAGGCACCCGGACCCACCTTCAACACGGTGGGAACGGTGCAAACGGGAGACGGTGAAGACTCCCCCCTTATCAATATTGAAGGGGCCACCACCTATCCCACCGACGGTGAGCTTGACCTGACCACCGTCTATGTTTCAGGAGGCCCGGGCAGTGCCATGAGTTTCCTTCAGGCCGTCGGCGCCTGGCTGGATCCGGAAGACGCCGTCGTTCCCGAGGAATTCCTGTACCCGCGCGGCACAACGGGCGAAGATGTGGACCAGCAAAATGCAGCGGCCATGACTTCATCGCAGGAGGCAGCCGTCGCTGCAGCTCTGCGTGAACTGGATGTTCCCTTCACGGAGGAGCTCGCCGTGGCGGACCTGGTGGAAGGCTCGCCGGCCGCCGGAGTGCTGCAGGCCGGAGACACCCTGGTGCGAATCGGAAACACGGACATTGACGGGATTGACACCCTCCGCGCGGAACTGCAGGACAACGGCGGCGAACCGGTCCAGGTCACGTACCGCCGGGACGGCGCGGAAGCAACGGGGGAGATCACCCCCGTGCTGGGGGACACCGGTTCCTACCAGCTCGGAATCTTCCTCGCGACGACTTTCGATTTTCCCTTCGACGTCACCATTGCCCTGGACAACGTGGGCGGTCCGTCCGCAGGCATGATGTTTGCTCTGGGCATCATTGATCGGATGACTCCCGGAGACCTGACCGGCGGAAAGCACTTTGCGGGCACCGGCACCATCGATTCCGCCGGAAACGTTGGCGCCATCGGCGGCATAGCGCAGAAGATGGTGGGCGCGTCCGACGCCGGTGCCGACTTCTTCCTCGCACCGGCGGACAACTGCGGTGAAGTCGTGGGGCATATCCCGGACGGGCTGGACGTCATCAGGGTGGCTACCCTTGACGAAGCGCGCACCGCCGTTGAAGCGTTGGCTTCGGGATCCGACCCGGCGGGGCTGGCCCAGTGCACAAGCTAGCCTCAGCAGACCGCTTGCTGCGCGCGCGGCCGAGGCACCGAAAGGCTGTCGCCGCGCCGCGCCGCCCATCACGATCGTGAAAAGGTTCTTCCCCAAGGGCACGGCGAGGTGCCCGGCGCAGGGAAGACAAGGCAGAATGAGAGAGCACGGCAACTTGCAAAGAGGACGGAAAAATGTCCTTGGCATTCCTTGCAGGGGCCGTGGACCGACGCACCGAACGATGAGGATACAGTGACTTCCGGACCAAACGGCCCATTCTCCCGACCCAGCCCCGGCGCGGGCGCCCGCCCAAGCAGGCGGCGCGGACCCAGTCCGCTGATCGCCACGCTGATTGTGGTGGCAGTCCTTGTGATTGGATTTGTCTACTTTTCGCAGGTATATGCAAATGTCCTCTGGTACAACCAGCTGGGCTACCTCAGTGTCTTCGTCAAGGAGAACCTGACCCGCATTGTCATGTTCCTCAGTGCCTTCGTGGTCATGGCCGGGTGTGTGTTCCTGAGCATCAGGGCCGCCTACGTCTCACGTCCGGTTTACGCGCCGGACAGCGCGCTCCAGGACAACCTGAACCGCTACCAGGCCCAGCTTGAACCGGTCCGCAAGCTTCTGATGATCGGCATCCCCGTCGTCGTCGGCGGGTTCGCCGGCACCGCTGCCATGTCCATGTGGCAGCAGGCGCTCCTGTTCTTCAACAGCCGCAACTTTGGCCAGCAGGATCCCGAATTCGGCCTGGACTTCAGCTTCTACCTCACCCAGCTGCCGTTCCTCGGCTTCATCGTGGGCTTCCTCATCAGCGTTGTGGTCATTTCCGGCATCGCCGGCCTGCTGACCCATTACCTCTACGGCGGCATCCGCTTGGAGGAAAAGGGCATTTTCACCTCCCGCCAGGCGCGGATCCATATTGCCGTCATCGCGGCCAGCTTCCTGCTGCTGCAGGCAGCGAACTTCTGGCTGGACCGCTATGACACCCTGCTGAGCACCTCCGGGACCTGGACCGGAGCCCTGTACACGGATGTCGAAGCAGTCATTCCCACCAAGACCATCCTCACCGTGGCCTCCGCAATCGTGGCGCTGCTGTTCATCGTTTCTGCCTTCATCGGCCGCTGGCGCCTGCCGATCATCGGTACCGCCATGCTCATCATTACGGCAATCGTGGCCGGCGGCATTTACCCGTGGATCGTGCAGCAGTACCAGGTGAAGCCGTCCGAGCTGAGCAAGGAATCCCCGTACATCCAGCGCAACATTGAGCTCACGCGCGAGGCATACGGTTTGGACCAGACCGAGGTCATCGACTACAAAGCCACCGTGGACGCCAATGCCGGCGCGCTCGCCGCCGATTCGGGCACCACCTCCAACATCCGCCTGCTGGATCCGAACGTCGTCTCTCCTGCGTTCTCCCAGCTGCAGCAGTTCCGCCAGTACTACCAGTTCCCCGAAACGCTGAACGTGGACCGCTATGACGTTGACGGCGAAGTCCAGGACACGGTGATTGCAGTCCGTGAGCTGAACACGGACGGCGTCCCCTCCGGCTGGGTCAACGAGCACATCCTCTACACGCACGGCTACGGCGTTGTCGCGGCCCGCGGATCAACGGTCCAGGCCGACGGCAAGCCCAGCTTCACCGAATCGGGCATCCCCTCCACCGGTGTATTGGGCGACTACGAACCGCGGATCTACTTTGGCGAAACGTCCCCCGACTACTCGGTGGTCGGAGCACCCGAAGGGGCCGATCCGCAGGAAATTGACCGCCCGCAGACCGGCGACTCGGATACCGAGTCCCAGACCACGTTCAGCGGTAACGGCGGACCCAGCATCGGTAATCTCTTCAACCAGCTGGTCTACGCGCTGAAGTTCCAGTCCACCGAGCTTCTGCTTTCGGACGCCATCAACCCCGAGTCCCAGATCCTCTATGACCGGGATCCGCGCGAACGCGTGGAAAAGGTTGCCCCGTACCTGACCGTGGACGGCAATGCCTACCCGGCGATCGTTGACGGCCGGGTGAAGTGGATCGTGGACGGCTACACCACCAGCAAGTACTTCCCGTACTCCACCCAGCAGGAACTGCAGGCCGCCACCACGGACTCCCTGACCACGGGAGCAGCAGCGCTGCCGGCGGACAAGGTGAACTACATCCGCAACGCGGTGAAGGCCACGGTGGACGCCTATGACGGCTCCGTCACCCTGTACGCCTGGGATGATCAGGACCCGCTGCTGCAGTCCTGGCAGGACATCTTCCCGTCCACGCTGAAGCCGTACAGCGAAATGTCCGCGGACCTGATGGCGCACGTGCGCTACCCGGAGGACCAGTTCAAGGTTCAGCGCGAACTTTTGGGCAAGTACCACGTCACCAACGCTGACTCATTCTTCAAGAACGACGACGCCTGGAGCGTTCCGAACGACCCCACGGTCGCGAACTCCTCGGTGAAGCAACCGCCGTATTACCTGTCCCTGCAGATGCCGGGCCAGGACAAGGCAACCTTCTCCCTGACCACGCCGTTCATTCCCTTCGTTTCTCCCAACGGGGAAGCACGCAACGTGCTGTACGGCTTCCTGTCGGCCGAGGCTGACGCGGGAACGGGCGAGGCAGGGGTCAAGAGTGAGGACTACGGCAAGCTGCGGCTGCTCTCCCTGCCGACTGACACCGTGGTTCCCGGCCCCGGCCAGGCCCAGAACCGGTTCAACTCGGACCCGACGGTCTCCAATGCGTTGAACCTGCTCCGCCAGGGTGCCTCCGAGGTCATCAACGGCAACCTGCTCTCCCTGCCCGTGGGCGGCGGCATGCTCTACGTGCAGCCGGTCTACGTGCAGTCCTCCGGTGACGCCTCCTACCCGACACTCCAGCGTGTGCTGGTCAACTTCGGCGAGAAGGTCGGTTTCGCCCCCACACTGGACGAAGCCCTGAACCAGGTCTTCGGCGGAGACTCCGGTGCCATCACCGGAGACTCCCAGAACGTGGGACAGACACCGGACGCCGAAACCCCGGCTCCGGGCGACACCACGGCCGAAGCTGATCTGGCAGCCGCACTGGCAGACGCCGGAGCAGCCATCCAGGAAGGCCAGACGGCGCTGGCAGCAGGCGACTTCGCAGCGTACGGTGCCGCGCAGGACAAGCTCAACGCCGCCATCCAGCGTGCGATCTCGGCTCAGGAAGCCATGGACGGAGCCACCGGAGCCACCGATGGCGCAACACCGGCTCCCACTGAGGGCGCAACACCGGCTCCCACCGAGGGAAGCTAGGACAACTGCTCTCCGGCTGTGAATTTGCAGCTGGAGCCCGCGGCGGGTTAGAGTTAACTAACACGCCGCGGGGTGGAGCAGTTCGGTAGCTCGCTGGGCTCATAACCCAGAGGTCGCAAGTTCAAATCTTGCCCCCGCAACCAAAGGTTGAATCAACCAAATAGTAATAAGAAAAAAATCCCGGTCGGCAGAAATGCCGGCCGGGACTTTTTGTGTGCCGGCACGCTGCCTGCTGCAGTTGCGGCCCCCCGGTTAGCGCGGAGCCATGCCAGAGGCCAAGCCTGTCGCTAGACTCACGGAATGGGAAAGCGGCCACTGCCACCCGGCCCCGGCGATGATCGGGAGCCCGCCGCTGCGGTGCCTGACCGTGCCGGGCAGCAGGCGCATGACCTCGTGCGGCACGCCGCGGCTACAGGCCGCCGGGAAACGGCACTGGAGCGGATCGATCGGAACTGGACGGATCTCCTGCAGGAGCTGCGCGTACTCCAAACCGGGATTCAGATCCTGACGGGCTTCCTGCTCACCCTCCCATTCCAGCAGCGCTTCGCCGATCTATCCCCACTGCAGGTGGGCGTGTATTTGTCCCTGGTGGTCTTGTCGGTGCTGATTACGGCGCTGTTGATGTCCACGGTGGTTATGCACCGGACTTTCTTCCAGCGCCGGATCAAGCCGGAACTGGTCCGCTACAGCGACATCCTGCTGCGCATCACCGTCGTCTTGGTGGGCCTGGTTCTCATCGGTACCCTCGGCCTCGTCTTTGACCTGGTTCTGGGGTCGGGGAGCGGAGCCGTTGCCGCCGTCGTGCTGGCCGTCGTACTGATTCTTCTGTGGACCGTGCTGCCGCTGGGGATCCGCCGCCGTGCCCTTCGCCGCCGCCGTGCCCTTCGCCGCCGCCCGTCCTCATCCGCGCAAATCCTGCCGTGACAAGAAAAAGGGCGGTACTCCCAGGGGAGTACCGCCCGCAATTCCCGGCGCCGGCGAGCGGCGCGGGTGATCCTAGTTCTGTCCGATGGCCGACTGGCCCGAGTCGGAGCCCTTCAGTGCGGCCAGGCGTGCTTCAACCTCGGTCTGCTCGCCCAGGTCCTCCAGGCTTTCGAACTGTGCGTCCAGGCTGGAGGCAGCCAACTCATTGGCACCGCGGACCCGTGCTTCTTCGCGGCGGATCTTCTCTTCGAAGCGTCCCACCTCGGAAGTGGAGTCCATGACGTCGATGCTCTTCATGGCCTCGTGCATCTGGGTCTGGGCGTGGGCGTTGCGGGCGCGGGCGATCAGCTCGTCACGCTTGCTCTGCAGCTGGTTCAGCTTGCCCTTCATCTGATCCAGACCGGTCTTGAGACGCTCCACAATCTCTTCCTGGGAAGCGATCGTGGGCTCGGCGCCCTTGGCCTCGTTCTCGGAGGCCATCTGCCGCTGGATTGCCACCTTGGCCAGATTGTCGAACTTCTCCGCATCAGCGGCATTGCCGGCTGCACGGAACTCATCGGCTTTCCGGGAGGCAGCCAGCGCCTTGTTGCCCCAGTTGCGGGCATTCTGGATGTCTTCGTTGTAGTCATCCTGAAGCATGCGCAGGTTGCCGATGGTCTGGGCCACAGCGCTCTCAGCCTCGGCAATGTTGTTGCTGTAGTCCCGGACCATCTGGTCCAGCATCTTCTGCGGATCCTCGGCCTGATCCAGGATGGCGTTGATGTTGGCCTTGGCCAGCTGGGTGATACGTCCAAAGATTGACTGCTTTACCACGGTGTCTGCCTTTCGGTTTTTGGTGATGAGCCTGCTGAGAAAAACTTTTGTCATTCCTTCACTGAAATTGTTCCGCGATTTTGAAGATCCCCGGGGCAGGGATTAGAAGCTGCTTCCGCCTCCGTCGAAGCCGCCGCCTCCACCTCCGCCGCCAAAGCCGCCGAAGCCGCCGCCGCCCCAGCCGCCTCCTCCGCCAAAGCCTCCACCGCCGCCGCGAAGGATGGAGTCGATGAGGATACCGCCCAGAATGGCGCCGCCGAGGCCGGACCCGCCGCCCCTGCCGCCGTACATGCCTCCGCCGCCGCCCCCGAAGCCGCCGCCGAACCCGTCGACATCCTGCTGGGCCATGTCCGCAGCCTGCGCTGCCAGTGCGTTGGCCTGCTGGGCATAGGCCAGGGCGCTGACCGGATCCGAGGACTGCAGGGCAACAGCCTGCTGGAGGTTGCGCTCTGCCTCGGCGAGCCGGGTGCGCGCCTCAGCGCCGACACCGCCGCGCCTGGCGCGGATGTAGTCGGAAGTTCCGGAGATTTGGGCCTGTGCGGACATCATTGCGTGCTGCAGGGAATCCCGCGCGCGGCGTTCCTGTTCCTGCCGGTCACGGATTCCCTCCAGAGCGGTATCGAGCTGCGCGTTGGCCGTCTCCAGGCGGCGCAGCAGGTCCACCGGGTTGTTCTTGACCGATGTTTCGCGTTCAACAGCCGTAAGCGCGGCTTCCACACCGGCCATGGGGCCCGCCAGTCCGGAATTGGCGCCGCCGGAGGCAAAGGCACGGGCCTGCGCGAGGTCCTGCCTGGCGTCCGCCACGGCACGCTGCAGTTCACCGCGGGCTGAGTCGAGCTCACGGCCCGTCTTTTCGATGGCGTCCAGCAGAACGTTGGTCTGGTGGACGCTTTCCTCGGCTGCGCGCACGGCGACGACGGCGGAGGCGGTGTCGCCCTCGTCGAGTTTCGCCTGGGCTGTTTCTTCGGCGTTGTCGACAAACTCGAGCCGCTGGCGTGCCTGCTCGATGTTGTCGGCAACCTGGGCCAGGGCGGAATCTGCGTAACGCTGCCGCAGCCCGGCCAGCGAAGCTTCGGCCGCATCCAGCCGGCCGGCTGCCTGCTGGGCGTTGCTCCGTGCCGCAGCCAGGGCTGCGGGTGCGTTCTTCTCGAGTTCCCGCAGGGAGTCGAAGTCTTCCTTGTGTGCCTGGAGCGAGGAATTCACCGCTTCGCAACGGCGGATGATGTCCTTGAGCCAGGTGCGCTGCTGTTCCTCGGTGTCCGGGATGTGGTCATCCAGCTGCTGCTGCATCTTGAAGGACTCACTCATATGGTTCTTCGCCGCAGCAAGGTCATCGGTAAAGGTTTTGACGGCGTCGTCGCCGTAGGAGGCCATGGCGAACGCGAGCTCCTGCTCGCTGGATTTGATGGCGTCGTCGGCGGCCACCAAGAGGCTGCCGGCCCGCTTGCGCAGGTCCTCCACACTCATTGAATCCAGCGGGTCCACGGGCTCGCTCACTTCGCTGCGGGCCGGTCCTGCGGTCACGGCTCCCTTGCGGCGGCTGCGGACGAACAGGAACATTGCGCCGCCGCCGAGCAGGATGATCCCGCCGATGAGCACGATCGGAGCGAGGCTTGCACCGGAGGACGAGGAACCGCTTGAACTTCCGCTGCGTCCGGACACCAGCGCGTCCGCCGCGCTGACGGCTGCATCAGCCCAGTCAGCCGAGGTAATGGTCTGCTTGCCGAACAGGGAGTCAGTGGCTGCCGCGATAACGGCGTCGCCCTGTGCCGGGGTCAGGGGGCTGTTGTCGGGGACCGATACGTTGAGCCTGCGGCCGTCCGTGGAGAAACTCAGCAGCACTTCCTGGGAATCCATTCCCTTCTGGGCCACAACCTGGTCACCCCAGGCCGTGGGGTCCGAGGGATTCGTGAACTCATCCACGTAGACGACGTAAAGGGTGTAGCGGCTTTCACTGCGCACCTCGGAGATGGCCTGGGTGACCTCGCTGGAATCCGACCCGAGTACACCGGCCTGGTCCACCAGGAACTGCCCGGGCGGAATGGTCACCGGCGGAACTGCTGAGGCGGCCGTGGCCGGAACCAGCAGCGCCGTGACACTCAAACCGAGCACGGCAGCTAGCCGCTTGGTCTTCAACCGCATAAATTGTCCTCAGGTTCGTAGTGGCCTATGGCTGTTCCGCTGCGTTCCGCCGGGTCCGTTCTTTCCCTTGCGGGACGGACCGGCACTTGGATCGATTCTATGGTTCGCCGCATAGCCAGTCCACCACGTCCGGGGCAGATCAGCTTTCGGCTAACTCTCAGGAACCGTTCAGGAACCTCCAGCACCGGTCACAGAAAGAGCTGTCATAGTTGAGGAAGCACCAGATACGCGGGTACACAGATTTGGAAAGGACAGCACATGTCTGAGCAATACGGAGGCACCGAGGAACCACGGCGTCCACTGCCTCCCACTCCACCTGCCCCGCCTGCATCGTCCGACGGCGGAGCTGGGGGCGAGGCACGCGGGGGCCAGACGCAGCGCATGCCTGACAGCCGCATGCCTGAGAGTTCGGGCCGGCAGGAGCCGACCCAGCCGCTGCCGCCGTATCCCGCGGCACAGGCCCCGGAATCCGCACCGAACCCAGAACAAACCTCCCACACGACCGGCGGCGCCCATCCTGCGGGGGCTTCTGCTCCGCCGGCGTACGCACCCTCCACTTCCGGCAGCGGCTACTCCGGCTACGGCCAGGACCCGTACGGTTCGGGACATCGTCCGGCCCCGGCCGCTCCGGCACGCAGGTTCGGGAGCGGCACCCTGATTACCGGGATGCTGCTGGCAGGATTGCTGGGCGGCGGCGTGGCAGTCGCCGCCGATTCCTGGACGGACAGCGGATCAGCGCCGCAGGGCACCGGCCAGGCGAACACCGTGGTGGTGAATAAAGAAGACAGCGTCAACGCCGTGACAGCCGCCGCGGTAAAGGCTTCGCCGAGCGTGGTCACCATTGATGTATCGGGCGGCGGCAGCTCCGGCACGGGCTCCGGAATTGTCCTGGATGACAGCGGACATATCCTGACCAACACGCACGTGGTCACTCTGGGCGGCACGGTCTCCGATCCGTCCATCGAGGTGCAGGCCAATGACGGGCGCGTCTTCTCGGCAACCGTGGTGGGAACCGACCCGGTCTCCGACCTGGCTGTCATCAAGGTGGATGCCTCCAACCTGACGCCGGCCACGCTGGGGAATTCGGATGACCTCAACGTTGGGGACACTGTCATCGCCATCGGAGCTCCGCTGGGCTTGGCGGGAACAGTCACCGACGGCATCGTTTCCACCCTGAACCGCACGATCAGCGTGCAGTCCTCCGCAGCACCCGAGTCAAACTCGGACGGCGGAACAGGCCAGGATGACAACGGCAACGGCTTCCGCTTTGCTCCGCCGGACGGTTCCAGCCAGAGCCAGAGCACGGCTGAAAGCTCCATTTACCTGGACGTGATCCAGACCGATGCTGCCATCAACCACGGAAACTCCGGCGGTGCCCTGGTGAACACCGACGGCGACATCGTGGGCGTCAACGTGGCCATTGCCTCGGCGAGCGAGGACAGCGGAAGCATTGGTGTCGGTTTTGCCGTACCGATGAGCTACGCCGAGCGGGTGGCGAACGAGATCATCAGCTCCGGTTCGGCAACCCACGGATTCCTTGGCGTTTCAGTTACACCGGCCGCAGCCTCCGGCAGCTCAACCTTCACCGTCGGCGCCGAAGTTGCTGAAAACCCGGCCAGCGGAACCCCGGCCGCCAAGGCAGGCCTGAAGGAGGGCGATGTCATTACTGCGGTCAATGACATCCCGGTGACCGACGCGCAGTCGCTGACGGCCGCCATCCGGATGCAGGCAGCCAACAGCAAGGTGACCATCGATTACACCAGCGGCGGAAGCACCAAGAGCGCTGACGTGACGCTGGGCAACTCAGCCGACCAGTAGGCGGGGCCGTTCACCCGGTGCCGCGGGCGCCGCGGCGGTAACCGGCAAAAGCAGCAGGGACTGTTCCTCCAGCGGGAGGGACAGTCCCTGCTGTGCATGGGGGAGGCGGTCCGCTGCTGACGGAATGGAGCTTGGCGAGGACACACAGGCGGCTTCACAGTGTGATTAGCTTAAGTTTGTCGCCCCGGGCGGCTCATCCCGCCGTCGGTGAATCCGTGCCCGGGAGGATCTCCAACGCAGAAAGGCCCCGCATGCAGGACTCAGCCGACAGGCCGCTGAACATTGTTGTTTTGGTGAAGCACGTCCCCGATGCCCAGTTTGACCGGCATCTTTCCGGCCCCAGCCACACTCTGGACCGCTCCGACAGCATTCTTTCCGAACTGGACGAGTACGCGCTGGAGGCGGCCCTGCAGCTGGCTGAGGAACGCGGCGGCCAGGCAGCGGGGAATATGGTGACGGCCCTGTCCATGGGTCCGGACGCGGCAGTCAACGCTGTCAAGAAAGCGCTGCAGATGGGCGCCTATCAGGGCTTCCATGTGAACGACGCCGCTTTGGCCGGCTCCGATGCCGCGGCAACGTCCCTGGTGCTGGCTGAGGCTGTGAAGCATGCCGCCGGGGAGCCGGGCGCTCCCGCCCTGCCGGACCTGGTGCTGACGGGAATGGCCTCCACAGACGGCGAAACATCGCTGGTCCCGGCCCAGCTGGCCGAGCGCCTGGGGCTGGCTCAGATAACCTTCGCCTCCGAGGTTGAGGTGACCGGCACCGGGGACGCCGCCGTCGTCCGTGCCCGCCGGGACGGAGACTCCTTCTCGGAAACCCTCGAAGCGGAACTTCCCGCGCTGGTGTCCGTCACGGACCAGGCCAATGAGCCTCGGTACCCCAATTTCAAGGGCATCATGGCGGCCAAGAAAAAGACCGTCACTGTCCTTTCCCTGCAGGACCTGGGCTTGGAGCCCGCGCAGGTTGGCCTGGACGGCTCCTGGACCACGGTGGCTGCTTCCGCGCCGCGTCCGCCGCGGACCGCGGGAACCGTCATCACCGATGACGGCAATGCCGGCATTGCCCTGGTGGACTTCCTGGCCGCCTCCAAACTGATCTGAGAATCTTTTCACCGGTGCTGCTCCGGCAGCGCCCGAAGTATTAAGGAGAGCCGCCATGGCCTCTGTCCTGGTCTTTATCGATGTGCCGGGCCTGCCGCTGCCGCGCGCGAGCCGAGAACTGCTGACCATTGCCCGCGGGCTGGGGGAGCCGGCCGTGGCCAGCCCCCGCGCCGTCGGCGATGATGTCCTGCAGGCACTGGGCGAATACGGTGTCAACGCCGTATATGAACCCGAGAGCGACCTGCCCGATGTCCTGATCGCGGCCAAAGCCGCTTTCCTGGCGGATGCGGTGCGGGCAGCGGAGCCGGCCGCCGTGCTGCTGGGCAATTCCTTCGAGGACCGCGAGGTGGCGGCGCGCGTGGGCGTGAAGCTGGGCTCCGGCGTGATTACCGATGCCGTGGCTATTGCTCCGGACCTGTCGGTCACCAAGTCCGTCCTTGCCGGCTCCTACACCTCAACCTGCCGGGTGCAGACCGGAGTTCCGGTGATTACCGTCAAGGCCAACAGTGTTGAGCCCGCTGCTGCCGGAACGCCCGCAGCACCCGAGCGCCGCCGGCTTGCGGTGACCGACGCCGGTCCCGCCGCACGGGTCACCGCCCGCACCGAAAAGCGTGTGAGCGGCCGTCCCGAGCTCGCCGACGCCCGGGTCATTGTGGCCGGCGGACGAGGCATGGACGGAGACTTCACTCCGGTGGAGAATTTGGCGGACGCCCTGGGAGGTGCCGTCGGCGCTTCGCGCGCCGCTACGGACGCGGGCTGGATTGAGCACTCCGCGCAGGTGGGCCAGACCGGCAAAACGGTGTCCCCCCAGCTGTACATCTCAGCAGGCATTTCCGGCGCCATCCAGCAGAAAGCCGGCATGCAGACCGCCAAGGTGATTGTTGCGGTGAACAAGGACCCCGATGCACCGGTGTTTGAGATAGCGGACTTCGGAATTGTGGGGGACGTGTTTTCGGTGCTGCCGCAGGCCACCGAGGAAATCAAGAAGCGCAGGTCCTGACCGATGGAACCCACCGCCCCGCGCATCAAGCGGGTGCTCGCCTTCGCCGCACACCCGGACGACATTGATTTTGGTGCCGCCGGAACCGTGGCCGCCTGGACCGCCGCCGGCGTCGACGTCACGTACTGCATCATGACCGCCGGTGATGCCGGCGGCTTTGAGCCGGGGGACCGGAGCAACGTGTCCGAACTGCGCAGCAGCGAACAGCAGGCCGCCGCGGAACTGGCCGGTGTGCGGAACATCCACTTCCTGGGCGAACGGGACGGCTTCCTGGCCGTGACCCCCGAGGTGACGGAAAAGGTGGTGGCGCTGATCCGCCAGGTGCGTCCCGACGTCGTGCTTTCAATGCATCCCGAGCGCAACTGGGAGCGGATCCAGGCCAGCCATCCGGACCATCTGGCCTGCGGCGAGATCGTCACGCGTGCGGTCTACCCGGCGGCTGAAAACCCGTTCGCCTTTCCCCGGCTGGCCGAGCAGGGCCTGGAAGCGTACAAGGTTCCGTGGCTGTGGTTCTACGGAGCGCCGCGGGAACGCGAAAACCATGCCGTGGATGTCAGCGCCTTCGTGGACACCAAGCTGGCCGCCATCCGGGTCCACGCCAGCCAGCATCCCGACGTCGCCCGCATGGAGGCTGCAGTGCAGTCCATGCTGCAGGACAACGCCCGCCGGTTCGGACTGCCGGACGGCGCCAGTGCCGAAGTCTTCCACGCGGTGGGGGTCAACACGGAGCAGACCATCGCCGGGTTCTGACCCCGGACGGTGATCCGCCCGGCCGCAAGCGTTACAGGTTGGCGTCCGCCCACGCATCGATGGCTGTTGACAGGTAGACCGCCAGCCCCGGAGCCTCGCGGTCGTAGAAGGCGGTGAAGCGCCCGTCCTGCACGTACATGCTCCCCAGGGCCTTGTACGCGTCCCGGTCCGGAGTCCAGCCCGCGCAGACCCACCGGTAGTGGCGTGCGACGGCGGCGGAAACCCCGGGATCCGACGGCGCCAAACGCGTCCGCAGGCAGGCAGCGAGCTCGGTGTTGATGGCGCGGGCTCCCTCCGGGACAGGCAGCCGGTGTTCGGCTGCTTCTCCTTACGGTAGGGGTTTCCGCAGCGTCAAGGTCAAGGCCCCACCCGCAGTGACAGAGAGAGCTCAGGCGGCTTCGGCAGAGAAGGGGATGACCAGGACGATGGGCAGCGTGGGCGTCGCCGAACCGCCGTCGGGCTCCACCGTGACCGCCACGGCCTTGTACGGATCAATGTCGGTCAGTTCCGTGGCTTTGGTCCCGGAAACTTCTTCGCCCGTCATAGTGCCCACGGATACCGGATCGGAACCGTCGGCCGGAACCCGCCACATTTGGTACACCGAGCCCTCCGGCGGCGCCGGGACCCCCTTGAGCGTCACGACGGCGGCATTCTCCGCTGAGGAGGTGGCCACCTCCGCGGTACCGCCTGTGGGCAGATCGATGGTCCGCTGCTGCACGTCCGAGGCGGAGAACACTTCCTCCCTGACGCTGTCGGGCCCGAGGTTGCTGACGGTTACTCCGCCCACAATGATTGCGGCAGCTGCTGCGCCGGCGAGGATCCAGCGGCCGGCGGCGGACCGCGGGGAACGGCGGTTGCGGCGGGCCGCAAGTTCATCACCGGGCTGAACGTCCGGCCGGACGCCGGACAGATCGGAGTTGGGCACTGCAGAGCTGGGCAGATCGGCAGGGGGATCCTTGGGTGCCTTCTCCTCCTGCGGGATCCGGGCCATGATCCGGTCCAGCAGATCAGCCGGGGGAGCGGCTTCGGCCCGGTATCCTCCGGCCAGTGCTTCCCGGGTGGCCCAGACGCGCTGGAGGAAAGTCCGGCGGAGATCCGGATCCGCCTGTTCCACGGCCGCATCAACAGCCTGCCGGTCTTTTTCGGGCAGGGCGTTCAGGGCATACACCTCAGCCCACTCCAGCACTCGGCCCTGTGCAAGGTCCGATTCCAGAGCGTCCGAGGAGGCATCAAAGCTGTTCTCAGGCATCTGCGTTCACCCCCAGGCACTTCTTGAGTCGAATCAATCCGTCACGGATCCGCGATTTGATGGTGGGTACTGCGGCTCCGAGCTTTTCGGCAACCTCCCGGTACGTTAGTCCGCCGTAGTAGGCGAGCCGGACCGATTCCCGCTGGGTGTCGGTCAGTGAGTCCAGGCACTGCACCACGGCTTCGGCGTCCAGGCGCTGCGTCACGGTATCCACCACGTTGTCATGGTCCGGTTCCTGCATGGCCGCACCGAAACGCGCCTCGCGGTTCGCGGAGCTTTGTTCGGAACGGACCCGGTCCACGGCGCGCCGGTGAGCCAGCGTCAGCAGCCAGGCCAGCGGCGAGCCGACGGCGGGATCAAACCGGGAGGCGCTGGTCCACACCTGGAGGTAGACCTCCTGGGTGGTGTCCTCGCTGAGTTCGGCATCGATCAGCACGCGCCGGGCCAAGCCGTAGACGCGCCGGGAGGTCAGGGCGTAAAACTCTGCGAAGTCATCACGGCTGCCGCCGGCAATTCCTGCCAGAAGCTTCTCCAGCGAGGCTGCGGAGCCGGGCTGCTGCGCTTGGGTCTTTGCGGCGTCGGCGGCGCCCTCCGGTGAGGAGTCTTGCGCGGCGGAGGGCCGTCCTTTGTTGGACGTGTCCATAGGAGTCCAGCATACGGGGAAAGCTCCTCCCGGGGATGCAGCACTGCGGCGCAAGTCGGCCGCAGCCGGTGCCTGACCGCCCGCCGGGCGGTCAGCGACCGCCGTAACTCCATGTTGCTCCCGAACCAGTCCCATACTCCCTATTCGGTGCGGGGACAGCGCCGGATGGGTGCAGGTTCGGCTCAGGAGGCTGAAACGGCGGTTCCGCTCAGGAGCGGGCGCCCGACCGTCAGGACCGTCAGGACCGTCGGGCGGAGGCGATCAGGGTGTCGGCGTTGAGGTTGTGTTCTTCGCCCAGCTGGGCCAGGAAGGATGTTTTGACCCGTCCCGCCGCTTCCGGGTCCTCGGGAAGAAGGAAGCGCAGGCTGCTGCCCATCACCAAGGCCCAGGCGAGGGGCGGTGTGAGCTGGACCTGCCCCGGAGTGGAGAGGACCTTGATGTCCTGGAAGCCCAGGGATTCCAGCCACGAGGTCAGTTTCTCGGGGGTGTTGAGGCGTTCGGCGTTGCTCCGCGACCCGGCGAGGCCTTCGGCAACATCAGGACGTTCCCGGCGGCATTCCTCGATGAACAGATCGGTGAAGGGATTCAAAGCACCCTCGGCCCAGGTGCTCAGGGCCAGGCGTCCGCCCGGGCGCAGGTTGGACACCAGGTGCGCAGCTCCGGCATCCATGTCCGGAAGGAAGAACATTGAGTAGGCGGAGAGAACGACGTCGTAAGGTTCCTCGCCGGACCAGTCGGAAATGTCTCCCACGTGCAGGGCAACGTTCTCCAGGGACAGGGTGCTGGCCTTTGACTGGGCCAGCGCCAGCATTTCCGCAGACAGGTCGATGCCGTCCACGCGGCCCTCCGGTCCGGCGTACTGTGCGGCGGGAATGGTGGTGGCACCGGTGCCGCAGCCCGCGTCGAGGATGCTCTCACCCATGGTGATTTCAGCAGCCGCCACCAGGGCATTGCCCATCGGATTCCACAGCGAAGGCGCCAGGCGCTCAAAGTCGGCGGCGCCGTCGTTAAACGCGGTTCCAATGTTGGTGTCGGGCATGGAAATCCTTAGAGCTGGGCACCTGCGAAGCCGTGCTGGCGCCAGGCTTCGTAGACGGCAATTGAGGCGGAATTGGCTAAGTTAAGGGACCGCAGTGAGGGCAGCATGGGCAGCCGGACGCGTGCGGTGACGTGCGGATCCTGCATGACGTCCTCGGGCAGGCCCACGGATTCGCGGCCGAACATCAGCACGTCGCCGGGCTGATAGGCGATATCCGTGTAGGACGTGTCACCGCCGGAGGTGAAGGCGTAGACCCGTTCCGGAGCCAGCGCCTTCCAGGCAGCTTCGAGCGTGGGGTGCACGTGCAGGACCGCGAGGTCATGATAGTCCAGGCCTGCTCGGCGCAGCTTGGAATCCTCCAGGTCAAAGCCCAGCGGCTCGACGAGATGGAGCTCGGCTCCCGTAATGGCGGCAAGGCGGATGGCGTTGCCGGTATTGCCGGGGATTTCAGGGGTGTGGAAGAGAATGCGGAACACAACCCCATCCTAAGCCCGGCGGCTACTGTGCCAGCGCATCGAGCAGGCCGCCAAGAACCTGCAGCTGGACCACCTGGGGCTGCGGGCCGTCGTTGAAGAAGCGGCGGAGTTCGCGCTGCAGCGTTCCGGCGTTCACCACGTGCACCGTGGCCGGGGCGCTGCGGCTCAGCGAGGGCGGATAATCGATCACCGGTTCAAACGGGTTGCCGTTGGGAGAGTGCAGGACCACCCAGCCGCTGACGTTGCATTCCGGGAAGCGGTCCTGGAGGGTGCGCACCGCATCCGGCAGGCGGCCGATGTTCACTTCCCGGCCGCGGTAGCGCAGGTGCCGGCCGTCCCAGTTGTAGTTGCCCGGCGAGGCCACCTGCGATTCCAGCACGGCCATCCGGTACCCGCCCAGCAGGACATGGCCCACCTCCAGGTTTCCGCCGCGGGGAGAGCGGTCCGGCACATGCAGTCCGTTGACCAGCCGGCCTGCGGGATAGTCCGGCAGGAGGGTTCGCTGCAGCAGGTTTATGGTGAGGTTTTCGCCGTCGTACCGGGCGGCGGCCGCGGAGCCCAGCCGGGCGAAAAAGCCGGGACGGCGGGGAGCGCCGTGGATCTGCTGCCCGGCCAGGGCCAGCGGCAGCACCGGCGGGGAGCCGGGGGAGAAGTCGGGAACAAAGCGGGGGGTGCTGCCCAGGTTCTCCTCGGCGGATGCCGAACCTGCGCGGGCGGACGCGGTGCGGGAGGCCGACGGCGGTGCGGCAGGACCGCCGGACCGGGCACCTCCCCTGCCCAGGGACAGGTCATAGGCGGCCTTCTGCTGCGGGTTGGACAGCACCTCGTATGCCTCGGCAATAACGTGGAAGGTTTCGGCGCTGCCGCCGCGGTCCGGGTGGCTGGTGCGCGCAGCCCTGCGGTAGGCCGCTTTGATTTCGTCAGCTGTGGCCGAGGGGGCAAGACCCAAAACCTCATAAAGCGTCTTGGGGGACGGGCTCACAGCAGTTCCTCTCGTTGGGCCGGCAGGCCCGGCAGGCGCAGCACCGGATTGGCGCAGCAGATATTAGGCAGCGGTTTGCATTCTTGCAGGTTTGCCGCAGGCAACATCACAGCAGCTACAACGTTGCGGCAGCGAACTATGTTTCCGGCCCCGCCGCCGGGGGCCGCACACGGTAGCTGGCTTCGGCCGCGGAAATGAGCCGGGGACGGTCCGGACGGGAATTCTCCACCACCACTGCGGCCCGTGCCGCAGGATCACAGCCGGCACAATAGAGCCGCTGGCCGCCCACGTACCGGCGCATGTCCGGATGTTCCGGATCCGCGGGTGTTCCGTCCCGGACGGCCATGCGGGCGGCGGTCACGGTGAACGGAACGTCGAGGAAGATCGAAAAATCCCAGTAAGCCGCCAGCTCGTCCCGGTGCAGGAAGAGCCCGTCCACCAGGACGACGGCGTTGAAAGCGGCGGGCAGCTCCGGCGGGGACAGCACGGCGTCGGTCTCCAGACTGTGCCCGGCCGGCCGGTACCGTCCGCTGCCGCCCCGTCCCAGCGGATCCAGGGCGTAGCTGCGGAACTGCTCCAGGTTGTAGGAATCGGAATAGAACCCCAAGGCCGAAGTCCGGCCCCTGCGGTAGCGCACCTGACGCCGGTGATGAAAGTCATCAAGGGACACCCGGATGACCGGACGGACCGCAGTCCTGCCCAGCTCAAGCGCCAGGGCATCGGCAAAAGTCGTTTTGCCGGAGCCGTCCACGCCGTCCACTGCCGCCAGCAGGCGGCGTCGGGGAGACATATCGCACAGCTGCCCGGCCAGCGCCTGCAGCAGAGCAGCGCGGCTGACTGGCACTTCTTCACCGGGTATCGCGGCTTTCGGGGGCAGCGCAGTCACAGGGGCAGTCTGCCACCTTCCGCCCGGGACCGGGAAAGTCCCGGGAAAAGTCCCGGGGAGAGAGGAAATCGGCCTGAACTGCAGATCCGGTCTCCGGCACGGAACCCGCGCCGGTTGCGGCGGCCGTTAGAATAAGGACGTGCCCGTGTACCTAGATCACGCGGCGACCACGCCTATTTCGGCCTCGGCCCTCGCCGCACTCACGTCAGAACTCAGCCGCAGCGGCAACCCCTCGTCGCTGCACGGCTCCGGCCGCCGCGCCCGGATGGTGGTGGAGGAGTCCCGCGAAGCGCTCGCCGCTGCCGCCGGCTGCCACCCGTCGGAAATCATCTTCACGTCCGGCGGAACGGAAGCGGACAACTTGGCAGTCAAAGGGCTGTACTGGTCCCGCCGGGACGCCGATCCCCGCCGCACCCGCATCCTGTGTTCCCCGATTGAGCACCATGCCGTCCTGGACACCGTGCAGTGGCTGGAAAAGCACGAGGGTGCCACCGCGGTATGGCTGCCGGTGGATCACAACGGGGTGGTTTCCGAGGAAGCCGTCCGCGCCGAACTTGCTGCCCATGCGGACACCACTGCCCTGCTGACCGTCATGTGGGCCAACAATGAAGTGGGCACCGTGCAGGACATTCCGGCCCTAACCGCGCTTGCCCATGAGTACGGAGTGCCGGTGCATACCGACGCCGTCCAGGCTTTCGGTGCGCTGCCGGTGGACTTCCGCGCCTCCGGCGTGGACACCATGGCCATCAGCGGACATAAGATCGGCGGGCCCGTGGGCATCGGTGCGCTCGTCGTCGGCCGGGCCGTGAAGCTTACGCCGGTGATGCACGGCGGCGGCCAGGAGCGCGACATCCGCTCGGGCACCCTGGATACCCCCGGCATTGCCGCCTTTGCCGCCGCAGCGCGCGAAGCCACGGAGAACCTTCCGGCCGAGTCCGCCCGCCTGCGGGAGTTGCGGGACGTCCTCATCGCCGGTGTGGAACGGGCAGTCCCCGACGCAGTGCTTCGCGGTGCGCGCGACAGTGCCGGAACGGCCGACGGCGCAATGCCGGCCCGGCTGCCGGGCAACGCCCACTTCACGTTCCCCGGCTGCGAAGGCGATTCACTGCTGTTCCTGCTGGATCTGGCCGGAGTGGAATCCTCCACCGGGTCGGCCTGCACCGCGGGAGTACCCCGCCCCTCGCACGTCCTGCTGGCCATGGGACTCAGTGAAACGGAAGCCCGCGGCGCCCAGCGTTTCAGCCTCGGGCATACAACCACCGCCGCGGACGTTGACTCCTTGTTGATGGCACTTCCCGAAGCATACGAACGGGCCAAGAAAGCCGGAATGGCCTCCCACGTCAGCAGCATCCAAACAGCAGGAACAGGTTTTTCTTCATGAAGGTTTTGGCAGCAATGAGCGGCGGAGTGGACTCCGCAGTAGCCGCAGCACGGGCAGTGGAAGCGGGGCATGACGTCGTCGGCGTCCACCTGGCGCTGTCCCGCATGCCCGGAACGCTCCGCACCGGCAGCAGGGGCTGCTGCACCATCGAGGACTCGCGGGACGCCTGGCGGGCGTGCGACATCCTCGGCATCCCCTATTACGTCTGGGACTTCTCCGAGCGGTTCAAGGAAGACGTGGTGGATGACTTCATCGCCGAATACGCCGCCGGCCGCACACCGAACCCCTGCATGCGCTGCAATGAGCGGATCAAGTTCGCCGCCCTGCTGGAGAAGGCGCTGGCCCTGGGCTTCGACGCCGTCTGCACCGGCCACTACGCCAAGGTGATCACCGACGCCGACGGTAATCCCGAGCTGCACCGCGCCGCGGACTGGGCGAAGGACCAGTCCTACGTGCTGGGCGTGCTCACCCACGAACAGCTCAAGCACTCCATGTTCCCGCTGGCCGAAACCCCGTCCAAGGCCGAAGTCCGGGCCGAAGCGGAACGCCGCGGCCTGTCCGTGGCCAACAAGCCGGACAGCCACGACATCTGCTTCATCCCCGACGGCGACACCCGCGGCTGGCTCGAAGAGCGCATCGACATGACGGAGGGTGACATTGTGGATTCCTCCGGCGAGAAGATCGGCACGCACCCCGGCGCCAACGCCTTCACCGTGGGCCAGCGCAAGGGCCTGAAGCTGGGCCGCCCCGCCGACGACGGCAAGCCCCGCTTCGTGCTGGAGATCCGGCCCAAGGAAAACAAGGTGGTGGTGGGTCCGGAAAAGCTGCTCAACATCGACCAGATGCGCGGCATCAAGATCTCCTGGGCCGGGCTGCCGATCCCCGAGGTCGCTGCCCGCACCGAGTTCGACTGCATGGTGCAGGTCCGCGCCCACGGCGACCCCGTTCCGGCCCGCGGCTGGATGGAAGACGTTGCCTCCGAGGAGACCGACGGCGGTGTCCGCGAGGAGCTGGTGGTCCGCCTGAACGAGCCGATGCGCGGCGTGGCTCCGGGCCAGTCCATGGTGGTCTACCAGGGCACCCGCGTGCTGGGCCAGGCCACGATCGATTCGGCGCGTTCCCTGGAATGGGATCCCGCCGCGGTGTCCTAAGCGGCATCTCCGGGACGTAATGTGCGGCGTCCGCCGCAGGGCGGACCCTAGACTGGATCCATGACTGATACGCCCGCAGATGAGTTCGAGTTCGATCCCTCGGCCAGTTCCCTCGCCGGAACCGTGTCCGAGGACGTCATGCAGGAGCTGCTGGCCGTACGCAGCAGCATCGACAACATCGACGCAACCCTGGTCTATCTGCTCGCCGAACGGTTCAAGGCCACCCAGCGGGTGGGGATGCTCAAAGCGGTGCACAACCTGCCGCCCGGAGATCCGGGCCGCGAAGCCGCGCAGATCGCCCGGCTCCGCCGCCTCGCCGAGGACGCCCACCTGGACCCGGCCTTCGCCGAAAAATTCCTGAATTTCATCATCAGCGAGGTCATCCGGCATCACCAGGCGATCTCCGACAATCACAACGGCGGCAACAGCAATGCAGCGGGACGCTAACCAGCACGAAGACTGGCAGCACGAAGACAGCCAGCAGGAAGGCAACCGGCAGGGTACGGCGCAGCCTGAGGCCGGCAGCACGGTGACGGCCACTGCACTGGGGCAGTGGCCGGGCACAGACCCGGTGGAAGCCACGCGGATCATCCGCGGAGAGCTGGGGGAACCACATTTGCCGTTCCTGGTGGAACTGCCGAACCGCGGCCCCGGTGCCGACGCGCTGGGCCGCACCGCCGCCCTGCTGGTGGATCTGGCCGTGGACCTGCAGCCGCACGGCTGGCGCCTGGTTCCCCGGCCGGGGAAGGACCACCGGCGGGCCCTCTCGCTGCTGGGCCAGGACCTCAACGCGCTTGCGGACGTGGTGGGCGGGGAGGAAAGCCCCGGCCACCAGCTGAAGATCTCCCTGCGCGGCCCGCTGTCGCTGGCGGCTGGACTGTACCTGCACAACGGGGAACGGGCCCTTTCCGACGCCGGCGCACGCCGCGAACTGCTGCAGTCCCTTGCCGCGGGGGCAGCGGACTTCGTAACCCGCGCCCGTACGGCTGCCCCGGACGCCTCAATCATTGTCCAGCTGGATGAGCCGGAAATTGCCGATGTGCTGGGTGGAACCATCCCCACGGCCAGCGGCTACCGCACGCTGCGTTCGGTTCCCTCCACCGAGGTGTCCTCCGCCTGGAACTCCATCATCGAGGCCCTTGCCGACGCCGGTGCTGCGCAGACGGTGCTGCGGCTCCCGGAATCCCGGCGCTCGGCGGCACTGCGCCCCGGCGCGCAAACGCCGTTCTCGCTGGCACTGGGTGCCGGTGCGGCCGGAGCGGCGCTGCCCGCCGCGGGCCTCACCGGAGCGGACTGGGAAGCCATTGCGGAAGCAGTGGAAGGTGGAAAGAGTCTGTGGCTGGGTATCCTTTCCGCTCCCGCCGACAACGCTGAACCGCGCCAGGTGAAAGCCCTGGTGGAGGATGTGCTGCGGCCGTGGAACAAAATCGGCCTGCCTCCTCAGGCATTGCCCGCACTGCGCCTGACACCGGCCGGAGAGCTCGCGGAAGCGTCGCCGTCGTCCGCCCGCAAAGTCCTGAACCGTCTGACGCAAGCTGCAGGGGCCCTGTCCCAGGTGGCCGCTGAAAGCTAGCCGGCCGTTTCCGGCAGGCAGGGCACAGCGGAAGCTCTGCTTAAACGCGCCGTTCCCAACGGGCCGGCACTGCGTCCTGGGGCAGCTGGCCGTTCCACCGGCGCTGTTCGTAGCTGAAGCTCCCGTCATACACAAAGATGGTTCCCACCTGCCGCTGCACCACGCGGGTGCGGATCCGGAAGAGACCGTCACCGGCGTCGTACCACTGCTCCACATGGGCATCCGCTGCGGCGAAGGCCGGCAGCGGCAGCCGCAGCGGTCCCAGGAAGAGCCGGCTGCCCGGTGAATCCATGCGCAGGTGCCCGTCCCCGGTCACGGTCAGCACCAGATCGGTGGCGAGGTTCCGGTTCCTGCCCAGGTAATCCGTGAGCTGTCCTGGGCCGGTCAGTGTGGTGGTGTCCTCGAAGACCCGGTTCCCGGCCGGAAACCGGAAGGTCCGCACCGCGGTCAGCGAGGGCCGGTTCTCCGGATCCCAATGGGGATAGTTGCGGATCGTGAAGGGCACATTGGTGCCGAAATCGGGGAAGAACGCATTGGAGACCGGCATCAGTTTCAGCAGCGGCCGCAGCCACGGCCGGGGGCAGCCGGCGGATTCGAAGACCCCGGCGCCCTCCCCATAAACTCCGCCTCCCGGCGCTGCCGAAAAATACTCCTGCAGCTCGGGCTGCAGCCGCTCAAAATCCGGTCCGAGGACGCTGCGGTAGACCGATTCCGGTCCGCCCGGGCCGGATACGCGGGGTGACGGTGAATCTTCCATGATCTACAGCCTTCCCGAGGCCTTGAGCCGGATATACAGGTCCGCGAGTTTGGGCGGCAGCTCGTGCGGAGTCTCATCAACCACCTCGGCCCCCATGGACCGCAGATAGGCCGTCACGGCAGCCCGGTCGAGCAGGGCACGCTCCGCGGCAGCGGCACGGAAGACCTCGCTTGCCGTTGACCGCTGCCGGCGCAGGTCCTCCAATTCAGGATCCCGGACCGAGGCGATCACCACCAGGTGTTTCTCCAGCAGCTGCGGCAGCACGGGCAGCAGGCCCTCTTCCAGCGCGCCCGAGTCCAGTGCCGTGATCAGCACCACCAGGGACCGCCGGGTGGAGACCGACTGGACCGCTCCGGGCACCAGGGAAAAGTCCGCTTCGATCAGCTCCGCCTCAAGCGGCGCCATCGCGGTGACCAGACGGTTCAGGAGATTGCCCTTTCCGCCGGAGCTCACCCGCGCCCGGATCCGCCGGTCAAAGGCCAGAAAATCCACGCGGTCCGCTCCGCCGGAGGCCAGCATCGCCAGCAGCAGGGCGGCCTCGATCCCGGTGTCCAGCCGCGGCTCCTCCCCGATCCTCGCCGCGGAGGTGCGGGAAGTATCCAGGAGGAGAACTACCCGCCGGTCCCGCTCCGGGCGCCAGGTCCGCACCACGGTGTCCCGGCGCCGGGCCGTGGCACGCCAGTCAATGGACCGGACGTCGTCGCCGCGCACATAGTCACGCAGCGAATCAAATTCCGTGCCTGCTCCGCGCAGCTGGACCGAGGCATTGCCGTCCAGTTCCCGCAGCCGCCGCAGCTTGGACGGCAGATGGCGCTTGGAATGGAACGGCGGCAGGACCCGCAGCACCGCCGGGCTGCGCAGGGTGCGCTGGCGGGCGGCCAGTCCCAGCGGACCGAAGCTGCGGACGGTGACCGTTCCGCTGTGCAGCTCGCCCCGGCGTTCGGGAAGCAGCTGCACCTCGAATCTTCTGGCCTCACCTGCCGGAACGCGGATCCGCTGGACCGGGTTGGCGGCCCCCGCGGAGGGTTGCCAGCCATCCCGGAACCACCCGTTGAGGGTGCGCCGGCTCCCAATGCGCACGGTCAGCACGACGGCGGCTGGCTCGGTGAGGCGCACACTGACGGGTTCGGTGCGCTGCAGGGTCAGAGCACGGGGTGATGCCGCCGCAAGCAGGTCAACTGCGGCCGCCGCGCACAGGAATGCCGTCCACAGCCACAGGGCGGTGCTGCCGGGAAAAAGCAGGACGGCAACAACGCCTGCCGCGGCGAGGAGGACAAACCGGCCGGAGATTGCCATCGCGAACCGGCGTCCTACCGGGGAACCGGAACGGTGGCCAAAATGCTGCCCAGGACATCATCCACGCTGACGCCGTCCATCTGCGCTTCGGGGCGGAGGGATACCCGGTGGCGCAGCGCCGGCAGGGTCAGGGCCTTGACGTCGTCGGGCGTGACAAAGGTCCGTCCTGAAAGCCAGGCCCAGGCGCGGGAGGTATTGAGCAGCGCCGTTGCGCCGCGGGGGGAAACGCCAAGCTGGAACGACGGCGCCGCCCGGGTGGCCCGGACCAGGTCCACAATGTAGCCGAGGACTTCGGGAGACACCGCCACGGCTGCCGCCGCCTGCCGCGCTTTCTCGAGATCTGCCGCGCCCGCGACGGGCCGGACGCCGGCGGCAGCAAGGTCCCGGGGATCGAAACCGCCGCTGTGCCGCCGGATGATCTCAATTTCATCGTCGCGTCCGGGCAGGTCCAGGGTGAGCTTGAGCAGGAACCGGTCCAGCTGCGCTTCAGGCAGTGAATATGTTCCTTCATACTCCACGGGGTTCTGGGTGGCGGCCACGATGAAGGGATCGGGCAGCCGGCGGCTGACACCGTCCACGGAAACCTGGCGCTCCTCCATGGCTTCCAGCAGCGAGGCCTGGGTTTTGGGCGGAGTGCGGTTGATTTCATCGGCCAGCAGGATATTCGTGAAGACGGGGCCTTCCCGGAACGTGAATTCCGAGCTGCGGCCGTCATAGATCAGCGATCCGGTGACATCGCCGGGCATGAGGTCGGGAGTGAACTGCACCCGCTTCGTGTCCAGATCCAGGGCGGCGGCCAGGGAACGCACTAGGAGCGTCTTGGCAACACCGGGCACGCCTTCGAGCAGCACATGGCCGCGGGCCAGCAGTGCGATGATCAGTCCGGTCACCGCCGCGTCCTGTCCCACCACTGCCTTGGCCACCTCCCGCCGCACATCCAGCAGCGCCTGGCGGACGGGATCCGGAGCGGTTGCCGCCGGGCCCGGAGCCTGCCCGTCCTGCTGATACTGCTGGTCCTGCTGGTCCTGCTGGCTCATGATGCGGTGACCTCTTCCTCTAGGGCTTGCAATTCCTGGGACCACTGGACAAGTGCGGCGTCGCTGGCGGGGGCGGCACGGTTCAGCAGGTGGTCCACCTCGTGCACCGGCCGTCCGGTGGCTGCCGCGACTGCCCGCACCACGGTGTCGGTGCTGCTGGCAGGGCCCAGCCGGAGCCGGGCGGACAACCGTGTCAGCGCGGCGGCGCGCAGTGTTGCGGCCGCGCGGTCCAACGCCCGGCCGTCCTGATAGAGCCGGGCGCGTCCTTCAGCCGTCTCTGCGGACCGTACCACTACGGGCAGCGGTTCCGCCGCGAGCGGCCCCAGGCGGCGTCCGCGCCACAGCATCGCCAAAACTGCTACGACCAACAGCCACAGCAGCAGCGGATCCACCCAGCCGGGCAGCAGCGCCCGCGGATCTTCGGGCACCGCCGCAGCCGGTGTGTCGGCGACAGTGGGCAGATACCAGACCAGCGTCCCGGTGGAACCCAGTGTGCGCAGTGCCAGGGCTGCGTTGCCGTGGTCCGCGAGCGTCTCATTGGCCAGGACTGCCGAGTTTCCCAGGACGACGACGCCGGCGTCGTCGTCCGTTGCATAGGAGCCGGCGGGGGCACTGCTGTCCGCACCGGCCCCGGGGCTGTCTTCCGGCGGAGGGAAACAGGCAGCGGGAGCACGATAGGCATACCCGCCTGCGGTAATCCGCTCGGCCGCTTGGGCATCTGCCGCGTCACAGTCAGCGTTCAGCGGCGCATCTGTTGCAGGCAGGACGCCCGCCGAACGGATGCCGGGCGCCAGTTCGGAAAGCTGGAAAAAGGTGGGCTCCACCAGGACCTGCCGGCGGGCCAACCCGTTCAGCTCTGCCAGCTGCTCCTGGCTGAGGAAGCCGTCGGGATCGAACAGCAGAAGCGTTGACTGGTCCCCGTCGTCTTTCAGCAGGGCCAGCGCCTCCTCGAAGGAACCCGGCGAACGCACATCTACTCCCTGCTCGTTCAGGATTTGAGCTGCGGCCATGGCACCGGCCGGGGCGGGATTGGCGGGCGAGAGCGGGGCACCGTCACTGCCGGAGCCGGTCAGGATGCGCAGCAGAACTACGGCGCAGAGCACCAGTGCCAGGATGATCCACACCCGCCAGGCCCGCAGGCGTGCCCGGAGGGCCCTGCCTCCGGATGCTGCGGCAGAAGGAGCCGTTGCCTCAGCAGCCGCAGGATCCGCCGGCGTTTCCGCGGGCGCGCCGGCCTTGTGCACTGTGCTCACCGCGGCACCGCCAAGGCTGAAAGCGGAGCCGATCCGGCGGACGGGGAGGAGCGTTCCAGCAGCCCGTCCAGGTCCCGGGCACGGATGACGTCAGCAGAAACGGCGGACAGATGCCCGTATCGGACTTCGTCAAAGCGCCGCGCCAGCCAACGGATTTCTTCCCGAGCAGAGGGAAAGGCTTCGCTGAGCTCCTGCCCTGCCTCGGCCGCCGTGCGGCCGGCACGCGGTTCAAGGATCACGCGTTCCTCCGCCGAGCGGATCACGGCGCGCAGCCGCTCCGTCAGGGCAGTGTCCCATTCTTCGCGGGAGGCGGCCTCGTCGGCCAATCTGCGGTGGTCTACTGCAATCCGGATTTCAGGTGAATCGAAAACCGCCTTGCGGCGCCGTGCGTTCAGCCGGGGCCGGACCAGGAAAACCGCAGCCGCCAGAACAACGGCTGCTCCCGCCGCAAGAAAGAGGACACCGAGAGTGGGATCCACGCCGGTGATGCCCTCCAGCAACCGGGAGAAAAAATCGCCCACCCACTGCCAAAACCGGTCGAGCAGGCTTGGCTCAGCCTCCTTGTACACGGACCGGGAGAGTTCCTTTTCCGCCCACCCGCGTCCTTGGCCGCCGTCGGGGAGCACCGGCACGTCGAAGCGAACTCCGGCAAGCGGCAGCACCGTCATCCGCCGGACCCGCTGCGGCGCCCCGGCACCAGATCGGGGGTGGATCCCGCGAGTTCCTGCTCCTTCATGAGGGTGAGGTCAAAGCCTTCCCGGCGGATGCGGAGATCGACGTACAACAGCGAGGTGACGGCTGACTGGAACGCGTATCCGATGGCACCGAAAAAAGTACTGATGGCCACGTTCAGTGCCACAAGGGCCATTGCCGTGCCGGCATCGGGCTCTGAACCGCTGCCAAAAGCAGTGACGAAACTCAGAATCAGGACCACGGGCGTGCTGATGACGGACGAAACGATGGACACCAGGATCGCCGTTAGTGCCAGGATCCCGAACGAACGCCAGAAATTTCGTTTGGTCAGTTCCCAGGACCGGCGCAGCGAGGCAAAAACCCCGGCAGGTTCCAGGACCAGTGCGGCCGGTGCCAGCGCAAACTTGACTGCCAGCCAGACGAAGACAGCAATCAACGCCAGGATGCCCAGTACCAGGACGGCAATGCCAGCGGCGCCCAGGAACTGCAGGATCACTGCCAGGAGGAGGGAGAACACCACAATCCCGACGACGATCGCCGCGAGCAGAAGCAGTCCCAGCCCGGCCAGGGGAAGGAGCCGGGAGCGGGAGAGCCGCCAGGTTTGGGCAAAACCCGTTTTCAGGTTCAGGATGGAGCGCGCGACGGGCACCACCAGGATGCCCTGAAGCAGCAGGACGCCCACCACGGACACCACCCCCAGAAGGGAGACAGCTGTCAGGGACCAGCCCAAGGAGCCCTGACTGGACTCGAACTCCTCGACAGTGAATTCGGAGCCGTCCACGTCGGTGCTGAACAGGTCCGAAGAGAAGAAGCTGCCCGCCACCAGATAGGTCAGCACTGCAATAACGCCCTGAATCAGCAGGGCCGTTCCAAAGGTTGCCGCAGCGTTTTTCCGGCAGGCCTGGAAGGCGCCGTCCAGCAGTTCGCCCAGGCCCAGCGGCCGCAGCGGGATAACGCCGGGCTTGGGCGGAGGTGTCCATCCGCCCTGGGGGAGGTAACCGGGAGAACCCCAGGGCTGGCCGGGAGTCCCCGGCGGGAACGCGCCGGGAGCACCGGGAGCCCCCGGACCCGACCACTGCTGATTATTCTGGCCCCATGGGTTCTGCTGGCCGGGTTGTCCCCATTGTTGTCCCCAGCCCTGCGGCGGTTCCGGTTGCCGGGGCAGCGGGGGAGTGGTGGGTGGCTGGCTCGCGGGAGGTCCCCACGCGGACGGGGGTTCGGGGGAGTTCTGCGCTCCCGGTGCTGCCCACAGGGAGGGCGGCTGCGCTGCGCTCCCAGTACCGCCGCTCCCAGTACCGCCGCTCCCGGTGCCGCCGCTTCCGCCAGCGCCGGTCCCGCCGTCGTCGTTGTACTCCGGGCCGGCCGCAGGCGGCCTAACGGGTTCCTTCGGCTCCTCGCCGCTGTGATTGTCCTGACCCAAAGCTTGCCCCCCAAACCGTTGTTTTCCGTGCTCCGACTATAGTTCCAGAGCGGTCCCCGCGTCGCGGAGAAAACCCGCCGGATTCTACGTCCTCTAGGATGAGAGGGATACTGCCAGCTGTCGTGCTGTCCTCGGACATGCCGGATGCCCCGCATTCCGGACAGCAGGCAGCAGCCCGCGCAGGCCGCCGGGCAGCCGGAGAAAATGGTCCGGGCAAGCACCGCAACGAGGAACCGGCTTGAGCAGTCAACTGGGGACAGGGAGTTATGAAGGCACGCATATTGGTCGTGGACGACGACGAAGCATTGGCCGAGATGATCGGCATTGTGCTCCGCAACGACGGGTTCGACCCTGTCTTCTGCGCGGACGGTTCCAAGGCGCTAGACATTTTCCGCCATACCAAGCCCGACCTTGTCCTGCTGGACCTCATGCTCCCCGGGATCGACGGGATCGAGGTGTGCCGGCAGATCCGCGGTGAATCCGACGTGCCGATCGTCATGCTGACCGCAAAGTCGGACACCTCCGACGTCGTCCGGGGCCTGGAATCAGGGGCGGACGACTACGTTCCGAAACCCTTCAAGCCTGCCGAGCTCGTGGCCCGGGTTCGGGCACGGCTGCGTCCGGGTGACACGAAATCCCCGGAAACCCTCAGCATCAAAGAGGTGTCCATCGACGTGGCCGGCCACGTGGTCACCCGCGGCGCTGACACCATTTCCCTCACACCGCTGGAATTCGACCTGCTGGTGGCCCTGGCACGGAAGCCCTGGCAGGTATTCACCCGTGAAATGCTGCTGGAGCAGGTCTGGGGTTACCGCCACGCGGCCGATACCCGGTTGGTTAATGTCCATGTGCAGCGGCTTCGTTCCAAGATCGAGCGCGACCCCGAAGCACCCGAAATAGTCCTGACGGTGCGCGGTGTCGGTTACAAAGCCGGTCAGAGCTAGGCGGCAGGGGACTTCGGTCCTGAAGACCGAAGTCCTCCCGGCACTGCTGCGGACGCTCAGGCAGTTCCGCGACGCGCTGCGCAAGGAAACATTTCACCGGATCGCCCGCATGTGGCGGCGTTCCCTGCTGTTCAAGACCGTGGTCTCTACGCTGCTCCTGGTCACCCTCGCATGTGGCGGCGTGGGTGCTTTCCTCTCGCATCAGATTGCCGGCGCGCTCTATGAAGAGCGCCTGAAGCAGTTCCAGTCAGAGGCCACGGCAGGGCTCGTCTCGGCCAAGGAAAACTTCCGGACCACTGCAGCCACGGACCGTGAAGGAACCGAACGGCTGGTTTCCAACACGCTCTCACTGCTGGAGGGGCAGGGGGCCGACGCGCCCCGCCTTTACCTGCTTAGCCCCCTGCCGGGCCAGGAGCAGGATCTTTTTGTCTCCCAGACTCTGGGGGAGGGCATTACTGCCGGCAGCATTCCGCTGACCCTGAGCGAGTCCGTTCGAAGCATCGATGTTGATGACGACCGCGACACCATCCACTGGTCCGCCCTGGCCCTGTCCCACGGCGAGCCCGGGCTGGCCTTCGGCACCAAGGTCACCCTCCCGCCGGACCGGGCCGAATACGCCCTCTACCTGATCTACGACCTGTCCTCCATGCAGCAGACCCTCGATGACATCCACCGCATCCTGTGGATCGCCGGCGGGCTGCTTCTGGTGATCATCGGGACGATCGCCTGGATTGTCGCCAAGGCCGGAGTCGGAGCCATCAGTGATGCGGCGGCGGTCTCCGAAAAGCTGGCCGCCGGCGAGCTGCAGGAACGCATGGTCGTCAAGGGCGAGGACGACGTCGCCCGCCTGGCCGCGTCCTTCAACCACATGGCGGCCACCCTGCAGGACCAGATCACCCAGCTGGCCCAGCTTTCCCGGATGCAGCAGGTCTTCGTCTCGGACGTGTCCCACGAACTGCGCACCCCGCTGACTACTGTGCGGATGGCCGCCGAGGTTCTTTACGACGCGCGGGACGGGTTCGACCCCATCAGCCGCCGTTCCACGGAGCTGCTCTACCACCAGGTGGAACGTTTCCAGGCCCTGCTCGCTGACCTGCTGGAAATTTCCCGCTTCGACGCCGGTGCGGCATCGCCTGATCTGGAGCCCACCGACATTTTCACCGTGGTCCGAGACGTCATCGACGCGACGGAACCGCTGGCCCTGAACATCGGATCGGAAATCACTGTGGTCTCCAAGGAAACCAGCTGCATGGTGGACGCGGACCCGCGGCGGATCGAACGCATTATCCGCAACCTGGTGGTCAACGCCCTGGAACACGGCGAAGGAAAGCCCATTGAGATTGCCATTGCCTCCAACCTTGACGCCGTTGCGGTGGCAGTGCGGGATCACGGCATCGGCATGACCGACGACGAAGCTTCACGGGTGTTCGACCGCTTCTGGCGCGCCGATCCGGCCCGGGCGCGGACCACGGGCGGCAGCGGACTTGGACTGTCCATCGCCGTCGAAGACGCTTTGCTGCACGGGGGACTGCTCCAGGCCTGGGGGCGCCCCGGAGACGGAGCCTGCTTCCGGCTTACCCTGCCCCGCCGTCACGGGGTGCCGTTTGCCGAATCGCCGGTGCCGTTGTCACCGTACGACGGCGCCCCCGGAACCCGTGCGCTGACGGCCCGTGCACCGGCTCCCGTCATCACACCGGTAACCTCACCCGCAGACGCATCAGCCCAGGAGCCGACCGATGGACGCTGAAAACTCCGCTTCCGCCCGGCCGTTCGCGAAGCTGGTGCTCATGGCGGCTCTGCTGATGGCGGTCTTGTCCGGATGTTCCTCCATTCCCACTACCGGTCCCGTGGGCACGGCCTCCGCGGACAGCGACGGCAGCTCACTGGTGGACACCTTTGACGTGGCTCCGCGCGGACCCAGCCAAAACGGAGGAGACTCTCCGGCGGAAATCCTGCAGGGTTTCATCACCGCGGGAACTGGTGCAGCAGATGATTACAGCGTGGCCCGCGAATTCCTGACCGACTCCCTGGCTGAAACCTGGACCCCGAATGACCGGGTGCTGATTTACGGCGCGGATCCGGATATCGTGCCGGCGGCTGACGGGACGAGCTACGCCATCCAGCTGGAAGTGGTGGGAGCTCTGGATACGCGCGGAATCCGCACCGACAAGGCCTTGGGTACCACGGAAACGGTCTCCGCCTCCGTGGAACAGGAAGACGGCCAGTGGCGGATCAACGCCATTCCCAACGGAATCATGATCTCCGAGGTCAATTTCTCGCTGCTGTTCCTCTCCCACAACCTTTACTTCTATTCGAGCAACTTTGAGTTCTGGGTTCCCGACACCCGCTGGTTCGTCCAAAAGTCAGGCATTGCGGCCAACGTGGTCAAGGCAATGCTGGAGGGGCCGGCACCCTATCTCCAGGGGGCCGTCAGCAGCGCCTTCCCGGCGGGTACGGCCCTTGCCCGGGATGCCGTACCGGTGGTCTCCGGCGTGGCGACGGTGGATCTGTCCGCTGAGGTCCTGCAGGACTCCAATGACCTTAACCGGCAGCAGATGGCCCTGCAGCTGCAGCAAAACCTGACCAACCTCAACAACGTGAACTCGGTCAGCATGACGGTCAACCAGCGGGCCGTGGACCTGGGCAAGGAAAGCAGTGCGCTGGTCGACGCCGTCGCCGACCCCGAAGCGGGCAGCACCCAGATTGCTGTGCATCAAAATGAGCTGGCCTACTTCAAGGGAGTGGAGCCGCAGGCAATCGAGGGCATTCCCAGTGTTGCGGAGTATGGTCCGCGGGATCCGGCTCTCTCCCTGGACCTGGCCACGGTTGCCTTCCTCAACAGGGATCGAACGTCCCTGTTCCTTACCGGACCCAACCAGGACGTTCGCAAAGTCGTTGACGGCACGGCGCTGACTGCCCCGAGTATTGATGTGGAAAAGTGGACCTGGACGGCCTCGAACACCGCGGGCGGAGCCAAAATCCTTGCATTGCCGCCGGGCGGGGGACCGGAACAGGTCCTGTCACTGCCGGTGGCCTGGCTGAATGAAGTTGCAGTTTCCGAGCTTCGGATTTCCAGGGACGGGGCGCGTGCTCTGCTGGTGACAAGCCAGGGCGGGAAAAGCCACGTGTTCGTTGCCGGTGTCGTGCGCGACACGGACGGAACCCCGAAGACCCTGACCACTCCGCTGGAGCTGGCAGTCACCGCCAACACGGGCTCCGGAATTCCTCAGACGCTTCCCGTGAACCGCGCCAAGTGGGTCTCGCAGGATTCCATCGTCGCGTTGCAGACGTCCCCGGACAACCAGGTCACGCCCGTGATTCTGCGTTTGGGTTCCAGCCCTGAACCGCTGGCCGGCCTGACCGGTATTACCAGCCTCAGTGCCGGCAAGGGTGAACAGGACATCTACGTTCAGACCGACGAGGCCATGTTCAAGCGGATGGGCAACAGCTGGTACGAGGTGGGCAAGGAACTGCTGGATCCGGCCTTCCCCGGGTAGCCTTTCCCCGCGCACCCGTCCTGCACAGGCGAAGCGAAACCGCCGCCGGGTCCTGGGTTCCCACCTCAGGATGAGCGCTTACTGACTCGCGGCGTTCCCTGCCCCAGGATGACGGCATGGAGATACCGGATCCTTCACCACCCTTCGGTGCGGACTCGCCGCGGCGGGCTCGCCTTCCGCTCCGGGCCGGTTTCCGGGCCCTTTTGGGCAGCGCCCCGGCCCTTTTAGGCAGCGCCGCGGACCGGTGGCGGCTGAAGCCGTGGGCTGCCGCGGTCGGGGCCGCTTGGGCTGATCTGCTTGCCGTACTGCTGCCGACATCCTGCGTGGTCTGCGGAGCGCCGGACTCATCCCTGTGTCCCGGCTGCCGGGGCAGGGTCCGGCGCAGCGGCACCCGCCCCTACTACGCCCAGGCTGCGGCAGAACTGCTTCCGCGCGCCGAGGCCGGGAGGCAGATGGAACCGGAGGCCGGTGCCTGCGGGCCGAAGACTCTGACCGAGCCGGATCTGACGGAGCCGGATCTTACCGATGTGGAACTGCCGGCGCTGCCGGTGCTTGCCGCCGGCCGCTACGCAGGCGGCCTGGCACGGGTGCTGCTCGCCTATAAGAACCACGGCCACACCGACCTCGCCGGTGTGCTCCGTCCGGTCCTCGCCGGAGCACTTCATCATGCCGTGCAGGACATCGGCAGCAGTACCGGGCTTTTGCTGGTGCCCGTTCCGGGGACGGGCCGCGCGCTGCGCCGCCGCGGCTACAACCCATTGACGATGCTGCTGGCCGCACTGCGGACCGGCGGGCTGCTGCCGGCCGGGACAGGAGTTGCGCCGGTGCTCCGCTTGGCGGGACGCAGTCCGCGGGACGTGCTGCGGCCAGGCGCCCTGGTTGCCGCTGCGTCCGGGATCTCCGGCGCAAGCCAAAAGAGCCTGGGACGGAAGGGACGGCGCCGGAATGTTTACGGAACTATGACTGCCGGACCTGCAGGCACACTGGCAGGCAGGCGGTGTCTCGTCGTCGACGATGTCCTCACCACCGGGGCGACGCTGGCGGAGGCCACGCGTGCGCTGCGGGCTGCAGGGGCACGTGTCGAAGGTGCCGTAGTCATCGCAGCCACTGCAGGTCCGGCAAGTGACGCAAATTACATTGAGGGCGGATCGTAGTCCACGGGACACGGCTAAGGTAATCGGAATGTCCGGAGGTGAATAACGCTGGGCAGTGATCTAACGTGTTGGTATGGACAGCTTCAAGAAGCGGAGTTGTCCTGCGGCAGCGGTCGCAGGATTTTTGACAGCGGCCGGTGCTGTGTCACCGAAATCTATTGGAGGGCACCATGGAATTCATGATTAGCGGACGCAACGTTGCAGTATCCGACCGGTTCCGGGAGTATGCCGAAGAACGAATCGCCAAGGTGGAGAACCTGGCGAACAAGGTCCAGCGGGTAGACGCACGAGTCACCAAGCAGCCCAACGTCCGTGAAGCCGACAGCTCTCTGACCGTGGAATTGACGGTTGTCGGCCGGGGCCCCGTGGTACGCGCAGAGGCCACCTCAGGCGACAAGTTCGCCGCCTTCGACCTTGCGTACGCCAAACTCATCGAACGTCTGCGCAGGGCCAGCGACCGCAGGAAGGTCCACCATGGCCGCCACACCCCGGTAGCAGTCCGGCTTGCCACCGCAGATCTTGCGACGGTAAGCACCAGCGAACCGCTGCACACCCAGCTGGAAAAGGAAGCAGCCAACGCTGATGCCGTCACCGCTCAGAGTGATGAAGAGTCTGCGGAACCGGCTGAGAACTGCCCAGTCCTGATTCGGCGCAAGGTCTTCCCGGGTGCCCCCATGAGCCTTGACGACGCCGTGGATGCTATGGAGCTGGTTGGCCATGATTTCTACCTGTTCATGGACTCCGCCACCGGAGCGCCCTCCGTGGTGTACCGGCGCCGGGGCTGGACTTACGGTGTGATTACCCTTGATTCCGGGGACACCGAAGGTACCGATGACATCAAGGAAGAGGTGCGCGGATACCGTCAAGGGGAAGAAGCCAAGACTGCATGATGCAGCGCCCTTGACGTGACGGCCCGCTGAAGGCCTCCGGCTGTGATGGAACGTGTTGAACGGTTCATCCCCCGGGGGCCTTCTTGCTGCGCCTAGGATGGCGGTATGACCCTGACCCTCACGCCCCGGCAGGCGCGGCTCACTGCACTGGGTGCCCAGGGACTTGTGAAGGGACGCCCCGGAAGCCCGAGCACAAGGTCCGTGGAACGGACCCTGCAGCGGCTGCAGCTGCTGCAGATTGATTCCGTCAACGTGCTGTCCCGAAGCCACTATCTGCCCCTGTTTTCGCGGCTGGGACCCTACGACACCGCTGTCCCGGACCGGTTGGCCTCCAAAGCCCCGCGCAGGATGGTGGAGTACTGGGCGCATGAGGCCAGCTATATCCGTCCCGAGCTTTTCGCCGACCTGCGCACGGTCCAAAGCCGGGTCTGGATGACCGCCCATTCCCTGCAGCCGGAGCTGAAGGAACGGCTCAGCGCGGAAATCCTTGGGCTCCTCGCTGACGGCCCGCCGCTGACAGCCCGGGAGATAGCCGTCCGGCTCGGAGGGGTCCAGGCCAGGGACTCCAGCAACTGGGGCTGGAACTGGAGTGCGTCCAAACGGGTGCTTGAGGACATGTTTGCTTCCGGTCTGCTCAGCTCGGCCGGACGCACCCCGCAGTTCGAGCGGATCTACGCCCCCACGGCCGCCGTGCATCCCGCAGGGGCGGCGGCCCTGGAACCCGCCGATCCCCGGCAGGCGGTCCTGCGCCTCACGGAACTGGCTGCCCGGGCACACGGGGTGGGAACCATCCGCAGTCTGGCGGACTACTTTCGGCTGCCGCAGCGGGAAACGGCGGACGCGGTCGAACAGCTGGTCCGGGAAGGCCGGCTTCGGCGTGTTGACATCGCAGGTCACAGATCCCCGGCATATCTGCACGCGGATGCGGTCATCCCGCGCAAGTCCTCGGCCCGCGCACTCCTGAGCCCCTTTGATTCCATGGTCTTTGAGCGGAAGCGGCTTGAGTCGCTCTTTGGCTTCCGGTACCGCCTTGAGATTTACACCCCGCCGCTGAAACGCTGCTACGGCTATTACGTGCTGCCTTTCCTGCTGGGGGAGCAGTTCGCGGCGCGGGTGGACCTCAAAGCGGACCGCTCCAACCGTGCTCTGCTGGTGCAGGCCGCCCACCGGGAAGACAACGCTCCGACGCATACAGCCGTTGAGCTTGCCGCAGAACTACGTATGATGGCAGATTGGCTGGGGCTGCATGACGTTATCGTAAAACCGTCGGGGAATCTTGCCTCCGCGCTAAAGCTGGCAGTATGCCGTGAATAGCCCCGCTGCGGGAACACCGGCACTCTGCCAAACGTCTCTCACGTAGACTGGGGACGCCAGAATTAGGCAACACTAGATTGGGAGCAAATCAGTGGCATCACTACTCGAACGGGTTCTTCGTACAGGCGATAAGAAGACGCTGAAGACACTGCGCAATTACGCCGATGCGATCAACGTGCTCGAGGACGAGTACAGGGGCATGTCGGACGCCGAACTCCGGGGGGAAACGGAACGCTTCAAGGAGCGGTATGCCGGCGGCGAGAGCCTGGACGACCTGCTGCCGGAAGCCTTCGCCGCCGTCCGTGAAGCCGCGGGCCGCACACTCGGCATGCGCCACTTCGATGTGCAGCTGATGGGTGGAGCAGCGCTTCACCTGGGCAACATCGCCGAAATGAAGACCGGTGAAGGTAAAACCCTCGTTGCCACCGCCCCGGCCTACCTGAACGCCCTGACCGGGCGCGGCGTCCACATCGTGACCGTCAACGACTACCTCGCCGAATACCAGTCGGAGCTGATGGGCCGAGTCTTCCGCTTCCTGGGGATGACCAGCGGCTGCATCTTGTCCAACCAGGACCCCGCCACCCGCCGCGAGCAGTACAGCGCGGACATCACATACGGAACCAACAACGAATTCGGTTTCGACTACCTGCGCGACAACATGGCCTGGAGCGCCGCCGAGCTGGTTCAGCGCGGCCACCACTACGCCATCGTCGATGAAGTGGACTCCATCCTCATTGATGAGGCCCGCACGCCGCTGATCATCTCCGGGGCGGCCAGCGGTGATGTCAACCGCTGGTACACCGAATTCTCCAAGGTGGTGCAGCGGCTGACGCTGGACACCGACTACGAGGTGGACGAGAAGAAGCGCACCGTGGGCGTGCTGGAAGCCGGAATCGAAAAGGTCGAGGACTACCTCGGGATTTCCAACCTCTACGAATCCGCCAACACGCCGCTGATCGGTTTCCTGAACAACGCCATCAAGGCCAAGGAACTGTTCAAGCGGGACAAGGATTACGTGGTGCTCAACGGTGAGGTCATGATCGTTGATGAGCACACCGGCCGCATCCTCGCCGGCCGCCGCTACAACGAGGGCATGCACCAGGCCATTGAGGCCAAGGAAGGCGTGGCCATCAAGGCGGAGAACCAGACGCTGGCGACGGTCACCCTGCAGAACTACTTCCGTCTCTACGAAAAGCTTTCGGGCATGACCGGCACGGCCGAGACCGAAGCCGCCGAATTCATGAGCACCTACAAGCTGGGCGTGGTGCCGATCCCCACGAACAAGCCCATGGCGCGCATCGATCAGTCCGACCTGATCTACAAGAACGAAATTGCCAAGTTCGACGCCGTCGTCCAGGACATTGCCGAGCGCCACGCCGCCGGGCAGCCGGTCCTGGTGGGAACCACCAGCGTGGAGAAGAGCGAGTACCTCTCCAAGCAGCTGGCCAAGGCCGGGATCCGGCACGAGGTCCTCAACGCCAAGAACCATGCACGCGAAGCCGCCATCGTGGCGCAGGCCGGACGCAAGGGCGCCGTAACCGTGGCCACCAACATGGCCGGCCGAGGCACCGACATCATGCTGGGCGGAAACGCCGAGTTCAACGCGATCGCCGAGCTTGAGCGGCGCGGCCTGGACCCGAGTGAGAATCCGGACGAGTACGAGGCAGCCTGGCCGGATGCCCTCGAGAAGGCACGCGAAGCCGTTGCCGCCGAGCAGCAGGAAGTCATTGAGCTCGGAGGCCTGTACGTCCTCGGAACCGAGCGCCATGAATCCCGGCGCATCGACAACCAGCTGCGCGGTCGTTCCGGCCGCCAGGGCGACCCGGGCGAGTCACGCTTCTACCTTTCGCTCACCGATGACCTGATGCGTCTGTTCAACTCCGGTGCCGCCGAGCGGATCATGAACAGCTCCTCGATGCCCGACGACGTCGCACTGGAATCCAAGCTGGTGTCCAAGGCCATCCAGAACGCCCAGGGCCAGGTGGAGGGACGCAACGCCGAGCAGCGCAAGAACGTCCTGAAGTACGACGACGTCCTGAACCGCCAGCGTGAAGCCATCTACGGCGACCGCCGCCGGATCCTGGAGGGCGACGATCTGCAGGAGAAGATCGGCTTCTTCCTGGAGGATGTCGTGACCTCGATCGTCAACGAGGCGACCGCCGAGGGCCATGGCGATGACTGGGACTACGAACAGCTGTGGACCAACCTCAAGACGCTCTACCCGGTGAGCCTGACCATTGACGAAGTGGTTGAGGAAGCCGGAGGACGCTCCAAGGTCACCCGGGAATTCCTGCAGGAGGAAATCCTGTCCGATGCCAAGCTGGCCTACCAGGCCCGGGAAGATGCGCTGGGTGCACCGGCCATGCGCGAACTCGAGCGCCGGGTGGTGCTTTCGGTGATCGGCCGCAAGTGGCAGGAACACCTTTACGAGATGGACTACCTCAAGGAGGGTATTGGACTTCGGGCCATGGCCCAGCGCGATCCCCTGGTGGAGTACCAGCGCGAAGGGTTCGTCATGTTCCAGACGATGACGGAGGCCATCCGCGAGGAGAGCATCGGCTACCTGTTCAATGCCGAGGTAAAGGTAAACCAGCCTGCCGCGGACGTTCCGCCGGCTCTGGCCGGACTTAAGGACGGACGCGGCGTCGTCGGCCAGCCGACGGTGACAGCTGCCGGCCTCGAGGCTCCCCAGCGTCCTGCCAGCCTGCAGTTCTCGGCGCCCAACACCGAGGGCGGCGTGGAAACCCGTGTTGAGCGTGCCGTTTCCGACAAGCCTGCGAAGTCCGGCGCTGAAGGTCAGCAGCGGAAGGCACAGGGCGCTCCGAAGAAAACCAAGCGCCGCAAGTAGGGGTGAGGCCGGCAGCCGTCCGGCCTAACCGATCTCCAGAGCGGTAATTTTCCAGAGTCCGCGCCGCAGTTCTATTCTCAGAGCTGCGGCGCGGACTCTGTTTTGTTCGGCGGCAACCACTGAAGCCTCATAGACGCCCTCCGAGACCGGACAGATCCGGCAGCACCGGATCACTACCTGCCGGTGCAGCCGCACCGGAGCGGGGAGCGGGCCTCCGCCCTTGCGGTCGGCGGGTGCCGCATTCCTGCTGCGCACCAGGTTTGCGCGCAGCTGCAGCCGTTCATAGCTGTCCGGATCCAGCCAGCGGGCCATCTGCTGCAGGGGGCGGGTTCCTCCAAGCACCTCCAACGCTGCCTGGGTAACTGACCTGGCGATGGCATCCACCCGTGAATCATCCGCGGGGTCGCTGCGCCAATGTGCCTCCTCCACCGCCGCCGGCCCGGACGGGGTCTCGAAATCAACCGCGACGGGACGCGGCAGCAGCTTGACGGGCGGAGCATCCTGCGGGGCGTAGCCCGTGACGGCAATGCGCTGGACAGTCAGCGGACGCGGGGCTCCCGAGGCAGCCGCCAGGTCATCTGCTTCCTCATGGACGGGAAATGTGATCACGGTGGTCATGGTGACTGTCCTTTCCTGCACGGCTGCTCCGGGGAGCGCCGATAACTGGATGCGAGCCGAACATGTACGTCGGGTCAGTGCCGCGGCGGTGTTTCCGGAGCGTCGGGAATCTCCAAGACCTGGCCGGGCAGAATCAGGTCCGGGGAGTCGCCGATCACTGCACGGTTGCGCTCATACCAGCGGGGCCAGTGGGCAGCGATGTCCGCCTCCGTGGCCTGCGGACCCAGCTGCGCCGAGGCCAGACTCCATAACGAGTCGCCTTCCCGCACTACTGCCTGTGATTCGGTTTCCGGCCGTCCGGGACGGACAAAGACATTCTGTGCATCCGGTGCTGCCCGGGGTTTCCAGTGGGGTGTCGGGTGCTCATCGCTTCCGTCCGCTGCGGCAGGATTCCACTGGGGGCGGACGGTCTGTGGAGGTTGCTCGAAAGAGGAGATTGCCGGCGGCTGGCTTCCCTGCGGGAAGAACTCAGCGGCCTGGGCCCCACCCGTTCCGGAGACGAGATTCAGTCCGATGACAGCAACGGCGAGCCGCTTCATGAAGGCGGGGGCCAGTGCACCGGCGGCAGCGGCGGCGGCAGCATGGCCCGCCTTGCGCAGCCCTGCATATGCCACAGCCATGGCCAGTCCAACGCTCCACACCACCGCGATGCCCAGTCCCGCCGCAGCAGCGGTAAAACCGGCAAGCTCCTGCAGCGAAGAAACGGAGCCGCGAAGAAGCGTTTCAGGGTTGGGCCGAGTTGCGAATCCTGCCCGGACCAGAATCACTGCGGCAATGGTGCCGGCGGCCAGGGTGAGGAGATCCCGCAGATGGTGTCTCATGCCTGAGTCTCCTTTCGGTTCCGGACCGGTCATCAGCAATTTGATGTAGTTTGACGTTGTTTGATGCGATTTAGAGTGAATGAGTTCGTTTGATGGGACTTGTCTACAGGCCCGCCCGGAGGGTGTCTAGGGTGTTTTCAAGATTGTTTGTAACGCTGTGCCGTAGTTGGGGGCCCGGAGAGCGGTTAGCCTGTGCAGATGCGATGGGATGCTCTTTTTGCCGATTTGGAAGCCCAGCTTGCTTCGGTGCGTGAACAGGTCCTCGAGTCCGAGGTGTCGGAGCGGCTGCGAACGGACTTCGCCGCAATGGAATTGGCCGGCCGGCTGCACAGCCAGGCCGGGCGGCTCCTGAAAATTGATCTGGGGCTTCCGGGAACCCTTGAGGGGGTGCTCAGCCATGTGGGCCGCGGGTGGGTTGTGCTGGAAGGCAGCGGCCGTTCCTTCGTTGTCGCCCTTGACCACGCGTTGTCCATCAGCGGAATGGACCGCTTTTCCGACGTCGAAGCACCAGCGGCACGGCTGGGGCTGGCATCAGCGCTCCGCGGGCTCTCGCGGAACCGTGCCCAGGTCCGGGTGCACCCGGCGGGTGTACCGCCGGCCTCAGCCCTGGAAGGCACGGTGGACCGGGTGGGAAAGGATTTCTTTGAACTGTCGCTGATACCGCACGGCGAACCGCGCCGGGCGGAAAACGTGCGCGGCGTCTACACCCTGCCGCTTTCTGCTGTTGCGGCGGTCAGCTCCGTCGTCTGATGCCCTGCGGCCATCCCCTTACTGCTCGGGGAGGGCGCCCTGGGCTGCTTCTTCACGCTGGCCGGAAGCCGACCGCCGGTAGGCGTCGGCGATGAACTCCTCCAATACGCGGGTCTCCACCCGCCACTGTCCCCGTCCTCCGATTTGGATGGCGGGAAGCTCTCCGGACCGCACCAGCGCATACGTCTGGGACGAGGATATGTTCAGCACCTCGCCGACATCGGCCAGCGTCAGGAACCTCTTCTCACCCACGTATCCACCTCTGTATCCATTTACCGCGTATCCGGGTGCCGCACTGCTGCCTTCAGTGTCCCATTCCTGCAGCTGCGCTGGTCACGTTATCCACACTTTGAACTTTTCCCCAAATCACCGTTTCCTTCCGCGTATTTGTAGTCAACAATGTCAGCGATTGCCAGTCCGGGCCCAGCAGCCCCGGACTCCGGGGTCGCCAGGGGAACAACCAGGGGGAAGAAATGAGTCTCGCAACAGGCACGCAGGCAGCCGCGCCCCGTTTGAAAAAGCCGTCATGGAAAGATCCGCGGCTGCTGGTGGGGATACTCCTGGTCCTCGCGTCCACGGCGGGCGTTGTTGCTCTCGTGGGATCAGCGGACCAAACCACTGAGGTCTTTGCCGTTGACGAGGCCATCCCGCTGGGCACCCCGGTCACGGCCGAGGATTTTGCCGTGGTGCCCGTGCGGCTCGGCGATGTGGAGGGATCCTATCTGCCGGTGGCGGACGGCATTCCGGACAAAGCCGTTGCCACCGGGCTGCTGCGGAAGGGCGAACTGGTCTCCCGCAGTGACCTGGGCGCAGCGGATGAGCTCGACCGGAAGCCGGTGGGGCTGCGCGTGGATGATCCGCTGCCCTCCGGCACCCAAGCAGGGTCACGGGTTGATGTCTGGTCCTCCATGCCGGATGCACAAAACGGATTCAAGGAGCCACAACAGATTTTGTCCGGAGCTGAAATCTCTGAGCTCACCATCGACGAGTCTGTCCTGGGCGCCACCCGGGCCACCGAGATCCTGGTTCTGGTGGAGGACGACGACCTTTCGGCCCTGCTCAGCGCACGGTCCAACGGTGCCAAGATTGCCGTGGTACTCAATCCGGCGGCCGGCTCATGAATATTCCCGTGGTAACGGCGGGCAGCGGGGTGGGGAACCTCGTCCAGGACCTGGAACGCCTGCACGGGCCCGTGACTGTGGTCCGCCGCTGCGCCGAGATGCCCGAATTGATCGCCGCCTGCCAGAGCGGCATCGCCCGCGCTGCCATCATCACTGACGACGCCGGTGAAGTCACTGCCGCGCTGGCGGACCGGCTGGCGGCGTCGGGCGTGGCACTGCTGGTGCTGAGCGACGAGGAGAATGTCCAGCGCCGCCTCGACACGCTGGACATCGTACATGCCCCGCGCAATTCCCGCCCCGAGGTGCTGTCGGACCTGGTGACGGACGCAGTGGGCCGGTTGGACGACGGCGCAGGGCGCGCGGCGCGCCTGGCCGATCCCTCCCGGGCCTTCAGCGACTGGACGGGGGAGTCCCGTGCCGGGCAGGGGCGGGACACGAACACTGACGGGACGGGGGATTGCGGAACGGGCAGTGCTGACGAGTACCGGGCAGCCGGTTCAGTTATCGCGGTGTGGGGACCGGCCGGCGCCCCCGGGCGGACCACCGTTGCAGTCAATCTTGCCGCCGAGGCGGCGGCTGCAGGAAAAGCCGTGCTGTTGGTGGACGCGGACACGTATGGATCCTCGGTGGCCGCACACCTGGGCCTGCTGGAGGAATCGGCAGGAGTTGCGCAGGCCTGCCGCCTCGCGGAACAGGGCCTGCTGGACGGGGAATCACTGCTCCGCAGCACCCTCAGCGTGTCCATCAAGGGACCGCGCCTGCTGGTGCTCACCGGGATTACCCGGTCGGACCGCTGGATCGAACTGCGTCCCACCGCCCTGGGCCTGGTGGTGGAGCAGGCGCGCAAGTCCATGGACCTGATCGTCATCGACTGCGGCTTCAGCCTGGAGGCGGACGAGGAGCTGAGCTTCGACACCATGGCCCCGCGGCGCAACGGTGCCACGCTGCGCGCCCTGGAACTCGCGGACACAGTGCTTGCCGTGGGGGCTGCTGATTCCGTGGGGGTTCCGCGGCTTGTCCGGGCGCTTACGGAACTGGAAAGCGCCGTGCCCGGCACTGCACCGAAAGTGGTGCTGAACAAAGTGCGCAGCTCTTCGGTGGGGCGCTCGCCGGAACGGCAGCTGCGCGATGCCTGGGAACGCTTCGGACCGGGAATGCCCGTGGCCGCTTTCCTCCCGGCGGAATACGCCACTGTTGATGCAGCTTTGCTGGCCGGTTCCGCGCTGCTGGAGACGGCGCCCTCGTCACCCCTGCGGCATGCGATTGCGGCGCTCGCGGAGGTCCGGATTTCCACCCGGCGCCGGAGCAAACGGATTGCGGCCGCGGCAAAGTGACCTTTTCATCCTTGCGGGATAGGCTCAAGGAAAGCCATCCGCAAAGAAGCGGGTCGCAAAGAAGGCAACAACGGAGGCGTATTACATGTCGTCTGGATCCCCCATTTCGGATCTATCGGGTATCGACGAGTCCCTGGATGAATTCATAGGGAACTACTACGAGCATCTGGCAGGGGAAGACGCAGACGGATATCCGCCGTCGGCCCTGCGGGAAAGGGCGGTGCGTCACCGCAGCCTCGGAGCCGTCCGGCCCGATGGCCAGGCGTCCGTGGACATCATGGACGACGGCGATGCCAGCGTCATCCTGATCGTCACCGACGACATGCCGTTCCTTGTCGATTCGGTGACCGCGGAAATCGTGCGCCGCAACGCCGCTATCAGGCTCGTGGTGCACCCGACCTTCCTGGCCAACCGCGACCGGGAGACCGGCGAACTTCAGGCCGTGCACCGGGTGCCGGCCAGCGCGGGTATTTCCAGCGGTGACACCGCGGCCATGCCCAACCTCTCCAGCCTTCTGGGCAAGCAGAATGAAACCACCCGCGTTGAATCCTGGATTGCGGTGGAAATCGGCCGACTGGCCGACGAAGCCCAGCGCAGCGAACTCATCGCCGGGCTGCAGAAGGTCCTTGAAGACGTCCGCCTGGCAGTTGCCGACTGGCCCGCCATGCGGGCAAAGGTCCACGAGGTCTCCCGTTCCCTGGAAAATGCCGCCAATCCCCGGGAAATTCCCGACTTGGCGCAGGCCCGCGAACTGCTTTCCTGGCTGGACAACGGCAACTTCACATTCCTGGGTTACCGCGAATACGACCTCATCTCCGAAAACGGCGAGGACCTGCTGCGCGTCAGCTCGGACAAGGGGCTGGGACTGCTCAGCCGTGCCTCGGCAGCCGGACGCGTGCAGCATCTGACCAGTGCCGGCCGGGCGAAGGCCCGCGAAAAGCGCGCACTTGTGATCACCAAGGCCAATTCCCGGTCCACCGTGCACCGGGCCGCCTACCTGGACTACATCGGCGTCAAGAGCTTCGATGCGCAGGGCAACGTCAACGGTGAGCGCCGGTTCATCGGACTGTTCTCCACGGGCGCCTACACCGGCTCCGTGCGCAATATCCCGATCGTGCGGGACAAGGTCCGCGAAGTCATGCGCCGTGCCGGCTTCCCCGCCGATTCGCACTCCGGCAAGGACCTGCTGTCCATCCTGGAAACGTACCCGCGGGACGAGCTGTTCCAGATTGACGTGGAGACGCTGCTGGAAACAGCCCAGAGCATCCTTCGGCTGCAGGAACGACGCCGCACCCGGCTGTTCCTCCGCCCGGACGTCTACGGCCGGTTCATGTCCGCCCTGGTCTTCCTGCCAAGGGACCGGTACAACACCTCGGTCCGCCTGCGTATCCAGGACGAACTGCGCTCCAGCTTCAACGCCGAGTCAATTGACTTTGAGGCGCGGCTGACCGAATCGGCACTGACCCGCATCTTCTTCCGCATCCGGCTGCCGCGCGGCGCAGAAATCCAGGACGTTGATCCGGCTGCGCTGGAACAGCGGCTGGTGAAGGCCGCCCGTTCCTGGAGCGAAGGCATCAGCGAAGTTCTCCGTGCCAAGTACAGCCGGAGCGACGCGCAGCGGCTGGCAGGCCTGTGGGCCGAAGCCTTCCCCGAAAATTACCGTGTCGGATACGAAGTCGAAGATGCCCTGGAAGACATTGCCCGCTTTGAGGCCCGGCTGGCCGCACCCGAGTCTTCCCCCGAATTGTTCGTCTACGTTCCCGAGCGCACCGGCGTCAGCGGCAGCGAGGACGCGCGGCTGAAACTGTACCTGCTGCAGCCGCGGTCCCTGACCCAGCTGCTTCCCACCCTGCACAACCTGGGCCTGGAAGTGCTTGACGAACGTCCCTATGAAATCCGCAGGGGAGACGGCACCTCGGTGTTCCTCTACGACCTGGGGCTGAAATACCCGGCGGGGCTGGACCCCATCAAGACCGGTTCCCTGCTCGCTGAAGCCTTCCGTGCCGAAGCGTCCGGAGCCAGCGAGTCGGACTACTTTGACCGGCTGATCCTTGAGCAGGGACTGTCCTGGCGCCAGGTGGTCATCCTGCGCAGCTACGCCAAGTACATGCGCCAGCTGGGCAACACCAATTCCTACGGGTTCGTGGCCGGAACGCTGCGCCGCAATCCGGAGGTGGCCCGTGCCCTCGTGGCCCTGTTTGAAGCGCGGTTTGATCCGGACCTGTCCGACGATGAACGCACCGCGGCCGAAGAAGCGGCCCGCGCGGCGCTGGACGCCGGACTGGAAAAGGTCCCCACCCTGGACGCTGACCGGGTCCTGCGCACCGTGGCCAACCTGATCAACTCCACCCTGCGCACGAACTTCTACCAGGACAAGCCGTACGTCAGTTTCAAGCTGAACACGGCGGCCATCGAGGGTGCTCCGTTCCCGCGGCCCAAGTATGAAATCTGGGTCTACTCTCCGCGGGTTGAAGGCGTTCACCTTCGCTTCGGCGAGGTTGCCCGCGGCGGCCTGCGCTGGTCCGACCGCCGGGAAGACTTCCGCACGGAAATCCTCGGGCTGGTCAAGGCACAGACGGTGAAGAACGCCGTGATCGTTCCGACCGGTGCCAAGGGCGGGTTCTACGCGAAGCAGCTGCCTGACCCGGCAGCAGACCGCGGAGCGTGGATGGAAGAAGGCAAGGAAAGCTACCGCACCTTCATCCGGGCCCTGCTGGACATCACCGACAACCTGGTGCTGTCCGCCGACGGCGAGGAGCAGGTGGTTCCGCCGCAGCGCGTGGTGCGGCATGACGGTGACGACAGTTACCTCGTCGTGGCCGCGGACAAGGGCACTGCGTCCTTCTCCGACATCGCCAACGAACTTTCCGCCGAGTACGGCTTCTGGCTGGGCGATGCCTTCGCCTCCGGCGGTTCCGTGGGCTATGACCACAAGGCCATGGGCATCACGGCACGCGGTGCCTGGGAATCGGTGAAGCGCCACTTCAGCGAACTGGGCATCGACACGCAGACCGAACCGTTCACCGCCGTCGGCGTTGGTGACATGAGCGGTGACGTCTTCGGCAACGGCATGCTCCTGTCCAACCAGGTCAAACTGATTGCAGCCTTTGACCACCGGCATATTTTCCTGGATCCCAATCCGGATCCGGCCGCCTCCTATGCGGAACGCCGCCGGCTCTTCGAGCTGCCCCGTTCCTCCTGGGCCGACTACGACGCGTCGCTGATCAGCGACGGCGGAGGAGTCTTCCCGCGCCAGGCCAAGAGCATCCCGGTCAGCGACGAGGTCCGCCAGGCGCTGGGGCTGGGCAGTGAAGTAACCAAGATGAGCCCCCCGGACCTGCTGCGTGCCATCCTCAAGGCGCCTGCAGACCTGCTCTACAACGGCGGCATCGGCACCTACGTAAAGGCCTCCACGGAGACCAACACAGAGGTGGGAGACAAGGCGAACGACGCCATCCGCGTGGACGGCCGGGACCTGCGGGTCAAGGTGATCGGCGAAGGCGGAAACCTGGGCATGACCCAGCGCGGCCGGATTGAAGCGGCCCGTGCCGGAGTCATCCTCAATACCGATGCCATCGACAACTCGGCAGGCGTGGACTGCTCGGACCATGAAGTCAACATCAAGATCTTCGTGGACCGCATGGTGGCCGCCGGCAAGCTGGATCCGGCAGAGCGTGCAGAGTTCCTGCACTCCATGACGGACGAGGTTGGGCACCTGGTCCTGCAGGACAACAAGGACCAGAACATGCTCCTGCTCAATGACCGCCGCCACGTGATCGAGTGGAGCCCCAGCTACGAACGGCTGATGGACTGGCTCGAGAAGCACTCGGACCTGAACCGCGAGCTGGAAGCGCTGCCGACGAATGAGGAACTGCGGGCCCGCGTGGCCGCCGGCGTTGGCCTCACGTCACCGGAACTCTCGGTGCTGGCCGCCTACGCCAAGATCGAGCTGACCAAGGCACTGACGCAGTCCGATCTCGCCGACGATCCCTACTTCAGCGGAACGCTGCGCCGGTACTTCCCGAAACAGCTGGTGGAACGCTTTGACGACCAGCTGGACACCCATCCGCTGCGCCGGGAAATCATCTCCACCATGGTGGCCAATGACATCATCAACATCGGCGGCATCACCTTTGCCTTCCGGGTGATCGAGGAAACCTCGGCCACCGAATCCATGGTGGCCCGGGCCTTCACCGCCCTGCGGGAAATCTACGAGATCGACGGCGTGGTGGACGAACTCAACCACCTGCCGGCCAGCTTCCCCACGGAAAACTGGACGACCATCCATCTGGACATGCGCCGGCTGCTGGACCGGGCCGTCCGCTGGTTCGTCAACCACGTGGGGCGCGGCAGCTCCATCGACGAAGACATCGAGGCGTTCAAGCCGGTAATCGGTCCGCTGCGGGCAGATCTCCTTCACTACCTCAAGGGCGCTGACCTGGACCGGTTCCAGGCAGCCCTTGAACGCTCCCGCGAATGGGACGTCCCGGAAAACCTGGGCACCTACTGGGCGGAACTGTTTGAGAGCTTTGGCCTGCTGGACATCGCACTGCTGGCAGCAAAGCGGGTGGATGAGCCGGCCGCGAACGTTGCAGGCGTCTACTTCGCACTCTACGAGCGGTTCGGTGTTGATGATCTGCTGGAACGGATCACCAAGCTTCCGCGCGGTGACCGCTGGCAGGCGCTGGCACGGGCCGCGCTCCGCGACGACCTGTACTCCACCGTCGCTGACATGACGGTGGCCGCGCTGACCGCGACGGCGGGCCAGGCGGGCGAGGATCCGTTGAAGCGGGTGGCGCTCTGGGAAGAGCAGAACTCGGATAATTTGGAGCGCGCCCGGGTGATGTTCGAAGATGTGAACAAACTGGAGCACGAGGACATGGCATCCCTTTCGGTTGCCCTGCGCCTGCTGCGCTCCATCGTTCGACGCTAGATACGAAAAGAAAAAGAGACAGTGGCCATATTTACCGATCCCATCAAGGACCATGCCGATTTTGGACCGGGGGACGCGGAATGGCTGCACCTTCTGGTCGGCGACTGGCAGCTGGTCGCCGACCTGGCGTTTGCGGATCTCGCGCTCTGGTTCCCTCTTCCGGACGGCAGCTATGTTGCGCTGGCTCATGCCCGCCCGTCGACGTCGCACACCGTGTTCCACAGCGACTTCGTGGGGGAGCGGATCCGGGCGGATCTGCAGCCCCTCGTTGACAGGGCGTGGAACAGCCAGGTCATTGAACGGTCTCCGGAAACGAACTGGACAGCGGAAACGGCCATGCGGGTGGAAGCCATTCCTTTTGTCCGCAACGGCCGAACCCTGGCCGTGGTCACCAGCCACATGGACCTGTCCTCCTCCCGCATGCCGTCACGGCTGGAACTGACCTACCGGCAGTGCGCCTATGATCTGCTGCGGATGGGAACCCTGGGACTGTGGCCCGATTTCGCCACACCCACGGGTTCCCGCCGCGGCGCCCCGCGCGTGGGAGACGGACTCATCCGCTTGGACGCCGAGGGCATTGTGCAGTATGCCTCGCCCAACGGCGTCTCCGCCTTCCGCCGGCTGGGGGAGATGGAGGCGCTGGAAGGCCGCGCCCTTGCGGAAATCACCACGGCACTGCTCAAGGACCGGCGCATGGTGGACGAAACGCTGCCGCTGGTGGTGACCGGACGGATGCCGTGGCGCACGGAAATCGAGTCCCGCGGAGTCAGCCTCTCGCTGCGGGCGATTCCGCTGCGGGACGAGAAGGAACGGTTCGGCGCCCTGGTGCTGTGCCGGGATGTCTCCGAACTGCGCCGCCGGGAAATGGAACTGGTGTCCAAGGACGCCACCATCCGCGAGATCCACCACCGAGTCAAGAACAACCTGCAGACCGTGGCCGCACTGCTGCGCATGCAGTCACGGCGGATGGAAAGCGAAGAAGGCAAGCAGGGGCTGGCGCAGGCCATGCGCCGGGTCGCCACCATTGCCCTGGTCCACGAAACCCTGTCCCAGGGACTGACGCAGAATGTCAACTTTGATGAGCTCATTGACCGGCAGTTCCGCCTGGCCGCGGAAGTAGCCTCGCCAACCCAGCAGGTCAGCACCGAAAAGGAGGGATCCTTTGGAGAGCTGCCCAGTGATTTCGCGACCCCGCTGGCACTGGTGATCAATGAACTGGTGACAAACGCCGTCGAACACGGGTTGTCCGACCGCAAGGGCACGGTGTGGCTCAGTGCGGCACGGCAGCACGGCGCCTATGCCGAGGAAATCCTTATTGTCACAGTGGCCGACGACGGCGTGGGGCTGCCGCCGGGGCCGCGGCGGGAGGGTTTGGGACTCCAGATTGTCCGCACGCTGGTGCAGAGCGAACTGGACGGCACCATCGAATGGTCCGCCCGCCCGGGAGGCGGAACGGAAGTGCGGATCGAAATGGGCTTGGACAATGCGTCGCGCCGGAGCTGAGACGTTTTAGTTCCGGCAAATGAACGTATTAACAGGAAGGGCCGCTGCTCTTGGCAGCGGCCCTTCCTGAAGTTTCCCGGACTAAATCCGGCTCATTATGAAGCGCGGCGTGCGCGTGCGGCACGGCGCTTCAGCGCGCGGCGTTCGTCTTCACTCATGCCGCCCCAAACGCCGGCGTCCTGGCCGGTTTCGATAGCCCACTGGAGGCAGGTATCCATGACCGGGCATCGGCGGCACACACTCTTGGCCTCTTCAATCTGAAGAAGAGCCGGGCCGGTGTTGCCCACAGGGAAGAACAGCTCCGGATCTTTGTCCAGACACGCTGCGCGGCTCCGCCAATCCATGCTAATCACAATCTCCTCTAAATAGTTGTCTCCCGTTTGTGAAAACATTCACGAGCAACTGCAAACGAAAGGGGCCAGCTCCGGCCCCACATTTCCCCAGCTCCTAGGATTCCATGTAAAGGAACCTCATACAAGGGTTAGGGAGCTCCCAATTTGCCCGAAACCGTGAGGGATGTGTCACAGCGGGGACGGCCAATCCGCGGCCTGTCGCAGAGCCCTCCGACTATGTCCGGTAGTGTGCCAGTGTGTCAAGACTTCAAGAGCCGCAGCCGCATGAGGGCCGCCCCGCGTCCCGTCCAGCGGCAGTTATCTTCATTTCCGCAGTCCTCATCCTGGAAGCAGCCACTCTCCTGGTGCTGGCGGGCTGGTTTGTCTACAACCTCTTCACGGAAACCCCGGTATCCATGGGCGGGGCAGTGTTCACCACCGTCCTGCTGGCAGCTGCAGGCGGATGGCTGCTGGCCCTGGGCCACTTCTTCTTCCGCGGTTTCCGCTGGACCCGGGCCGGAGTGCTGGTGTTCCAGCTGTTTGCCCTGGTGATCGCCGTCCCCACCCTGCAGGGCGGAGTCCTTCTTGCCGGGCTGCTCCTGCTGCTGCCTGCCGCTGCCGTGTTGGTACTGCTGTTCACCCGGCCCGTCGTCCGGCACACCTCAAGGCTCTCGGGGGAGACAAAGGCCCTGTAACCGGACCGGCAGTGGAATCGGCCACACGCCGGCTTCCGCCGGCGAGGCCCTGCCTCGCCGAGAATACCTGTGCGCAGGTGTCCTGTTCCAAGTGGTTTTCTGATGTGCAGCCGCGCGGGCGTGGCTTTTTAGCGAGATAAGCCAAGGCCCTTAGAATGGTGCCGAGCGGGCCCAACGGATGTGCCGCGTCAACGGCAGTGGCCCTGAGCCCCCTAGTTTGAGGGGGTACAGTTTATGGCTGAATTGCTGTCCTGACGAGAGGTCTGTGTGTCGAAGCTAGAAACGGAACTCAAACCGGTCACCGCTCGCGCCGCCACTCCGTCTGCCGCCAAGTCCACGTACCGTCCCGAAGTGCAGGGACTGCGGGCCCTCGCGGTACTGATGGTGGTCACCTATCACATCTGGTTTGGGCGGGTTTCCGGCGGGGTGGATGTCTTCCTCCTCATCTCCGCGTTCCTGCTCACGCTCTCCTTTATCCGCAAGGTGGAGGGCGGCCGGCCCCTGGCGCTGGGCCGCTACTGGCTTCACCAGTTCAAGCGGCTGCTGCCTCCGGTCATAGTGGTGCTCATCGGAACTCTGACGGCAACGGCGCTGTTTGTTCCGCAGAGCCGATGGAGCGAGATCCTCTCGCAGAGCTGGGCGTCCCTCCTGTATTTCCAGAACTGGCTGCTCGCAGCGCAGTCCGTGGACTATTACGCCGCAGACCACAGCACAGCGAGCCCCCTGCAGCATTTCTGGTCCCTTTCCATCCAGGGGCAGGTCTTTATTCTCTGGCCGCTGCTCCTGGCGGCAGCGGCACTTCTGGCCAAAACCCTTCGGGTCCGATTCCGGCGGATGGTGCTGATTGTCTTCGGAACGGTCTTTGCCCTGTCCCTGGGCTTCTCAATTGTTGAAACCTACGGCAATCAGGCCCATGCCTACTTCGACACCCGCACCAGGCTGTGGGAATTCGCGCTGGGTTCCCTGCTCGCCCTGGCACTGCCGTATCTGAAGCTTCCCCGGGGTCTGCGTGTCGCGGCCGGCTGGCTCGGTTTGGCAGCCATGCTCAGCGTGGGCTTCCTGCTGGATGTGCAGGGCCAGTTCCCGGGCTACGTGGCTCTGATGCCGCTCCTGGCAGCCTCGCTCGTAATTATTGCCGGGCAGACCGGCAGCCGCATCGGAGCGGACAGGCTGTTGTCCTGGAAACCGCTGATGCGCCTGGGGGACATGTCCTACGCCCTGTACTTATGGCACTGGCCGGTCCTGGTCATCTACCTGATTTGGCGGGACCGCCAAGAGGTTGGGCCCGTTGGAGGAACCGCGATCATTGCTGTGTCGCTGGTCCTCGCCTACCTGACGACCAAACTGGTGGAGCGCCCGCTCCGGTCCTCCGCATGGGTAAACCGCAACTCAGCCCGCGCCGCACTGGTGATAGGCCTGTGCATCGCCGTCGCCGCAGCTCCGATTGCCGGCTGGCAGTACGGACTCAAAGTGCAGGCCGAGAAGCAGGCGGCCGCGGCGATTCGGGATAATCCCGGTGCACGCTCCCTGCTCGCAGGGTTCGAGGATCTCAGCAGCCCTGATGCCCGGCCCGTTCCCGCGCTCAGTGCGCTGGATCAGGAGTGGGGCGTCCTGGAGAGTGATTGCTCCGAGTTTGAGGCAGCGCCCGGGGACCCGGTGCTGGCCGGAAACTGCATGATGACAGAGCCTTCCCCGCAGCCGGAGAAAACCATCCTGGTGATTGGCGATTCCCACGCCGAACAGTGGCTGGGAGCGCTGGAGCCCCTCGCCAAGGAGCACAACTACCGGCTGGTTTCCCTGCTGCTGGGCGGATGCCAGTTCGGAGCCCTCACCGATGGCCGCGGAGAAGACTGCAACAGCTTCAATGAAGCTGCCGTGAACTACGCGTTGGAACTGAAGCCCGACGCCGTCGTGACCGTCGCTACGGCGGCCCACCCGGTTGAACCAGCTGATCCTCCCGTGGCCGGACTTCCGGAAGCCGCAGAAATGCTGCGTCAGGGAGGAGTTCCGGTCATCGGTGTGCGGGACAACCCGCGGTACGCCTTCAACATGCTGCAGTGTGCCGAGGCCAACGGTGCCCAGTCGGATGACTGCAATACTGCCGTGGACCAGAAGCTTTCGGATCCTGAAGCGGTGGCGTCGCTTTTCGATTCCATGCCCGGCCTGGAACTCATCGACATGACAGATTTGATCTGTCCCGACGGGACCTGCATGCCGGTGGTGGGGAACGTCTATGTTTATCTGGACGGCAACCACCTCACAACCACTTACACAGCATCAATGACTGATGAATTCGACCGCCGGTTCCATGCAGCGGTGCCTTGGTAACAGCAGCAGGGGCCCGTAAAAGTGCCCGTGCTTCGATTGTCGGATAACCTAGACCGTCGGGTCCGTGCCCGGATAGGCCGCACCGAAACAAACAGGAGAAACAAGTGAACGTTGACCTCGTCGTCGTAGGGTCGGGCTTTTTCGGCCTTACCGTAGCCGAGCGGGCTGCCCGGGAACTGGGCCTCAAAGTCGCAGTGCTGGACCGTCGCCACCACATCGGCGGCAACGCCTACAGTGAGAACGAAGTCCAGACCGGCATTGAAGTGCACCGTTACGGCGCCCACCTTTTCCACACCTCGAATGAGCGTGTGTGGGAGTACGTCAACCGTTTCACCGAGTTCACCAACTACGTGCACAAGGTCTACACCAGCCATAAGGGCGAGGTGTACTCCATGCCGATCAACCTCGGCACCATCAACCAGTTCTTCCGCTCGTCCATGGGGCCGGCTGAAGCACGCGCGCTGATCCAGGAACAGGCCGGCGAGCTGGCAGGCACAGATCCGGCCAACCTCAATGACAAGGGAATCCAGCTGATTGGCCGGCCCCTGTATGAGGCGTTCATCAAGCACTACACCGGCAAGCAGTGGCAGACCGATCCCAAGGACCTGCCGGCCGAGATCATCAGCCGCCTGCCCGTGCGCTACAACTACGACAACCGGTACTTCAACGACACGCACGAGGGCCTGCCGAAAGACGGCTACACGGCGTGGATCGAGCGCATGGCCGACCACCCGAACATCCAGGTGCACCTGAAGACGGACTTCTTCGACGACGGCCACGAGTTCTCCCGTGACAATACCGTGGGACAGGTTCCGGTCATTTACACCGGTGCAGTCGACCGTTACTTCGACTATGCCGAAGGCGACCTCTCCTGGCGAACCATCGACCTCGAGGAAGAGGTCCTGCCCATCGAAGACTTCCAGGGCACGTCCGTCATGAACTACCCGGATGAAGATGTTCCCTTCACCCGCATCCATGAGTTCCGCCATTTCCATCCGGAACGGGACTACACCAAGGACGCCACGGTCATCATGCGCGAATACTCCCGTTTCGCGCAGAAGGGTGACGAGCCGTACTACCCGGTCAACACTGCGGAGGACCGTGCCAAGCTGCTGGCCTACCGTGACCTGGCCAAGGGCGAAAAGGATGTGCTGTTCGGCGGCCGCCTCGGCACCTACAAGTACTTGGACATGCACATGGCGATCGGATCCGCGTTGTCGATGTATGACAATAAGATCAAGCCTCACTTCACCGGCGGGGCGAAACTTCAAAGCGGAGGAGTAGACGCGTGAGTGACGCAGCCGCAAAGCGGACACCGAAGGTGAATGAACCGGACCAGGTCTGGTCACCGCTGCAGCGGGTAGTACTGCCGTCCACGGATCAGCTGGACACCATCCCCCTGTACATGGACACCGGCAGCGCTACGGGCGTGCAGCTGTCCACCATGAACGGTGATGCGCACACGAACCCCCAGTCGCCGTCAGCTGCAATGCCGGGGAAGGAAGCACACGCTGAAGACTTCCTCTCACGGCGGTCCACCTCGGTCCGCCCGGGCGAGCGCGTTTCCTTCGGCACGTACTTCAATGCCTTCCCGGCCAGCTACTGGCGCCGTTGGACCAATTTGGACACCGTACGCCTCAGCGTGCGCACCACGGGCACCGGCGCCGTCAGCGTCTACAAGTCCAACGCCCGCGGCTCGCTCCAGCATGTTCAGACCCAGCGCGTGGATTCCCCGGCCACCAGCACCTTTGAACTGAGCCTGAAGCCCTTCGGGGACGGCGGCTGGTACTGGTTCGATCTCGTTGCCGGCTCCGAGCCGCTGATCCTCGAGGAAGCGGAATGGCAGGCTCCCGGAGAGCCTGTGAAGCCCGGCGCCGTAACGCTGGAAATCACCACGCTCAACAAGACTTCCTTCTGCATCAACAACCTGCGCATCCTCGGTGAGCATCCCGAGGCCCTGGCCTTCGTCAAGGAAGTCCTGATCGTTGACCAGGGCACCGAGAAGGTTGCCGATGCTGAGGGTTTCGCTGAAGTCGAAGCCATGCTGGACGGCAAGCTGCGGATCATCAACCAGGCCAACCTGGGCGGATCCGGCGGTTTCGCACGCGGCATGTACGAGGCCGTTGAGAACGGAAGCGACTACGTCCTGCTCCTGGACGACGACGTCGTGATGGAGCCGGAGAGCATCTCCCGCCTCCTGACCTTCGCCGACCGCTGCAAGACCCCCACCATTGTGGGCGGCCACATGTTTGACCTGTACAACCGCACCGTCCTGCACACCTTTGGCGAAACGGTGAACCCGTACCGGTTCCAGCCCGACCAGCCGCATGACCAGATGACGCTGGGACACGACTTTGTGCGCTCCAACCTGCGGCACACGCCGTGGCTCCACCGCCGGGTGGACGTGGACTACAACGGCTGGTGGATGTGCCTGATTCCCACCAAGGTGATCCGTGACATCGGCCTCTCCCTTCCGGTCTTCATCAAGTGGGACGACGCCGAATACGGCTTGCGTGCCAAGAGTGCCGGATACCCCACGGTATCGATGCCCGGCTCAGCGGTCTGGCATGTGTCCTGGATCGACAAGGATGACCTGGTGGGCTGGCAGGCGTACTTCCACACCCGCAACCGCATGATTGCCGCGCTGATCCACAGCCCGTACGAACACGGCGGCCGTGTGGTCCGCGAGACCGGATACATCGACCTCAAGCACCTGATCTCCATGCAGTACTTCACCGCGCAGGGCCGTGTCATGGCTCTGCGGGACCTGCTGAAGGGCCCGGAGCACCTGCATGAGATCCTTCCGACGAAGCTGCCGGAAATCCGTGCCCTGACCAAGAAGTTCAGTGACTCGCAGATTCAGCCGGAACCGGAGGCCTTCCCGGCCCCGGTGATGCACAAGCCGCCGCGTCATGGCCAGGGTTTCTCCGCACCGTCCTACACCACCCTGATCCCGTGGGCTGCGAAGACGGTTATCCGCCAGCTGACCAAGAAGGTGCCGGCCTCGAGCCTGGAGCATCCGCAGGCCTACATTGCCCACCAGGACAACAAGTGGTGGCGGATGTCCCAGTACGACAGCGCCGTGGTGTCCAACGCCGAGGGAACCGGCGCGTCCTGGTACAAGCGCGATCCCAAGCAGCTGCGCGTCCTGCTGGCCGAGGCCGTGAAGCTGAACGCGGAAATCCTCAAGAACTGGCAGAAACTCAGCGACCAGTACCGCGAGGCACTTCCGGAAATCACATCCTTCGAGGCGTGGAAGAAGACCTTCGCCGAACACTCGGAAGAGAGTAAATAAGCTTGTCCACCGGCGCACTCGAAACTCCGGGGCGGGGAGCGGGACTGGCGGACATCGTCCGGTCCCGCTTCCTGCTCAAGCTGCTCGTTTCCAAGGAGCTGAAGGTCCGCTACCGCGGATCCGTTCTGGGCCTGCTGTGGTCCTATGTGAAGCCCGGCGTGCAGTTCGTGGTCTTCTACGTAGCGCTTGGTGTTTTCCTGAACCTGGAGCAGAGCCCCCGAAATCCGGGCGGGCTGCCCAACTACGCCATTTATCTGTTCTCCGGCATCGTCCTGATCAACTTCTTCACCGAAGCACTGGGCAATGCGTCGAGATCCATTGTGGGAAACGGCGGGCTGATCAAGAAGATCTATCTGCCCCGCCAGCTCTTCCCGGTGGCGTCTGTCTGGGTTTCCGCCGTGCACTTCGTGCCCCAGATGCTCATCCTGGTGGTGGCCTGTCTGTTCAACGGCTGGCGGCCGTCGCTGCTGCAGCTGTCTGCCGCGGTGGCCGGTTTCATTATCGTGGCGCTCCTCGCCACGGGGCTCGGCCTGCTTTTCGGTGCGGTGAACGTCTACTTCCGTGACGCCGAGAATCTGGTGGACATGCTGTTGATGATCGCCACCTGGGCGTCGCCGGTGCTGTACTCCTGGAAAATGGTGCAGGACAAGCTGGGGGAGACGTATTTCCACCTCTACCAGCTCAATCCCATCACCGTGGGCGTGGAGACCTTCCATTTCGCGTTCTGGCTGCCCACCACTGACGGTGCCGAAGCGATTCCGCCGCACCTGCTGTCCGTGTGGATACCTATTGCCCTGGCCATTTCGGCGGCTGTGCTGCTGCTTGGCCAGCTCGTCTTCCATCGCCTTGAAGGCCGTTTCGCGCAGGAGCTGTAGAACCATGGCAAACGCCATCGAAGTACATAACGTCAACAAGCAGTTTGTCCTGCGGCACACCCGTTCCATGAAGGAAGCCTTCGTGTGGCTGATCAAGGGCCGCAAGGGAGATTTGTCCGAGAAGTTCCATGCCCTCAAAGGCGTGTCCCTCGACGTCGAGCAGGGAGAGACCGTGGCACTGCTGGGCCTGAACGGGTCCGGCAAGTCCACCCTCCTCAAGCACATCTCCGGCGTCATGCGCCCCGACAGCGGAACCGTGGGGACACGCGGACGCGTGGCCGGACTGATTGAGGTGGGGGCGGGTTTCCACCACGATCTCAGCGGCCGCGACAACGTCTACCTCAACGGCGCCATCCTCGGGATGACGGAACAGGAAATCGACGAGAAGTTCGACTCGATCGTTGAATTTTCGGAAATTGGCCAGTTCATCGACACCGAGGTCAAGTTCTACTCCTCCGGCATGTACCTGCGCCTCGCCTTCTCTGTTGCGGTCCACACGGACCCGGACATCTTCCTGGTGGATGAAATCCTGGCCGTCGGCGACGAGCCCTTCCAAAAGAAGTGCATCGACAAGATCAAGGAACTGGCCGGCGAGGGCAAGACACTCGTGGTGGTGAGCCATGACCTGGATCTGGTGTCACGGATCTGCGAGCGGGGTGTCCTGCTGGAGCACGGCCAGATTGTCATGGACGCATCAGTTACCGACGTGGTTGGCAGGATGCGCGGCGATTCGTAGGCTTTCTCGCCCGCTTACAGACACCATATGACTTACCCGCTGCAACGTGCGGTGTGGACCACAGCACCGGAAGGAAGACCGTGACCTGGATTTCCGTCACGCCACAGATACTCACCGCGATAGGCGTCATCATGGCGCCGGGAGCGCTGCTGGCCTTCGCCGGATTCCGTCTCCGGTGGCTGGCAGCCCTGGCCATATCACCGGTCCTGTCCGTCTCGCTGATCTCGGTAGCGGCCGTGGTGGCCGATGTGGCAGGGGTGGGCTGGTCCCTGGTTCCGGTTGCCCTGCTCACGGTGCTGGCCACGGCTGTGGCGGCGGTACTGCGGCTTTGGTGGGGCAGGCGGCATGATCGGGACATCTTGACGACGGCAACCGATCCGACAATCCACGTGGTGGAGGCTGTTGCCGTGGTGGGCGCTGCAGCCCTGATTGGGCGGCGCCTGCTCTTTGCCTTCGGTGCACCCGAGAACATCTCGCAGACTTTCGACAACATCTTCCACCTCAACGCGATCCGCTATATCGCGGAAACCGGCTCCGCGTCGTCGTTCAGCCTTGGCGGGATGACCGGCATCGGTTTCTATCCCTCGGGCTGGCACGGGATTGTTTCCCTCGTCAATTCCCTCGCCTCCACGTCCATCCCGGTCAGCGTCAACTCCGTTAACCTTGTGATCGGCGCGTTGGTGTGGCCGCTTGGCTGCATCTTCCTGGTTCAGCAGATCGCCGGCCGGAAAGCCGTGCCCACGCTAATCGCAGGGGTCCTGTCCGGTGCATTCGGCGCGTTCCCGCTGCTGCTGGTGAACTTCGGAGTCCTCTACCCCAACTTCCTCGGGGTCAGCCTGATTCCTGCCGTGCTGGGGGTTCTGCTCAGCGTCCTTGGACTGGCCCGGCGCAATATTTCCCTTCCCCTGGCCTGGCTTCTTCTGATCGCCCTGCTTCCCGGCCTGGGCCTGGGGCATCCGAGTGCCTTCCTGGCCGTTACCGCCTTCTCGGTTCCTCTGGTCCTGGCCGCTGTCATCCGCCGGGTCGGGATCGAGTACTCCCAGTCGCGGGCCGTGCGGGCATGGCTCTACATCCTGGTCTTCGTGCTGTACGCCGTCGGCGTGGTGATGCTGTGGAATGCAGTCCGGCCGGAGGATGACACGCTGATCTGGCTGCCGTACCAGACCCAGGCACAGGCCATGGGTGAGGTTCTGGCCAGTGCCCCGCTGCGCACTGCAGTCTCCTGGGGCGTCTTCGTGCTCACGCTGTTTGGATTCGCCGCATTGATTCTTCGCCGGGCTCCCTGGTGGACCGCGGGGATCTACGCCGTCGGCGGATTCCTCTACGTCGTGGCCACCGGTGCGCCGGACGGGGATTTCCGTGACCTCATCACCGGCGGGTGGTACACGGACACGAACCGGCTGGCTGCACTCCTTCCGGTCGTGATTCTCCCCGTGGCAGCCCTGGGCGGCACACTCATCATCGAAGGCCTGAACAAGGCGCTGTGGCGCCCCGCCATGGAGCGGATGGCTGCCCGCGGCTTGCGCGCGGACATGATGCGCGGCGCCACTGCTGCTGCAGTGGTGGTGCTGATGCTTGTAGCCACCGCGGCCACGCAGTCGGAAAACCTCCGCGCCGAGGCCCGGTCCGCCGCGGGCAATTACCGTCTCAGCGAGGAATCGCCCCTCGTGTCACAGGATGAGTACGAGCTGATGGAGCGGCTGGACGACGAGATTGAGGAAGGTGCCCGGCTGGTCGGAAATCCGTGGACCGGGAGTTCATTGGTCTACGCACTTGCCGGCTTTGAGCCGATGCAGCTTCACACCATCGCCGCTCTGGCTCCCGAGGAAGTCGAAATCTACTCGAACCTGCGCAATGCCCTGACGGATCCTGAGGTGTGCCCCGCCGTCGAAGCAGAGCAGGTTGACTACGTCCTGGACTTCGGCGACCAGGAAGTCCACGGCCGCACCCACCCCTACCCGGGCCTGGAAGACCTCGAATCCAGCGGGGTGGTGGAGCTCGTCGACAGCGAGGGTGACGCGAAGCTCTACCGGATCACGGCCTGCGGCTAAGGCCGGAGCAAACCGCCAAGCGGTCTGTCCGGACGGCCGGGCTCAGGAGGCTGCGACCTCGGCGTTCCTGGCAGCCCGCCGGAAGTGGCTGAAGACGACGCGGAGCTGGTAGACGGCAACTGCCAGCTCCGACACTGCCACGGCCCAGGCAACAGCAGAAACTCCCACCGTCAGAGCGCCCGCACAGATCAGCGGAATGCCGATGGCGGCACCCAGCACGGTGGAGGCCGCCAGGGCCTTTCCTTCCCCGATGGGGATCAGGCAGGCGAGCCCCACAACCTGCGAGACCGCGACGGCGCCAAAGACCACTCCCATGGGCACGCTGAGGTCGAAGCCAACCTGGATTTCCCCCTGTGAGAGCAGACGGCTGGCCCAGGGGATGCACAGCGCCATCACTACGGCCCCGAGCGCTGCGGCGAACGGGGCCAGCTTGGCGGCCAGGAGAACGCGGGCATTCTGGCGTGCCTTATCCGGACTGGCGATGGACCCTTGGAGCACCTGGACCACCGGTCCCACCGCAGTCAGTCCGTACTTAAAGAACTTCTCGGACATCGCGTACAGCGACAAGGAACCCGGCAGAATTGCGGCCACCACCATTAGCGGCGTACTCACGTACAGGCTGGACGTGGCGGCTGTGACGACGGCGTGCCGCTGGCCCTGCAGGCGGCGGGCCGCACTGCGGAGGTTGAAGTTGAAGGATGGGGCCACGGCTGACCGCGTCCGGATCAGCACCCCGCTCACCACTACCGCGGCAAGGTTCAGAGCCAGCTGGATCCACAGATAGACATAGACGTTGCCCGTGACAGTGAGGCCGATCAGCCCAAACACCGTTCCCAGCGTGACGGGAAGCGTGTCAAAAAACAGCAGCCGTCCGGGACGGGCATCTCCAACGAAAAACCAGGACGCCCCCAGGAAGGGAAGCAGGTAGGCCATGCAGGCGAGCACAGCCACCGGCTTGTCATAATGGGCAATCAGCCAGACAACCAGCGCAGCCACCGGCGCCGCCGCGCAGAACAGGTACAGGCGGCTGACGAGTGAATCCATGTACATTTGAGGCCGCCGTTCGGCCGGCATGCCAGCCACCATGGCCGGTCCGGTGGTGCCCCAGCCGAAGGAGACCAAGACGCCGAAGAGCAGGGCCGTGGACTGTCCGAGAGCTATGACACCCCAGGTTTTGTCACCGGTGTTGGCGATTACCACAGGTATGGCCAGGACTCCCACCACGGTGGTGATCACCACGGAAGCGCCGAAGGCCCCCAATCGGCGGAGGTGCGGCAGAATCGTGCGCTGACCCAAGAATGTCCTCCGTAACAGGGGCGACGGTAAGCGGCGGATCGATTCCGGTGCTTGGTCCCGTCCAAGATTCTAACTCAGGGCCATGTTCGGGTTGATATCATCGTGGTAGCGCAGCCCGCTCTCAGTATGCCTTCCGGCGCCTGGCGGGGGCATCCTCCGAAGATGGGAACTCTTTGTCTGTAGCAGCAGTTGTTGTCTCGTATAACCGCGTGGACCTGCTCCGCAAGTGTCTTTCGGCGCTTGCGTCCCAGGACCGGAAACCGGACGAGATTATGCTCGTTGACAACGGTTCCACCGACGGCAGTGTTGCCATGGTGCGTGACGAGTTCCCTGACGTCACGGTCTTTGAGACAGGCGCCAACCTGGGCGGTGCCGGGGGCTTCGCCTGGGGCATTGAGCATGCGATAGCAGCCGGACATGATGCGGCCTGGCTCATGGACGACGACGCCGAACCGCTTCCCGGCAGCCTGCGGCCGTTGGCCGAGGCCATGGAAAATGCACCCGAACGTCCGGGATTCGTTACGTCGCTGGTGGTCAACCCCCAGGGGGAGCCGAACAACGGACACCTGCCCGACCTCTCCACGGACCCGGTCCGCCAGTTGAAGGCGCATTCCCTCGGCGGCATTGCCGTGAACAGCGCCAGTTTTGTCGGCGTGCTGATCGACCTCAAGGCCGCCGCCGGAATGCCGCTGCCCTATGCCGACTTCTTCATCTGGTTTGATGATGCCGAATACACGCGGCGGCTGAACCGCGGTGCGTACGGGATGGTTCTTCCGGACAGCCGCATCCTCCATCCGGAGAAGCAAAACCAGGCGGACATGGCCGGACGGCTGTTCTACTACCTCCGCAACAACCTGTGGCTCCGGCGCCTGGACCCGGCGCCGCGGACCCTGCTGCAAAACCCGGTCCGGTGGGGAGCGGGAATGGCCGTCCTCGCGCTGCGGCAGGGCGTGCAGGCCCAGGACCGCTCCCTGTGGCTGCGCTGCGCCGCCAAGGGGCTGTATGAGGGGCTCGCACGCACCCCGCGGACCATCTGGCCCGGCCAGCTGCGGTCCGGGACCGTGCAGCTGGGCAAATAAGCAGCGCAGGCCCGTGCGGACTTTCCGCCGATCAGCTCCGACCCGTTCCAACCAAAGGTGTACAGCATGACCCATTCCCATCGCGTTGCCGCGGTGATTTCCGCCTTCAACCCGCCCTCGGACCTGGTTGAAAAGGTTCAGCGGCTCGCTGCCCAGGTGGAACGCGTCATTGTTGTTGATGACGGATCACCCGCCGCAGACCCCGCCGTCTACGAGGCGCTGGAAGCCGCGGGCGCCGTCGTCCTCAAACAGGGGGAGAACAGCGGAATCGCTGCCGCCCTCAACGCAGGCATCCGTTATGCGGCCGATTCCTCGCCGGACTTCTATCTGACCCTGGACCAGGACTCCGAGCTTGACCCGGGCTACGTTGCCCTGGCACTGGAGGCCTTCGACAAGGCGACGGCACAGGGCGTGCCTGTGGGCATGGTCTGCGCCGAGTCCCACAACCAGCTGCCGGTCATGGTGCAGAAGGCAGGCGTTGAGCATCCGGAGGCCTTTGATCCGATGCAGTCGGGCACCCTGATTCCGGCTGCCACTTTCGATGCCGCCGGGCTGCTGGAGGAGGATCTGTTCATCGACTGCGTGGACTCCGAGTTCACTGCCCGCATCCGGGACCTCGGGCTCAAGGCCATTGTGGCGCCCGGATGCAACATCACCCACGCTGTCGGAGAGGCCCGGCCCATGCGTCTGGGCACCTGGCACGTCACGGTGGGCGGGCAGAAACGCTTTGTCCACTCCCATGCGCCCTTCCGCGTCTACTACATCACCCGCAACGGATTGGTGATGTACAAGCGCTACCTGACCAAACAGCCGGTGTGGGTCCTGCGCCGGATCGGCCTCGAGGTGGTGTTCTACGGTGTGCGCGTGGTGTACGGGCCGCACCGTGCCCGTCAGGTCGCCGCCATTGTGCTCGGTGTCCGTGATGCCCTGACCGGCCGGATGGGCCGGATCAGCGCCCGGGACGCCGCGCTCGTGACGCCCCGGAAGAAGTAAACCGCCTTAGGACCCTGCGGCAGCCGATTTCCCGCGCTGAATCCGCTTCAAAGCCACAAAGAAGGCCCGCGCCAGCATGATCCTCGCCCGCAGGATCTGCGATAGGCTGCGGGCCTTTTTGGGTGTGGTGTTGTTCTCGTGCAGGCGGCGGTTCAGCGTGTTCTGCTCCAAATGCACCATGGATCCCTTGAGGTTGCCGGCGAGGGCAATCCACTGGTCATGGGTCTCCACCAGGAACGAGGGGAACGGCAGGATCAGGTTCCGGGCCGAGCCGCGGAACGCCATGGCGCAGCCGTAGTAGGGGCGCACTCCGATCCACAGCGCCAGCAGATTGGCCCACCGCCGGGAACTGTCCGAACTGCGCAGCCGGATCGACTCAATCCGGCGCGGTGCCTGCCCGAAGTAACCGAAGTTGCTGGCAACGACGTCGGCCTGCCCAAGTGCCGCAACCATGGCATCAACGCGGCCGGGAAGCCACACATCGTCCTGGTCCGAAAGGAAAACAAACTCGCCGGTGCTCGCAGTCAGGGCTGCTTCGAAGGTCTTCACATAGCCCCGGTTCACGGCGGAGCGGATGAGCCGGATACGCGGATCACCGATGGCTTCAACTGTGTCAACGGTGTTATCCGTGGACGCGTCGTCCACAATCACCAGCTCGTCTCCGGCCTGCAGCTGCGGCAGGATTGACGCGATCTGCTCCGCTATATGCGCGGACCCGTTGTAGCTGGCCATGCAGACACTGACCTGGCCGCGGCTGGGGGAGGAAGGGTGGACGCTGGTGTTCATTCTTATCCTGGTGGGTCTTTGGTATGGGCTGGAGTGCCGGATCCAGCATACCGGCTGGCCTGTTTCGACTTAGCGGCATGCCCTCCCTATAGTGGAGGTTGATCCCCTCCCTCTGGTCGCCCACTGATTGCGGCGCCGTCCGTCGGCTATGCCTGCCGTCGCAAAGAAGTGAAAGAAGCAACCCGTGACTGCCGTAGATGTTATGTTCCCGTACTACGGGGACGTGGAACTGATGAAGCAAGCCGCCCGAAGCGTTATGGGCCAGCAGCACCAGGACTGGCGCCTGGTTGTCATCGACGACGGCTATCCCGATCCGGAACCCGCACGCTGGTTCGCGGAAATCGAGGACCCCCGCGTCAGTTACCAGCGCAACGAGAAGAACCTCGGAGCCAACGGCAACTACCGCAAGGCCGTTGACCTCATTGAGGCGCCCATTGCGGTCATGATGGGAGCGGATGACATTATGCTCCCCAACTACCTCACCTCCGTGGTGGAGTCCTTTGCCGAGTTCCCGCAGGCAGACGCTGTCCAGCCGGGCGTTCAGGTCATTGACGAACTGAGCCGGGTCACGGCCCCGTTGGGTGACCGGGTGAAGCGGGTTGCCCTTCCCCGGGGCAACGAGCGGCGCATCCTGGGCGGAGAAGACCTGGCGACGAGCCTGCTGCGGGCCGGCTGGCATTATTTCCCGTCCATCGCCTGGAAGTCCGAGACCATCAAGCGAATCGGTTTCCGTACAGAATTCGACGTCGTCCAGGACCTCGCGCTGTTGCTGGACATTGCTGCCGCCAGCGGTTCCCTGGTGCTGACCCCGGAGCTGGCGTTCCTCTACCGCCGTCATTCCGGCTCGGATTCGTCCGTCCGGGCCTTCGACGGCCGGCGCTTTGACGAGGAGCGTCGCTTCTTCGAGGGTGAGGCCACCCGCTTTGAGCAGATCGGCTGGACCCGGGCGGCCCGCGCAGCGCGGCTGCACGCCACCTCCCGCCTCAACGCGGCCGCGTTGATTGCCCGCTCCGCCGTCGGCGGCAAGTTTGGCTACATCCCCAAGCTGGCAAAGCACGTGGTCGGCTAGTCTTTCCCCAAGAAAAAAGTGGAGCGGACCCGTCAGGGGTCCGCTCCACTTTTTTGTATCCGCCCTTGCCCCCGCCGGCGTGTGCAGGCGCGAAGCGGGGGAAGACTACTGCTGGAGACCGTCGGTGCTCTGGTCATCCGGGGTGTGCTTGGCCAGCCACGGCTTGGGCGCTTCATCCAGGGCAATGCGCCGGGACAGCGAGGTGATGGACGTTTCCATGTTGCGGAAACGCTGGTATGTCGTGGCCATGAACACGAAAAAGCTGACGATGGTCGCGTACAGCACCAGGTCGGTGCCGCGCCCGATCCCGAGGAACCCCGCAAACCGGGTCAGCACATCCGGGAAGAAGATGGACAGTGCAGCCGCCACGGCGAAGATCATCAGCATGATGCGGCGTACCGCCAGGTGCTTGGCGTTTACGCCGCCGCGCATCAGGACCAGGGAAACCAGGATGACGGCGAAAACGAGCGCAATCTGGACGATGAGTAGCAATTAGGTCACCTAAGGAAGAGTTCGGCCAAAATGTTCACGGAGTTGAGCAGCGACTGGCCCTTGGACTTGGAGTAGTCGGTATAGATGATCTCGACCGGGTGCTCCACCCAGCGGGGCCGGATGGTTGCCAGCTGGTTGACCAGTTCGGAGGCGTGGGCCATCCGGTTCTGCGTCAGGTGAAGTTTCGAGACGACGTCGCGGTTAAGTGCCCTCAACCCGTTGTGGGCATCCGTCAGGTTCATGCCGGTTGCCATCCGGGACTGAATGGCAGCTGTCTTCAGGACAAGGCGTTTCTGCGGCGAGAGCTTGGTCCGGTCATCCAGGAACCTCGACCCCAGGACTGCCTCGGCTTCGCCCGAGTTGATGCGGGCAACCATGTCAACGGCATCAACCACCCGGTGCTGCCCGTCCGCGTCGAACGTGACAATGCTCGTCATGTTGGGATCCTGGAGAGCGTACTCCATGCCGGTCTGCAGTGCGGCGCCCTGGCCCAGGTTTATGGGGTGCTGCACCACCACTGCACCGGCCGCGCGGGCCACTGCCTGGGAGCCGTCACGGCTGCCGTCGTCCACGCAAACAACGTTGGGGAACACCCGCCGAAGGTCCTGAATGACAGAGCCGACAACTGTCGCTTCGTTGTACATCGGGATAACAATCCATGTGGTGCTCACCGTGCCATTATCCCATACCGCGTGCGGCGGAACTTTTGCCGGCAGTGGCGGAGCCCGCCAAATAGGCGGCCAGCCGGTCCGCGGCGTTGGCCGGGGCAAAGCCCGCGGCTTTGATCTTGTCCAGCGGCAGCATGCTGTTCTGCGGCCGAGGGGCAGCCGCCTTGCCGGCAAAATACTGCTCCGTGCTGACGCCGGTGACAGCGTCCGCCGGGCGTCCGGAGAGTTCGTAGACCCGGCGCGCTATGTCCGCCCATGAGGCGGGTTCGCCGTCGTTGGTCAGGTTGTACGTTCCGTAGGGTGCCCGGGATTCGAGCAGATGCCGGATACCCGCCGCGATGTCTTCGGTGAAGGTCAGCCGGCCGATCTGGTCATCCACCACTGCGGGTTGAACGCCGCGCCCTGCCAGCGACGCCATGGTCCGGACAAAGTTGTTGCCCTCACCGATGACCCAGGAGGTGCGCACGATGTAGTGGGCCGGAACCGCGGCAACCACCGCATCGCCGGCGGCCTTGGTCTGCCCGTAGACGCCCAGCGGCGAGAAGGGTTCGTCCTCGGGATGCTCGGCGGCGGTGCCGTCAAAGACGTAGTCCGAGGAGACGTGGACCAGGGTGATCCGGTGTTCGGCCGCGGTGCGGGCCAGGTTAGCCACTGCGCTGACGTTAATGGCCCACGCGGCGGCCCTGCCGGCGGGGGACTCGGCGTCGTCCACTGCCGTATAGGCGGCGGCGTTGATGATCGTGGAGTAGTTCTTCCAGTTCCGTCCGGCCAGAGCTGCGGGGTCCGTCAGGTCCAGGTCTGCGCGGGTGGCGAACTCCACGTTCGCTTCGCCGTCGTATGCGGCGCGCAGCGCCCTGCCCAGCTGGCCGTCGGCACCCAGCACGAGGATTTTCTTCGGCGCCATGGGCACTACGTCGGCCAGCCGCGGATGGGCCCTGTCCTTGTCCGAGAGCTCGGCCCGGTCCAGGGGAATCGGCCAGTCAATGGCAGCGGTCTCGTCGGCCAGGTTCAGGAACGTGTACTGTCCCTGCGCATCGGCGCTCCAGTGGTCATTGACCAGGTACGTGTACGCAGTGTTGTCTTCCAGGGTCTGGAAGGCGTTGCCCACGCCGCGGGGAATGAAGATGGCCTGGCTGGGATCCAGTTCGGCGGTGAACACGGCACCGAAGGACGGGCCTTCGCGCAGGTCCACCCAGGCACCGAAGATGCGGCCGGTGGCCACCGAAATGTACTTGTCCCACGGCTCGGCATGGATGCCGCGGGTGGTGCCGGCGCTCTCGTTGAAGGAGATGTTGTTCTGCACCGGGCCGAAGTCCGGCAGGCCCAGGGCAAGCATCTTCTCGCGCTGCCAGTTCTCTTTGAACCAGCCGCGGTTGTCGCCGTGGACGGGGAGGTCATAAAGCACGACGCCGGGGATGGGCGTCGGGCGGGCAGCAAGGGGCTTGGAGAATTCCGGGGCCATGGCGTTACTGGCCCTGTTCCTTGTACTTGGCTTCCGTGCGGTCCTTCTGCGGCCGCCACCAGGCCTCGTTCGCGCGGTACCAGGCGATGGTGTCCTCGATGCCCTGGTCAAAGTTGGAGAACTCCGGCTCCCAGCCCAGTTCCGTGCGCAGCCGGGTGGAGTCAATGGCGTAGCGCATGTCATGTCCGGGCCGGTCAATGACCTGGTCATAGGCGTCCGCGGGCTGGCCCATGTGCTTGAGGATCAGTTCAACAACTTCCTTGTTGTTCTTTTCCCCGTCGGCACCGATCAGGTAGGTCTGGCCGATCTCGCCCTTTTCAATGATGCGCAGCACGGCCGAGGAGTGGTCGTTGGCGTGGATCCAGTCACGGACGTTCTCGCCGGCGCCGTAGAGCTTGGGCCGGACGCCGTCGATCACGTTGGTGATCTGGCGGGGAATGAACTTTTCCACGTGCTGGTACGGGCCGTAGTTGTTGGAGCAGTTGCTGATGGTGGCTTTCAGGCCGAAGGACCGCACCCAGGCGCGCACCAACAGGTCCGAACCGGCCTTGGTGGAGGAGTACGGGCTGGACGGGTTGTACGGGGTGGACTCGGTGAACCGTGCCGGGTCATCCAGTTCCAGGTCGCCGTAGACCTCGTCGGTGGAGATGTGGTGGAAGCGGGTGCCGTGCTTGCGGGCCGCTTCGATCAGCGTGTAAGTGCCGATGATGTTCGTGTCCAGGAACGGACGCGGGTCATGCAGGGAGTTGTCGTTGTGGGATTCCGCTGCGTAATGGACCACGACGTCCGTCTCCGCGACCAGGCGGTCCACCAGGGCGGCGTCGCAGATATCGCCTTCAACCAGGGTGAAGCGGTCTTCGGGAAGCCCCGCCAGCGATTCGCGGTTGCCCGCGTAGGTGAGTTTGTCCAGCACGGTGATGGAATAGTCAGTGCGCTCAAGGGCGTAGTGAACAAAGTTGGAGCCAATAAAGCCGGCGCCGCCGGTCACCAGGAGTTTCTGCATGTAGACCAACGTTACCGGATTTGCCGTGACACCACCGAGCCGGGATGATGAGGTGCATGCGCGGAATCATATTGGCAGGCGGCACGGGGTCCAGACTGCACCCGATCACTCTCGGGGTCAGCAAGCAGCTGGTTCCCGTCTATGACAAGCCAATGATCTATTATCCTTTGTCCACCCTCATCCTGGCGGGCATCAAGGACATCCTGATCATCACCACCCCCCACGACGCGGATCAGTTTGAGCGTCTGCTCGGGGACGGCAGCCAGTTCGGCATCAGCATCACCTACAAGCAGCAGCCTTCCCCCGACGGACTGGCGCAGGCCTTTGTCCTGGGCGCGGAGCACATCGGCAATGGGCCGGTGGCCCTGGTCCTGGGCGACAACATCTTCTACGGCCAGGGGATGGGTACCCAGCTGCGCCGGTTCTCGAATATCGACGGCGGTGCCGTGTTCGGTTACTGGGTCGCCGATCCCAGCGCGTACGGCGTGGTGGAGTTCGACCAGTCCGGGCGTGCCATCTCACTCGAGGAAAAGCCGGCAGCGCCCAAGAGCCACTATGCGGTTCCGGGCCTGTACTTCTATGACAATGACGTTGTGGAAATTGCCCGCAACCTGGAGCCTTCGCCCCGCGGCGAGCTGGAAATCACTGATGTGAACCGGATCTATCTGGAGAAGGGCAAGCTGCAGGTGGAGATCCTGCCGCGCGGAACGGCGTGGCTGGACACAGGCACGTTTGATTCCCTGAACGAAGCCTCGGACTTTATCCGCACGGTCCAGAAGCGACAGGGCCTGTCCATCGGCTGCCCCGAGGAAATCTCCTGGCGGCTGGGCAACATCACCGACGATGAACTGCGCCAGCGTGCCGAGCCTTTGATCAAGAGCGGCTACGGCCAGTACCTGATGGACCTGCTGAAGAAGTAGTACGGTGCCGGCTGCCGGCCGATCAGCACAGTGCAGAAAAGAAGGGCCCCGGATCCGCAGATCCGGGGCCCTTCTTTCGTAGTATCAGCAGCTGGTGGGGGAGGGGGTGTCCCGCGGCGGCTCACCGGAGCGGTGCACAGCTGATTCGGACCGGCCCGGTGACTTCGCCGAGGACAGCGACTGCACCTCGGCACGCAGCTGTGTCAGGGATGTTTCCAGAATGGCCACTTCTTCGGCGAGAACGCGGGTCTCCTCCTCCACGACGGACAGCTCCCACGAGAGGTGCAGGGCAACTCCCATGAGCAGCACAATGCTCATGGCAAAGAGAAGGTTTGACGGCACCTCAACGCCCAGCCATCCGGCCAGCAGGGCCAGGAGACTCGGCCAGCCGGCAAGAACCAGCGATCCGCCGCCAACCAGCAGCCACAGCACGGCGTATTTCTCGCGCAGCTTCTTGCGGCGCAGCATCACCAGCACCAGGACGACGATGACCAGGGAGAACACGAATGCAGCGAGGACAGCCATTGTTAAGCCTTATCTAAAGAAACCTGTGACTTGCGGCGGGTAAGCGCAAGCAGCAGGGCAAAAACCGAGCGGAGCAGATAGAGGGCAGACTTTGCCGGGTTGTGGCTGGGAACGCCGCCCTGCCGGACCCGCATCGTGACCGGAACCTGAGTGACCGTACAGCCGGAGCGGATGGCTACAATCAGCGAATCGATGGTGTCTCCCAGATACTCGGCGGGGTAGTGGTCTATGTACTGGCTGATTGCTTTGACATTCCCGGCCCGGAACCCCGAGGTAACGTCGGTGAGCCGTGTTTTGGCCAAATGCGAGATGACGCCGGCGAGCACTGCCATGGCCCACTTGCGCGGCCCGGCCACCTTGTATTCGTCTCCCTTGTCGGCGAAGCGGGCTCCGATGGAAATATCGGCGCCTGACAGCCCGCTGAGCACCCGTTCAATGTCCCGGGGATCATGTTGTCCGTCCGAGTCAACCTGGATGACCGCCTGGTAACCGCGGCTGCGCGCATATTTGAACCCCGCCCGCATCGCTCCGCCCACGCCCAGGTTAAAGGGAAGCCGCAGCACCGTAGCACCGGCTTCGCGTGCCAACCGGGCCGTACTGTCGGTGGAGCCGTCGTCGACCACAAGGACGTCATATCCCTTGCGCTGGGCCAACACCTCGCGGACGGTGTTCCCCACGGTTTCGCCCTCATTCCAAGCGGGCATAATCACGAGGACGTCGGAGCGTTCCGGCACGAGCATAAAAGTCTTTAGTCCTATTCCTAAGTTATGGGCCTTCGAGGGCCCGGCCCCGACCGGATAGTCCGCAGGCAGCCTGGACTGCCCGCGCTGTCATGCCGATGGGCTTCTTCAGACAGAACCTGGACAGCTGCGGTGGTGTTTGCAGCAGTGCAGGCGGGGAACGCAGCACCCCGGCGAATGATCCCAGGGTGCTATTATCGTAGCCGACCTTGCGGGGTCTCCCACTAGGACCACCAGGAGCCGGAAGCCTTATATGTCGCGTGACAAGAATATCGGGGCGCCCCGAAAGTCGTCGCGCGCAGGAGCGCTGCGGGAACTGATCCTGGGACCGGCAGGCAAATATCTTTTGGTGGGAGGGCTCTCCTTCGCCGTCGATTTCCTGCTGCTGCTGCTCCTGCACGAAGTCTTCGGTGTTCATCTCTGGCTTGCCACGCCCATCGCCTTCCTTACCAGCCTCGCCGCGAATTATGTGCTGCAGCGGTCCTTTACCTTTTCCGGGACATCTGTGAAGGGGACCAGTTTCCTGAAGTACATGGCGCTGGTTGCTTTCAATACTGTTGCGGCCAGCTTTATCGTGAGCGGCTTTGAGACGCTGGGCAGCAGCTACATGCTGGGCAAAGTAATCTCTACGGCTGCCATGACCATCTGGAACTTTTTCGCTTACAAGTACTGGGTCTTTACGGCAAAGAATGCGGTGCCGGATCCCGCCGCCGGGACTGCCTGACCGCGTCCGCTTCGCATTCCCTGTATCCCGCGGGTCTTCCCCTGTATTCCCCGCGGTTTCTCCTGCGGTCGACATCCGGCGGATCGGTAGACTTGCTGATGCGTTGCGGTCAATTCCGCCGCACCAGCCCCTCCCCGCGATAGATCAGGAGCCCACCGGCCCATGCGCAGATTGTCCCCTTCGGCCATTTCCCGACGCTCGGCGGTGCCCTTCCCCCTGGTCTTTACGGTCTTGGGACTATTGACCGTTTTATGGTCCTTTGCTTCCCCTCTCATGTCTGTTCCGGACGAATCGGCCCACGCAATCCGGGCTGCTTCGGTGGCCCAGGGCCAGCTGCTGGGGGACTCCTCGGGCCAGCAAAGCGAACAGTCCGTGGTGACGGTTCCCGGTTACATCGCCGACCTTCGGGCGCAGGAATGCTACGCACATGATGCCGCTGAGCCCGCTGCCTGCGCTCCAACTATGGACGGGGAGGATACCCAGCTGCGGCAGGCAGAGACCAGTGCGGGAAATTACAACCCCGTCTACTACCTTTTCGTGGGGCTTCCGACACTGCTGCTCAGCGGTGCACCGGCCATCTACGGGATGCGAATCCTCAGTGGGCTGATCGGCGTTGCGTTCCTTGCCTCCGCGCTTCAGGCGGCAGGACGGTTGGGGAAGCCCAAATGGCCGCTGGCAGCCGGATATGTGGCCATCACTCCGATGGTTCTGTTCCTGAACGCATCGATTAACCCCAATGCCCTTGAGATCGCCGCCGCTGCAGCCTTCTTCATGAATACGTGCGTGGCCTTCGAAAAGCACCGGACGCTGTCGGACGTCAAAATAAACATCATCATGGTGGCCGTCTCCGGGGCTGCGCTGGCCAACACTCGGCCGGTGTCCCTGCTCTGGCTGGCGCTGGCTGCCGCCGCCGTCGTTCTGGCATACGGCTTCCGCCCCCTGCTGCCGATACTCCGCGACCGGCTCAGCCAGGCGATGATGGTCCTGCTTGGACTCTCCTGCGCTTTCAGCCTCGCCTGGCTGGTGATTGCCGACAGTTTCAAGAGCCTGCTGGGGAACCCCGTGGATTTGGCCCCGGATACCGCAGCCGCCATCATGTTTGACCGCACTTTCGATTATGTCTCCGGTTACGTGGGTGTCATGGGGTGGCTGGATACGCCGCTGCCCGCCGGTGTGTACATGTTCTGGCACCTGCTGATGGGTGCGGTCCTGTTGACCGGGCTCAGCGCACGTCCGGTCCGCGGGCGGTTCGGTGTTTATCTTCTGGTGGTTGCCGTGCTGGCAGTCCCGCCCATCATGCAGGCCCAGGTCATCCAGAGCCTCGGCTGGATCTGGCAGGGCCGGTATCTGCTGGCCCTGGTGGTCATGCTCCTGCTGGCATGCGGAGTCGCCTTCCGGTTCCATTCCTTCCCGTCCTCGCCGTGGGCCCGGGGCGCCGCAAAATGGCTGCTGGGAGGAGCGGTTGCGGCCCACGTTTTCGCGTTTGTCTATACGCTGCGCCGCTACACGGTGGGCATTCAGGACACTGTCCGCTGGAACGAGATGTTCCATCCCGTGTGGCAGCCGCCGTTCACTTGGCAGCTTCTGACAGTCGCCTACTTCCTCGTGCTCCTTGGTGGAGCGGTCCTGGTGTACCGGCAGCTGTTCGCGCCGGCCCTTGCAAGCGGCCGGAAGGACCATCGGGAAAAAGTGGTTGCCGCCGATTAACAGCTGAGGTTGATCCGTCCGGCACGCCGGGCGCCGGACGGGCTGCGCAGACAACGTGCATTATGCTGGGGACGGCCCCGCACGTGACGGCTCCCACACTGAACCGAAAGTTTGACCCATGCCCGGTACCGCCCAATCGCCCATCGCCGCTCACCGGCGATCACGGGTGACACTGGGGGAGTTGTTTGATCCTCGGAACAACTCGCTGAACGCTCTCCGACTCCTGTTGGCCTCCCTGGTTGTGGTCTCCCATTCCTGGGTTATTGGAAATCTGGGGGAGGAACCCGCGCTGGGCGCCCGGACGCTGGGTGCATGGTCCGTTTTGGGCTTCTTTGGCATCTCCGGTTACCTGATTACGCGCAGCAGGATGAACGGACAGCCTGTTTCACGGTTTTTCCGGGCGCGTTTCCTGCGCATCTATCCGGGATTCCTAGTGGCACTGCTGCTGGTGGCTTTTGTTTTTGCTCCCCTGTCAGTTGCCGTTGGCTCGCCCGGCGCTTTCACGCTGGGCGACTCGCTGTCCTACGTGGTCCGGAATCTCTTCCTGTATCCGCCCGTCCTCTCGCAGACCACCATCGGCACCACGCTTCCCGAGGGCGAGATATGGAACGGCGCCCTGTGGAGCCTTTTCTGGGAAGCCGGGTGCTACATCGGCGTCGGACTGCTCGGGTTTGCTGCGCTGCGCAGCCGCAGCACCGCCATCCTGGGAACGCTTTTTGCGGGTGCCACCTGTTTGTCCCTTGCCGCACATGTTGGATGGATTCCCGCCAGCGAACTCACTCTGGCGCCACCGCTGATAGCCGCGTTCAGCGGCGGAGCACTGCTCTACCTGCATGCCCGGAGAATCCGGGTTCTGCCTGCGGTCGCCGTCGCCGTCGCGGTGCTGCTGATCTCTGTGGCCACTGGGACAGCAACAGTTCTGGCTCCGCTTCCGTTTGCGCTGCTGATCTTTGCCCTGGGGGCAGTGTTGCCGCTGAACCGGATCGGCGCCAACCGTGATCTGTCCTACGGCATCTACATTTACGGGGTGCCCGTTCAAAACCTGATTGAAGTTGGACTTCCGGATCTGTCGCTCCCCGTCTATCTCCTCCTCACCTTCGCCTGTGTTGTGCCGCTGGCGTGGGCAAGCTTCACCTGGGTGGAGGGACCGGCCATGCGGCTGAAACGACGCGTCCGGCCCGCCCTGGCGGCCTGAAGCGCGGAAGCAGCCCGGGGAGGGTTACAGGTCGGCGCAGTCGATGGTGGTGAACCAGTTTCCCGGTGCCTGAGTTATCCGAACGCTCTCCAGCGCCGGATCCGCTGCACACTCCTGCCGTGCTTCCCGGATCTGGGGAGCCCATTCCGGGCCGGCGGAGCCCAAGGTTTCAAGCGGGAAAAAATGGACCGTGACCAGGATGAGAAAAGCGCCGGCCACTCCACCGCGAAAGCCCGAGCTGCTGACGAATGTTGCCAGCCGTCCGGAGGCCGGACGGCGGTCCGCGCTGACCGGGATCAGCAGCGGCACCAGCGCCAGGAGAAACATTGAAGGAACCGCACTGTAGCGGCTAAGGAAGAATTCGTCCCAGTCTTGGGCCGACTCAAACGTTGCGTAGTGGAAGTAGGCTGCCGGGCTGACTATCACGGCTGCAGCCCAGACGGCCATGGATGACACTAGCCAGACGGCCCCGGCCATGCGGTGCAGAGGCCTTCCCGCCGCCACCGTCAGGACGGCGGCCGCGGCGAAGGGCAAGGCGCTGAGGACGATGGGGGCGGCGCCGAAACGCTGGATCAGGTCGGTGATCACGGATCCACTGCCGTAGAAAATGGCCGCTGCTGAGTTCAGGAAATATCCGTAGACGACGGACAGCAGGTCCCCGGTTTCCCCGGTGCCTCCGGGGAAGCGGGGAAACCGCCACAGGGTGAACAACTGGCAGGCCGTTCCGGCGGCGAGTCCTGCCTTGGCCCACCAGAGATTCCTGTCCCTGAGCCGGAAGAAAATCAACGGCAGGAACAGTGCGGCCTGGATTTCAGTCAATCCGATCACCAGGGCGACCGCGCCGAGCAGGATCTTTTGGCTTAGGACCGGCGAAGATTTCATCAGCACCCACGGGGCCAGCCAGAGGAGGTACCAGTGCAGGTTGGCGACGTTGCCCAGGGTCTCCACTGCGCCCGGCGGAACAAGCACCGGGATGGAAGCCCAGCAAAGCCGGGCGGCCGCATTGGTGGTCAGCGCCGAGGCACAGTAGAACGTCAGCGCTGAAATGAGGCCCAGAACAATACAGCAGGCAACCGTGACCGCCACCGGATATGCTTCCAGCCCGAAGACCGGCACCACCGTGGCAACAATGGTGCGCGGCAGCAAGTGGAGGTATCCGGCATAGGGGGTGAAAAGCCCGGGCCCCTGGTCCAGGTACTCTGCAAGGAACAAGGGTCCGTCCTCCGCCCAAACCCTACTGACTGCGCGGGCCGGGATCCGGAAATACGCAAGGGCGGCTCCACCGAAGGTGAGGCCGAGCATCACGAGGAAGGATGCCAGGCGGGGCCGGTTATCCAGCCGGTTACTTTGCCGGTTACTCAGCCTGGGGCTCAATGACATTCTGGGTGGACCTGCGTTCTGTTCTCTGCGGCATGTACTCGGAAACTTAACGCCTGTACGGGGGGAAGCGCCAACCGGGAGGGTGTGCGAAATCCGCTCAAGCGTATGCTGTGGCAGTGACCTCCGGCCAACGGAATCAGGAGACCTATGCCCCGGCGCCATTCCAAGGTTATCCCGCTGTTCCTGGGCGCCCTGGTTTCGCTGGGTCTCACGGGAGCCTCGGTCCCCTCGCCCATTGATCTGGCTTACGGCCGGCTGGGCGGCAGCTCCGGCGGCCTGGGAAGCCCCGCCGGAAGCGAGGTGTGCGGACTGCGCGACGGCGGGTGTTACCGCAACTATCAGTTCGGCGCCATCGTCTGGTCCCCGGAGACCGGTGCGCAGCCGTCGCTCGGCGCCATCCGCTCGGCCTGGCTGGAGGAAGGTTTCGAAACGGGAACGCTGGGCTACCCTCTGGACGCTCCGCGCTGCGGGCATCGAGCCTGCACCCAGCAGTATGAGCGGGGTTCCATTTCCTGGTCGGCTGCGCAGGGCATCACGGTCAGCCGTGCGGTGGATGATCCCGCCTCGGCCGCCGTCGTCGTCAATAAGCAACGCCCGCTCAGCACCGCAGACTATGTTCCCGGGAATCTTCAGACAGCGGACGGGCAGCCGCTGCGCGCCGACGCAGCTGCCGCCTATTCCTCGATGAAGGAGGCGGCGGCAGCAGACGGCGTGGCCTTCACCGCGATCAGCGGCTACCGCTCCTACAGCAGCCAAGCAACTTTGTACGCGGCTTATTCGGCGCAGTACGGGACACCAACGGCAGACACCATCTCAGCGCGTCCCGGGTTCAGAAAACATCAGACCGGCCTCGCCGTGGACATCGCGGATCCGAACGGCACCTGCTCCCTTCAGGGCTGTTTCGAGGACACGGCCGTTGGAGCGTGGACTGCGGTCAACGCCCACCGGTTCGGGTTCATTGTGCGTTACCCGGACGGAGCCTCGGCTGTCACCGGCTACGCGTATGAGTCCTGGCACCTGCGCTACGTGGGGGCCGATATCGCCGAGGGAATGCACGCGGAGGGCATCGCAACGCTGGAGGAGTACGCCGGCCTGCCAGCCGCCGCCAACTACTGAGCGGCCTGCGGATTAAACGGGTACGGCTACCCGGTTGTCCACAGCACCAACAGTTACGCTAGCCAACGCCCTGTCCGGCTTCTAGTCTGGCCGCCGTGGCCGCAAAAGGGCCGCATCAGTCTCGCGGTCCAGGCTCACCAGCAGCCTTTTCCGTGCTTAGCCCGGGGGAAACGAGTGGACGCCGTTGCGATAGTCGAGGATGAGGTCCGGGAACTGATCCGCCTGCGCGGTTTGGATCCGGCGAGCCAGCTGGCCGAGGTTCGGCGCCTGGTGGAGGACGCCGTCACGGATTACGACGAGCGCTCCCTCCTCGGATCGTTGCCCCCGCTGGGTGCGCTGGAGCCCGCCAGACGCCGTGTCTTTGACGCCGTGGCCGGCTTCGGCGCCCTGCAGCCGCTGCTCGATGACCCCACGGTGGAGGAAGTCTGGATCAATTCACCCACCGAAATCTACGCGGCACGCGACGGCCGCTCCGAACTGACCTCCCTGTCGCTCTCGGCTGATCAGGTGCGGGACCTGGTGGAGCGGATGCTCAAGAGCTCCGGCCGGCGGTTGGATCTGTCCTCTCCGTTTGTCGACGCCTCACTGCCGGACGGCTCACGCCTGCACGTGGTGATTCCGGATATCACCCGGCGGCACTGGGCGGTCAACATCCGCAAATTCATTGCCCGCGCCAGCAGGCTTGAGCACCTGGTGGAGCTGGGAACCCTGACACCGCAAGCGGCAAGGTTCCTTGGTGCCGCCGTCGCCAGCGGCCTGAATGTCCTGGTTTCCGGAGCAACACAGGCAGGCAAGACCACCATGCTGAATTGCCTGGGTGCCTCCATTGGTCCGCGCGAGCGTGTGGTGACAGTTGAAGAGATTTTTGAGCTGCAACTGCCGCTGCGGGACGTGGTGGGACTGCAGTGCCGCCAGTCCAATCTGGAAGGCGTTGGGGAAATCCCGCTGCGGCGGCTGGTCAAGGAGGCCCTGCGCATGCGGCCGGACCGCCTCATTGTTGGCGAAGTGCGGGAGGCGGAAAGTCTGGACATGCTGATCGCGCTGAATTCCGGGTTGCCCGGGATGTGCAGCGTTCACGCCAACAGCGCCCATGATGCCGTCACGAAAATCTGCACTCTGCCGCTGCTGGCCGGGGAAAACATCTCCAGTGCCTTTGTGGTGCCCACCGTCGCGTCCTGCATCGACCTCGTTGTCCACTGTGCCCGCAACGCCGCCGGCAAACGCCAGGTCATGGAAATTATGGCGCTGGGCAACCGAGTGGAAAACGGAGTGATAGAAGCCTCGTCCATTTTCCAGCGGACCGACGGGCGGCTCGAAGTAACTGCCGCGTCTATGCCCGCACCGGAAAAGTTCGCCCGTGCCGGGTTCAACGTTGCCGAGCTGCTGGAAGCCCGCCCGTGAGTGCCGCCGTCGGGCTGTTGCTGGGACTGGGATTGTTCCTGGTGTGGCGGTCCTGCTGGGTTATGCCGGCGCCGTCTGTCCGCCCGCACCGCAGCAGCAGGCTCGAGGATGAATTGTTACAGGCGGGAATTCAGCGCGTGACACCCCGCGCCGTTGTCGCGAGCAGTGTCGCCTCAGGACTGTTGGTGGCCCTGCTGGTCCTCGCCGGAACCGGCGGCATCCCCATCGCCGCCTGCTTTGGCCTCTTCGGCGCCGGCGTCCCCTTGTTCCTGGTCCGCTGGCAGGCCCGCAAACAACGCAGCTCGCGTGCCGAACTTTGGCCCGATGCGGTTGATCACCTGCGCTCAGCCATCAGGGCCGGGCTGTCCCTGCCCGAAGCACTGATCCAGCTGGGAGAGAACGGACCGCAGGAGCTGAGGCAGCCTTTCCGTGACTTCGCGGCGGATTACCGTTCCGGCGGGCAGTTTGACCATTCCCTGACGAGGCTGAAGGCGAACCTTGCGGATCCGGTCGCCGACCGGATCGTTGAGGCACTGCGCCTGACCCGGGAAGTGGGAGGCTCGGATTTAGGCCGTTTGCTCGGGACGCTCAACGAATTCCTGCGGGATAACGCCAGGACCCGGAGCGAGCTGCTGGCCCGTCAATCCTGGACCGTCAACGCTGCACGCCTGGCCGTCGCCGCCCCGTGGATTGTGCTGATGCTCCTGGCCAGCCGGCCGGAAGCCATTGCCGCCTACAATTCCGCAGCGGGGGCGGCCGTTCTGGCCGCAGGGATTGTCATTTCGGTTCTCTGCTACCGGCTCATGCTGCGCATCGGCGCCCTTCCCGAAGAAGAGAGGGTGCTGAGATGAGTTCACCTTGGTTTCTGGCCCTCCTCTGCGGCCTCGCGCTGGGCGCCTCGCTCTGGTTCGCGGTCCTGCGGATGCCCTGGATGCGGCCTGTGACGTTCAGCGAACGAATCGCCCCGCAGCTGCGCACCGGTGGCCAGGGATCACGGTTGCTGATGATGCCGGCGGGTGATCTGACTCCCTTCGGCCCGCTGGAACGCATCCTGCGTCCGGCCCTGCATCTGGCAGTCCACCGCCTGAACCGATTCAATCCGGTCACACGGGATTTGGAGCGCAGGCTGGAACGGTCCGGGCAGGGCACGAGTGTGCTGGACTTCAGGGCCGAGCAGGTGCTGTGGACCGGCGGCGGATTCCTGGCCGGCGGCATCATTTCCGTCTGGCTCGCCAGCGTGGACCGGATAGGCGCCACAGGGGTCGTCCTCGGAACCATCATGGGGGCGGTCCTGGGTTTTGTCCTCCGGGATTACCGCCTCACCTCCCAGATTCAGAACCGCGAAACACGGATGCTGGCCGAGTTTCCCAGCCTGGCGGAAATGATGGCGCTCGCCGTCGGCGCGGGAGAAAGCGCCAACGGGGCATTGGAACGCATTGCCCGCACGGCCAACGGGGAATTGGCGGGGGAGTTCGCCCGCATCCTCGCGGAAACCCGTTCCGGGGTGCCGCTGACCAGCGCCCTGCAGCACTTTGCGGACCGTGTTCGGCTCGCTCCGCTCTCGCGTTTTGTGGACGGACTGACCGTTGCCATTGAACGCGGCACCCCGCTGGCGGACGTGATGCGTGCCCAGTCCCAGGACGTGCGCGACCTGGCTAAACGCGAGCTGATGGAAAGCGCCGGGAAGAAGGAGATCGCCATGATGGTCCCTCTGGTTTTCGGTGTCCTTCCGCTCACCGTGCTCTTCTCAATTTTCCCCGGTCTTTCCCTGCTGGGAATTGGACTCTAGGACACCCAATGAAAGGAACAACCCATGCGCACCATCCACGCACCACGACTCCTGCTCCTGCTCGGCACCTCGCTGCTCGTCCGTTTCGAACAGACAGTGCGAAGCGGGGACCGCGAACGCGGCGACGTCCCCGGGTGGGTCATGATCACCCTCATGTCAGCCACCCTGGTGGCTCTTATCCTGGGGCTGGCCAAGCCGGCCCTCACAGATTTGTTCAACTCCGCAATCGCCAGGGTCAGCACTCCCTGATCGGCCGTCGGCCGCGGGCCGGAGGCAGGGAGACGGGCTCGGCAGTGGTGGACTTTGTCATGGTCGGCGCACTGCTGACCCTGTTGTTCATATCGATTGTCCAGCTGGCACTGGTTCTCCATGTCCGGAATACCCTGACTGACGCGGCTGCGTCAGGGGCCCGCTACGGGACGCTGGCCGACCGCACCCCGGCCGACGGCGCAGAACGCACCGGTGAACTGATCAAGGTGGCACTGACCGACTCGCTGGCCGGGGACATCAGCTATGCGGAAACGACCAGCGGCGGCGTTCGGATGCTGGAAATCACGGTCCGGGCGCCGCTTCCGGTGATTGGTTTCATTGGGCCGAGCAACGGATTGGAGGTGAGGGGACATGCTTTCTGGGGACAGGACACCGCTGCGAACGGCTAACGCCGGGAATGATCCTGGCGAAGGTGATGACAACGGGGAAAACGGCAGCGCCCTGGTGGAGTTCATCTTTCTGGGCCTGGTGCTGCTGGTGCCGGTCATCTACCTCATCATCACCGCGGGGCAGGTGCAGGGTGCTGCGTTTGCCGCCGTCGGAGCTGCCGAATCCGCGGCAAAGGTATACGCCGACGCCGGGGAGCCGGATGCCGGCGAACATCAGGCACGGATGGCAGCCGAAGTGGCCTTTGCCGATTTTGGGTTCGAGCCCGAAAATATGCTGCTGGACATCTCCTGTTCCGCGGAGTGCCTGGCTCCGGGATCCACAGTGACCGCGCTGGTGAGCTTTGATGTTCCGTTGCCGCTGATGCCGGGGCTGCCGGGGATGGACTTTGCCCCGGTAACCGTTGACTCGTCCTCCACACAGGTTGTGGAGCGCTACGGATGAGGGGGCATAACTATGCCGCCCGGCTGCGGGCCTCTGTGCAGTCCACTGGCCGCGGCGAGGAGGGACAAATCGGCGTCCTGATCATCGGCTACATGTTGGTGAGCCTGCTGGTTGTCACAGTAGTCATGGCTTCCTCCGCCCTCTACCTCGGGCACAAGAAGCTGCTCTCCGCTGCGGACGGTGCCGCCCTGGCTGCAGCCGATACCTTCGAGCTGGGGCCAGGCAGACCCGGGCACGGGCCGGCCGCCGTCCTGGCGCCGGCGGCGGTTCGTGCGGAGACCAACAGGTATCTGGCGGAGATTAACGCGGCCAACCGGCTGCCGGGGCTGCGCATCGATGGTGAAACCGGAACCTCGGACGGCCGTACGGCCAAGGTGGTGCTGACCGGCGTCGTCCATCCGCCGCTGGTCAACTTCCTGGTACCGGACGGAATCCCGATTACTGCGGTCAGTGAAGCCCGCGCCCGCCTGAGCCAGTAGGTCTCCTAAGCCAGTGAGTTTCGGAGTCAGTAGGCCGGACATAGGGGCGCTCGCGGGCTGCGCCTGGCGTTAGGAGGCCTTGGCCTGCGGCTCAGCCGACGGCGCGTGTCCCCAGCCGCCGTGGTCGATGTCCAGCAGGACACCGTTCTCTGCGTAGCAAAGGGTGACCGGTTCCCCGTACTGGTCACACTCCGGATCGGGGCAACGGTCCTTCAGCGGGCCAGTGTATTCGTTGCTGAAGTGCACATCCCACTCGTCCATCTTGGTCAGCGCCCAGGGGTCACCCTCGGCGGCGAGGGCTTCCAGTTCTTCCAGCGAATAACGGCGGCCCGATTCCGGATGACGGACGGGCAGGGACTGCGCGGATCCTTCGGATTTGCGGTTGCTCACAGTCGGCTCCTTCTGCATGTGCTGACACTTCCAATTTACCCAGCCCCGGCGACAACCGTTGAACGGAGGACGGGCGCGGCGTGCCGTGTCCGCGGGCACCCCCGGGACACTCGGAAAGCACCGGCCACGGCTCATGGCGTAGGCTGTAAGCACCATGGCTGAAATTGATTTTCCCGCGGAGATCCGCGCCCTCAGGTCCACTTTTGCTTCCATCGAGGAGGTCTCCGATGTAGCCAAGATCAAAGAGGACATCGAAGAGCTCAGCGAAATGGCGGGAGTTCCCGACCTCTGGGATGACCCTGCCGAAGCGCAGAAGATCACCTCCAAGCTGTCGCACCGCCAGACGGAGCTGGAGCGCCTGGAGAAGATCCGGTCCCGGATCGATGACCTTGAGGTCATGGTGGAGCTCGCACAGGACGAATCCGACGCCGAGACCAAGGCCGAAGCGGTCACCGAACTGGAATCCCTGCGCAAGTCGCTGTCCCAGCTGGAAGTGGTCACCCTGCTCTCCGGCGAGTACGACGCCCGCGAGGCCGTCGTGACCATCCGCTCCGGAGCCGGGGGAGTGGACGCGGCAGACTTCGCCGAAATGCTGCTGCGCATGTACCTGCGCTGGGCCGAACGCCACGGCTATCCGACCACGGTCCTGGACACGTCCTATGCCGAAGAAGCCGGCCTGAAATCGGCCACCTTCGAGGTCAAGGCTCCCTACGCCTTCGGCACCCTGGTGGTGGAAGCCGGCACGCACCGCCTGGTCCGCATCAGCCCGTTCGACAACCAGGGCCGCCGGCAGACCTCGTTTGCGGCTGTGGAAGTCATTCCCCTGATCGAACCCACTGACCACATTGATATTCCGGACAACGACATCCGCGTGGACGTGTTCCGCTCCTCGGGTCCGGGCGGGCAGTCCGTGAACACCACCGACTCCGCCGTGCGCCTGACCCACCTTCCCACCGGAACTGTGGTGTCCATGCAGAACGAAAAGTCGCAGCTGCAGAACCGCGCCGCCGCCATGCGCGTGCTGCAGTCACGCCTGCTGATCCTGAAGAAGGAACAGGAAGACGCCGAGAAGAAGGCCTTCGCCGGTGACGTGAAGGCTTCCTGGGGCGACCAGATGCGCTCCTACGTCCTGAACCCGTACCAGATGGTAAAGGACCTGCGCACGGAACATGAAGTGGGAAACACCTCAGCAGTGTTCGACGGCGAGATTGACGATTTCATCGACGCCGGCATCCGCTGGCGTGCCAACGGCAGCGTCTCCGCCCGCAAGTAAAGACCGCCCGCAAGCAGCTCCGCCCGCAAGTAAAGACCGCCCGCCGGGCAGGGGTCTTACAGCCCCAGCCCGGCCTGAAGCGGAGTAGTCAGCGTCTGCGCGAACGTGTTGGTGATGTGGTTGTCGCGGTAGACCAGGACATTGCCAATGACTGACGGGCACTTCGTCTCGTCGCAGAAGTAATCCGTCAGGTCCACCGGCCGGCTGTTCGCCAGTTTGCCTGCAGCTGTCAGCAGCGGGTCCGCCTGCGACGCGTGGTCCGAGCGGTCCACGGCGCACTCTGCCGGGTCCTTCTCTTTCACTACGCACTCGGGCGCGCTGAATTCGGGATAGGGGATGTCGCCTATGACGCCCACCGGTATTCCGGCCTTGTCCAGCGGCTCCAGCAGCTTCGAATAACCGTTCACGGCATCCGCCTGCGTGTTCCAGGTCCAGCCGAGGGTATCTTTGTAGCCGCCCGGCCGCATGGCAGTGGTGACCACCAGATCGGGCTTCATCTCCAGCAGGTCCTGAACGGTCCCCGAGTTCTGCGAGGAGCAGTTCTCATAGACGCGCGAGTCGCTGTGCAGAGGCTCGGCGCTGAACGGGCAGCCGATGCGGGTCATGATGTACAGCCGGTATCCGGCTTCCTTCGCGGCGATGTCCAGCGGTGACACGAACTGGCCAGCATGGGAATCTCCCACAAGGACGATGCTCTTCTGGGCCTCCGTATCCCCGTAGACGCAGTCGGAATAATCGATCACTGCGGGGTCGTACTTGAGGCACTGGGGATTCACGTCCGGCTGGTCCATGGTGGCCGCACCTGCGTCAGGGCGCAGCGGCATGCCGGATGGAACCAGTGCAGGATTGGCGGAGTCAAAGGCCATGGCACCGGGGTAGGAGCCGGAATCGTTCTCCTGCGACAGGGCATCAATCTTCTGCTGCACCGCCAGATAGGGAACCGCGGAGGCAGCAACCGGCACGGCAATCAATACGCCCGCGAGCACATAGACGGCACGGTAAGCGGGCCGAGGTGCTCCGTGCCGTCCGCGGGAGGAGGCAAACCCGGACGCAGAGGCACCGAAGGTCCGGAACGGCTTTTCAATAAATCGCGTGGACAATGCTGCCGCGCCAACGCTGACGGCAATGAGGGCGGCGCCGGCCAGCGGTCCGGGAGCCGATCCAAGCAGGAAGACTCCGAACACGGTGACGGGCCAGTGCCATAAATACAGGGAATAGGAAATATCGCCCACGTAGGTAACGGGGCGAAGCGACTGCCACCGGGACGCGTTGCGCCATCCGGCGCCGGGGGTGTTTCCCGCAGCGATGCACAGCGCGGCACCCACGGTGGGGACCAGCGCGATCCAGCCCGGAAACGCCATGCTCGTGCTGAACACGGCGGCCGCAAAGCAGATCATTGCCAGTCCAAGCCAGCCTGCCGCCGTCGAAAGCCGCTGCGGGAGGTTCCGGCCGGCAGATGCCACCGCCAGGATGCCGCCCAGGCCCAGTTCCCAGATTCGGGTGGTGGTAAAGAAATAGGCGAGATCGGGGGAGGAGGCCGAGAAAAGCACCGAATGGAGGAAGGACGCTGCGGTGACTGCACCAATTGCGGCCAGCGCCGCCGTCGCCCTGCCGGTTTTTCGTCCCAGTGCCCGCAGGATCCCGGCAACAGCAAGGAGCAGAACCGGAATGAAGAGGTAGAACTGCTCTTCAACGGCCAGGGACCAGTAATGCTGCAGCGGCGAAACCGCGGAGGTTGCACCGGCATAGCTGGTGCTGTTGACGGCCTGATTCCAGTTCTGCACGTTCAGGCTGGACGCCACGGTGTCCCGGGCGACCCCCTGCCATCTGCCTTCGGGGAAGATCAGCATGGTTGCGGCCAGGGTGGCCAGGAGCACGGATGCCGCCGCCGGAAGGAGCCGGCGGATCCGGCGCCCGTAGAAGGAGAGGAGACCGATGGTTCCGGTCCGGGTCAGTTCGCGGACCAGCGATCCCACGATCAGGTATCCGGAAATGACAAAGAAGACGTCAACGCCCACGAATCCGCCCGGCAGGACGTCCGGCCACATGTGGTAAAACACAACAAGCCCGACGGCGAGTGCCCGAAGGCCCTGGATGTCAGGGCGGAACCGGGCAGGCTTTCCCGCTGAAGCGGCGGGGCGGGCATGGCCGGAGATGCGCGTCTTTCCGCCGCTGTCTGCAGCGCCGGATACCGCGGAAGCCTGGTCGGGTGCAGTGGTCGGGCTGGCGGAGGGGGATGTGGGCACGAGTACCGATTCTACGGCAGGGCTGCGCCTGCCCTCCGGCAGCCGGAGGCAAAGCGGCGGCAGCGGGCCTGCGACACACCGGACCTAATCTGCTCCGGCGCGTTGAAGCGCCGATATAGTCGAACAGCCGGTGCCCTCATCCCAAACCAAGGCCCGTGCTCCGGCTGCACTGATGGGCGCGAAGCGGACATGATCACTTTCGATAACGTCACCAAGGTCTATGACCGCAAATCCAGGCCTGCCCTGAACTCCGTAAACCTCGAAGTGGACCGGGGCGAGTTCGTGTTCCTGGTGGGAGCTTCGGGTTCAGGAAAGTCCACCTTCATACGGCTGATCCTCAAGGAAGAGCATGCCTCCCGCGGGACCGTGTACGTAGCCGGATCCAACGTTGCCAAGATTCCCAGCTGGCGCGTGCCGCGCCTGCGCCGGGGCATCGGCGTCGTTTTCCAGGACTTCCGCCTGCTGCCCAACAAGACCGTTTTCGCCAACGTGGCCTTTGCCATGCAGGTGATCGGACGCAGCCGGGCGGTGATCCGCGACTCCGTGCCCGAGGTCCTCAAGACTGTGGGCCTGGAAGGCAAGGGCAACCGCCTGCCCCACGAGCTTTCCGGCGGTGAGCAGCAGCGCGTCGCGATTGCCCGCGCCATCGTCAACAAGCCCTCGATCCTCCTGGCGGACGAGCCCACCGGAAACCTGGACCCCACCACCTCGCAGGGCATCATGAAGATCCTGGACCGAATCAACCAGAACGGCACCACCGTGGTCATGGCCACGCACGATGACGACATCGTCAACGCGATGCGCAAGCGGGTCGTCGAACTCCACCACGGCAAGATCGTGCGCGACGAGCGCGAAGGCATTTACCTGGGCGCGCCCCAGACTCAGCAGGGGGCAGTGATTCTGCAGGAAACAGTGACCGCATCCGACGACGACGGCGTCCGCCCGCCTGACGCCGCTCCCTCGGCTGACGGCAGCCGCACGGCCGGAACGGGAGCAGCCGAATGAGGCTCGCATTCGTCCTCGGTGAGATCGGGTCCGGGATCCGGCGCAACCTCTCGATGGTGGTCTCGGTCATCCTGGTGACCTTTGTATCCCTTACCTTCGTGGGCGCGGCCGGACTGCTGCAGCTGCAGATCGGGCAGATGAAGGGCTACTGGTATGACAAAGTCCAGGTGGCGGTCTTCCTGTGCGCGGATTCCTCCACCACGGCCTCCTGCGCCGCCGGTCCCGTCACAGATGAACAGCGTGATGCCATTGAAGGGGAGCTGAAGTCCCCGGAGTTTACCCAGTACATTGCCTCGGTTGATTACGAGGACCAGGCAACCGCGCTGGGTCACTTCCGGGAGCAGTTCGCAAACTCCCCGCTGGTTGATTCGGTCACCGCGGACCAGCTGCCCGAATCCTTCCGCGTTTCGCTGGTGGACCCGGAAAAATACGAAGTGATTCACGAAGCCTTCTCATCGATGCCCGGTGTGGAAACCGTCAGTGACCAGCGTGAACTCCTGGAGAAAGTTTTCTCCTTCATGAATATGGCGTCGCTGATCGCACTGATTATTGCCGGCGTAATGCTGGTGTGCGCCATCCTGCTGATTGCCACCACCATTCGCCTGTCAGCATTCAGCCGCCGCCGTGAGACCGGAATCATGCGTCTGGTGGGAGCGTCGAAAGCGGTGATCCAGCTGCCCTTTGTCTTGGAAGGCGTTATCGCCGCCGTCATTGGCGCCGTGCTGGCATCGGGTACGCTGTGGGCAGTGGCACACTTCTTTATCGGTGCATTGGCGAAGGCCTACCCGGCAACGGCGTTCATTTCAGCTCAGCAGGTACTGGTGCTTAGCCCGCTTCTACTTATTGTTGGGGCCTTAATGGCAGGTGTATCCTCTCTGCTGACCCTCCGACGGTACTTAAAGGTTTAGAGTGTTGCTCACTCTCAAAGAAAGCGGACGGATTTCCATGGATGGTTGCATCAATGACTAACGCGGGCATGCCGCCGGCGCAGCGGCCTGCCCTGCGCAAAACCTCGGCCGGCGTGGTTGCTTCAGCCGTGCTTGCCCTGACGCTGGCATTCAGCGGAACCGCGTCCGCAGATGAGCTTGATGACCGCAAGGCAGCCATCGAAAGCGAACAGCAAAAAGTTCAGGAAACCTACGAGTACCTCGACGCCGAATCCAGCCGGAAGGTTGCAGAGCTGGCGGTTTACCAGCAGCAGCTCCCCGGAGCTCAGCAGGCACTTGCAGACGCCGAAGGCCGTGTCTCCGCCGCCGTGGGCAAGGTCAGCGCACTGACGGACCGGGTGGCTCTGGCGCAGGAAACGCGCAGCACGATCTCGACGCAGATTGAGAAGGACCAGGCCGCCATAAAGGACACGCAGCAGGTCATCGGCCAAATTGCGGCGCAGGCCTACAAGAGCGGCGGCGTACCGTCGAGCTTCTCGCTGATGCTTGGCGCAGACGGGGCGGACAGCCTCACCGACTCCATGGGACTGGCGGAACAGGTCCTCCGCGGACAGAACGCCACCATGCAGCAGCTTTCCCAGCAAAGCGCCACGAATGTGAATTCCGAGGCACGCCTGGCAGCTGTGGAAGAGGAAATCTCCACGCTCAAGGGGCAGGCCGAAGAAGCCCTGAAAGCGGAACAGCAGGCCCGGGACGCGGCTGCCGCGGAAAAGGCCAAGGTGGATACGCTGATCGAGCAGACTGCTGCGGCGAACGCCGCCCTGGAGGCCAAGAAGCCGGCGATCCAGGCCCAGCTCGCGTCGCTGGAAACAGCGAAGGCCCAGGCAACGGCGGACATCGCGGAACAACAGCGCCGCCTGCTTGAAGAGGCTAGGAAGGCTGAAGAGGCCCGCATTGCGGAGGAAAACAGGCGTGCAGCTGAAGAGGCCGCCCGCAACAACAGGCCCGCGCCAGTACCGGAAGTTGCATCGACCAAACCCACCAATCCTTCGGCGTTCGGCTTGAGCCGGCCCGTGCAGGCCCCCATTTCTTCCGGATTCGGCTGGCGGGCCACGCCGGCGGGCACCATCGACTTCTACGGCACCGGCGGATACCTGCACTCCGGCATCGACTTCGCCCCCGGCTGCGGCGCTCCCGTGTACGCACCGGCCTCCGGTCAGGTCTGGCGCGCAGACCAGGGCCAGGCGGACGGCATGATCGGCACCGGCAACCGCGTGGTCCTGAACCACGGCGTGATCGGAAACAGTGCGCTGGCAACAAACTACTACCATCTGACCAAGTTTGTGGTCTCCCCGGGACAGTGGGTGGAAGCCGGGCAGCTGATCGGTTATGTGGGCACCACGGGCAACTCCACCGGCTGCCACCTGCACTTTGAAACGGTGCTCAACGGTGAGCTGGTTGACCCCATGGGCCTGCTCTAGGCCTACAATAGAGTTTTCCGTTCGTCGAAAAGGAGCTGTCCCGTGCCTAAAGAAAGTGGCCGTAAAGTTGTGGCCACCAACCGCAAGGCCCGGCACAACTACGAAATCCTCGATACGTATGAGGCCGGCATGGTCTTGATGGGGACCGAGGTCAAGTCCCTGCGGGAAGGCCGGGCGTCCCTGGTGGACGGCTTCGGTACCTTCTACAACGATGAGCTGTGGCTTGAGGCTGCTTACATTCCGGAATACCTCAACGGCAGCTGGACCAACCATTCGGCCCGCAGGCGCCGCAAGCTTCTTCTGCACCGCGAGCAGCTGGATAAGATCTCGCAGAAGATCCGGGAATCCGGTTTCACTATCGTTCCGCTCCAGCTGTACTTCCTGGACGGCCGCGCGAAGGTGGAAATCGCCGTCGCACGCGGTAAGCGCGACTATGACAAGCGACAGACGCTGCGTGAAAAGCAGGACAACCGCGAAGCCCTGCGTGATATGCGGGAGAAGAACCGCGGCGCCTGAGCAGCAGCCAATCCGCGCCGGGTCCGGCGATGGGCTACACTTAACGCACCGGTGCGGCTAACGGACCGGTTCTTGATAAGTACATATGGGTTACCCATACATTGGGGATGACAGGTTTCGACGGTGTTAGTCGAGACAGGTGAAGCGGGCCGAGGATACAGGGTTATCTCGTAAACGCTCCTTGTAAAACAATAAGTGCCGATTCAAAGCGCACTGACTTCGCTCTCGCTGCCTAAGCAGCGGGCATAGTCCGTCAGACCGGGAATGCTCTCGTCCCGGACCCTGGCGTCATTTAGAGGGCCACTGCTGAACATGCTCGCCGTTGGCGTGTTCGGGACTCTTAAACGGCTGGGCCCGGATCAGCTGCTTGTCTGCATGACAGCTGGGGCCGAGAAAATCCACCGCAGACTGCGCCCGGAGAAGCCCTGACAACACGACATCGGACGGGGGTTCAATTCCCCCCATCTCCACCCATAAAACGAAAAGCAGGGAAGAAGCCTTTTGGCTTCTTCCCTGCTTTTCGTTTAACTTCACTGTTTCCCGCTGCCGCCGTCCCGGCCTGACGGGCCGCCCTTCGGGGTACTGCCCCGGTGGAGGCGTTGGTCACATGGCCGCGCATATTCGGGCCGTCTTCAGGACAGGGGCGGAGGAGGGGCAGCAGGAATTGCTAGACTGGCAGGAGCCGGAAACCTGTTGCAGGAACCGCATCCGGCCTACCGCTTTAGGCGGATCCGTGAAAACCGCCGCGTACCGGCGCTGCGGGTTCGGCAGCATCCGCCCGTACGTGCTCCGTCCGGGCACATGAGCTATAACCGGTCGATACGACCCTGTAGGAGACGCACCACTTTATGCAAAGCCTGGACCATGGAACACAGTCCGAAGAGATCTGGAACCGTCGCTACGACGACAACGTGGCTGAAGTCAATCAGCTCTGCGATTCGCTGAAAGCACTGAAGCCCGGCACAGAGGTGCCCTACGTTGATCCGATGCACGACGTGGGAGAGACCCGCATTGTGAGCCTGTTCTCCAACATCGGCACGGCCCACAAGTCCGGTTTCATTACCGCCGGAGACGACGACGCCGTGGCCCGCCTTCTGGGAGTGCACTGGCAGGTGGGCCTGCGCCCCGAGTACGTCATGCCGTGGAACACCTACCCGTGGTACGTCCCGGGGGAGCCGAACGGCAAGCTGACCAAGGAACAGATCCAGGAGGGGCTCAAGCCCCTGCTGCGCTTCCTCGCCCTGGTGCCGCGTGCCTCCGTCATTGTTGCCCACGGCACCGAGGCCCAGCGGCTGTGTGCCGCTTTCCTCAAGACCGAGAACCGGATGATTTACCGGCGCAGCTTCAAGATCTACAAGGCCCGCTCCGTTGACGGCCGGGCCTTCGGCGCCACCGCTGAACGCCAGGAGGAAGGCCTCGCCACCATGCGGATTGCCTACAAGGACGCCATGGCACGCACCGGGCTGGCCATTCCCGGGAGCTAGGCTCCAAACTCAGGTGTAAAAAAACCAGGCGTGCTCACAGCACGCCTGGTTTTTTTACATCCGGCCAAAGCTTCAGCGCCGGCGGCTGTCGGAGCGCCTAGTGATCCTCCGGAGCATCCGAACGTCCCGGCACCTGGTCTGCCGGGACATGGACGTAACCCACAAAACGGGTGCCAATGCCGTCGTACTCGCCGCGTACGTGTCCGGCAGGTACTTCCGGAAGCTCGGAAAGGGCATGGTCGGCGCAGGCAAGGAACGCGAACTCGGGCCACCACTTCTTGGGACGGGCGCTCTCCGAGTAGCCGCACACAGTGCACACCAGCTCGGTCCAGATGGGCCGTTTTCCTGTCCTGTTGGCTCGGGACTGAACCAGCCAGGCCGGGGGATCCGCCTGCATCCGGGCCAGCTCCTCTTCGGAGAGGCGGGCGGGAATTCCGTGGCGGGTGGCCATTTCAACGGGGATATCGAGGGCAAGTGCTGCTTGGCGTCTGGTAATCATCCCCATTAACGATACGGGACTCGGCACGCCCTCCGGCGGCTCAGCCGGTTTGCGGGCATCTGGCCCCGGCATCAAGCCGCGCACAGCTGGAGGCCGGACCATCCCCGGCGGGACGGTCCGGCCTCCAGTGGCCTGTGCACCGGCACCAGGCCGAAGCGGTGCGGTGCTGCTAGTCCGCGAAGGCCTGCCGCAGGTTGGCTTCCTGCTCCTTGGAGAGGTTGGTGTAGATCAGCTTGGCATCAGGGAAGCTGCTGCGGAAAGCGTCCAGAACACGATCCTCCACGGCGTCCGAGCTGAGGACGAACAGGGCCGAGGACCCCGGGGTCACTTCGTCGCGGACCTGCTTGATGAAGTTGTCGTCAATCCCGATGTCCACCATGGAACCCGAGATGGCCCCTGCGGCAGCGCCAACCACCAGGCCCAGCAGCGGAACAAAGAAAATCAGTCCAAAAAGCAGGCCCCAGAACCCGCCGCCGAGAGCCCCTGCACCAACCAGATGGTGTTCCTGAACGGTCCGGGGCTTTTTCTTATCCTGAGGCCAGGTGACGTAAGCCTCATCCTGCACGCTAATGAGACCCTGCGACTGCAGGGAATCAAGGGTTTCGGTTGCCTGTTCGGCAGCTCCTGCATCCGGGAATTTCCAAACGGTCAATGTTGCCATGGCAGTGTCTCCAAACGATTGGGATCCAGAAAACGTCTACCTCACACAGGTTGGGCTCTGGCGAAGTAGCGCCCACACTAATGACGCTCCCAAGACACTGGCAAGGAAACGGGCAGGACCGGTTGGCTACCGGGGAAGTGTGCCCGATACCCCTGTCCTGACTCGCGCAGGAGACGTATTATGCTCGCAATCCCGTCCGGTCAGCGGCGGGTCGCGCCCGGTTTCGCCGGGCTGAGCGAGAGGGGCCGCCGTGAGGGATCCCGAACAGCCGGCGTGGTGGACCAACGCCGTCGTCTATCAGATCTATCCGCGCAGTTTCGCGGACAGCACCGGAAGCGGCACCGGCGACCTGGCAGGGATCACGGCAAAGCTGGACCATATCGCGGAATTGGGTGCGGATGTCATTTGGCTGTCCCCGGTTCACCAGTCGCCGCAGTTCGACAACGGCTACGACATCAGCGATTACCGGCGCATTGATGCCCTGTTCGGTTCCGAGGCGGACTTTGATGAACTGCTGGAGGGGATTCATTCCCGCGGCATGAAACTCATCATGGATCTGGTGGTGAACCACACCTCCAGTGAGCACCCGGCGTTCATCAGCGCCGCACGTTCGCGCGACAGTGCTGAACGCGACGCGTACTGGTGGCGCGATGCCCGGGAGGGGTTTGAGCCCGGTGAGCCCGGGGCCGAACCCAACAACTGGGGATCCCACTTTGGCGGGTCGGCCTGGACCTATGATCCGAAAACCCAGCAGTATTATCTTCATCTTTTTACTCCCCAGCAGCCGGACCTGTTCTGGGAGAATCCCCGGGTACGCGCCAGGGTTTACGCAATGATGAACTGGTGGATTGATCGGGGCGTGGACGGATTCCGGATGGACGTCATCAACTTCATTTCCAAAGATCCGCTGCTGCCGGACGGAGTGGTGGAACCCGGCGGGGTGTGGGGAGACGGATCACCGCACTTCACCTCGGGTCCGCGGATCCACGAATTCCTGCAGGAAATGCGCAGTGCGGTGTTTGCTGACCGCAGCGGCGACTACCTGACGGTGGGGGAGACACCAGGTGCAACAGTGGACCAGGCGCTGCTGTACACGGACCCGCACCGCGGAGAGCTGGACATGGTGTTCCAGTTTGAGCACGTCAGCCTGGATCAGAGCCCGGGGAACAAGTGGGACTACCATCCGCTGAATCTGACAGACCTCAAGACCAGCTGGAACCGGTGGCAGCGGGGACTGGCGGACAAGGGCTGGAACAGCCTTTACCTGGGGAACCATGACCAGCCGCGGCACGTGTCCCGGTTCGGGGATGACGGGCAGTACCGGTACGAATCGGCAACGCTCTGGGCCACGCTGCTGCATCTGCACCGCGGAACGCCCTACGTCTATCAGGGCGAGGAAATCGGCATGACCAACGCCAATTTCACCTCCATCGACCAGTACCGGGATGTGGAGTCGCTCAACTTCTATACGGACGCGCTGAGCCGCGGCTGGGGAGAGGAAGCAGCGCTGCAGGCGCTGGCGGCAATGAGCCGCGACAACGCACGAACCCCCATGCAGTGGAACGGCGGGGAAAACGCCGGGTTTACCACTGGCACACCGTGGATTCCGGTGAATTCGAATTCCAGCCGGATCAATGCGGAAAAGGACCGCGCCGCTGAGAAATCCATCTACCGCTATTACCAAAAGCTGATCAGCCTGCGGCATCAGTCTCCCGTGGTGGCCCTTGGCGACTTTCACCTGCTGCATCCCGAACATGAGGTGCTGTACGCGTTCCGCCGGAGCCTCGGAGACCAGCAGTTCCTGGTGGAGTGCAATGTCTCGGGCGGAAACCTCGAAATCCCGACCGATCTGGGTGTCGGAGACCTCATCCTGGGCAACTATGAGGAGCCCGGAGAACCTCATTGGCTGCGGCCCTGGGAAGCACGGATCATGGATATTTCACGGTTCGAGGACGGGTAGCTGACCTTCGCCTAGGAGGCCGTAAGGGACCGTTCGAACAGGGGCTTGAGGGCAGCAAACCCGCCTGAGCGAACTGCCTCGCGCTGCCGCCGCGCTCCGGTGCCCACATCCAGCACGTGAGCCACCCCGGCGCGGACATACCGATAATCCCCTGATTCCTCCAACGCGGGGCGGATGTAGTCCACCAGGGCGCCCACCTGCTGCGCCGCAGTTCGTCCGGCGTGGCCGCCGCCGGCACCGTGGTCCAGCAGGTTCCCGCTCAGGCCAAAGCGGGCCGCCTGCCAGAGCCCGGCGTCCAGAATTTCCGGTTCGCTGAGCGTGTCGGGGCTGCCCTGAACAGTTGCATCGTCCTCGGCAAGGGCAGTTGTCACCAGCCCCCGGGTCATCAGGGCCAGCAGCACGGCGTCCCGGGCTTCCAGCTGCGTGTCCGCCACCCGGACCTCGACGGTGGGATAGGTGTGGGACAGGCGGGCGATCCATCCGACATGGCCCTGATCAAGCACGACGTCGGTGGCTATCAGGCGGGCAAGCCGCGCTTCGTAATCCGCGGCGTCGGAAAAATAGGGCGGAGTGCCCTGCACGGACCAGCGGCGGTACTGGATGAGCCGCCAGCTCGCAAACCTGCTGTCACGCCCCAGCCAATATGGGGAATTGGTGCTGATGGCGCCCAGGGTGGCCAGCCAGGGGCGCAGGCGGTTCAGGACCTGGATGCCCCGGTCGCGGCTGGGGACCTCAACGTGGATGTGTGTGCCGTTCACGTAGTGCTCATCCGAGACGGCACCGGTCATGACACCCATGTGCTGGTAGCGTTCCGTGCCGCTCACCACGGCAGGGCTGGCCGCAACCGTCGGGGCCGCCCCGGTGGGAGCCACAGCGAGCCCGGCCGCCGCGGCGGCTCCGGCGAGCCGGGAGCGGAATTCAAGCAGCGAAGCCAGGGCCTCGTCCGGTTCGGCACAGACGGGCGTGGAGCTTTCGACCTGGCAGGCCAGCAGCTCCGCAGAGCTGGTAAAGCTGCTGCCGTCGCCGGGAGCCAGGGTGTGGATCAGCTCCTCGGCGCGGGCACTGGGCAGCGCGGTGACCGGGTCGACGAGCAGGAATTCTTCTTCAATTCCGAAGGTGACCACGTAATGCCCCTGTTCCGCAGCAGAGAGTGTGCCTGGATCCATGCGGGCCCCTTCGGGGGCCGGAGCATCAGGTTACAGGTCCGAAGCCCCGGTTGGCACCATCCGCCAGGAAAGCGTGAGGTAGGGCAGTTCCAGGGGCTCTTCGGGCTGGTGACCCAGATGCTCAAAGAGGTACCAGGTCAGGTTTGCCATGACCTTGTCCCGAACGGGTTCTGTTGCCGACAGGTAATAGGAGCGGGATTTGGCCAGCTCCATCAGGTCTTCGGGCGTCATCTGCTGGGACCAGCGCGTGACGTGAGAATCGTCGGGCATGAACTCGGGCCCGACGGCGGGGCGGAACCCCGGGCGCAGGACGTCACCGGCGTGGATGATCCGTGAATAGCGGTGGACCCAAGGCACGCTGACGTCGAGCTGGTTCCAGATCAGCCCGAGGATGCCGCCGGGGCGCAGGACCCGCGCCAGCTCGGTGCTGGCCGCGAGGGGATCACACCAGTGCCATGCCTGGGCCACAGTGGCGGCATCCATCGAGGCGGTGGGAAGGCCGGTGTCCTCTGCAGTTCCCACGCGAACCGGAACTCCGGGCAGCATCTGCTGCAGCTGCCGGAGCATATCGGCGGAGGGGTCGACGGCGGTGGCCTGGTATCCGGCTTCGATCAGGGAACGCGTGTACTTGCCCGTTCCGGCGCCAATGTCCGCCACCTGGAGCGGCTTGCCTGCTGCCGGCCGAAGATCGGCGGTGCGGCTGCCGGCAAACAGCCAGCGGACGGCGTCGGCGGGGTACCCGGGCCGGATGCGGTCATAATGCTCCCCGCCGTCCTCGTAGCTGCGCGCAAGTTCGCGGCGGCGCACGGTTTCCAGGCGGGGGCCGGAGGCAGAGCGGGCCACGGCTAGAGCAGGTCGTCCAGACCGGGATTCAGGTGGCGAAGCACGTCACTGTGGAGTGCGCCGTTGGTGGCCAGGGCGTTGCCGCCAAACGGGCCGTCCTCGCCTTCCAGCGACGTGAAGCGGCCGCCGGCCTCGGTGATGATCGGCACCAGGGCAGCCATGTCATACAGGTTCAGCTCCGGCTCGCAGGCAATGTCCACGGCGCCTTCGGCAACCATGCAATAGGACCAGAAGTCTCCGTACGCCCGGGTGCGCCATACCGATTCGGTCAGGCCGATGAACTCGTCCAGGTTCCCGCGTTCCTTCCAGCCGCCGAGGCTGGAGTAGGAGAGGGAAGCGTCAGCGAGGTTGGAGACGTTGGAAACGCGGAGCCGGGTGGCGGATGCGAGGGAGCGGCCCATATAGGCGCCGGTTCCCGTGGCAGCCCACCAGCGTTTTCCGAGGGCGGGTGCGCTGACCACGCCGAGGACGGGAACGCCGTCGTCCACCAGTGAGATGAGGGTGGCCCAGACGGGGACGCCGCGGATGAAGTTCTTGGTGCCGTCGATGGGATCGATGACCCAGCGGCGCGGTCCGTTTCCGGTGGAGCCGAACTCTTCGCCGGTCACCGCGTCACGGGGACGGGCACGCGAGAGCTGCCCGCGGATGGCATCCTCGGCCGCCTTGTCCGCGTCGGTGACGGGGGTCAGGTCCGGCTTGGTTTCCACCTTGAGGTCCAGGGCCTTGAAGCGCGACATTGTCTGGTCATCCACGGAGTCGGCCATGACATGGGCGAGTCGAAGGTCATCGTTGTAATTCTGAGCGAACGGCATACTGTTCAACTTATCCTTATTCGGCGGGCACTGCCCACGTTTGCCGGGCCGGTGAAGCACTGCGGCGCCGCTTTGGGGGAGCGGCCCGGCCCTGAGACGGTTCTTCCGGACCTCACTGGGCGCCGAGCTCCTTGGCGGACGCCCGGTTCTCTGTGCGCGTACCGGAGCTCAGCAACCGGCGCAGGGAGGCCAAACGCGCCGGACCAGCCGCTCCCGCCTGGCCGGACTCAACCCACGGATCCAGCCCGCAGTTCTTGGCCTGGTCATCGTGCCGGCAGCCGCGTTCGCAGGCGTCCGTTCCCGGAGCAAGATCCGGGAAGGCCTGCAGGATGCGGTCGGGGTCCACGTGCGCCAGGCCAAAGGACCGGATGCCCGGGGTGTCGATGATCCAGCTGCCGGACGGGGCATCCAGGACTTTCAGCGCCAGGGCGGAGGAAGATGTGTGGCGTCCGCGGCCTGTTACCGCGTTGACGCCGCCGGTAGCGCGGTCCGAGCCGGTCAGCGCATTGACCAGGGTGGACTTGCCGACGCCGGAGTGGCCCACCAGGACGGACACCTTGCCCTCGAGGTGGTGATGCAGCTGCTGAACGGCGTCGCCCTGCAGGCGGGCGGACAAACCGTCGTCGGACCGGGCGTCAATGCCGGAGGCGTCGTCCGCGGCGGTGCGGCTGATGATGACATCCAAATCCAGGTGCTCGTAGTTGGCGAGCAGTTCGGCGGGATCCTTGATATCGGCCTTGGTGATGCACAGCAGCGGCGAAATGCCGGCGTCGTAGGCCGCCACGAGGGCACGGTCAATGAACCCGGTGCGCGGTTCGGGGTTGGCGGCGGCCACCACGATCACCAGCTGGTCCGCGTTGGCCACCACGGCGCGTTCCACCGGATCGGTGTCATCGGCGCTGCGGCGCAGCAGCGTGCGGCGGTCCTGGATGCGCACGAGCCGGGCGAGGGTGTCCGGTCCGCCGGAGACATCTCCGACCAGCGACACCAGGTCGCCTGCAACAACGGGGTTCCGGCGCAGTTCGCGTGCGCGGGCTGCCGTAACAATGCGTTCGGTGGGCGTGTCCTCGTCGACGACGGCGGTGTAGCGGCCGCGGTCCACGGTAATGATCCGCCCGGTGACTGCCTCGTCATAGGCGGGCCGGTCCTTGGTCCGGGGGCGTGAGCCCTTTTTGTTGGGCCGGATCCGGACGTCCGATTCATCCCAGCTGTCAGTGGAGCGGGCCATCAGCGGACACCTCCGTCCTGGTGTGCTTCGGAGGGCAGGCCGGACGAGTCGGCGAGTTCGCGCCACAGCTGCGGGAACTGCGGCAGGGTCTTGGCTGTGGCGCCGATGTCCTGGACGAAAACGTCCGGGACTGCCAGGCCGATGAGCGCCCCGGCTGTTGCCATCCGGTGGTCCGCGTAGGTTGCGAAGGTTCCGCCGTGCAGCTGGGCGGGCCGGATGGCCAAGCCGTCCGCGGTCTCCCGTGCATCACCGCCCAGCCGGGTGATTTCGGCGGCGAGGGCAGCGAGGCGGTCGGTCTCGTGTCCGCGGAGGTGGGCAATGCCGGTGAGCGTTGAGGGGGAGTCGGCGAGGGCGCAGAGAGCGGCCACCGTGGGCGCCAGTTCGCTGGTGTCGGCCAGATCGGCTCCGGTAATGCGTCCGGTCCCGGAAACCGTCAGCGTGCCCCCGGACAGGGTGACGGTGCCGCCAAGGCGGGGAAGGATGTCCCGCCAGCGGTCGCCCACCTGGGTGGTGTGCTCCGGCCAGCCGGCCATGCGCACGGTTCCGCCGGCTACAAGGGCGGCAGCCAGGAAAGGGCCGGCATTGGACAGATCGGGTTCAATTTCCACGTCGAACGCGCGGATGGGTCCCGGGGCCACACGCCATTCATTGGGGACGGAGTCATCCACCTCCACGCCCGCGCCGCGCAGGACCTGCACCGTCATGCCGATGTGTTCCCGGCTGGGCACCGACGATCCGGTGTGGACCAGATGCAGGCCGTCCCGGAAGCGCGCACCGGACAGCAGCAGGGCTGAGACAAATTGGGAGGAAGCACCGGCGTCGATTTCAAGGCGTCCGCCGGCGACTTCCCCGGTTCCGGCCACGGTGAACGGAAGTGCGCCCGCACCGTCGTCGTGCACTGCCACCCCCAGGCCGCGCAGGGCGTCGATGATGGCGGACATGGGGCGCAGCCGCGCGTGCGGGTCGCCGTCGAAATCGGTGCTGCCGTTCTTCAGTGCGGCCAGGGGCGGTACAAACCGCATGACCGTCCCCGCCAGACCGCAGTCAATCCCGGCCCCGGAGGTGCCTCCCTGCTCCATCGGCCGGACCTCAAGGTCCGGCCCGAAGGCGCCGTCGCCGTCGACCTCCGTGACCGTGGCGCCCAAGGTCCGAAGGGACTGGACCATCAGGGCGGTGTCGCGGGAATGGAGAGGCGCCCGGAGCCTGCTGGGGCCGTCGGCCAGCGCCGCCAGGACCAGGTACCTGTTGGTCAGGGACTTGGAACCGGGGACGCGGACGTCGGCGTTCAGCGGGGCGGTGACCCGGGGAGCGGGCCAGGGGGAAACTGTCTGCGGTGCGGCGGGGGAGGGCATGGAACTAGGAGCCCGCGATCCCGGCTGCGGTGGTGCGGACGGCCTTGTTGGCCTTCTTGAGCTGCTTGGCGGCGTCCTTCTTGACCGAGCGTGACTTGCGGCCGGCGTCCTTGCCGAGCGAGGAAACGCTGCGGCGGGTGTCATCGGCAAGGTGGCCGGCACGCCAGGCAAGGCCGGGGCGGCCGTTGGTGTCCACGGCTACCAGCAGGACAGCGCCGATCAGCGAGAGGTTCTTCAGAAGAGCCGCGCGGCGGGCCTTGCGCTCGTCGTTCGTGTCGGTTTCCGCGTTCTTGTATTCGACCACCGCGTTCAGCACGGCGGTGCCGGCCAGCAGCAGGCCGGAGAGGCGGGGGAGCTTGCCCAGGGCCAGAAGGGCGCCGGCGCCCACCTGGGTGGCGCCCAGTGCCTTGGCAACAAGCTGGGGGTTATCGGTTACGGCGGCAGCGGAGGGGACCATGGAGCCGGCGCGCTTCAGTACGGGGCGGAGCTGTTCTGCAGTCTGGTCGGAATCGCGCAGGCGGTCAACGCCAGCGGCAATGAAACCGGTGGCAAGCAGCGGGCGGGCGAGTAAACGGACAATCGACATATTGGCCTCCTGTTTGCTGCCCGGTCTCGGAATAGCCGGGCAGAATACTCCTAGTCTGGCACTTTTACGCAGAGTGCACACCTTACGCAGAAGCGGACGTCCCAAAGGAAGCGCGTGGAATAAGCTCCCCTGTTACGGCGTTGGGGGGAGTGTAAGGCATTCTTCGGAACGTAAGGGAATACCGGATGTTGTCCGCCGCTGGATCGGGCGGATGCTGCGTTCGATGGAACCGCGAAGACTGTGGAGAGCGTGTTGACAGCGCAGTCCCGGCAACGGGACCCGCGGAGCAGTAAGGAGTAAACGTGCCAGGTGCCATGGTCTTGGCAGACGCGCAGCCGGAGGCTGCGGCGTCTTCCGTTCAGCTGCGGGTATCACCAGCCCCTCGCACCGTAGACTTGGAGGTGATGAGAACTGATGCGCCGGAAGGCAGCCCCCAAGTGGAAGACTCCGAACTGGATGTCGCTTCCGAATCGGAAGAGGCCCGCAAAATACGCTTTGAGCGCGATGCCATGCAGTATGTGGATCAGCTCTACTCGGCTGCCATGCGAATGGCCCGCAATCCCTCGGACGCCGAGGACCTGGTCCAGGAGGCCTACACCAAGGCTTTCTCCGCGTTCCACCAGTACCGTCCGGGCACAAACCTGAAGGCGTGGCTGTACCGGATCCTGACGAACACTTATATCAACCTGTACCGGAAGCGCCAGCGCGAACCGCTGCAGGCCAACTCCGACGGCGTTGAGGACTGGCAGCTGGCGCGCGCCGCTGAGCACAGCTCTTCCGGGCTTCGCTCCGCCGAAGCAGTGGCCCTGGACCATCTCCCGGATTCAGATGTGAAGAATGCCCTGCAGTCCATTCCGGAAGAATTCCGTTTGGCCGTTTATTTCTCCGATGTGGAGGGATTTGCGTACAAGGAAATCTCCGAAATCATGAACACTCCCATTGGGACCGTAATGTCACGCCTGCACCGGGGCCGCAAAATGCTCCGTGAGCTGTTGGCCGAATATGCACATGAACGCGGCATCCGCGGCAAGGCAGCACCTGCCGCCGCCGGAGCCGGCCAAAACAAGAAACAGGGGAACACACAATGAGCGATTGCCAAAGCCTGGGTGATTGCGAGGACGCCCGCATCGAACGGCTCTATGAGTATCTGGACGGTGCCTTGTCCCACGAGGACATCGTGGAAATCAAAGAGCACCTCGACGGGTGTCCCGAATGCGCCGAGGAACACGATCTTGAATGCGTCATCCGGTCGGTTGTTAAGCGCTCCTGCACTGAAGCTGCTCCGGAAACGCTGAAGGCCAGCATCTTGGCCAGGATCAGCCAGATCCAAACCGCTGACCACTAACAGGACAGCAAAAAAGAACCCCCGGCGGCCGTAAGGCTCCGGGGGTTCTTCCTTTAGTGGCGATGGGCCACACGGTTAGTCCAAGACTTAAGTGTTGGGACGCTTACCGTGATTGGCGCCGCCGCGCTTACGGTCACGACGCTTGCGTGCACGCTTGCTCATAGCTGCCTCCTTCGATTTGCTGAAAGTTCTGCCCTCCAGTGTCCCACAGGGTGAGCCCGACAACCTAAACCGCGGCCCTGGCGGACCGCGGCTCGGGGTTTTCTGCCGGACTCAGCTGCCCGCGGCCATGAGGGCGTTGCGCTGTTCGCGGCGCAGGGCCTGCTCCGCCGGGTCCGGCACGGGCGCCGCCGCCAGCAGGCGGCGCGTGTACGGGTCCTGCGGATACCGCAGCACCTGTTCCGTGGATCCCTGCTCCACCATGACGCCCTTGTTCAGCACGGCAATGTGGCTGGCCAGAATCTCCACCACGGCAAGGTCGTGGCTGACGAACAGGCAGGCAAAGCCGTACTGCTGCTGCAGATCCTGCAGCAGTGCCAGAACCCGGGCCTGGACCGAGACGTCCAGTGCGGAGGTGGGCTCATCGGCTACGAGCAGCGACGGGCGCAGCGAGAGCGCGCGGGCAATGCCCACGCGCTGCCGCTGCCCGCCGGAGAGCTCATGCGGGTACCGGTTACGGAAACTGGTGGGCAGCTGGACATCATCCAGCAGGCCCTCCACCCGGTGGTCCAGATCCTTCTGCGAGAGCTTTTCATGCAGGAACAGGGGCTCGCCGATGGATTCACCGATGGACATGCGCGGGTTCAGGGAAGCCGCCGGGTCCTGGAAGACAATGGCGAACTTCCGGCGCAGCGGCAGCATTTTCTTGGGAGAAAGCCCGGCAATGTTGGTGCCGTTGATGTCCACGCTGCCGGCGCTGACCGGCAGGAGCCCGGTCACAGCCCGGGCAATGGTTGACTTGCCCGAGCCCGATTCACCCACCAGACCCATGACTTCGCCCGGATTGATCACAAAGGAAACGTCGGAGACCGCTTTGAAGGCCGGCTGCCGGAAACGGCCGGGATACTCGATGGAAACGCCCGACAGCTGCAGGGCCGGGACAACGCCTGTGTCCGGAGTCGTAAGGTCCACGGACTCACGCATGACGGCACGGGGAGCCTCGCTTATCTGCAGTGAACCGTCATCCTCCACCTCGACGGCGGACAGGACTCCGCCGACGACGGACCCCAGGTGCGGCACGGCGGCCAGCAGCTGGCGGGTGTATTCTTCCCGCGGATTGCTGAAGAGTTCCGCCACGGGGGCGGCTTCGACAATGCGGCCCTTCTCCATGACCACCACTTTGTCAGCGAGGTCGGCCACGACGCCCATGTCATGGGTAATCAGCATGACCGCACTGTTCAGGCGCTTGTTGAGGTTCCGGAGCAACTCCAGGACTTCAGCCTGAACAGTCACATCCAGGGCCGTCGTGGGTTCGTCCGCCACCAGCAGGATGGGGTCGTTGGCAATCGCGATGGCAATCATGGCCCGCTGGCGCTGGCCGCCGGAGAACTGGTGGGGGTACGAGCCGTAGCGCTTATCCGGCTCGGGGATTTCCACCATCCGCAGCAGTTCGATGGCCCGTTCCTTCGCCTGGGCCGGAGACGCATCCGTGTGCTGTTCGATGATCTCCTTGATTTGCTCGCCTACGGTGAGCACCGGATTCAGGGCAGTCATGGGTTCCTGGAAAATCATGGCAATGTCATTGCCGCGGATTTTCCGCAGTGCCGACTGCGGAGCTCCGATGAGCTCCTTGCCCTGCAGTTTTGCGCTGCCCTTGGAGCGCCCGTTTCCGGGCAGGAGCCCCAGCAGGGCCATGGACGACATGCTTTTTCCGGAACCGGATTCGCCCACGATGGCCAAAATCTCGCCCGGGCTGACGGTGAAGGACACGTCCTCGGCCGCCATCACCCATTTGTTGTCCACGTTGAAGTCGACGCCCAGGCCCGATACTTCAAGAATCGGAGCGGTACCCGCCGGTGAAGTGACGTCGCTGTACAGGGGTGCCGAACTCATTACTTTTTCCTTGTCTGTCGGGGATCAAACGCATCCCGGAGGCCGTCACCGATGAAGTTGACGGTAAGGGCGATGGCCACGATAAAGATGCCGGGCCAGAAGAAGAGCCACGGACGGGTGGTCATGGCGGCCCGGTTCTCATTGATGAGCTTGCCCAGGGAGGTGTCCGGCGGCTGCACTCCGAGACCCAGGAAGCTCAGTGCGGTTTCCAGCAGGATCGCACTCGAGATTGCCAGGGTTGCGGACACGATGATGACCCCAACGGTGTTGGGCAGGATGTGCTTGAAAATGATTCGGCGGGAGCTGGCGCCCACGGATTTGGCCGCCTCGACAAATTCCTTTTCCCGAAGGGAGAGGAATTCGCCGCGGACGATGCGTGCCAGGTTCGTCCAGGTCAGCAGGCCCAGGAAGACGGCAAAGACAATGATGCCGAAGTCGGACACGATGCTGGCCAGCACGGCGGCTACCACCAGCAGGGGGATGGTGATGATGACGTCGGTCAGACGCATCAGGATGGCCTCGGTGATTCCCCGGAAGTACCCGGCGAGTGCGCCAATGACGGTTCCCACGACTGTTCCCACGATTCCCACGACGAAAGCGATGATCAGGGAGATCTGGGCACCGCGCATGGTCATGGCAAAGTAGTCGCGGCCCAAAGTGTCCTGGCCGAAGGGATGGTTGCCCAACCCGGTCCAGGAGATGGTGGGTGAACCGCCGTCTTCCAGCTCCATGACGGAGGAGAAGGTGTGCGGCCACCAGCCGGGGATGTGCAGCGGGCCTACGGAAATCCCGATGGAGGTGAAGGAGAGAAGCAGGATGAAGACCAGTCCGGTCAGGCCGCCGAGGGCGCCTTTATGGCGGAAGAACCGTTCCCGGACCAGTTGGCCCTGGCTCTTCGCGGCGGTGATCTGCGGATCGGCAATTACGGCTTGGGTTGCGGGCGCATCAGCGATGTCCGTCCTCTGGCTCTCCAGAGTCATGCTCGTCAGTTCCGGGCTGCTGCCCGGGGTTCCGGACGGTATTTTTTCAGTCATGTCTTCCGCCGATCAGTTCAGGCTAATGCGCGGGTCGAGGAACGCGTACGCGATGTCGGCCAGCATGTTGAAGGTCACCGCGGCCACGCCGGTCACGAGGAAGAAGGCCATGATCACGTTGGGGTCCACGTCATGCAGGCCCTCCGTGAACAGGCGTCCCATTCCGCTCCAGCCGAAGACAGCCTCGGTAATAACGGCTCCGCCCAACACTCCGGCGAAGTCGAACGCCATCAGGGTGGTGATGGGGATCATCGCGTTGCGGAATGCGTGCTTGACGACCACCGTCCGCTCGCTCAAGCCCTTGGCCCGCGCCGTGCGGACATAGTCCTGGTTCATCACCTCGAGCATGCTGGCCCGGGTGTAGCGGGTGTAGGTGGCAAAGGAAATCAGCATGATCGCGATGGTGGGCAGGATCAGGTACAGGGCGTAGTCCAGGTTGATCTCCCAGAAAGTGCCCTTCAGGTTCGGTGTCGAGGATCCCGTGGTGGGAATGGGCCGGCCGCCGTTTTTGCGGGCGAGCGACGGGTAGGCACCCAGCAGTGCATCGATGAACACAAAGAACCCGATAGCCAACCCGATGACTGCGGTCAGGTTGCGGGTCTGCTTGGCATAGGGCCCGCCCACAAAGTGACCGATGGCCAGCGAAACGACGAGGGTCAGCGCGGTGAGGCCCGCAATAATGCCCCAGTTGGGATCCTGCATGAGCGGTTGGGTCACCAGATAACCGACGTAGCCAACCGCCGCTGTGGCGAGGGCTGCGTAGACGATCCGGCGGCGGCGGAAGCCGGCCAGCATGGCGGTGATGCCGAGTGCCAGGCCGAAAGCTGTGATCAGGAGGCCGATGGGTCCCAGACCTGGAGTTTTGAACCAGTTGAAGACCAGCAGCAGGTAGAACAGGACCGAGGTGGCAACGGCAACGATGGCGAAGACACGCAGATGTCGTTTTCTGTCGCCGCCGAGAGCCACGGCCGCGACGACGCCGGCTACGAGGCCCACAGCGGCTATGCCCAGATAGGACATTTGTGGATCGGCCAGCCAGGTGTTCAGATCAATCGCCATGTACTGCTTGAGCAGCGTGGAGAGCCAGAACAGCGGCATGGAGAAGAGCAGGAAGGCGACAAAGGTAATGGAGTAGTCAAAAACACTGTACTGGCGAAGGGCCGTGACCAGACCGACGGCGACACCGAGGACGAGGGCGATCAGGGTAGCAACGACGACGAGGCGGAAAGTGGACCCCATGGCAGTCTGCAGCTGCTCGAGCACCGGGCTGCCGGCACGGTTAAGCCCGAGCGTGCACTCGGATCCGCCGGGAATGATGCAGCGGCCCACTTCCTGCAGCCAGAGCAGATAACGCGCGGCAACGGGCTGGTCGAGGTGCAGTGCGGCCGTTCGCTGGGCGATGCGGGACTCGCGTTCGGCGCTCTGCAGTTCGATGAGGTCAGCGAGGGGATCGCCCGAGTTGACGGCCAGGACGAACATCAGCACCGTGGCGGCGAGAAGGATAAAGAACGAGGTCACCGCTCTTTTGAGGATGAAGTAGAACACCGAAGGCTCCTATTGGGGGGTGGTACGTAAAGCCATTAGCGGGCAAAAGTTTGGGATGGGCAGACACTGTGGTCTGCCCATCCCGCTTTCTAACCGTTGTGGCGTGATGCCTTGGTTAGGCCTGCTTGGTCCACTTGTAGGCGTTCCACGTCACGCCGCTCTGGGTGGGGTTGTAGACAACTTCCTCCATGGTGGAGTTGTGCGCCACGATGTCGGCATTGGCAAAGAGGACTACGTTGTAGACGTCCTTGGCCAGTTCCTCTTCGAGCTGAGTCTTCAGTCCGTCAACCTTTTCGGGGTCAGTGGTGGCTGCAATCTGGTCCCACAGCTCGTCAACCTTTTCGCTCTTGAACTTGCCGTAGTTCTGCACGCCCTCGGAGTCGTAGATCGACTGGCCGCTGGCAACGAGGCCGGAACCGGCCCAACCGAACAGTGCGGCGTCCCAAGAGCCGAGCTCATCGAGCTTCTTGGTCCAGTCCTTGTCCGGAGTGGCAATGATGTTGAATCCGGCCTTGTCACAGGAATCCTTGATCAGGGCAGTCATATCAGCGCGGACCTGGCTGGCGGAGGAGAAGAGCACGCGTACGTCAACGGGCTCCGTCTTCCCTGCTTCTGCCATGAGGGACTTGGCGCCCTCGATGTCCACCTCGTCATACTCGCTGGCGGAGGGTGCACCCTCGAGGATCTCGTCGTATTCCGGCTGTGACTGCTGGTATTCGCGCAGGTTGAGCACGGTCGCATCAGGAGCAACGGGCTTGACGAACTTGTCGACGATGTCCTGGCGCGGTACGCACTTGGAGAAGGCCTGGCGGACCTTGAGGTCCTTGAACACACCGTTTTCGGACTGGTCCAGGTCAATGTGCGAGAACGTCATGCCGGTGTCGGACACCATGGTCACGGAGTCACCGATGGCTTCGATCTGGTCCTTGGTGTCGCCCGTGGGACCGGACGGCTCAATGACGTCCACATCGCCGTTCTGCAGGGCCTGCACGGCTTCGGTGTCGTCAATGGTCTTGAAGATAATGCTCTCTGTCGCGCCCTGGCGCTCTTCGCCCCAGTAGTTCTCGTTCTTGGTCAGCGTCAGGTTTCCGCCGGCTGCGTTGTCCAGCTTGTACGGGCCGGAGGAGGGGATGAGGGCTGCGTCCGGGAGCGAGGGGAGGCCTTCGGCGTAGCCCCAGCCGGTGTTCCAGAACTCCGCGACCGGCTTCAAAGCGGCCAGGTTGGTGTCCTGGATGGCGGAGATCAGCGCCTCGCCGTCGTTGTCCGCGCTCAGGCCGCCCTGCTCGGCCGCAACGTGTGCCGGCATGAGCGAACCGATCATGAGGTTTTCCCAGTCGGCATAAGGCTGTTCGTAGACGTACGTGAACTCCTTGGCGCCTGCTTCGCCTTCCGGCATGGGCAGGTACTCGAAGCCGTTGTTGGAAGAGGGCTCAAAGATTTCGGCTTCGCCCTCAAGGACCTTGCCGGAGAGAGCGGCCCAGTTCAGCAGGATGTCGTCAAAGTCGATCGGAGTTCCGTCCGACCACTGTGCGTCCTCGTTGATCGTGTACTTGACGGTCAGGGGGTCGTCACTGACCTTTTCGAAGGTACCGAACTCCTCGTTCCGAATAACACCCTCGGGGCTGTACTCGGAGAAGTTGCTGTGCACCAGGTTGTCAACGTAGGTGTTGTACACACTGTTGGACTTGGAGGTGCTGCCGTTGTAGAAGTCCGGCGCCTGGCTGATGGCTACCGAAATGGACGACGCGAGGTTGGCGTCTTCGGTGGTTTCGGCGTCGGTGGTTTCGCCGCCTCCGGCTGAGCCGCAGGCGCCCAGGAAGAGGGCCCCCACGGAAAGTGCGGCAAGAGTTGCCGTGCGCTTCGTACGCATTCGTAGTCCTAACTGGTGATGAGTCGTCAGGAACCACCACAGGCGGCTCCCCCAAGCGGTCGTGATGACCGCCACATGTTCCGAAAGACTAGCCACTAAATGTTTCCACTGTGCTAACTGTGAGCGGACGTTAACTGATTGTTACCTGCCGCACAGATATCAAGGCAGTTGCTGAGAGGGCGGTTTCGCGGGCAGACCCTTGACTTTGCAAGGAATTGTGGGCCTGGCGTCTACCCGGGTGCGAAGAGGTTCGTGAAGGAATACGTCTTAAAGTGCCGAAGGCCCCCGGCGTGTCGCCGGAGGCCTTCGTGATGCGGTTTTTTATTTAGTTCATGTCCGGCAGGTCAAGCCAGCGGTACCAGCCGCGGTGCAGCACCAGCCAGGCCATCAGGCCGTAGCCGGCCTGGCCGGGGGTGCCTCCGTTGGATGCCAGATCCGTGCGCCACTGCTCATGGTTCAGCAGGGGAGTGAGGGTGTCCACGTAGACGTGCTTCCGCCGGGTGGTCACGTCGCCGAAGGCGGCTGAGAGATCCGAGAGGCGCCGGTTCCGTTCCGCATTCAACCCCGGAGGGGGTCCCACGACAAAGACCTTGATGCTCATCTGGGCTGCACCGTCCAGAATGTTGGCCAGGTTGAGCCGGCTTCGCGCCGTCGACAGGTCGAGGTCAAGGTCACGGTCGGAAAGGCCGATGACCAGACGGTTCTCGCAGCGGTCGTCGAAGCGGCGGCCGGCTTCCTGCAGCCAGCGGTTTGCCAGAGCCTCGGTTCCCTCCTGGGGTGCCGCCAGCGTATAGGCCTGGACATTCACGTTCTCGGGGGTGGTACGGGCCAGGACCCGGCCCAGCCAGCCAAGGGCGCGAGGGTCGCCGTGCCCGGCCAGCAGCTCGTCACCGACGGCTGCAAGCCTGATTTTGCGTTGTTCCACTAGTCACCTTTTCCGGTCACAAAAAACGGGGTGGGGCGCCAGCAGCGCCCCACCCCAACTTAGCCTACTGGCGTTCGAAGGCCTTCTTGACGAGGATGTCCTGTTCTACCGCGTGCCGCTTGGCGGAGCCGGTTGCGGTGGAAGCAGACGCCGGCCGTGACACCAGGCGCAGCGGCCGATCCAGTTCGGCCGGAAGGTTCAGGCCGATGAACGGCCACGGACCTTGGTTGGCGGGCTCGTCCTGCGCCCAGACAACTTCGGCGTTCGGGTACTTGGAAACGGCAGCCTGGATTTCCGCGGCGGGCATCGGGTAGAGCTGCTCCACGCGGACAATCGCGGTCTTCTGGTCGCCGGTTTTCTGCCGGTTGGCCAGCAGATCGTAGTACAGGCGGCCGGAGACCAGCAGTACGCGGTCGACGGCGTTGGCGTCCAGGTCCGCGTGCTCCGGGATGACCGGCTGGAACGAACCCGAGGTGAAGTCTTCCACCGAGGTGGCAGCGGCCTTCAGGCGCAGCAGCTGCTTCGGGGTGAAGACGATCAGCGGCTTCCGCGGACGGCTGTAAGCCTGGCGGCGCAGCAGATGGAAGTGCGAAGCACCCGTGGAAGGGTTGGCAACAATCATGTTGTCTTCGGCGCACATCTGCAGGAAACGCTCGATCCGTGCGGACGAGTGGTCCGGGCCCTGCCCCTCGTAACCGTGCGGAAGCATCAGCACCAGCGAGGAACGCTGGCCCCACTTCTGCTCGGCCGAAGAGATGAACTCATCAATGATGGTCTGGGCGCCGTTGACGAAGTCGCCGAACTGGGCTTCCCAGAGCACGAGTGCATCCGGGCGTTCCACAGAGTAGCCGTATTCGAAGCCCATGGCGGCGAATTCGGACAGCAGGGAATCGTAGATCCACAGCTTTGCCTGGTTGGGATCCAGTTCAGCCAGCGGCATCCACTCTTCGCCGGTGGCGCGGTCGTGGAAGACGGCGTGGCGCTGGGTGAAGGTGCCGCGGCGGGAGTCCTGGCCGGCCAGGCGAACGGGTACGCCTTCCATGACGAGCGAACCAAAGGCTGCGATTTCGGCGAAGCCCCAGTCAATGCCGCCTTCACGGGACATCTGCTCCCGCTTTTCCAGCAGGGCCTTGAGCTTGGGGTGCACCGTGAAGCCTTCGGGAACGGCTACGTGCGCCTTGCCGATGTGTGCCAGGACCTCCGCGGAGATGGCCGTGGACGCCGGGGACACGATGGTGCTGCCTTCCTGCTGGGACGACGGGCGTTCCAGATCGGAGACGGCTTCGGTGTCCTTGGTGATGACCGGCAGGGGAGAGGTCTGCGCGGCGTGCGTTTCCGCGAAGACCCGCTCCAGACGGCCCTGGTAGTCGCGCAGTGCCTGCTCTGCTTCTTCCTGGCTGATGTCGCCGCGTCCGATCAGGGACTCGGTGTACAGCTTGCGCACGGAGCGCTTGGCCTCAATCAGGCTGTACATCATCGGCTGCGTCATCGAGGGATCGTCACCCTCGTTGTGGCCGCGCCGGCGGTAGCAGACCATGTCGATGACAACGTCCTTGTGGAAGCGCTGACGGTAGTCGTAGGCCAGCTGCGCAATGCGCACCACCTGCTCCGGATCGTCGCCGTTCACATGGAAGATGGGAGCCTGGACCATCTTGGCCACATCGGTGGAGTACACCGAGGAGCGCGATGATGTGGGCGAGGTAGTGAAGCCGACCTGGTTGTTGACCACTACGTGGATGGTTCCGCCGGTGCGGTAGCCGCGCAGCTGGGACAGGTTCAGCGTTTCCGCGACCACGCCCTGGCCCGCAAAGGCTGCGTCACCGTGGATGAGGATCGGCAGGACCGGGAAGTCGTCGCCCTGGTCAAGGCGGTCCTGCTTGGCCCGCACGATGCCTTCAAGGACGGAGTCCCCGGCCTCAAGGTGGGACGGGTTGGCTGCCAGGTACACCTTGGTCTGGTTGCCGTTGTCCGAGGTGAAGGTTCCTTCGGTGCCAAGGTGGTACTTGACGTCGCCGGAGCCCTGGACGCTGCGCGGATCCTGGGTTCCTTCAAATTCACGGAAGACCTGGGCGTAGGTCTTGCCCGCGATGTTGGTCAGCACGTTCAGGCGGCCGCGGTGGGCCATGCCGATGCCGACTTCGGCCATGCCGTCGTCGGCCGCACCGGAAATGACGGTGTCCAGCAGCGGAATCAGTGATTCGCCGCCTTCAAGGGAGAAGCGCTTCTGGCCAACGAACTTCGTCTGCAGGAAGGTCTCAAAAGCCTCAGCGGCGTTGAGCTTGCTGAGGATGCGCAGCTGCTCCTCGTTTGTCGGCTTGCTGTACTTGGTTTCCAGGCGCTCCTGGAACCACTCGCGCTCAACCGGATCCTGGATGTGCATGTACTCGATGCCCGCCGTACGGCAGTATGCATCGCGGAGCACGCCGAGGATGTGGCGCAGCTTGAGCATCGGCTTGCCGCCGAAACCGCCGGTGGGCCATTCGCGGTCCAGGTCCCAGAGCGTCAGGCCGTGGTTCAGGATGTCCAGGTCCGCATGGCGGCGCTGGACGTATTCCAGCGGGTTGGTGTCCGCCATGAGGTGTCCGCGGACACGGTACGAGTGGATCAGCTGCTGGATGCGTGCAACCTTGTTGATCTGCTCTTCAGGGTTGACCTGAATGTCCGGGCTCCAGCGCACCGGCTCGTACGGGATCCGCAGGGATTCGAAGATCTCGTCGTAGAAGCCCTGCTCGCCGAGGAGCAGCTGGTGGATGATGCGCAGGAACTCGCCGCTGCCTGCACCCTGGATGACGCGGTGGTCATAGGTGGAGGTCAGCGTGATGATCTTGGAGATCGCGTTCTGGGCCAGGATCTTCTCGTTGGAACCCTGGAACTCCGCCGGGTAGTCGAGGGCGCCGGCACCGATGATGCACGCCTGGCCCTTGGAGAGGCGGGGAACGGAATGGACCGTTCCGATTCCGCCCGGGTTGGTCAGCGAGATGGTGGTGCCCTTGTAATCGTCGGCGGTGAGCTTGCCGTCGCGGGCCTTCTTGACGAGGTCTTCATACGCATGCCAGAACTCCGAGAAGTTCAGCGTCTCGGCCTTCTTGATGTTCGGCACCACGAGGAGGCGGGTGCCGTCCGGCTTGGGCATGTCGATGGCCAGACCGAAATTGACGTGCGCCGGCTGGACGGCAACGGGCTTGCCGTCCACGACGTCGTAGTACACGTTCTGGGACGGGAACTGTGCGGCGGCGCGGATGATGGCGTAGCCGAGCAGGTGCGTGAAGGAGATCTTCCCGCCGCGGGCGCGCTTGAGGTGGCTGTTGATGACAATGCGGTTGTCGATCAGCAGCTTGGCTGGAACGGCGCGGACGGTGGTTGCCGTGGGAACGCTCAGGCTGAGGTCCATGTTGGTGGCAATGGCCTTGGCCGGGCCGCGCAGGACGTTGACCTTGTCTTCCTCGGTGGGAACACTGCTGGGCTGGGTCTTGGGCAGCTGCGCGGGAATCGGCGGGGTCTTGCTCTCCGCGGGTTCGCTCTTGGCCTGGGCAGGCTTGGCATCCTTGGCTGCAGAGTTGGACGCTGCAGCTTCCTTGGCGACCGGCGGCTTGCCGGACTGCTGCGTGGATGCGGGGGACTCCCCGGAAGCCTTCGGCTTGGCGGACTCGGCCTGCACTACCGGAAGCTGGCGGGTCGCGGGGTTCGCTCCGGCTTGGCCTGCGGCCGCAGATCCGTTTCCGTTGGACGCTGCTGCGCCGGAAGCCTGTGCTTCCTCGTCCTTGAAGGAATCGAAGATGCTCCACCACTTCTTGTCAACAGAGTTCTTGTCCTTGAGGTACTGCTCGTAGAGTTCATCGACAAGCCACTCGTTGCCGCCGAATTCTTCCGGCAGCCGGTGGTTGGATTGGTCTGGCACTGTTGATACGCCTCTTCCATGAGTTGCCTTTTGCCCTGTTTGGCACCATGTCTGAGGGCTTGCGCCGCAAAGCTCACTGGTGCGGCCCGGCCGGTGCGCTGTGACCGAGACTTCATGCCAGTCTAGTGACATTGCGGGACAACTGGCCAATTCGTTTGACATCCGGGGTGCACCGGGAGCTATCGCATCCGCGCACCCGCAGCACGCGCGCACGTTGCGCGGCGCCCGGTTTAGCTGCAGGGGTAACGGTGGCGCGCAATTGCCGAACCTGTAAACTGAAAATCTCATGGACAGTTTCTCTAGGCGCCGGCCTGCGTCCCCGTCCGCACTTGCTGCGGACCGCACGCACAGAGCCGGCCACGCCCGAACCCAGACCCACAGCACTCCCGCCGCCGCATCGGAGCCTTCCAGTCCGGCCTCTGCTGATCACCCTCCGCCTGCCAGGCGCATTGACGCCGGCGACCCCCGGACTTTGGGGGGAAGGCCCTGATGGAATGGCTTTACCTCGTCTTCGGCCTGGTGCTGATCCTTGGCACCGGTTTCTTCGTAGCCGTGGAATTCTCGCTGGTCGCCCTTGACCAACCCACGGTCCGCCGTGCCGTGGAGAACGGCGACAAAGGGGCCGAGCCCCTGCTGCGCTGCCTCACCTCACTTTCCACCCAGCTGTCCAGCTGCCAGCTGGGCATCACCGTCACCACCCTGCTGACCGGCTTTGTCATGGAGCCGTCGGTGGGCAGGCTGCTGCAAACACCGCTGGCAGGTCTCGGGCTTCCCCCGGTCGCAGTGGATTCCGTGTCCGTGGTTGCGGCGATGGTCCTCGCAACATTCTTGTCCATGCTTCTGGGTGAACTGATCCCCAAGAACATGTCCATCTCGCTGCCCTTCCGGATGGGGCGTGCCCTGGCCCGTCCGCAGCTGGCCTTCACCGTGCTGTTCAAGCCGGCCATCGTGGTTCTGAACGGTTTCTCCAACAAGGTCCTCCACCTCTTTGGCCTCGAAGCCAAGGAGGAGGTCTCCGGAGCCCGCACCCCCGCGGAGCTTTCCTCCATGGTGCGGCGTTCAGCCGAGATGGGAACCCTGGATCAGGGGACGGCGAACTTCCTTTCCCGCACGTTCTCCTTCGCGGAACGGACTGCGGCGGATGTCATGACCCCGCGCATCCGGCTCGAAACCATCGATTCCGAACAGTCCGTTGCCGATGTTATAGAGGCAGCCCGGCGCACCGGCTATTCGCGCTTCCCCGTGCTGGGTGATTCCCCGGATGACATCAGGGGCGTTGTCCACGTCAAGAAGGCCGTGGCCGTGCCGCGCAGCCGCCGGGCAGACCTGCCGGCAGGAGCCATTATGAGCGAGGTCCTGCGGGTTCCCGAGACGGTGCACCTGGACAGCCTGCTGTCGGAACTGCGGAACGCAAACCTGCAGCTCGCAGTCGTCCTGGACGAGTGGGGCGGAACCGCCGGTGTTGCCACCCTTGAGGACCTGGTGGAGGAAATCGTCGGCGAAGTCTCGGATGAACATGACAAGATCAAGCCCGGCGTGCTGCAAAGTGCCGCCGGCGCCTGGTACTTCCCGGGCATCATGCGTCCCGATGAAGTCTCCCGTCTGGTGCCCCTGCTGCACATCCCCGATGAATCCGGCTACGAAACCGTAGGCGGGTACATCATGGCCGAGCTGGGACGCATTGCCCAAACGGGCGACCGCGTGGAAACGGACGGCGGGCTGCTGGAGGTCGAGCGCATGGACGGACGGCGGATTGACCGCGTCAGTTTCATTCCTCAGGAGAACGACGACGATCCGGCGGCTGCCGATGAAAGCGCGCCGAAGGGGCGGACATCCGATGCCGCCGGGGGCGCTGCCGGGGATGCCGCATCAAAGGATGCGGCAGTGAACAACTCCGCCCTGAAGGACACCGTCGGCAGGGGGACCCAGCGATGACCGATGTTATGGGCATTTTCTGGCTGGTCCTGCTGTTGATCGGCAACGCCTTCTTTGTGGGCGGCGAGTTTGCCGTCATGTCCGCACGCCGGAGCCAGATAGAGCCGCTGGCTGATGCCGGCTCCAAACGCGCCAAAACCACCCTCTGGGCGATGGAACACGTGTCCCTGATGCTTGCCTGCGCTCAGCTGGGCATCACGGTCTGTTCCCTGTTGATCCTCTCCGTGGCAGAACCCGCCATCCACCACCTCCTGGCCGCACCGCTGGAGGCCGTGGGATTGCCGGTGGAGTTTGCCGACGGAGCAGGGTTCCTTGTGGCACTGCTGATTGTCACCTTCCTGCACGTGACCTTTGGCGAGATGGTCCCGAAGAATATTTCGGTTTCCGTTGCCGACCGGGCCGTGCTGCTCCTGGCGCCGCCCCTGGTCTTCATTTCCCGGGTGGTCCGGCCGGTCATCTTCAGCCTGAACTGGCTGGCCAACCACGCGCTGCGCGCCATGGGGATTACTCCCAAGGACGAGGTTGCCTCCGCCTTCACACTGGAGGAGATGCAGTCGATCGTGGAGGAATCCACCAAGCACGGGCTTGTGGCCGATGACTCCGGCGTTATTTCCGGAGCGCTGGAATTCTCCGGCCAGTCCGCCGGAACCGTGATGGTTCCGCTGGATGAGCTTGTCACCCTGCGCACCGACACCACGCCGGCGGAGTTCGAAAAGGCCGTGGGCCGGACCGGATTCTCGCGCTTTGTGCTGATGGATGAGCACGGGAACCTGACGGGCTACATGCATCTGAAGGACATCATGGCCATTCCCGCTGACGCCTATGACCGCCCGCTGACTGAGAATAAGGTCCGCACCCTGGCCAACCTGCGGCTGGATGACGGCATTGAAGATGCATTGGCAACGATGCAGCGCACGGGTTCCCATCTGGCCCGCGTACTTGGCCCGGACAACCAGACCCGGGGCGTACTCTTCCTGGAGGACGTCATTGAGCAGCTCGTCGGTGAAATCCGCGACGCCACCCAGGCGCAGGGCTTCCGCCGTTCGGGGGAAAGCTACTCCGAATAGGAGTCGCGCGAGTCTTAGGCTGCAGCTTAGATGCGAATGATTCGCGTTTAGGTTATGCTGAGGGGAGTTCCGTTCGCGGAGCTCCCCTCCTTCTTTTAACCCTCCTCGCGCGACAGGGATATCACCACTTATGCGACGACCGTCCGTTCGCCTGCCCGGCATACTCCTGGCCGCCGGCGCCCTCGCCCTGACCGGTTGCACCGGAAACTCCGATTCCCCCGCCGGCGGAGGCGGGGAAGGGAAGCTGGACGTTGTTGCTTCCACCAATGTGTACGGAAACATCCTGGAGACGGTGGGCGGAGACAACGTCAGCGTCACCGCCGTCATCAACAGGCCCAGCCAGGACCCGCATTCCTATGAAGCGACGGCGCGGGACAAGCTTGCCGTCTCCGAGGCCGATCTTGTGGTCCTCAACGGCGGCGGCTATGACACGTTCATGGAGCAGCTGGTTGCCGATTCGGGAATCGACAGTGCCGATGTCCTGAATGCGGTGGAGATTTCCGGGCTGGAAGAGCACAACGACGAGGCCGCGGGACACGACGACGGCGACGCCGACGCCGGTCACGAGGAAGACCACGACCACGGCGGCCACTCGCACGGTTCCTTCAACGAGCACGTTTGGTACAGCCCGGCGGCGATGGGACTGCTGGCCGAAGCCGCAGCCGAACGTCTGTCCACTCTGGATCCGGACAGCGCAGAGGGCTACCGGGACAACGCCGCCACCTTCAACAGCGGTGTCGAAGACCTCCTGGCCGAGCTGGACGCAGACAAAGCAGTGGCCGGCAACCGCGAGGTGGCTGTCACCGAACCCGTTCCGGAATACCTGTTCGAGGCTGCCGGACTGCATAACGTGACTCCTGCGGATTTCACCTCCGCCGTGGAGGAAGGCGCCGACGTTCCTCCCGCGGTGCTCAAGGAAATGCAGGATCTGCTGAGGTCCGGAGACATTGCCTTCCTTGCCTACAACACCCAAACCTCAACCTCGCAGACCGAAGCGGTCCGCGAGACCGCCGAGGATGCCGGGGTTCCCGTGCTGGACTTCTCCGAGACCCTTCCCGACGGGAAGGACTACCTGAGCTGGATGGGCGCAAACGTGGCCGCCATTGATGACGTGCTGCGATGACCGGTCCGGTGGTCCGGATCCGGGACGCAGGCCTGTCCTTCGGGTCCCGTACCCTGTGGGACGGACTGAACCTGGATATCAACGCGGGGGAGTTCCTGGCTGTGCTGGGACCCAACGGCTCCGGGAAGACCAGCTTCCTGAAAGTGCTGCTCGGCCTGCAGCAGCTCACTCAGGGCACCGTGGAGATCAACGGCGTGCCTGCCCGGCGGGGGAGCCGCGACATCGGCTACATCCCGCAGCAGAAGGCGTTCGGTCCCGGAACCCCGCTCCGCGCACGTGACCTCGTGGGCCTGGGCGTCGACGGCAACAAGTGGGGCCTGCGGCTGCACCGGGCACCCGTGCGGAAACGGGTGGATGAGCTTCTGGAACAGGTGGGTGCCACCCGGTACGCCAATGAACCGGTGGGCCTGCTCTCCGGCGGCGAACTCCAGCGGCTGCGTGCCGCACAGGCCCTGGCCACCGATCCCGATCTCCTCCTGTGCGACGAACCCCTGCTGTCCCTGGACCTGCACCACCAGCAGGCCATCAGCTCACTGATTGACCGGCGCTGCCATGAGCAGGACTCGGCCGTTGTTTTTGTCACCCATGAGATCAACCCGGTCATCGATTACGTGGACCGCGTGCTGTATCTGGCCGGGGGAACCTTCCGCACCGGAACGCCGTCGGAAGTGCTGCGGTCGGACGTGTTGTCGGAAATGTACGGAAGCCGCGTGGAAGTACTGCGCAGCCACGGACGCATTGTGGTCCTCGGGATTCCCGACGCGACCACCCATGCCCACGGCGAGAGCGAGGATGACCATGGACTTGAGTGATTTGTTTTCCGCAGTCTTTGACTTCAGCGACTACGGGCAGCTTCTCCCGCTGGTCAGCAATTCCATCTGGGCGGCAGCCATCCTCGGCCTGGTGGGCGGTCTGATCGGAACTTTTGTCCTGATGCGGGACCTGGCCTTCGCTGTGCACGGCATCGCTGAACTGTCCTTTGCCGGCGCTGCCTTCGCCCTGCTGATCGGCGCCAACGTGGTGATCGGTTCCCTGGCGGGCTCGGTCATTGCGGCGCTGCTGCTGGCCGTCATGGGGCTCAAGGCCCGGGACCGCAACTCCGTGACGGGCGTGATCATGCCGTTCGGACTTGGTCTGGGCATCCTGTTCCTGGGGCTTTACGAGGGCAGGTCGGCCAACAAATTCGGCCTGCTGACCGGGCAGATCGTCGCCGTCGACACCGTGCAGCTGAACCTGCTGGCGGGCACCGCCGTCGTCGTCATGGCCGGGCTGGTGCTGATCTGGCGCCCGCTGACCTTCGCCAGCACCGACCCCGAGCTGGCGGAAGCACGCGGCGTTCCGGTGCGCGTGCTGTCCATTGTCTTCATGATTCTGCTGGGACTCTCCGTGGCGCTGTCCATCCAGGTGGTGGGAGCCCTGCTGGTGCTGTCGCTGCTGATCACGCCGTCTGCCGCCGCCTTGCTGGTGACGTCCTCGCCGCGGTTGGTGGTGCTGCTCAGCGTGCTGTTTGCCGTGACCTCGGCGGTGGGCGGAATCCTGCTGGCGCTGGGCGGGCGAATCTCGATCAGCCCGTACATCACCACCATCTCGTTCCTGATTTACCTCATCTGCCGGCTGATCAAGCGGCTGCGGACCAAGGGGCGGGCTAGGGCTGCGGCCGTCGCCGCCTAACCGATCAGCGGCGCTGAACGCTCAGGCGCTGCATTCGGGGCAAAGCCCGAAAATCTCCACGGTATGGGCAACATCGGTGAACCCGTACTGCGCACCGAGCCCGGCGGCCCAGGCCTCAACGGCCGGTGCCTCCACCTCCACGGCCTTGCCGCAGCGGCGGCACACCAGATGATGGTGGTGGTGCTCCACTGCGCAGCGGCGGTACAGCGCCTCGCCGTCGCTGTTGCGCAGTACATCCACCTGGTTTTCCTCAGCCATGGACTGCAGGATGCGGTAGGTGGTGGCCAGCGAGACGCTGTCGCCGCGGTCATGCAGCAGGCGGTAGAGCTCCTGCGTGCTGACAAAATCGTCCAGCTCATCCAGTGTTCTGCCAACTGCAAGGCGCTGGCGTGTGACCCGCTGTTCCGGGGCCCGCTTGGCTGGCCGGGACGTCTCGGATGACATGCTCACTCCTTGGAACGGTAATGCCGGAGCCGGTTGGCAGTGTTGTTCCCGGACCCGGCTTGCAGCAACTGAATCTGTGCAGCCGGTCCGGCGCCGCCGGTGCAGTTTCCAGATTATCGCACCGGGGACGCAACGCCCCTGCCGCGGCACTGCCGGTACGGGCACGAACCCGGGTGTGCGGGGTACTGTGACCCCTATGAAACTGACCAAGTACACCCATTCATGCGTGCGCCTGGAGCGGGACGGCAACGTCCTGGTACTGGATCCCGGCTCATTCTCCGAAGTTGAAGAGGCCCTGGACGGAGCATCCGCCGTCCTGGTGACCCACGAGCATGTCGATCACCTGGACCGGACGCGCGTGCTGGCGCAGATGCAGCAGAATACCGGTCTTGAGCTCCATGCCCCGGCGGCGCTGGCGGCCTCCCTGCGCAGCGAGGCGGAGGGCGATGCTGCTGCCCGGATCCACGACGCGGAACCGGACAGCACCTTTACTGTGGCCGGTTTCGAGGTGTCCTCCTTCGGCGGCCAGCATGCCCTGATTCATCCGCTGATTCCGATGGTGGCCAACATCGGTTACCTGATCGAAGGCCGGGTCTACCACCCCGGTGATTCCTTCGTGGTTCCGCACGGGCTGCGGGCCCGGACGGTCCTGGTGCCGCTGCACGCACCCTGGTCAAAAATGAGCGAAGTGATCGACTTCGTCATCGCGACGGGAGCCGAGCATGCCTACCCCATCCACGATGCCCTGCTTAACGACACCGGACGCACGATGGTCGAAGGGCACGTGGGCCGCTTCAGTACGCTGTACGGCACGCAGTTCCGCCACCTGGACAGCGGAGAATCGGTGCAGGTATGACCGGCCCGGTGATCGATGTCCCGGGGCTGCAGGAGCTGCTGGCCTCGGATGAATCGGTGGTCCTGCTGGACGTGCGGTGGGCCCTGGGTCATACCGACGGGCACAAGCAGTACCAGCGCGGGCACATTCCCGGGGCCGTGTTCGTGGATCTGGAAAAGGACCTGGCAGCGCCGTCCGGGACCGGCTCCGCAGGACGCCACCCCTTGCCGGACCGGGAGGATTTCCAGCGCACGGCTTGCCGCTGGGGCATCAACCCCGGGGACACCGTAGTGGCCTATGACGCCGTGGGCGGAACCTCGGCCGCCCGCGCCTGGTGGCTGCTGCGCCACGCGGGAGTGGACGCTGTCTACGTGCTCGACGGCGGCGTCGTCGCCTGGCACCGGGCGGGCCTGGCTCTGGAAGGCGGGGACGTGGTGCCTGCCGAAGGCAGCATTGAGCTGGCCTGGGGCCGGATGCCGGTCCTGGAAATGTGGGATGTTCCCGGCGTTGTGGCAGCCGGAAGGCTGCTGGATGCACGGGCCAAGGAACGCTACCGCGGCGACCGCGAACCGGTTGATCCGCAGGCCGGACACATTCCCGGAGCCTTCAACGCTCCCGCCGCCGACAACCTGACGGAGGAGGGAACCTTCCGTTCCCCCGAGGAGCTGCGGGCGGCCTATGAAGCCCTGGGAGTGCACGGAGGTGCGCCGGTGGCGGTGTACTGCGGATCCGGCGTCAGCGCTGCCCATGACGTGGTGGCGCTGGAAGTTGCCGGCTACAAGGCGGCGCTTTATCCGGGATCCTGGTCGCAGTGGTCATCCACCAAAGGCTCACCGGTGGCCGTTGGCCCGCAGCCCGGGGAATGGCCCGGCACAGGGAAAAAGAGATAGCGTCTAAGGATGATTACCGGCCGTCCCGTACCCCCGCCGCTGAACCTGCGGGTGCCTGCCGATGCGCAGGTTCCCTCAGGCGCAGCCGCCGGCTCCGCGCCTGAGTCCACTTCCCCCGTCCAAGGAGCTTCCATGCCCACTTTGTTCACCAAGATCATCAACGGCGAAATCCCCGGACGCTTTGTCTGGAAGGACGACGACGTGGCGGCGTTCCTGAGCATCGGCCCGCTGAGCGACGGCCACACCCTGGTGGTGCCCCGCCTGGAGGTCGACAAATGGACTGACGCCCCCGCTGATCTGCTGCAGAAGCTGACCGCCGTTGCGCAGGCCATCGGTTCCGCGCAGATTGCCGCGTTCGGTTCCGAGCGTGCCGGGCTGAGCATTGCCGGGTTTGAAATCGATCATCTGCACCTGCACGTGTGGCCAACCAATTCGCTGCAGGACTTCGACTTCAGCCGGGCCGATTCCAACCCGGATCCCGAGCGCATGGACGCCAACGCGGAAAAGCTGCGCCAGGCGCTGCGCGATGCCGGACACGGGGAGTTTGTGCCGGAGGCTTAGCTGCTGCGTTCCGCTGCGTGCCGGTCAGGGGCGGGGCAACCCGTCCCTGCCGGCCTGCCGGCTGATTGCCCAGTCCCAAATGAGCTCAGCGGTGTAGCGGCCATGGCTGCGCAGATGCGGGCTTGCCGGGACCTCCGGTGAGGTGCCCGAGTTGATCATGTAGTTCAGCAGTGCTGCCAGCCAGGCGTCGATGTATTCCGCCGGCACGTCCCGGGTGAGCACCGAGCGCCGCAGCCAGGCATCGGCGTCGAGCCCGCCGCCGCGGGCATAGGGCAGCACCCCCACCCAGTCCGTCCACGCTGCACCGGTGCCCAGGAAGTTCCAGTCGCAAATGAGCGCCCTGCCGGAGCTGATCAGGATGTTGTCCGGCCGCAGATCTCCGTGCAGGACGGCGTCGCCGGCCAGGGCCTCCGGGCACAAGTCCAGTGAGGCCTGGAACAGGCGTGCCTGACCGGCATCCAGCTCCGGCAGGAACCAGGGGTTGGGGCCGCCGTCGATGATCGGCGCAAACTGGGAGGGAACCTGCGCCATATCCTCGGCCAGCGGGTCCCCGGCCAGCGCCGCAGGGAAGCCTGAAAGGCGCTCAGCAGCTCTAACGCAGGCGCTCTCCACTGCGGCCAGGTCGGCTTCGTTCCACGGCTGTCCCGGCATCCGGCCCTCCACCGCCGCATAGACCAGCAGCTGCCAGTCCACGCCGTCCACCACATGGTGCTCCGCGAGGTGCAGGCGGGGTACGGGCATTCCCTCGGGCAGGAGGGGGACAACCCGGGACTCGCGCTCATAGGCCGGGTAAATGATCGAATCCGACGCCGGTGCCGCCTTGGCGAAAATCTGTACGCCCGTGTCGCTGCCCAGTACGGCAGCGAAGCCGTTAGTGAACCCGCCGCCCGCGCTGCGGACCGAGACGATGCGTCCGCCGGCGTGGGCGGACAACCGCTCCCGCAGGACGTCGGGCAGCTCGGAAAAGGTGCGGCGGTTTGCGGTCCGGCGGTAATCCGGGACGGGGACGCGGTTCTGCGTTGGGTGCGGCATCGGATCAGCCTAGTTGAGCGATCCGCCGTCGCCCGGGAATTCTGCTCCGGTTTGGGAAATCCCTCCGGTTTGCCGGCGCAGGGATTTCCCAAACCGGAGGGATTCGGGGCCTAAGACGGAGCCAGGGCTGCGTTCAAGGCCGTACGGATCCGCTTTTCCGAGACAGAGCGCACCGTGCCCAGTTCCTGCGCGAAGAAGCTGATCCGCAGTTCCTCGATCATCCAGCGGACCTCCGTCAGTGCCGGCGGGGTTCCGGCGCCGGGGAGCAGGGCGGCAACGGCGTCGTCGTAGTCGTCCTCCAGAGCCTGGATCACGGCCATCTGCTGGGCATCGCGCTGCACATTGGTGGGCAGTTTCTCAAGCCGGCGCTCAATACCCGCCAGATAACGCGGCAGGTGGGTGAGCTGCGCGTACCCGGTGCGGGCCACGAACCCGGGGTAGACCAGGGAATCCAGCTGGGCGCGGATGTCGTTCAGGGCGCTGATCAGGGCCAGCGACTGGGTCCCCTTGAGCGCCTTGGTGATCCGCCGCGTGCTGGACAGGATTTTCTCCACCGTGGCGGTCACCGTGAAGACGGTGTCAATCAGCTCGGCCCGGACCTTTTCGTAGAGCTCATCGAACTCTGCCCGGGTCCAGGGCAGTGCCTCAGGCGTCAGCTTGTCCACAGCGGCCAGGGTGCAGTCCTCGATCAGGGCGGCCACCGAACCGTGCGGATTCTGGCTGAAGGTCAGCTTTTCGGTATTGCTCAGGTGCTCCAGCACGTACTTGGCCGGGCTCGGAACACGCAGCACCAGCAGCCGGATAACGCCGCCGCGCATGGCGACTGCCTGGTCCCCGGCGCTCTGGAACATCCTCAGGCCGGCGGTTTTGCCTTCGTCCACGAGGGCCGGGTACCCGGTGACCGTGTGTCCGGCCACGAGCCGCTGCACCTGCTTCTCGATGGTACCCACGCTCCACTCGGTCAGCCCGGACTGTTCGGCCATCGAGGGCCCGGAGGAAACCGCGTCCGACGACGCCGCACCGGAGCGCTGCCCCGGACCGGCGTTTGTGCCCGGGTTGGAGGACTTGCCTCCGCGCTTGCCGGCAATCTTGGGCGTCACGGTTTTGGGTGTGGCGCCGAGGGATTCGGCAATGGCGCGCCGGGTGGCAGGGGCCAGGGATTCCTGCAGCGCGGCCAGGTCCTTGCCCTCGTCCAGGACCTTGCCGGAGCCGTCCACCACGCAGAAGCTCATGCGAAGGTGTTCGGGAACAGCCTCCCAGTTCCAGGAGCCGGGCGGAATGATGTGGCCCTTGAGCCGGCGCAGGGCCAGTTCCAGGGAGGGTTCCAAGGCGTCCGAGGCTGGATCGAAGTCAGCGGCCAGGGCAGCCGCGGCCGCCCGTGCCACGTCCGGCGCCGGAATGAAGTTCTTCCGGACGGCCTTGGGCAGGGACTTGATCAGCGCCGTGATGAGCTCGGCGCGCAGCCCCGGAATCTGCCACTTGAACGGTTCGGGATCCAGCTGGTTGAGGAACAGGACCGGGACCTCCACGCTGACGCCGTCGCCGGCTCCGGCAATGCCCGGGGAGAACTCATAGGACAGGGGCAGGTCAAAGTCGCCGTAGCGGAAGCTCTTCGGGAAATCATTCTCATCCAGGCCGGCGGCGTCGTCGGTGCGCAGCGCATCGGGATCAAAGTCCAGCAGGGCCGGATTCTCATGCCGGGCACTCTTCCACCACTTGTCGAAGTGCCGTTCGGAGACCACATCCTTGCCCACTCGCTCGTCATAGAACTCGAACAGTGTCTCGTCATCCACGCGCAGGCCGCGGCGCCGGACCCGGTTTTCCAGCTCCTCCACCTCGGCGAGCAGCGCCTGGTTGCGGTGGAAGAACTTGTGGTGCGTGCGCCAGTCACCTTCCACCAGGGCGTGGCGGATGAACATTTCCCGGGAGAGCTCGGGATCAACCCGGCCGTAGTTGATGCTGCGCTGCGGGATGACCGGGACGCCGTAGAGGGTGACCTTCTCATACGCCATCACCGAGCCGCGGCTCTTGGACCAGTGCGGTTCGCTGTAGGAACGCTTGATCAGGTGCGGGGCCACTTCCTCGACCCACAGCGGATCGAACTTGGCGGCCACCCGGGCCCACAGCCGGGACGTTTCCACCAGCTCCGCGGCCATCACCCAGTCCGGTGACTTCTTGAACAGGGCGGAGCCGGGGAAGACCGCAAAGCGGGTGCCGCGGGCGCCCGAATACTCCCGCTTGCGCTGGTCATAGAGGCCAATATGGCTGAGCAGGCCCGCGAGCAGGCTCATATGGATCTCTTTGTCGTGGGCCACCGGGTCCACGGGACCGGGGGAGAGCGTAATGCCCAGCGGCTTGGCGATCTGGCGAAGCTGCGCAAACAGGTCCTGCCACTCCCGGATGCGCAGATAGTTCAGGAACTCGTTCTTGCACAGGCGGCGGAAGGCCGACGACGAGAGTTCCTTCTGCTTGTCCTGCAGGTAGCGCCACAGATTCAGATACCCGGTGAAGTCCGAGTTCTCATCCACGAATCGCTTGTGCAGTTCGGCTGCCTTCTGGGCGCGTGCGGCGTCGTCCTTCGAGGGGCGTTCACGCGGATCCTGGATGGTCAGCGCTGCGGTGAGCACCATGACTTCCTTGGCGCAGCCCCGGGCTCCGGCTTCCACGATCATCCGGCCCAGCCGGGGGTCAACCGGCAGCTGGGAAAGCTTGCGGCCCACGGGGGTGATGCCGCCGGCTGGCTGCAGGGCGCCAAGTTCCTTCAGCAGGGTGGCGCCGTCGTTGATGGCCTTGGAATCCGGGGGCTGGACAAACGGGAAGTCCGCCACGTCCTTGGGTCCCTTGGCCACACCCATGGCGGACATCTGCAGGATGACGGCGGCAAGATTGGTGCGCAGGATCTCGGGGTCCGTGAACTCAGGACGGGCCTCAAAGTCCTCCTGCGAGTACAGGCGGATGGCGATGCCGTCCGAGACACGGCCGCAGCGGCCCGAGCGCTGGTTGGCGGAGGCCTGGGAGATGCGCTCGATGGGCAGGCGCTGGACTTTGGTGCGGTGCGAGTACCGGGAGATGCGCGCGGTGCCGGTGTCGATGACGTATTTGATGCCCGGCACGGTCAGCGAGGTCTCGGCAACGTTGGTGGCCAGGATAATCCGCCGGTGCTTGCCGGGGTGGAAGACCTTGTGCTGGTCCGCCAGGGAGAGCCGGGCGTACAGCGGCAGGATCTCCGTGTTGGCCAGGCGGGGCACGCGCTGCACGGAGGAGCGCAGGGCGTCGGCGGCGTCGCGGATTTCGCGCTCGCCGGAGAAGAAGATCAGGATGTCTCCGGGAGCTTCGCGGGAGAGTTCCTCGACGGCGTCGCAGACTGCGTCCACCGGGTCGCGGTCTTCTTCCAGCTCATCGTCAATCTCTTCGTCGTCCGATCCGCCGTCGGCAGGCTGGTTCAGCGGACGGTAGCGGATTTCCACCGGGAACGTCCGCCCGGAAACTTCGATGATGGGTGCCGGCTTGCCGCCGGCGGCGAAATGCTTGGCGAAGCGTTCCGGATCAATCGTGGCCGAGGTGATGATGACCTTCAGGTCCGGCCGTTCCGGCAGCAGCCTGCGCAGGTAGCCCAGGATGAAGTCGATGTTCAGGCTGCGCTCATGGGCTTCATCAATGATGATGGTGCTGTATTTCTTCAGCTTGCGGTCGTGCTGGATTTCGGCCAGCAGGATGCCGTCGGTCATCAGCTTGACCTTGGTCTGCCGGCTGGTCTCGCCGGTGAAACGCACCTGGTAGCCCACCTCTGCGCCGAGCTCGACGTCGAGCTCCTCCGCGATGCGCTCGGCCACCGTGCGTGCGGCCAGCCGCCGCGGCTGGGTGTGTCCGATCAGACCTTTCTCCGCCAGCCCGAGTTCCAGGCACATCTTGGGGATCTGGGTGGTCTTGCCGGAACCGGTTTCGCCAGCGATGATCGTCACCTGGTTGGCGGCAATTGCCGCCATGATGTCTTCGCGGCGCTCCGAAACGGGCAGCTGGGCGGGGTACGAAATAGTCAGTGCCATGATTGCTTCCAGTCTAATGGCTGGATTCTTCGGCTTTTCCGTATTCCGCCGAGGGCCGGGCCTCGGCGGCCCGCTGGAGCAGAGCTGCCGCGGCCCTCGCCCGGTCCCGCATTTCTGCAGGGGCCAGGATCTCGAATTCAATGTTCAGGCCGGCCAGGCGCATCAGCGGCAGATCCAGGGAATCCCAGCCCCCGCGCAGGATGGTGTGCTCCGGGCCGTCGGCTTCCAGGGCGGCTGCCTCCGGCGGTATCCGGTCCCGCAGCTCAGCCAGGGGAGCGGCCAGCCGCAGGACGACGTCGTACCGGTAGGGAAAGCGCGTAATGGAGTCCTGGACGTAGGCAGCCATGTCCTTGGCGGGCAGGGGGCGGGGGAAGAAGCGCTCACGGATGGAGGGGATGCTCTGGCAGCGGTCCATCCGAAAGGTCCGCCAGTCCTGGCGCTCCAGGTCCCAGGCCGCGAGGTACCAGCGCCGGCCGGTGCTGACGAGCTTATACGGCTCCACCAGGCGCCGTCCCTGTGCTGCTCCCGCCGCGGTGTACCGGAATGCGACCACCCGCTTCTCGGCAATGGCGCCGGACAGCGCGGTCAGGGTCTGCGGATCCACAGTGGCACTGCCGCCCAGAACGCTGACGGACTGGCGCAGGGCGGAAAACTTGGGACGCAGGCGCCCCGGCAGCACCTGCTCGAGTTTGGCCAGGGCACGAACCGATGCCTCGCCGATTCCGGACACCGGTCCGGTGGCGACGGCGGTCAGCCCGAGCGCGACGGCGAGCGCTTCGTCGTCGTCCAGCAGCAGGGGCGGAAGCTGGGCGCCGGATCCCAGCTGATAACCCCCGGCGATGCCCGGGGACGCCGAGATGGGATAGCCCAGGCTGCGCAGCTTGCTGATGTCGCGCCGCACCGTGCGTTCGGTGACGGTCATGCGGTCCGCCAGCGCAGCTCCGGTCCATTCGCGTCTCATCTGCAGCAGCGACAGCAGGTGCAGCAGTCTCGCGGACGTTTCCAACATGATCCCAAAGTACTCCCGTATGCGGACACAAGCTGTCCGCAACAGTTTTTAGGGTGAGAAGCGGATAAAGGTCCGAAAGGCCCACAACAACCAAGGACGGCGGAATTCATGGAACGCGAGCAGGACAAATCCACTGGAGTCGGGGCGGGGCCGCTGGACATTCCGCGGCTGCTGACGGATCAGATGCAGTGGCACTGGGAAAACCAGGCCCGGCCGCGGCTGCAGGGACTGACCGATGACGAATACTTCTGGGAACCCGTGCCGGAGGCCTGGAACGTGCGGCCGCGGGGAACAGGAACCGCCGGGATGCAGGGCGGGAGCGGGAATTTCACCATCGACTTTGAGTATCCGGAGCCGGTGCCGGCACCGGTGACCACCATTGCCTGGCGGATCGGGCACATCCTGGTGGGTGTGCTGGGTACCCGCAACGCCTCTCATTTCGGCGGGCCGCCGGTCAGCTATGAGAGCTTTGACTATCCCGGTACGGCGGCCAAAGCCCTGGATCTGCTGGATGAGTATTACGCGACCTGGATCGGATCGGTTTCAACGCTGGATGAAGCTGCGCTCGCCGCTCCGGCGGGCGAAGCGGAGGGAGCCCGGGCGCAGGCGCCGATGGCGGAACTGGTTCTGCACATCCACCGCGAGATGATCCACCACCTTGCCGAGGTGGCGCTGCTGCGGGATCTCCATGCGCACCGCGGGCCGGCCTAGCCGTTACTGAAGGCGCCGCGGCACGAGGCTTGGAGCAGGGTGGAGAAGAAGTGAATGCGTTGCGTCCGTACCGCCCGGTCGGTACGCTCAGCTCACCATATGACGCAGCACACTTTCCGAGGGAGAAACATGACAGAGTCCCAGGCGCCTGCTGAACAGCGCACCGCCGTCGTCACCGGTGCCGGACGCGGCATCGGTGCGGCCATTGCCGCGCGGCTCGCCGCCGACGGCCACCGCGTTGGAGTCATCGACCTGCGGGAAGAGGATACAGCGGCCACGGTGGACGCCATCAATAACTCCGGCGGCAAGGCCGTGGGCGTGGGCGCGGATGTGTCGGATGCCGGCGCCGTGGAATCAGCAGTGTCCCGGATCGCGGACGAACTCGGCGCGCCCACCATCCTGGTCAACAACGCGGGCATTCTGCGCGACAACCTGCTGTTCAAGATGACGGATACCGACTGGGACGCCGTCATGGGTGTCCACCTGCGCGGAGCCTTCCTGATGAGCCGGGCAGTCCAGGCGCACCAGGTGCGTCAGAAATGGGGGCGCATCGTGAACCTCTCCAGCACGTCGGCGCTGGGCAACCGCGGCCAGGCCAACTACGCCGCGGCCAAAGCCGGGCTGCAGGGCTTCACCAAGACCCTTGCCATCGAGCTGGGCCGGTACAACGTGACCGTCAACGCCATTGCGCCGGGCTTTATCGAAACCGACATGACCCGGGCAACGGCGGAACGGGTCGGAGTGCCGTTCGAGGACTTTGTTCAGCACGCCGTGGCGGAAATCCCGGTGGGCCGGGCCGGAAAGCCGGCGGACATCGCCGCGGCGGCGTCCTTCTTCATCAGGGAGGAAGCCTCTTTTATTTCCGGACAGGTGTTGTACGTAGCCGGCGGACCGAGGGCCTAGCCATGGCGCACTTTACTTCGGTGCAGGAGCTGGAAGCAGCCGTGGGCCAGCGGGAAACCAGCGGATGGATCACGATCGACCAGGACCGGATTCGCCGGTTTGCCGATGCCACCGATGACCAGCAGTGGATCCACACTGATCCCGAACGGGCCGCTGCAGGGCCGTTCGGCGCTCCCATTGCGCACGGTTTCCTGGTGCTCTCGCTGCTGCCGGCGCTGGCCTCGGACCGGGTAAGTCTGGACGGAACCGTCATGGGCATCAACTACGGACTGGACCGCGTGCGGTTTCCCCATCCGGTGCCCGTGAACAGCCGGGTCCGGCTGGTCTCCGAGCTGGCCAAGGTCGAAACCACGGCCCAGGGCATCCGCGTGGTCACCGGCGTCACGATCGAACTGGAAGGGGCCCAAAAGCCTGCCGTGGTTGCCGACTGGATCACCCTGTACGTGCTGGCCTAGCAGCACATAGGCCAAAGTGAAGGGCCCGCCGCCGGCGGGCCCTTCACTTGTTTCTGCGGCCGCTGTTTCTGCAGCGTCCTGCCGGGAGGGGCTGCCTCTCCTACTGGGGGATGCCGTTTTCCGGCATCGCGGGACGCTCTTCGGTGTAGGCGCTGACCGAGTCTCCGTCAACGGCATACGGTGTCCCGGTGTAGGACTGCACCCCGCCGGAGATCAGGGTGATCATGCCTCCGGTGTAGCCGGCATGGCTGCCGTCGCTGAAGCCCAGCGGCACATGGCCGTTTCCCTTTACGTTGCCTGACTCGAGAGCCTCCAGCAGCGACTCTCGCGTGGGGTCCTCTCCGGCCTCTTTCAGCGCCTCGACGAAGAGATAGCCAAGGGACATGCCGAAAATGGTGTTTCCGTCGAAGTCAGCACCCGGGTTGTATTCCTCATTGATCTCCTTAAATTTCGCCGTCCACTCGTCATCGTCGTCGGAGTAGGACGGAAGGTAATTGGCGCTGATGAAGCCTTCCAGCAGCTTGTCGGTGTTCTCGCCGAGGTAGCTGGCCAAAGTGTTGTAGTCCCCGCCGGCGGAGGACGCCGCCCACTTCGGGAAGTAACCCAGCTTCGCTGCGGTTCCGATTGCCTGGGCGCTGAAACCGTTGATCGAGGCCAGGAAGTTCACGTCGCAGCCGGCCGCCTGCAGGGCGCTGATCTGTGCGGCAACATCCGTGTTCGCGGTGGAATAGACCTGCGCGCTGGCCAGCCCTCCGCTGTCCAGCGCCGACTCGAGCCCGGTCTTGAAATCTGCGCCGAAGTCGTCGTCCTGGCCGAACAGGCAGTAGGTCCCGTCCGGGAACTCCTCCTGCACATACGTGGCAAGGACTTTAGCCTCGGTGTCGTAGTCCTGCATGAAACCGTACGTGTAGGGATACTCCTCGGGCTGGTTCCAGGTGGGGCTGCCGGAGGCAACAAAGAGGTCCGGAACCTCGTTGTCGTTCAGGAAGTCCAGCACGGAGCTGTGCGGCGGTGTGCCGAGACCGCCGAGAATGGCGAACACTTCGTCTTGGAGCACCAGCTCACGCACCACGCTCTGGGTGTTCGCGGGGTTGTAGCCATCGTCCTCGACCGTGTACTCAATGGTGCGGCCGTGGACGCCGCCGTTCGCGTTGACATGGTCGAAGTAGGCCTTGGTCGCCGGGGAAATGGAGGCATATCCGGCCGCGGCAGGGCCGGTTAGCGGTTGGTGGGTGCCCACCTTGACGGTGCTGTCGGTGATGCCGGGAACGTCTTCAGCTGCGGCCGGGGTGCCCTCTCCGGAGGATCCGCACGCTGTGAGGGTGAGGGCTGCCGCCGTTACTGCCGCTGCGAGGGCGTTGCGCTTGGATCGGCCAGAGGCGGTGCGCCCGGAAGCACGGGTGCTGCGGACAGGGCCGGGGTGCTGGGAAATAATCATCGTTGACCTTTCGTGGTGGACAGTGTTTCTGATGGTGGAGTCTTTGCTGACGTGCGGGCAGCCTGAAGTGTGCTGCCGGCAGCGTCGGATGAGGTTTCGGAAGGGATGGTGGGGGAGAACCGGCTCTGGATCCTGCGGCCTGCTGTCGAGAGCAGTCCCTGGATCCCGCGCGGGGCGAGCAGGATGACGAGCACCAGGATGGTCCCGAACACCGCTATGGCGAGGTTGCCGTCCAACCGGGAAGCGACGTCGGGGGACACCGGCAGATCGGCGGTGAATGAATTGACCGTGTAGGGCAGGAACACCATGATCAGGGCTCCCCAGACGGCGCCGGTGAGCGATCCAATACCGCCGATGACCGCTGCCATCAGCAGATAGAGGGACAGGACCAGCGAGTAGGCACCCGGGCTGGCGCTTTGGGTGACGTAGGCGAGCAGGCCGCCGCCCAAGCCTGCGGCGGCTGCACTGACGGTGAAGGAGACAATTTTCGTCCGAGCCGCATTGACTCCGGAAAGCGAGGCTGCGGCGTCGTTGTCACGCACGGCCCGCAGCTGGCGTCCGAACCGTCCGCGCAGCAGGTTGTTCAGCACCGCCATGACGGCGACTGCGCAGATGATGGCCAGCCACGCCTGCCACTGCTCGTTGCTCACCACGCCGCGCAGCGCGGCGGGACGCTTCTCCACGGTGATCCACAGGCCCTGGTCTCCGCCCAGGACGTTCGAGAAGGTGCTGGTCACGGCCGGGATGGCCACCACCAGGGCGAGCGTGAAGCCGGCGAGATAGGGTCCGTGCAGGCGCCCGGCGGCGCAACCGATGATGACTCCGAGGACGCCTGCTCCCAGGACTGCCGCCACGAGCGGCGCCAGCAGCAGGAGCGGGCCTTCCACTGAGGCTTCGGCCAGGGCGTTGGCGCTGAGTGCATAGCTGTAGGCGCCGGCGGCCATGAGTGCGGCCTGCCCGAGGGAGAGCTGTCCGCCGGCGCCGGTGAGCAGGGTCAGACCGACGACGGCGCACAGGTAGGCGCAGGCCGTGGCCAGCTGATAGGAGGTGAAGGGTTCCACGGCGAAGGTCAGTCCGATCAGTGCCGCTGCCGCGGCAGCAGCGAGCAGGAGGGAAACCAGGGGTTTCATCGGTTTCATGCCGTGCGCTCCTTCGTCATGGAGAACAGTCCCGCCGGGCGGAGCAGCAGCACCGCCAGCAGGAGGACCAATACCGCGATGGGAGCCAGGGTGGCGCCCAGATATCCGCTGACCCAGCTGAGCACCACGCCCACCGCCAACCCGCCGGCAACGGCTCCGCCGGCGGAGTCCAGTCCGCCCACCACGGCAACGGTGAACGCGTAGACAAAGACGGTGTCCACGGCGTGCGGGTTCAGGCCCAGCTCGGTGGGAATGATCAGCAGCGCTGCCAGGGCGCCGACGGCGGAGGACAGTGCCCAGCCAAGCGTCAGCATGCGGGAGGACCTCACACCCAGCAGGCGGGCCAGGTCCGGCGCGAAGGCTGAGGCCCGCAGCCTCAGCCCCAGGGATGTCCTGGTGAAGAGCAGGGCCAGTCCAATCACGATCAGTCCGACACAGGCAAAGATGAACAGGTCGTAGGGGGAGATGGCGCTGACGCCGCCGATGGAAATCGGGGTGGTGCTGAACGGCGTGTCCATGGCCTGATATCCGTTGCCGAAAACCATGCCCAGGACGGCCTGGATAACCAGCAGCAGTCCCAGCCCCGCAATGACGGAGTTCAGCGGGCTGGTGTTTCCCACGAAGCGCATCACGGTCCGTTCCACCAGGGCACCGAGCACCAGGCCGGCGACGACGGCGGATGCCAGTCCCAGCCAGTAGCTTCCGGTGGCGCTGGTGACGGTGAAGGCGATGTAGGTGGTGGCCACGGCCATCGCGCCCTGCGCAAAATTGACGATGCGCGCGGCACGCCAAATGATGACGAGCGAGAGGGCGAAGGCGGCGAGTACGGCGCCGCGGGCCAGTCCGTCGACGGTGAGGAAGAGAAATCTGTCCATGTCAGAACCCCAGGTAGGTGTGGCGCAGATCGGTGTCCGCGGCCAGGTCGGCGGCGGGACGGGCGGCGACGACGGCGCCCAGATTAAGGACCACGCCGTCGTCCGCCACGGAAAGGGCGCTGCGGACGTTCTGCTCGATCAGCAGGACGGTGAGGCCGGTGTCGTCGCAGAGGCTGCGCAGCAGGCCCAGGATCTGGGCGGTGATGCGGGGGGCCAGTCCCAGGGACGGTTCATCGAGCAGCAGCAGCCGCGGTTCGGCCATCAGGGCGCGCCCCAGGGCGAGCATCTGGCGTTCGCCGCCGGAGAGCTGGTGTCCCGGGGCTTTGCGGCGCCGGTCCAGCGGTTCAAACAATTCATACATGCGTGCCAGCAGGGCTGCGGCGGAGGCGCGGTCGCGGCGCCACAAACCGCCCAGACGCAGGTTCTCCTCCACTGTCAGGTCGGTGATGACTCCGCGCCCCTCCGGCACCAGGGCGATGCCGCGCCGCACCATGTCCTCCACTTTGGTGGCCGCCAAATCGATGCCGTCGAAGCGGATGCTGCCGGCGGCCGGCTTCAGCTGGCCGATGACGGTGCGGAGCAGAGTGGTCTTGCCTGCCCCGTTGGCGCCGACGACGGCGGTGATGCTGCCGGCTGCCACAGTAAGGCTGACGCTGTGCAGGACCGGGACCGGGACCGGGCCGTAGCCGGCGCTGACCGATTCCAGGACCAGCAGCCCGCTCATGCCGGCTCAACTCCCAGATAGGCGTCGGTGACGGCTTGATTCGCGCCGATCTCCGCCGGGCTGCCCTCGGCGATCAGCTTGCCGAAGTCCAGGACCGCGATGCGCTCGCAGACGTTCATGACCAGGTCAACATGGTGTTCCACCAGGACCACGGAGCACCCGGTCGACGGAACGGAACGGATGATCCCCGCCAGCTCGTCGATGTCCTCATGGGCGAGCCCGCCGGCGGGTTCATCCAGCAGCAGGAGCCGGGGAGAGCCGGCGAGGGCACGGGCCAGAGCCACCTTTTTTCGGATCCCGTACGGAAGGGTGTCCGGCAGCGCGGCGGCGAAGGAAACGATGCCGAGGTCATCCAGCGACTGGAGCCCGCGCTCGCGCAGCTTGGCCTCACCGCGCAGGGAGCGTGGGAGAGCCAGGGCGTCCTCCAGCGGGTTGTGCCGGGCTAAGCTCTCCAGTCCGAGCATCACATTTTCCAGCACAGTCAGGCCGGGAAACAGGCCCAGTCCCTGCAGGGTCCGGGCTACGCCCCGGCGCGTGAGCCGGTGACGCCGCGGCCGGAACGGCTCGCCGTCGAGCTCCAGGGACCCGGACGCCGGAGTGGTAAAACCGCAGATCACATTGAACAACGTGGTTTTGCCGGCACCGTTGGGTCCGATAATGCCGACGACGGCTCCTGGCGGAACGGTGAAGGACACCGAGTCCAGGGCCGTGAGTCCGCCGAACCGCACGCTCACGTCGCTGAAGCGCAGGCGAGGCATCAAAACCGACTGGTCGGTATGTAAAACTTCCATGAGTACTCCGTTGTCTCGGTGAAGGTTGCTGCGTGCGGGGAGGCGGTAACGCGGGGAGTTAGAGGGTCAGCACCACCCGCCCTGCGGTCCGGCCGTCGCCCAGGCGCTGGATAGCGTCAGGTGCGTCGCTGAACGGGACGGTTTCGGTGACCACCGGGCGGATCAGCCCCTTGCCGGCCAGGAGGGTGAGCTGTTCATGGACTTCGGCAACCAGCTCCGGAGCCTTCTTGGTGTAGAGCGCCCAGTGCAGTCCGAGGAGCGAATAATTCTTGACCAGGGCGTGGTTCATGCGGGCGGTCTGCAGGGTGCCGCCGGCAAACCCGACGACGACAATCCGCCCCTCAAAGGCGATGCAGCGGGTGGAGCGTTCAAAGGTTTCACCGCCCACCGGGTCGTAGACGACGTCGGCGCCGCGTCCGCCGGTGGCTTCCTTGACCACCTCGACGAAGTCTTCGGTGGTCCGGTTGACCACGATGTCCGCTCCGGCCTTCTCTGCGACCTGGCGTTTGGCTTCATTGCCCACCACTCCGATCACGGTGGCTCCGGCGGCCTTACCCAGCTGCACGGCAGCCGTGCCCACACCACCTGCTGCCGCGTGGACCAGCAGCGTTTCACCGGGGGCGATCCGTGCCCGCCGGTGCAGCCCGAAGTATCCGGTCTGGTACCCGATGCACAGCGCGGCGGCCTCGGCGTCGGACAGCGGCTCCGGGGCCGGAAAAGCTGAAGCGGCGGGAACCACCACCTCTTCGGCCATGACGCCCAGATGGGTGGCACTGACGCGATCCCCGATGCGGAAGCCCGTGACGCCGTCACCGATTCCCGTGACGGTGCCGCACAGTTCAATGCCGGGAACGAAGGGCAGCTCCGGCTTCTCCTGGTATTCCCCGCGGCACAGCAGCACATCGGGGAAGTTCAGGGCCACGGCGCGGGTCTTCAGTACCAGGGAGCCGGGCACGGGCACGGGGGAGGGCTGCTCGGTGAGCTGCAGCGCTTCCCGCGGCTCGGCAAGGGTGACGACGTTCCAGGCTTTCATTGTGCTGCTCCTTCAGGTGCTGCGGGCCGCAGTCCGGCGAGGTAGAGGTCGGTTAAATGTTTGGCGACCTGCTGTTTGGTCAGGGCTCCGTGCGGCTGGTACCAGTACGAGAGGTAGTGCGGGTTGGCGAAGAAGTTGGCTACGAGGACGGCGGTGGGGATGTCGCTGCGGAAAATGCCCTCGGCCCGGCCGCGGGTGATCAGTGCTGCAAACACCTCGTTGTACCGGCGGCGGCGGGCCTTCACCTCTTCCATCCGGTCGGGGCTGAGCATGTGCTGGGACCGGAAGAAAACGGCACCTTCACGGATCCACTCGATGGAAGTGATGATGACGTCCTCGCAGACTGTCCGGACGGTCTCTTCCAGCGGAAGGTCCCGGCCGGCGATCTCTTCGAGGTTGCGCTGCTGCAGGGTGAGGAGGCGGTCATAAATATCGAAGAGGAGATCATCCTTCGAATTGAAGTAATGGTAGAGCGCACCCTTGGTGACCCCCGCGGCGTCGACAATCTGCTGCACGCTGGTGTTGGCATAGCCTTGGGCGGCAAAGAGGTCCACGGAAACGCGGGCCAGTTCCTCTTTGATGTTCATGGTTTTCATGCGTCGGTGTTCCGTGTTTCTCATAGTGTCGGAGTCTTCGGAGGTACCCGTCCGGAAGGCTCCGGAGAGGAACCGACCGGTTGGTATGCGGCTCACCATACCGCTGACCGGCCCGCTCCGCGCAAGAGGTTCGGCGGAAAACCGCAAACAGCAGTATCCGGGAGGGTCTGCCCGAATGGCGTTTCGGTGCCTTCGAGTATTTCGCCGGTCGTGTCCTGCCCTGCAGATCCGCTGTGCGCTGGTAGCGTCCCGTTTCAATCGGTGCTGAACACTGCCCCGGGTGATGACTTCGACGGGGGAACCGATGATTGTGCGCCGCTATGTCTTTCCAACGCTGTGGCTGGTGATTTTTGCCGTGATGGCTGCGGCTCTTTTCAAGCTTGCCTTCCTGGACGGGATGCAGGCCGACGCCGCAGCCGGCTCTGAGCAGCCGAGCGCCCGGATCAGTACGCCGCTGGTCCCAGCGGCCGTGGGAACCGTCACCAACCTTGTCTCTGTTCCGGGTTCGGTGGTGAGCGACCCCGCCGTCACGGTCAAGAGCACGACTGACGGGACCGTGGACTTCATTTACGTGGATGCAGGGGAGACCGTCGCCAAGGGGACGCCGCTCTTCCAGGTCAAGACACTGGCGGAGCCGGAGCCGGAAACCGCCGTCGTCGTTCCTTCGGATGACCGCGCCGAAGACGACGAACCGGCAGAACCTCCCGCCGCCGCACCCCCGGCCTACACCTACACCGATGTGGTCGCGACCTCGAACGGCACGGTCGCCGAGCTGTCGGTGCTTGTAAAACAGCAGCTGTCAGTGGGCACCGAGGTTGCTTCGATTGATCCCGGCACCTTCTCGGTCTCCGGAACACTCACCTCGGATCAGCAGTTCCGCATCTTTTCCCGGGCGAACACTGCCATGGTGACGGTCAACGGCGGACCTGCACCCTTCCCCTGCAGCAACGTCACCATGGGCAAGACACCCGCTGCCCAGACCGGAATTTCCGCCCAGGCCATGGGACCGGCAGGACCCCCGGCTGCGGACGCCACGGCGGCCGGCAGCGTGAGCTGCGCCGTACCAAAGGAAACAGCCGTCTTTGCCGGGCTGGGCGCCACCATCGACATTTCCGCAGGCCAGGCCGAAAACGTGATTACGGTTCCGACGACGGCGGTCCAGGGATCGGTCCAGACCGGCGTCGTCTGGGTAATGCCCGACGGCGCAAGCGGTGCCGACGGGGCGGCCGACGTTGACCCGGCCGCAGGACCGGAAGCTGCCTCCGCCGGGGAACTGCAGTCGGCCGCGGGTGCAGTGGAACGGGAAGTGGCCCTGGGCCTGAACGACGGTCAAACGGTGGAAATCACGTCCGGCCTGGCCGAGGGGGAAATGGTGCTTCAGTTTGTTCCCGGTGCTCCTGCTCCCACAGACGAAGGACAGATGTACGGCATGCCCGGAATGGTGGGCGGATGACCTTCAGTGAGCTCACCGGAGCAGCTGTTGCCGAAGCTGATTTTGACGGGCAGCCGGAACCCCTGGCAGCGCTGTCGCAGGTCACCCGTTCAGTGTCGCTGCCGGACCACGGCACCCTGCAGATCCTGACCGGTGTGGACCTCGCCGTTTATCCGGGGGAGCATCTGTCGATTGTGGGCCGTTCGGGGTCGGGAAAATCAACGCTCCTGAATATTCTGGGGCTGCTGGACGTCCCCACCTCCGGATCAATGACCTTCGCGGGGGAGCCGGTGGACCAGATGAGTGAAAAACGCCGGGCGCAGGCGCGGGGAGCCGCAGTGGGATTCATCTTCCAGCAGTTCAATCTGCTGGCCGAACGCACGGCGCTGGAAAATGTCATGACTCCGCTGCTCTATGCCCGCGGCCGGCAGTTTTGGCAGCGGGAGCGGCTTGCGGCGGCAATGCTGGACCGGGTAGGGCTGGGGGACCGGACGCAGGACCGGCCGTCCAAGCTGTCCGGCGGGGAGCAGCAGCGGGTTGCCATTGCGCGGGCCCTGGTGCGCTCGCCGCAGCTCATCCTGGCCGATGAGCCCACAGGGGCGCTGGACATCGCCACCGGCCAATACGTCATGGACCTGCTCGCCGAGGTGGCCGCCGAATCCGGTGCCGCCCTGGTCACCATCACCCATGATCCCAACGTCGCGGCCCTGGCCCACCGACACTTTCTGCTGCAGGACGGGCAGCTGGAACCGGGATTGCAGGTGGCAGCATGAGCCTTTCGGGGATAGTGGGCACGCTGGTCGAGGCCTGGGCGGAACTGAGGATCCACAAGACGCGGATCCTGCTGGCGCTGATCGGCGTCGCCCTGTCCGTCGCTGCCCTCACCACGGTGGTGGGGCTGGGAAACATGGTCCGCGAATCGATCGCCCAGGGCAGCGAAGCCCAGTCCGGCCGGCCTGCAACGCTGTCTGTAATGATGTTCTCGGCCGATGGATCCAACCCGGATCCCGAGCTGGTCACGGCGGCCTACCGGGAGCTGCCTGAACGCTACGCCGTGGAGTATTCCTCCCTGATCTATTCGACAATGGTGCCGTTTCAGCTGCCCGGCGGAGTTACCCAGACCCAGACGATGGTGGTGGACTCCGATTACGACGTGATGCGCCGGGTGCCCATGGCCGAGGGATCATGGTTTACCCCCGCTGACGCCCAGCGGCTGGCACCCGCCGTCGTCATCAATGAAGCGTTCTATGCCAGCCTGGGGAGCCCGGACCTGGGTTCCCACCCCGTGCTCCCGATCTCCCGGGGCGGGGAAACCACCGCGGTGGTGGTTGGCGTCAACCGGGACCGCTACGAGGGGGAATACCCCCAGGCGATCATGCTCTCCGAAGCCTATGACCGGCTCGGACTGGAAGCCGCAAATCCGAGCCTGGAACTCTGGGTGCCCGAGGAACTGAGCGAATCCCTGGCGGCGTCGATCTCCGCGGACCTGACGGCGCAGTTTCCCGGCATGCAGGTTGACGCGAACCGGAGCGACTACGCCGCTTGGGGAGATCCCTTTGGCGGGCTGCAGTGGGCGGTGGCCGGAATCGCCGGGCTGGTCATGCTGCTGGGCGCAGTGGGGCTGCTGAACATCTCCATGGTGACGGTGAAGTACCGGGTGCGGGAAATCGGCATCCGGCGCAGCTTCGGGGCGACGTCGGGGCGGATCTTCTTTGGCGTCATGCTGGAGTCGGTGGTGGCCACGTTTGTTGCCGGCGTGCTGGGCGTCATGGCCGCGGTGGCCGTGGTCAAGCTGCCGATCGTCCAGCGCACGGTTGCCTCCGGGCTGACGGAGCTGCCGCCGTTTCCGCTGGAAGCTGCACTGATCGGCCTCGGCGCGGCCACAGCGGTGGGCGCGCTGGCCGGACTGATACCTGCACTGGTGGCGGTGCGGGTGAAAGTCATCGACGCCATCCGGTACTAAAACCAGGGTCCGGGTGCTGGCCCGTCAACCCATAATGGGAAGAATCAATCCCAAGGGGCGAACCATGAACCCGGACCCTCAACCCGTGGAAATCTCGCTTCCGTTTACCGGAACGTGGAGGGTGGAGAACAGCCCGCGCCGCCGTGTCCCCAGCCACGGAACCCACCTGCTGGCGACTACTTACGCCATAGATTTTGTGGGGGTGGACGACGGCGGCGCCTGCGCTCCCGGGGTCAGCTGGCGGACCCTCCTTGCCACCGAGCCGCCCGAGCTTTTCTTTGCGTACGGCCGTCCTGTCCTGGCTCCCGTCAGCGGTCAGGTGGTGGCGGTCCATGAAGGCGAAACCGACCACGAAGCGCGCCGGTCCCAGATTGCCCTGGTGCCCTACATGCTGGGGCAGGCGGGCAGGCTTCGCAGCGGGATCGGTGCCGTCGCGGGAAACTATGTCCTGTTGGCTGCGCCGGGCGGGACGCCGGTGGTGGGAGTCATGCACCTGCAGGCCGGCTCCATTACCGTTGCTGTCGGCCAGGGCGTTGTGCAGGGTGAGCGGATTGGATCCTGCGGCAATTCGGGAAACTCCACGCAGCCGCACGTGCATGTGCAGGCCATGGACGGAACTGATCCCTGGACCGCACGGGGCCTGCCGCTGAGTTTCCGCCGCTTCCTGGAGAAACCTGCGCGGGGGAACAGCTTTGTGCTGCGGGAAAACACCGTACCGGATGAGGGCGCAACCGTGGCCGCCCTTCGAGCCGGCACCTGATCCCGGCGTTTGACCGGAGCCTGACCCCGAACGCAGAAGAACCCCGCAGCCAGTGCGGGGTTCTTCTGTGTTCCAAAGTGCCCTCGATAGGATTCGAACCTACGGCCTGTTGCTCCGGAGGCAACCGCTCTATCCCCTGAGCTACGAGGGCAAGGACGCCGGTAAACCGGCAGGTCCTGTGGGACTCAAGAAGCTTAGCAGGTCCGGCGCGCGGTGTGAAAACGTGGCCAAAATCAATATCCCAGAAAGGCATCCGTCTTAACGGTTCGGCCGCCGGCTCCGCGAACCGCGGCGCACGCTGCGGCAACGGCAGACGGAGATCCGGAGACGTAGGCAGCGCGCTGCGCAATATCCGGAACCGCCCGGGCCAGCACCTGCGTATCCGGCAGCCCCGGTCCCAGCCAGGTCCATCCGGTGATCTGCGGGTCCGCCGGAGTGCAGACCAGGACACGGACGCCCCTCCGGTGCAGTTCGGCAGCATAGGCCAGCTCATCCACGGAAGAGGCCGCATAAACCAGCACCACATCCCGTCCCGGCAGTCCGTCCGCAGTACCGCCGGAACCGCCCGGACTTCCGGCGGCCAGGGACCGCAGCTGGCTCATGAACGGAGTAACACCCACCCCGGAGGCGATGAACAGCAGCGGGACCCCGGGGTTCCGGGGAAGCAGGAAATCTCCGGCCACCGAGGTTCCGGTGATCACGGCTCCGGGCTTCAGCTTGAGCAGGGCGGTTTTGAACGAGCTGGACGGATCGGACACCCGCAGTCCCACGGCCACGGTTTCCAGCTGCTCCGGCGCTGTGGTGAGGCTGAAAATCCTGCGGGTGCCGCGCCCGTCGGGGGTGGCGTGGGGCAGGCTCAGCTCCACATATTGTCCGGGCCGGAACTTCAGCGGACGCTGCGGTTCAAACACCAGTTCCCGCGCCGTGGGCGTCAGGGCCCGGTTTTCCCGCAGCCGCAGCCGGATACCTGCACGCGGTGCCAGGGCAAAGGCCAGCAGGTTCCCGAGAAGCAGGGCCAGTTCCGGGGACATATAGACCGGGCCCAGGTTCAGCGGGACGGCGAACAGGACGCCGACGACGGCGGCCTCGAGCAGCCGCTGCCAGCGCCGCGGCGGCAGGGTCAGCGGCTCGGACAACATGAAGCCGGCGAAGAACAGCACCGGATAGGAGGCAAACAGGGTGGCCAGCGCCGTTGTCAGCGGCTCCCCGCCGGACAGGAACCGCGCAATGATGATGGCCCCCGAGGCCAGCAGGAACACTCCGGCCATGGGCAGCAGGCGGTTGCGGTACAGGATCAGGGCGGCGGCGGGCAGGACGACCACCAGCATCAGCGGTGCCGCCACCCACCAGACGGCGCTGTTCAGGCCGGTGACGGCCAGCAGCGCGGCACCGAAGGCGGCGGGATTGAAGATGTGCCGTCCGCGCCAGACCAGCAGGTACTTTGACGCCGTCGCAGCCCCGGCGGCGAGCGCCACGGTCAGCAGCTGGGAGCCTTCGGTGGTGGGCCAGAACAGGAAGAACAGGAGCAGCCCGGTGATCAGCGAGGAATCCGTTTGCGGGCGGGTGCGGAACAGCAGTCCCATGACGCGGCTGGCCACCAGCGAGGCGACGACGGCGGTGGCGGCCGTGGCAGCGAGCTCTGCCGGGGTGTAGAACAGCAGTCCGGCGGCGGACAGCACAAAGGACCACGCGGTCAGGGCCAGCAGCAGGAAAACGGTGATCCGGTACATGGTCCAGCGTCCGGTCAGGGCGTCCAGCCGGCGGGTTGAGGCGGACAGGGAAACGCTCATGAAAACAGGACTCCAGCCATGAAAGGTGAGAAGGTGGCCCGCCCGTCCGAGAACATCCGCACATAGTCAAAGGCGAAGTCTTCGGCGAGGGTGCCGGGGTCGGTGAAAAACAGGGCGGTGGCCAGGCCGTCGGCGGTCATCGCGTCATCGGCCAGCACCCAGGTGGCCGCCACCGAATTCACGGAGCGGCCGGTCAGCGCGTTCACAATGTGGTGCAGCCCGTCACCCCACTGCCGGCGGTTTGCGGCGGAGGCACACAGGGCCCGGCCCTGCAGGGGAACGACGCCGATGGCGCGGGCCGGGTCATACGGATGCTCCAGCGCTATCCGCAGGGGATCGGATCCGGCATGGCGCAGGTCAGAGCCCGCATCCACGGTCAGCTCCCGGTGCCCGGCCCCGCGCAGCAGCGCAAAGACCAGGTCAACCAGCTGCCCCTTGCCCGCTGCACCTATATCAAGGGTCACCGGCACCGTGGTGCTCAGCACGGTCCGGTCCCCGAGCGCCTGCCATGATGCTGCAGCCGGCCAGTCCGGTGCGGGGGAGGGTCCCGCGGAGGAAAACGAGTACGCCGCGTCGTAGCCGAGCTGCTCCAGCGAGTGGCCCACCAGAGGATTAACGGCTCCGCCGCTGAGCCGGTGGAGCGTGTCAAAGAGGCTGAGCAGCGGCGCGGCGGAGCGGGGCAGGTCCACGGTGCCGGGCGCCGCCGCCAGTGCGGAAATGACCGAGTCCTGCCGGAAACGCGAGTAGATGCCGTCATAGGAAGCCACCAGTTCCAGTACGGCTGTCCGCTGCGGACCCGTCAGCGGCTCAGCAGTGCTGACGGTCCAGGCCGTGCCGATGGCGTCGAACGTGAAATCCGGCATGGCGGGGCCGGTCAGCTCGCGGCTTCGGTCCGGATGGAGTCAAGAGCCTTGTTGAAGCAGGAGCTGGTCAGGGAGGAACCGGCAACCTTGTGGACGTCCAGCTCATTCAGGGGCTTGCCCACTACCTGCTCCTGGATGCCGGAGGTGAATTCGCGCTGGTACTGCTTGGAAGTGGGGTTGTTGCCGGAGGTGGTGACCGAAAGGTCCGTGACGACGCCGTCTTTCAGGCTCAGGGTCACATCGACTTCCTCCGTCTGGTTGGACGGGGGAATGTAGCTGCCCTGCGCGGAGTACTCTCCGTCGGCGTAGCTGCCGGCCGGGGCGGCTGCGGCAGCAGTTGCGGGACCGGTCGGGGCGGGAGCGGTGGACTCCGCGGCGGCGGAGGCGCCGTCGTCGGCCGTTCCGGCGCAGGCGGTGGAGGCCAGGGTGAGGGAAGCGGCGGTGAACAGCAGGGCTTTGCGTGAGGGGGTCATATCTCTCCTGGGGTGGGGATCCCTATCCATTACAACGTATCCGGTTGCGCTTCGCCTGTGCACGCGGTGTTGACTTGCCCACCCGGCGGTCCGAGGGGCAGCGCGAGGGGGTCCGCGGGCGGCGTCACAGTTCGCGGAACGCCGCCTGCCCGGACGCTATGCTTAACCGGTGACTCCTGAAGAACTTTCCTCCGCCGTAACTGCCTGCCTCCAAGACGCCATCGATGCTGGTGACTTCAGCATCGACGTGCCCCGGGAGGTGCGCGTGGAGCGGCCGAAGAACCGCGACCACGGCGACTGGGCCACCAACATTGCACTGCAGCTCTCCAAGCAGGCCGGCATGAACCCGCGCCAGTTCGCGGAGATCCTCAAGGGCCGCCTGGAAAAGATCGACGGCGTCTCCAAGGTCGACATCGCCGGCCCCGGGTTCCTGAACATCACGCTCGACGCCGGTGCCGCCGGTGAGCTGGTCAAGACCATCGTTGACGCCGGTCCTGCGTACGGCACGTCCGAAATCCTCAAGGGCACCCGGATCAACCTCGAGTTCGTCTCCGCCAACCCCACCGGACCGATCCACCTCGGCGGAACCCGCTGGGCCGCCGTCGGCGACGCCCTGGCCCGGGTCTTCCAGTCGCAGGGTGCAGAAGTCACCCGCGAGTACTACTTCAACGACCACGGAGCGCAGATTGACCGCTTCGCCCGGTCCCTGCTCGCCTCGGCCAAGGGCGAACCCGCTCCCGAGGACGGCTACGCCGGAGCCTACATCGAGGACATTGCCAACCGCGTGCTGGCCGCCGAGCCGAATATCACCGACCTGCCCGACGACGAGGCCCAGGAACGTTTCCGCGCCGTCGGCGTGGACCTGATGTTCGGTGACATCAAGGAATCCCTGCATAACTTCGGCGTGGACTTTGACGTTTTCTTCCACGAAGACTCGCTCCACGAGAACGGCCAGGTGGACAAGCTCCTGGAGCAGCTCAAGGGCTCCGGCAACCTGTATGAGAAGGACGGCGCCTGGTGGCTGAACTCCAGTGAGTTCGGTGACGACAAGGACCGCGTGGTCATCAAGTCCGACGGCAACGCCGCCTACATTGCCGGGGACATCGCCTACATCCAGAACAAGCGCGACCGCGGCTTCGACCTGAACTTCTACATGCTCGGCGCCGACCACCACGGCTACGTGGCCCGGCTCAAGGCCGCCGCCGCCGCCCTGGGACACGACCCGGAGTGCGTTGAGGTGCTGATCGGCCAGATGGTGAACCTGGTCAAGGGCGGCAAGCCCGTGCGCATGTCCAAGCGCAACGGCACCGTGGTCACCCTGGAGGACCTGGTGGAAGCCGTGGGCGTGGACGCCGCCCGCTACACGCTGGCCCGCTTCTCCGCCGACTCCAACATTGACATTGACCTGGACCTGCTGACCAAGCGCAGCAACGAGAATCCGGTGTTCTACGTCCAGTACGCCCACGCCCGCACCTATGCCCTGGCCCGCAACGCCGAGGCCGCCGGCGTGGACGATTCAGCGTTCGACGCCTCCCTGCTGACCCACCCCACCGAAGGTGAACTGCTGGCCGCGCTGGGACAGTATCCCGGCGTCGTCGCGCAGGCCAGCGCCTTCCGCGAACCGCACCGCGTGGCCCGCCACCTGGAGGTCATCGCCGGCACGTACCACCGCTGGTACGACGCGTGCCGCATTGCTCCGCAGGGCGATGAGGAGGTCACCGACGTGAACCGCACCCGCCTGTGGCTGAACCTTGCCGCCCGCCAGGTCCTGGCCAACGGCCTGGGCCTGCTGGGAGTCTCCGCTCCGGAACGGATGTAATCCATGACTGTTTCCCCGCTCGCCCCCGAGTGGCTCAGCCACCCGGCGGACGCCGATGCGCTGCGCCCGCAGATGTGGGCCCGCGACGTTGCCCGGAACAGCAACGGCGAACTCGAAGTGGCCGGTGTATCGGCATCAGCGCTGGCACGCGAGTTCGGCACCCCGTTGTTCGTGATGTCTGAAGCGGACTTCCGCGCCCGCGCCCGGGACTTCAAAGACTCCTTCGATGCCGCCTTCGCTGATCTGTGCGGGGGCGTGGACGTCTATTACGCAGGCAAGGCCTTCCTCTGCACCGCGGTGGCCCGCTGGGTGCGTGAGGAGGGTCTGCGCCTGGACACCTGCTCCGGCGGCGAGCTGGCGGTGGCCCGCCGCGCCGGGATTCCGGGCAGCGAATTGGGCCTGCACGGAAACAACAAGTCCGACGCCGAACTGATCCGGGCCCTGGACATGGGCCTGGGCCGGATCGTCGTGGATTCCATGGCAGAACTGCACCGCCTGGATGCCCTTGCGGCCTCCCGCGGAGAGCAGGCTCCCGTCATGCTGCGCCTGACCCCCGGAGTGCATGCACACACGCACGACTTCATTGCCACCGCGCACGAGGACCAGAAGTTCGGCCTCTCCATGGCACCGGATCCGGCCGCGGGCGGGGAGTCGCCCGCAGCCGCCGCCGTGGCAGCCGCGCTGGAAGCCAAGGGCATCCGCCTGCTGGGCCTGCACTGCCACATCGGCTCGCAGATCTTTGAACCCGAAGGCTTCGAACTGGCCGCCAAGCGCCTCCTCGGCTTCCTGGCCGACATCAAGGCGGCCCACGGCGTGGAACTGCCGGAGCTGGACCTTGGCGGCGGCTACGGCATCGCCTACACCGAAGCGGACACCCCGCGCCCCCCGGCGGAGATCGCGCAGGCGATGGCCGCCGTCGTCGGCTCCACCTGCGAGGAACTGGGACTGGCCGTGCCGCGGATCTCGATTGAGCCCGGCCGCGCCATTGTTGGCCCCACCACCTTTACGCTGTACCGCGCCGGCACCGTCAAGACGGTCCGCGTTGACACGGCCGACGGCGGCACCGCCGAACGCCGCTACGTCTCAGTGGACGGCGGGATGAGCGACAACGCCCGTCCCGTGCTCTACGACGCCGATTACTCGGCTGTGCTCGCCTCGCGGACCTCCGAAGATGACGCCGTTATGTCACGCGTGGTTGGCAAACACTGCGAGAGCGGGGACATAGTGGTCCGGGACGTCTATCTTCCGGCCGACACCGGCGACGGTGACCTGTTGGCGGTTCCGGGAACGGGTGCGTACTGCTGGGCCCTGTCCAGCAACTACAACTACATCGCCCGTCCGCCCGTAGTTGCCGTGCTGGACGGCACTGCGCGGCTGATCATCCGCGGAGAGACTGAAGATGACCTCTTGGCCCGGGACGTTGACGCCGCCGGCGCACGTTCGCCCGAATTGCTGAAGGAGTAGGCACGCACTATGAAGACCCTCAAAGTTGCCCTGCTGGGCTGCGGAAACGTTGGCTCCCAGGTTGCCCGGATCCTCATTGACGACGCCGAAGACCTGGCTTCGCGCACCGGCGCCAAGCTGGAACTGACCGGCATCGCCGTCCGCAATCCGGACGCACCGCGGGACGCGGACCTGCCGCGGAATCTTTTCACCACTGACGCCGAGAAGCTGGTGGAGGACGCCGACATCGTCATTGAGCTGATGGGCGGCATGGAGCCGGCCCGCACGCTGATGCTGCACGCCATCGGCCACGGCGCCTCCGTGGTCACCGGCAACAAGGCCCTGCTCGCCGCCGACGGCGCCGCGCTTTTCGAGAAGGCCGACGCCGCGGGCGTGCGGCTGGCCTATGAAGCGGCCGTCGCCGGCGCCATTCCCATCCTGCGCCCCATCCGGGACAGCCTTGCCGGTGACCGGATCACCAAGGTCATGGGCATCGTCAACGGCACCACCAACTACATTCTGGACGCCATGGACAGCACCGGCGCCCAGTTCGCCGACGCCCTCGCTGAAGCCCAGCGCCTCGGGTACGCCGAAGCCGATCCCACCGCCGACGTCGAAGGCCATGACGCTGCGTCAAAGGGTGCCATCCTCGCTTCGCTGGCCTTCCACACCAACTTTGACCTGGCCAATGTGTCCTGCGAGGGCATCTCCTCCGTCACGGCTGATGACATTGCCGCGGCGAAGGATGCCGGGTTCGTCATCAAGCTGCTGGCCATCGCCGAAAAGCTGGACAACGACGGCGACCCCGGCGTCAGCGTGCGCGTGCACCCCACGCTGCTGCCGCGCACCCACGCGCTGGCCGCGGTGCGAGGCGCCTTCAACGCCGTGTTCGTGGAAGCCGAAAATGCCGGTGAGCTGATGTTCTACGGCCAGGGCGCCGGCGGCGCCCCCACCGCGTCGGCCGTGATGGGCGACGTCGTGTCCACCGCCCGCCGGCTGGTCCTGGGCGGGCCGCTGGGTGCGGAGACGCCCACCGGCTCCGTACCGGCCCTGCCGTTCAGCAAGGTCACCACCAGCTACAGCATCGGCCTGCAGGTCACCGACCAGCCGGGTGTCCTGGCCGCAGTGGCCCAGGTCTTCGCCGAACACGGTGTCTCCATCGAAACCATGCGCCAGAGCATCCATGCCGACGGCACTGCATCATCCGCCGAGCTGCGTTTCGTCACGCACCGGGCATCCGAGGCTGCGCTGGCAGCCACCGTCGAGGCCATTAAGGGCCTGGACATCATCAATTCAGTCACATCCGTCCTGCGGGTAGAAGGGGTCTAATACCGTGGCTCATCAATGGCGCGGCGTCATCCGCGAATACGCCGATCGTCTTCCCGTAACCGAGAGCACCGAGATCATCACCCTCGGCGAGGGCGGCACTCCGCTCGTGAAGGCCAAGGCGCTTTCCGAGCTGACCGGCAACGAGGTCTACCTCAAGGTCGAAGGCATGAACCCCACCGGGTCCTTCAAGGACCGCGGCATGACGATGGCCATGACGGCCGCCGTCGAATCCGGCGCCAAGGCCGTGGTGTGCGCTTCCACCGGCAACACCTCCGCCTCGGCTGCCGCCTATGCCACGCAGGCCGGCATCACCTGCGCCGTGCTGGTTCCGGACGGCAAGATCTCCATGGGCAAGCTCAGCCAGGCCATCGCCCACGGGGCTGAACTGCTCCAGGTCAACGGCAACTTTGACAACTGCCTGGATGTGGCCCGCAAACTGGCCGAGGCCTACCCGGTGTTCCTGGTGAACTCCGTGAACCCGGCCCGCATCGAGGGCCAGAAGACCGCCGCCTTCGAGGTGGTGGACGCCCTGGGCGACGCTCCGGACTTCCACCTGCTGCCCGTGGGCAACGCCGGAAACATCACCGCGTACTGGAAGGGCTACACCGAGTACGCCGCCCCCTACACGAACCTTGCCGGAGACGAACTGGCTCCCGTGGCTACCAAGACTCCCGTGATGTGGGGCTTCCAGGCCGAAGGCGCTTCGCCGCTGGTCAAGGGCCATCCGGTCACGGATCCGGACACCATTGCCACCGCCATCCGCATCGGCAACCCGGCGTCCTGGGAGCAGGCTATTGCTGCCCGCGATGAGTCCGGCGGACTGATCGAAGCCGTCACGGACACTGAAATTCTCGAGGCGCACCGCTGGCTCTCTTCCCGTGAGGGCGTTTTCGTGGAGCCGGCTTCCGCTGCAGGGGTGGCCGGGCTGCTCAAGAAGCACGCCGCCGGGGAAGCACCCGCGGGCAAGAAGATCGTCATCACCGTCACGGGACACGGGCTCAAGGATCCGCAGTGGGCCCTGCGCACCGCCGACGGCTCCGACGTTGAACCCACCAAGGTGGAGTTCGACGTCGTTTCCGTTGCGGCTGCGCTGGGACTGGAAGCCCAGGCCGCGGGTTAAGCGGACATGCACGTGAGCGATTCCGCAGCACTTCCGCGCGCTGAGGCCGGGACAGCGTCCCGAGCCGGCGCAGCCCCCGCAGTGGCCGCCGGCCAGGACATAACGGTCCGGGTGCCGGCCACCAGCGCCAATCTGGGCCCGGGCTTTGACAGCCTGGGCCTGGCGGTGGGCCTGTATGACACCGTGCGGGTCCGGACCTCGGCGGAGCCGGGCACCCTGGTGAGCATCAGCGGGGAAGGTGCGGCCACACTGCCCACCGATGACACCCACCTGGTGGTGAAGACCATCCGGGAAACCGTGGAGTCCGCAGGGTTCTGCCTGCCGGGCGTGCAACTGAACGCCGAAAACGTCATTCCGCACGGCCGCGGCCTGGGCTCTTCGGCCTCTGCCATCGTGTCCGGAGTGCTGGCGGGCAACGCACTGCTGCCGGCCGGACACCGGCTGAATGCCGAAGCCCTGCTGGACGTGTGCTCCCGGCTGGAAGGCCACCCGGACAACGTGGCACCGGCACTGGCCGGCGGGCTGGCGATCTCCTGGGAAGAAGAGGGCAAATTCCGGTCCGTCACTGCGCCCGTTCACGCGGACATCATCCCGGTGGCGGCAGTGCCGGCCACTGAACTGTCCACGGAGAGCGCCCGCGGCCTGCTTCCTGCGCAGGTTCCGCATCCGGACGCTGCAGCGAACTCAGGGCGGGCTGCCCTGCTCATCCATGCCCTGTCCTCGGAGCCCGCGCTCTTGCCGGCGGGAACCGTGGATTTCCTGCATCAGGATTACCGCGCAGCGGCCATGGCACCCAGTGCTGCACTGATGAGGCACCTGCGCGCCAACGGGATTGCTGCTGTCATCTCGGGCGCCGGGCCCACCGTCATGGCACTGGCCCACGGGGCCGCCTCTGCGCAGCGGGCCGAGACACTGATTGCCGAGCATCTGAAGGCCGCTGAAAGCGGCGAATTCTGGCGTGTTTTACGGCTGAGTGTGGACCGAGATGGTGCTAGAGTGGAAGTGCACCAGCGGTACTAACCGTCTTTTGTGCACCCGTATCCAGGCCGTCCGCTTCTGGGCCGCCCTGAAATTTGTTGAAAACCCGTTGTCAAGGGCATAGTGTCCAAACACCGTGTTGAAAACTGTTTCAAGTGCGGGAGCTCAAATTCTCGGTGCAGCCTTCCGGGTACTGCCAAGAAAAGGTCAGTTCCCTTGAATGCCGCAAGTTCGGCAGCGAAGCTGACCAAACCCCTGTGGATTTCTTTCCAAGAGGCACCCAAGTAGATTCGCCGTTGCCCGGCACATGCCGGACCGGCGAACCCTGACCCCCATGTCTGACCATAGGGGAACCAGGGCCAATCATCCGCGGCCGGCACTGCGCCGGACCGCCCGACGAGGGGGAAGGATCCTTCGTGACAGACACCACTGACCTGACAACAGGTGTGGACTCAGCTACCGCCGGAAACAACGGCGAAGCGACTTCAAAAAGCTCAGGACTGGCCGGCCTTAAGCTCGCCCAGCTGCAGGCACTGGCCGGACAGCTTGGCATCACCGGCGGTTCGCGCATGCGCAAGGGCGATCTCGTGACCGCCATCTCCAACCATCAGCGCGGCGGCGCAGTAGCCGACCGCCCGGTGCGCGGTGCCAAGACCGAAGCCCCCCAGGCTGACGTCGCCAAGGCCGCTCCGGCCGCGGCCGAAGCCCCCGCCGCTGAGCAGTCCGCCCCCGAGCGTCCTGCCCGTACCCGCAACCGTAACCGCCGTGCTGCCAGTGACGGCGTTGTCACTGCACCGGCCGCGGAAGCACCTGCGCAGAGCGAGCCGGCGCAGGCCGATGCTCCGCGTGAGGAGACCCCGCGCGAGGAAAGCCGTCGCGAGGAGCAGCCGCAGCGCGAGCGCAGCAACCGCCGTTCACGCAGCCGCCGCGCTGACAGCGACGGCACCTCGGAAAACAGCCGGACGGACTCCAAGCCGGAGACGCAGGCTCCCGAGGCAGCACCGTCCGCTTCCGAGAACGGAACGGGCGCTTCGGCAAACGGTTCCGCCTCCGAGGACCGCAATCGCGAGAACAACCGGGAGAACTCCCGTGAGAACAACCGCGACAACGCCCGTGAAAACCGGCGTGAGAACAACCGGGGCGACCGCGAGAACAACCGCGACAGCAACCGCGCGGAGCGCGAGAACAACCGCGACAACAACCGCGCGGAGCGTGACAACAACCGCAGCGACCGCGACAGCAACCGTGCGGACCGTGACAACAGCCGTGCGGACCGTGACAACAGCCGCAGCGACCGCGACAATAACAGCCGCGACAGCCGTGACGACAACGACGAGAACGGGCGCGGACGCAACCGCCGCAACCGCAACCGCAATGACCGGAACGACCGCGGCGACCGCAATGACCGCAACGATCGTTTCCGGGACCGCAACGAGCGCCGCCGCAACCGGAACCAGAACCCGGATGTGGACGACGTCGAGGTCACCGAAGATGACGTCCTGCTGCCCGTAGCCGGCATCCTGGACGTCCTCGAAAATTACGCTTTCGTCCGGACCTCCGGCTACCTGCCGGGCCCGAACGATGTGTATGTTTCCCTGGCCCAGGTCAAGAAGTACAACCTGCGCAAGGGTGACGCCGTCGTCGGCGCCATCCGCGCACCGCGTGAAGGTGAAAACCAGGGCGGCAACCAGCGCCAGAAGTTCAACGCCCTGGTCCGCCTGACCTCCGTCAACGGCAAGCCGGCCGAGGACAACAAGGACCGCGTGGAGTTCTCCAAGCTGGTTCCCCTGTACCCCTCCGAGCGCCTGCGCCTGGAAACCTCCGCCAAGGTGATCGGCCCGCGTGTCATCGACCTCGTGGCTCCGATCGGCAAGGGCCAGCGCGGCCTGATCGTTTCCCCGCCCAAGGCCGGTAAGACCCTCATCCTGCAGGCAATCGCCAACGCCATCACGATCAACAATCCTGAGGTCCACCTCATGATGGTCCTGGTGGACGAACGCCCTGAAGAGGTCACGGACATGCAGCGCACGGTGAAGGGCGAGGTTATTGCCTCCACCTTCGACCGTCCCGCCGATGACCACACCACGGTTGCCGAACTCGCCATCGAGCGGGCAAAGCGCCTCGTGGAAATGGGGAACGACGTCGTCGTCCTCCTGGACTCCATGACCCGCCTGGGCCGTGCCTACAACCTGGCCGCTCCGGCGTCGGGCCGTATCCTTTCCGGTGGTGTGGATTCGTCCGCACTGTACCCGCCCAAGCGTTTCTTCGGTGCTGCCCGCAACATCGAAAACGGCGGTTCGCTGACCATCCTGGCCACGGCCCTGGTGGAAACCGGATCCAAGATGGACGAAGTGATCTTCGAGGAATTCAAGGGCACCGGCAACATGGAACTGCGCCTGTCCCGCAACCTCGCGGACAAGCGCATCTTCCCGGCCGTGGACGTCAACGCGTCCGGTACCCGCCGCGAAGAGAACCTGCTCTCGCCTGATGAAGTCAAGATCATGTGGAAGCTCCGCCGCGTCCTGTCCGGCCTGGACACGCAGCAGGCGCTTGAACTGCTCACCGGAAAGATCCGGGAGACGCAGTCCAACGTTGAGTTCCTGATGCAGGTCCAGCAGACCACCTTGGGCACCAAGGACAACTAGCTGCCTTACCAAGCCGCTCATACTCCGGCCTCCGCTCTTTGCGGATGTGCCGGAGTCTGGGCGGCTTGGCAGTTAACGCGCAGGTCCATTCGCGGCGCACGCCCGGACGCTGTGCACGGATAAACTGCTGAAGGCAGTTGGAAAATTATCCGTCGTGAAATTGTCACGGATCCGTCCCGGTTCGGGACCGGATCCACCGTCGAAAGAGGAACGTAAAACATGTTTGAGTCCATACAGGGTCTGTTGGATGAGCACGCAGAGCTGCAGCTGCGGCTTTCCGATCCCGCAGTGCATGCGGACCAGGGCCTGGCCCGGCGGCTTGGGCGGCGCTACGCCGAACTCAGCCGCATTGTGGACGCCTACAACAAGTGGCACGCCCTTGAAGACGACCTTGCGGCCGCTTCGGAGATGGCAGGCGAGGATCCCGAATTTGCCGCCGAGGTTCCGGTCCTGAAGGAACAGCTCGACGACGCCCAGGAGACCCTGCGCCGCCTGCTGATTCCCCGCGACCCCAATGACGGCCGCGATGTCATCATCGAGGTCAAGGGCGGTGAAGGCGGCGATGAAGCAGCCCTGTTTGCCGGTGATCTGCTGCGCATGTACACCCGCTACGCGGAGCACCGCGGCTGGCGCACCGAGATTATCTCGGCCACTGAGTCAGACTTGGGCGGCTACAAGGACGTCTCCATGGCGATCAAGGGCAACTCGAATGACCCCGCCGAGGGCGTCTACGCACGCCTGAAGTACGAGGGCGGCGTGCACCGTGTGCAGCGCGTCCCCGTCACGGAGTCCCAGGGACGTATCCACACCTCGGCTGCCGGCGTGCTGGTGCTGCCTGAAGTGGACGAGCCCGAAGAAGTCGAGATCAACCAGAACGACCTCAAGATTGACGTCTACCGGTCCTCCGGCCCCGGCGGCCAGTCAGTGAATACCACCGACTCCGCCGTCCGCATTACCCACCTGCCCACGGGCATCGTGGTGGCCATGCAGAACGAGAAGTCGCAGCTGCAGAACCGTGAAGCCGCCATGCGCGTGCTGCGTTCGCGCATCCTGGCGCATGAGCAGGAGAAGATCGACGCCGCGAACTCGGACATCCGCAAGTCCCAGATCCGCACCATGGACCGCTCCGAGCGCATCCGCACGTACAACTACCCGGAAAACCGGATCGTGGACCACCGCACCGGCTACAAGGCCTACAACCTGGACACCGTGCTGAACGGTGAACTGGAGGCAGTGGTGCAGGCAGCCATCGAGATGGATGAACAGGCCCGCCTCGACGCCATTGGTGACGAGAACTAACCTGCCCATGGAATCCACCACGCTGGCAGCGGCCCTGCGCGAGGCTACTGCCACCTTGGCTGCGGCCGGGGTGCCCAGCCCGGCCGTCGACGCCGAGCTGCTGGCCGCCCATCTGCTGGGGGAGTCACGCGGCCGGGTCAAGGCGCTGGCGTTCACCGACGCCCCGGTGCCTGAGGGGTACGCCGAGCTCGTGGCAGAGCGTGCCGCCCGCATCCCGCTGCAGCACCTGACCGGCACCGCATCCTTCCGCTACCTGGAGCTGAAGGTGGGGCCGGGCGTGTTCGTTCCGCGGCCGGAGACCGAGACAGTGGCCCAGCTGGCCATCGACCGGATCCGCGGCGTCCTCGCCGCCGGCAAGTCACCGGTTCGGGCCGTGGACCTTGGCACCGGTTCCGGTGCGATCGCCGCAGCGCTGGCCTCCGAGGTTCCGGAAGCGGAGGTGTCCGCCGTCGAACTGAGCCCGCTGGCCCTGGCCTGGGCCCGCCGCAACCTGGACCCGCTGGGAATCCGCCTCCTGCACGCAGACCTGCGGACCGCACTGGCGGATGAAGACGGAACCTTTGACGTGGTGGTGTCCAACCCGCCCTACGTTCCCGCTGATGCCGTCCCCAACGAACCTGAAGCCGCCGAGCATGACCCGGCCATGGCACTGTACGGAGGAGGGCAGGACGGGCTGGAACTGCCGATGGCTGCTGCCCGCACCGCCGCCCGGCTGCTGCTGCCGGCGGGGTACTTTGTGATGGAACACGCCGAGGTCCAGGCCGAACGGATCGCTGCACTGCTCTCTGCGGAGCCCTGCTGGCGGGACGTTGCTTCCCATACTGACCTCAACGGCCGCCCGCGGGCCACCTCCGCGGTGCGGACGGCGTCGGCCGCCTGAGGCACCCCGCCCCACATTTGAATTTACGTGAACCATCCGAAACGAAGGAATGAAAGACGCCCGTGACTACCACTTACGACTGCACTGATCCTCAGAGCCGAAGCGAGGGCCTGGCCAAAGCGCAGCAGGCCGTTGCCGCCAAGCAGTGCGTGGTCCTGCCCACCGACACCGTTTACGGAATTGGCGCCGACGCCTTTTCTCCGCAGGCCGTGGCAACGCTGCTCGCGGCGAAGGGGCGGGGCCGGTCCATGCCGCCGCCCGTGCTGATTCCCCGGATGCAGACCATGGACGGACTGGCCGTGGATGTCTCCGCGGATGCCCGCGCCCTGGCCGAGGCTTTCTGGCCCGGCGGCCTGACCCTGATCTTCCAGTCCCAGCCGTCCCTCACCTGGGATCTGGGCGATACCCTGGGCACCGTGGCCCTGCGCATGCCCGATGACAGCACTGCGCTGGAGCTGCTGGCCCTGACCGGGCCCATGGCCGTCTCCTCGGCCAACCGCACCGGAAACCCCGCCGCGCAGACCGCAGAAGAAGCCCGAGAGCAGCTGGGCGAGTCCGTGGAGGTCTACCTTGAAGCCGGGCACCGGCCTGAGCACGGCGAACCCGGGGTGCCCTCGACCATCGTGGACGCCACCTCCGAGACTCTTCGCGTGGTCCGCCTCGGCGCGATCAGCCTGGAGCGCCTGCAGGAAGTTGTGCCGGGCGTGCAGGGTCCCGCGGAGGACGCGGCCTAACTGCCGGCCCAGCTGCCGGACTAGCGGTCCGCGGGTTCCCGGCCGTGCACGGAACGAAGAACTTCCTGCACCCGGGGCTCCGGAACGTTGCCCGTCTTTTCGGCCCAGCCCGGAACCTGCCGCTGCCCAAACCACATCATCTCAAGGCGGCGCAGCGGACCGTGCAGCCGTTCTCCCGCGAGGGAGGACACTTTGTAGCCGCTCCACAGCGCGCTCCGGCACAGCCAGGCCGGCAGCCGCCGCGGCTTCCGTCCGCCGGCGGCTTCCAGCACGCCCGCCACGGTCGACTGTTCCCAGGGCTGGAGCACGACGGCGGGAACGGTTCCGGAATGCTGCCCGACTGTGAGGACATACTGCACCAGGGAATCCACCGAGCTGACCGGCGACGGAGCTGAGCCGCTCCCCGCAACGGTGGCAAGGGGAGAAGAAGCCAGCCGCACAAGCTTCGCCGTGGTGGGGCGACGCGGCCCCTGGACTGAGGTGGCGCGGATGGTCACTGTATTGCAGGAACCGGCGCCCCGGGCAGCCAGGGCCCGTTCGCCCAGGGCCTTGGACCGGGAATAGGCGGAGAAGGGCTGCACGTAGCTGGTTTCGTCAAGGAACGGGCGGTGCCCCTGGACGGCTGCGCTGCTGAGATGGATGAAGCGGCGGACACCCGCGTCGTCGGCTGCATCGGCAATCACCACCGGAAGCAGCGAATTGGCACCGCGCAGCGCGGGGGAGTCGGCCCCGCCCGGCGTGGCCAGTCCGGCGGCGTTGACCACCACCTCGGCGCCGGCGAAGGCCGCCGTCAGGCTCGCCCGCACATCCTGCAGGTCAGCGGCCTCATCCAGCAGGCCCGCCGCATCAGCGGCAGCGGATTCCAGCCGGGGAGCCGGGACGCTCCGGACCGTGATTCCGGCTTCCCTCAGCTTTGCGCACACGGCGCCGCCAATGAAACCGGAGGAGCCGAGCACCACCCAGAGCGGCTGCCGGCGGTTCGGGGACTGCGCGGGGTGGTCAAACTGCTCAGGCCGGTCAAACTGCTCAGACCGGCCAGGGCGCTCAGGCCGGCCAGGGCGCTCAGGCCGGTCGGACTCGTTGGACTGCTGGACTTCGGATTCCTGCGGGGAAGGGTGCTGCGTCAAACCTGGTGCTTTCCGATCATTTGGGCGGAGCTGGAACAAGCGGCGGCATGGGCTGCCATGATCCATCGTGCAGGATGCTGCGGCTTTCACGCCAACCGCGCCACAGGCTGGCCACGCCGGTGAGCCGGTGCTCGACGGCGAGCAGCCGCAGAAGTTCCTTGGCAGCGGTCAGCACGGTGCCCAGGGCAAAGCCCGGACGGCTGAACTGCCCGTGCACCTGCAGATAGTGGGCGGTGTGGCCGCGGTTGCGCATGGAATAGAAGCGGCTCAGGTCGCTGGAGTCATTCAGGTGCCTGATGCCCAGGTCAATCTGCTTCTGCGGGCGGACCTTCTGCAGCACAAAGTCATTGACGTAGGCCACGTCTGTCAGGCGGGAGGCCAGCCAGCCATAGATTTCGTCGTCGCCGTTGATGAAGTAGCGCTCGTCCGGAAGGCCGATGCGGCGGACCAGGTCAGCGGAAATCAGCATGCCCTCGAAGCAGCCCACATTGGTGGCAAACACCGGCGAGTCCCGGAAGACGTTCCCGCGGACCGGGACATGGATGCCCAGGAAGGGCAGGAAGCGGTGCTGCCAGAAGAAGGGCCGCCCCGCCCCGTCCAGGCGCCGCCCGTGGATGCACTCATACGTGCCGGTCCATTTGCGCAGCGCGTCCACCGCGCCGGGAAGGATGGCGACGTCGTCGTCCATCAGCCACAGCCAGGACGCACCTTCGGCGAGGGCGCGTTCCACGCCCGCCGCGAAGCCCCCGGCACCGCCGGCATTGACGGGCAGGCGCAGGTTCACCAGCGGAACGGTCAGCTGCTTGGCAGCAGCGGCGAGGACGTCCTGCGTGTCATCGGTGCTTGCGTTGTCCACCACAATGATCCGCTCCGGTCCGGACTCAAGCGCGGACACGGAATCCAGCAGGCCCCGCAGGTAACCGGAACGGTTGAACGTGGTGATGACAAGCGTCAGCTCGGCAGTTTCAGTGGAACCCTGGGCGGCGGTCATGTCAGAACCCGAAGTCCGACGGTGGTCCGAACCGGCGTCCGCGCATACCTGCAGCGTAAGCACGCAGCCACGCGGCGAAACCGCGCGGGTCGCGGGTCCTGGCGAAGTGCACGGGATAGCCCACGGCGTCCGCGGCGAAGGACCGCAGCCGCTTGTACTTCCAGGTCAGGTGGCCGCGGTTGCGGTAGAAGTAGAATTGCTTGAAGGCGTTTTCGGGAACCAGCACATGCAGTCGGTCACCGGCCACCTGCTGCACCTCCGCCCATGCCGCGGGATGGGTCAGGGCCACGGAGGTGACTGTCCCAAATCGGATCCCGGCGCGGCGCAGGCGGATCATGAAGTCCGTCTCATCTCCGCGGATGAACAGGCGCAGGTCCGGCAGGCCAACGCGAAAGAAGACATCGGCGCGGATCAGCGCGCCGTTGAAGAAGTGTCCGACGTCGGGAATGAAGCCCAGCTTTTCAACTTCGGCACGGCTGTGCGTGAGCTTGCCGTCGAGCCGGAAGTGGAAGGAAAGGGTGTCCGGCTGTCCCGGGGCCACCACCAGGGGAAGGACCACGTCCATCCGGTGTTCCTGTGCGGCTTCGAGCAGGGCGGCCAGGCAGTTGGGGTCCTCTGGATGCGCGTCGTCATCCATGATCCAGATCCAGTCGGCACCCGAGGCCATGGCGGAGAGGATGGCCAGCGAAAAACCGCCGGCACCGCCGAGGTTGGTGTTGGAACGGATGTAGGTGACCGGCGCCGGCGAGGCTTCAGCGATATCCTGAACCGGAGTCTTCCCTGAGTCCACCAAGGATACTGACGTAATGTTGGCGCTCTGGGCAGCCAGCGAGTCCAGGAGGGTGGATACGTCGTCTGGGCGGTCGAAAGTTACTGCTGCTACGGCCACGGAGTCCGGCAAAATGGTCCTTTCGAGGCAACCCGGATGCGCGGCACAAGCCGAACGGAGAAGGGTGTGCAGTTAGAATGCAGATGAGATTCCAGTCTATTACACCGGATTCTTCCGAACTGTGTTGCAACCATCGAGAAGAGAACCGGGGAAATACCCGTTGAGGATTATGAGGCAGAAAAGCACGGACGAAAGCGGGTCCTTCCGCGAGGAAAAGCCCGCATTGTGGCTGTGGTCACAGTACATCCTGGACTCCCTGGCCTGGATTGTGGCAGTGGTCCTGGCACTGGTTCTGCGCTATGAACTGACGGTGGACCAGATCAATTTCGGCGGCCTCGCAGTCTTCTGCGGTGTGGCCGTCCTGGTGCAGCTGGTGGTCGGATATTCCTTCGCCCTGTACCGCGGCCGGTACAGCTTCGGCAGCTTCCACGAAATGCGGCTGCTGGCCATGGTCACCCTGGTTGTCGCCGTCATCCTGGTCCTGGTAAGCGCACTCTTCGGCCTGACCATCGACATTCCCCGCTCCACCGGCATGATCGCCTTCCCGTTTGCCTGCCTGTTCATGGCTGCCATCCGCTACCTGAAGCGCATGTATGTGGAGGGCAAGGCCCGGCCGGGCGACGAGGCCCAGCGCGCCCTCGTGTACGGAGCCGGTTTCCTGGGCAGTTCGCTGGTCACCCGCATGATGAAGGATCCCGATTCCCCCTTTTACCCCGTTGGCCTGATCGATGATGACCCGGCCAAGAAGCACCTGCGCCTGTCCACGGTTCCGGTGCTGGGCCGGCTGGAGGACCTGCGCGAGATTGTGCAGCGAACCCGCGCCACCACCCTGATCATTGCAATCGCCGACGTCGAAGCCCGCCAGGTGCGGCAGGTCACCGACACCGCCGAGGGGCTGAACCTGCGGGTGCTGGTGCTGCCGCCGCTGAAGGACATGCTCAGCAAGGGCGCCGGCGCCGGGCTGACCGATTTCCGCGAGGTCGCCGTCGAAGACCTCATCGGCCGCCGTCCCGTGGACATCCATGTGGAGGAAGTGGCCGGCTACCTCACCGGACGCAAGGTCCTGGTCACCGGCGCCGGAGGTTCCATCGGCTCGGAACTGTGCCGCCAGATCACCGCTTTTGACCCCGCTGAACTGATCATGGTTGACCGGGATGAAACCGGCCTGCAGCTCACCCAGCTCTCCATTACCGGGCACGGCCTGCTCAACGGCAAGGACACTGTCCTGGCCGACATCCGGGACCCCGAAGCCCTGGACCAAATCTTCTCCGAGCGGCGTCCCGACGTCGTTTTCCACGCCGCAGCTCTCAAGCACGTCTCCCTGCTGGAGCAGTACCCGCAGGAGGCCTGGAAGACGAACGTCCTGGGCACGGCCAATGTCCTGCGGGCAGCCAAGAAGGCCAAGGTCCGGTACTTCGTGAACATTTCCACGGACAAGGCCGCAAACCCCACCACGGTGCTGGGCCACTCCAAGCGCGTGGCTGAAAAGCTCACCGCCTGGATGGCCGGCAGCACCAAGGACCGTTACGTCTCAGTGCGGTTCGGCAACGTGATTGGCAGCCGCGGCTCCATGCTGCCGCTGTTCACGGAGCAGATCCGCCAGGGCGGACCCCTGACCGTGACCGACCCGGAGGTCACCCGCTTCTTCATGACGATCCCCGAGGCCTGCCAGCTGGTCATTCAGGCCGGCGCCATCGGCCGCGGCGGCGAAGTCCTGATCCTGGACATGGGCGAGCCGGTGAAAATCCTGGACGTGGCCAAGCGCATGATTGCCATGTCCGGCAAGGACATCGAAATTGTCTTCACCGGCCTGCGGCAGGGCGAAAAGATGCATGAAATCCTGGTGGGGACCGGCGAGGATGACTCCCGGCCGCTGCACCCGAAGATTTCCCACACCGCGGTGGACGAGCTGGATCCCTCGGACCTGAAGTTCGAGGACTGGCTGCTCAAATGCGGTGTGAATTCCCACGGCGAGACGCTGCCTCCGGTCACGGGCATCGGCGACGCAGCCGCCCGGGACCGTGCCGGCCTGCACCGCTACAACGGCGGAACGGCTGAACGGCGGACCGGCTGATGCTGCTCGCCCTGTGCACCGGCGCGGCGTTCCTCGCCAGCCTGCTGCTGCCGTTTTTGTTCGTGCCCTTCCTGCGCCGTCTTGGTGTCCTGGATATCCCCAATGAGCGCTCTTCCCACTCCAAGGTGATCATCCGCGGCGTGGGCGTCACCATCGCCGTCGGCGTCCTGCTGGGGCTGGGGCTGTCCCTGGCCACCGGTCTGCTGGCGGTGGACCGCTCCATAATGCTGATCCTGATGGCGGTCATTGGCCTGGCCTCGCTGCTGGGCTGGATAGAGGATTTCCGCGGGTTGTCCGTTCGGGTCCGCGCAGGCCTGCAGCTGCTGCTGGGCATTGCCGGGACCGCTGCCCTGGTGTGGACCATGGGGCAGAGCTACTGGTGGATTCCGGTCGGCGCCCTTGCCATCGCCGCCTACATCAATGTTGCCAACTTCATGGACGGCGTGAACGGAATCTCCGGGCTGCACGGCATCACGGTGGGCGTCCTGTACTCGGTGGCCGGAGTGCTGGGGGACCAGCTGTGGATGACGGTGGCCGGAGCGGTCACCGCGGCGGCCTTCGCCGCTTTCCTGCCGTGGAACCTGGGCCGCGGATCAGTGTTCATGGGCGACGTCGGCAGCTATCTCCTGGGGGCATCGATCTCCGGCATCGCCGTGGCAGCCTTCCTGGCCGGCGTCAACGTGGAGTATCTGCTGTTCCCGATTGTCATCTACCTCGCCGACACTTTCTCGACCCTCCTGCGGCGCATGAGCCGGGGGGAGCGCTGGTACGCGGCACACCGCCAGCATGTTTATCAGCGCCTGACCGACGTCGGGCTCAGTCACCTGCAGTCGGCGTCGGTTGTGACTGCCTGCACGCTGCTAACCGGTGCGGCAGGCCTGCTCATCGCCGAGGCCGGCGATGTGGTCAAGGTCGCCGTCACTCTGTTCGCCCTTGCGGTAGTGGTGTTTTACCTGCTCGCGCCCCGGATCTTCGGCCGCGTGCGCACCAATGTGTGAGCCGGCATGACTGACGCGGAGCACGGGCACTTCTATCTGTTGTAGAATTCTTTCAGTCGCGGAATCCCGCGCCACTGCTATCACCCGCCCAGGCCCGAAGGATGTTCCTAAAGTTATGAGCCCCGCAGACGGAGCCCAGACTGGACGTCCCTTGGCCGCCTCAGGGCCCACTTCCAATCCCTGGCTCGGTATCTTTGCCACGTCCATGAAATGGACGGGCATGCTGTTTGTGGTCCTGGCGGCGGCTTCTCTGGTTGCCTCCGGCATTGCGGGACTGGGCAGCGCACTCTTCGGCTGGGTTCTCATCATTGCGTTCAGCGGGGTTAGCCTCCTGATCGTCCACGTGGTGGGCCGGAATAACCCCCACGGCGCCATGGCTATGTTCGCTTTGATCTACATCGTCAAAGTGGTTGTTTTCGCCGCGGTGCTGCTGCTCATCGGCAGGCCGGCTTGGCTGGATGCCACGTGGTTCTTCGTCTCGGCGATCGGAACCATAGTGGTCTGGCAGGCCGCGGAAATTCGTGCCTTTTCCCGGATCCGTTTCCAGCTGTACAACGACGACGCCGACGGGCACCGGGGAACGAATCCGGCAACCGGGGATACACCATCTGATAAAGGGGAAAAGGATGTCTGAAAAGCCTGACTATGACCCCGAGTCCACTTACGACTCCGGCATGCGTGTCTTCAGTTACATCATTGGCGGGATCGTCGCCTGGGGTTTGATAGGGTGGTTTTTGGACAATCTGTTCGAAACTCAGTGGTTGGTGCTCGTCGGTCTTCTCTTCGGAGCGGCCGCCGGATTCTACCTGACCAAAGTGCACGGCCTGACCGGAAGCAAACCTGCGAAAGCCAGCGTCGGCCATCCAGCCCACGACCGTGAAGAAGCCGAACAGTAATGCCACAGACTTTCGACCGGGCAACAAGCTTTGCCCCGATACACACGCCCGCTGAAGGACACAGCAGAGAGGAAACGCGTTGATCGCGCTTGCACTCCCGGCCACTAATGAAGGTGGATTCGTTCCGCCGGCCATTGACGAAATGCACCTCCCTGAGATTTTCCCGTGGGGCGCCGAATACGGTTCCGGTATTGGCAAGCAGATGCTGCTGGTCATCATCTCGGTCATCATCATCGCCGTGTTCTTTATCCTCGCTTCCCGCAAGGGAAAGCTCGTGCCGGGACGGCTGCAGTTCCTGGGCGAATCGGGGTACGGCTTTGTCCGTAACAGCATCGCCAAGGATGTGATCGGCGAGCGGGAATTCATCAAGTACGTCCCGTTCCTCTTCGCGCTGTTCTTCTTCATCCTCGTCAACAACATCTACGGTGCAATTCCGCTGATCCAGTTGCCGAGCTTCTCCCATCCGGGCGGAGCATACCTGCTTGCCGGCATCGTCTACTTCACGTGGATCGGTATCGGCATCAAGAAGCACGGCATGAAGTACTTCGTGAAGGCCACCGTTCCTTCGGGCGTGCCGTGGTACATCCTTCCCGTCCTGGTTCCCATCGAGATCATCTCCAACTTCCTGGTCCGGCCGATCACGCACAGCCTGCGTCTGTTCGCCACCATGATGTCCGGGCACCTGATCATCATGCTTGCCGGAGCCGGCATCGAATACCTCCTGGTCCTCCAGGACAACATCCTGCTCCAGGCTTCCTCAGTGCTGGTCCTGGGTGGCGGCATCGCCATGTACATGCTTGAAGCACTGATCATGGTGCTCCAGGCCTACGTTTTCACCCTGCTGACCGCCATTTACATCCAGGGCGCACTGGCAGACGATCACTAAGCTTTCCCTTTAGGGAAAACCAAAACTTCCCTCCGGGGAAACCCCAAGCAACCTGCCCTTCAGGGCATCTTGAAAGGAAAAATGAACATGGAAATCACGGGTAGCCTCAACGCAATCGGCTATGGCCTCTCCGCTATCGGCGGCGCCATCGGTGTGGGTCTTGTCTTCTTCGCCTACATCAGCGGCGTTGCACGCCAGCCGGAGGCACAGCGCGTCCTCCAGCCGATCGCCTTCCTGGGTCTGGCACTGACCGAAGCACTCGCTATCCTTGGTCTGGTTCTCGCGTTCATCCTTGGCTAAAGACAGCCCACTGACACACCAAGCAGATAGGACGGGTGAATTATGGATCAGGTAGTTCTGTTGGCAGCCTCTGAAGGCGCCAACCCCCTGATTCCCAACCCCTGGGAAATCCTGGTGACGGGAGTCAGTTTCGCCATACTGATGTTCATCGTCGTCAAGTTTGTGGTGCCGGCCTTCGAAAAGACGTTCGCAGAGCGGACGGAAGCCATCGAAGGCAACATCGCCAAGGCCGAGAAGGCTCAGGCTGAGGCCAGCGCGGCACTGAACGAGTACAAGGCACAGCTTTCCGATGCCCGGGCAGAAGCCAACACCATCCGTGAAGAAGCACGTGCCGAAGGCGCCCAGATCCTCGCGGAACTGAAGGCCAAGGCAGCTGCGGAATCCGCACGGATCACCGAGCAGGCACAGGTGCAGATCGCTGCAGAGCGGCAGGCGGCTGTTACGTCGCTCCGCGCTGAGGTCGGCACGCTGGCCACCGAGCTGGCCGGACGCATCATCGGCGAAACGCTCGAGGATGACGCCCGCGCTGCACGCGTGGTTGACCGTTTCCTTGGGGAACTGGAAAACGAGAACGCAGGTGCAGCTAGGTAATGGCAGGAGTATCGAGCGAATCACTGGCCGTGGCGCATGAGCACCTGGAAGCCAAGCTTCCGTCTGCTTCGCTGTCACTGGCCGAGGAACTCTTTGGAATCCTGGGCGTTGTCGACAGCAGCGCCGGTATCCGGCGCGCGCTGACCGACCCCGCCCGTGAAAGCGATGCCAAGGCGGCGCTGGTTTCACAGCTGGTACGCGGCAAGGTTTCGGCTGACGCCGAGGCCATTGCGGCTGATCTGGTCTCCTCGCGTTGGCGGTCTCCGCGTGACTTGGGTGATGCGCTCGAGGAACTGGCTGCCACTGTTGTTTCAGCAACGGCCGAAAACAGGGGATCAGGCCTTGCCGGCCTCGACACCCTGGAAGACGACCTCCTCCGGTTCAACCGGACGGTAGCTTCCAGCCACGAGCTGCAGCGGGCACTGTCTGAACCGCAGGCATCGCCTGAGGCAAAGATCCGCCTGGCAGAGACACTGGTGCCCGGGGCTACTCCCGAAGCACTGGTGCTGATCCGCCAGGCAGTCACGCATCCGCGTGGCCTGAAGCCCAGCGCCCTCGTGGCACGTTTCCTGGAGCTCGTCGCCGGGCGCCAGAAGCGCTGGATCGCCGAGGTTCGGGCAGCCCGTCCGTTGACCCAGGAGCAGCTTTCGCGTCTGCAGTCCTCTCTTAACGGACTCTACGGCCGTGAGTTGAAGATCAACGCCGACGTTGACCCGTCACTAATCGGCGGCGTGCGGATCGCAGTGGGAGACGAGATACTGGATTCATCAGTAGTTTCCCGTCTGTCCGACCTCCGTCGGAAGCTCGCGGTCTAGCCGTCCTTTCGGACGGTAAGAGACCAGTTCACGAACATTTGAGAATTAATCACGGTCATTGGCACGAAGCGATGATCACAACACAGGAGAGCAGGGACTGCAGATGGCCGAATTGACCATCAACGCCGACGACGTCCGTAATGCGTTGAACGAATTCGCGGCGTCCTACGAACCCGGAAACGCAGAGCGCGTTGAAGTTGGCCGCGTAACAACCGCCAGCGACGGCATTGCCCGTGTGGAGGGCCTGCCCTCCGTCATGGCAAACGAGCTGCTTCGGTTCGAGGACGGCACACTGGGCCTCGCCCAGAACCTTGACACCCGTGAAATCGGTGTCGTTGTACTCGGCGATTTCGCCGGGATTGAAGAAGGCCAGGAAGTTCACCGCACCGGTGAAGTTCTGTCCGTACCCGTGGGCGACGCCTTCCTGGGCCGCGTTGTCGACCCGCTGGGCGAGCCGATGGATGACCTGGGCCCGATCCAGGCTGAAGGACGCCGTGCACTGGAGCTCCAGGCACCCGGCGTAACCCAGCGCAAGTCGGTCCACGAACCGCTGCAGACCGGACTCAAGGCCATTGACGCCATGATTCCGATCGGTCGCGGCCAGCGCCAGCTGATCATCGGCGACCGCAAGACGGGTAAGACCGCCATTGCCGTTGACGCCATCCTTAACCAGAAGGCCAACTGGGAATCCGGCGATGTCCAGAAGCAGGTGCGCTGCATTTACGTAGCCATCGGCCAGAAGGCATCCACGGTTGCTGAAATCAAGCGGACCCTCGAAGACCGCGGCGCAATGGAGTACACCACCATTGTTGCTTCCCCGGCTTCGGACCCCGCCGGCTTCAAGTACCTGGCACCCTACGCCGGTTCGGCCATCGGCCAGCACTGGATGTACGGCGGCAAGCACGTCCTGATCATCTTTGATGATCTGTCGAAGCAGGCTGAAGCCTACCGCGCCGTGTCCCTGCTGCTCCGGCGCCCGCCGGGACGCGAAGCCTACCCGGGCGATGTGTTCTACTTGCACTCCCGCCTGCTGGAGCGTTGCGCGAAGCTCTCCGACGACCTCGGTGCCGGTTCGATGACGGGCCTGCCCATCATCGAGACCAAGGCAAACGACGTCTCGGCGTACATCCCGACCAACGTCATCTCCATCACCGACGGCCAGATCTTCCTGCAGTCGGACCTCTTCAACGCCAACCAGCGCCCCGCCGTCGACGTCGGTATTTCCGTCTCGCGCGTCGGTGGTGCTGCACAGCAGAAGGCCATGAAGAAGGTCTCCGGAACGTTGAAGCTGGAACTGGCCCAGTACCGCGACATGCAGGCATTCTCCATGTTTGCTTCGGACCTGGACGCAGCCACCCGTCAGCAGCTCACCCGCGGTGCGCGCCTGATGGAACTCCTCAAGCAGGGTCAGTACGCTCCGTACCCCGTTGAAGAGCAGGTTGTCTCCATCTGGGCCGGCACGAACGGCTACCTGGACGATGTTCCCGTGGAAGATGTGCTCCGCTTCGAAGGCGAGTTCATTGACCACCTGAAGCACACCACTTCCGTGCTGACCACCCTGGCACAGACGGGCAAGCTTGAGGACTCCACTGTGGATGAACTCAAGAAGCGCGTTGTCTCGTTCAAGGAAGGGTTCTTCGGCGAAGGCGACAACCACCTGGTTGCTGCCGGCCACGAAGAGCACTCCGCCCTGGGCGAAGACGCTGTTGACCAGGAAAAGATCGTCAAGCAGAAGCGCTAACGCCTTTGTCGTTCCGCGTCCGGATCCTGTGGATCCGGACGCGGAACCCTTGGCCTTTGCCTTAGCCCTAGTAGAACGCTAGGAACTGAAAGGAAAAGTATGGGAGCCCAAATTCGGGTCTACCGTCAGAAGATCGCTTCGACGACGTCGATGCAGAAGATCTTCAAGGCGATGGAGCTGATTGCTGCCTCTCGCATTGGAAAGGCACGCACCCGTGTGGCTGCGTCACTGCCGTATTCCAATGCGATCACCCGTGCCGTTTCTGCTGTGGCGTCCCAGTCGGAAATCGACCACCCGCTGACTACCGAGCCGGATCAGATCCGCCGGGCAGCCATGGTGGTCCTGACTTCCGACCGTGGTCTTGCTGGTTCGTATTCCGCCAGTGTGCTCAAGCAAAGCGAATCCTTGGCCGAACTGCTCCGTGAAGAGGGCAAAGAGGTCAAGACCTACCTGGTGGGACGTAAGGCGCAGGCGTACTACGACTTCCGTGACCGTGAGTCTGCGCGTGTCTGGACCGGAAATACCGATGCACCGGACTTTGAAACCGCCCGCGAAATCGGCCGGGCACTCCTCGACGACTTCAACACCGACTACGAAGACGGCGGCGTGGATGAAATCCACATCGTCTACACGCGCTTCAAGTCGATGGTTGTCCAGGAACCCACGGTGATCCGCCTGCTTCCGCTGGAGGTAGTGGAGGAAGAAGCACAGTCTGAGACTGAGCTGCTGCCTCTGTACGAGTACGAGCCCGAACCCGAAAAGGTTCTTGACGCACTGCTGCCGCGCTACATCGAGTCGCGCATCTTCGCAGCCATGCTTCAGGCAGCCGCTTCCGAGCTCGCCGCCCGCCAGCGTGCAATGAAGTCCGCAGGGGACAACGCCACAGACCTTATTAAGAAGTACACGCGACTTCGCAATAACGCCCGTCAGGCCGAGATCACCCAGGAACTGTCCGAGATTGTGGCTGGTGCCGACGCGCTTAACGCGTCCTAGCCTCCGCCCCAATACGCACGGTTCCACCAGAAGCAAACTTAGTCCACACGCCATCTAACTGAGTGAAGTGAGAGAGATGACTGCCCAAACTGTCGAGCACGGATCTGATTCCGTAGCCTCGGGTGCCACAGGCCGTATCGCCCGTGTCATCGGCCCGGTTGTCGACGTCGAATTCCCGGCTGACGCAATTCCTACCATCTACAACGCGCTGACCACCGAGCTGACGCTCAACGGTGAGACCCGCACCATTACGTTCGAAACGTCCCAGCACCTCGGTGACAACCTCGTGCGCGCCATCTCCATGCAGGCCACCGACGGCCTGGTCCGCGGCGCAGCCGTCAAGGATACCGGTGCACCGATCTCCGTCCCCGTAGGCGACGGCGTCAAGGGCCACATCTTCAACGTCCTGGGCAAGCCCCTCGACGTTGCCGAGGACCAGCTGGAAATCACCGAGCGGTGGCCCATCCACCGCAAGGCTCCGAACTTCGCTGACCTTGAGGGTTCGACCGAGATGCTGGAAACCGGCATCAAGGTGATCGACCTTCTCACCCCGTACATCAAGGGTGGAAAGATCGGCCTGTTCGGCGGCGCCGGCGTTGGCAAGACCGTTCTGATCCAGGAAATGATCACCCGTGTTGCCCGCAACTTCGGTGGTACCTCGGTATTCGCCGGTGTTGGCGAGCGTACCCGTGAGGGAAATGACCTCTGGGTTGAAATGGAAGAGGCAGGCGTCCTGAAGGACACCGCCCTTGTATTCGGCCAGATGGATGAGCCGCCGGGAACGCGTCTGCGCGTGGCCCTGTCCGGCCTGACCATGGCGGAGTACTTCCGCGATGTGCAGAACCAGGACGTGCTGCTCTTCATCGACAACATCTTCCGCTTCACGCAGGCAGGTTCCGAAGTTTCAACGCTTCTGGGCCGCATGCCGTCCGCCGTGGGCTACCAGCCGAACCTTGCCGATGAGATGGGTCTCCTCCAGGAGCGCATCACGTCCACCAAGGGTCACTCGATTACGTCGATGCAGGCCATTTACGTGCCTGCTGATGACTACACCGACCCGGCTCCGGCCACCACGTTCGCGCACCTGGACGCCACCACGGAACTTTCCCGTGAAATCGCCTCGCGCGGCCTGTACCCGGCCGTGGATCCGCTGACCTCCACGTCGCGCATCCTGGACCCGCAGTACGTGGGCCAGCTGCACTACGACACGGCTGTCCGCGTCAAGCAGATCCTTCAGAAGAACAAGGAACTGCAGGACATCATCGCCATCCTCGGCATTGACGAGCTGGGCGAAGAAGACAAGATTGTCGTGGCACGTGCACGCCGCATCCAGCAGTTCCTGTCGCAGAACACCTACACCGCCAAGCAGTTCACCGGCGTCGAGGGCTCCACGGTTACCATCAAGGAAACCATTGAGGGCTTCAAGGCCATCTGCGACGGCGACGTGGACCACATCGCCGAGCAGGCCTTCTTCAACGTCGGCAGCATGGACGATGTCATGGCCAACTGGGCGAAGATCCAAGAGCAGACCGGGAAGTAAGCCCTATGGCGAACACTGCTGAACTCGAAGTTGAGATTGTCGCAGCGGACCACTTCGTGTGGTCCGGCGCGGCAAAGATGGTCAAGGCACGCACCAGCGAGGGTGACGTCGGGGTCCTTCCCGGCCACACTCCGCTGCTGGCCATCCTGGCTGAAGGCGAAATGGCCATCGAGCCGGTTTCCGGTGCGCGCTTCACGGTGAACGTCGACGGCGGATTCTTCTCCGTCGACAGCAACCGCGTGGTAATTGTCGCTGACAACGCTCAGATGAACGACGCAGCCAACGCTGGGACTCGCTGACCCTTCCCAATGAGCAGCTCTTATTTGTTCATTGCGCTGGCAGGGCTGCTTTGCCTGCTGCTGCTGGCAGTAGTTCTGTTCGGGGTGCGCCGCAGCCAGCTGCGGCGCGCCCTCGGTACTTTCGATGCCTCCATTTGCCTCCCGCCCGGCGGGTGGCAGATGGGGGTTTGTCGTTATACGGACACCCATCTGGAATGGCTGCGCCTGATTTCGCTCAGCCCCCGCCCGCCCCACAGATTCCTGCGCAGCTCCCTGGAGATCGGGAGCTGGAGGGAGCCGACGGAAGCCGAGCGCGCCCGAATCCAGCCCGGCGCCATTATTGTCACTCTGCGGTACGAGGAGAATGAGTTCCTCGTGGCGATGAAGTACGACGTTTATACCGGCCTCTCCTCATGGCTTGAAGCCGGACCGGTCATCGGCATCGGGACCTGGCGCTGAGTCGGGGCTGACCGTCCGCCACCTTAGTATTGAGGGATGGAAGACGTCATTGTTGTTACCGGCCCGGCCTCGCTCAACGGAGCGGTCAGTGTCCCCGGAGCCAAAAACAGCGTCCTGAAACTTATGGCGGCAACGCTGCTTGCCCAAGGACGCTCCACCATCACCAACGTGCCCAACATCCAGGATGTCTGGATCATGGCCGAGCTGCTGCGCCGGCTGGGCTGCACTGTTGATTACGACGTCGACGCGGCCGCGGTCTCGATCGACGTTCCCGAGCTGCCCGGCCACCAGGCAGACTATGACCTGGTGCGGGCCATGCGTGCCTCCATCTCCGTTCTCGGCCCCCTTGTGGCGCGCTGCCGGCAGGCCGAGGTGGCGCTCCCGGGCGGCGACGCCATCGGTTCCCGCGGTTTGGACATGCACCGCGCCGGGTTGGAGCTGATGGGAACCACCATCACCATTGACCACGGCTATCTGGTGGCCTCCGTTCCGGACGGGCTGATCGGTGCCCGCCATCTGCTGGACTTCCCCTCCGTCGGTGCCACCGAGAACCTGATGATGGCCGCAACCCTGGCTGCCGGCACCACTGTGATCGACAATGCTGCGCGCGAACCGGAAATCACCGACATTGCCGAGATGCTCAACGAGATGGGCGCTCGGATCTCCGGGATAGGCACCAATACCCTCGTAATCGAGGGAGTGGAGCGGTTGAACCCGGTGGTCCACCGGGTAGTTCCGGACCGGATCGTGGCGGGAACCTGGGCGTTTGCCGCTGCCATTACCGGCGGCTGCATCGAAGTCCGCAACGCCGATGCCTCCGCCCTGAGCGTTGTCCTGGACAAGCTCTCCCAGGCCGGCTGCACTGTTACGGTGGGGGAGGACAGCTTCACGGTCAAGGGCAACGACCGCCCGGAGCCCATCAACGTGTCTACGCTGCCGTACCCGGGCTTTCCCACCGACCTGCAGCCCTTTGTGGTGGCTATGAACGCGGTGTCCACCGGGTCCGGGATGGTTACTGAAAACGTCTTTGAAGCGCGCTGGGGATTCACTTCGGAGCTGGCCCGGCTCGGGGCAGTGATTCGACTCGACGGCCACCACGCCCTGATCCAGGGCGTTCCCCGGCTCTCAGGTGCACCGGTGGAAGCCAACGACATCCGCGCAGGGGCTGCACTGGTGATTGCCGGGCTCGCGGCGGAGGGCACCACGGAGGTCCGCGGGGTCGACCACATTGACCGCGGCTACGAGAACTTCATGGAGAACCTGCGCGGACTCGGCGCGCGGGTCGTGCGCCGGCGCAGCTGATTGCTGGTCCTTCGGTGCCGTCCCTGAGCCCGCGCCGCTGAGCCGGCCGGTTCCCCTGCGTTACGCAAAATCCCTCCGTTATGGGAAATCCCTCCGGTTCGCCGGGGCAGGGATTTCCCATAACGGACGATTTTTCCCAAACCGGAGGGATCCGGACTGGTTCCGGGCCGCAGAGACAAAGGAAGTCCCCGGCATGTGCCGGGGACTTCCTTTGTTTATCCGGGAAACCCCGGACAGGTAATGCTGAGTTTGTGGTGAAGCTTAGAGGGCGGTGACGCCGGTGGCCTGGGGGCCCTTGGCGCCCTGGCCGATTTCGAACTCAACGCGCTGGTTCTCATCAAGCGTCTTGAAGCCACCGGTCTGAATTTCAGAGTAGTGAACAAAGACGTCTCCGTCTGAATCATCGGGAGTGATGAAGCCGAAGCCCTTTTCAGCGTTAAACCATTTGACGGTACCCTGTGCCATTTTGTTTCTCCTCATAAGTGGAACTACCGGCCGCCACACCCCGCGGCGACCTTATGTTACTGAAACGGGAAGGCTCAAGTTCCTTGCCATTCAGCAGTTCCTTGAGGAGCTTCACGCTCGCAACGGTCTTGCGAGCATGAATAACACCTACACAAAGACTGGTTATAGGATTACACACCCGTAATGGCTGGTCAACGAATTCGTCCAAAAAATTTCCCAGTATTTCGTCGAGTATTCTTCCGGGTCGTTTGCAGGTGTTCCGATCCCCGGCCGGGCATTCCGCCGGTGGGCTAAAACAGCCTAAAAGAGTCGGGACTCCGAATCGTCCACGCCGCGCATGGCGTCGTAATCCAACGTCAGGCATTCAATGCCGCGGTCATTTGCCAGCACCCGGGCCTGGGGCTTGATCTGCTGCGCGGCAAACACGCCCTTGACGGGGGCAAGGAGCGGATCGCGGTTGAGCAGTTCCAGATACCGTGTCAGCTGCTCCACGCCGTCAATATCTCCCCGGCGCTTGAGCTCCACAGCCACGGTGGCCCCGGAGGCATCACGGGCGAGGATGTCCACGGGGCCGATCGCCGTCATGTATTCCCGGCGGATCAGGGTGTAGCCGGCGCCCAGCTTGGTGATCTGCTCGGCCAGAAGCCGCTGCAGGTCAGCCTCCACTCCGTCTTTGATCAGGCCGGGGTCAACACCCAGGTCATGGTTGGTCTCGGAGAACCGTTCATAGATGCTGATGATCAGTTTGTCGTCAGTCTTGGCGCTCTGAACGTTCCAGGTTTCGATCACCCCCGTTTCGGCGTCGTCCTCGCTGGGCGCGGTGATGCGCAGGGTGGCCGGAGGGCTCATCCAGTTCAGGGGTTTGTAGGAGCCGCCGTCGGAATGGATCAGGACGGAACCGTCGGCTTTGACCATCAGCAGACGGACGGCGAGCGGAAGATGGGCACGGAGGCGGCCGATGTAGTCAACAGAGCAGCGGGCTATTACTAAACGCACAGTTGCACTTTACCGGCTCCGCTCGGGCAAAATGATTTATATGCCCCGTTCCAACCGACCCCGCCGCCCGCCGGGCGCAGCCAACGCCAATCTGGGCCGAAGTGTCCGCAGCAAGTGGGCAATGCCTGCCGTGGAGCTGGACCTGGAGCGGACCCGCGCCGGCATTCCGCATCGCGAGAGTGCGCCCGACGGCGAATGGTCAGTGCGGCAAATCACGGCACGCAACGCGGCAAAAGAGTACAAATGCCCCGGATGCGGCATGATTATCCCCCCGGGGATCCCGCACCTGGTGGTGTGGCAGGAGGATTCGCTGCTGGGCCGTGAAACCGCCGTCGCAGACCGCCGGCACTGGCACGAGCGGTGCTGGCGCACGCGGCGAACCGGCGGCCGGCGCCGCTAGAGCCGGTCCTGGCGCGAAATAAACACTTCCTTGAGCAGCAGCAGCACCGCAGCAGCGGTGGGAATGGCAATCAGGGCGCCGAGGACGCCCAGCAGGGTTCCGCCGGCGATCACCGCAATGACGGCTACGGCTCCGGGCACCGCCACGGCGCGCTGCATGATGCGCGGGGACACAAAGTAAGCCTCGAACTGCAGGTAGGCCACGTAGAACAGGGCAAAGACCACGGCCGTCTGCCAGCTGACGGTAAGCGCCACCAGGGAAACCAGGACCAGCGCAATGGGTGGTCCTACCAGCGGAATGAAGGCCAGCAGGGCGACCACAAACGCCAGCAGGACCGAGAACGGCACTCCCGTGATGGACATGACGATAAAGGCGTAAGTGGCGTCCAGCAGGGCCACCAGTCCCTGGCCGATTACATAATTGCCCACACTGCTGGTGATTTCTTCTGACAATGTCTCGACCCGGCGCCGCCGGCTGCGCGGAGCCAGCCGATAGGCCCATTTCTTCATGGAGGGCAGGGATGAGAGGAAATAGAGAGTCAGGACCAGGATGATCAGGGCACCGAAAAGACCGTTGGCAATGACGGTGCCCACGGAGAGCACGCCGCCAAAAACTCCGCCGAGGGCGTCGGCGTTGGTGAAGAATTTGTTGACCTCGTCTTCGATCCGCTCGCGCACATGGAACTGATCTTCAATGCTGACGAAGAAATCGGATTCCAGGAACTTGTCCACGTAACCCGGCGCATTGGTGACGATTTCTGAGGTTTGCCGGACGATTGTGGGAATCAGGGTTGCGAAGAAACCAATAACGATGGCGGCCAGGCCCAGTACGGTGATGGCAATTCCGGCAGGCCGGGGTATGCGCCGTGCCCCCAGCCACCGGACCACCGGGTCCAGGCCCAGGGCAATGAACAGTGCTGCGCCAATCCACACCAGCAGTTCACCGACGTTGGTGAGAATGAAATATCCCAGCAGGGCAATTCCCACGCCCACTGAAAACATGAAGCCAAAGTGAATCGGATGGCCGTTCATGCCGCGGGGCTGATCGTCGGTGCCTGCGCGGTCCAAGCCGGCGGCCGGGGTTCCGGCTTGTCCGGGGGCTTCATCGGCTGCAGCGGCTTCGGGCGGGACCTCAAACCGGGGCCGGGGGAGGGGGCCGGGAACACTGCGGGGCACCGCAAGCCGGATCCGCTCCGAGGCTCCGGTCAGGAACCGCCGCCCCGGGCGTTCCTGCGGAGCCGGCTCCCCTGCCTGCTGCGGCCCGGAAGGAGGCTGTTCAGCCGGCTGGTCCTGGTTCTCGGCCATAATTTTCCAAGTCTCCTAGCTCTGGCGAACGCCCGCCGTACGAAGCGTCACATTATCAGCAGGAGCCCCGGCAGGAGGGGGTCACAGTCCAACACAGGGGCCCGAATGTGACCCCAACATGTATTTCGTTACCATTGGGTTATAAACCGGTTACCGCCCCGACAGCCAAGAGGCCCACGTCCCGTTCCGCCTGCCCGCAGGTGAGGCGATTGCACCGAGACTGAAGATAGGTAAGTTGTGCGAAACAAAATTGCAGTTCCGCTGATTGTGATCGGAGTGCTCCTGATGCTCGTTGGCATCGGCCAGCGCACCATCTGGGCTCCTCCCACCACCCTCACCGCCGCAGCACCGACCCAAGACCGTGAAGCACCTCTGACCGTCATCGGCTCGGATGTCCTCACCGAACATTCCGGGGGCGTGGACCTGACTGTTGCAGGGGACGGCACCTTCCTGATGGCCGTGGGCCGGGCCGACGACGTCGATGCCTGGGTGGGGGATGCCTCCGTTCTGCGGATTGGAGCCGACGGCGACTCCCTGACCTCGGAGATTGCGGACGGCACTGCGACAGTGCCCAACCCCGCCGGCTCCGACCTCTGGGTCTCGGAACAGGACATTGACGGCGAAACCACCTTCACCTGGGAAGCCCCCGCGGCGGGTGACTGGCAGATCCTGCTGGCCACCGACGGCACCGGTGCCGCTCCTGCGGATGTCTCCGTCACCTACGCCAATGACGCTTCCACCCCGTTCGCCATCCCGCTGATCGTTGCGGGCGCGCTCATCGCCGTTCTCGGCCTGGCCCTGGCCTTCACCTCCGGGCGGGGCCGCAGCGGACGCCCGTCCGGCGGCAACGGTCCGGTAAACGCCGGCCCCGACGCTAAGACTCCGGCGGCAGCCGCACATCCGGCCACCGGAACCGCCACGTCGCTTCCGGCTGCCGACAAGCCGGCAGCCGATAGGGCAGGCGCCGGCAAGCATGCCGGAAACTCCGGTTCCGTCTCCTCCTTTGCAGTTCTTCCCGCCCTTCGCCGCCGCGGCACGGCCTTCAGCGCCGTCCTGGTTGCTTCCCTGTCGCTGGGCGCGGTGCCCGCAGTCGCGGCCCTGCCGCTGACGGCCAGCCGAACAGCGGAGGCGAACAGCGAGGCGACCCCTCCCGTGGTTCTGGACTCGCAGCTTCAGCGCATCCTCACCGAGGTGGCAGGCACGGTCAACGAGGCAGATGCTGCCAAGGACGCGAAACTCCTGGAAACACGGGCCGGCGGCGCCGCCGCCACCCTGCGGGAGGCCAACTACGCCACCGCAGCAAAGGTGCCGGAGAACGCCGCGCCGGAACCGGTGGTTGCAGATCCCCTGAAGACTGACCTGGTCATGGGCGGAACGGAATTCCCGCGCAGCATTGTTGCCGTAACCCAGGGAACGGACAACGAGGTTCCGCAGGCACTCCTGATGGTGCAGGAATCCGCCCGTGAGAATTACAAGCTGGTCTCGGCCATCAAGATGCTGCCCGGGACCACCTTCCCCGCCCGCCCGGCGGCTAACACGGGCGTCAGCCCCGCGCCGGCCGACTCCTCCGACGGTCTGGCCGCAGCCCCGAAGACTGCTGTCGATTGCCTGGCGGACGCCCTGACCAACCCCGAGGGCTCCAACAAGGACACGTTCTCCGCCAACACCTTCACGGAGGCAGTCACCAAGTTCCAGGCCGATGTCCTGGCCAGCCCGGACAACAAGTTCGCCAAAATTGCGTTCAAGCACACCGCCAACCCAAGCGATACCCGCGCTCTGCGCACCCCGGACGGCGGCGCCATTGTCTTTGGCTACATGGACAGCACCTACACCAGCATTCCGCGCGAGGCCGGTGACTCCATCAACCTGGAGGGCACGATCTACCAGAAGCTGACGGGCAAGGCGAACACTGAAGCCGGAATCGACGTCAAATACGGCGAAGGCGTCATGCTCTACGTTCCGCCGGCCGGCAGCACGGACCAGGCTCAGGTCATTGGTGCCGTCCAGGAACTGCTGTCCGCAAACCTGAAGTAAGCCCACCCTCCGTCAGGGAGAGCCGGGGGATGCCGGTGACCCGAGACTGCGTATTAAGGTAAAGCCATGAGCACTCCGAATCACCGTCCCGCCCCGGCCGCTTCCTCGATGAACCTGCGGGGAGCCGTTGACCTTTCCGCCCTGAAGGCAAAGGCCACGGCGCCCCCTGCAGCGGCTGCCGGACCGGCCGGCGCAGCGCCGGCAGCGTCCAGCCCCTACATTGTGGAGGTCTCGGAACAGTCCTTCCCTCAGGTGGTCCAGCTCTCCGCACAGGTGCCCGTCATCATTGACCTGTATTCCCCGCGCAGCCCGGAGTCCGCCGAGGTCAGTGCGGTGCTGCAGAACGTGGTCACGGAGGCTGACGGAAAGCTGCTCCTGGCCCGCGTGGATGTTGACGCGCATCCGCAGATTGCCCAGGCCTTCCAAGCCGTGGCTGTTCCCACCGTCGCGGCGGTCCTCAAGGGCCAGCCCGTGCCGCTCTTTGACCGCGCGGTCCCCGAGGAACAGATCCGCGCCCTGGTTGCCGAGCTGCTCCAGGTGGCCGCAGCCAACGGCGTCACCGGAAGCCTGAATGAGGCCGGCGCGTCCGAACCGGCCGAAGAGGTTCCGCTGTCTCCGCTTCACCAGGAAGCGTACGACGCCATTGTTGAAGGGGATTACGACGGCGCTGCCGCCGCCTACCGCCGGGCGCTGGCGGAAACGCCGGCCGACGCCGAAGCCAAGGCCGGGCTCGCCCAGGTGGAGCTGATGGCCCGGCTCAAGGGAGTTGACGCAGAGAAGCTCCGCTCCGATGCTGCGGAAAACCCGGACGACGTCGACGCGCAGCTGGCAGTTGCGGATCTGGATATTTCCGGCGGCCACGTTGAGGACGCCTTCAACCGGGTGGTCCGCCTGATTTCCCGCGTCTTCGGAGACGACCGGGAAAAGGCACGCCTTCGGCTGCTTGATCTGTTCGAGGTGGTGGGCGTGGCCGATCCGCGGGTGACCAAGGCGCGCTCCGCCCTCGCCCGGGCACTGTTCTAAGCGGGCCGGCATGACCAACTCTCCGAAGAACCTGTTCCCCGGCTTGTTTGACCCGTTTGCCCTCCGCGGCCTCGAGCTGGCCCACCGGGGCTGGGTTGCGGCCATGTGCCAGTACTCGGCCGATGAGGTTAACGCCCCCGGTGTACCGAATGACTGGCACCTGATGCACCTTGGCTCCTTTGCCGCCGGGGGAGCGGCCCTGATCATCACCGAAGCCACCGCCGTCAGCCCGGAGGGCCGGATCAGTCCGCAGGACACCGGAATCTACAATCAGGAGCAGACGGACGCCTGGCGCCGGATCACCGACTTTGTCCACCTGTACGGCGCGGTGGACACAAAGATCGGCGTACAGCTCGCCCATGCCGGGCGGAAGGCCTCCACCTTTGCTCCCTTTGCCGCCGGCCGCGGCAGTGTCCCGGTGGACCAGGGCGGCTGGGACACTGTTGGCCCCACCTCGGAAGCCTTCGGCCACTACGCAGCGCCGCGCGAACTTGATGAGGCGGGCATCGCTGGGGTTATCGAAGACTTTGCCCGCGGGGCCGAGCGGGCCGTGGAAGCGGGCTTTGACACGATAGAAATCCATGCCGCCCACGGTTACCTGCTGCACCAGTTCATGACCCCGCTGGTCAATACGCGCACCGACGGCTGGGGAGGCTCGGAGGACGCCCGCAACCGCCTCACCCTGGAAGTCATTGACGCCGTTCGTGCCGTGATCCCGGAGTCCATGCCCCTGCTGCTGCGCATCTCGGCAACCGACTGGATCCCCGGCGGCCTGGACGAGCACACCTCCGCCCGCCTGGCGGCCCAGGCACGGAACCGGGGCGTCGATTTCGTGGATGTCTCCACCGGCGGAGCCGTTCCGGCCGCTTCCATTCCGGTGGCACCGGGGTACCAGACCGGATTCGCTGAGCACGTCCGCACGCACGCGGGGGTGCCGACGGGCGCCGTCGGCCTCATCCGCACCGCCGCCGAAGCGGAGGAAACGCTGCGCACCGGCCGTGCGGATGCCGTGCTGATTGCCCGCGCCGCGCTGAGCGATCCGCACTGGTGGCTGCATGCTGCCGCCGAGCTGGATGCCAAGCTGCCCTGGGCGCCGCAGTACGAAAGGGCCCACCCCTGACGCACACCCCCGGCGTACGCCTCCGGCGCGGCTGACGGATCGCCGGTGACCGGCGCCGGGGGAGGGGGCAGTCTGGTCCGGAGGACGGGTACGGGCCGGGCGGAATTGGTCCCTGCGGATGATCCCTGCCGGCCCCGGGCGACGGTACCTTGGAGCCATGATGAACGTGGTGATGACATGACCGAGTACATGCCCGGGGAATCTCCCGCCGTTCCCGCCGCCCCGGCTCCCGGTGCCCCGGCTCTGGCCGTACGGGCACTGGGCAAGCGTTTCGGGGACAAGATCGCGGTCAACGGGATCAGCCTGGACGTCCCCGCGGGTTCTTTCTATGGCCTGGTGGGGCCCAACGGTGCCGGCAAGACCACGTTGCTGTCCATGGCAACGGGACTGCTGCGTCCGGGGCACGGCCAGGTGTGGGTGCACGGCACTGATGTCTGGGCCGAGCCGTTGAAAGCCAAACGCCTGATGGGTGTCCTCCCGGACGGGGTCCGGCTTTTCGACCGGCTCACCGGTGAGCAGCTGGTGACCTACGCCGGCCTGCTGCGCGGCATGGACCGGGAAACTGTGGCCAGCCGCGTGCAGGACCTGCTGGAAGCAATGGACCTCACCCGGGATGCCGGCACCCTGGTGGTTGACTACTCCGCCGGAATGACCAAGAAAATTGCCCTCGCATCGGCGCTGATCCACGCGCCGCGGCTGCTGGTTCTGGACGAGCCGTTCGAGGCAGTGGACCCGGTGTCCGCCGCCAACATCCGGGACATCCTCTCCGGCTACGTGGCCTCCGGCGGCACGGTCATTGTCTCCAGCCACGTCATGGACCTCGTCCAGCGCATGTGTGACCACGTCGCCGTCGTTGCCGGCGGCAATCTCCTGGCAGCCGGAACCGTGGATGAGGTCCGCGCCGGCGAGAGCCTGGAAGAGCGCTTCGTGCAGCTGGTCGGCGGACGCACCCACTCGGAGGGACTGCCGTGGTTGCGCACCTCCTGAGGCTCAAGCTCACGCTGCTGCGCAACTCCCTCCGCCGAAGCCCCTGGCAGATTGTGGGCATTGTCCTCGGTGCTCTGTACGGGCTCTTTGTCCTGACCGGGCTGTTCGCGGGGCTGTTCTTCCTGAGCACGACCGACCAGGAGCTGGCGCGCACCGCAATCGTCCTGGTGGGAGCGGCTGCCTTACTGGGCTGGGCCCTGATTCCCCTCCTGGCCACCGGGGTGGACCTGACCCTGGACCCGGCGCGGTTTGTCACCTTCACCGTTCCGCTGCCCAAACTGCTGGCCGGGCTGGCCATCGGAGGGCTCATCGGCATTCCCGGCGCCGTCACCCTGCTGGCAGCATTGGCCAGCGCAGTTGTGTGGTGGCGTTCTCCCGCCGCAGTTGCCGCAGGTTTGGTGACCGCCCTGATCGCGGTCTTCACCTGCGTCATCGCAGCCCGGGTGACGGTGGCAGCGAGTACCTCGCTGTCCTCCTCCCGCAGGTTCAAGGACATATCCGGTCTGGTGGCCATCATCCCGCTGGTGCTGCTGGGCCCTGCCATTGCCGGAATTGCCTCCGGCGTCGGCAGCGCCCCCGACTACCTGCCGTCCCTGGCCCGCACCGTGTCCTGGACCCCGCTCGGTGCCGTGTGGGCCGTTCCGGGAGACATGGCGCTGGGGCAGACCGGATCCGCGGCCGCCAAGCTGGGCATCGCCGTCGTCTTCCTCGGACTGCTCGCCTGGGCCTGGAAGGTCCTCCTGGTGCGGGCGCTGGTGACGCCTCCGCACAACGCAGGCGCCCGGCGCAAGGGCGGGAAGCTTGGATTCTTTGGAGTGTTCCCGGGCACCCCCACCGGCGCCGTGGCCGCCCGGGCGCTGACCTACTGGATCCGGGATCCGCGCTACGGTGCCTCCCTGCTGACCATTCCGCTGCTGGTTGTAGTGCTGTTGTTCCTGAACCGCACCAACGGGGAGCCGGTGCTGCCCCTGTTCCTGGGACCGCTGGTGGCTTTCCTGCTCGCCTATGGGCTGTCGGCCGACGTCGCCTATGACAACACCGCCTTCACCCTGCACCTCAGCACCGGGGTCTCCGGTGCCGCCGACCGCGCGGGACGCGTCCTCGCGTGCGCCGTTTTCGCCGTTCCGACGGTGCTTATCGCTAGCGTGCTGCCGTACCTGCTGCTGGGGCGGACGGAGCTGCTGCCGGTGGTGCTCGGCGTTTCGCTGGGGATGCTGCTGAGCGGTTTCGGCCTGTCCAGCGTGGTGTCGGCCCGCTACACCTACAACGTTCCGCTGCCCGGGGAGAACGCCTTTAAGACACCTCCGGGTTCCGGTGCCCGGACCTTCCTGGTGCAGGGCCTGGGCATGACGGCGCAGGTGGTGATTGTGCTGCCCGTCCTGGCGCTGGCCCTGGCGGCGGTCCTGACCGGCAGTGCGCTGTTGAGCTGGCTGACCCTGGCGGCCGGCCTGCTCCTCGGGGCCGGGCTGCTGGCGGCCGGGATCCGCATCGGCGGCCGCTGGATGGACCGGCGGGGACCGGAGCTGCTGCAGGCAGTATCGGTCAACAAATGATGCGCCCGCACGGACCGGCACGGGCCTGTGCCCGCCCCTGCCGGGCGGCGGGGCATCGGCTCGGCACAGGCCCCCTCGTACTAAGATGGAAACCATGAGTCTTCCTCCCGATCCTTTCGAAAATGACCCCGCCCGCCGCCTCGACGACGGCGGCGGTTCCACTGCAGTCATCGAGCGCGAAGAGCAGCGCGAGTACACCGAGCCCGGTGACAGCGAGCGGTTTGCCCACTACGTCCGCAAGGAAAAGATCATGGAGTCCGCGCTTTCCGGCGAGCCCGTGATCGCGTTGTGCGGCAAGGTCTGGACCCCGGGCCGGGATCCGAAGAAATTCCCGGTGTGCCCCACCTGCAAGGAAATTTACGAAGGGCTGAGCGCGCCCAAGGACGGCAAGAAGTAATTCCGGTGCACGCATGAGCGGTTCGGCTGCGCAGCCGCGCCCTGCAGGCGCCATGTCCGCCCAATACCGTGCGCTCACCCTGGGGATCCTGGCGATCATCACCTGTTCTGCCTTCGAAGCCATGGCGGTGACGACGGCGATGCCCGTGGTGGCGCAGGAGCTTTCCGCGGGCGCCGGGTACGGGCTCGCCTTCTCCATGTTCCTCACGGCATCGTTGCTGGGCACCGTGGTGGCCGGCAGCAGATGCGACCGGGACGGTCCGCTGCCGTCGCTGGGAGCGGGAATGGTCCTGATGACCGCCGGGCTGCTGCTGTCCGCCCTGGCCGGTGAGTTCTGGATTGTCACCGTGGGCAGGGCCGTCTCCGGCCTCGGCGGCGGGGCCATGATCGTGGCGGTATACGTCATCATCGGCGAGATCTACCCGTCGGCGCTGCAGCCCGTGGTGTTCGGCTGGCTCGCGGCCGCCTGGATCCTGCCGTCCATGGTGGGTCCGCTGGCAGCAGGCCTGCTGGCACAGTTTGTGAGCTGGCGCTGGGTCTTTGCTGCAGTCATTCCGATTGTGCTGGCTGCAGGGCTGCTGGTCTGGCCGCGGGTCCGCAGCCTCGGTCCGCCGGAAAACCCGGCCCTGGATGCGGCGGCCGGGCGCCGTCGGGCACTCTGGGGCACCGTGCTGGCGGTTGCCGTGTTCGTTGCCCAGTGGGCGGGCAGCGCCGCTGCCTCCTCGCCGTCGGCCGCCGTGCCGGTCTGGGCCGCTGCCGCACTGGGGACCGGAGCCGCCGTCGTCGCCCTGATCCGCCTGCTGCCTGCCGGCACGCTGCGCCTGACCCGCGGGCTGCCCAGCGTGGTTGCCACGCGCGGACTGCTCAGCGCCGGATTCGTGGCGGCTGAAGCCTTCCTGCCGCTGATGCTGCTGGCCGCCTACGGTGTGGACCCCGCCACTGCCGGACTGGCCCTGACCGCAGGAGCGGTAGGCTGGGCTGTGGGTTCCTTCCTGCAGGCACGTGCCTCCGGTCGCCGCCACCGCCTCCTGGTGATTGGCGCAACCATGCTGGCCGCAGCCGTGGGAGGAATCGGGCTGCTTGCCTCACCGGCCGTCCCCTTCTGGGTGATCGTCCTGGTGTGGTCCTTCGCGGGAGCAGCCATGGGCCTGGCCCTCTCCAGTACCTCCGTGATGGTGCTGGCCCTGTCCACTTCCGCGGACCGGGGACGCAACTCCGCGTCCCTCCAGATTTCGGACCAGCTTGGAGCCGTTGCGGGAACCACAGTGGCGGGAATTCTTTTCGCCCTCCTGCAGGACCCCGCTGCTTCCGGACAAACCGGCGTGTTCCGCGTCATGTGGCTTGTCCTGGCCGTTTTCGCGTGCCTGGGGATTGTCTCCGGTGCCCGCAGTGCAATTGTTACCCCAAACACAGGAAAGGTGCCGTTCACAGCGTGAGCCCAGACACCCTCTTCGGCGGACCGGCCCTGCCGCCCGCCTACCCGGAACGAGCCGCGTGGGGCACAGCCCCGAAGCTTCGCCAGTGGCAGGCCGAAGCCCTCGAAAAGTTCTTTGCCGCCGACGCCGATGACTTCCTCGCCGTCGCCACCCCCGGCGCAGGTAAGACCACCTTCGCCCTGCGCGTTGCCACCGAACTGGTGGACCGCGGGATCGTCAAGCGGATCACCGTCGTCGCGCCCACCGACCACCTCAAGCGCCAGTGGGCCGACGCCGCCGCCAAGGTGGGACTGGCCCTGGACCCCAACTTCAAGAACGCCGACGGCCGCCACGGCGACGGTTTCATCGGCGTGGCCGTGACCTACGCGCAGGTGGCCTCCAAGCCCATGCTGCACCGGGCCAAGACCGAAGCTGCCCGCACCCTCGTGATCCTGGATGAGATCCACCACGGCGGCGACGCCCTGTCCTGGGGCGACGGCATCCGTGAGGCTTTCGAACCGGCCGTCAAGCGGCTGTCCCTGACCGGTACGCCGTTCCGCTCGGACACCGCGGCCATTCCCTTTGTGGAGTATGAGAAGGACCGCGACGGGATCCGCCGCTCCAAGGCGGACTACACCTACGGCTACGGGCAGGCACTGAAGGACCACGTGGTGCGTCCGGTGATGTTCATGGCCTACTCCGGCACCATGCGCTGGCGGACCAGCGCCGGTGATGAAATGGCCGCCTCCCTCGGCGAAGCCGCCGTTACCAAGGACATCACCGCCCAGGCCTGGCGCACGGCGCTGAACCCCACGGGTGAATGGATCCCTGCGGTGCTGGCCGCCGCTGACCGCCGGCTTTCCGAGGTGCGCCGGGCAGTGCCCGACGCCGGCGGGCTGGTGATCGCAACGGACCACGACGACGCGCGTGCCTATGCGGGCCAGCTGAAGAAGATTACGGGGGAGTCTCCCACGGTCATCCTCTCCGATGACGCCAAGGCCTCGGACAAGATCGATGAGTTCTCCGCCGGGGACCGCCGCTGGATGGTGGCTGTGCGCATGGTGTCCGAAGGCGTGGACGTTCCGCGCCTGGCAGTGGGCGTGTACGCCACCTCCACAGCCACGCCGCTGTTCTTTGCGCAGGCTGTGGGCCGGTTTGTCCGCGCCCGGAAGCGGGGTGAGACGGCGTCGGTGTTCCTGCCGTCGGTGCCCAACCTGATGGCCCTGGCCAACCAGCTGGAACTGGAACGCGACCACGCCCTGGACCGGCCGGAGAACCACCTCGAGGAGGAAGGGTTCGCGCTGGAGGACAGCCTCATGGAGGCCGCCAACCGCGAGGAAAAAGCCTCCGACTCCCTCACCAAGCAGAAGTTCGAGGCACTGGAATCGCAGGCGTCCTTTGACCGCGTGCTGTTCGACGGCGGCGAGTTCGGGACCGGCGGAGAGCTGGGCAGCGAAGAGGAACAGGACTTCCTGGGCATCCCCGGCCTGCTGGACGCAGACCAGGTGGGCATGCTGCTGCGCCAGCGCCAGCATGAGCAGCAGTCCCGGCGCGGGCGCAAGGCAGCGGCGTCACGCGAGCCCGAACCCGCCCCCACGGTCATGGACCACCGCCAGCTCACCGAACTGCGCGGCCAGCTGGCAAAGAATGTGTCCGCGTGGGCTGCCCGGTCGGGAATGCCGCACGGCATGGTGCACAGCGAACTGCGGCGTATCTGCGGCGGGCCGCCCGTGGCGCAGGCAAACGAGGAACAGCTCAATCAGCGGCTCAAGAAGCTGCAGGACTGGTTCATCGGGCGCAAGTAGGGGTTCGGGGCGAATCCTTCGGGCAGGTAACGGGCTCTGGTGGGCTCGGGGGCGGATCCTTGGTGCAGGTAACGGACTCAAACCCGCGAATTCGGGCCAAATAGACCCGGTATCTGTACGAGGGATTTTTCCAAGCCCCGTTAGCTGCACGAAAGAATCGGGCGGGCCGCCGGCTCGGCACTCCCAAGAGGGGCAGCCCTGACCGCAGGCCCCCGGAAGACGCAGAAGAGGTGCCGGAGCCATACGCTCCAGCACCTCTTCCTGTCTTTGTGTTCTGCTCTGTGCAGTCCGCCCGAACCGGTGTTACAGGTCCAGCAGCTCCACGCCGGCGTCTTCGAGCTCAGCCAGGGCAGCCCGGGTGTCCGCGCGGTCGATCCCGGCGCACAGGTCCGGAATGACGTAGGTGTCATAGCCGGCAGCGATGGCGTCCAGCGCGGTCGCCCGGACGCAGTAGTCGGTGGCCAGGCCCACGATGACCACCTCGTCGACGTCGTTGTCCCGAAGCCAGTCATCCAAGCTCACCGTTTCGGCGGGGTCCACCGGTGCGGTAGCCGCGTCCAAATCGCCGGTGGGCACCTCATCCTCGGGTGCCAGGACGCCCTCAAAGCCCGAGTAGGCTGCCTCGTACTGTCCCTTGCGGAAGAATGCATCAATGTGTTCGGTGTCCAGGTCCGGATGCGGATTGGCACCGGTCGTGCCGGCGACGCAGTGCACCGGCCAGAACTCCTTGTAATCGGGAGTGTCGGAGAAGTGGGCGCCGGGCTCTATGTGCCAGTCCTGGGTGGCGGCGACGACGGCGTAGCGGCCCAGCGTCGTTTCGATGTAGTCGGTGATTTCGGATGCCGTGTCGGCTCCGCCGGGAACGGCGAGGGAACCCCCTTCACAGAAGTCGTTCTGGACGTCTACAACAATCAGGGCACGCGTCATTCTTACTCCTCGTATTCAGTGGGGATCACCGGTTCGCCGCGCTGCAGGCGGTTCACCGAGCTGGGAAGTTCTGCCAGGGAGGCGGCATGGCGCTTGGCCGCCCGTTCCACGGCCTCGGCCCCGGTCCAGCCGGGAAGTATTTCACCGTCCGCAACAAACTGCTCCAGCAGCGGCCGGTCATTGCCGTCATCCAGCGGACGGTGGCCGATGCCGATGACCTCCGCCGTGGCGGTTCCGCGCTCGTTGAGCCGGCGCAGCGCGTACTTGCGTCCGCCCCGCGACGCTTTGTTCTTGGCGGCCTTGGCCACGGAGACAAACTCGTGGTCGTCCCCTTCCCGGCTGACCAGCTTGTAGACCATGCCGGCGGTGGGTGCGCCGGAACCGGTCACCAGCGACGTCCCCACACCATAGGCGTCCACGGGTGCGGAGGCCAAGGCTGCAATGGCGTACTCGTCCAGATCGGAGGTCACCATGATGCGGGTTTCCGTGTTCCCCAGGTCATCAAGGAGTTCGCGGACCCAGCGGGCCTGCGCCACGAGGTCCCCGGAGTCCAGCCGCACACCGCCCAGCTTTTGCCCGGCGACGGCGACGGCGTTGCGCACGCCGGCTTCGACGTCGTACGTGTCCACCAGCAGCGAGGTGTTGGAGCCGAGTGAGTCCACCTGCGCCTGGAAGGCGGCCCGTTCCGTGTCATGCAGCAGGGTGAAGGAATGCGCTGCGGTGCCCACAGTCTTCAATCCGTAGCGCCGGCCGGCCTCCAGGTTGGAGGTGCTGTCAAAGCCGGCAATGATGGCGGCGCGTGCTGCGGCCACGGCTGCTTCCTCATGCGTGCGGCGCGATCCCATCTCGATGCACGGGCGCCCGCCGGCGGCAGAAACCATGCGCGACGCGGCGGAGGCAATGGCGCTGTCATGGTTCACCACGGACAGGAGCAGGGTCTCCAGGATGCAGGCCTCGGCGAAGCTGGACTCCACGGTGAGAATGGGCGAATTGGGGAAATACGCCTCACCCTCGGCATAGCCGAAAATGTTGCCGGAGAACCGGAAATCAGCCAGCCACTTGAGCGTGCGCGCGTCCACCACGGAGGTGCGCTCCAGGAACTCCAGCTGTTCATCGTCGAACCTGAACGCGGCGAGGGCCTCGAGGATCCGGCCGGTTCCGGCCACCACGCCGTACCGGCGCCCGTCCGGCAGCCTGCGGCCGAAGACCTCGAAGACTGAGCGGCGGGAGGCGGTGCCCGAGTGCAGGGCAGCCTGCAGCATGGTCAACTCGTAGTGGTCGGTATAGAGGGCGGCATTCGGCTGGCGCCACGCGGAAGGACTGTTCACAGTCAAAACTCTATCCTCCGTTCGCTTATTGAGTAGAAGGCATCCGCTGGCGGTTCGGGAACCTCGTCCAACCTACAATTGGAGTCATGACTTTGAGCACTGCAGCCGGCGCTGTGCTGGGCACGTCGCCCGGCACCGATACCCTCGAGCGGACCGGGACGGAGTCCCTGGTGGACAATGACGTGCCCTGGGTGGTCATTGTGTGGAATGACCCCGTCAACCTGATGAGCTACGTCAGCTACGTGTTCCGCAGCTATTTCGGCTACTCGGAAGCCAAGGCCAACAAGCTCATGATGGAAGTGCACGAACAGGGAAAATCGGTGGTGGCAGCCGGCTCGCGGGAATCTGCGGAGCGCGACACCGTGGCGATGCATTCCTTTGGTCTCTGGGCCACCTTCCAGAAGACGGACGAGCCGTAGGCCGCACCGCCGGCCCGGCATTCCAGCACCGAGCAGCACCAACGCGCAGCACAGACCGGCCCCGGGTCGGCGGATAGGACAAACGTGGCAACCGGATTCAAGGTCACCCGCAAGGGAATCTCAGCATCGCTGGAGGCGGGGGAGCGGGAGCTGCTGCGCAGCCTTTTTGCCGATGTGCTCGGCATGCTGGAACCGGACACCCCTGCGGATACCGACCCGCTCGCCGCGATGGTGGGTTTGGACACCAGTGCACGTGTCCCGTCCGACTCCGCACTGCGCCGGCTGCTGCCGGACGGAGTGACGGGCGACGACGACGAAGCCCTCGAATTCCGCCGCCTGACCGAGCGCTCGCTGAGGGAGGACAAGACCGGTGCGCTGCGGGCATCTGCTCTGCTCCTGGAGTCCAAGCCGCTGCTGCTGAACCCCGAACAGGCCCAGTATTTTGCCCGGGCTCTCAATGATGTACGGCTGGTCCTCGCGGACCGGCTGGACCTTGAAACGGACGAAGACGCCGAGCGCCTGCACGGCATCACGGACCCCTCGAAGGCACAGGACGTGGACGGTTACCTGGCCCTGGTGTACAACTTTGTCACCTGGCTCCAGGAGACACTCATGCAGGCGATGACACGCTCCCTGCTGTGATCAAGAGCACTCCGGCCTAAGTACGCGGCGGGCCGCCCGGGGGCTATTGTCGTTACATTATGAGCTCTGACCCGGGTAGTTCCACGCTGATGACCGAATCGCCGAATGCACAGCGCAAGGACGCCCCCATTGGTATTTTCGACTCCGGCGTGGGAGGCCTGACGGTTGCCCGCGCGGTGATCGACCAGCTGCCCAATGAGTCGATTCTTTACGTGGGGGACACCGCCAAGGGGCCGTACGGTCCCCTTCCCATCGCCGAAGTCCGGGCCAATGCGCTTGGCGTGATGGATGAACTGGTGGATTCCGGCGTCAAGCTTCTGGTGATCGCCTGCAACACCGCCTCCGCCGCCGTCCTCCGGGACGCCCGTGAGCGTTACACCCGCCGCTACGGGATTCCCGTCATCGAAGTTATCCAGCCTGCGGTGCGGCGGGCCGTCTCCGCCACACGCTCCGGGCGGGTGGGCGTGATCGGCACCGAAGCCACCGTTGGCTCACGGGCCTACAACGACACGTTTGCCGCCGCCCCGCACCTGGAGATCTCCTCCGTCGCCTGCCCGGCCTTCGTGGAATTCGTGGAAGCCGGCGTCACTGCCGGACCCGATCTGCTGGCCACGGCCGAAGAATACCTGGCCCCGCTGAAGGCTCGGGACGTGGACACCCTGGTGCTGGGCTGCACGCACTACCCGCTGCTGACCGGTGTGATCTCCTACGTCATGGGCGATGGCGTCACGCTGGTTTCCAGTGCCGAGGAAACCGCCAAGGACGTTTACCGGGCCCTGATCTCCCATAATCTGCAGCGCACGGCTCAAACCGCTCCGGAGCACCATTTCGTGGCCACCGGGGATTCGACGTCGTTTGAACTGCTCGCGCGGCGCTTCCTCGGCCCCGAAGTCCTCAGCGTTGAGCATGTGGACAACGTGGCCGCCCACTACCCCACCGGCAGCATGGCCCGGATCACTCCGGACATGGTCGCCGCAGACCGCTCCACTCACCGCAACCACGGAAGGCCGCCCGGCGCCCTTCGGAACGGCACCTTATGAAACTGACCATTGTGGGTTGCAGCGGCTCCTTCCCGGGCCCGGCCTCACCCGCCAGCTGCTATCTCGTGACCGCCAACGACGGCGAACGCGACTGGCGCATCCTCCTGGACCTGGGCAACGGCTCCCTGGGCGCACTGCAGCGCTACATGGACCTGCGCGACATTGATGCGGTCCTGCTCACGCACCTGCATCCGGACCACTGCATGGACCTGTGCGGCCTGCACGTGGCAGTGCACTGGGACCCCGAAGGATGGAACCGCGACCGCATCACGGTGTGGGGTCCCAAGGACACGGCGGACCGGATGGCCACGGCTTACGGCCTGCCCGCCGATCCGGGCATGCATGAGGACTTCGAGTTCCAGCACTGGACCAGCCGCGAGGCCGTCACCATCGGGCCGTTCACGGTCACGCCCTACCCGGTCCTGCATCCGGCCGAGGAAGCCTACGCCCTGCGCGTGGAGGCACCGGGCTTCGACGCAGAGGGCCTCCCCGTAGTGCACACCCTGGCCTACTCGGGAGACACGGACTCCTGCGACGGCCTGGAAGAGGCCGCCCGCGAAAGCGACGTCTTCCTGTGTGAAGCAGCCTTCCACGAAGGCCGCGACGACGCGATTGAAGGCGTGCACCTGACCGGAAAGCGCGCCGGCGCAGCCGCCTCGGCAGCCAGCGCCCGCCGCCTGCTGCTCACCCACCTGCCGGTGTGGAATGACGCGAACGCCTCAGTGTCCGAGGCGCGGGAAACCTACGCCGGAGACCTCGCGGTGGCCGTTGCGGGCGTCTCCTACGACGTCGGGAGCCCCTTTACCGCGGGATTGGCAGTCAACCGCGGAGTCCTGCCCGCGGGCTGACCGCCCCCGCTGCGGCCGGCCAGTTGGATCGCTGGGCTGCAGAGAGGGTATGCCCAGTACGTGTGCGGCGCTCACCCGCAGCTGGCAGGACAGCAGCTAGGCTGGCCCGCAATGGATGAGGAACAGCTTGAACAGATCGCCAGTCAAGCGGCGGAACTAGCCCGTGCCGATCCGGCGTGGTGGGAAATCGCCGCTGCCTTGAGTCCGTTGGCCGTCCTGATTGGCGCTGGGGTTACGTTGTGGATCGGGCTGGCCTCGGTCCGCCGGCAGAGGATCAATGCGGAAAAGCAGTCTGAGGATAACCGAAAGGCCATGGCTGAGCGCCGCCGGGCCGATGACCGCGCAGAATGGTGGAAGAGGGTCCAATGGGCCCTGGACGCTTCTCTGTCCGACCAGGTCAAGCGGCAGGACCTTGGATTCAAGATGCTGGATCGGCTCACTGCGGCCGGCAAGGTCGATGATGAGGATCTGACACTGCTGGACCCGGCATGGCGTCCGACGGCAGCATCAAGCGCCGCTCAGGCTGAGGAGACCATGGACACGGCGGCAAGTACGCTCCAGGCCATGGCCGCTCAGGGCATCATCGGCGATGACTACCTGGCGGCGTACCAGCGGGTCATGGACGAGGCAGGCACGGAGGAGCACAATGGGACCGACACCGGCGACCGAGAGGACGGCAATGAGTGAAACGCACAAGCTGAGCCGTAACGAGGCAGCTGAATTCCTGGCCGAGCTGGGCCGGGATATTTCGGCTGCGCGGCTGCGTGTCACCATCGACGGAAAGCTGGGCCGTGAAACGCCGGCTCCGGTGAAGAAGCTTGCCAGCCTGCCTGACCCGCCCTCCATCGACGTGTCGGGAGCAGAGGCTTCGCCCGACAGGCAGGCCGCGGCATTCCGTCTGGCCACCGAGGCGGTACTGGAGAAACTAGTGGTCGATGTGAGACACCTCGCAGGCGCCGTATCGTTTCTCCCCAAGGATGAGGACGATGAGTCAGTGGTCGAATCCGGTGAAGCCGCGGCCGTCCGCAGCCGGCTGAAACAGTAGTCAGCTCCGTCGCGCAGCCTGGAACGTGTACGTCCGGCAATATGACGCATTTTGGCGCGCGCCTTGCTGTGACCATGTCGTTCCCATTCCCCGTTCCCCAAGTTCGGACGCATCGCAGCGGTCATGGAGAAAATCGGCCGGGCTGTATCTGACGTGGTCTTCCTGTTGGGTGGTCCTGAACAGGCGGTCGCGGATCCGTGTGATGGCACAACCTCAGGCAGGTATCAGCGACGGGGGAAGCCGGGGACCCGGGGCACCGCTGCGGCCGGCCCCGCGGAGCCGGCCGATAGACTGGGCGCATGACTACAGCCGCAAACAGTTCTTCCTCCACGCCCTCCGCAGGCACCGCCGTCGTCCGTTCCGACGGCCGCACCCCCGACCAGCTGCGTGACATCACCATCACCCGCGGCTGGTCCAAGCAGGCCGAAGGATCCGCGCTGATCGAATTCGGCAACACCAAGGTGCTGTGCACCGCGTCCCTGACGGCCGGCGTTCCCCGCTGGCTCAAGGGCGAAGGCAAGGGCTGGGTCACCGCCGAATACGCCATGCTGCCCCGCGCCACCAACACCCGCAACGCCCGTGAATCCGTGAAGGGCAAGCTGGGCGGGCGCACGCACGAGATTTCCCGGCTGATCGGCCGCTCGCTGCGCTCCATCATCGACACCAAGGCGCTGGGCGAAAACACCATTGTCCTGGACTGCGACGTACTGCAGGCCGACGGCGGCACCCGCACCGCCGCGATCACCGGCGCCTACGTGGCCCTCGCCGACGCCCTGGCCTGGGCCAAGGAGAACAAGCTCATTGCCAAGAACGCCAACCCGCTGCTGGACACGGTAGCGGCCATCAGCGTGGGCATCATCGACGGGGTGCCCATGCTGGACCTGCCGTACGTGGAAGACGTCCGCGCCGAAACCGACATGAACGTGGTGGTGACCGGATCCGGAAAGTTCGTGGAGGTCCAGGGCACTGCCGAAGGTGCACCGTTTGACCGCGACGAGCTGAACGCCCTCCTTGACCTGGCCCTGCTGGGCACTTCGGAACTGGCCGAAATCCAGCGCCGGACCCTCGGTGAGGCCCTTAAGGAAACGGTATGACCGCCGTCGTTCCCGCTCAGGCCCGCCTGGTCCTGGCTACGCGCAACGCCGGTAAGCTGCGGGAGCTGCGCGAACTGCTGCGCGGGCGGATCGAGGGGCTCGACGTCGACACGCAGGTGATTGATGCGGCCGCCGCGGGCGTTCCGGATGTCCCCGAAACCGGCGTCACTTTCGAGGCCAACTCGCTGTTGAAGGCGCGTGCGGTCGCTGAGGCGACCGGGCTGGCCGCCATCGCGGATGATTCCGGGCTGGCCGTGGATGTCCTGGGCGGGGCTCCGGGCATCTTCTCCGCCCGCTGGTCCGGCCGGCACGGCGACGACGCCGCCAACCTGGACCTCCTGCTCGCCCAGCTGTCGGATATCGGCGAGGAGCACAGAGGCGCAGCCTTCGTCTGCGCCGCCGCACTGGCGCTGCCCGATGGAGCCACCACGGTGGAGCGTGCCGAGCTGCGCGGGACGCTTCTGGCCGCACCGCGCGGAAACGGGGGATTCGGCTATGACCCCATCCTGCAGCCCGAGGGACTGGACCGCAGCTGCGCCGAGCTGAGCCCGGAGGAGAAAAACGCCATCAGCCACCGCGGGCAGGCCTTCAGGGCGCTGCTGCCGGCCATCATCGAGGCCCTGGCCTGAGTGTCTTTGCGGGAGCCTGCGCGGACCGATCACCGCGTGCCCGCAGGCTTCCGCACCGCCTTCGCGCAGCAGGGAAGAAGGGCCAATCCGCGGGGCCGGCGGTGTCGGGTTTCCGCCCCGGCCGCTCCTAAGGCAGAATTGAGGGCAATATGACTACACAGATTCTTGCCTCAGTTGCCACCGCCAATTCCGACGGATCGGCGCTGGGAGGGGTCGCCGACTGGGCCGTCAGCGTCATGGAGACCATCGGTGCTCCGGGCGCAGGTTTGGCCATCGCCCTGGAAAACCTCTTTCCGCCTCTGCCCAGCGAGGTCATCCTGCCGCTGGCAGGATTCACCGCCAGCCAGGGCAACTTCTCCCTCGTCGCGGCCCTGATCTGGACAACGCTGGGCTCCGTTATCGGCGCCTGGGCGCTGTACGGACTCGGTGCCTGGCTTGGCCGGCGCCGGATGCGGGCACTGGTGTCCAAGGTTCCCCTGGTGGACCTGGAGGACGTGGACAAGGTGGAAGCCTGGTTCAACCGCCACGGAGCCAAGGCCGTGTTCTTCGGGCGCATGATCCCCATCTTCCGGAGCCTGATCTCCATTCCCGCCGGCATCGAACGGATGCCCATCTGGAAGTTCCTGGGCCTGACAACTGCAGGCAGCCTCATCTGGAACGCCATCTTCGTCTTTTCCGGCTACTACCTGGGCGAGAGTTGGCACGTGGTGGAGGAATACGCCGGTGTCTTCCAGAAGATCGTCATTGTTGTGTGCGTTCTGGTGGCAGTGTGGTTTGTGATCAGCAAGGTCCGCTCGCACCGCCGCAAGAAGTCGGCTTCGGCGCAGCAGCCGGTCGGTCCGGTCCAGCCGGCTGAGCCGGTCGACGGCGAATAGTCCGGAGCAGCCTTTACTCTCCGTTTCACCAGCACCCCGGCACGTACGAAAAACCGCATCACCGCAGCAGTGTCTGCAGGCAGAAATCTAAGGAACCGAACACCGCGTGGGAATTGAATTCACGGCCATTGACTTCGAAACGGCCAACGGATTCCGGGGTTCTCCCTGTTCGGTGGGGCTGGTCAAGGTGCGGGACGGCGTCGTCGTCGACGAGACGTCCTGGCTGATGCGCCCGCCCGCCGGCCACGACTTCTTTGAACGCCGCAACATCCGCATTCACGGCATCGAAGCGGAGATGGTGGCCGGAGCCCCGCGCTTCGGCGAGCTGTTTCCGGAGATCGGTGCATTCATCGGTGAGGACCTTTTGGTGGCCCACAACGCCGCCTTTGACATGGGCGTGATCCGCTCCGCGCTGGAAGTCTCCGATCTGCCCGGCCCGGCCTATGACTACACCTGTTCAGTGGTCCACTCCCGCCGGACCTATTCCCTGGCATCGCACTCGCTGCCGTTCGCGGCCGAGGCCGCCGGGGTGCCGCTGCAGAACCACCACGACGCCGTCGAGGACGCGCGTGCGTGCGCCGGAATCATGCTGGACATTGTGCGCCGCAGCGGTGCGGCGGACATGCCGGAGTTCTTCACGGGACAGGGCATGGTTCCGTCCCGGCTGCCCGCCTACATCCCCGGCGTGGATGCCCTGTCCAAGGCAACCCGGGCAGCGCTGGAACGCGGAACCGGAACCGAAGCCAAGGCAGCGGCCACCGGCTGGGCGGGGTGGCCGTCCGAGGGGGAGAACCCGGCACCCAACCCGGCGGCCGACCCGCACCACCCCCTCTACGGGCAGACCGTGGTGTTCAGCGGCAACCTCGGCATGTCACGCCAGTCCGCCAAGAACCGGGCAGCCGATCTCGGTGCCAGGCCTGCTTCCAACGTCACCCGGGCCACCACCGTGCTGGTGATGGGGGACGGTTTTGAGGCCGGGGACCTGCGCAACGGCGTCCTGACGGGCAAGGCCCGCCGGGTCCTGGACCTGCACGGCAAGGGACAGCGCATCGAGGTGCTTTCCGAGCCGGAATTCCTTCGGCTGCTGGGCGGCGCTTAGCCCGCGGTGGCGGCGGTGAACTGCCGCGCCAGCTCCTCGATGACGTCCCGGCCCTCCAGGGCTGCCACCCAGGCGGCCGGCAGTGCGGCGGCGCCGTAGAGAGTGCCCAGGATGTTGCCGGTGATGGAGCCGGTGGAGTCGCTGTCGCCGTCGTGGTTGACGGCCAGCGCCAGCGCTGCCCGGAAGTGCTCCTGCGGCGAGCCGGCCGAGGCGGTGGCCAGGGCCGCGTAGAGCCCGATGGCCAGTGCTTCTTCGGCCACCCACCCCTCGCCCAGGGCAGCGGTGAGCGCCTCGGGGGAGACCGGTCCGGAGCGGGTCAGCTCCACCGCCGCGGTGAGCCGGGCGGCCAGTTCCGGCACCCCGCTGTCCGCGGCCCGGCGCACAGCCTCATCCGCGGCCTGCTGCAGGGAAGCGTCCGGCGCAAGCAGATCGTGGATGAGGGTGGAGAACACCGCAGCGGAGTGCAGGGCGGACGGATGTCCGTGCGTCAGCGCCGCAGCATCTTCGCTGAGCCGGTACACCATTTCGGACTCCACATAGGGGAGCAGCCCAAAGGGAGCGGAGCGCATCACCGTTCCGCATCCCTTGGAGTCCGGGTTGACCGGGCGGAACTTGGTGCCCATGTCCGGTCCAGAAAGGCCGGAAATGCAGGCGTTACCGGGTGCGCGGCGCTGGTGCAGGACGGTCTGTGAATCAATCCAGCGCAGCGGCGGGCTGGGAGCACCGGGATCCAGGGGGACCCCCTGTGTCTTCAGCCAGCGCAGGTAGGCCAGCCAGATACAGGCTGTCTCATCCGCGCCCAGGCCCTGGTTGGCCCATTCCAGCGCCTCCAGCAGCCCGTCCAGGGTGTAGAGGGTCATCTGTGTGTCATCGGAAAACGGGACGGGCGACGGCAGCGCCGCAAAGTCCCGGAGCCCGTCAGGGCCAAAGGCTGACCGGATCTCGGACAGTTTGGAAAACTCCACGGCGTAGCCCAGGGCATCGCCCAACGCGCCGCCCAGCAGACAGCCAACTACTTTGCCTGACTGCCCGTTCGACGGAAGATGGAAGGAAGCTGCATCGGGCTCCGCAGGCGAGGACTCGGCGGCAGGGACATTTTCAGGGTTAGGACTCACCGTTCCAGCATATCGAGGGTCCCCCAGTGAGCGCGCCCACAGGAACTTCACAGCGCGGGATGGGAGGCTGGTGGAGTTTGCCCCGGCGCCGAAGATACGGCTCGGGGCGGCGGTGGCTCCACGGAGAGCCGACCGCCATGCCGCAATAACTAGGAAGAGGAAACTTTTGCCAATGAATGCTGATCCCATCTCTGCAGGCGGCGCACGCGCTGTGCGCCCTGCCGTCGGACCCGGACGCCGCAAGCCGCTGCACAGCTACGGGCTGTTGGGGCGCAGCGCCGCGGAATTCATCGGTTCCTTCCTGCTGGTCTTCGCCACGGCCGCCGCCATCTTCAGCTCCACCGGCGGCGTTTCGGCGCCCCTGGCCGTCGGACTGGCCGCCGCAGCCGGCATGGTGGCCTTCGGCTATGTCTCCGGGGGTCACTTCAACCCCGCCATCAGCCTGGGCAGCGCCGCGGCCGGCCGCACGTCCTGGAAGGCCCTTCCCGTCTACGTGGTGGCACAGCTTATCGGTGCGCTCCTGGCGTTCCTGATCCTGTGGGTAGTGTTCCAGGGCGTCCCGGCCGAGATTGCACAGCGCTCGGACATCTTCAACGCGCTTGCCAACGGCTACGGCCCCGATTACCAGCTTGGTCTTCCGCTGGCCAGCGCCCTGCTCGCAGAGGTAGTGGGCACCGCACTGCTGGTGGCCGTGTTCCTCGGCGCCTCCAAGGGCCGGATCCCTGCCGTCTCGGCCGCATTTGCCGTGGGCGTGACCTACGCCGTCCTGCTGACCTTCCTGGCCCCGATCACCGGCGGTTCCCTCAACCCGGCACGTTCAACGGCGGCGGCAATCTTTGCCGGCACCGACGCCCTGGAACAGCTGTGGCTCTTCTGGGTGGCACCGATCCTGGGTGCGCTGATCACCGGACTGATCTACCGCAGCATCGACCTGACGGTTTCCGCCCGTGAGCGCACGGCAGAAGATGCCGAAATCGAAACCGACGTTGATGACGCAGATCATGCAGTAGACGCCGCACCTGCTGCCGCTCCGGCCGTTCCCGCAGCGCCTGCCGGCACCTCTGCTCCCGCTGCGCCGCATGCGGTGTCACTGGAGAAGAAGGACGACGCCCGCGGGTTCTTCGACGGCGACGACGACGGCGACCGTCCGGGCAGCGCCAAGGCCTAGCCCGGGCCGCCGGCGCCGCTGGCAGCCCGCGCCGCCAGCCAGGCGCCGGCGTCGAGCATTACCCCGCCCGCCCCCTTCCGCAGCAGGACCCGCGGAAGGGGGTGGGCGTTCTCATGTTCCCGGTGGCCGGGGAGTGTCAGTGCCTCGGGGTAGTTTTGTTGGTATGCGATTACTGCACACTTCCGACTGGCATCTGGGCCGTTCCTTCCACGGCGTGGGGATGCTCGGCGCCCAGCAGCAGTTCATCGACCGCCTGGTCGAGACGGTCCGCGAGAAGGACGTAGATGCCGTCCTGATCGCCGGTGACGTGTACGACCGCGCGCTGCCCGGAGTCGACGTCGTGCGCCTGCTCGACTCGGCCTTGGAACGCATCACCGCCGCGGGAGCCAAGGTCATCCTCTCCAGCGGCAACCACGACTCCGCGGCCCGGCTGGGCTTCGGCAGCAAAATCTTCGAGCGCGGAGGCGTCTACCTGCGGACCCGGATCAGCGAGATCGCGGAACCGGTGCTGCTTTCGCAGGACGGCGGCGCTCCCGTCGCCGTCTACGGCATTGCCTATCTTGAGCCGCGGCTGGCCGCCCCGGAGCTCGGCGTTGACGTTCCGCACCATGCCGGTGTGGTGGGCGAGGCCGTCCGCCGGATCCGGACGGACGTTGAGCGCCGCGCCGCGGAGGGGCAGCCGGTCATTCCCGTGGCGATGGCCCATGTTTTTGCCAGCGGCGGCATCACCTCGGACAGTGAACGTGACCTGACCGTGGGCGGCGTCGGCGCTGTTCCCCTGGACCTCTTTGACGGCTTTGCCTACACCGCGCTGGGACATCTGCACGGGCGGCAGGAACTGAGCTCCTCCGTCCGGTACAGCGGTTCCCCGCTGCCGTACTCCTTCTCCGAAGCGCGGCAGCAAAAGGGTGGGCTGCTGGTGGAATTTGACGGCGGCGGGCTGGCATCGGTGGAACCGGTCCTCTGGCCGGCGCCGCGCCGGCTCGCCGTGCTCAAGGGGACGCTGGAGCACCTGCTCGCCGATCCGGGGCTCACCGACGCTGAAGACGCTTACTGCCAGGTCACGCTCACCGATGACGAGCGTCCGGCGAAAGCCATGGAACGGCTGCGCACCCGCTTCCCGGACACCCTCGTGCTCACGTTTGAGCCGGCGTCGGGCCCGCGGACCGCCACCCAGACCTACAGCCAGCGGCTGGCGCGGGCCACTGATGATCTGGACATCTGCTGCGGCTTCCTGGACCACGTGCGGTCCCGCCGCGCCGATGAACAGGAGAAACAGCTCTTCGCTGAAGTCCTGTCGAAAGTCCAGTCAGCGGAGGCGGCACAGTGAGGATCCACCGGCTTGAAATCCAGGCGTTCGGTCCGTTTGCCGACCGTCAGGTCATCGATTTCGATGAACTGGGAGCACACGGGCTGTTCCTTCTCAACGGCCCCACCGGAGCAGGGAAAACCAGCATCCTGGATGCCATCTGCTATGCCCTGTACGGATCCGTTCCCGGCGCCCGGCAAACCTCCAAGCGGCTGCGCAGTGATCATGCCGCCCCGGACACCGCGCCGGAAGTCCTGTGTGAATTCAGCTCTGGCGACCGCCGCTTTGAAGTGGTGCGCAATCCCGCGTGGAACCGTCCGGCCAAGCGCGGCACCGGAAAAACGGTGGTCGAGCAGGCCAAAACCACGCTCCGCGAGCTTGTTAACGGGGAATGGATCCAAAAAACCGCCCGCAACGATGAGGCAGGTGCGGAGATCCAGGCCCTCATGGGCATGGACAAGGAACAGTTCACCCGCGTGGTGATGCTGCCGCAGGGCGACTTTGCCGCCTTCCTGCGAGCTGACGCGCTCACCCGGGCCGCCCTGCTGCAGAAACTGTTTGGAACCACCCGGTTCGAGAACATTGAAGCGCAGCTGCGGGATGATCTCGCCGTCGCCGCCGGGGAGCTGGACGCCGCCCGGGCGGAGAGCGAGCACGTCCTGCGCAGGGCACGCGATGAAATGGACAGGTGGGCGGACAGCGGCGACGACGGCGAAGCCGCCGACGATGCTGTTGACGGAGCCGGCCTGCTGCCCGACCCGGCAGGGGAGGACGCCGCCGGCGAAATCCAATCCGTCGAAGAATTCCGCCGCCGGCTGGCAGAACGCACCGCGCAGGAAAGGGAAAAACACGCCGCCCTGGAGACGGCGCTTCGCGAAGCCGAGGACCTTCGTCAGGACGTGGAGCACCGCCGTGCCCGCGGCATCGCACGTGAACAGCTCGAACGCGATGAACAGGACCACCTCCGGCACCGCGAGGAAGTGGAACCGGTGCGCCAGAGCCTGGCCCGCCACCTGCAGGCAGAGGTGCTCAGCGGCTATGTCCGGGCCGTCGATACGGCGCAGGAACGGCTGGAAAGCCGAGAAAGCGCTGCGGACCAGGCCCGTCAGGCCCTGGTCGAGCATCCGTTGGCGGCCGGTTTTGGCATCAGGCAGGAAACGGCTGCAGACAACGGCCCGGCACGGGAAGCCGTGCTGCCGGTGCTGTCGGCCGCGGACGCCCGTCTGACCAGCGAACGCGGATCAGCGGAAGCCGCCCTGGCCGAGGAACAGCGCATAGGCGAGCTCGAAGCGGACTGTGCGGATGCCGCCACACGGGCCGCGGCAAGCCGTGCTGCTGCCGCGGCTGCGGAAGCTGCCGCCGGGGAACTCCGCACCGAAGAAGACGGCCTTGCCCGGGAACTGGACACCCTGCGCGAACAGGCATCCAAGCAGGAATCAGCACGCAGTGAACTGGAACACGCCCGCTCCCTAACCCGCGCCATCGAAGACTTCACCGAAGCGTCCCGGACGGCAGCGGCATCCGAAGCCGAGGCAGCACGGCTGCGCGGCGCCTACCAGGACCGGCGCCAGGAATGGCAGGACAAGCTCCAGCGCCGGCTGGAACAGGCAGCAGCTGAATTGGCCGGACGGCTTGTTGACGGACAGGGATGCCCGGTCTGCGGAAGCGCCGAACACCCCGCACCTGCGGCCCTGCCCGACGGCGAGAGCGCCGTCACCAAAGAGGACGAGGACAAGGCCCGCCAGAGCACCGAAACCGCAGAGAAAGAGTTCGAGGCTGCGCGGCTGCAGGCAGACAGGGACAGCCGCCGGGTCGCCGAGCTCAAGGTGCAGGGCGGCGACGGCGATGCCGGTGCTGCCAGGGCCTGCGAAGAAGCAGCCGGCGCCGAACTCGCCGCGGCAGCAGCGGCCGCCGGCAAGCTGGCCGAGGCAACAGCCCGGCGCACCGAGCTGTCCCGGCAGCTCGAGCAGCTCGCCGACGATGAATCCTCCGCGCTGCTCGCTGCAGCGCAGGCCGATGAGCAGCGATTGTCAGGCGAACGGCAGATCGAACAGCTCAGCGGCCGGGTGGAAACTGCCCGGGACGGCTTCGCGTCCCTCGGCGAGCGGGTTGACTGCCTGTCTGAACTTCACCTCCTGCTGACGGCCGCGCGCAGCAGCCTGGCGGAGCTGCAGACGGCACGGGAAAACGAGGCTGAAGCCCGCGAAGATCTCGCGGCCAGGCTGCTCGGATCGGACTTCGCCACGGTGCAGGATGTGCGCGATGCCCTGCTGGATTCCGCCGCTGCCGCTGATTTTCAGCTCACGGTGGCCCGATACGACGAGGAAGGGCAGCGGCTTGCCCTTCGCCGTGAGGGCGAGGACTCGTCCGCGGCACTGGACGGACACGGGGAACCGCTCCCGGTTCCCGAGGAGGAAGATGTGGTCCTGGCCTCCGAGGCAGCCGCGGCGGCACGGGCGCAGCTGACCCGGTGCTCGGTGCGGCTGGGTCTCCTCGAAGCCTCCACACAGGCGCTGGAGTCCTACAGCCGCGAGCTGGCCGGCGCCGCGGAACGCATCCAGCCCCTCGAGCAGCGGCATGAGCTTCTCCGCTCGGTGACTGACACCGCGCGCGGTCTCGGGGAGAACGGCTACAAGATGACGCTGAGCACCTACGTGCTCGCCGCCCGGCTGGAACAGGTTGCGGCGGCAGCCACTGAACGGCTCTCCGCCATGACCGGCGGACGCTACGCCCTGGTACACAGTGACTCCACGTCGGGCAACAAGAAGGCAGGCCTGGGGCTGCACGTCACGGATGCCTGGACCGGCCAGCACCGGGACACGTCAACCCTGTCCGGCGGAGAGAGCTTCATGGCCTCCCTGGCACTGGCCCTCGGCCTGGCTGACGTGGTTCAGCAGGAAGCCGGCGGGGTGAGCATTGAAACGCTGTTTGTGGACGAGGGCTTCGGGAGCTTGGACGACACCTCCCTGGAACAGGTCATGGACGCGCTGGAAGGACTGCGCGACGGCGGCCGCGTGGTGGGGCTGGTGAGCCACGTGGCGGAAATGAAGCAGCGGATCGGTGCCCAGCTGCAGATCACCAAGGGCCGCAACGGATCCACCGTGCGGTTCACCGCCGGAGACCCGGTGGGGGTGTAACCCCGCGGCGGCGGGCGGACCCCGGAACTCGATCGGCACCGCGGATAAAGGGTAAGGTTGCTGGGTAGCCGGGTTGGGCGCATCGGGAGGGGGGACGATGCGCGATGCAACGTATCTGGATATCGCATGAGCAATCAACAAACCCCAATTTCAGCCTCTTCCCACCCCCCGCAGCCGCAGGATCCCCGGCAGCAGCAGTCGCATCCGCAGGAGCCGGACCAGGCTGCCGCAGGCACCGCCGGCCGTTACGCACGGATCTTTGCGCTCGCCGGCCGCGGTTTCGTTCCGGTCGCCTTCCTCGCCCGGCTTCCCCTGGCCATGCTGACGGTGGGCGCCCTGACCCTGGTCACCAGCGTGACCGGCTCATACGCCACCGGCGGACTGGCAGCCGGCGCCGTCGGCATCGGTTCGGCCATCGGTGCTCCGATCCTCGGCTTCGCGGCAGACCGCGTGGGACAGCGTCCGATTCTGCTGGCCGCTGCCATCGTCAACCCGCTGGCCACGGCACTGGTGCTCTACATGGCCCACCTTCTATCCGCCGCCGACGGTTCCAGCGCGGCCGGAATCCTGGCTGCAGCGTTCCTCATGGGGGCCACCTGCCCGCAGGTCGGTCCGCTGGCCCGCGTGCGCTGGATGTCCATGACGTCGCGGCGTCCGGCCGGCACCGGCACCGGCACTAGCACCGGCACCGGCACCGAAGGTGCCCGGGATCTGGATACCGCCATGTCCTACGAAGGAACGGCTGACGAACTGAGCTTCGTTCTCGGCCCGGCCCTCGTCGGCCTCCTGGCTGCCGCCGTCGCACCCTGGCTGCCCCTGACGCTCGCCGCCGTCCTGACTCTGACCATGGTCGCGGCCTTTGCCGTGCACCCCACGGTGCGAACGGTAATCCCGGCCCGCGCCGCCAAGGCCGCCCGGAGCGCTGCAGCGGCCTCCGGCCAGCCGGAACCGGCGGCAACCGCAGAGCCGCGCGCCGACTGGCTGCTGATCGCCCTTCCCGTGCTGGGCATGGTGGCCATGGGAACGTTCTTCGGGGGAACCCAGACCAGCCTCACGGCCTTCGGCGGTGTCTTTGGCATCTCCTCTGCCGCCGGTCTGCTGTACGCGGTCATGGGCATCAGCTCCGCGGCCGCAGCACTGTCCGTCGCTTTCTGGCCGGAGCGGTTCGGTCCGGCGGCACGGTGGATGGCCGCCGCGGCTGCCATGACGGCCTTCTCGGTGCTCCTGCTGCTGCCCACAAGCATTCCCACCATGCTGGTGGCACTCTTTATCCTGGGCATTCCGGTGGGTCCCACCATGGTGAGCATCTTCGGCATCGGTGCCGTGGTTGCCCCCGGACACCTGATGGGAACCGTCATGACCATGCTCGCCAGCGGCGTCGTCACCGGAACCGCCCTTGGTGCGGCCCTGGCCGGGCGGCTGGCGGACAGTCACGGGCATCAGGCAGCGTTCCTGGTCACCGTGGGAGCGGCTGCTGCGCTGCTGATCCTGAGCCTGTGCACCAGGTGGGCCGTCGCTGCCCGCCGGCGGCGTGCCTGAGCGTCCGGGGCTGTCCGGGGCACGGAACAAGCCCCCGGCAGCGGCGGCCAATCCGCTTCAGCTGTCGGCGCGGTCAACAGGTGGCTTAGTATCGAAGGTAAGCGCCGGAACAATCGGCGGGAGCCGCAGCGGATGAGGAGACCCACCATGGGCAGCGAAAAGAACGCCAACGAGAGTTCCTCGAAGGACGGCGAGAAGACCACCGGACCCGAAGGGACCATCCCCGACACTGAAGACGGCGTGGCCGCCGCGTCCACCGGTGAAGCGTCGAACTTTGAACCCGAGGAAGACCAGGAGTCTGCCGAGGGCGGATCCAAGTAACGCTTTGTAACCAATAGAAGCGGAGCCGGCAGCAAATCAGCCGGTAAACAAAAGCCCGGACCGGAGAGTTTCTTCCGGCCCGGGCTTTTGTTTGCGCTGGTTCAGCCGAGGCTGGGGGCGTGCGCCGGAGGCAGCGGAATGTAGATGTTGCCGGTGGTAATTCCGCCGGTAACGGCGTCGTCGGAACCGGAATCCGTCGGGAACCCCAGATGCTGCAGAACCTCCGGCTCCACGGCAAGGGCACGAAGGGCTTCGGCAGCCTCATGTGCGTCCGGCCGGGCGTCAACGGTCCGGGCGGTCATGGAGCGCAGCAGCTCCACCCAGTCCGAGCCCAGTTCGGCGGGGACCTCGGGATCCCGGAGCAGGCGGGCCACGGCGGACTCAACAATGGGCCCCGGGAAAGCCTTCACACCCGTAAGGCACTCGAGCAGCACCAGGCCCAGGGAGTAAATGTCCGTGCGCGGATCAACGGTGCCGCCCTGTACCTGCTCGGGGCTGAGGTAATTCGCGGTTCCGATGGTGGCGCCGTGGGCGGTGGCCAGGGTTGCGTCGGTCATCCGGGCGATGCCGAAGTCAGTCAGCTTGGGGTAGAGCCGCGTGTCATTTTCCGCCTGCGGATAGAGCAGGATATTTGCCGGTTTTACATCGCGGTGGATCACGCCGTTGGAATGCACGTAATTCAGGGCGTCGGCCAGATCGGCCCCCAGCGAGCCGGTGCCCGCCGGTGTCAGCGGCCCGGACTTCAGGGTTCCCCGCAGGTCCGGCCCGTCCACGAGCTCCATGACCAGATAGGTGGAGGTGCGTCCGTCTTCCTCCTCGAAGGTTCCGGCATCCAGCAGCGTCACCAGTCCGGGATGGTTCAGCGTGGCGAGCAGAAGGGTTTCCTGCTGTTGCCGGCGGTTTGCGTCTGTGTCGCTGCTTTCGGGACGGAAGCGCTTGACTGCGACCTCCCGGCCGAGGTTTTGGTCCACCGCGCGGTAGACCGATGCAGCGCCGCCGGAACCGATAAGTTCGGTGGTGCGGTAGCGCTGCCCAAGGAGTACATCCACGGGTGTCCTCCCTGAGGGTCTGTCGAAAAAATGAAGAAGCGGCAGTGATTTCCCAGGGTTCTTGTGTGGCACCGGAAATACATTTAATCAGCAGCCTGACTAAAGGAATCGTACTCTGCTATCGGTTTAACCCTATCGCGGCGGGTCCCCGGCGATTCGCGCCTCAAGGCCGGGGAACCAACTATTAATATGCCGCTTCTCACCCGTGGGTGACCGGGGCCGCATCCGGTGAGGACAGGAATTCCAGGGCGGCCTGCTTGAAGGACCGCGAGGTTACCGCATTGGCATGGGTCCGGGCCGGCAGCAGGAGCACTTCCGCTTTCCCGGACAGATCGGCCAGCTCAGCTGTGCCCTCGGCAAAGGAATCACGGTCTCCGGCCACCAGCAGCGCAGGCATGCCGGGAACAGCTTCATCCGGAATGAACGGCTCCTCCTTCACTGCTTCCACCATGGTCAGCAGTGCAGCCAGATCATTGTCCGGAACCAGCTGGGCCATCCGTACCGTCTCGGCGGTGGTCTCATCGTGAATCACTGCGTTGCCGGCCAGAGCCTCCCGAGCCGCAGACAGGTCAAAGCCCGTCAGGGGATCGGTGGTGCCCGGACCGCCGCCAAGCACCAGGCGGTGCACCATCTCCGGCTGGGTGGCTCCGAATTCCCACGCCAGGCGCGAGCCCAGCGAATAACCGATGATGTCCACGCCCGACGCCGGATTGTCATCCGCGAGGGGAAGCACCCCGGCATCCATCAGCAGTTGCAGCAGGTCTGCGCGGATGCGGCTGGGGCGATACGCCTGCGGATCAGCAGGGGCTGCGCTGCGCCCGTGGCCGGGCAGATCCACGGTAATTACGGTTTTGCCGGCGGAAGTCAGAGCGCTCACCCAGCCGGTGTCATGCCAGTTCAGCTGCGAGGAGGAGGCAAAGCCGTGCAGCAGCAGCACCGGCCGCGACGCGGGGGCACCGCCGTCGGGCGCGATGACCTCGGCAAACAGGCCCGGATCGGAGCCTTCCACGGCATGGGTGTTCAGCTGCATGGCTTAGTCCTCGTCCAGGGCTGCGGTGAGGCGGACCCGCCGGCGGGCGGGCGCTTCGGCCGGCACGGTTCCCACAATGCCTGCGGTATTGTCCGGCACTTCAAAGACGATGAGCGGCTCGCCCACGTTGATTTTCTCGCCGGGCTGGCCGTAGGTGCGTGCCACGCGGCCGGCCTGCGGGGAGGGAAGCTCCACGGCGGACTTGGAGGTCTCCACTTCCACCAGCGGCTGGTTGCGTTCCACCTGCTCGCCCTCGGACACCAGCCATTCCAGCACGGTGGCTTCAATCAGGCCTTCGCCGAGGTCGGGAAGGGGAAAGGGGATTTCAGCCACGCCGGTACTCCAATACTCGCTGGATTCCGAACAGGATGCGGTCAATGTTCGGAATGTATTCATCTTCAAGATCGCCTGAGGGATACGGTACGTCGAAACCGGTGACCCGCTCAACGGGCGCGCGCAGGGTGTCAAAGCAGCGCTCGGTCACCAGGGCGGCCACTTCCGCTCCCAGTCCGGAGGTCAGCGGAGCTTCATGCACGACGACGGCGCGCCGGGTCCGGCTGACGGATGCGGCCAGGCCCTCGGCGTCGATCGGCTTGAGCCAGCGCAGGTCCAGGACCTCCACCTCGATGCCGTCCTCGGCGGCAAGTTCGGCAACCTGCAGGCAGCGCGCCACCATGGCACCCCAGGCGATCAGGGTGACGTGCTTGCCGCTGCGGACCACCTTGGAGCCCAGAGGGTTGCCGCCGTCGGCCGTGTCCACCTCGCCCTTTTGCCAGTAGCGGGACTTCGGTTCCATGAAGATCACGGGATCAGGGCGTGTGGCGGCATATTTGAGCAGGTGGTACGCCTCGTGCGGCGAGGAGGGGGAAACCACCTTCAGGCCGGGAACGTGGGCAAACAGCGCCTCAAGGGATTCGCCGTGGTGTTCGGGGGCGCGGATGCCGCCGAAGCTGGGCACCCGCAGGGTCACCGGCATCGGCAGGGTGCCGCGGCTGCGGTAATTCATCCGGGCCAGCTGGGTGACGATCTGGTTCACGGCGGGATAGGCAAAACCGTCAAACTGAACTTCGGGAATCGGATGGAAGCCGGCCATCGCCAGGCCCACGGACATGCCCAGGATTCCGGACTCAGCCAGCGGGGTGTCAAAGACCCGGTCCGCGCCGAAACGCTGCTGCAGGCCGTCCGTTATGCGGAAGACCCCGCCAAGACGGCCGACATCCTCGCCCAGGATCACTGCCTTCGGATTGTCCGCGAGGGTCTCCGCCAGGGCACGGTTCAGCGCTGCCTGCATGGACAGCGTCTCGGTGGTTCCGGAAACAGCGGGAACGGACGGGGTGGCGGACTGCTGCTGGGCTGCCGTGTCTTCGGTGTTGGCCTGCGCCGCGGCGAGGTCCGAGCTGCCGGTCATCTGGTCAGTCATGTTCGGATTCCTTCCGCCAGGTGAGTGCCTGGTCCTTCAGCTGCTCGGTGGATTCGGCGAACACAAACTTGAACATCTCCGCGCCGGGGCGCGGTGCCAGGGCCTGCACTCCCTCGCGGATTTCATCTGCGCCGGCTATCGCGTCGGTCTTGGCCGCGGCCAGGAATTCCTGGTCGGCGTGGCCTTCGGCGAGCAGCCGGCCTGCCAGCAGCTCCACCGGGTCGGTGCCGGCGTCGCGCCGTTCTTCCTCCAGGGTGCGGTAGCGGCCCGGATCATCACTGGTGGAGTGCGGTCCGCGCCGGTACGTCATTGCTTCGATCAGCACCGGACCGTGCCCGGCGCGGGCGTGGGCCAGCGCTTCGCGGGTGGCCATCACGACGGCGGGGGCATCGTTGCCGTCCACCGTCAGGGACTTCATGCCGTATCCGGCAGCGCGTGCGGCAACGGTGCCGCCGGCCACCTGGGCCTCGGTGGGCAGCGAAATGGCCCAGCCGTTGTTCTGGACAAAGAAGATCACCGGCGCCTTGAGTACCGCTGCAAAGTTCATCGCTTCGTGGATGTCACCCTGGGAGCTGGCGCCGTCACCGAAGTAGGTGAGTGCCGCGGGCAAACCTTCGGCGGGAATGCCGCCGCCTGCCTGGGCTTCCAGCCGCTGCCCGTGGGCCCAGCCCACCGCGTGGAGCACTGAACCGCCCACTACCGCCTGAATGGGAGCAAGGCGGGTGGCAACCGGATCGTACAGACCGCCGTGCCAGGAGGCCTTGTGTGTGGCCATGTACTGGACCATGTCCACCCCGAGGGTCAGGGCCGTACCCATTTCGCGGTAGGTGGGGAAGATGAAATCCCGGCTCCGGTCCATGGCGAAGGCGCTGCCCACCTGGGCGGCCTCCTGCCCGAGTTCGGGCGCATAGCCGGGAATGATGCCCTGGCGCTGCCAGGCGACCGCCGCGAGATCGAGCTGCCGCACTGCTGTGAGCAACCGATACAGCCGGCGCAGTTCGTCTCCGGAAAGCTCCGGGACCTGTGATGTGACTGAGACCATAGTGGCAACCTAGTCCGGCAGTGCCGAAGCATGCAATTCGCGCGGGGATATCTGTACACAGTGTGCGTTTTCGAGCTGGTGCAGCGTGGGCGACCGTACAAGTTGTGCAGTGTCTGCGTGGTGTGTCTTTCGGCTCTCCGGTTGTTTGCCTCGTCGAGTGTCGTGTACGTGACCTTTTCAGCGTCGCGAAGGGTCATCTTTTCTACTCTCGACGGGAAAGAGCGGCGTCCTCTCGACACTGGAAGATGTTCGGTCAGGCGGCGGCGCCGGCGCCGCACTCAGGGCGGGGCATGCCGGGCGGGAAATAGAACAGGACGCACGGGGACTGGCTTTTATTTTTATACAGCGTATGGTCGGGACTATCCGTATTTGTTCTTCAAGAGGAGCCTAAATGTCAGGTAAATCCCCGCAGGGTTCAAATGAGAAAAAGCCGGGCAAGTCCATCAAGGATAAGCGGGCCGAAAAACGAGCCAAGAGTGCCAGCGAAGCAGAAGTGGCTCCCAAGAAGCGCAAGGGCCTCTAGCCCGCAGCAGTAGGCCGGTAACCGTCGGCCGGTCGGCAGCAGCAGAAAGGGCCGCGGATTACCGCGGCCCTTTCTGCTGCCCGTATTCAGCAGCGGGGCAATCCCTTTGCCGAGATTTCCAAGTAGCGCCGGTAAAAGTCTCCGCAGGTTACTCAAAAGCCGTGGGAAATACCTGCATTTGCGCCCGCACTCGAATTGCCGCGCCGGGGGTCAGCCCAGCTGGCGGCCGGAGCGCACGGCGCTGCGGTCCAGAAGCCAGGCGGCGAACCCCAGGACGGCCGTCAGGGCGAGGGTGGCCACCAGCTGGATGCGCACTGCGGGATCCTGGAAGCCAAGGACCACAATGCCGGCCAGCAGGGCCAGGGCAAAGTAGGAGAGCCAGGGGAAGGCCCACATCTTGAAGCTGAGCTTCACGCCGGCGGCCTCGGCGCGGCGCCGCAGGATGATCTGGGAAACAATCGATACGCCCCAAACCACCAGGCAGGTGGACCCGACCAGGTTCAGCAGGATCATCAGGACGGTTTCGGGGTAGAGGTAGTTCAGCACCACGGTCAGGAAGCCGAAGGTTACCGAGGCGATGACGGCGGCCCGCGGCACGCCGCTGGTGCCCTTGCGCGCCAGAGCCCTGGGAGCGCGGCCCCGCTCGGCCAGCGAGAAGACCATCCGCGAGGCACCGTAAAGGTTGGCGTTCAGGGCCGAAAGCAGGGCCACCACAATCACGACCGCCATGACGACGTCGGCACCCGGAACGCGGGCCGCGGCAAGTGCGGCGACAAAGGGCCCGGTGCTCAGCGACTCGCTGTCCCACGGCAGGATGGTGACGATGACCAGGACGGATCCGATGTAGAAGATGATGATGCGCCACACCACCGAGGTGATGGCTTTGGCAATGTTGGTGCCGGGATCCTCAGTGTCGGCAGCTGCAACGGCAACAATTTCGGTTCCGCCAAAGGCAAAGACCACCAGCAGCAGGCCGGCGCCCACCCCGCTCCAGCCATGGGGCATGAAACCGCCGTTGCCGGTGAGGTTGCTCAGTCCGGGCGCATCGACGCCGGGCAGCCAGCCGGCAATGAAGGCGATGCCGACGGCGAGGAAGGCCACGATGGCCACGATCTTGAGCAGGGCAAACCAGTACTCGAACTCTCCGAAGCTGGCGACGCCGCCCAGATTAATTGCCGTGAACAGGCTGATGAACACCAGCGCCAGCAGCCACTGCTGCGAGCCGGGCCACATGGAGGCAACAATTGCAGCTGCCGCAGTTGCTTCCGCAGCAATGACGATGACCAGCTGCAGCCACCACAGCCATCCGATGGTGGTTCCCACCGGCCGGCCCAGCGCCTTCTCCGCGTATACCGAGAAGGCTCCGCTGGTGGGATCTGCTGCGGCCATCTCGCCCATCATGCGCATGACGAGGATAACCATGGTGCCCGCGATCAGGAAGGACAGCAGGACGGCAGGTCCGGCTGCCTCGATGCCGGCGCCGGACCCGACAAACAGCCCGGTTCCAATGGCGCTGCCCAGGCTCATGAACACCAGGTGGCGCGGCTGCATTTTCCGTGCGGCGGGCGGTCCTGCCGGGGCGGGCGCTGCCGGTCCGGTGGAACCAGCCGCGGAGGTTCGGGTACTCATGGAAAAGGAGCCTTTGACGTTGGGGATTCCGGTGAAGGGCGGGCGGGAACAAGCCGGCCCGGACCTAGCTAACTATCTTATGCCGCCTTGGGCGTTATCCACGCTGTTCATGATCCATGCCACAATGCTTACAGTTTGCACAGCAGAAGCGGTGCCGGAGAGGAAAACATGTCAACGGATGCCCTGGATGCCCAGATCATTGCGCTGTTCACCGACGAACCGCGGATGTCCGTCCTGGAAGCGTCACGCTCCCTGAAGGTGGCCCGCGCCACCGTGCAGGCCCGGTTGGACCGCATGCAGCGCACCGGGGTGATTTCGGGCTGGGGGCCGCGGATAGATCCCGCGGCGCTGGGTTACGCAGTCCTTGCCTACTGTTCCCTGACCATCAGCCAGGACACCGGACACGACGCAGTGGTGAGAGCCCTGGCCGAAATTCCGGAAATCCAGGAAATCCACACCGTCTCCGGTGAGAGCGACCTCCTGGCCCGGGTGGCGGCACGCTCCAACTCCGACCTGCAGCGGGTGATCGACTCCATCGTAGCCACCCGCACCATCGTGAGGTCCTCGTCCGTGATCGTCCTGAACACGCACTTCGACGGCCGGACCCTGCCTCTGCTGCACGCCGCCTCCGCGACGGACCCGGCGGCAAGCCCGGCCGCTGCGGGCTAATCCTGCACCTGTGACGCAGGCCGCCTTGCACAGCTGGAAAATGAGTTAGAGTCATCCTGACTTTTACTCTTCCCGCCGGGCTCCACCGCCGCGGCGGCCGGCAGGGAAGGGCCTTCATGGTTCCCCAGCAGGTACCCCACGGGTACGCCAACGTCTCCGAACGTGCCCGGCAGCCACCGGCACTGGCCATCTCCACCGTCATCTTTGCCCTGCGGCCGGACCCGGACACCGGCCGCCCCGCCCTCTGGCTGCCCCTGGTCCGCCGCATCCGCGAGCCGTTCCGGGGTCTCTGGGCACTGCCCGGCGGCCCGCTCGGGGCCCGCGAGTCGCTGCAGGAAGCCGCCGCCGGCAACCTCGCCTCCACCACCGGGCTGGCGCCGAAGCACCTGGAGCAGCTCTATGCCTTCGGCGGGACCGACCGGTCGCCGTCGCCCCGGGTGGTGTCCATCGTGTACTGGGCCCTGGTTCAGCCCGATGAAGCCGCGCTGTCACGGCAGGACGAGAATGTCCGCTGGTTTCCGGCCGCTGCACCGGGGCAGCTGGCCTTCGACCACAACGAGATTGTGGAGTACGCCCTGTGGCGCCTGCGCAACCGGATGGAATACGGCTCCATCGCCTACGCCTTTTTGGGGGACACCTTCACCCTGGCGCAGCTGCGGGAAGTCCATGAAGCAGTGCTGGGCCGCGAACTGGAACCGGCCAACTTCCGCCGCCAGCTGCGGGCAGCACCGGACATCGAGCCCACTGACCAGTATCTGCAGGGCGGCAGGCACCGCCCGCCGCGCCTCTACCGCTACACCGGAGCGCTCCTGTCCGGTCCGGAAACAGTCGCCGGCCCGGAAACAGTCGCCGGACCGGAAACATCCGCCGGCACCCAAACATCCACCACCCCAGCAACGGAGCAGTGAACCATGAGCAACATCCCCGGCACCTCCGCCCCCAGCGTTGCCACCGCCGTCGCACTGATTTCAGCCGCCGGCGCCGCCGCCGGAAAAGCCTCCTCCGCCGGAACCTGCACGCCGGAGCTGGTGATGCCGCCGTGGGAATTCGACGGCGCCCGGCTGCCGGACTACGGCCCCGGCGCCTCCATGCATGACGCCGCGCCGCCCGCCACGCCCCGGCAGGGCAGCCTTCCCCAGGAATACCGGCAGGCGTCGGACGCCGAGTTGCACCTGCGCATCACAGCCGCCAAGGAAAAGCTGGGGGACCGCGCCGTCATCCTGGGCCACTTCTACCAGCGCGATGAAGTCATCCGGCACGCGGACTTTGTGGGCGATTCCTTTCAGCTGGCCAAGGCAGCCAAGTCCAAGCCCGGCGCCGAGGCCATCATCTTCTGCGGCGTCCACTTCATGGCCGAAACCGCTGACCTGCTCTCCGGGCCAAATCAGGCCGTGGTGCTGCCCAACCTGGCCGCGGGCTGCTCCATGGCGGACATGGCGGACATCGATTCGGTGGCTGCGTGCTGGGAACAGCTCACCGCGCTCTTCGGCTCGGAGCCCGACGACGACGGCCTGGTCCCGGTCATTCCGGTCACCTACATGAACTCCTCGGCCGCGCTGAAGGGTTTCTGCGGTGAGAACGGCGGCATTGTCTGCACCTCCTCCAATGCCTCAGCGGTGCTGGAGTGGGCCTTTGAGCGCGGCCGGCGGGTGCTGTTTTTCCCGGACCAGCACCTGGGCCGGAACACCGCCAAGGCGATGGGCATACCGCTGGAGGCCATGCCCATGTGGAACCCGCGGCTGCCGCTGGGCGGAAACACGGCGGAGGAACTGCGGGAATCACAGGTGCTGCTCTGGAACGGCTTCTGCTCGGTGCACAAACGCTTTACCGTCGCCCAAATCGAAAAGGCCCGGGCGGAGCATCCCGGCGTCCGGGTGATCGTGCACCCGGAATGCCCCATGCCCGTCGTGGATGCCGCCGATGAGGCCGGCTCCACCGATTACATCCTCAAGGCCATCGACGCCGCTGAAGACGGCAGCACCTTTGCCGTCGGCACCGAGATCAATATGGTCAACCGGCTGGCGGCCCAGTATCCGCAGCACACCATCTTCTGCTTGGACCCCGTCATCTGCCCCTGCTCCACCATGTACCGAATCCATCCAGGCTACCTGGCCTGGGTGCTGGAGGGCCTGGTCCGGGGCGAAGTCCTGAACCGGATCACGGTTCCCGCCACCGTTGCCGTTCCTGCCCGCACCGCGCTGGAACGGATGCTGGCGGCGCGCCCGTGATCACCGTCGTCGGAGCCGGCATCGCCGGACTGACGGCCGCGCTGAGTGCGGTCCAGGCTGACCCGGCCGTGGAAGTGACCGTGCTGGCCAAGGGTGCGGTGAAGCAGTCCAACACCTGGCTGGCCCAGGGCGGAATTGCCGCCGTCGTACCGGACGCGGCGGCGCCCGGAGACACCGTGCAGGCGCACGCGGCGGACACACTGGCCGCCGGTGCCGGGAAAGGCGACCCCGAGGCGGTGCAGGTTCTCTGCTCGGCAGCCGGCGAGCAGATCCGGCGCCTGCTGCAGCTGGGCACGCCCTTTGACCGCGATCCGGCGGGCACCCTCGCGCTGGGCCGGGAAGCGGCCCATTCGGCCCGGCGGATCCTGCACGTCAACGGCGACAGCACCGGAGCCGGCATTGCCGCCGCCCTGCTGCAGGCCGTGGCGGCGGAACCGCGGATTACCGTCGCCGAGCACACCTTCGCGGCCGGCCTGCGGCAGGAAAACGGCCGGGTCACCGGCGTGCAACTGCTCCGGAACGGCGAGATCACGGCGCTGACGGCCGACGCCGTGATCCTCGCCGCCGGGGGAGCAGGCGTCCTGTACGCGCACACCACCAACCCGGAGCCGGCAACCGGCGACGGTGTGGCACTGGCGGCGGGCGCCGGTGCGGCGGTGCGCGACCTCGAGTTCTTCCAGTTCCATCCCACCTCCCTGGACGTGCCGGGGAACCCGCTGATTTCCGAGGCGGTCCGCGGTGAGGGAGCCGTGCTGCGCAACGCCGCGGGGGAACGTTTCCTGCTGGCCGGCCGGGCAGCCCGGGCCGCCCACCCGGACGCTGAACTGGCTCCGCGCGACGTCGTCTCCCGGGCCGTCAGTGCCTATCTGCTGGACAGCGGGGAACCGTGCGTCTGGCTGGATGCCACCGGTGTTGCAGCCGCCCGCGGACCCGGGTACCTGGCCCGGCGCTTTCCCGGCCTGGACGCCCTGACCCGCCGGCACGGGCTGGACTGGGAGCGGGACCTGCTGCCCGTGGTTCCCGCTGCCCACTACTGGATGGGCGGAGTGTCCACGGATTTAGAGGGCCGCACCACGGTGCCCGGACTGTACGCTGCGGGCGAGTGTGCCTGCACCGGTGTGCACGGCGCAAACCGGCTGGCCTCCAATTCCCTGCTGGAGGGACTGGTGTTCGGTTCCCGGGCCGGCGCCGCTGCCGTAACGGACGGTCGAACCGGTGCACTTTCCGCCGTCTCACGCGCGGCTCTTTCTGCTGCCTTTCCTGCCGCCCGGGCAGACCCCGAACGGGCATCTTCCCTGCCGGCGGAGTCCGGACGGAAGCAGCCTGCTTTTAGCCGTGCTGCCCTTCAGGAACTCATGTCCGCCCGGGCCGGGGTGCTGCGCAGCGCCGACGGGCTGGCCGCTGCCGCCGCCCAGGTCGCCCGCTGGGAGCGGGAAGCGGCGGGGAACGCAGCCACGAAGCTGCCGGCACCTGAAGTACGGGTGCTGGAAGACGCGAACCTGCTGACCTGCGCACGGCTGCTCCTGGCTGCCGCACTGCGGCGCACCGAATCCGTGGGCGCCCATTACCGCACCGACGCCGAGATCCGCCCGGCCGAGGAAGCCGCCGGCACCCGCCCCGCCGACAACACCCTGCACCTCACCGCATGAGCTCCCCGAAGGGAAACACCTCCATGACCACCAGCGCAGCGCTTCCCCGTTCCGTTCATCTGCCGGCACCTGTTCCGCAGGATGCCGTGGACCGCATCGTTGCCGCGGCGCTCGCCGAGGACGCACCGTGGGGCGACATCACCTCCGAACTCCTGGTCCCGGTGGAAGCCCGGGCCTCGGCCGTCCTCACCGCCCGTGAACCAGGCATCTTCTGTGGCGCGCAGGTGATCGAGGCTGCGTTCCGGCTCACCTCTGCGGAAACAGCAGTTCAGTTCCCGCTCCGGGACGGCGAGTCCTTCGACGCCGGAACCGTCCTGGCGGAAATCAGCGGACCCGCCCGCGCGGTGCTCACCGGTGAACGGGTGGCCCTGAACCTGGCGCAGCGGCTCAGCGGCATCGCCACCCTGACCGCGGCCTTTGTTGCGCAGACCGCCGGGACCTCCGCCCGGATTACGGATACCCGCAAGACGACACCGGGCCTGCGCATCCTGGAACGCCACGCCGTCCGGTGCGGCGGCGGGAACAACCACCGGTTCAGTCTTTCCGATGCCGTGATGGCCAAGGACAACCACCTGGCGCTGCTGGCCGCCGGCACCGTGGAGTTGGCGCAGGCCCTGGCGGCGGCCAAGGCGAGGCTGCCGCACACCGTGCACTTCGAGGTGGAGGTGGACCGGCTGGACCAGATCGAAGCAGCACTGGCCGGCGGTGCGGACACCGTGCTGCTGGATAACTTCTCTCCGGCGGATCTGCGCCGGGGCGTGGACCTGATCGCCGGACGGGCGCTCACCGAAGCCAGCGGCAATGTCCGGCTGGAAACAGTTGCGGAGATTGCCGCCACCGGGGTGGACCTGATTTCCGCGGGAGCACTCACCCACAGCGTCCGGGCCCTGGACCTGGGGTTGGACCTGGTGTGATGTACCTGGATGCAGCCGCCACCGCCCCGCCCAGGCGCGAAGTGCTGGAGGCCATGTGGCCGTACCTCACCACGGAGTTCGGCAATCCCTCCAGCTCGCACTCGGCCGGGGAATCGGCCGCCCGCGCCGTCGCGGCAGCCCGGGAGACAGCGGCCGGGGTGCTCGGCTGCCGCCCCGGGGAAATCATCTTCACCTCCGGCGGCACCGAGTCGGACAACCTCGCAGTGAAGGGCCTGGCCCTGGCGGGGATGGACCGCCTGGACCGCCTGGCCCGGCGGGACCGTCCGGCGCAGGAAGGCACAGGTGCCGCTCCGCACCTGGTCTCCACCGCCGTCGAGCATCCCGCGGTGCTGGAGTCCCTGGACTATCTGCAGCGCCGCCACGGCTTCCGCGTGACGCTGCTGTCCGTGGACGAAACGGGCATGGTGGATCCGGAGGAGGCGGCCGCAGCCCTGACGCCGGAGACGGTGCTCTGCTCGGTGATGTACGCCAACAACGAGGTCGGCACCGTCCAGCCGGTGCGGGACATTGCCGCCCGCTGCCGTACGGCGGGCGTGCCGTTCCACACGGACGCGGTGCAGGCCGGCGGCTGGCTGGACCTGAACGCGACTCGCCTGGGGGCGGACGCGCTGAGCCTGTCCGGACACAAGCTGGGCACGCCCAAGGGGATCGGGCTGCTGTACCTGCGCGGAGCGCCGGCACTTGAGCCGGTGATGCACGGGGGAGGGCAGGAGCGCGGCCGGCGTTCCGGCACGGAGAACGTGGCCGGCGCCGTCGGAATGGCTGCGGCGCTGGCGCTGGCTGCCGCGGAGCGCGACGACGCGGCCCGGCGAGCGGAGATGCTGCGGAACCGGCTGATTGACGCCGTGCTGCGCGGGGTTCCCGGCGCCCTGCTGACCGGGCACCGCAGCGAACGGCTCCCCGGCCACGCCTCGTTCTGCTTCCCTGGGACTTCGGGCGAAGCGGTGCTGCTGGAACTGGAGCGGGCCGGTGTGCTGTGCTCCAGCGGCTCGGCCTGTGCCGCCGGCTCTGATGAACCGTCGGCTGTCCTGACAGCGATGGGGCTGGACCGGGCGACCGCGCAGACGGCCGTGCGCTTCACCTTTACAGCTGCGCTCCGGAAGGACGACGTCGACCGGGCCGCGCGGGCGGTCGCCGCCGCCGTCGAAGCAGTGGGGGGACTGGCGCCGGGGCCCGCTTGCAGCGGGCAAGGCCCAACGAGTCAAGCGCCCGCCAGCAATCCGCGCCTCATGAGGCAGATGGTGCTCTAATCCGGTACACATGCTCGAAGTGCTGTGACACCTTAGCTGTACAACATGAGACTCATGGACGGTCCCAGAGAAGGAGTCAACATCATGACGAGCCCCAATTCCAAGCCGCAGGTCCTGGTGGGTGTCGTGCCCGGTACGGCTGCCGCGGTGGTCGACGTAGCGGGAGGGTTAGCCGACAGGCTCGGGGCGGACTTGGTCTGCGCCACTGTCGACGCCTCCAGCGAGGAAGTCAAGCAACGAGCCGACGGAACGGTGGTGTCCGAGCCCATCAATCCCGACCTGCCTTTCGAAGAGACCCAGGAGTTCGATCCCGGACTTCGGGCAGAGATTGCGGGAGCATTGGATTCGCACCCCGTAACGTGGTCCGTCCGTGCACTGGCCGGTGGTCCGGTGCAGGAGCTTGCCCGGCTGGCCGACCAACTGGACGCGGCTATGATCGTTGTCGGCACACGCGAATCAGGTTTCCGGGGTTCAATTGAAGAGTTTTTCACCACCTCCGTCATGGTTCAGCTTGCCCACCATCAGCACCGTCCGGTGGTGGCTGTTCCGTTGCACCCGGTCCTCGACGACGGGTTGCTGCCGTGGCAAAGTCCAGGTGATTGAACGACACGCTCGCGACTTCCGAAAGCAGGTCCCGGCTGTGGCGGCGCTCCGACACCGGTGGATCAAACCGGGTGTCCTGCAGGGTTCCGCCGTCGTCCAGCCATCCCCGGTTGGTGTAAAAATCAATGGCCCGTTTGTTGGTTGCTTCAACCCACAGGAATGCCCGGTGATATCCCAGCGACGTGAGTTTTTCCTCCGCAGCGGCGAACAGGGCCGAACCGACACCCCGGGCCCAGGCGTCCGGATGCACATTGATTGCGTAAAGCTGTCCGGTTGGAGCTGCTGTGCCGCCCTCCGGTTCCGGTCCGGCTGTACCTTCCGCGGGTCCGAATATGCAGAACCCGGCGACTCCGCTGTCCGTCTCCGCGACCAAATGGAAGATTCCGGGCCTGGGCTCCAGAATGTTCCGCCGCCAGCCCCTCGTGGAAGTCTCGAGGTTTAGGCCGTCCAGGTATTGGTCGGACATGACGTTCCGGTAGGCAGCCCGCCATGCCGAAATATGGATGTCCGCAAGCCGGGGAGCATCGCTTTCCACCGGATGCCTCACCAGGACCGTGGAGCTGGTCATTTATCCTCCTGAAACGGAAACGGCGGATGCGGGGCTGTGGCAGCAAGGCTACCTCGACTGCACCTGTTGTGACGCCCGTTACACTCTGGGCATGCATATCAAGACAACTGCGCCCCGCGTGCGCGTCACCGGAGCCGAAGCCGGCCAGGCGCTCGCAGCCGGCACCAGGGCGGCACCGAAACTCGCCCGGCTTATCGGGTACCAAACCGTCTCGTCGCGGGACCCGCAGCAGGTCCGCCTCGAAGAGTTCGACGGCTTCATCGCCGCCCTTCCCGAACTGTTCCCCCGGGTTCACCGCGCGCTGTCCCTGGAGCGGGTCAACGGTTACGGGCTGTTGTACCGGTGGGAGGGCAACGGAACGGACGACGACGGCGGCCCGGTGGTCCTGATGGCCCACTATGACGTGGTTCCGGTGGAGGACCCCGCGTCATGGATGCATCCGCCCTTCTCCGGCGAAATTGCCGACGGCCGGATCTGGGGCAGGGGCTCATTGGATGACAAGGGCTCGCTGACCGCCATCCTGGAAGCGGTGGAGCAACTGCTGGCGGAAGACTTCGTTCCGGCGCGGGACGTGTACCTGTCCTTCGGGAACAACGAGGAAACCGCCGGCGACACCGCCGAAGCAGCCGCGGCCCTGCTCGCTGGCCGCGGCATCCGGCCCTGGCTGGTCCTGGATGAAGGCGGTGCCGTAGCTGACCAGGCTTTTCCCTTCGTGGAGCGCCCGGTGGCCGTGGTGGGTGTCTCCGAGAAAGGAATCCTGGACGTGGAACTGTCCGCCGAGGATGCCGGCGGGCACGCCTCCACTCCGCACCGGCGCGGGGCCACCGCCAGGCTCGCCCGCGCCATCACCAGGCTGGACGCCCATCCGATGCCCGCGGTCCTGCCGGAACCCACGGTGGAGATGATCGGCCGGCTGGCACCCTCGGCACCGTTTCCGGCCCGGCTGGTGTTCGGGAACCTGCAGATCTTCCGGAAGCCGCTGACCCTGGTGCTGGCGCGCATGGGCGGGGAACCCGGCGCCCTGACCCGCACCACCGTGGCCGTCACCCAGCTGCAGGGCAGCTCCGCTTCCAACGTCCTGGCCTCCCGGGCAACGGCCAACGCGAACATCCGGGTGGCCGTGGGCGAGAGCGTGGCCGGTACGGTGCAGCGGCTGGAGCGGATCATCGGCGATTCCTCGGTGTCCCTGCGCGTGGTGGAAGGCAATGAGCCCTCGCCGGTCTCGCCCACGGACAACGCCCAGTTCGCCCTGCTGGAACAGAGCATCGCCGCAGTGTTCCCGGATGCCGTCACCGCCCCCTACATCATGCTCGGCGGCACCGATTCGCGCCGCTTCACCGGCATCTGCGACGCCGTGTACCGCTTCGCTCCGTTCCGGATGGGCCGGCAGGACCGGGCAAATATCCACGCCAACAACGAATGCCTGGGCATCGAGACCTTCGGCGAAGGAATCCTCTTCTACACCCGCCTGCTGCGCAGCCTCGGGGCGGGGCAGTGAAGCCGGCCGCCGACGTCGGACGCCGCAGCCTGCGCTCGCTGGGACCGGTGGTGCTTTTCCTGGCCCTGGTGGAAATCACCTCCGGCATCCTGCAGGGGTACTACACACCGATCCTCACCGACATTGCCCGGAACCTGGAAATCAACGACGGCGACGTCAACTGGTTCGAGGCCGCCCAGTTGATGCTCAGCGCGCTCGCCGTTCCGGTGCTGGCGAAACTCGGGGACATCTACGGGCATAAGCGGATCCTGCTCGTCTCCACCATGCTGACGGCGGCGGCCTCCTGGGGTGTGGCCTTCGCACCGGATTTCTGGACCTTCCTGGCCGCATGGTCCCTGCAGGGCTTCTACGTGGTGTGGCTGCCGCTGGAGATTGCGCTGATTTTCGGGCGCGCTTCGACGGCTCCCGGCGGAGCTGCACTGACCCGCAAGGCGGCCGGGCTGCTGGTGGGGGCCCTGCAGTTCGGTGTCATCGCCGGTGCACTGGCCGCCGGCGCGCTGGTGGAGGTTTTCGCCGGACGGCTGCAGCTGACGCTGATGATCCCGGCGGTCGCCGTCACTCTGTGCATTGCCGCCGTACAGATCGGTGTTCCGGAAACCACGGAGCGGACCGGCGGCATCCTGGACGGCAGGGGCTTCCTGCTGCTGGCCCTCGGGTTGCTGCTGCTCACCTCGGGCTTGAGCTTCCTGCGGATCAACGGCCCGGGAACCTGGTGGGTCTGGGGGATTCTGCTGGCCGGGGCAGCGGCCTTTGTGCCGTTTGTCCGCTGGGAGACGGGCCGCACGGATCCGCTGGTGGACTTTCGCATGCTCCGGGATCCGGCCATGTGGCCGGTGCAGCTCACCGCAGGCCTGTTCGGCATCTCGGTGCTCGGGGCGCAGGCACCCATGTCCACGTTCGCCCGGACCAATCGGGAAGTGAACGGCTACGGACTGGGACTGGATGCCGGGGATGTTTCCATCATCATTGGCTCCTATGTCCTGTCGGTGCTGATGGGCGCCCTGCTTTTCCCGGCGGTCTCCCGGTATGTCACACCGCGGCTGACGCTGTGCGGGGCGGCGGCGCTGGTGGGATTCGGCCACCTGCTGTTCCTGCCCTTCCATGACACGCTGGCCCAGACCCTGACCAACATGATCGTCGCCGGCCTGGGCTCCGGGGCCCTCGTGGCTGCCCTGCCGGCTGCTGCGGCCGCAGCAGCCCCGAGTAACCGCACGGGCATGGCCACCGGGCTGACGAACACGACCAAGACCATCGGCGGCTCCTTCGCCTCCGCCGTGTTCGGCATCGCGCTGCTCAGTGCTGCCGCGGATGCCGCAGTTGGCGGGGCTCAGGCAACGCAGACGGCGGCACCGCTCTCGGGGTACCTGGTGGTTTGGGGAGTGTGCTCGGTTACCGGGTTCATTGCGGCGGGCCTGCTCCTGCTGGTGCCGCGGCTGGCGTTCGCTGATCCGCCGCTGACGGCGTCGGGTCCGGTCATTTTGGTCCCGCCGGAGGACCGGAGGGCCAAGAGCCGGGCTCCCGGCGGCGCTACTCCAACCCGGCGAACCGAACACCGGTGAGTTCGGTGCTGACTTCCCAGAGCCTGCGGGCCGTGTCGGGGTCCGACGCCTGCGGGGCCGGGGTCACCCGGACCGGCCGCCCGCGGAGCTGCCCGGGCCCGCCGGGACCGTAAAACTCCCCGCCCCGGACCCCGGGCGCGGTGGCCGCATACAGTGTGGGCAGCGCCCCTGACGTTCCGCTTTGGCCCAGCAGGCGGAAGAAGGAACCGAGGATGTCCAGTGTTGCCGGATGGTTCATACCCGAGGTGAGGTTGGTGTTGGCGAAGCCCGGATGGGCTGCCACTGCCAGCAGCTTCTCACCGTGCGCCTCGAGCCGCCGCTGGAATTCAAACGTAAACAGCAGATTGGCCAGCTTGCTCTGGTTATACCGGCTCCACGGGCGGTAGCGGCGCTGCGCGGCCAGGTCCTCAAAGTCAATCCGCCCGCCGCGGTGGGCCAGGCTGGAAACGGTGACCACGCGTGCAGCCGGAGCCTGCCGCAGCGCCGGCAGCAGCAGGCCGGTCAGGGCAAAATGTCCCAGATGGTTCACCCCGAACTGAAGCTCAAAGCCGTCAGAGGTGGTCCGGTGCGGAGTGGCCATCACCCCGGCGTTGTTGATCAGCAGGTCCACCGGGACGTCCTGCTCGGCAGCGAACCGGTGCACGGATTCCAGTGAACCGAGATCGAGCCGGCGCAGCCGCACGTCGTCGTTTCCGGTTTGGGAGCGGATCCGGTCCTGTGCAGCCGCCCCGCGCGTGAGGTCCCGGCAGGCCAGATCCACACGTGCCCCCTTCGCCGCGAGGACCAGGGCGGTTTCCAGGCCCAGGCCGCTGTTGGCGCCGGTAACGACGGCGTTGGTCCCGGACAGGTCAGGGATGCTCTCAGCGCTGAAATTCTCCACGTGGCTCCCGCCGTCGTTCCGGTTTCAGGGCTGTCCCGGCGGGACTTAGCCGTCGTTCGCGGGCAGGCTGGCAAGCAGCTTGTCCGTCAGCGACTTCAGTTCCTGCATCTCGGTTTCGCTGAGGGCGGGAGTGAGCAGCTCATAGATGCCGCGGACGTGGGCGCTGCCCAGCTTCCGCTGCAGCGCACGCCCCTCCTCGGTCAGGGACACTTCGACGCCCCGCTGGTCGTTCTCTGCAGGCCGGCGCTGGACCAATCCCTTGGCCTCCATCCGCTCCACCATCCGGCTGAGGCTGGGCTGGCTGATGAGCAGGTGCACATTGAGCTCATTCAGGCGGATCCAGCCGGTGGGGCAGCGGGTGAGATTGAACAGGACGTCGTATTCCCGCATGGACAGTTCCTTGAACGCCGGATCCTTCTGAAGCCGGCGCATCACTCCCACCTGGGTCCGGAACAGGGACTCCCAGGTCTCTGCTGCCTGTCGAACGGGTGCGCTGCTGGTATCCAAGGACATGCCTCTAGCCTACTGAAGAGAAGGGGCAGCGGTTGAACGTGACGACATTTGAGCCGCGGCCACCCGTGTAGCATGTGTCGGGCCCTCGGGAACGTCCGCCGGCCGGCGGGCATCGAATTCGCGCCGCAGTTCCGGCAGCACATATTCGCCGAACAGATCCAGCTGCTCCAGGACCGTCTTCAGCGGAAGCCCCGCATGGTCGATCAGGAACAGCTGGCGCTGGTAATCACCGAAGTACTCCTGGAAGGAAAGGGTCTTCTCGATCACTTCCTGCGGGCTGCCGACCGTGAGCGGGGTTTGCGCGGTGAAGTCCTCCATGGAGGGGCCGTGCCCGTAAACGGGAGCGTTGTCGAAGTACGGCCGGAACTCGTTGACGGCATCCTGGGAGTTTTTACGCATGAAGAACTGCCCGCCAAGGCCCACGATGGCCTGGTCGGCCCGGCCGTGGCCGTAGTGCTCATAGCGCTCGCGGTAGAGGCTGATGAGCTGCATGTAGTGCTCCTTCGGCCAGAAAATGTTGTTGGCAAAGAAGCCGTCACCAAAGTAGGCGGCGATCTCGGCCACCTGCGGAGTGCGGATGGAGCCGTGCCACACGAAGGGGGCAACGCCGTCGAGCGGGCGCGGGGTGGCGGTGAAGTTCCTCAGCGGAGTGCGGAACTTCCCCTCCCAGTTCACTGTCTCCTTGTCCCAGAGCTGGCGCAGCAGGTTGTAGTTCTCCACCGTCAGCTCCACCGAGTCCTGCATGTTCTTGCCGAACCACGGGTAAACGGGGGCGGTGTTGCCGCGGCCCAGCACCAGGTCCACGCGGCCGTCGGAGAGATGCTGGAGGGTGGCGAAGTCCTCGGCAATCTTCACCGGGTCATTGGTGGTGATCAGCGTGGTGGCCGTGGAGAGGATGATCCGTTCGGTCTGTGCGGCAATGTAGCCCAGCAGGGTGGTGGGGGAGGAAGCGTAGAACGGCGGATTGTGGTGCTCGCCGGTGGCATACACGTCCATGCCGATTTCTTCGACCTTCTTGGCGATGGCGACGGCGGCCTTGATCCGTTCGCCCTCCGTGGGAATCCGTCCGGTGACGGGATCGCGGGTGATGTCGCTGACGCTGAATACGCCGATCTGCATGGTGTCCTCCGATGTGGCTGGTCCAGCTACAAGTATATGCATTTGCATCTACATAGCGGAACAACGGCGCCTGCCGGCGATTCATTCCCCCAGGACTGCCGTGGGGCCTATTGGGGTTCCTGGCTCCCTGGCTGCAGTCCCGAGAACGTGGCCGCGTTTCCGGAGCCGGGAAAGACGATGTGTTTCATGACGCCGTCTCCCACCACACGGTCCGCAGCGTAGTAGGACAACAGATCCGGGGCAGCGGGGTCATATGGCGCGTAGAGCCGAGGAGCCAGCGCCACAACCTGTCCTGCAACAAGCCTGTCCCCGAACCAGGCACCAACGCGGTAGTCAAGGGATGCGGCATCCACGATCAAGGGATAACCGGGGAAGGCGGCGCTGGCTTCGGCAGCCGGGGCCGGGGCTGCCGAAGAGGAAGCTGCCGCATCGCCCGTGCCGGACTCATAGGGTGCGCAGCGGGTCAGGAGCTCCGCGACGGCGCCCTGCCAGGTCACGAAGTCGGCAACCCAGGGCGAGCCCGGGTCCCCCGCCGTCTGCATGGCGCCCTCCATGGGGGACGCCAGCGCCGCCAGTGCAGCGCCCATGTCCTGCGGAGCGTCTCGGGCTATTCCATCCAGTGCTTCGTTGAGGGTGCGGGCGCTTTCGGGACTTCCCAGGAAAGTGCTCGCGCCAAAGTCATCAATCCGGTAGATGTAAGTGGCCTGGTAAAGGGGGCCCTCCCCATTGGTCTTGAGGAGCTTGGAGCAGGTCTGCTCTTCGGAGTCCTCTACCGACGCCTGGATCGACGGCGGGGCGGCGGCAGGAGCGGAATTTGCAGGAGCGGAATTGTCGGATGCGGAGGTCGCCGGATCGGAGCTATGCGGTGCGCCCGGCTCAGCGGTTGCGGCACTGCAGCCGGTAATGAGCAGCAGGGCGATGGCAGGGACGGCGACGGCTTTTCTCATGGTTCCCCCGGGAGATGTTGACAGTGGTCCCACTCTAGCGCCTGATACGGCCGGCGGACCGGGGGAACCCCGCTGTGTTTTACTCTGCCGAAATCACCCCGGCGCCGCCGAGGCGCCCGCGGTTGGCGTAGAGGACAGCTGAGGAGGGAGCCGCCGGCCCTAGGCCTGCCCCTCCCCAACCTCCGCCGTGTGATTCGCGGAGTGGCGGCGCCGGCCTGCCCGCTTCTCCCGGGCACCCTCCACCAGCCGGTACAGGACCGGCACCAGGATCAGGGTCAGGACGGTGGAGGAGACCAGGCCGCCGATCACCACAATCGCCAGCGGCCGGGAGATGAAGCCGCCCTCGCCGGTGACGCCCAAGGCCATGGGGGTCAGGGCAAAGACGGTGGCCAGTGCGGTCATCAGGATGGGCCGCAGGCGCTGGCGGGCTCCGCGGGTAATGGCATCGGCCACGTTCATGCCGGGCTGCCCGTTGCGCGGCTGCCGGTACTGGTTGATCAGGTCCACCAGCACGATGGCGTTGGTGACCACAATGCCCACCAGCATCAGCATGCCCACCAGGGAGGGAAGCCCCAGCGGCACGCCGGTGATCAGCAGCAGCAGGATGGCGCCGGTGGCGGCAAACGGCACGGACACCAGCAGGATCAGGGGCTGGATGAGGGACTTGAAGGTGGCCACCATGATCACGTAGACAATGGCGATGGCCGCCAGCAGTGCCAGTCCCAGCTGGGTAAAGGACTCATTCTGCTGGGTGGCGGCACCGGACAGCGTGGCCGTCACGCTGGCCGGAAGATCCAGTTCGGCGAGCTTGGCCTGGACTTCGGTAATGGCCGCGCCCAGGTTCTCGCCCGCCGGGGATACCGAGACGACGGCGGTGCGTTCGCCGCCGGAGGCGGAGATCGACGTGGGCGTGTCCACTTCCTCAACCGTGGCCAGTGAACTCAGCGGCACGGTCCCGGACCCTGCGGGCACGGGAACCTGGCTGAGCTGTTCCACGCTGGTGATCTGCGTTCCTTCACCGATGAGCACGGGGAAGTCATCGGTGCCGATGCGGATGGTTCCGGCGGGCAGCGGACTCAGCGTGGAGGCCACCAGGCCGGCGATCTGCTGTTCGTTCAGTCCGGCGGCCACTGCCTTGGCACGGTCGATGGATACCTGGACCACGGGGGAGGAGGATGACAGGTTGCTGGTGACTTCCCCGGCTGAAGCCAGCGAGGACATCGCTTCCACCACCTGCTCGGACGCAGGCTGCAGCTCGCTGGGATCCCCGGCGGACAGACTGATGTCCACCGTGTTGGACGTGCCGAAACCGCCGCCGGTGCTGCCCAGGGTGAGGTTCCCGGCGTCGTCGTCCAATGAATCCAGTTCACTGCTGACGGTCTCCCTCAGCGCCACCTGGTCCACGCCCGGCTCGGTGATGACGGTGTAGGAGGCCACCGAGGATCCGCCGGAAGCGAAGGCGGCGAAACCGGAGGCGGAGGTGCCCATGGTGACCTGGACGTCCTTGACGCCCTCGGTTCCGCGCAGCACGTCCTCCACGTCTTGGGCCGCAGCGGAGGTGGTCTCCAGCGAGGTGCCCGGCGGGAGTTCCTGCCGGACGCTGAAGGTGTTCTGTCCGGTGTCGCCCAGGAGATTGGTTTGCAGCAGCGGTGTCATGGCGGCAGTTCCCGCCAGGACAATGAGTCCGGCCACCACTGTGTAGACCGGATGCCGCTGGGTGGTCTGCAGGACGGGCACATACCCGCGCTGCAGGAACGACTTGGACTCGCGGGCTTCCACCTCTGCGCGGTAGGCGGCGGGGTCCGCAACCGGTTTGCCGGATTTCAGGAACCAGTACGCGAGCACCGGGACGATCGTCAGGGAGACCAGCAGCGAGGCCAGGAGGGCCAGGGAGGTCGTGATGGCGAAGGGCCGGAAAAGTTCTCCGGCCAGGCCGCCCACAAAGGCGATCGGGGCGAAGACGGCAACCGTGGTCAGCGTCGAGGCGGTGATGGCGCCGGCCACTTCGCGCACGGCCGTCAGGATGGCCGTCCGCTTGTCGGTGCCGTAGCCCAGGTGCCGCTTGATGTTTTCGATCACCACGATGGAGTCATCCACCACCCGGCCGATCGCGATGGTCAGGGCGCCCAGGGTCAGGATGTTCAGCGAGTATCCGAACGCCAGCAGGCCGATGAACGTCACCAGCAGGGACAGCGGAATGGACACCGCCGTGACGAGGGTGGAACGGACGGAGAGCAGGAAAACCAGGATGACCAGGACGGCGAACCCCAGGCCGAGGATGCCTTCGGTGGTCAGGTTGGAAATGGATTCTTCGATGAACGGTGCCTGGTCAAAGACCACCGTGAACTTGGCGCCGTTGCCCAGTTCGGATTCCAGGGACGGCAGCAGGTCCGTGACCTGGTGCGAAATGCCCACCGTGTCGCCGGCCGGAGTCTTGGTGATGGACACGGCCAATGTGGGCTGCCCGTTGGTCCGGGTGATGGAGGTGTTCTCGTCTTCGACGATTTCCACCGAGGCCACGTCGCCGATGGTCACGGGACCGGCCCCGGAGGCGGAGCCGCTGCCGGCGGATTCAACGGGCAGGGCGGAGACCTTCTCGAGGCTGTCCAGCGGGCTGCCGATCTGGATGGGCAGGGTGCGGGTGTCTTCGGTGACGGTGCCGGCCGGGACCAGGGCGCCGCTGTTTTCCAATGCGGAGGAAATGGCCGACGGCGTAACACCCCGGGCAGCGAGGGCTGCCTGGTCGGGGAGGATGGAAATGCTCCGGGTGGATCCGCCGGTGACTTCCGCGGTCCGGACTCCTTCGATTTTCTGCAGCCGCGGAACGGTGAGGCGCTGCAGATCGGCGTTCAGTTCCGCCAGCGGCTGGTCCGAGGACACGGCCAGGTACACAATCGGGAAGTCGCTGATGCTGCCGGCCAGGGACTGCGGATTCGCGTCGTCGGGCAGCAGCTGCCGGGCGTTGGAGATGGCGCGGTCCACCTGTCCTCGGGCACGGTCCAGATCCGTTCCGTAGGCGAAGGTCAGGCTGATGGTGGAGAGCGAGCTGCGGGACGTGGCGGAGGAATCTTCCAATCCCTCGACGGCGGTCAGGGCGCCCTCCAGCGGCTCGCTGATCTGCTTGTCCACAACTTCCGGGGAGGCTCCGGGCAGCGCAGTGATCACGGTGATCTGGGGGAATTCCAGCGACGGAATGAGCTCCTGTTTGAGCGAGCCCATGGAAATTACGCCGAACACGGCTATGAACACCGTGATCAGGGCGATGAGCGCCCGGTTGGAGAGCGAAAACTTGGCCAAACGGTCCATGAGCCTGCCTTTAAGAGAAGCTGAACTGAGGTAAATCGGCAAAACACTCCGGACCAAAGCCGGTTCCGGCACTTAACGTTCGTTGGACCGGGCCGACCGGATGGGTCAGCCCGGTCCAACGGGTAAAAAATTTTTGCGGGGAAGAAGTACCGGGTTAGTTCAGGCCCAGGACACGGTTGGTGTCGCCGGTGAGTTCTTCCAGCAGGGATTCGTTCTCATTGAGCTTGACGCCGTAGCCCGGAATCATTTCCTTGATCTTCGGCTCCCAGCCGTCGAACTGGCGGGGGAAGGCACGCTTGAGCAGGTTGATCATGATCGGGGTGGCCGTGGAAGCACCCGGCGAAGCACCCAGCAGGGCGCCGATGGTTCCGTCCGAGGCAGTGATCAGCTCGGTGCCGAACTGCAGCACGCCGCCCTTCTTCGGATCCTTCTTGATGACCTGCACGCGCTGGCCGGCCGTGATGAGCTCCCAGCCTTCGGTGACCGCGCGGGGCATGAATTCCTGCAGTGCCTCGGTCTTGCCCTCGCGGGTCTTCATCACCTCGGTGACCAGGTACTTGACCAGGGACATGTTGTCCTTGGCGACGGCCAGCATCGGCACCAGGTTGCCCGGGCGCACGGACGCCGGCAGGTCCAGGAACGATCCCGTTTTCAGGAACTTGGGAGAGAAGCCGCCGTACGGGCCGAACAGCAGCGACCGCTTGCCGTTGACAAACCGGGTGTCCAGGTGCGGAACGGACATGGGCGGTGCGCCGACGGAGGCCTGGCCGTATACCTTGGCGTTGTGCCGGGAAATGATGGACTCGTCAGTGGAGCGCAGGAACTGGCCGGAGACGGGGAAGCCGCCGAAGCCCTTGCCCTCGGGGATCCCGGAGGCCTGCAGCAGGTGCAGGGCGCCGCCGCCGCCGCCGATGAAGACAAAGCGGGCGGAAACGGTGCGGGACTCGCCTGTGGCGCGGTTCTTGACCGACACGTCCCAGCCGCCGGTGGAGGAACGGGAAACGTTGCTGACCTCGTGGCCAAAGTTCATTTCCACGCCGTTGGCGGCAAGGTAACCGGTCAGCTCACGGGTCAGGGCGCCGAAGTCGACGTCGGTGCCTCCGACTACGCGGGAACCGGCCACGCGCTGGGAGGAGTCGCGGCCCTCCATGATCAGGGGAGCCCACTCCGCCAGCTTGGCGTGGTCTTCGGAGAATTCCATGGACTTGAACAGCGGCTGCGCGCTGAGCGACTCGTAGCGGCGGCGGAGGTACTCGGAGTGTGCGTCACCCCAGACGAAGCTCATATGCGGCAGCGGGTTGATGAAGTTGTTCGTAATGTGGCCGGAGGAGACCATGTGCGACCAGAACTGGCGGGACACCTGGAACTGTTCGTTGATGCCCACCGCCTTGGCCGGGTCAACGGAGCCGTCGGCCGCTGCGGGGCTGTAGTTCAGTTCGCACAGCGCGGCGTGGCCGGTTCCGGCGTTGTTCCAGGGGTCGGAGCTTTCCAGTCCGGCGCGGTCGAGGCGCTCAAACAGGGAAATATCCCAATCGGGCTGAAGCTGCTTCACGAACGCCCCGAGGGTCGCGCTCATGATGCCGCCGCCGATCAGCAGTACATCGGTTTTAGTTGCGGACTTATCCGCCGGGCTATTAGCAGTCAACTTCGTATCTCCAGTCGCGAGGGCGCTAGCTCTAGAAGCGTATCGTCCCAAGCGTCCTTACTAAAATCACCTGCGGCCTGCAAGTTCCCTGTGAGGGGAACCGGCTACTGCTTCCGGAGCTCGATCCGGTTAAAGACTTCGTTGAGCAGCGGGGACGTGGGGTAGCTGGCCACCCGCGGTGAGAGTGCCAGCGCGGAGATGGGGAAGGCCAGCGGAATGGCCGGCACCCGGGTGGAAATGCGGTCGGCTATCGCCTTATACGCTTCCGCCTGTTCCGGTCCCGCCTTCAGGGTCCGTGCCCGGTCAATCTTGCTCAGCAGCTGCGTGTCGTCGTAGGCGAGCTCTTCGGTGTAGCTGCCAAAGAGGGTGCCCACAAAGTTGTCCGGGTCGTCATAGGTTCCGCTGACGCCGAGCAGGTGGAATGCGCGGTCCCCGCTGCTCTGCACCTTGTGCAGGTAGTCATCGGACCACTCCACCGGTACGGGCTTGATGTTGAATCCCGCCGCGGTGAGCTGCCGGCTGAGTTCGGCGTAGACACGCTCGGGGGTCGGCAGGTAGGCCCGCGTGACGTGGCGGGGGTAGTAGAAGGGCAGCTCGGCGCCGTCGTACCCTGCTTCCTTGAGCAGGTCCGCAGCTTTCTCCGGATCGTATCCGTAGCTCGTGACGGTTCCCGAGCTGACTCCGAGCTTTTCCGGCACAAACTGGTTGGCCTGCTTGGTGCCGTTGAGGAAGAGCCCGTCCAGCAGCGCGTCCTTATCAATGGCGTGGGCAACAGCCTGGCGCATCTTGAGGTTGTCCATGCCGGGGAAAGCCTCGTTGATGCCCAGGTACAGCACCGAATACGGATCCCGCTGCAGGATCTGCAGGCCGTTGCGGGCAAGGTCGTCCACATCGGCCACTGTGACCAGGTCATAACCGTCCACGTCGCCGTTCTTCAGGGCGCGGAGGCGGGTCTGCGGGTTGGCCATGGTGGAGAAGACCACGGTGGAGATCTGCCCCTGCCGGCCCCAGTACCCCGGGTAGGCCGCCAGCCGGACCTCATCACCCTCCCAGGATTCCAAGGTGAACGGACCGGTTCCCACGGGGTGCAGGCCGTAGGAGGAAATCTTCTGGCCGTCTTTTTCCACGCTGAGCGCGTCGGCAGTGTGCTGCTTCAGGGCCGCCGGTGAGGCCATGGCAAATTCCGGCGTGGCCAGGGCGGGAATGAACCCGGTCAGGCGCGTGGCCAGCTCCACCTGGACGGTGTATTCATCCACCGCGGTGCAGGCCTTGTAGACGGCGAGCTCCGGGCTGTCGGAAAAGGCGTTGAAGACGGCCTTATAGGCAAGGTTTCCTGATCCGCGGGCGGAAACCGGAAGGTTGTACCAGCGGTCAAAGTTGGCGCAGACGGCGTCGGCGTTGAAGGGTTCGCCGTCCTGGAACGTGACGTCCCTGCGCAGCTTGAACGTGTAGGTGCGTCCGTCCTCGGACTCCGTCCAGCTTTCAGCCAGCAGGGGAGCGGGTGCGGAGGTCAGCGGGTCAACGCCCACCAGGCCCTCCATGATCTGCCGGGTGACCCGGTGGCTTTCGGTGTCCGTGGCCAGGAAGGGGTCCAGAGTGGACGGGCGGGCCGCAGTGGCGAAGGTGAAGGTGGCCTGCGGCGCTGATGCGGAGGGGCTGCCGGTGGGTGAGGCCGTGGCATTGCCGTCGGGAGGGGTGGCCGTGCATCCGGCGAGGGCCAAGGCGCCAAGCAGTGCACCGGCCCGGAGGAAGGAGCGGCGGCCCATGCCGGAATCTGTCACAGCGGTTATTCTCCTACGCTCCGTCAATGGGCGCGTCTGGTTCTCTTGGTTTTATGCGTGGATTTCCAGTCTAAATGATAAAAAAACAGGCACCCGCTGGTGAGACCCTGCTCACATTGGCGCTGTAAGTAGGGCAGGATAGGGAAATGACTGATATCAGCCTTGATTCACCCCTGCTTGAGGTGACCGATCTCGCGGTTAATTTCCGCACCACCGACGGTGAAGTCCAAGCCGTTAAGAATGCTTCCTTCAGCCTCCCGCGCGGAGGAACCCTGGCGATTGTGGGGGAGTCCGGTTCCGGTAAATCCACCACGGCCATGGCGGTAATTGGCTTGCTGCCGGGAAACGGGAAAGTGGCGGCCGGAAGCATCCGCTTCGACGGCACCGAGCTGGTGGGGATGCCTGAATCCAAGATGCGCGCCATCCGGGGCCGGTCCATCGGATTGGTGCCGCAGGACCCCATGTCCAACCTGAACCCGGTCACGAAGATCGGCACCCAGGTTGCGGAAACCCTGCTCGTCCACGGCATGGCCACCTCCAAGGATGTGGACCGCAAAGTCATTGAGGTCCTGACCGCCGCCGGGCTGCCGGACGCCGCCGAACGGGCGAAGCAGTATCCGCACGAGTTCTCCGGCGGAATGCGCCAGCGGGCACTGATCGCCATTGGCCTGGCCTGCCGGCCGCGGCTGCTGATCGCCGATGAACCCACCTCCGCCCTGGACGTGACGGTGCAGCGGACCATCCTGGACCAGATCGGAAACATGACGGAGGAGCTGGGCACCTCGGTCCTGCTCATCACCCATGACCTCGGGCTGGCGGCCGAACGTGCCTCCGAACTCGTGGTGATGCACCGGGGCCTCGTGGTGGAACACGGCCCGGCCCGGCAGCTGCTCGAAGATCCCCAGCACCCCTACACCCAGTCGCTGGTGGCCGCAGCGCCCAGCGTTGCCGCGGTGCGCCTGAGCCCGGGAGCCTTCAAGGCCCCGGCGGCACAGCGCCTGCGGCTCGCGGAGCAGGCGTATGCCGAACACGCGGACGGAGCAAGCCCGGGAGCGAACGACGGCGGTGCCCCGGCTGACGCGGTTCCGTCACCGAAGCACAGGGCCGGAGTGACCGCGGCGGGGCAGCCGGAAACCGCAGCGCCGGACAACATTGTGGAGATCCGGGACCTGACCAAGGTCTACAAAATCCGGGGCCGTTCCGAGGACTTCTACGCTGCCCGCAACGTGACGCTGGACATCCCCCGCGGGCGTACCGTGGCCATCGTCGGTGAATCCGGCTCCGGCAAGACCACCACTGCCAGGATGCTGCTGAAGCTGGTCGAACCCACCAGCGGCACCATGACTTTTGACGGAATCGACGTCGGGTCCCTGGAGAAGGCAAAGCTGAGGGACTTCCGGCAGCGGGTGCAGCCGATCTTCCAGGATCCGTACTCCTCCCTGGACCCCATGTTCACCATTGCGCGAATCCTGGACGAGCCGCTGAAGACCTACAAGCGCGGCTCCAAGAGCGAGCGCGAGGCCCGCGTGCGCGAGCTGATGGACCAGGTGGCGCTGCCGCATTCCATGCTGGGCCGCTACCCCGCGGAGCTCTCCGGCGGGCAGCGCCAGCGCGTGGCGATTGCGCGTGCTCTGGCGCTCAAGCCCGAACTGATCGTTTGTGACGAGCCGGTCTCTGCACTGGATGTCCTGGTGCAGGCGCAGATCCTGAAACTGCTGGGGGACCTGCAGGCAGAACTGGGACTGAGCTACCTCTTCATCTCCCATGACCTGGCCGTGGTGCGGTTGATCTCGGATTATGTCTGCGTGATGAAGGACGGTGAACTGGTGGAGGCGGCGTCGTCGGAGGAAGTCTTCTCCAACCCCCGCCACCCGTACACCCGCAAACTGCTGGCTTCGATCCCGGGCAACGAGCTGAACATCGGGGAAGACGAACTGGCTTCCTAATCTGCTCGACGAACGGAAAAGCGCCGCCCCTGTGAACAGGAGCGGCGCTTTTCTCGTGGTGCGGACCGGCTATTTCTTCCGGGTCTTGGGATCCAGCGCCTCCCGCAGGGATTCGCCCAGCAGGGTGAAACCCAGGGCCGTGACGGCGATGCAGATGCCCGGCAGGAACGCCAGCTGCGGTGCCACGGCCAGTTCATTCTGTGCGTAGGTCAGCATCCGCCCCCACTCCGCCGTCTGCGGCTTGCCGCCGCCGAGGCCGAGGAAGGACAGGGCGGCTGCGTCAATGACAGCCGTCGCCAGGGTCAGGGTGCCCTGCACGATCACCGGACCCATGCTGTTGGGCAGCAGATGGCTCATGGTGATGGTGCGCCGGCTCAGGCCCAGGGACTGCGCCGAAAGGATGTAGTCGGCGCTGCGCTGGGAAATCATGGATGAGCGCAGCAGGCGGGCGAAGATCGGGATCTGGGAGACACCAATGGCGATCATGATGGCGTAGGTGTTCTGCCCCAGGATGGCGGCGATGCTCACCGCCAGCAGCAGGTTCGGGACGGAGAGCAGGATGTCCACGAAACGCATGATGACGTTGTCCACCCAGCCGCCGATTCCGCCGGCGATGATGCCCAGGAGCATGCCGCCCGCCAGTCCCAGCGCTGTGGAAATGACACCGATGATGAGTGAGGCGCGGGCGCCCCAGATGAGTTTGGACAGGACGTCGCCGCCGAACCGGTCCAGTCCCAGCGGGTAGGCGTCAATCTCGCCGGGCCCGGGGATGGACGTGGGGGTGATGTCCGTCCGTCCCGGAAGATCGTCGCCGCCGAACGGTGCCAGTACCGGTGCCAGAATGGCCACCAGGATGAACAGGCCGATAATCACGGCCCCGGCAATGGCCGCCGGATTGCGGCGCAGCCGCTTGAACGCGGAACGCCACATGCCCGTTCCGCGGGTGTCGGCCTGGATCGGCGCTGCGGGCTCGTCGGGGCGGATGGCGCCGCCGGGAGCCGGTGGGAGAACTGTACTCATTGCACCCTCACCCTCGGGTCGATGAAGCCATAGGACACGTCAACGATCAGATTGATCAATGAATAGGCGATGGCGATGAAAATGATGAATCCCTGCAGCACGGGATAGTCCAGGTTGAAGATGGCATCACGCAGGAATCTGCCGATACCGCTGAAGGCAAACACCGTTTCCGTCAGCACGGCACCGGAAATCAGCAGGCCGGTCTGCAGTCCAATGGTGGTGGTCACCGGAAGCATGGCGTTGCGGAGGACGAACCGGCCGCGGATGGTTTTCTCCATCAGGCCCTTGGCGCGCGCGGTGCGCACATAATCAGCGCCCTGGACCTCCAGGACGGAGGCACGGGTGATGCGCACAATGATCGCCAGCGGGATGGTGCCCAGGGCAATTCCGGGCAGGACCAGGTGCGTCAGCGCATCCCAGGACGCGTCCCATTCCCGGGTTAGCAACCCGTCCAGCACGTAAAAATCCGTGATGTGGGTGGCGTCAATGCGCGGATTCTGCCTGCCGTCCGGGGGAAACCAGGGGAGCTGGATGGCAAAGAGCCACTTCAGGATGAAGGCCAGGAAGAACACCGGGATGGTGATTCCCACGAGCGAAAGCACCACCGAGGAATGATCCCAGAAGCGTCCGTAGTGGGTTGCCGCGAGGTAGCCAAGCGGAATCCCGATGCCGATGGCAAAGATGAGCGCCACCACGGACAGTTCCAGGGTCGCGGGGAAACGGGTCGCGAACTCCTCCAGCACGGGCCGGCCGGTGACCGTGGAAACGCCGAAGTCGCCCTGCAGGAGCTTGCCGACGTAGACGAAGTACTGCTCCAGAAGGGGGCGGTCAAAGCCGTAGGCGGCGTTGATCCTTGCGATCGCTTCCGGTGTTGCTTTGTCGCCGAGCAGAGCGGTGGCCGGGCCGCCGGGAAGGCTGCGGACCCAGACGAACAACAGGATGGACAAACCGATGAGTGTGGGAATCAGCATGAGAAGACGTTTGCCGATGACTTGCAGCACAGGTGTCCTTTCTCAGCGTGGTAGAGGCGCTGGATGAAGGAAGGGAAACAGTGAAAGGGCCGGGATCTCCGAAGAGACCCCGGCCCTGTGCTGCTTACTTGTTGAGTTCGATCTTGTTAAACACTTCGTCATTCACCGGGCTGGCGGGGTAGGAAACCACGCGCTCGTTGAAGGCGAGTGAGGGAGCCGGGTGTGCCAGCGGAATGGCCGGCACAAACTCGGCGATGTCCTCGTTGATCTGCTCGTAGAGCGGAGTCTGCTCCTCGAGGCTGCTGACCTGGCGGGCTTCCTCCAGGGCATCGAAGATCTCCGGGTTGTTGAATCCGAACTCGGGCTTTTCGCCGCCGAAGAACACGCCGACAAAGTTGTCGGTGTCGTTGTAGTCGCCGGTCCAGCCCAGCAGGTGGATGCCGTGGTCTTCGGAGGCCTGGACGCGGTCCAGGTAATCCGGGGACCACTTGTTCGGCTGCGGATTGACGGTGATGCCCACTTCTTCGAGCTGGGCGGTGATGTTGGTGTAGACCTGCTCCGGCGTCGGCATGTACGGGCGGGAGACTCCGGTGGGGTAGTTGAAGTCCACGGAGAAGCCGTCCGGGTAGCCGGCCTCGGCCAGCAGGGACTTGGCCTTCTCCGGATCGTAGTCGTATTCGGTGACGTCCTCGTTGTAGCCGTTGACCACGTCGGGGATGAACTGGGTGGCCACCTTGGTGCCCTCGGGCAGGGTCTGGTCAACCAGGGCCTGCTTATCGATCGCGTGGGCAATGGCCTGGCGCACCAGCGGGTTCGCCAGTTCCTCAACCTTCTGGTTCATGCCGAGGTAGAGGATGGTGAACGGCTCGCGGGCTATCACGTTGTACCCGGCGTCGGCCAGCGACTTTGTGTCAGCCGGAGCCACGAGGTCGTAGCCGTCGATGGTGCCGGCCTCGAGGGACTGGCGGCGGGAGTTGGGATCGTCGATGACGCGGAAGATGATGTCCGTGACCTGGCCCTGCTCGCCCCAGTAGTCCTCATTGGCGGACAGGGTGATCTGGTTGCCGACTTCCCAGTTCTCGAACTTAAAGGGGCCGGTTCCGGTGGGATGGTCCTTGGCGTACTCGGTCAGCGTGGGAGCCTCGGCCGTGCCGGAAGCTTCGTTGGCCGCGTACTGGTCCATCGCCGTCGGGCTCTGCATGGAGAAGGCCGGCAGGGACAGCGCGGCGATGAATCCGGCGAACGGCTTGGCCAGGGTCACTACCGCTTCGGTGTCACCGGTGGCTTCGCAGGACTCGTAGGTGGCGGTCTCCGGGGTATCGGAGAAGCCCTTGAACAGCTTGCTGTAGTAGTAGGCAAGGCTTTCAGCCTGCTGGATGCCGGTGAAGTTGTACCAGCGGTCAAAGTTGGCGCAAACGGCTTCGGCGTTGAAATCGGTGCCGTCGTGGAATTTGACGCCGTCCTGCAGCTCGAAGGTGTAGGTCAGGGCGTCCTCGGAAGTCTCCCAGGACTTGGCCAGCAGCGGTTCCGGATCCGCGGTTCCCGGCTTGACGCCAACCAGGCCCTCGAAGATCTGGCGGCTGACGCGGAAGGATTCGCCGTCGGAGGCGAAAGCCGGGTCCAGGGACTTGGGATCCGACGAGGCTGCGAAGACGAAGGTTCCGTCAACGTCCGACGACGCAGCGGCGTCGCCCGTTCCCTCCTCGCGCTCGCTCTGGGCGCAGCCGGAGAGAATCAGGGCGCTGAGGGCTATCCCCGTGGTGATGGCAGCGGCGCGCCGCTTTGGGCGGGAGCCGCTCATAGTTCGGCCAACAGGTGACATGGTCTTACTCCTCTGGGGCGAGAGATACCCGTGCAATAAGGCGGGTGCAGTGCGGTGCGTGGGGTCAATGTGTGTCGTGTGACACATACGTATGGACCGAGCCTAATGGGTGACGGGGATTACAAAGGTATTTGGACTCCCGGCAGGGTCACAATTTGGTCACGCAAAAGGCGGATACCCCGCGAGGGGTATCCGCCTTTAGCTTTGGCTGCAAAGGCCTGCTTGCCCGTGCCTCTGGGCCGCGCCGTTCGCGGAGATTACATCGACGGCATCAGGACGGTGTCCAGCAGGTACACGGTGGCATTCTTGGTCTGCACGCCGCCGCACACCACTGCCGCATCATTGACCATCAGGCTGTCCCCGGAGCCGGTGACCTCAACATCGGCACCGTTGACCGTGGTGTACATGCCCGCAAGCTCGTCAGGCGTGACCTGGCCCGGAACCACGTGGTAGGTCAGGATGCTCGAGAGCAGGTCAGGATCGGTCTTCAGGGTTTCGAGGGTGGCCGCGTCCAGCTTGGCGAAAGCGTCGTCGGTGGGAGCGAAGACGGTGTATTCGGAGCTGTTCAGCGTGTCAACGAGGTTGACGTCCGGGTTCAGCTGGCCGGAGACCGCAGCGGTCAGCGTGGTCAGCATGGGGTTGTTGGAGGCGGCCGTGGCGACCGGGTCCAGGGACATTCCCTCGATGGAGCCTGCTCCTTCGGGCACTGCCGCGGCGTAGTCGGCGCAGCTTCCGCCCACCAGGTTGGCTGCCGGATCCGCGCTCATGGATTCGCTGGAGGCGGCGCCGGGGCTCATGGATTCGGAAGCGGAGGGGGACATGCTGGATTCCGAAGCCATGCCCGAGGAGGAGCTGTCGGAGGAGGTGTCGGAGGAGTCGGTGCTGCAGGCGGCCATGCCCAGCATGGAGACAGCGGCGATTCCGAGGATGGACATGTTCCGGCGGGTCTTGAAAGCCATTGTTTTTCTCCTTCTGGCGAGGACCCGCACGGCGGGGCCTCCTGGTTGGTGTGAATACCTCTTGGTGCGAGGTCTCAGAAGGTCTTCGGCCCGGCTGCGGAGCCGGATGGGTGCAGTGCCGGAAAAGTTTTGGAGCCGCGCCGCCGGCGGCTGCGGATCCGGCCGCAAAGTCGCCGGCTCCCTAGGCAAACACCCTCGGCGAACAATGGTTAAAAAGAAAAACACCCCGGTCCGAAGACCGGGGTGTTTCTATGTTGCGACTAATCCGTGAACAATGTCTCGGACCATTCCAATGGTGCGCGAGGAGGGACTTGAACCCACACGTCCGAAGACACTGGAACCTAAATCCAGCGCGTCTACCAATTCCGCCACTCGCGCCCGGAATTACGCCGCCGCCGCATTTAAGGCGGAAAGCCGTAAAACCAGCCTCCAGTGTACCTGAGGTTTAGGCGAGTCCAAGATCGCGGGACAGCTTGGCCACATGGCCGGTGGCCTTGACGTTGTACTGGGCGAGGGCGACCTTGCCGTCCGGGTCCACCACCACGGTGGAACGAATGAGGCCCTCATACGTTTTGCCGTAGTTTTTCTTCTCGCCCCACGCACCGTACGCCTCGGCCACGGCGTGGTCCGGGTCGGAGAGCAGGGGGAAGTTGAGGTTCTCCGCCGCCGCGAATTTTTCGAGCTTCGGCACCGGATCGGGAGAAACTCCGACGACAGCGTACCCGGCATCCTGGAGGCTGTTCAGGTTGTCACGGAAGTCACAGGCTTCCTTGGTGCAGCCGGGAGTGGCTGCAGCCGGGTAGAAGTAGACAATTGTGCTGCGGCCGCGGAAACCCTCGAGTGAGACGGAAGTAGAGTCCGTTGCCGGAAGGGTGAAATCGGGGGCAGTATCACCGGGGGACAGGCGGGGCATAGGTCACTCCTTGGTATCGATGGAAGATCCGGCTGTGTCACAGGGCGACAGTGCACGGCCAAGGTGGCTATCCTAGTATGTGGTGGGTTTTGTAGGTTATCCGAATGGCCACTGAATCCTCACCCTGAAAGGAAGAGTTCTGTTTTATGCCCGATATGGAGCACTGGCCCACAGGTCGTCTGTTGTCAACGGCGGCACGCCTGGTTGAACACGCCTGGAACGAGAGGCTTGTTCGAATCGGAGTGACCCACGCGGGAGTAATCGCGCTGGGAGTTCTTGACGCCCAGGGACCCATGACCCAGGCGCAACTGGCTCAGATCGTCCGCGTTCAGGCACAGACAATGGGTAAGACCCTCTCCCGGCTGGAAACTCACGGGCACGTGGTCCGCGTCCGCAATGATCTGGACCGGCGGAGCCACATGGTGTCCATTACGCCGCAGGGCATTGACGTTTTGCATGAGGCGCAGGACATCGAGAGCACACTTACTGACGGTGGGGAGCTGATGTCCGAACAGCTGCGCGGCCAGCTTCGCAATGTCATCAGGGAGCTTGGAAACCCGCGCTGGCAGTTGGCTGTGGATGTTCCCGGCCTGCCAATTCCCGTGGTTCCGCAGGAAGCAGTTGCCCCAATGGCACAGGAGCCTGCCTCCGATGAAGCCGTTGACGGTGCAGACGCGAAAGCCGCCGAGAGCGCCTAAGGATTTCTGTGCAAAGGCACGTCCCGCAACGGGGCGTGCCTTTTGCTTTGTCCGGCGGCGCGCGGTGCGGCGCTGGAGCCTGAAGCAACAAAGTGCCCGCGCAACAAAAGAGCGGCCCCGCCGGTTTTCACCGAGCTGAGCCGCTCCTTGATTTTGGTGCACCCCCCGGGACTTGAACCCGGAACCCTCTGATTAAGAGTCAGATGCTCTGCCAATTGAGCTAGAGGTGCATCTGCTGCGTTACCGCCTCACCGGTAAAACCGGCGATTTGTCATCCGCAACGACAAATAACACTACCAGCATTTTATGGGTTCCGCGAACGCAGGGAGCCTTAAATCGCGCAGTGAGATGCAGGTCATAGGATGCGGATGCAGTTTCGGGGCCGGCGTCAATCAGGAGGCAGTGTGTTGCGGATGATCGAGCCGGGGAGGAAGGGACAGGTGCCAAGGGCCAGACCGACCCGGGACGTCAGGGAATGCCGGCATGCCAGGGGCTGCAGGCAAAAGGAGGTGGGCAACAAAAAACCCCGACCGATCGGCGTGCTGCCGATGAGTCGGGGTTTTGATTGGTGCACCCCCCGGGACTTGAACCCGGAACCCTCTGATTAAGAGTCAGATGCTCTGCCAATTGAGCTAGAGGTGCATTTTGTTTAGTAGTGCAAGCCGAACTTTTCTGCTCGATTTGCTCTCCGCAACGACATGAAACACTACCAGTACTTCTCCCCAAAAGAAAAATCGATGGGAAATTCAGGGCATCGGATCCCCCGGTTCCGTTGCCTGCGGGCCTGTGCCCGGGGGGACCACGAGCTCCACGGGGCTGCCGTCCCAGTCTTCGCTGTTATCCACCAGCCAGGTCCGCGACGGCAGTCCGGCACTGCCGCCGCCCCCGGCTGCGGGATCCTCAGGGCCGGAATCGGTTTCCGCGGGTGTCTGGGCAGCTGTGGCTGTCACGGAATCTCTGGGGACAGGCGTAACCGGCAATGCCGGGTGCAGGGCTTTCTCCACCACGCCGTTGTGCAGCAGCCGGCGCAGCACCGACGCCGCCGCGGTGAGTGCCGCTGCAGAAACGGCGGCGGATGCAAACAGGGACGAACGTTTCACGTATCTGCTCTTCCGGACTCTCCCGCAGCTGGAAACCACTGCGGGGACAAAGGGGGACAAGGGGGAAATGAAGGGGAGACGGTGAGGCACTACCGGCTCGGTCTTTGACGTTACGGTTGGTTTCCGTCCCCTGTCCAGAGGTCCGCGGACAGTTGGGCCTTCGGCACTAGGCTGTCAGGCATGAGTGAGCAACTTCGTCCCGTGCAGACCATTACCGTTCCCAGCGAAGACCTCCTGGAGTCGCTGCGCCCCCTGCCCGAAGGCATCCGGGCCGGTGTCTGGGATCTGGCGGGGGAACCGCAGGGGCTGGACTACGGCGAGATCGACGCCGTCGTGCTGCCGTACGCTGCCGGCCGCAATTGGCGCCAGGCCTTGGACCGGGTTCCCGGGCTGAAGATGATCCAGGCCCAGACCACCGGTTATGACGGGCTCCCGGAGCTGGTTGGATCCGACGTCGCCGTCGCCAGTGCAGCGGGGGTGCATGCTGCAGGCACTGCGGAGCTGGCACTGACCCTGATGCTTGCCAGCCTGCGGGGCATTGACGACGCCGTGCGGAACGCGCAGAGCGGAACCTGGAGCAGCCGGCGTTATCCCGGCCTCGCGGACCGCCGCGTGCTGATGGTCGGCGTGGGCGGCATCGGCGCCGCGATCGCCCAGCGGCTCGAGCCCTTCGAAGTGGAGCTGACCCGGGTAGGAACCAGGGCCCGGACCGATGAGCGCGGAACGGTCCACGGAACCGATGAACTCGTGGAGCTTGCCCGGACCGCGGAGGTGCTCGTGGTCATCACGCCGCTGACCGGTGAGACCCGGCACCTCATCGGCAGGGAGGTCCTGGCGGCACTGGCGGACGGTTCCCTCGTGGTGAATGTGGCCCGGGGCCCGGTGGTGGACACGGAGGCGCTCACCGCAGAGGTGCTTTCCGGCAGGCTGCATGCGGCGCTCGACGTCGTGGATCCCGAGCCGCTGCCGGCCGATCACCCGCTGTGGAAGGCGCCCAACGCCATCATCACGCCGCACGTCGGCGGAAACACCGAAGCCTTTGTGCCGCGCATCCAAAAGCTGCTGAAGGAGCAGGTGGGCCGCCTTGCCCGCGGCGAGGAACCCGAGAACCTCGTTCGACCCGGCCCCTGGGCCTAACCGGCCGCCGTGCCGGCCGGGAGAAGTCAGCCCAGGGTCAGGAAATGCTCCAGGAAGGACTCAAAGTCCTCCAGGTCGGCGTCCTGTTCAATGACCCTGCCGGCCTCGCCGTCATCGGGAAGCGGGGCGCTGCCCTGAACCTGGAAACGGAAGATGCGGCCGGTGTTCGTCCCCACCTCGTAGTCTCCGGCCTCCACTTCCTCGGTGTGTGAAAGGTTGGTCGAGTTCACTGCCGTGGGTGCTTCCAGACCGGACAGGGTGCCGGTGGAGAAGGGTGCGAAGACCAGCTCGGCGGGACGCCAGCGGTAGCCCACGACGTAGAACGTGTCGGCTCCGTCCCCGCCGGGACCTGCGCACACGAGGTTGTAATCGCCGTAGTTGGGAATCTGCGACTCGAACACATGCCGGAGCGCAGCCTTGATCTCATCGCTGGAGGGCTGGTTGCGGGGTTCTGGTGCCGAGGTCATGCCCCCAGTCTATGAACACCGGGCCCGATGGATGGAAGCCCCGGGCGGCAACACCCGCATGGACATCCACTTGTCACGCGTTCTTAACTCTCCGTAACAACCGCGAAGCGCGTCCGTCACATGCCCCCGGGAAACATCGCAATGGTCCTAAGATCGGGACTATGAGTGTGGAGAATACCCCTGACATCAAACCCCGAAGCCGAGTAGTCACCGATGGAATCCATGCCGCCCCGGCCCGCGGCATGTTCCGCGCCGTCGGCATGGGAGACGATGATTTCGCCAAGCCGCAGATCGGCGTTGCCAGTTCCTGGAACGAAATCACCCCCTGCAACCTGTCACTGAACCGCCTGGCCCAGGGTGCCAAGGAAGGCGTTCACGCCGGCGGGGGATTCCCGATGCAGTTCGGCACGATTTCCGTTTCGGACGGTATCTCCATGGGTCATGAAGGCATGCACTTCTCGCTGGTTTCCCGCGAAGTCATTGCAGACTCGGTGGAAACAGTCATGATGGCCGAGCGCCTGGACGGATCGATCCTCCTGGCCGGCTGCGACAAGTCCCTGCCCGGCATGCTGATGGCTGCCGCCCGGCTGGACCTCGCAAGCGTGTTCCTGTACGCCGGTTCCATCATGCCCGGGTTCGCCAAGATGGAAGACGGCACCGAGCGCGAAGTGACCCTCATTGATGCCTTCGAAGCGGTGGGTGCCTGTGCCGCCGGCAAGATGAGCCTCAAGGACCTGGACACCATTGAACGTGCCATCTGCCCGGGAGAAGGCGCCTGCGGCGGCATGTACACCGCCAACACCATGGCCTGCATCGGCGAGGCCCTGGGCATGTCCCTTCCCGGCTCCGCTGCGCCGCCCTCGGCAGACCGCCGCCGCGACGACTTTGCCCGCAAGTCCGGCGAAGCCGTGGTCAACCTGCTCCGCAAGGGCATCACCGCCCGCGACATCATGACCAAGAAGGCCTTCGAAAACGCCATTGCCGTCACCATGGCCTTCGGCGGCTCCACCAACGCCGTCCTGCACCTGCTGGCCATTGCCCGCGAAGCGCAGGTGGACCTCACGCTGGAGGACTTCAACCGGATCGGTGACCGGATTCCGCACCTGGGTGACCTGAAGCCCTTCGGCCGGTACGTGATGCACGACGTCGACAAGATCGGCGGCGTGCCCGTGATCATGAAGGCACTGCTCGACGCCGGCCTGATTCACGGCGACTGCCTCACCGTCACCGGCAAGACCGTGGCGGAGAACCTGGCGAAGATCGATCCGCCGGATCCGGACGGCAAGGTCCTGCGCGCCATGGACAACCCCATCCACAAGACCGGCGGCATCACCATCCTGCACGGCTCCATGGCTCCGGAAGGCGCCGTGGTGAAGAGCGCCGGTTTCGACGCCGACGTCTTCGAGGGCACCGCCCGTGTGTTCGAACGCGAGCAGGGCGCCCTGGATGCCCTCGACAACGGAGACATCCACGCCGGCGACGTCGTCGTCATCCGCTACGAAGGCCCCAAGGGCGGACCGGGCATGCGTGAAATGCTCGCCATCACCGGCGCCATCAAGGGTGCAGGCCTGGGCAAGGACGTCCTGCTGCTCACTGACGGCCGGTTCTCCGGCGGCACCACCGGCCTGTGCATCGGCCACGTTGCTCCGGAAGCGGTCGACGGCGGCCCCATCGCCTTTGTGAAGGACGGCGACCGGATCCGCGTGGACATTGCCGCCCGCAGCTTCGACCTGCTGGTGGACGAGGCCGAGCTGGAAGCGCGGAAGGTCGGTTGGAAGCCCCTGCCGGGCAAGTTCACCACCGGTGTCCTGGGCAAGTACACCAAGCTGGTCAACTCGGCCTCCACCGGGGCGTACTGCGGCTGATAAGGCCTCCCCAAGGGCACCCGCTGGCGCGGATGCCCTTGGGGCCCCTAAGGCCTTTGCGGCCTTATTAAGCCCTGCCCGGCTGATAAGGCCTCCCCACGGACACCCGCTGGCGCGGATGCCCGTGGGGCCCCTAAGGCCTTGCAGCCTTATTAAGCCCTGCCGCCTTCGGGTGGGTAGGGAACCAGGGGGAACTGGACGTCCACAAAGCGGACGGGATGTCCAGATAGTGAGACGTGAGTCTCAAAAGTTTGACACCCCCGCAGGGGACGGGAAGGATGAAAGGCATGCAGATCGTACCCGTCGTCCTTACCAAGCGCGTGGCCTAACCGCCGAGCTTGCAAGAACGTCACGCGCGAACCCCTACGGAGCCAACCGGCACGAGGGGTTTTTTTATTGGCTTCAGACAAAGCAGAAAAGCCGGCCCGGGCTAACCGTCCGGACGGCCGCCGCAGCAGATCACATGAATAAGTATCCGTAAGGAAGTCTTTATGAGTAAGGGATCGCCAATCAGCCCGTCGCTGATGGCCAACAAAGTCAGTGTTGCTGCGAAGGCAGCCACGGCGAAGACACGTGATGTTGCCTCCTCCGTATCAACCCCGCACGAAGCCGCGGACAACCGGGTGCAGGGCCCCAACAACGTGGTTCCCCCCACCGAGATGACCGGATCCAAGGCGATCGTCCGGGCTCTGGAGGAACTCGGAGTGGAGGACATTTTCGGACTGCCCGGCGGCGCGATCCTCCCCACGTATGACCCGCTCATGGACTCCACCAAGCTGCGGCACATCCTGGTCCGCCACGAACAGGGCGCCGGGCACGCCGCAGAGGGCTATGCCATGGTCACCGGCCGCGCCGGAGTCTGCATTGCCACCTCCGGTCCGGGAGCCACCAACCTGGTCACGGCCATCGCTGATGCCCACATGGACTCCGTTCCCATGGTGGCCATTACCGGCCAGGTCTCCAGTGCGTTCATCGGCACCGACGCTTTCCAGGAGGCAGACATCGTGGGCATCACCATGCCCGTCACCAAGCACTCCTACCTGGTCACCAATCCGGACGACATTCCCCGGGTCCTGGCCGAAGCCTTCCACATTGCCACCACCGGCCGTCCCGGCCCCGTGCTCGTGGACATTTCCAAGGACGCCCAGCAGGCCAAGACGATGTTCTCCTGGCCGCCCAAAATCGATTTGCCGGGCTACCGGATTGTGGTCCGCGGCCATTCCAAGCAGGTCCGCGAGGCAGCCCGCCTGATTGCCGCCTCACAGCGTCCCGTCTTCTACGTGGGCGGGGGAGTGCTCAAGGCGGACGCCTCGGCGGAACTGCTGGAGCTGGCCGAGCTGGTGGGTGCGCCCGTGGTCACCACCCTGCAGGCCCGCGGCGTGTTCCCCGATTCCCACCGCCAGCACGCCGGCATGCCCGGCATGCACGGCTCGGTGTCGGCCGTTGCGGCCCTGCAGCAGTCGGACCTGCTCATCACGCTCGGTGCGCGCTTCGATGACCGCGTTACCGGTGTGCTCTCCTCCTTTGCTCCCGGTGCCAAGGTCATCCACGCGGACATCGATCCCGCCGAGATCTCCAAGAACCGCCCGGCGGACGTGCCGATTGTCGGCTCGGTCAAGGAGATCATGCCGGAACTGACCGAGGCGGTCCGCGCCGCATTCGCCGTCGAACGCCCGGACATCGCACCCTGGTGGGAAGTCATCAACCGGCTGCGCGAAATCTACCCCGTGGGCTACAGCGAACCGGAAGACGGCCACATTGCGCCCCAGAAGGTCATCGAGCGCATCGGAGCCCTCACCGGCCCCGACGGCGTCTACGTGGCCGGCGTCGGGCAGCACCAGATGTGGGCGGCCCAGTTCATCAAGTACGAGCGCCCCCGCGCCTGGCTCAACTCCGGCGGCCTCGGCACCATGGGCTACTCGGTGCCCGCGGCCATGGGTGCCAAGGTGGGCAACCCGGACCGCGTCGTCTGGGCGATCGACGGCGACGGCTGCTTCCAGATGACCAACCAGGAACTGGCCACCTGCCTGATCAACAAGATCCCAATCAAGGTGGCCATCATCAACAACTCCTCCCTGGGCATGGTGCGGCAGTGGCAAACCCTCTTCTACGAGTCCCGCTACTCCAACACGGACCTGAACACCGGCCATGACACCGTCCGGGTTCCCGACTTCGTGAAGCTTGCCGACGCCTACGGCTGCGCGGGCCTGCGCTGCGAGCGGGACGAGGACATCGATGACACCATCCGCCAGGCGCTGGCGATCAACGACCGCCCCGTGGTCATCGACTTCGTGGTCAGCCGCGACTCGATGGTCTGGCCGATGGTTCCCTCCGGTGTCCCCAACGACCTGATCCAGATTGCCCGCAACATGACACCCAAATGGGAAGAGGAGGACTAGGGCCATGGCACGCCACACCCTTTCCGTACTGGTTGAAGACGTTCCCGGTGTCCTGACCCGGGTAGCGTCCCTGTTTGCCCGCCGGGCATTCAACATTAATTCTTTGGCCGTGGGCCCCTCGGAGGTGCCGGGACTGTCCCGCATCACCGTGGTGGTCGAGGCCGAGGGTGACCTGCTGGAGCAGGTCACCAAACAACTGAACAAGCTCGTCAATGTCATCAAGATTGTTGAGCTGGTTCCCGAGTCTTCCGTGCAACGCGACCACATCTTGGTCAAGGTTCGCGCGGATGCCGCAACCCGGCTGCAGGTAACCCAGGCAGCCGAGCTGTTCCGTTCTTCAGTGGTTGACGTGTCCACCGACTCGCTGATCGTTGAAGCCACAGGCACCGCCGAAAAACTCAACGCGCTCCTTGCAGTGCTTGAACCCTTTGGCATCCGCGAAATAGTTCAATCCGGAACGCTGGCCATCGGCCGCGGCGCCAAGTCAATGGGGGACCGTGCGCACCTGCGCACCGCCTAGCTTCCGCTGCTGTTCCGATCCAAACCTTTATCCAAGAAACCTCAGTAGGAGAACACTGTGACTGACATGTATTACGACGACGACGCCGACCTGTCCATCATCCAGGGCCGCACCGTCGCGGTTATCGGCTACGGCAGCCAGGGCCACGCCCACGCCCTCAGCCTGCGTGATTCCGGCGTCGACGTCCGCGTTGGCCTCAAGGAAGGCTCCAAGTCCCGCGCCAAGGCCGAAGCGGAGGGCCTGCGCGTGCTCAACGTGGCCGACGCCGTCGCCGAGGCGGACCTGATCATGATCCTCACTCCGGACCAGGTCCAGCGTTTTGTCTACGCCGAGGACATCGCCCCGAACCTGCAGGCCGGCGACGCCCTGTTCTTCGGCCACGGCTTCAACATCCGCTACGGCTACATCCAGCCGCCGGCTGATGTCGATGTCGCCCTGGTGGCACCCAAGGGCCCGGGCCACATTGTGCGCCGCGAATTCGAAGCCGGCCGCGGCGTTCCCGACCTGATCGCCGTCGAGCAGAACCCCTCCGGCAAGGCCAAGGAACTGGCGCTGTCCTACGCCAAGGCCATTGGCGGCACCCGCGCCGGCGTCATCGAGACCACCTTCACCGAAGAAACCGAAACGGACCTCTTCGGCGAGCAGGCCGTGCTCTGCGGCGGCGCTTCGCAGCTGATCCAGTACGGTTTCGAAACCCTGACCGAGGCCGGCTACAAGCCTGAGGTTGCCTACTTCGAGGTGCTGCACGAGCTCAAGCTCATTGTGGACCTGATGGTCGAAGGCGGCATCGCCAAGCAGCGCTGGAGCGTCTCCGACACCGCCGAATACGGCGACTACGTCTCCGGACCCCGCGTCATTGACGAGAGCGTGAAGGAAAACATGAAGGCTGTCCTCGCAGACATCCAGAACGGTGCCTTCGCCAAGCGCTTCATCGATGACCAGGACGCCGACGCTTCGGAGTTCAAGGCACTGCGCAAAAAGGGCGAAGACCACCCCATCGAGGCCACGGGCCGCGAACTGCGCAAGCTCTTCTCCTGGATCAAGTCCGATGACGACTACACCGAGGGCTCCGTTTCCCGGTAGCCGGCCGTAACAGAAGCACCGATTCACGCCCGCCCGGGAGGCAGGCGCTAGGCTCGAAAAGCAAGCCGAATCGGCAAGGAGGCCGGACCCGTTGGGTCCGGCCTCCTGCGCGAAAACCCCACCTGAATCTTCCACAGCTAAAGAGGTCACCGGTGTCTGCCACCAAACCAGTCGTACTCCTCGCGGAGGAGCTCTCGCCCGCCACTGTCGAGGCCCTCGGCCCTGACTTTGAAATCCGCTCCACGGACGGCGCCGACCGCTCCCAGCTCCTCTCCGCGATCGCCGACGTCGACGCCATCCTGGTGCGCTCGGCCACCCAGGTGGATGCCGAGGCCATTGCCGCCGCGAAGAACCTCAAGGTCATTGCCCGCGCCGGCGTGGGCCTGGACAACGTGGACATAAAGGCCGCAACTCAGGCCGGTGTCATGGTGGTCAACGCCCCCACGTCAAACATCATCTCCGCCGCGGAACTGACCGTGGGCCACATCCTGTCCCTGGCCCGCCACATTCCGCAGGCCAGCGCGGCACTCAAGGGCGGGGAATGGAAGCGTTCCAAGTACACCGGCACCGAGCTGTTCGAAAAGAAAATCGGCATCATCGGGCTGGGCCGCATCGGCGCGCTGGTGGCGGCCCGGCTGCAGGGCTTCGGCACCGAAATCCTCGCCTATGACCCGTATATCACCCCGGCCCGCGCAGCCCAGCTGAATGTCCGGCTGGTGACCCTGGACGAACTCCTGGAACAGGCCGACTTCGTCACCATCCACATGCCCAAGACTCCGGAAACGCTGGGCATGCTCGGAGCCGAGGCCTTCGAAAAGATGAAGGACAGCGCGTATGTGGTGAACGTGGCCCGGGGCGGCCTCGTAGATGAAGATGCCCTCTACACCGCGCTGACCGAGGGAAAGATTGCCGGTGCCGGCGTGGATGTCTTCGTCAAGGAGCCCTCCACGGACCTGCCGTTCCAGTCCCTGGACAACGTCATTGTCACCCCGCACCTGGGCGCCTCCACCGACGAAGCCCAGGAAAAGGCCGGGGTCTCCGTGGCGAAGTCCGTCCGCCTGGCCCTGGCCGGCGAACTGGTGCCCGACGCCGTCAACGTTGCCGGCGGCGTGATCGCCGAGGAGGTCCGCCCGGGCATCCCGCTGATCGAAAAGCTGGGCCGGATTTTCACTGCGCTCTCCTCCGACTCCGTGACCGCCATCGACATTGAGGTGGCCGGCGAGATTGCCGCCCTGGACGTCAAGGCGCTGGAACTGGCGGCACTCAAGGGCATCTTCACGGATATCGTTTCCGAACAGGTCTCCTACGTGAACGCTCCGGTCCTGGCCGAGCAGCGCGGCATTGAGGTGCGTCTGCTCAAGACCTCCGAAGTGGACGACTACCGCAACGTGCTGACCATCCGCGGGGCGCTCTCGGACGGCACGCAGCTGGAAGTGGCCGGCACCCTGACCGGACCCAAGCAGATCGAAAAGCTTGTGGGCGTCAACGGGTACGACCTGGAAATTCCGATCAGCGAGCACCTGCTGGTGCTGATCTACGCTGACCGCCCCGGCGTCATCGGCGCCCTGGGCCGGATCCTGGGGGAGAAGGGCATCAACATTGCCGGCATGCAGGTGGCCCGCAACACCGAGGGCGGCCAGGCGCTGTCGCTGCTGACCGTGGATTCCTCCGTACCGCAGGACGTGCTGGAAACCCTGCGTACGGAAATCGGCGCCACGGTGGTCCGCGAGGTTGACCTGCAGGGCTAGCGTCCGCCCGTCTCCGCCCAGGGTAGGAGGAGCCCGGCATGGAGTTCATGCCGGGCTCCGAGGTGCCGGGCTGCCCTGCGGGGACACCATGAAGGTATGACTGAACCCATGCCCGGCATGCCTCTGCTGGCGGCCGAGAACCTTGTCAAGACCTACAACACCGCTCCCGCTCTGGCCGGTGTCAGCCTCACTGTCCGGCCCGGTGAGTCCATCGCAGTGATGGGAGCTTCCGGTTCCGGAAAAACCACCCTGCTGCACTGCCTGGCCGGCATCATCTCGCCCGATGCCGGCACCGTCCGGCTGTTCGGCAGCGCCGGTGTTCCGGTCGAGATCACCGCCCTGAACGACGACGCCCGGTCGGTCCTGCGCCGCACCGACTTCGGGTTCGTGTTCCAGCAGGGGCTGCTGATTCCCGAGCTCACCGCGGGGGAGAACGTTGCTCTGGCCCTCATGCTGGGCGGCACGGCCCGCCCGCAGGCCGAACAGGCTGCAGCCGGCGCATTGGCCGCCCTGGGATTGGCCGGTATGGAGGGACGGCGAATCGGTGAGCTCTCCGGGGGACAGGCGCAGCGTGTTGCCATTGCCCGGGCACAAGTCACCGGCGCCCGCGTGCTGTTTGCCGACGAGCCCACCGGTGCACTCGATTCCCGTACTTCGGCGGAAGTGATGAAGCTGCTGCTGGGCACGGTGGAGGGAACCGGGCGCTCGTTGGTGGTTGTCACGCACGATTCCGAGGTGGCCCGCTGGTGCGGCAGGGTAGTCACCCTGGCCGACGGCCGGGTCGTGGCCGATACAGCCGGTGCCGCAGGAATGATCCGATGAGCAGCCCGGTCTCTTCCGCTTTTGCCCGCGCAGCCGGCTCCTCCCAACTGGCCGTACCGCTGCGGATTGCCTGGCTCCTGAACCGTCCCGGCACCACGGGGAGAGCGGCGTCGCTGCTGCCTGCGGTGTCCTTCGCCGTCGTCACCACCCTGTTGCTGACGGTCCTGGCCGGTGCCCTGTCCTTCCTGCAGTGGGGGGATGACGAAGGCAATCTTTACCTGCTGCTCGCCTGTTTCGCACTCATCCTGCTGGTGCTGCCCCTGATCACGCTTGGCGGTTCGGCCGCGCGGCTGTCGGCCCGCCGGCGTAATGAACATCTGTCAACACTGCGCCTGCTGGGTGCTTCCGCGAAGACGGTCCGCCAGGTGACGGTGCTGGAGGCCTGCGCCCAGGCGCTCGCCGGAGCCCTGGCCGGTGTGGTGGGATATCTGGTGCTCGCTCCGTTCGTCCAGCTGATCCACTTCCGCGGGGAAGCACTCGGCGCGGCTTATTGGCTGAACCCCGCGGCCGGCGCCATGGCCGTCCTGGCGGTGGTGATCCTGGCCGCCGTCAGTTCCGCCGTCGGCCTGCAGCGCGTGGTGGTTTCACCGCTGGGCGTCCGCACCCGTTCCGCCCCCGAAAAGGTGTGCCGCTCACGGGCCGGTGCGGCGGTGCTCATTCTCGCCCTCTGCGTTTTCGCCCTGATGACCCCGGTGGCCGCAGCCGCGATAGCCCTTGCTGTTATCTTCGGCGCGTTCGCAGCCGGGCTGGCAGTGCTGAACCTGGTGGGACCCTGGCTGGTGTCCGTTTCCGCCCGGCAGCGGCTGCGCCGGGCCGCGACACCGCAGGCACTGATGTCCGCGCGGATCGTCCTGGATGCGCCGAAAACCGCCTGGCGGCAGGTCAGCGCCCTGTCGATGGTCTGCTTCACCGCAGTGGTTGCCGGTGCCGGCGCCGCCGCCCTGCAGGGAGCGCAGGCCGAGGGGCCGGAAGACTTTCTGCTGCAGGACATCATGACGGGCGTCCTGATCACGGTCATTGCCGGCTTCCTCATGGTGGCCTGCTCGGCAGGAATCAACCAGGCAGCCACCGTGCTGGACCGGGCAGACCTCTACCGCAGCCTGGACCGGATGGGCATGCCGCGCGAGGTGATTGATGCTGCACGCACCGGTGCTGTCATGCAGCCGCTGCTGCTGGTCAGCATCGTGTCCACCGCCGTGCCCACGGTGCTGCTGTTTCCGCTGACGGGAGCAGCGCTGCTGGTGGCCCCGGTGTCCGTTGCGTTCCTGGCAGGGTCGGTCGCCGTCGGGGTAGCCCTGGTGCGGGCCGGGCTCGCTGCCACCGGTTCGGTGCTGACCGGGGTACTGAAAGCCGAGGTGTAGTCCCGGATGACGGCCGTCCTGCTGCTCCTTGCCCGCAGCGCCGGGGCCGAAGCGACACCGACGGGCAAAACAGGGTAATTTTCTTATGTGACTTCTTCCGATTCCCAGACCCCGTTCTACATCACCACTGCCATCTCCTACCCCAACGGCGAACCCCACATCGGGCACGCCTATGAGCACATCGCCACCGACGCCATGGCCCGCTTCAAGCGCCTTGACGGTTACGACGTGTTCTTCATGACGGGTACGGACGAGCACGGCCTGAAGATGCAGCAGTCCGCGGATAAGGAAGGCATTACTGCCAAGGAACTCGCGGACCGCAACTCGGCCGCCTTCCAGCAGATGGAAGCGGACATGGGCACCTCGCCCGACCGTTTCATCCGCACCACCGACGCGGACCACTATGCCGCAGCCCAGGCCATCTGGAAGCGGATGGAGGACAACGGTGACATCTACCTCTCCAAGTACGCCGGCTGGTACTCCGTGCGGGACGAGGCGTACTACACCGAGGATGAAACCGAAGTCCGCGAAGACGGCGTGCGGTACTCCAAGGAGACCGACACTGAGGTGACCTGGACCGAGGAGGAGAGCTACTTCTTCCGCCTCTCCGCCTATCAGGACAAGCTGCTGGCACTTTATGAGTCCCAGCCGACTTTCGCCGCGCCGCAGTCCAAGTTCAACGAGGTCATCAGCTTCGTCAAGGGCGGCCTGGAAGACCTGTCCATTTCCCGGACCACCTTCAACTGGGGTGTTCCGGTTCCGGGCAACCCGGATCACGTGATGTACGTGTGGGTGGATGCACTGACCAACTACCTCACCGGCGTCGGCTTCCCCGACACCGAGAGCGAGACCTTCAAGAAGTACTGGCCCGCCGATGTGCACGTGATCGGCAAGGACATCTCCCGCTTCCACGCCATTTTCTGGCCGGCCTTCCTGATGTCCGCGAAGATCGAGCTGCCCAAGCGGATCATGATCCACGGCTTCCTGCACAACAAGGGCGTGAAGATGTCCAAGTCGCTGGGCAACGTGGTGGCGCCCAAGGAGTGGGCGGACCAGTACGGCCTGGACTCCGTGCGGTTCTTCCTGCTGCGTGAAGTGCCCTTCGGCGGCGACGGTTCCTACAGCCACGAGGCAGTGGTCGGCCGGATGAACTCCGATCTGGCCAACAACCTGGGCAACCTGGCCCAGCGCTCGCTGTCCATGGTGGCCAAGAACTGCGGCGCCGCGGTTCCGCAGCCCGGCGAGTTCACCGATGAGGACAAGGTCATCATGGCGGCCGCCGGTGAACTGCTGGAGATTTCCCGCAAGGCGTACGACGTGCAGGACTTCCACGGTGCGCTCGAAGCCACGTGGAAGGTCCTCGGCGACACGAATGCCTACTTCGCGGAGCAGGCACCGTGGGTGCTGCGGAAGACCGACGTCGAACGCATGAACACGGTGCTGTACGTGACGCTGGAGGTGCTGCGCATCGTTGCCATCCTCATTCAGCCGGTGATGCCGGACAGCGCATCCAAGCTGCTGACCGTTTTGGGCCAGTCCGACGACGACGCCCGCCGGTTCAGTGCGATCCGCACCCCGCTGGTACCCGGCACGCCGCTGCCGGCTCCGGCGCCGATCTTCCCGCGGTACGAAGAACCCGCCGAATAGGTCTCAAGTCCCTGCCGGCGTAAACAGCACGCTGAAATAGCAGAAAGTGCCCTTCTGAACGCTCAGAAGGGCACTTTCTGCTATTTCGGGTAGAGCGGGCGTAGAAACCTAGGGGTGTAGGAACCTAGGAGACGGAACTGAGCGGACCGGTCAGGAACCGTGCCGGTGCCGTTTCCTCCATCACCTTTGCCACCGCATCCTGCTGCCTGCCGGCCATATCGATCATCTCCCGGAGCCGGGACGGATTGAACCGGTGGTCGTGTGCGGACAAAGCCAGCAGGGTGCGCCACAGGCATTCCTTGGCACGGACAATGGACTGCAGGCCTTCCAGCTCAAACTGGCCGGTGGTGCCCCCGCCGGTGCTCATCGGATTCATGGGACCGAGCTTTCCGGCTGCCGCACCCGCCATGGCCATGGCCTTCTTGACCTTGCTGCGCCGGTAGCCCAGAGTCACAATCAGCTGTTCCAGCTCATCGCGTTCGCCGGCAATCTCGGATTCCAGATCAGCGAAGGTCTGCTCATAGCCGGACCCTTCCCAGGTTCGCCGGGCAGCACCGAAAAGCCGGACCCCGGTTTCAGCACCCAGCAGATGATCGTCCAGGTAGGCGGACAGGGACTGATGCTTGGGCTTCCAAGCGGCTCCGGGGTTGGACATCAGGTGCTCCTTCAACTCGTGCTGATCAGTTTGCTTATTATCCTGTCAGATCACCGGCACCGCCGCGAGCGGACCGGCCGCGAGCGCACCACCGCGGGATGCCCTGAGCAGCGGTGCCTGCGGTTGCACCGCTGCTCAACCGCTGCTCAGCCGCAGGTCAGTCGGCGGCGAGCCCGGCCACCGGCGAAAGACGGGCAGCGCGGCGGGCCGGCAGCACCGAGGCGGCCAGACCGGCAAGGAGCGCTACGGCCAGCACCACGCCGAGTTGTCCCCACGGGATGGATGCAGCCACCGGACTGAACGCACCCAGGGCGGATTGGGCCCCCAGCCATCCGTACAGCGCTCCAAGCACCGTGCCGAACAGGGCGGCGACGCCGGCTATCAGCACCGCTTCCAGCGCCAGCATTCCGCGCAGCTGTCCCCGGGTCAGTCCGAGCGCCCGCAGCAGGGATGATTCCCGCGTGCGTTCAAGGACGGACAGGGAGAGGGTGTTGGCCACTCCGACCAGGGCAATCACCACGGCTACGCCCAGCAGGCCGGTGACCACCATCAGCAGGACATCGATGACCTGTTCAAAGGACGCGCGCACAATGGCAGCCCCTGAAACCATGTAGTCGTCCACGCCCAGGGCTTCGGCGAGGTCCGACTGCAGGTTCAGGAGTTCGTTGCTGGTCAGAGTGTCGTCAACGGAGAGCCACAGCTGCGGCCCGGACAGATAGGCGTCCGGATCTGTGGTCTTCGGAACACCGCCCAGCTCATCAGCGGTTGAGCCCGCGACCAGCGGCTGCATGGCGCCGCTTTCACTCAGAACCACGTCCAGTGTTACGTCGCCCTTGGCGCCGTTGACCGTGACGGTCTTTTCCTTGGTGCCCTGGGGCATGAGGATGCTGCCCGGTGCGATGTCCACCGTGGTGTCCTGCAGTACCCCTCGATCCGCCGGATCCAGTGCGTAAACCTCCGCAGGGTAACCGTCCATATCGGTGGTGCCGGCCACCGGCAGCAGCGCCGCAGAGGTCACGCCGGGAACCGCCCGGGCAATATCGGCGTCGTCACCGGTGAAGGGCGAGCCGTCCGACAGGCCGCCGCTGATGGCAACGTCCACCGGGAACTCCTGGGACAGGAGGGTGCTCAACGAATCCCTGGCGGTTGCGGCGCCGGTCATCATCATGGCCACCAGGGTCACACCGATGAGCAGGGCCGACGACGTTGCCGAGGTCCGCTGCGGGTTGCGCACTGCGTTGACTGCCGCCAGTTTGCCCGGGACTCCGAGCGGAGCTGCCAGGGAACCAACGGCACGGACCAGGGTAGGAATAAAGAGAGTGGCGCACATCAGCACGCCCACAAAACTCAGCATGCCGCCGGGAAGAGCCAGGAGCAGATCGGAACGGACAGCCCCGGCTGCCAACAGGGCAACTCCAACGGCCAGCAGGACCAGCCCGCTCACCAGCCGGATCTTGCCGCGGCGCGTACCGGCACGGACGTCGTCCGCCGGGCGCAGCGCGGCCAGCGGTGCCACAGCAGTGGCGGCCCGCGCCGGAACCAGGGCGGCCAGCACGGTCATCACCACACCGACGCCCAGGCCAACAACGACGGAAAGCGGGGAAACGGACAGCGTTGCGAAGCCGCTCTCCGGAATATTCCGGAGATAGGCCACGGTCGCACCCACCAGGGCCACGGCAACCAGCACGCCGGCAATTGACGCGACGACGCCCACCAGCAGTGCTTCAACGATTACCGAGCGGCGGATCTGCGAGCGGGCGGCTCCAATGCAGCGCAGCAGCGCCAGCTCCCTGGTCCGCTGGGCTACCAGCACCGAGAACGTATTGGACACCACCAGGGCGCAGACCAGAAGCGCAACAGCTGCAAAGGCCAGCAGGATCACTGTCAGCTGGTCTTCACCGCCCGTGTAACCGGCCACTGTTGCCTCGGTCTGCTCGGCCGCGGTGCGCACCGAAAGGCCGGTGAATCCGGCGTCCGTCAGTGTCTGTTCGAGCGCGGCCTGGACATCCTCCAGCTTGGCTCCCGGTTCCAGGGCTGCCTGCACACTGCGGAACCCCTGCTCCGTGGAGGGGAACTGTTCCACCGTTGCCGTGGCGGCATAAAGCTGCGGCGCGCCCATCTTCATGGGATCCCGGGAGGTGGACACAATGGCACTGGTGGTGAGCTCGGTGGCAGCGGCATCCTGTTCGCCGCTTGCAGTGAGCACCAGGACCGAGCCCAGCGCGAGCCCCAGACGGTCTGCGGTGTCCTGGTCCACGGCAACCTCCCCGGCGGCGGGCAGGTCACCTGTCACAATGTCGACCGGAAACAGGGCGCGGTCTTCGGCGGTGTTATTCAACTCGGCGAAGGAGGTCTTTTTCCCTTCGTCCATGTTGACGTAGGACGAAATGGCCGCATACGTTCCGGCAATCCCGTCAGTTTCCCTGACGGCGTCCGCCATCTGCTGGGTGATGACGGTGGGTGGAGCGTCGTAAGAAACTTCCGGCGTGACCACCAGGTCTGCATGCCGGTAGCCCTCGCCGATGCTCTGCGTCAGGGAGGCCTTGGAGGAGGAGTTGATGATCAGCGTGGCGGTCAGGAACCCGACGGCAATCATGACGGCGAGGGAAACGGCAATGAACCGGCGGGCGTTCAGGCGCACCTGCGCCAGCGCTACCTGCAGCATGCTCAGGCCCCCAGCTTGGTCAGGGCTGCGAGCACGGTTTCCGGGGTGGGCTCGGACAACTCGCCCACCAGGGCGCCGTCGTTCATCAGGACCACGCGGTCCGCATAGGAAGCAGCCACCGGGTCGTGGGTGACCATGATGATGCTCTGGCCCATTTCGCGGGTGGAACGGCGCAACAGGGAGAGCACCTCGGCGCCGGACTTCGAATCCAGGTTGCCGGTGGGCTCGTCGCCGAAGACCACGTGCGGGCGGGTCAGCAGGGCGCGGGCCACGGCCACGCGCTGCTGCTGTCCGCCGGAGAGCTCGTGGGGGCGGTGCTTGAGCCGCCCGGTCAGGCCCAGAATGCCTGTGATCTCTTCCAGCCACTTCCGGTCCACCTTGCCGTTGGCCAGCGCCACGGGCAGGGTGATGTTCTGTTCTGCCGTGAGGGTGGGCACCAGGTTGAAGGACTGGAACACAAAGCCCACGCTGTCGCGGCGCAGGCGGGTCAGCTCGGCGTCCTTGAGGGCGGTGATCTCCGTGTCACCGATCCAGATCTTTCCTGAGTCGGCGGTGTCCAGCCCGGCCAGACAGTGCATGAGCGTGGACTTTCCGGAGCCGGAGGGGCCCATGATGGCGGTGAAGGTGCCGGCCTGGAAAGTGACGTCCACGTTTTGCAGGGCATGGACCGCGGTATCCCCGGAACCGTAAGTCTTGTTCAGGGATTGCGCGGCAGCGGCGGCCGTGGTGCCGCCGGGCACGGAAGATTTCTCAGTAAGGGTTGTCATACCTGCTACGTTATGCCGCGGCCGGTTGCCGGAGCATCGGAGGAGGGACGGGCATCAGCCCGCTCCGTCTCATACCGTGGGTGGAAGCGGGCCCGCCAGTTGGTAGGACTCCAGCAGCAGTTCCTCCAGTTCGCCGCGGTCCACCCGGTCCAGGCGCACCAGCAGCAAAAGCGGGGAACGGTCGTGGTGCGGCGTCCAAAAGAAGGTGTCCGGGCTGGTGCCCGCAAGTGCCTCCCGTTCGGGAGACTTGACGGTCAGCACCCCGTCATCCCAGATGCGCGCCATGAGAGTCCGGGCAAACCACGCGGGCTGCTGCCAGCTGAGCCGTTCCGTCACACCGGGCAGCCCAAGGCAGAAGGAACGGACGTCGGCTTCAGCGGACACGGCAGCCTCCCTGGCTCCGGGGCGCCGGGGCGGCCCCTGTCTACGGGGCGACGATACCGGTCTCGTAGGCAATCACCACAGCCTGCACGCGGTCCCGGGCGCCAAGCTTGGCCAGGATGTGGCCCACGTGCGTTTTCACGGTGGCATCCGAGAGGAACAGACACGCGGCAATCTCGGGATTGGAGAGTCCCTGCGCGATCAGTCCGAAGACTTCGCGCTCGCGGGGGGTGAGGCGTTCGACGTCGGCCGCGTGCCGGCTGACCTCGGCGGTGGGCTCGCGGAGCAGGGGCGCCACATGGTCCAGCAGCCTGCGGGTGGTCGACGGCGCAATCACCGCGTCACCGCGGTACACGGTGCGGATGGCCTCGAGGAGTTCTTCCGGCGGGGCGTCCTTGAGCAGGAAACCGCTGGCTCCGGCGCGGATCGCGGACAGCGCGTACTCGTCCAGGTCGAAGGTGGTCAGCACCACCACCTTGAGCTCGGCGTCGCTGGATCCCTTGGGCTGTGCGGCCGCCCGCTCCAGCAGCCGGGCGGTCGCCTCGATGCCGTCCATGCCGGGCATGCGCACATCCATCAGGACGACGTCGGCGCGCACGGCGGAGAGCGCGTGCAGGGCTTCCCCTCCGTTGCCGGCCTCGGCCACCACTGTCAGGTCCGGCTGGGAGTTGATCAGCATCTTGAAACCGCCGCGCACCAGCTGCTGATCATCAACCAAAGCCACGCGGATGGGGGCTGCGGAGGTGTCGGCGGAATCGGACTCAGGGGTCCAGGGGGAGTGGGGCACGAGCCTAGGCCTCCGTGTAGGGAATGAATGCTTCAACGCGGAATCCTCCGCCGGGCACAGGGGCCGCTTTCAGTCTTCCATCGTAGAGGGCCACCCGCTCGGCCATGCCGTTGATGCCCTGCCCGGAACCGGCGGCCGGGGAAGCCGGCCCGCTGTCTGCCCCGGCGCCGCGGCCATCGTCACGGACGCTGATCTCCACTCCGCGGGATGTCCATTCCAGATCGACTGCTGCCTGTGCCGCAGAGCCGGCATGTTTCAGGACGTTGGTCAGCGATTCCTGGATGACCCGGTACGCGGTCAGCTCGGCCCCGGCGGGAAGCTGCCGGCGCATCGTTCCCGTTTCGGTCAACACCACCTCCACACCGGCGCGTTTGACCGCGTCCACGAGGGCGCCGACGTCGGACAGCGAGGGCAGCGGACGGGTGGAGGCCAGCTCGTCCCCGCGGAGGACTCCAAGCAGGCGCCGCATTTCGCGCAGTGAGCCGCGGCCGGTCTCCGCAATGGTGGCCAGGGTCTTCGCAGCAATTTCCGGATCCGAGGCGCTCGCATACCTGGCGCCGTCGGCCTGGGTGATGATGACCGAGAGTGAATGGGCCACAATGTCGTGCATCTCGCGGGCAATGTGCGTCCGTTCGTCGGCAGCCGCAAGGTCCCGTTCCTGCTGGCGCTCGGTTTCCAGGCGCCGGGCCCTGTCCTCCAGCGCCTGGATGGCGAGCCTGCGGGTGCGGGCCAGGTCGCCGAAGGTCCAGGCCACCAGGATTACGGCTTCAAAGGCCACCAAGCTGAAAAAGTACATGGCCAGTTCAACCGGGCTTGAGGCTGCATACGGGAAACCGAAGTACCGAAAGACGAACAGCACGCCGCCCGCCAGGGCCAGGGCCAATCCGCCCAGGCTCGCCCAGCGCGGCCCGTAGGCAGCCAGCGTATAGACGGTAACCAGCGGCAGGATATCCGCCGGCAGGGGGAACCCGCTGAAGGCAATCTGCACGAGACAGAAGAAGGCGGTAATGCTTCCTGACAGCACCGGACGGGTCCGGCGCCAGGCCAGGGGCACCACGATGCCCAAGGATAAGGCGACATCGAAGACCGGATGCGTGCTTCCAACAGCAGTAGCCGACAGCACGAAGATCAGGACACCGAAAAGCATCAGGGTGAGGTCGACCTTGAACGGGTTGGCCTGGAGCCAGGCTTGAATTCGGCGGTGCACGAGCATGAACAACAACTTTAGGGCCAGCACGCGCCCCGGCGCCTCATGCCACGGTCTGATACCGGGCCGGGCAATCCGGATGGGGCGCTCGCGTGGCGAGCCATCGTCGCGCTGCTATCTCGGCGGTCCGCATGTAGTCCAGCATGTGGGATGGTTTGCCCGGGATGTGGACTGCGTTCCTAGAATGGCCAAATGAGCGAACAGTCCTCCACCGTTTCCCTGGCCGTCATTCCCGGCGACGGCATTGGCCCGGAAGTCACCGCCGAGGCCGTCAAGGTGCTCCTTGCCGTGACCGAAGGCGGTCCTGTGCAGTTTGAGCTGACCGAGTATCCGCTCGGTGCCGAGCACTGGCTGGCCACCGGGGAAACCCTGCCGGAGGACACGCTGGAGGCGCTCAAGGGCCATGACGCCATTCTTTTCGGCGCCGTCGGCGCAGCTCCCGGGGACACGAACATTCCGTCCGGACTCATCGAACGGGAAATGCTGCTCAAACTGCGCTTCAGCCTGGACCACTATGTGAACCTGCGTCCGTCCCGGCTGTACCCCGGGGTGGAAAGCCCGCTGGCCAACCCGGGCACCGTGGATTTCATTGTCGTCCGCGAAGGAACCGAAGGTCCGTACACCGGCAACGGGGGAGTGCTCCGCGAGGGCACCCCGCAGGAGGTAGCCACCGAGGTGTCCCTCAATACGGCCTTCGGAGTGGAGCGCGTGGTCCGCGATGCCTTCCGGCGAGCCAACGAGCGCCCCCGCAAAAAGCTCACCCTGGTCCACAAGCACAACGTGCTGGTCTACGCCGGCCGGCTGTGGAAGCGCACGGTGGAGCGCGTCGCCGTCGAATTCCCCGAAGTGAGCCACGACTACCTGCACGTAGATGCGGCAACCATCTTCCTGGTGACTGATCCGTCACGCTTTGACGTCATTGTCACGGACAACCTCTTCGGCGACATCATTACGGACCTGGCCGCCGCTGTGACCGGCGGCATCGGACTGGCGGCCTCTGGCAACATCAACATGGACGGCACCTTCCCCTCGATGTTTGAACCGGTGCACGGCTCCGCCCCCGACATTGCGGGCCAGCAGAAAGCCGACCCCACGGCCGCCATCCTCTCCGCCGCACTGCTGCTGCGCCACCTTGGCAGGGAAAAAGAGGCCGCCCGCGTGGAACAGGCGGTGGCGGACGACGTCGCTGCGCGCACCGGTGAACCGCGGACGACGGCGGACGTCGGCAATGCGATTGCCGCAGCGGTGTCATAAGCTCGGGAAGTACCAATAACCAATTCGTCGGGCGGCCCGCGCCGCCCACCGTGGAGGAAAAATGTCTGTCAGCGCTCTGGAATTTTCCCAGCAGCTCTCTGCCCACCCGAAGCCGGCCGAGGAGCGTGCAGCCATTCTGGCGGACCCCGGATTCGGAGACTACTTCACGGACCACACGGCCGTCATCGACTACAAGGTCGATGAAACCGGCACCGGTGTCTGGCAGAACGCCCGCATCGAACCGTACGGCCCCATCGCCATGGACCCCGCCGCTGCCGTGCTGCACTACGGCCAGGAAATCTTCGAAGGCCTCAAGGCCTACCGGCACGCCGACGGTTCCGTATGGACCTTCCGGCCCGAGGCCAATGCCGCGCGCATGAATCTCTCCGCCCGCCGTCTGGCCCTGCCGGAACTTCCCGAAGAGCTGTTCATGGAGTCGCTGCGCCGGCTGGTCTCCGTGGATGCGGACTGGATCCCCGAGGGCGACGGCGCCGCGCTGTACCTGCGCCCGTTCATGATCGCCACCGAGGCGTTCCTGGGCGTTCGCCCCGCGCGTGAGGTTTCCTACCGGGTTATTGCTTCCCCGGCCGGCAACTACTTCGGCGGCGAGCTGAAGCCCGTTTCCATCTGGCTGTCCACCAAGTACGCCCGCGCAGGCATCGGCGGCACCGGCGAAGCCAAGTGCGGCGGCAATTACGCCGCTTCCCTCATCGCCCAGATGGAAGGCGAGGCACACGGCTGCAAGCAGGTGCTCTTCCTGGATGCAGCCAATGACAACGCCGTGGAAGAACTCGGCGGCATGAACGTCTTCTTCGTCTTCAAGGACGGCACCCTGGTTACTCCGGCACTGTCCGGCACCATCCTGCACGGCGTCACCCGTTCCTCGGTGCTGCAGCTGGGCCGGGACCGCGGCCTGAACGTCCAGGAACGCAAAATCACCCTGGACGAATGGCGCGACGGCGTTGCCTCCGGCGACATCACCGAGGTCTTCGCCTGCGGAACCGCAGCCGTCATCACACCGGTGGGCGAGCTGAAGACTGAAACCGAGACCATCGGTTCGGCCGACGCCGTTGCCGGCCCGGTCACCATGTCCATCCGTGAACAGCTCCTGGGCGTCCAGACCGGCACCGTGGAAGATACCCACGGCTGGCTGACCCGCCTGGCCTAAAGCTCAACAAAGGAACCCGATGTCCGCCACCGCCCTGACCCGCAGCAGCCCGCTGACCCGCTTTGCCCTGGCGCCGAATCCCGGTCCCATGAGCCTGGAGGGGACCAACAGCTATGTCATTGCCGCTGAGGGATCAAGCCATGTGGTGGTGGTGGACCCGGGGCCTCTGGATGAGGAGCACCTGCAGCTTCTGGCATCCGCCGGGACGGTGGAGCTGGTCCTCATCACGCACCGCCACCCCGATCACACCGAGGCCAGCGAGCGTTTCGCCGAACTGACGGGCGCTCCGGTCCGGGCCTTCCATCCGAATTACTGCGTGGGCGGGGATCCGCTGGCCGACGGCGAGAAGCTGCAGGCCGGGGGAGTGGACATCACCGTGCTGGCAACGCCGGGCCACACCTCGGACTCCGTCTGCTTTCACCTTCCGGACGACGGTCCGGGCGGGTCCGTGCTGACCGGGGACACCATCCTCGGGCGCGGCACCACGGTGCTCGACTATCCGGACGGAACTCTGGGCGACTACCTCGCCTCGCTGGACCGGCTTTCCGAGCTGGGGCACGCCACGGTGCTTCCGGCCCACGGTCCGGTGCTGCCTGATCTCAGTACAGTGGTCCTCACCTACCGCGACCACCGCCAGGAACGGCTCGAACAAATCCGCTCGGCACTGCAGAGTGCAGGCGCCGATGCTTCTGTCTCAGCGGTCGCGGACCTGGTGTATGCCGAGGTGCCGGCCAACGTGCGGCGGGCGGCCGAACTGTCAGTGGCGGCGCAGCTGCAGTACCTGCGGGGCGGCGCCCCGCTGTAGGCAGCTTTGCTGTGAGTGAGGCAACGGGTAGGAGGCTTGCAGGGCGCCGAAGCCGTGTTGCACACTATTAATCGTTGGTTTTCAGCGAAGCTCAGGCCTTACAGGGAAAGCGGTTCGGCAAAGTGCAGGAGGTCACACTCCAGCGGTTTGCACGGTCCGGCAACTCTGTGTAAAGTTGAGTGAGTTGCCCCGGAGAGCGCCCAGCGGACATGGTCTGCAAGCGAGACTCCCGGATCCGGCAACATCCCACAACACAGCAGCGGAGATAATCCGGATGCTTTGTGATGGGTTCGTCCGGCCGGATGAAACGGTAACCGGGAATTATCCCGAATTGCCAAACACGGTCCGGATGAAATAGAATAAAGAAACACTGCAGCGAAGAGAAAAGAAAAACATTAATTGTTTTCCGAGTATTTCGGATGCATCTGTTGTTTGAGAACTCAATAGTGTGCCAAGTTTATTGATACCAATTTATTTTAATTGGTTGAACAGGCTGTGACCGCCCACCCCGTGGGTATGGGACAGCTTTTTTAGCTGGTTTCGAATTTAGTGCAGGACCGTGCAGCCAATTTTCCTTGGCTCCGGTCTTGTGTCTGTAACACATTTACG